>NZ_CP041191.1:1545000-2745000 GCF_006517275.1 Labrenzia sp. PHM005 | reverse complement strand
TTGCGTTTTTGAGCGCTCAAACCCGACACGTCCTTGCCGTTGAGGATAATCTGTCCGGAAGCGAGGCTGTCGAGACCGGCCATCAGTTTGATGAGCGATGTCTTGCCGGATCCGGTTTCCCCGAGCAGAACATTGAAATGCCCTGGTTCGAGAGACAAGCTGGTTTCCTTCACATGAGTGATGGAACCCACGCGCTTGCTGACGTTTTTAAGTTGTAGAGACATTGAATATCTGCCCGCGTCCGTTCAGGCTTTGGCGCGGAACACATGCCGCAGCCGCCTAACACATTCGGATCGGTGAAGGACCGGGGACAAGCCCCGGTCCGGAGTTCTATTTAAGACGGATCAGGTGATCACTTCTGCCAGCGAGCAACCAGTTCGTCGTAGTTGACGGTCTCGCCCTGAGGCTTCTCGTTGGCGAGTTTTGCCTTCGGAGCACCCGGCTGGGACAGCCAATACTCAGCGTCTTTTTCTTCGTTCAGACGCGGTCCGCAACCACCGTAAACATTGGCGCGCTCGTCAGCCTGCTGCATGCGGGACATAACGATATCCATTTCCTGCGCAAGGCGGTCCATCGCCTCTTGCGGGGTGAATGCACCGGAGTTCACGTCACCAATCTGCTGCCACCAGATCTGGGCCAGCTTCGGGTAATCCGGAACGTTGACGCCAGTCGGAGACCAGGCAACACGGTCCGGGGAGCGGTAGAACTCAACCAGACCACCAAGGCGGCCAGCGCGTTCGGTAAAGGACTCATGGTTCACAGAGCTGTCACGGATGAAGGTCAGGCCAACATGGCTTTTCTTCACGTCAACAGTCTTGGAAACCACGAACTGAGCATAGAGCCAAGCAGCTTTCGCGCGGTCTTCTGGAGTGGACTTCAGGATCGTCCAGGAACCCACGTCCTGGTAACCAACCTTCTGACCTTCTTCCCAGTAAGGACCATGCGGGCTCGGAGCCATACGCCACAGCGGGGTACCCTCGTCGTCCACGGTGTTGTTGCCTTCAGACTTCGGCTTCACCATGTCCGCGGTGAACGCGGTGTACCAGAAGATCTGCTGAGCAACATTGCCCTGGCTCAGAGCCGGCAGAGACTGGTAGAAGTCGAAGCTTGCAGCGCCTGGAGGCGCGTAGTTGCGCAGCCACTCATCCCACTTACGGATCGCGTAAACAGCCGCCGGGCCGTTTGCAGCGCCACCGCGGGTGACAGATGCACCAACCGGGTTACAAGTACCGGCTTCCATGCGGATGCCCCACTCGTCAACCGGGATACCGTTCGGCTCGCCCTTGTCGCCAGCACCGGCCATGGAGAGCCATGCATCGGTCATACGCCAACCAAGGTCCGGAGCACGTTTACCGTAGTCCATGTGACCGTAGATCGCGACACCGTCGATTTCCTTCACCTCTTTGGAGAAGAACTCAGCGATATCTTCGTAAGCGGACCAGTTGACCGGAACGCCAAGATCGTAGCCGTACTTGTCCTTAAAGGCCTTTTTCAGGTCTTCACGGTCGAACCAGTCTTTACGGAACCAGTAAAGGTTCGCGAACTGCTGATCAGGAAGCTGGTAGAGGTCGCCATCCGGGCCAGTCGTGAACTGGGTGCCCATGAAGTCAGCCAGGTCCAGACCTGGATTGGTGACGTCTTTGCCGTTTCCGGCCATCCAGTCAGTCAGGTTGTAAGCAAGCTGCAGACGGGAGTGTGTCCCGATCAGGTCGGAGTCGTTGACGTATGCGTCGTAGAGGTTCCGGCCGGTCTGCATTTGGGTCTGAACGGCCTGAACAACCTCGCCTTCACCGAGGATCTGGTGGTTCACCTTGATACCGGTGATTTCCTCAAAGGCTTTGGTCAGGACTTCGGACTCATACGAGTGAGTCGGAATACCTTCGGACAGAACGTTAATTTCCATGCCCTTGAACGGCTCAGCCGCGCCGATGAACCACTGCATTTCAGCAAGCTGCTCATCTTTGGACAGAACTGAAGGCTGGAATTCTTGATCGATCCACTTTTGTGCTGCCGCCTCATCGGCAAAAGCAGATCCGGCTCCAGCAATCACAGCACCAGCTGCGACTGCGCAGAGAAGATACTTGCGCATCTTAAATTTCCTCCCATGAGAGTATCTAGGCCGTCATTAATCCGGCTGCCAATACTTGGACACAGGGAGATCACATTGTCAAACTAAATTTTTAGTAGATGATTTAGCCGCGTCTAAAAACTGACAAGGCTTTGATTTTTTTACAATATTACAAACACCTTAAAGCGAAAAAATCCCAATTCCCTATCGAAAATTCTCCTCTCCACACGGAGAGTGTGACACAAATCTGACAAAAAACCAGCGAAAAATGCTTTCGAATAGAGCCAAAAGAAACATGATATGAAATCAAATCGCGTTAATTCGCACTGCAAACGAAACCACGCCGCACTGCAGCATACCCTCCGATCGAAGGCGATCGATCAAACCAAATGCTCTTCAAAAGATAAATTTTTCTGAAATCAGTTCATGTCTTTCAGCAGCCGCCCGTGCTTGCGGGTCTCCTGAATGACCTCACCGAAGGTTTTGTAGCCGCGGGATGCAAGGATCGGCAAAAGCTTGCATAAGGCTTCGGCGGTCGCTTCCGCATCTCCCAGCGCCGTATGCCGGACTTCGGGACGGATTTTAATGCCAAGCCTCAAACACACCGCATCCAGCGTGTGCTCTTCATTCGCGCCAAACACCACAGCAGAGAGCAACACAGTATCAAGGATCGGATGATCCCAATCCAGCCCAAGAACTTTGCCATAGCGGTGCAGGAAGGCCATGTCGAATGGCGCGTTATGGGCAACAATCACCGAATCCCGGGCAAAACCGTGAAAGTCCTCGACAGCATCCAGGGCTTCCGGCGCATCGGTGACCATCTCATCGGTGATGCCGTGCACTTTGCTGGATGCCAGCGGAATGGGACGGCCGGGATTGACCAGCTGATCCACTTCTTCACCCGGGACAATCCGGCCATTAACGACGCGGACGGCACCGATTTGCACGATCTCGTCCTTGTTCGGCATAAGTCCCGTTGTTTCCGTATCAAACACCGTGAAGGACATTTCCTGCAGGGGCCGGTTTTCAAAGGCCCGCTCTGAATCCTGCACCTCAAGGTCAAAATCATAGATCAGCGGCCGAGCGGCATCGGGAGCAATGCGCGCGCTCGTATTGTCGATCAGGATCATATAGCCGGACGCCTGACTGAGCTTCTTCAAGCGCAGCTTAAATGTCAGGTTCCCGCGAGTACCATGGACATCCGCCTCAACTTCCCGCCGCTTGTCTGTCAGCTGCTCACACGCCTTCCGCAATTCATCTTCGGAAAAATAGTCAAAGATCGAAGCGCTCAGTCGCGGGACGTGCACCTGTCCGAGCACATCCGCGGCCTGCCCGTCATACAGCATGATTTGATGGGTCGGGCTGACCAGGACGATTGCGACCGGAATCTCGGTCAAAAGCAAGGCCAGATGGGCGCGTTCTGCGTTCAGCCGCGCCGTTTCTTCGGCGACAATGTCCTCAGCCCCGTCCGAGACCTTGGACAATTCCCCTGTTACAGCGGACACAGCTGGCGCCAAGTCCCCAAGATAACGTGCTTCATGATGGTCGACGGAAACCTCAACGCCGGCATGCGCTCTTGTGCGCATGGCTGCTGCAATGCGTTCGATCGGCTTTGCGACGTTTTCGTCAAACAGCAGCCAGAAGAGCGCGAATACCGCAAGCGTCCCGAAGTTCGCCAAAATACCCGCAAACAGGAAACCAGATCCAACGCCCGTTACCTCGGTACGCAGAAAACCAACATAAAGAGAAAGGCTGACGGCACCCCAGGTAACAGCTGTCAGTCCCAAAAACAGGAGAAAGATCCGCAGCCGCAAGCTGAAGGTGGTCAGCATCATCCAGCTCCGCAAATCGTCGAAACAAGCGGATCATCGTCAGGAACGTCAATCCACTCAGCCCCTTCAACGACCCCATCAATTTCAAAAGTAACCCCGTCGATCAGAGCGGCCCGCCGGGTATCAACACAATCGGTGAGCACCGGCAATTTGTTGACCGTGGACCAGCGGCCGAAGAAGTAAGCTTCGGCGAGTTTCATGCCCGGCTGGGAGGTATGCGTCTGGATGGAAAAGGTGTCGATCGCGACAAACCGCTCAACATACGGCACGAGGTAGGTCCAGGGGCGGTAAAACGCCTTGTTTTCGACCGTATGAGCGACAACCAATCCGTCGGGCAATGTCTCCTTGGTCCGTTCAAACCAGCCGTATTCGTTGGAAATCGTTGCCGCCAGCATGGCAACACCAGCCATCACGGGGGCCAGCCAGCGCGGCATCTTTCCGCCAAGCGCCCGGTTGATCAGCAAGACAAGCCCCGCGGCAGCGGCACCGGCCACAATCGTTGCAATCAGTTCTACAAACATTCGCTCTCCCAACCCGGCAAGCAGCTATCCTCCCAGCCGCATTGTCCGGTGTTTCTTAACTGAGCATTCCGCGCCCCTGCCCGGCGGCCGACTGCATGGTTTTGACCACAACAAACGCATCCCTTAAGTGACTGCGTTCAAAATCCGATAGGATCGACGGTTGCAGAAAATTGTTCGGCGGCAAACCCTGTTTGATCATATCAACCTGATGCAGCAAACGTGTCTCGGCAATTAGGTCATAAGCATCAATGAGATCCCCTGCTCCAGACTGACTCAATTGGCCATTCTCCCGAGCTTCAACCAGCCGGGCGCGGGTGTTCACCGCCCGAATTTCACCACGTAGCGCATAGATCCGGGCAAGGTCCACCACCGGCACAACCCCGTTGTGTTTCAAATCGAGTGTGTTCTTGTTTTCTCCAGACCGGATCGTTGCCAACCCGCGCAAGAGATTGAGCGGCGGGGTATGCTTCAGCGAATTGCTGATCATATGCGCCACGAAAATCGAGTTCTTGGACGCAGCTGCCAGTGTCTCGTCCTGAAGGTTGGCGAATAGTGGCTTGTGACCACCAATCGGCCGAAGATCAAACATCACTGAGCTCAGCATCTGAGCCATGGGGTCTGGCTTTTCGATCCAGCCTTCAAAATAACTTTTCCAGACTCTGACCGGCTGGCACCAGCGCGGATTGGTCGCCATCATATCACCTGGGCAATAGACATAACCGCAAGTGTTGAGACCGTCGGACACGAACTTGGCGAGTTCTGCAAAGTAGCCAGTCCGGTCGGCATCTGTGACGCTGTCGTCCAAAAACAGGCAATTGTCCTGATCACTCACCCCTGTCTGCTCCTGGCGGCCTTGCGAGCCACAGGCAAGCCAGAGATAAGGCACCGGCGGCGGTCCCAGTTTTTCTTCAGCCAACGTCAAAAGGCGCCGTGTAGCGATATCGGCAATGTCTGTGATCAGGCGGGTCACCACTTCATGGCGGCTGCCATTGGCAACCAGCTGGACCAGAAGGTCCGGAATGCGCGCGGTCACTTTGGCGATCTCTTCTGCTGTTCCAGCAGCGCTGATCTCCCCAACCAGCTCGGCCGAACTGACGGCCTGAAAACGGGTCAAATCTGTCTGTGTGACAATACCGGCCAAGACATCGCCATTGACGATGGGGACATGACCAATGCGCCGCTCCATCATCAAATGCAGGACATCAGAGCCAATCGCGCTTGGTGCCAAAGTGACCGGATCAGCTGTCATCACCTCCTGCACAGGCGTCTCGATCGGCAGGCCTTCGGCAAGAACCTTGCCGGACAGATCCCGGATGGTAACAATTCCGGTCAACCGGCCATCGCCATCAGTCACACACAGCGAAGACACATGGTGATCGCGCATTTTGCGGGCCGCGAATTGCACATTGTCATCCGGCTGACAGGTAATCGGCGCATTTGCCATGAAAGTTGCCACTTGCGTGGTCGCCAAATCCTTGTCGCGCGCCTGAGGTTTGCGGCTGCGATCAAAAAACCGGGCAAACGGCTGATGTTCCGAGATCAGGTTCTGGAATGTTGCCGGAGGAACCACCAGCAGAATTGAATCGGCGTCGGCACGGGCAGAGGTTACGGCCACACCGTCCTTTAAAAGACCGCGTTCTCCGAAGGAATTCCGGGGTCCCAGATAACTGAGAACCGCACCTTGTTCGTCCCGGACTTCGACCGCACCGTCAAAAATGATGAACAGACCGGGCAATGTTGCTCCGAACTCGTAAATCGTTCCGTCCTTTTTGACATCCCGGACATCGACTTCCTGAAGGATTGCGGTTTGCACATCTGCAGGAAGCGCATCGTAGGGATGCACTGAATTCAAAAACCGCACGATCCGATCAGGTGTCAGGGGCATGCTGAAGCCTTTACACAAAAAGAAAAAATCCTGCCCAATGTGAACCGGGCAGGACAAAATCGGAAGCAGACAGACCGCCGCAGAGCGGCGGCCTGAATATCAGCTTTAGTGATCCTGAGCTGCGCCGGCACCGCGCGGAACCCGCACGCTTTCAACCAACTGCTCGATTTCTGCCGGGATCGGCTCGGAAGATTTCGAGACGAAGTAGGCAACCGCGAAGTTCACCATGGCGCCGATCGCACCGAAGGATGTGGACTTGATGGTGCCCAGCAGCGGATCCGCATCGGTAAAGGAGTTGGTGCCCGGAATGAACAGCCAGCCCTTATGTAGGAAGATGTAGATCAGGGTGACGGAGATACCTGCGATCATGCCGGCTACCGCACCACGGCTGTTCACCTTGGTGAAGATACCCATCATCAGCGCCGGGAAGATCGAGGCTGCCGCCAGACCGAAGGCCAAGGCCACCGTTTGCGCCGCAAACCCTGGAGGATTGAGCCCCAAATAGGTTGCCACAACAATCGCGACCGCCATGGCTATCCGCGCAGACAAGAGCTCACCTTTTTCCGAGATCGCTGGATTAAACGCCCCCTTGATCAAGTCATGCGACACCGCGGACGAGATCGCCAGCAAGAGACCGGCAGCCGTTGACAGCGCGGCGGCAAGACCACCGGCAGCCACGAGACCAATCACCCAGCTCGGCAGGTTCGCAATTTCCGGATTGGCAAGCACAAGGATGTCACGGTTGAACTTGGTCAGTTCGTTGCCGGCCCAGCCTTTTTCTTCAGCCATAGCCTGCATGCTGGCATTCTTGTCGTTGTAGTACTGGATCTTGCCGTCGCCGTTCTTGTCTTCCCAGTTCAGAAGACCGGTCTTTTGCCAGGTGTCCATCCAGTCGTATTTGCTGTCGTTCTCGATCTGCTCAACTGCAACAGCACCGCCGGCAATGCCGCCGTTCGGCCACATCATTTCGGTGATGTTCAGGCGTGCCATGGCACCAACAGCCGGAGCGGTGATGTAAAGCAGCGCAATGAACACCAGAGCCCAACCAGCGGACCAGCGCGCGTCAGCCACTTTCGGAACAGTGAAGAAGCGCATGATCACGTGCGGCAGACCAGCCGTACCAATCATCAGAGACAGGGTGAACAGCACCATGTTGAGTGTATCAGCATGGTGGGAGGTGTAGGAGTTAAAGCCTAGTTCCGTAACCACCTGGTCCAGCTTGGTCAGAAGCGGAACACCAGCGGCAACATCATCGCCAAACAGACCCAGACCCGGGATCGGGTTGCCGGTCAGCTGCAGCGAGATGAAGATAGCCGGGATGGTGTAGGCCGTGATCAGAACAACATACTGGGCAACCTGCGTGTAGGTCACGCCTTTCATGCCGCCGAACACCGCGTAGGCGAACACAACAGCCGCGCCAATCAGAAGGCCGGTTGTATTGTCAACTTCCAGGAAGCGGCCGAAGGCAACACCAACACCCGTCATCTGACCGATAACATAGGTCACCGAGGCAACGATCAAGCACACAACGGCCACGATCCGGGCAGTCTGGCTGTAGAAACGATCGCCGATGAACTCGGAAACGGTGAACTTGCCGAACTTACGAAGGTAAGGAGCAAGCAGCAGCGCCAACAGCACGTAACCGCCGGTCCAGCCCATCAGGAAGGATGAGTTGTCATAACCGGTAAAGGCGATGAGGCCAGCCATGGAGATGAACGATGCGGCCGACATCCAGTCAGCAGCCGTTGCCATACCGTTAGTGACCGGATGGACACCGCGGCCGGCAGCATAAAACTCAGATGTGGACCCGGCACGGGCCCAGATCGCGATGCCGATGTAGAGGGCAAAGGAGCCACCCACAAACAGCAGATTGATAGTAAACTGATCCATCGTTGAAGCCGCCCTTACTCTTCTTCTACACCGTGTTCACGGTCGAGTTTGTTCATCTTGAAGGCATAAAAGAAGATGATCCCAAGAAAGACGATGATCGACCCCTGCTGGGCAAACCAGAAACCAAGGTCAGTGCCGCCAACAGAAATTGTGCTCAAGAGCGGGCGCAGCAAAATGCCGAACCCAAAAGAGACCAGCGCCCAAATGATGAGGCTGACCACGATGATGCGCATATTGGCGGACCAATAAGCGTTGTTGGATGAGTTTTCGGACATACAGTCTCCTCCATTTGATCCTGTCACGCGCGGAGGCTCCGGCAACCGGCCCCCGGTATTTCCCCATGGCGGCCACCCTCAAATGGCAACCGTCTCGCTCCAGCTCCGGCAAATGCCAGATCCTGAATTCCATAGCCGATGAAAAGTCGGGAGTTCCGTGACCGAATTACTGGGCAACATGTCAATGCTGAAAACAGTCACAGCAGAAAAACGAAAAACGCACTGTATCTGCTACTTCTATGCCGCCAATTTTAGACACTAAAGGCGGCAATCAGTTTCAACTTTTACATCCCCTTATCCAGTATTGGTCGAGAATCCCCCTTCCCTAGACCTCAATCCACGAACCTCTAAAAGAGAAACTCAGATTGGCAATTGACCTAAAGTGACTAGCGTCACCGAACTTCACTGGAATTTAAGGATTGTTTTCTACTGATATTCAAATTTTACTCAAGACTACTTAGGTAGGCCCATACTTCCGTAGGATCATCTTAAGTCTATTAAACTTATGAATGAGAAAAAGGGCGCCGCGCTGGAGATTGCGCCACGCCCAAAAAGGATCTGATAAGCGAACAAATTGGTTAAAAGCGCACCGTTTTCGCGCTCTAAACGCCGGCTCCACGGGTTCTCGTTTCGTGGATCTCGATCAGGCTAGGACCTCCCTCACCAGCCAGCCGCCGAAGCGCTTCTGGCAAGTCGACAACATCATCCAAGCGCACCGCTGGCACGCCATAGGCCTCAGCAATCTTCAGAAAATCCGGCGCAGACGGTGTTACCCCTTCCGGAACAATGCCGCTGTCTTCCATGTAGGTCTTGATCTCACCATACCCGTCATTGTTCCAGACCAGAAAAATGACATTGGCGCCGCAATCCTTCGCAGAGCCGATCTCCGCCAAGGAAAACTGGAAGCCGCCGTCGCCAACGATGCAGACAACCGGCTTTTCCGGCGCGCCCAGGCACGCCCCGATTGCGGCTGGCGGTCCGTAGCCCAACGCGCCATAACCGGTCGCGGCATTAAACCAGCCTTTGGGTTGCCCGGCTTCGAAATAAAGATTTCCGGAGTAAATTGCCTGGGTCGAATCGCCGACAAGAATACAGCCCGGAAGGGCGTCCCGAATACCCTCCAGGACTTTGATTTCCAGGTGCATTTTCGGACTTAGGCTTTCCAGCGCGCCTCTCCGGCACCTGTCTGCGCGTTCTGCGCCACCTCTGCGTCCACTCAGACCGCCGACCATCGGCAAAAGGTCAGTCAAAAGCTGGTCGACCGTGGACAGGATTTGAAGAGAGGCCGCCGGACCACGGGCAAGCTGATCCGCATCAATATCCACCCGCACCAGATTGCCAAGCTCGGGGAACCCGCCGTCGGCATACATGTCGTAGTCGGTTGCTCCCATTTGCGTTCCCAGCGCGATCACCAGATCGGCGTTGGCAAGCAGGCCCCGGACAGGCTGAAGGCTCGGGCTTGCCGGCACCGACAACGGATGACCTACAAACATACCGCGGGCGTTCACCGTTGTGACCAGAGGCGCATCCAGCTTCTCCGCCAACATCTTAATCTGTTCGGCGGACGATATGGATCCGCCTCCGCACAGAATCACCGGTGCCTGAGACTGACGGCATTTTTCGGCCAAAGCCGCAACTTGAGAAACGGATGCCCGCGGCCCGAAGGTTTTTATGGGATCCGGCACCTCAATCGCGATTTTTGAATCCATCACATCTGTTGGGATCTCAATATGAACCGGCCCCGGGCGGCGGGACTGAAGGATTATAAAGGCCCGCTCCAAGACAGATGGCAGATCGGCCGGATCCAGCAACGTGTGGGTCATATGCGACACGGTGGCCATGGTCGCCCGCTGGTCCGGCAACTCGTGCAGACAACCGCGCCCATGCCCAAGACTGCCCCGGGAATTGACGCCGGATATAACCAGCATCGGTATGGAATCTTGATATGCCTGGGCCATCGCCGTGATTGTGTTGGTGAGCCCCGGCCCTGTAATAACCAGTGCCACACCGGGTTTGCCTGTCACACGCGCATAGCCGTCAGCCATGAATCCAGCACCTTGCTCATGGCGCGGTGTGATATGGCGAATACTGGACGTCGCGAGCCCCCTATAAAGCTCGGCTGTATGAACGCCCGGAATTCCAAAAACGGTGTCCACACCATAGACTTCCAGCAATTCGATCAGAACTTCGCCGACAGTCTTTTCTGCTACGCCCATTTTTTAGTCCCTGCGCCAAGTTCATCTACAAAGGCGGCAATCCGGTCTGCAGCTTCCAGAAGTTCTTCGTCCGCCACACTCAGCGACAACCGGATGAAACCAGCCGCCTGATCGCCGAACGAGCCCCCCGGCATCACGGCCACATGTTTTTCATCAAGCAAACGAGCCGCAAATATTTCTCCATCCAGACCGGTCTCCCGGACATCAACCAGCAAGAACATACCCGCTTCCGGCATCATCGGCCGCAAGGCGCCATGGCCGCCAAGGTGGTCCATGACAAGGCCCGCACGCCGCTGGTAGCTCTCGCGCATGCGCTCTGCCGTATCGAAGTTTCCGGAGACCGCCATGGCGGTCATATCGGCGATAAACGGCTGGCCACCAAACAGCATTGTTTCGGAAACGGACAGCAAACGGTCGCAGAACTCCTCAGGACCAACGGCCCAACCCGAGCGAAACCCAGGAGCGGCGTGAGACTTGGAAATCGAAGACACCGCGATTGTCCGCTCTTGCAATTCCGGGATATCGAACGGAGAGACGAACTCACCGTCAAAAATCAGCTTTTCATAGACTTCGTCACACACGATCCAGAGATCATGACGGTCGCAAACCTCACCAATCGCCGCAACTTCGTCTTTTGAAAGAGTTGCACCGGTCGGATTGTGCGGATTGTTCAACAAAAGCACCCGGCAGTCTGGTGTAATCGCCTGCTCGAGGTCTTCAGCTTGCAGATGAAATCCTTGTTCCGGACGCAGCGGCACGGGAACCATCGACGCCCCGGTGGCTGCAACCACGCCTTCGTATGTGGCATACAGCGGGTCTGGCACCAGAACCGCGTCACCCCCCTCAACAAGACCGAGCATGACCGCAAACAGCGCCGTCTGCGTTCCCGGGAAGCAGAGGATGTTGCGTTCCGTGATTTCCGGCTGGCGTTTGCGGTATTTCTCGGTCAGGGCTGAAACGATTTTCGGCTCACCCCGGCCATTTGAATAGCGGATCCGTCCTTCCCGCATCGACCGGTTGGCTTCGTCTAGCAAGGCCGTATCCGGCATGATGTCCGGCTCGCCAATCGTGAGTTCAATGACGGACGTGCCAGCCGCCATCATCTCACGCGCTTTGAGATGCACGGTCCATTTTCCTGAGCCCAAATGGGCCAGACGATCGGTGATCGACGCATAACGCATAGTCGGTCTCTCAGGTTGGTTGGTCGCCGGCGGCGAGTTTGATGCCGCCTAAAAGGGCTTCTACGGATTTAATGGCAATGCCAGGCAAAGGCGTTTCGGAAAAAAGATCGCCAACCAGCGTGCCCTCCAACCAAAGGCCATCGATCACACCGTTGATAGCAATCGACAACTCCCGGCAGCGTGTGTCATCAGGCACTTCCCCAGCCTCTGCCAACACCTCAGCCACAAGCACTTCGAGCGCGGAGCGAAAAGCGAGATAACTCTCCCGATGGATTTCGGCAAAGGCAGGATCAACGCGGACATGACTGATAAAAGCGGCCCATAGTGATAGAGACCGGCCGTCGGCAACCGGAGGTGTCAGGTTGGCAACGATAAAATCATGCAACCGGGCCCGTGCGCTTGTCTGTCCCACGTCAGCAGCTGCCGCCACCTTTGAAGTCATCCCGGTCATGACTTCCCGGTAAGCAGCCTGCAGCATCTGATCCTTACTGGAAAAATAGTGGCGGATGAGGCCTGGAGTGACCCCAGCGCGGGTTGCAACTTCTCGAACGGTCGCGCGTTGCAAACCAAGTTCTGAGATGCAGTCGAGCGTCGCGTTGATCAAGTCCTGGCGGCGCTCTGCCTCGCTGGCGCGATGGAAAGTACGCCGGCTCATTCAGCACTCCTGAGCGAAGCAGCAATTAAAAACGGCAAAAGCACAGTGCCGGAAGACGGCAGATATTGCGTGATTTCGGTCATTTCCGCCCCCTTCATCATGCGTGTTTCCTTATGGCCTCCGCTCAAAAAAGCTGGATAGATTCGTAAAACCACTCGCAATTATACGACTGAATAATAAGCACACAAGCCCAAATTATACACTTGAATAATTACGAACTGAATGCAAAGCTAACAAGACATATCGGGACGGAAAGCTGGCACCGCACCGTTTAAAACAACAAGCCAGCGGGAACAGTAACAACAGCAGTCCGGCATTGCCGGGCAATGGCGGTATGATGGAACCTGTGGCGCCAGCCATAGAGGTGCGAGACCTCTTTAAACGTTTCGGAGCACTTGAAGTGCTCAAAGGTGTTTCGCTGACAGCTAATAAAGGCGATGTCATTGCGATCATCGGAGGATCGGGCTCCGGTAAATCGACGCTTTTAAGATGCATCAATATGCTGGAGCTTCCGAGCGCCGGGTCGGTCACAATCCATGGCGAGCCAATTTCATTAAAAGACGATGGCCACTACGGCCTACGCCCAGCAGACCGCAAGCAGATCGAACGCATCCGCAGCCAGCTGGCGATGGTTTTCCAAAGCTTCAATCTCTGGCAGCACATGACAGTACTGCAAAACGTCATTGAAGTTCCCGTCCATGTTTTGGGTATGAAACGCGATCAGGCCGTTGAAATCGCAGAAGGTCTTCTTCGGCGGGTCGGCCTTCAGGAAAAACACGACGCCTATCCAGCATTTTTATCCGGCGGCCAGCAGCAGCGCGCTGCCATTGCCCGGGCCCTCGCCGTCCAGCCGCTTGCGCTTCTGTTTGATGAACCCACCTCCGCCCTCGATCCGGAACTGGTCGGAGAAGTGCTGAGCGTCATCGGCGATCTGGCGCAGGAACATCGGACCATGGTGCTGGTCACGCACGAAATGAAGTTTGCCCGCGAAGTCGCAAGCCATGTCATCTTTCTGCACAACGGCATCATCGAGGAACAGGGACCGCCGGACCAAGTGTTTGGCGCGCCGAAATCGGACCGGCTGAAGAAATTCATCAGTTCGGTCCACTAAAGGGCCGGGCCTTGCCGGGAGGACAACGGCAGGGGCCGGGCGTTTTTAAAGAACGGGCATCCCGCGGCTCACATGCGCGGGCTGGTCAAGCCGGACCTTCCGGCAAACAAACCGAAAAACAGGGGAACAGCATGAAACAGATCTTCAAAGCAGCATTTGTTGCAGCGGCAGTGAGTGCCACAGCAGTCACCGGAGCGCTGGCTCAAGACGTCAAAGTAGGTGTTGCTGCCGAACCATATCCGCCGTTCACATCACCAGATTCCAGCGGCAAATGGGTTGGCTGGGAAGTTGAGTTCATGGAAGCGATTTGCGCCGAAGCCAAACTCAACTGTGTCATCACTCCTGTTGCCTGGGACGGCATCATTCCGGCTCTGACATCCGGCAAAATCGACATGATCGTCGGCTCCATGTCGATCACTGAAGAACGCCTGAAAACTATCGACTTTTCGGACAAGTACTACAACACACCGACCAGCGTCATTGGCGCCAAGGGCGACGATTTTGAAGCTACGCCAGAAGGCCTTTCCGGCAAAATCCTCGGCGTGCAGGTGTCCACCATCCATGCCGCTTATGCTGACAAGTATTTCGGCCCAACCGCTGACGACATCAAGCAGTATCAGACCCAGGACGAAGCCAACCAGGATCTCGCTGCAGGCCGTGTCGATGCTGTCCAGGCTGACGCCATCGCATTGGATGCTTTCCTGAAATCCGATGCCGGCGCCTGCTGCGAGCTTAAAGGCAATGTCGCAGACGATCCGGCTATTCTCGGCGCCGGTGTTGGCGTCGGTCTGCGCAAGGGCGAAGACGAGCTGAAAGGAAAGATCAACGCCGCGATCGCCGCGATCCGCGCCAACGGCACCTACGAGGAATTCTCCAAGAATTACTTCGACTTCGACATCTACGGCGGCTGATGGCCAGTACCTACCTAACCCCGCCGGCGTTATTTGACGCCGGCGGTTCTTCGATAAAACTAAGGTGATTTGCCGTCGATGGCTGTTGATGCCGGTTTCTTGAACCTCGAACTCCTCGCACTGTCACCACCCGGTTGGGGCGGCGTGCTCCTGCAAGGATTTGCAGCGTCTCTGCAGATTGCCGTTGGTGGTTTCAGTCTCGGCCTTCTGATCGGAATTGCCGGTGCATTCGGCAAGCTTTATGGCGGCCCGATCCTGCGGGATTTGCTGGAAATCTATACGACGATCATCCGTGCGGTGCCGGAACTTGTTCTCATTCTTCTGCTTTATTACGCTGGGTCCGATGCGGTAAACGCGGTTCTGGGCTTGGCCGGTCTGCCACGGGTCGACATCAGCGGCCTTGCTGCCGGGATTTTTGTCATCGGCGTTGTCCAAGGCGCCTATCAAACTGAAGTCCTTCGCGGCGCGATCAAGGCCATACCGCCGGGCCAGATTGAAGCGGCCCGCGCATACGGTATGTCACCCTTCAAAACCCTGCGCCGCATCACTTTGCCGGCAATGTTGCCCTACGCCATTCCCGGCCTGTCCAATCTCTGGCTAATTGCCACAAAGGACACGGCTCTTCTGGCCGTCGTCGGGTTCAGCGAATTGACGCTTGTCACAAGGCAGGCGGCCGGCAGTACAAAAGCTTACATGCTCTTCTTCTGCGCCGCCGGGGTCCTCTATCTCACGCTAACGCTGGTATCCAACCGGATCATCTCCATCATCGAAAGACGCGCAAGACGCGGCATCGCGGGGCCTGTGTGACATGAGCGAGACAAAAGTCACCATGCCGGCCTATGTGCCGCCGCCGCCTCGCCGCCTGTTGGAGCCACACAGGATTTTCCTGATTGCCGTCTTTGGGGTGATCGTTGGCTGCGCCATTTATTTCCTGCGCTGGGACTGGCTGCCGAAATACCAGAGCAAGTTGATTTACGGCATCGGCGAAACCCTGTTCCTCCTGTTTTCAACGGCCGCGGCTGGATTTCTGTTGGCCTTGCCACTTGGTCTTGTACAGGTCACCGGCCCTTGGCCGCTGGCGGCCATAGCGAGGGGCTTTTGCACGCTGATCCGCGGCACTCCGCTTCTGCTGCAATTGTGGCTCCTCTATTACGGCCTCGGATCGGTGTTTGCGCAATACCCGGAAATCCGTCAGTCGATGTTCTGGCCATATTTGCGCCAAGCCTGGCCTTATGGTTTCACTGCGTTGATGCTGTCGTTTGCCGCCTATGAAGGTGAAGTGATGCGCGGCGCCTTTGCCGGTGTCCCGCGTGGCGAGCTGGAGGCCGCCCGTGCTTTTGGCATGAGCCGCTTTACAATGTTCCGGCGGATCTGGTTGCCACGGGCCATTTACCGAGCGCTGCCAACCCTCAGCGGCGAAACCGTGCTGCAACTGAAAGCCACACCGCTCGTCGCGACCATCACGGTCGTTGACGCTTACGCCATCATTTCCCGGGTCCGCCAGGACACCTATCTCACCTATGAACCACTGCTTCTCCTGGCGCTTATCTATATGTGCCTAACGGGAATTCTGGTATTGCTGTTCCGCTTGTTGGAAAACCGCATCCCCAGCCGCGGAACCTAAGCGACGCGCCAATTTCACAAATGATTTCAGAAAAGATCATGACCAAACAGACCACCAATTTCGATCCAGATCTCGTTGCCACACGGCACCATCTGCACAAGATCCCGGAGATTGGCTTATCCGAATATAAAACGTCGGATTATGTCGCAGGTGAGCTAGCGGCCATGGGTTTTGAGGTGACCAGAGGCCTCGCCAAGACCGGAATTGTCGCCACCTTGCGCAATGGCACGTCCAATCGCAGCATCGGCATCCGGGCCGATTTTGACGCATTGCCGATCCAGGAAGAAACGGGCGCGGCCTATGCCAGCACGCACCCAGGCATGATGCATGCCTGCGGCCACGATGGGCACACGGCCATGTTGCTTGGCGCGGCCAAACGTCTGGCAGACCGGAAACAATTTAACGGCACGGTTCATCTCCTGTTCCAGCCTGCTGAAGAGAACTTCGGCGGTGCCAAACTGATGATCGAAGATGGCCTGTTCGAACGGTTTCCGTGCGACGCTGTTTTTGGCCTGCACAATGATCCGACCATTCCCTTCGGCGAATTCGCCTTTATCGACGGTCCGATGATGGCAGCCGCCGATGAATGCACCATCACGGTGATCGGCAAAGGCGGGCATGGAGCACAACCCCAAGCAGCGTCCGACCCGATCGTTTGTGGTGCATCCATCATCATGGCGCTGCAGACGATCCTCTCCCGAAATGTACATCCGATGGATCAGGCCGTGAT
This sequence comes from Labrenzia sp. PHM005, assembly GCF_006517275.1. Classification (NCBI taxonomy): domain Bacteria; kingdom Pseudomonadati; phylum Pseudomonadota; class Alphaproteobacteria; order Hyphomicrobiales; family Stappiaceae; genus Labrenzia; species Labrenzia sp. PHM005. The sequence continues at coordinate 2,728,101 of NZ_CP041191.1, read as the reverse complement.
CACGGTCGGCGCCTTTAATGGCGGCATCGCCAGCAATGTGATCCCTGCGAGCACCGAGATGAAACTCACGATCCGTGCGTTTGATAACAATCTGCGGGATGAGTTGGAGCGCCGTGTCCGCCTGATAGCCGAAGGCCAGGCTGCAAGTTATGGCATGCAGGTCGATGTGGACTATGAGCGCGGGTATCCGCCAATGTACAATCCTAAGCGCGAAACAGATTATATGAGATCTGTCGCGCGTCGCTTTGCAGGTGAAGACAAGGTCAAAACCTTACCCAGCCCGGAGATGGGCAGCGAAGATTTTGCTTACTTCCTTGAAGAAAAACCCGGCTGCTTCTTCCTCCTCGGCACAGCCAAAACGGATGATGACCCGCCGCTGCACCACCCGGAATACGATTTTAACGACGATGCCCTGCCCATTGGTGCGGCGTTCTGGGTTGAGCTTGCTGAAGATTTTTTGTCCGAAGCCGAAAAATAACCAGGAAACCGGTCAGCCGATCTCCCCTTCCAACGTGTTTCTGATCCGTTCGATCAACCAGGACCGCACTGCCATGAGATGCGGATCATCCCGCGAAGGTTTTTCGGTTACGAACCAATAGCCAAATGAAATCGGCAAAGAGACGGGAAAGGGTTGAACAAGCTTCCCGTCGGCAAGATCATCGGCAACCAGCAAGGTTCGTCCCAGTGCCACCCCCTGCCCATTCAAGACAGCCTGCATCGTGGCCGCATCATCGCCCAACTGAGGTCCGCGTAAGGACGGCGGCGGAACAACGCTGGCATGGTGAAACCATCCTTGCCAGCCTTCCTCCATATCGCTGTGAAACAGCCGGACCTGCAGAAGGTCTTCCGGATAATTGAGATTATGTTCGGCAACAAAGCCGGGTGTGCATACCGGGCACACGGTTTCACCACCAATATATTCAGCCTCAACCTCCGGCCAATTGCCTTGCCCAAAGCGGATCGCCCCGTCTATCGAACCTGTCCTGAAGTCGGCCAAATCCCGGGACGCAAGGACTTTCAGGTCAACGTCAGGAAAGTCACGGTCAAACTCACTTAGCCGTGCGGCAAGCCACCGGGTTGCGACACTCGGCAGTGTCGAAATGGTGACCGTAGCCGTCTCCTCATACCCTTGCACGTTCCAAAAAGCCTGCTGAAGATCCGCGAATATCTCAGCCAGCTGATCTGCAAATGCCCGGCCCTGTTCTGTTAGAAACAAACGGGGTCCTGAACGCCGAAACAACGGCCTCCCGATGACGCCTTCCAGTTCCTTGATCTGTCTGCTGACGGCCCCTTGAGTGACATTCAAACTCTCTGCGGCGGCCGTGAAACTGCCAAGCCGAGCTGCTGCCTCAAAGGCCCGCATCGCACGGAGTGAGCTCTTCGACCATGTATCATGACTTTTTCTCATAATGACACTGAGGATAATCCGTCTTTTGCCCGCATCTCAACACTCTACGATCACTGATCGCAGGCAAAACACAGTCCGACAGCAAACGTTCGGCGCGCATTCGAAATTGGTTTTGCCCTTTGAACAAGATTGGAGCGGTTTGAGTGGCATACCAAATGGAAGACAATGGACAGCCCGAAGATTTTGCGCCAACCAAAACCAGCACAATCAACATCCGCCCTGTTAGGCCGGCGGACGTCGCTGCGGTGAGCGCAATTTACGCTCATTACGTCAAACATGGCACTGCCACCTTTGAAGAAGTTCCTCCAGATGAACAGGAGATGGCCCAGCGGATAGAAGCTATTCAGGCCCAAAACTACCTCTGGCTCGTAGCTGACATCGCAGGCCAAATTGCGGGATACGCTTATCTCGCCCCCCATAAAGACCGGTCTGCCTACCGCTACACGGCAGAAGTCTCGATCTACATGGACCCAAGCATGACCAGGCAAGGCGTCGGCACACAGCTACTCGGTGCCCTGCTGAAGTATGCGGAACAGTCAAACCGCTTTGCGACCGTTATGGCTGTGGTTGGCGACAGTGCCAATAGCGGATCAATCGCGTTGCACGAAAAATTCGGCTTCAAGCGCAGGGGCTTATCCAAGGGCCTCGGATATAAATTCGGCCAGTTCATTGATGTTGTTTACATGCAGCTGATCCTGCCGGATCCACCTCTTTTTCCGCCTCGCTCTGAGATCAAATGTTCTGGTTCGGATGGAACGCCGATCGCCGGTCTTGAAACGGAACAACGTGTTCATGGAGCTCGGGCATGACCAAGAACGCGATAACAGTCCCTCAGGAACAAGCTAATACGCGGCGCCGGTTTACCGCACCAAGTCTGCCGTTGCCTGTCTGGATGATCCTCGCGACACTGGTTCTGCTTTTGGCCGCCGGACTGCCCGCCAAAGAGCTCGTAGCTGTGTTCAACGCTGGCTGGGGCGCTGCGATTGGGGAATTCGCCTTAATACTGATCCCCTCGTTCACACTTGCGGCCACGATTGACCGGATCAGAGTGGAGGCACCACCCCTGTTGGCAGTCGGACTGTCTCCATTGGCTGCGGCAGGTATGGTCTGTCCAGATACCGCCTATGCAGCGCTCACACCGATGAGCAAACGGCGCCGCCTGGAAATAGCTTTCGGTTCTTACGCCGGGTTCAAACTGTTGTTTCCAGCCGGGCCTCTCATTGTCGCAACCAGCATTGGCGTGAGCGACACTTGGCTATTGATCACTTGTTTTGCTTTGTTTCTGCCAGTTTATGCAGCTGGTCTGGCTTTTGCGCGGTTTGTTGAACTTCGAGCTGAAACGGCACCACCTTCATCAGGTACCACGAAGACACGGCTCAAGGTCCTCATTCCCTTTGGCACATTGTGCGCCTTGTTGGCACTCGGCGTCAGCTTTGACTTCTCTCAGAATGTCGTCGTCGGTTTTCTTGTGAACCCGAAAGGCGCGCTTATGTGTGCTGCTGGAGTGGCTCTGGCAATGGTTCCCGCACGCGACCGTCGTGCGTGCCTTGAGACCGGTCTGAGCCGGAGTGGCTCACTCCTCGTAATAATCGGGGCTGCCAGCGCCCTCAGCGCATCCGTAACTCTGACGGTCCCGGTTGGCAATTTCTTTGCAGGCCAAAGTGGCAGCCTTGCCCTGCTGAGCCTCTTTGCCTTGACCGCCTCTTTCAAGATTGTTCAGGGTTCGAGCATGTCCACATTTGCAGCGGTTTCGCCGATCGCCGCCCCCATCGTGATAGCTGCTGGATTGCCGCCAGTTGCCGCGGTGTTGGCGATTTGTCTCGGCTCCTTTGTCGCCATATTGCCGAATGACAGTTTTTATTGGCTGGTCCGCAAAAGCGCGCTCAGCGACATGCGCGAAGGCCACGCGACCGCAATCCTGGCTGGCGGTTCTATCCTACAAGCGACAGTCGGCTTGGCCATTCTCTTGGCAGCCTACTGGACCTTCGGGCATTAGGGCAGTTTCAGGCAGGCGGCAATCCAGGCGGGTGAAACTGCGAATTTACCGCACCTTGTGTCACCGTTGCTTCACATCTTCGAACGACTTTAGAACGCGGACAAATAAAATGGCCGAAAAGCCATGAAAATTCGCCGTGATCCAACCGTGATAAGCAGGAATCACGATGGAATCACGTTGCAAGCTGTCTACTGCTTCCAGAAATTCAACAAGCCTCATCGACGCAGGCGCAAAATAAAAAGCATAAACTTTCATGAGACGGACAGGAGGAAATTCCCGTTTCAAAGAAAGAATTGTCTTTCCCATTTTCTTTCGGGAAGGGCAGGTTAAGGCGGGGAAGGGTAATGCATTTACTCAAAAGCACTTTAAGACTGGAAACAGTCTTCTCAGACTTTGAACAATCGAATTTTTTAAAAAGACGTTCTCCTTTCCCCGCCTTATCCAATGGCACACGGCCAGCGCCTGCAGATCTTTATTCCGGCATCGAAGCCAATGGAAAACTGGATAAACGCAGGACTGAGGATCTTTTCAGAAACATCGCCCTTCTCATGGAGGCCGCCGGTACAAGCGGCCCAGTTTACGGCAACTGGGGCGAAAACCCGCGCATTCCGGCGGGCTATACCTATTTTGCCCAACTGATTGCCCACGACATAACAATCAATGGCGAAATCCGGCCCAACATGGAGGCGCCGAAGGTTCGGACGAATGTTCAGAACGATGCCTTGATGCTGAACACCCTTTATGGAAGCGGTCCGCTGGTTTCAGCGCATTGTTATGATTTCAAAAGTGATTTCAAAGGCATCGATGCACGGCTGAAACTCGGTCCTGTGACTCACAACAAGAGCACAGTGAACCAGCCAAAGCGCGACATCTGCCGGTATCAGGAGTATGACGACAGCGGTGTCAAACGGGGCGGCCGTCCGCTCATTGCCGATGCGCGCAACGACAACAATCCAATCCTCTCTCAGCTCACCGCCCTATTCTCCCACTTTCACAACATTGTCGTTGGCTATTCGGAGGAACAGCATCCGGGATCGGACATCGACACCCATTTCAACTTTGCCAAAGCGGTCGTTTTATACGTCTACCGCAACATCATTAGAAATGACTTTCTGCAAAAGCTGCTGGATCCAAACATCTATCACTACTACAGCAGATCACAGGACCCCGACCGGTATCTTTTCGAAGTTGATGAAAACAATCCGGTCACAAGTGAATTTACCCATGCAGCTTATCGGTTTGGCCATGCAATGGTCCGGCCACTTTATGAAATGTCAGAGCGGATGAACGGCGAAGCCTTCACGCTTGAGGACGTTCTTGGACAAACGTCGGACGGTGAACCCAACCGGGCCCCGCTCAACGATGATTGGATTGCAGCCTGGTCCTTTTTCTTTGACCTTCCGGACAGGACTCCGGCTGTCGTTTCTCAAAAGAGCAACCTGCTGGGACCGCTCTACATGCGAGCGCTGAACAGCAAGCTCAAAGACGGCGTCCATTTCGACAATGACACTCTTGCCTATCTGGATCTGCTGCGATGCGTGTCCGCACCTGTATTGAAAGTCGAGCGGTTGCGGCAACACATCCTGCAGACGGTTCCAACAAAACCAGATTTTCCAGCAGCAAGCCGGCAGACAATTGCAAATAGCGCTGACATTGCCGCTGAGATCAAATCTTTCGCAGACCGGCCGACACGACCGATCGGCTCAGGTGTCCTTCCTCCCAGATTGACAACCGAAACGATTGATGAACTCAGTGGCAACCCGCCATTGGGGCTGTTCGTGCTCATCGAAGCCAACAGCGGGCCCGGACAGGGACAGCATCTCGGGCCGATCGGGTCGATCATCGTTGCGGAGACCCTCTTCCGCGCAGTTGACGACGACCGCGGTCTACAGCAGCTGGAATTGCCAAACTCCCATACGCCGCAAATCGCCGCGTCCATCCTATTTCAACAAACCGGGGCCGGTCCCATTCCCCAAACCATGCCGGATTTGATCCGCTGGATCGACCATCACCTGCCAGATGAATACAAGACCCTGGAAGACGGCAGCAGACTTTCGTTTTTATAACTGGAGGAGAGTATCATGCTGGAGGAGAGTATTATGTCTGACATTCACCAAGGTGAGTTTGGCCGTTTCAAAGTCATCAAACCCGTGGAGTTTGGGCAACTGATCCACGATTGGGCCGTTGGCAAGGCCACTCCGCCGGAAACCATTGGCGATCTGCGCAAGGTTCTTGAAGGCCCAGACCCAATCGCAATGGTGCCAGACCGCTGGAAGGATGACGACTGTGTTCGCGCGGTACAAGCAGAACCGAATGAATTTCTCCTGCGCCTGCCTCCGAAGAAAATGATCGAAAACACTATGAAAGTGCTTTCATCCGGGGAGGAAGCCACCGGCCGTTACGATGTACCCAACTTCTATCGGGTCAAACTGCGTGGCCAGACCGACGGACAGGAATCCGAGCCGTCAAACGACCATATGACCAATCTTGATTTTTTCCTTTGCCGGGTATCCGACTATACAGTCTCGGTCTGCCGCTAACCGGTCAAACCAGCCAGGTCAAATCCCCCTCTTCTGACTGGCTAGGTCTTACAATCCGGCTTCCGACAGCCATTTTCGAATGCGCTGCCGGAGGCTGCTTGACCGGATTGGAAACATTTGAGCAAGCCAGTCACCGGCGTTTTCCGGTGACGGCGCCACTTGCCCGTACCAATCCTGTTTGAGCAGCTTGTAAAGCTCTTCCGCTTCTGTCTTTGCCTCATCGAATCGACCCAATTCCGAGAGCGCGGAGATCGTCCAGGTTTTCATCCCGTAATACCCCTGCCCGGCACGCGCAGAGGCAGCAAGACATCCATCGAAGTCTCTTGCGAGAAACCGGATTCCCGCTAAATAACTCCAATGTTCCGGAGCAAGGTCGACATCAAGATCCAGGATCATACCGGTATCGACGCCTTGTTCATCTGTTGACCGGCAAAATGCCAATCCGTGAGTTCCGGAAATCAACGCCCACGGATCGTTTGGATTTAGTTGTATGGCCGAGGTAAAGGAGCTTTCAGCTTCATCAAAATTCTGCAAAAGCGCTTGGGTCCAGCCAACACTTAAATGGGCCCGGGCATCCAGTGGGTCTAACTCCAAAGCTTTTTTTGCGTGACTGTAGGCGAATTCGGCATTTGCCGTACGCCGAAACAGCCCTGGCCGGACAATATGACGGCCATTGGCAAATTGCGCCATCGCGCTGTGGGCTGGGCCAAAGTTGGGCGCCTTTTCTACAATAAACCGAAGCAGTTCTAAGGCTTTGTTGTCTTCAGCATCCCGCCATTTTTGCAAGCGCTGCTGCGCATGTATCCAGGCATCATACAACCCGGGCATCAACGCATCTCCGGAGCTGGCCATTTGCAGCCGGTCTGCAGATACCTGCACCCGCACGGCATAGGCAATCTCTTGCAGAAAGTTATGCCGTTGAAGCGGGGACTGGCCCTCGGCACACCGGATCGTTTGCCCCCAAACAAACGTCCCTGAATGCTCATCCCGCAGGTTCAAGGAATACGCGATTTCCCCACCTTCGCGCCATGCGGAGAGCGGAATTGAATAGGTTGGCCGTTTACTCTCCTTTTGATCTGCTCCCCAATCAACGACAGACCATTCGCGGAATTTTACGAGCCGGGATATCAGTTCAGAGCGCATGCCCTGCAAATATGAGTTGGCGACTTCTCCCTGAGTAGATTGGTCTACAGGCGCAACGATGATGATCGGGTGTTCGGACAAATCTTGGGACACCGACACATTACGAGGAACGGGGTGTTGCCTGGACTGGTCGACCTTTCCCAGCTTGATGTCGGCAATCACATCCTGCGTTTCAAAATCCGGTTCAGTGTCAAAATCCTCTGATAGAGTTTGCCAAAGCGTGTCATAGATTGCGATCGCGCCGGCATAATCCCCTTCTGACGCCTTCTCGATCATGAGATAGCGTGCAGCTGGTTCATTGGAAGGGTCGAAGACAAACAAGGCTTGCGCCCATTTCCCGCCAATTGCTGGCAGCTCTTTCGTTTCGTTGAATTTCTGCAACAGGGCTTCCATGACCCTGTCACTCCAGATCTGACGTTGAACCCGCAGCCAATTGGTGAAATTGGGATCGAATTCATCACAGCCGGCGAAGATTTTGTGTGAATACCGCAATTCGTGAAGCACGCCACGCTTTGGCACTTCGGAGTGTTCAATCGATGTCAGCAGATCTTGGACGTCAATTCTAAATCCACTGCCACGCAACTCAATGCTCTGTGGGTCTGCGTAAAAGTCGTCATATCCAACACTCTTACAGGCCACACGGATGGAACGGATGACTTGACGAAGAGACATGCGGGCCTTGTCTTCGCTCGATTCCGACCACAAAAGACCGGCCGCAGACTGCCGGGAAATGGTGCTTCGCTCACTTACCGCCAGATACGCAAGCAAGGCATCGCCCTTCCGAGACGAAGTGCTAAATGCTTGACCATCCAGCTCAAATGCTGGCGGACCGATAACGCGGACGTACAAATTTCTATCCAAGCGTTCCCCCAATCAACGCGCTGGAACAAGAAATGTTAAATCGGCTCACACACCACTACAGTGTCGGACCATCCATTGTACAACGTTTGCGCACATGTCAATCTTTGCGAGGTAAATACCACGGGAAGTGGTTGCAATTGAGGGCAGACAACTCGGGCAACCGGCACACCTATTTGGGGCGATGTCATCTCAACGACAAACCTTCTTAGACCTGCATTCTGCAAAGCTGCGTCAATATCGGCATCCTGACCGGCCGGTTTCAAACCGCGCTCACGCGGAGGACAACCAAAGAGACTTGATCCAAGGGACAAATGCTGACGCCGCTTTACCACCTTAAAGTCGGCCGGAGTCAGTCGATCGGTTTTGCCGGACTGTACTTTGAGATCACACAGGATGTTACCCAGTTCCATCTGCGCCAACTCCTTGAGAGCCGCTACAATCGCTTGCGAAACGCTCCTGCGTGCAGCGTAGCCGAAGGCGACATCACCACCATCTGCATTTGCCGATACGGCTGCGACTACGGGCACATCAATGTCAGTACTCAGGTCCAGGAGAATGGTTTGCCGATCCCCACTCCCCTTTCGCATGACTTTCTGGAAACGCTCCGCCTGGTCCAAAAACGGGGCAGCGATTTTGCGGGGCGGCCGTCCTCCATACCACCACAGAGCAACAGCATCCCGCTCAATCAGCTCCAGTGTCGCCACTTCAATGGCAGCAGACAGCGTTTGACCCGCTGCGAAGCCTGAACTGAAGGCGGTTTCAGTTTCTAATTGTCCCTTAAGGTCCCGGAAACACAGAGAGGCTGGAACAAAACGATCCGCCTGACATAAAGTTTCTAGTCCAGAAACCCAGCCATCCCTTCCTAAATCAGGTCCTAAGGCTCCAAAATCCGAAGACAATTCCTTTGATGCCACAAGCGGCAGGTTTTCCTGGATCTGCACTTCGTCTGATTTGAAAGCTGTGAACTGCGATAGTGTTTCTGCGATCTCGCCAAAGCACCGCTCTAGAGCCCTCTGAGGATCGATATCAGCGGCCCCAGCCGAGATTGCTTCCATTCCCTTCGCCGGTTGAAACTGTGCACCGACAAACACCATTCCCGGCGCATACGGCAGGTCGATACAGAAAATGTCCTGTATGTAGTCGACAACCCCATTCAGATTGGAGCCATCGGGCAGTTCCAAACTCAATTCGTTCAAAGCACTCCCCCACGCCAATGCTACCGAACAGGCGGTCCCAAAGAGTTTTGCACAAACACCCTTTCGGGTGGCCGGCCCAGATTGTATTTCTAAGCGCTGGCCAGACTGTTCGAAAGAACCAAGACTTTTGGGAGGCTATTTTTACCGTTCCAGGACGCCTTCCGGCTGTGTCCAATCTGAAAGTCCATATCGCGCCATAACACCGCTGACTCGTCCGTCCAATTTGAACTTGGCCATTGCGCTATCAAAATAGGCTCGCATTTCCGCAACATCAGAAGCCATCTCTTCTGTAGGTGAAAATGCCATATAAACTTTCGCGACTGAGACACAACCGGCTTGGCGAATTCTGTTTTCCATGCCGAGCTGCCGGGCAGCGTGAACGGTTGAGTTATGAGTGAACAAAAAACTATTCACGCGACCTAACACCAGCATATCTATGCTGTTTTTCAGATATTCATCGCTATAGGGAGCAAAGAAGAACAGATCCGTTCTCTTCGAAATGAACTCATTCAACTCCTCAATTGAAGTGTCGGTTGCGACAGCTGTCAAATGCCCCTCGAGTGAGGATGTCCCCTCGAATGTCCAAGGGTTGTCCGTAAGGACAAAGAAGCACATCCTTTGAACCCCGATTTCCTCTGCGGGATAGACCAGGTCAGGCGCTTCAGCTTTTGCGGGAGACAACAATGCATGAACTCTCCCTGCTCTTGTGTATTGAATGGCGCGGGACCAAGGATAGATCTTGATCGCCAAATCATAGGGACTGGCTTCAAAGATCTGCTCAACGATGTCGGTAATATAGCCAGCTTTATCGCCGTCAATACAAAGTTGGGGGCACCAATCTATGGACGCGATGTGCAATGTTTTTTGATCCGCAGCGGCACCTGAAATGAAGTGCATGGCAAACCAAACAGCTATTAAAACTCTACAAGCACCGGCCAGCATAGGCGTTGTCAGCCTTCTTTAATAACGCGTCTTCCGAAGCGGCGAAGAGATTGAATTCTAACATACTCGCTGACTGTTAAAAGAAATCAAACCAAACCTTCCCAAGGAGGAACGTTAATTTTTACCCACTCTGCTTAATGAAAGACGGCGAACGTGAAGCGGAATAGAAACAGAAAAACTGACAGGCTTGAGCGGATTGGAGCTCTGTTTTCCATAGCCGTACTCGTATTTTGAGCACTCAGATCCTGAGCACGGAATTTTCTTCAAGTCACCGCCAAGGCTCAACAGCCTGCAGACGACAAGAGCGAGCGCTTTTCTTCTGTTTCAGCATCTTGCGGGATTTCCCGCACGACCTGCCAATAGTGCCAAGCAGCCCAGATGCCCGCGATCTGAAGGGTCAAGAGCCCATAGGCGATAGAGCGGTTACCTGCTTCCGAAAACACGGTATCGCTTAATAGTCCGATGATTGTCGGACCAAGGCCAACGCCAATAAGATTGAAACAGAACAGGTAAATTGCCGTCCCCATCGGCCGCATTTCAGACGACAGGTTTGAATGCAGATAGGCAAAGGTCGGAGCCCAGAAGACACCGCCCATGAAGGCTGCAACAGCAAACGCAGCAAGCGCAGTAGCCGTGTTGTCCGCCAACAGAAATACAAAAACAAACGGCTTTGAAATCAGAATTGCCGCAACGACTATGCCGACGCGCCACTTCGCATTTTTTTCACCCAGCCAATCTGCAAGTTTACCGGAAAACCAGGTGCCAAACCCGCCGCCAATGCCAATTACCAGCGCCAGGAAAATTCCCGTTTGAGCTTGTGTCAGGCCATGGTTCCGGATGATCAGGGTCGGGTTCCAGGCCAGCGCCCCAAATGTGACGATACCGACAATGGATACGCCAAGCATCGCATGCAGCAGTCCGCGATGCCCATAAATGGTTTTTAGGGACGAGATAAAAAGCGACCGGCTTTCTTCGCTGGAAACAGCGGTTTTTTCGCGAACTGGTTCTGTAACCGTAAACTTCAACAGAACGGCGAGAACAAGCCCGGGAAGACCTGCAATGACAAAGGCCCACCGCCATCCCAAAAGCTGACCGGCAATGCCGCCTATTAGGAATGCCAGCAAAATCCCGATATTTGCTCCGGTCACAAACGTCGCCATCGCCGAGGTTCGTTTGTGTTTTGGATAGAGATCCGAAATCATGGAATGAGCCGGGGTGACGGCGCCAGCTTCACCAATTCCAACACCGAGACGGGCAACAGCGAGTTGGACGAAGTTCTGCGCCCCGGCCATGGCTATGGTCAAAGAGCTCCAAAGGGCGACACACGTGGAAATGATGTTGCACCGGTTCCCTTTGGCCGAGAGTTTTGCAATCGGAAATCCGAAGAGCACATAGACAAGGGCAAACATGAGGCCGGACAACAGCCCGAGCTGTGTGTCGGACAGAGCAAATTCCTGTCCGATTGGATCCAGGACAATGCTCAGAACATGCCGGTCCAAATTGTTTACGGCAAATACAGCGGTGAGAACCGCGAGGGTCCAGCGGCGCTCAGTGTTCATTCCAGTTCAGTCCACTCTTTAATTAAATTCTGAATGCGGCCACGCAACCACATATGCCCGGCGTCATCATTGAAAGTTTCATTCCACACCATGTGCCAATGATGGGTGGGACGATCGAGCGGCAGCTTGAAAGATTTCAGATTGAGCTGCCTGCCAACGGCTTTGACAATGACTTCGGAGCATGCACCGACAAGATCGGTTGAGGCGACAAGATAGGGAACTGACCAAAGCCGCGAGACGAAAGCCACGTGGTTCCGGTTCACAGACTTGGCCCGCATCTCATGATCGAGATGGGTGTGCCTGCGAATGTCGTCGTTGAACCCGACAAGATCGGCTTTCGACATGTCTTCAATCGTGAACTCGTTCTTGGTGCCATATACTGGATGATCCGCCCGAACGATGATGCAGGCATCTTCTTCCATCAGATAAGCCGTACTGATGTCCGGTTCGGTCAGAAGGTTGGGCAACAAGGCGACGTCAATCTTCTTTTCCAGGATGGATTCCCGGATGTCGACGCCCACAAAGGGGTGGGTATGGATTTTGACGTTGAGGCCCTCAGCCTGAATTTGCCGGGACATGCCAGTCAATATGATAGGTTCCATGGAATCTGGCATGACGATTGTAAAAACGCGGTCGCTGGCTTTGGGATCAAAGACGTTTGCCAGGGAGATTGTCTCCTGGACCGTGCGTAAGGCGTCACGAATGGCCGGTGCAATCCGGTCAGCCTCCCGCGTTGTTTCCAGTCGGTTGCCACTTCTTTGAAACAGCGGATCGCTCAAGTGTCCGCGAAGACGTTTTACTGCATTGCTGACCGCCGATTGGGTCAAGCCCAATTCTTCTGCTGCCTTGGTGTTCGACCGGGTCCGGTAAACCGTGTCAAACACCAATAGGAGGTTCAGGTCCAGCCCACGCAAGTTCACAGTGTAAATATCCGAGTTGCAAATTTTAAATTTCCGTAAACCTTTATAACCAGTTAAATCAAATGCAGAAAGCTTTTTATCGAAAGTTTTCAAGGCGTGTGAGCGTCGTATTGGTCGGAGGAGTTAATGCGATAAACTCGCATTATTCATCACGTAAACTTGTTGGTGCATGATCTGATCCGGGATTGTTGAACGCAGTCCCCACCAACTGACATTTGAAGTCATATTCGGCGAAAGCAAAACCGCTTTTGCCAACGGCTGTGTTCGCCCTGAGTTCATGGGGCATCACACCGGCGGTACGCGGTTCAGCGCGGCTCTATCTTTGCGCGTCCTGCATCAATTTTCACGAGTTCCAGTTGAGTACCTGTGTAACGGAGCGTGTTTCATGCTGTCATTCGATGAGGCTTTCTATTTAGCCCAAAATCCGGATGTGGCCGCGGCCATAGAAGCTGGGTTGATCGCGAGCGCCGAAGCCCATTTCAATCTGATTGGATTTCAGGAGGGACGGGATCCGAACCCGTTGTTCGATGTCTCCTTTTATCTTCAGCAGTATCCGGATGTTGCGCAGGCCGGAACAAACCCGTTCGATCACTTCAACAGCATGGGGGGCGGTGAAAACCGTAATCCCAATGCGCTTTTCGATGCCGCATATTATCTGGAACAAAATCCCGATGTCGCGGCCGCTGGCGTAAATCCGTTTGAGCATTTTCTAACCAATGGTGCACAGGAAGGCCGGGATCCAAGTCCGAATTTCGACATCTCCTACTATCTAGAGCAATATCCGGATGTTGCTGAAGCGGGTATCAACCCGCTGCTCCACTACCTCAAATACGGCATTTTTGAAGGCCGGTCGCCGATTGCGCCGTCGGGTGACCCGCCGCCCCCTGAGAACCTGCCAACTTCCGGAGATGGTGACGACGGTGGAGGTGGCGGAGCTGGAGGTGGTGCCGGAGACGGTGGTGGCGGTGCCGCTGACAACACCGCACCGGTCGTTACAGCTTCCCAAAGCTTTGATCTGGCTGAGAACGGCGCGGACGGGACGGTGATTGGAACCGTGGCCGCAACAGACGCGGTCGGTGTCACAGGTTTTGCCATTGCCGGCGGCGATGACGCTGGTTATTTCGCCATAGACGCAAATGGCCAGATCACGTTGACCGCGGTAGGGGCTGCCGCCGCACCGGGCGATTTCGAGACCGGGGCAAACAGCTTCGCCCTGACGGTGACGGCGCGCGATGCCGCCAGCAACACCTCGGCTGGCGAGACCGTGACGGTCAACATCACCAACGTGGATGAGAACACCGCTCCGGAGGCAACAGCACAGACCCTGAGGACAGCTGAGGATGTGGCCGTTGCCGGTACACTCGCAGGTACCGATGCCGAGAACGATCCGCTCACCTATGCGATTGTCGTGAACTCGGCGGTCGGTGGCACTGTTACGAGCTTTGATGCGGCGACTGGCGATTTCACCTTCACGCCAGGAACAGATTTTTCCGGCGAGGCTTCGTTCCAGTTTACCGCCAATGATGGCGCAAAAACTTCAACGCCGGCGGAAATCACCGTTGACGTGAGTGGCCAGCCGGACATTCCCTCCGTCGGGATCCAGGTGCCCGATACGGTCGAAGAGGGGCAGGCTTTCACTGTTCAATTGACGGCCGAGGTCAGTGATACCGACAATCCGGGCAACACCGAGAAGATCACCAATGTCACCTTGTCCGGCTTGCCCGCAGGTTTTCAGGTCACGGACGGTCAGAATACTGCGACGTCTGACGGGACTTCGATCACTGTCACCAATTGGGATTTGTCCGGCGATCTCACAGTGACCCCGACAGGCGATTTCAATGGCGATCTCACGCTTAGGGTCGGGGTGGATGTCACTGAAAACGGGATAACCATTGCTGATGTGGGCGCGTCAGATGATGTTGCGATAGAGCCGCCCGCAGATAATTCAGTCCCTGTCGTTACGGCGGAACAGTCCTTTGAACTGGCAGAAAATTCCGCCGTCGATACTATCATCGGCACGGTTCAGGCAACTGATAACGTTGGCGTCACCGGCTATGAGATCACCGATGGCGACGACAACGACTATTTCTCCATAGATGCCAACGGCCAGATCACATTGACGGCTGACGGCGTTAACGCCGCGATCAACGACTTTGGAGCAGCGCCGAACAGCGTCGATCTGACAATAACAGCCTCTGATGCTGCCGGAAACACATCGGCAGAAGAGACGGTAACCGTAAACACCACGCCGGCCGCCACAGCTGTGTCGGCGGTCTTCAGAGCGAACTTTAATGGTGCAGGCTTTGAACTCGGGATTACCGACGGCACTCCGGAAGGAACAAGACTCGAAGCTGATACGGTGCCCGGTTTTGAATCCGGCAATGTAAGAGACATAACCCGGTTCGGCAATAATGGCCTCTTGTTTACGGTGACACAGGAGGCCGGTGCGCCTGTTCGCGAACTGCCCTATCACTATGACCTTCAAACCCAGGCGCTGACGCAGCTTTCTACGGATATTTATTCTTTTGGTTCCTACGCTGATTTGGGGAACGGCCGAGCACTCTTCTACGGGAGTAACGGCAATAGCGGCACTGAACTCCATGTCGCCGACGGAACGCCGGACGGCACCGAGCTCGTGCTAACTATTCGTGGTGGGGCCGGGTCGGGCGTCGGCTTCTCTCCCATCACAACCGGCATTGGCAATGGCCGGGCTGTATTCATGGCCGATGATGGCGGAGCCGTTGGTTACGCACTGTGGGTCTCTGATGGGACGGCAGAAAATACGACGAGACTGACGGATACCCTATATTCAACTCGGGAATTCGCCTCAACCCGCGACGGCAAGGTGTTTTTCCCCGGTTCGACAACAAGCAATGGCCGGGAACTTTGGGTGACCGACGGGACGATTGCGGGCACAGGGATGGTCGTCGAGCTGTGGGACGCCGACAACATCCAGAGAAGCTCCTCTCCGGAGAGTCTGGTCCCGTTCGGAAATGATCGCATCGTGTTCGCCGCCCGAAACCAGGATGGACATCACATCTGGATTTCAGACGGAACGGATGCAGGCACACAGCAACTCAGCGACAACGAGACCTCGCCTGCAGACCAGACGATACACGGAGTCATGGCGTTATCGGATGACGTGGTTCTGTACTTTACGTCTTCGAACGGAAGTACCAGCTACCAGATGTGGCGCACCGAGGGCACGCCAGAAACAACACAGCGGGTAGGTACATTCGAGTTCACCGATGCCCCGGTCATGAGCAAGTTTGCCCAGTTGCGGGATGGCCTTGCGGTCTTTAGCGCAGGCGACGCTGAACATGGTGAAGAGCTCTGGATCACCGATGGCACGGCTGCGGGGACTGCTCTTGTTGCTGATATCGCGCTCGGCCCAGGCTCGTCGATCCCTACAGATTTCACGTCCCTTGGTAATGGGCAGGTATCGTTTACCGCCTTTTCCGACGAACGACACGATGGACAAAACACCAGATCAGCAGGAGAAAACGAGGAGGAACTTTGGGTCACCGACGGCACCGCCCAGGGAACCCTGCGGCTGGATGATTTCGATACCAGCGGCAGTTCACGTCCAGCGTCGTTCCTGGCCGGTGAAAACGGCGGAACCTTCTTCCGCGCAAATGACGGCCTACATGGCAAAGAACCGTGGCGCTTCGACGAAGCGACAAATACGGCAACACTCCTTGCGGATGTGGTGCCGGGCGTTGAGAATTCACATGCGACGCCAGAAGCCGTTCTTGGCGATCTGCTGCTTTTCACCGCGACCACCCCGGAAGAGGGCGACGAATTATGGGTCTCCGATGGCACCGAGGCCGGCACGCAATTGCTTCGCGACACCTATCCTGGCGAACGGGATGGATACCCGGATGACTTTGTGACCCTCGATACCGATGGCGATGGATCGGATGACCTTGCGATCTATCGAGCGAATGACGGGACGGGACAAGGCCTTTGGGCCACTGACGGAACGGTTGCCGGCACGGCCAAAATCACCGGCACAGGTCAGGACAACCTGACAGACATTCGCGACATGCATGCGATCGACGATCAGAGGGTGTTAATTTCCGCTGGCACTGCCGCCACCGGCCGCGAATTGTGGATCTATGATGAGCCGCAAAACTCCATTTCGCTGCTCCGGGACATCGTCGCAGGGATTGGCGATGGGTTTGTTTCGCATTTTGCTCAGGCGTCAGAGGATCTGGTTTACTTTGCGGCAGAAACGCCGGATGGCGAACGCTCGCAGCTTTGGCAGACGGACGGCACGTCTCAAAATACCGAGTTGCTGTTCGACTTCGATTCCGATCCGCAAAGTAACGACAACAGCTATCAGCAAATACAGGCCATCGTTCCGACCGCCAATGGCAACGTCTTTATCTCGGTGTACACTCCGACCCCTGGCCCCAGCACCCAAAGTTTCTTCTATTACAACAGCACAACGGGCGAAACGACTGCCCTGGCTGAATTGTCTGCAGGCACGGTTTCAAGCCTCCCGGCAATTGCCGCGCTTAACAACGGGTCGGTTCTGTTCGGCGTTAAGGAGCTCGATGGCTCGAGGTCAATTTGGATCACGGACGGCACGGCAGCGAACACGGGCCATCTGGTCCCCGAAGCCCAAACGGATTTTGACTTTGTTGGCGAATTGGCCACGCTTGGCGATGGCCGGGTGGTGTTCGCTGCGGACGATGGTGAGGGGGCAGGACGTGAACTCTGGATCACCGATGGAACGGCAGAGAATACCCAAATGCTCATCGACATCTTTGATGGTGAAAACAGTTCTTTCCCGACCCGGTTCGCCCCGACAGGTGATGGCAGGGTCGTGTTCTCTGCCAGCGCCGAAGGCGAGGGTTATGAACTCTTCATCACCGATGGCACCGTTCTCGGCACGACGTTGATCGGCATCAATCAGACATCTGCAGGATCCGAGCATTCTGACGTGACGCCTCTCCTTTGATGAAGCATGGCGGGCGGAGTATTCCGTTGATACCGGCATGCCTACGGCCCAGACGAATTACTTTGTCCGGTATCCCGCATAGACCATGAGGATGCCGTTTCAATTGTTCAAAAGGGCTCTAGGAACTGATGCGATTACGGCCAGTGGTTTTGGATTGGTACATCAGTTCATCGGCACGTTGGACGGCTGCTTCGAAGTCGTCGCCCGGCTGGGTGCGAGCAAGGCCGGCGGAAACTGTGAGCGGTCCAAAGGATTTACCGGTTCGGTTGTGATAAATGGTGCGGCGGGCGATATCCGTGCGAATACCCTCCAGCATTTCCAAGCAAACGGCCGCGTCTGTATTATAGAACAAGATACAGAATTCCTCGCCGCCATACCGGCACATGACATCTTGCGGGCGCAGGTGATTTTGGATCAAATTGGCAACTATGCGAATAGCGTAATCACCCAGAACATGACCGTGCAGATCGTTTATTTGCTTAAAATGATCGACGTCAATCAGGGCGATATGAAGTGAAAGGTCAGCTACGTTTAACCTGGCAGGTAGCTCAGCTTCCAGAAAACGGCGATTGGGCACACCCGTCAGGGCATCGGTGAAGAGTTCCGCCTGGTAGGCCTGCAGCTCAGCCTCAAGGACTTCGGCCTGAGCAGTAATGTTGGTCAGGTTCTCCTGCATTTCAGAGTTTATTTGCAGGACCGTATCGCGCAATGGTGTTTTTTCAGATTGGGCTTGTGCGCAAGTAGCCAGGTGTTTGGAAAGGTCCATCGCCGTATTGGCTGACGTTGAAATCGAGCTTGTCCGCGCCTGCGAACTTTGAACCACAGACATATGGTGTCCCGGTTCGATGCCTGAGTTAATATACGCGTCATAGAGAAATTCCAAATCCCGCACTGTCAACGCAGTCTCGTTAGCTTCAAGGCGGCGAACTTCCCGGGCTATATCGGACTCTGGTTCGGTAAGGGCGACAAAGAGCACATGAAAAACCCTTGGGTCGCAGTCCAAGTCATGAAGCTTGATATCCCGGAGAACCTGTTCACATGTCCATGTCACTCTATGCGGCCCTCTAAAACTCTGATGGCACCTGCTAAGAACACCCGCAACCGCAGTGGTTTTGGTTGCGTGAGAGGATGAACCAATTGGTCCATCATCGAGGTAATTTTCTGCAATTTCCGTCAGCTCAGTTTGGGCATGACCGTGTTAAGAAAGACTTGCTTTTAAACTATACTCTTGTCCGCGAGTTTGTTGAGGAGGCATACACCAGCGTTGAATAGCCCCCCGATCCGTAGATACTTTTGCGCCTAACTAGAAGTATGGTGCTGGCGCGAGCAACCCGCGCGACTCCAATATGCAACCCGAGTGTGGATTGACACCATGAACTGGAATTGACGGGAACAACCGGCACAAGGCGGAGCTTCGTGGAAAGATGTTCAGTTTCAATCTCATAAGAGACGATCGACAACAGGTATAACCGCGTTCATTTGACACCGGCTTCCGGGTATCAACGTTCCAATCGCCATCTTGTGGGATGAAATACCCAGAATTTCAAACGGTGTTAAACCGGCAATTATTGGCGGTTTACAAGAGCTTTCAGGTCAGTCCTGAGATTGGCCAAACAAAACGAAGTGGCGCTGCGCGCGCACCGACATTTCGGCAAACCCCGATTATGCAGAATTCCGGGACTTTCCCCGATTAATGCCCCTGCCCCAAACGCTTTCGAACATGGTAGCTAACACCTACACGCGGGTAATGTCATTTATGGAACATTAAAAATGGTGGGCCCGGAGGGACTCGAACCCCCAACCAATCCGTTATGAGCGGACGGCTCTAACCAGTTGAGCTACAGGCCCACGGCGCAGTTCGAAAATGCCAAACACACGCGCTGATTTGCTACCTACACCAAAGCCCCTGCCCTCTCAAGCGGTTTCAATCCTCCTCAACAGGGCAGTTCAAACAAGCCGGAAAGTATTTGAATCACACCGGCACTCTCTGAGACGTTAAAGCTGTCCAACGGCTATTGGCAAATGACAGTTAGACGCGTTCATCCGCGAAAATACAGCCAAGAGAGACTAGCCAGTGCCAAGACCATCGCCTCGCAGTTACCGGCCCAAAGACGCCGCTGTTCACCAAAGCAACTGATCCTCGCTTCGCAAACGAATAGGCCCACCCGACAAGGACAGGCCTCCATGCATTCGCGAGCCGGGCATAAAGACGTCGACCTACCCCTATTCACCCGGGGCTGGTGTCGCCTTATCTGTCTTCTTCAGCATGTCCCAGTTTTTGTAAAAGACCCGGTTGATGCCGGAGAGCAGGATGTTGAAGATCTTCACGCAGACATTCTGAAGACCAGTGAAGGCGCTCGGACGCAACACGTCGACAAACACACACGCTCTGAGACCTTCTTCGCCGTTGACCGAGCGGTGCTGGATCGTGTCGTCAAAGATGAACAGCGGATCGTCGTGCCAGAAGTGTTTGTCGCCATTCACCTCGATAAAGATCTCATCGCTCTGGCGCGCGGTCATGTTGTAGAGCACCCGGATGGTCAGGCGCAGTGGACCGAAATGCAAAGATGTCTTTTCCTGGCCGTTGAAAATTGAGACGCCGATGGTCTTGATGTATTTGAAATCCCGGTTGAATTCAGGGATCGATTGGTCGCCGCGCTCATCATACCAGCGGTAGAACACCATGCCGCGGCGTTTGTCACCCATCCGCGATTTCAGATCCTCGAGGATCTCGTCCTGGCGGTCCTTAAACACCTGGAGCATGCCCTCGATTTCCTGACGCTCTTCTTCTGGAAATTCATCGAGCTGCATGCGGTAGGCATGGCGCTTGGAGATCAGATCGAAGAACAGATTGATCGGCGATAGCAGCCAGGTCAGCAGGCCGTTTCCGGAAAAATACTTGGCAATCAGCGAACTGTCGAAGCGCTTATGGCGGGCAAAATCAATCAGACCACAAACGGTAAAGATAGCCGCGATCCACGGTACCAGCCAAAACAGAACGGCAAGCGGAAGAACCACACGCAGCAAGCGGCGAACGGCTTTGAAATTCATCGATGACCCCATGATGTCTGGCCTCCGCTCAGCGGAAGCAAAAAGCGCCGCACAGTGTCATGACTTTGCCCCCGGCGCAAGAACGGGAAATTGCGCAACTTTGGCCCAGCCCCGGAAAGCCAGTCGTACACCGGACGGGATCAGCGACTGCAGCACCGCACCGGTAATGAACGGAACCGGGCTTTCAAAGCTAAGACCAACAAGTTAAGGTCTAGGGTCAGGACCCACTAATTTGATTGGAATGGCACGGCAAACGGCGATGAGCTGCAAGGAAAAACGTGAAAAGCGGGCTTCTGCCCGGTTGAACGGTTAGACGCCGCAGATCGAAGCCGTTTTCGTGTCTTATTAAGGTAGGATGAATTTGCCCGGCAACTTCGTTGCAACCCTTTGGAAACCGGACGGTTTCCTGCAGATTTGCGTCTCGTATCCGAACAAATTCCTTCCTACCATTTCAACCAAATTAGTGGGTCCTGACCCTGGCCATCGCTTTGATTTTGCTCACCTTGCCGTCCGGAGTATTGATGCGCTCTCCGCTGTTGTCCATCACCCTGACCGTATTTCTTGTGTCCATGATCGGATGGCTGCTTGTCGTCGGGCGATCGCTGCTTTTGCCGTTCATCATTGCGGTGATCGTCTGGTACATGATCAACGCCTTATCGAATGTTTATAAGCGGGTCGGCTATGGCAAATGGCACGTTCCGGGATTTGTCGCCTTTCCGTTGGCACTCCTGACTATTTTTGGTGTCAGCACCTTCGTTCTGGACATTGTGACGGTCAACCTCTCGCAATTGGCGCAGGACGCCCCGACTTATCAGGCCCGGTTGGAACAACTCTTCGATCAAGTCACCAAACTGTTCAAATTGCACGATCCCATAGAGTTGCAGGATCTTCTTCCAGATTCAGTGGTGCCGCGTATGGTGACCGCCGGTGCAAGTGTCGTCACGGCGCTCGCAGGATCAGCCAGCCTGGTCTTTATTTATGTGCTCTTCCTCGTGCTGGAACAGTCCACCTTCGACCGCAAGTTCGAAAAGCTGTTTGCCTCGCCGGAGCGGGCGGCTGCGGCGTTTGCCATTCGTGAAGAGATCAATGCATCGATCATGCATTATTTCACAATCAAGACCGCTGTCTCGGTTGCCACCGGCGCTTTGACAAGCCTGGTGCTGATCCTCATCGGCCTCCCGTACGCGGCCTTGTTCGGCTTTATCGCCTTTGTTCTCAATTACATTCCCACCATCGGATCTCTGATCGGGGTTTTGTTCCCGAGCCTGCTCGCCATCGTCTATTACGACACACTCGGGCCGTTCGTTGCTATCGCCGCCGGTCTTGGCCTGATCCAGTTTTCCGTTGGCAATCTGATCGAGCCGCGCCTAATGGGGGCCAATTTGAACCTCTCCGGACTGGTTATCATGTTGTCCCTGGCGCTTTGGGGCGCGATCTGGGGCGTGGTCGGCATGGTTTTGTGTGTCCCGCTGACAGTGATGATCGTCATCGTCTGCTCCAAGATCGAAGCTGCCCGGCCGGTTGCAGTTCTCCTGTCGGAAAATGGCGAGATAGGTGACTTGCCAACCGCGGCGAAGGTGGACACCACTGCCTCATGACACGGAGTGCCAGGTGCGGCATTTGCATGAATGCAACATGAACCGGCTGGCCATACCCTTGCCCAATTGGGGGATCAAACCTGCTGCGAAATTGAATGGTATTAAAGGATATTTGCCATGCATCGATTGACGGTCTCAGGACTTCGCCATTTGTCAGCGCCTGCACGCAAGTTTGCGCTTGCAGCAACGCTCGCCGCAGTAGCTCTTTCGCCCCTCCCCGCAAAATCGGAAGAAGCTTCCGCTGGTTTTGGAACGATTACAATGGAGGGGCAAGGCTCCGTCACCGTCGCCCCGGACATGGCCGTCATCACGGCACGGGTTGTCACAGTCGCAAAAACCGCAGCCGAAGCGCTCGCTGGCAATACGTCGGATATCTCCAAGGTTATTGACCAGATCAAAGCCACAGGCGTTAAGGCCAAAGATATTCAAACCAGTGGATTTGCGATCTATCCCCGCTATGAGCGGGTGACCGATAACTCCGGTCGCCAACCGGACATCACCGGTTATGAAGTGCGCAATGGTGTTGAGGTAAATGTCCGGGATCTTGTCAAACTCGGCGACCTTCTGTCGAAGGTGGTCGACAGCGGCGCAAATTCAGTTGACGGCGTCCGGTTTCAGGTGAGCGATCCGGACGAAAAACTCGACGAAGCGCGGAAAGAAGCCGTTGCAGCTGCCAGGCACAAAGCAGAAATCTTTGCAGCGGCAGCTGGTGTCGATCTGGGCAGCATTGTTTCGATATCGGAAACCGGCATCCAAATGCCGCGCCCCGTCATGATGCGGGCCGAGAGCATGATGATGGCGAAAGCTGCTCCCGTTCCAGTCGAAGCTGGCGAAGAAACCATCAGCGCGTCGGTGACTATTCAGTGGCAGCTTACCAGTAACGACTGATTGGGATTCAGTGAGCGGGTCTCCTGCCCGCTCATAGTTTTACCGAGTTATCCGGTTCCGTCTTCACCGCTTCCCACTGCGGAAAATCCGTCTTCCGGCCGGTAAGTCAGAGGAACGCCCAAACGGTCACTCCAATCCTTTGCGATTCCATGCAAAGTGCCACTCTGCTTCAACTCTTCATAAGCCGTGCGCCATTTGTTGAGGAGTTGCGGATCCGTCCCATTAGAAATCATCAGATAAGACGGAGATTTCCGAACGGTAAAAACCGTCTTGGCCTCCGAAGTCGGCACGCCGATTTCTTTCAAAACCGCCGAGGCTTGCAGGCTGGACGTAATCCACACATCCACCCTGTCAGCTAGCAGCATCCGGGCACCAGTGCCCTGGTCGCTCGTTTCAACCGTTTGGATGCCTGCTTTCTTTAACAGTTTAACCTGCCAGGACCCACGAACACCGACTGCAGTTATTCCCTTTTGCCGGGCATCTTCCAGGCTCTCGATAGTAAGGTCCGATCCGTTCTTCACCAAAAGACCATGGGTCCACATAATCGCAGGTCCGATAAATTCGAATCCCAGATCAAGACGCTCTTGCGTGCGGCCCGCGGTGAATAGAAGGATGTTCGGTTTGGCCTCAGCGATTTTATAACCACGGGCCCAGGGAAGAATTTCAATTGGTGTCGACAGACCCATCTGATCCTTCAGCGCAGTCACCATATCCACCGCGATACCTGTCGGATGTCCGTTGGCATCATAGAACGCTGACGGCGGCCATGGGGATGTGATTAACCTCATCTCCTGGGCTTTTAGAGGCGAGCAAAGCGCGGCAAACACCACCAAGCTTCTCAGTATCGACCTGAAAATGAATACAACTGCCGCCATAAGCCCTTCATTAGTATCCAACATGTGCCGCCTCGCCCCTCAACTCGCCGCGCAAATTCTTCAACCTATGAAATCATAGACAAATCAATTGTCGCCGACCTTCGCAATCGCGAACGCCGGCTGTCAAATCACTTTGGCTGGCGCACCTGGGCCGTGCGAACGAAATGCGTCTCTAAGCGCCCACACGGCCTGGCAACTATTTGTACTTGGCGGTGATCGCCTCGAACTCTCCAGACGCTTTCATTGCCTGCATTTGCTCACTGAAAGCGGCCACGAACTCTGCAGGCACACTTTTCTTGCTGAACATAATGTAGGATGGGTCGGACGAAATCAGGAAGCTCGCCTTTGTTACCTTATCGGAAAATCCCAAGCGTTTAACGTCTTCGGAAACAACAAACACTTCTCCGAGTGTTGCATCGATCCTGCCAGCTGCAAGTTTTTTGAGATTTGATTCCTGGCTATCGGTTTCTTGAATCTGGCCAGCATATTTGTCTTTCAGTGCCGAAAAATCTCCGCCATAGGCATATTCGCGGATCGTACCAAGTTTCCCGCCCTTCTCGAAAAAGTCGGCGAGAGAACTGTAAGTCCCTTCATTGCCGGCGCGGACAAACAGAACTTCCTGCGCATCCACGTAGGGACTGCTGAAGTTTGCAAACGCTTCCCGTTCCGCTGTCTTCGACACGGGCGACGCGATGTCCACATCGCCGTCCTCGATCCCCTTCAAATGCCGCGCCCAAGGGAGCGCTTTGGCATCAAGACGACAACCAAGCTTCTCCAGAACGGCCCCGATTACCTCGAAGTCCATCCCGCTTATTTCTTTGCCATCGACCTTTTGATAAGGCCTGTAATCACTTGCTCCGGCAATCAATGCCCCATCACGGGGACACTCAACTGCAAAGGCTTGAGTGCTCATACCAAGCGCAACAGCACTTGCTCCTACAAACGTTTTCCAATTGAACAAGGTAACGATCCTCCGCAATTTCCAAGGGATTGTGACTGTGCCGAAACAGCCTTCAACCAGAACTACAGGAACGTATATCCAAATATTGACTATAGTATTAAATAAATAGATATAACATACAGCATAAATTCCATTGCAACTTATTACAATTAAATTAGAAAACCATAAGTAAAAGTATCATATTTTACTACATTCGAAATACTCTCACAAAAAACTGCAGGCCTGAATGGGCCTTTCGACACCTTTCAAGTCAACTAGCCCCATTGCCTCCACGGAATACGGGAGCCGCTCAGCCACTTCATTCGTAAACAGGACTTGCCGATCCAACTGACGGCACAGTCCCTCCAAACGCGCAGCAATGTTCACCGCCGATCCAAGAACCGTGAAATCGATCCGCGTTGCGGACCCGATGTTGCCATAAAGAACGTCTCCGTAATGAAGGCCAATACCAAACTTCAATTCGAGAGGCGGATCGATCTCGTCCGCCCGCAGTAAAGCTGTCTTCGCAGCGGCAAGCGCATTGCTACACACAACAAGGTCATCGGCGTCACCGCCTTGTGTCGGAAAGATTGCCAGCACGCCGTCGCCGAGAAATTTCAAGATTTCCCCGCCATGTGATTCCACTGCCTCAGCAATCACTTCAAAGTAACGATTGGCACACGCCAGCGCATCTTCCGCTGGAAGACGCATGTTCATTCCTGTCCAGTCCCGAATGTCGCTTACAAGGATTGCGGCTTGAATATTCTCAATATCGCCACGTGTGATCTGGCCATCCAGAACCCGTTGGCCGGTCCGTTTACCAAGATAGGCCTCTGCGATAGCAGCTGAGGTGTCACGGTACCGAAAAACTTCAACGATTGGTGTCACCGCGGAGCAGACTCGTTCAAACGCCAAGACATCAGCATCTGCCAATCCACCTTCCGCATCACTCGTGACCACAAAAACTGCGCCAGCGCCACCTGCCAGGCGGAGTGGGATCCCAAGATAGTCGGTTGCGCCACGGGCTTTCAGCTCATGAAGTATACGATGATCTTCATCTCCCAAGGTGTCAGTTAACCGGCGGCGGAAGGGTTTTCCCGTTTTGGAGATGCTCTCCATAGGACTGCCGATATAGGAGGGGCGTTGCTCGAGCCCATGCGGGGACTGTACCCTTTCATCGCCCCCTGGTTCTTTTTCCCAGGCCGAGCCGATAGCGGTCATCAATGGATGAAGCGTGCGCATTGCAAGCCGCAACCGCCAAACCGGCGCTCCGGCTGCCAGAAGCCGGTCCCCCAATGCTTGCGTAAGTGCATGCAGATCTTCGGAAAAACGACCCTCTTCCAACAGCCAGTCGCGAACCACTCTTGGATCCCAGGTCAAGGAAACGGGTTGATCCGGTGTTTCGCCCATGAACGGCCTTCCCCATCTACATCTCTTTCCGTTGGATCGGGATCACGACCAAATACTACTCGCGATCACCACCTTCAGACATATGGGTGAAGGCGCCCACGACAATAGTGGAACGCGCTAAAACTAGGGTTCAGACCCACGAATGAGGCTTGCTTGGCGTTTAAATGACACCAGACTGACAGGAAGAGCATGATGAGCGGGCTTTGGCCCGGCCGAATGCTTTGACGCAGCTGGCTAAAGTCAATCTCATTTATTGGTCTGAACCCTAGAACCGGCGGTGCCAAACCTGCATCGGTTTTTCGGTTTCTTCGGTCTCACCAACATCCAGCCAGGGGAAAGTCACGGTGACCCCGTTTAACTTAGAATAGCCCCGTTTGACCCAAAACGGATCAAGTGGCTGGTATTCTGCTGGTTTAAGCGAATGGCTCTCCGGACGGATCACAGCACAAAAGACTGCCTCCTCAAATCCAAGGACCTTCGCATGTGCTTCCCGTTCGTCAAAAAACCGGTGTCCGATCCCCCGTCCGCGATAGGCCGGATCCAGGACAGATTCGGCCATGTAAAAGATCTTATCCGGATCGAATCCCTTAGCCTTCAAAGGTGCCTGAAAGGCTTCAAATTCACTCCCGAGCGGCTCCCCCGTGGCCGCACCGATCAAACGGTCCCCGTCATAAGCGCCGACGATCACCGCGCCTTCAGTCTCCGCATAGCGTTGAAGATACTTCGTTTCGTAGTCTTCAGTCCCCTCATAGAGATAGGGCCAGGCCCGAAAGACCGAAATTCGCAAGTGAGCCAACCCGCCCAACGCCAATTTCAAATCTTCGCCGGTCAACCGCCGGATCTGGAGTGTCATTGCTAAACCGCTCTCAATTGTTCCTATATTCTGGCAGATACTCACTGAGTGATGTTAGTCTCGCGCTTCCAGCCAAATGCGGGCAGCGTCCATATCCTTGGCCAGAAAACCCTCCGCAAGCTTCTGGCCCACAACGGCGCCGAATTTATAACCATGGCCGGAGCAAGCGGAGACAATGGTAGCCTTGTCTTCACTCAAACAGAAGAAGTGTTCATCAGCGGTGAAGGTGTAGGCGCAGGTAACAACATCGTCGACCTTATACTCCTCAATCCGGCCAATGGGTGGTGAAAAGTAGTTGCGCAGAGTCTCGCCTTCGCCAGGTTTCGCGACCCGGTCCTGATCCGGGCTGGCTTTGTATTTGTGAATCCCTGCTCCGAATTTCAAACCCGTCCCAGGGACCGGAGGCAAAACATAACCATCGATGGTTCCGCCCGGATCAAGGATCGCCGGAGCGCTAGCCCAGGACGCTGCCAGATCCTCCGGCGGGGTCAGGTAGACAACAGCGGTCCTGTAGGTGGTCAGGCTTTTTTGGAAATTCGGGAAAAGACCAAGCGTCCAGGCCCCTGCCGTGACGATGACATGATTGCCGGCCAAAACAGCCCCATCGGCAAGAGTGACTGAGCCTGCAGCCGTATCAACGGAGGCAACACAGCAGTTTTCGCGCACTACCGCGCCCTTGGACCGAAGCCAATCACGCAGCCCACCGGCAATTCTCTGGCAAAGCAGCACCCCGCCTTCCTCACTGTAGGCACCCCAACGAATGGTTTTTGGATCGATAAACGGATAGCGCTCAGCAGTTTCTTGAGCGCTCATGTCATCAACCGGATAGCCACCTTCAATCAAGCCGCTGCGGTACTCATCACCGCCATCTCCCACTTGCTGGGACAACAGCAAAAACCCGGTTTCTGCCAAGTGTTTTTCCCCGAGATCCGCCCACATCTCATCCCAGGCCGCATAAGCATCTCCGATCCGGCGCTGATAGCCGCCCTGCCCGCCATAGGCCCGGCGGATAATGCGGTGCTGATCACCGGAGGCGCTGAGCGGATTGGGAATCGGCCCCTGCTCCAAAAGGGTAACTGGCACGCCCCTTTTGGTGAGTGCCCAGGCGGTGGAAAGGCCCGAAATACCGGCGCCAACAACAATGACTGACATGAGAGATTTCCTAAGATTGCGGCCCGCAGATTAGCGATCACAAGCGCCTGCGCAACATGTGATTTTCCCAAAAGAACACATGCCGGATATGCGATTGCGATTGCCGCAAGGGAAAAACCGTCTACCTTGCGATCCAGAGACACTGGCCAGTCACTTGTGGGCAGGAGGAGCGCTGACCTTGCTGGAAGCAGAAAACACCGAACCGGAAACATTGGCCAACCGGCGCCTATCGGATTACCCCGACTGGGGATACCTCTTGCGGGAGTATTATGAAGTCTACCGGTTTCTGTCTTCTGGCGGCAGTGACCGGATCCGCGCGCACCAGCGCGGTGTGCGCGAAGCGATCTCCCGGGTTATCAAATCCAATGCAGAGATCCGCTTCGATGCGCCTGCACAAAAACCGGTGACGGCCCACCTAAAGCGGGCGCTGGACGAAGGCCGGTTGGAACGCACGGCCACCTTGATCCGAGCCATTGAATCCGTTCAGGACCACTTGATCTGGCAATATGGCTACGAGAAGGTGCCGCGCGGGCTCGACAAAAAATATGCTTATGCCGAGATCTGCGGACCGAACGGACCGATCCTGACCACCGAAGTCATTCTGGGGCTGGTGTTGTTTGCACCCAACTGCACCTATCCGGCGCACTCCCACGATGGAATCTCGGAAAGTTACATCTGTCTTTCCGGCGCGGTTTCAGAAAATCACCAGGGCGTATATTCACCTGGCTCAATGATTTTCAACCCACCAGAACACGCCCACCGGATCACAGTGTCGAAGCTGGAACCGGCCCTTCTTGCGTATGCTTGGATAGGGCCTCAGGAGAAACTGGCTGGGCAGAAAATGGTGTTCAGCCGGAAAAGAGGTTGAGGCGAAACCACCGCTAGACCACCTTGCTCGCGCTGTCCCAGAACAGATCCGGGACCAGCTACGGCCCGGTCCCGGCCCGGAGGCCGGGACAGCTCGTTATGCCACGGCGGCTTCGCCGTCTTGTTCACAGCGAATATCAAGCTCGGCCTTGCGAAGAGTGCCGTCCGCGCCGGCCCATGCCGGTTCGCCGAGCAGTTTGGTCTCGACAATACCCAGCGCCGGAAAACTCAGTCCCATGGAGTGAGCAACGGCGACCCTTTGCCCGGGTTTAGGATTGAGACCACAACAAATCTCGCGAGTGCCCAGTTTCAGGTGATGGGCAATGTCCCATTCCCTCACCTCACCATCGTGACGCGTGACCACCCAGCAATGACCGTCGTCGCAGGAACCGTTTTTCTCTTCCGGAAAGAAGTAACCGTAGACGTACCCCGCCTCGATACCTGCTGCTCTTAAACATGCGATCAGATAGGTGTTGATGTCGACGCAGGAGCCTTCTGTGAGACCACAGGAGAGATACGGGATTTCCTCGAAGCCATCATTGAAGCGGATTACTGGATGGCCATAGGTGAACTTCTCCGCAACCGCATTGACGATTTTCTCGATCAGCGTATGGCCGTTTTCAGTACCATCCACCAGGCTCCGAATGTCTTCCACCAAGGCATCTGCCGCCCGTGTGAAGCGGGTCTGTCGCGGTACAAACATGGTTTCCGGATACTGGGCTCCTCCGTTTTGAAACAGGTAGTCCAGGACCACAGGCCCATCTCCGAGCGGTGTTATGACAGCCGCCATCTGGCCGGTTGCACTTTCACCAGCAAGGCGCCACGTCCCGCCTTTGACGTCAAAGGACACCGGTGTTTGGTGCGGTGTTGATATCCCAACCGGGACCAGCAAGCTGGCCCCGGTGTTCTTGGATGTATCAACACGCACAGTTACCAAAACTGTCATGAGTTGCCTCACACAACCGCTTGAAAGATCAGGCCAGACAACACCGCCCCGACAAACCCAAGGCCGAGATAAGTTGCAAAGACCGTCGGTTTGACCAGCGACCAGACAGCTGCCATGGCCGGGATGGAGCTGACCGCACCGGCGATCATGAAGGCCATGGCAGCGCCAGAACTCATGCCCTGCTCCATCAAGCCAGCCAGCAGCGGCGGTGCCACATAGCTGTTGAGGTAGGCCGGCATGCCGACAAGCGCGGAAATCACGATTGACCCAAGACCGTTGCCACCGACCACACCGGCGATCAGATCGGCTGGGACATATGTCACCAGCAAAGCTTCCAGGACATAAGCCAGCGCCAGCCATTTGACGAGAAACAGCGCATTACTCTTAAGCTCAGTGCCGAAAGTGCTGCTGCGCTCGGCTTCTTTCCAGAAAGACCAGACCGGGCGGCCGGTTTTGGGAGATGCACCACAGCCACAGCCGGAAATCGAGGCCGCACGCGCCGGAGTTTTGAACCCCCCGGTCCGGCTGATTAGAGCCACAATAACACCACCAAACAAGCCCAGCGCCACCGCAAAGACGGCTTTACCTATGGCAAAGTTCCAGCCAAGCGCACCCGCTGTGATCAAGAGAGTGGGCGGATCGATCAACGGCGATGACAGCCAGAAGGCCATGATCGCTGAGATCGGCGCGCCAACCGCCAAAAGCCCAGCGACAAATGGAATTACTTCGCAGGAACAGAACGGTGCCAACCCGCCAAACATAGCGGCCAGAACAATTGCCTGGGCCTCCCGTCCTTCAAAGGCTTTGCCGATATAGGCTTCGGCACCTGCAGCTTTCAGCCAGGCAATCAGCAGAACGGCAAAGGCTATGTAAGGCGCTGTTCCGCCAAAGGCTTTGATTGCGAACGTGACAACATTCCAGAATTGCGGCTGATCCAGCAGCAACACCAGAAGCGGCACCCCGATAACAATCGCCCATGTCGACAAGACATGTTTGCGCAGGAATTGAAGACCGGCCTTGAGTTTGGAGTTAGACGGTGGCTCGCTGCTGTTGGCACCGGAACAACAGCTGGAGGATGTCTCTTGTAGATCTACAACATCAGTCATTGGCTGCACTCCTTATGCCGTCAGCAGCGGCCGTTCCATTTTCGTCTGCGCAACATTCTTTCAAGATGTAACCGGCCAGTGCTTCAAGGTGCTCGAACTGGGCCTGATTGATCACCGTCCGGCCGTCCTTTTCCTGGCGGATTAATCCGGCGGACGCCAAGAATTTTAAGTGATGGGCGAGTGTTGAGGCGGCCATACTTGTGCGCGATTGAATGTCGCCGACACTCAATCCAGACCGCCCTGCCCGCACCAACGTAAGCAATACCTGCAGCCGGGCCTCCGAGCCCAGCGCGGCAAAGCCTTGCGCAGCTTCTTCCAGCACCATGTGATCGTCTCCGCTGATCATCAAGTTAATATAACTACATCTCTAGTTATATCGAAATTTTAGATCCGTCAACACCTCAATTTGGAGCGCACGCACCCCAAAACTAACATCCGGTGGAATGACAAAAGCTAAGCTGAGCTCAGGGAACAAGGAATTTGCAGAATTTGGCAGCCAATCCAGCCCAAGACTAAAAAGGTCAGAAACCGATTAATTCTCAGCAGCCCCACCAACTTGATCGATCCAGTCTTTCAAATTGTAATAGGTGGTGATGCGGGCGATCTTGCCGTCTTTGATTTCAAAAAAACTGCCGGCCGGCAGGTTGTAGGTTTGGCCGTCAGCTTCCGGCAGACCTTCATCGGTCGCAATGTATGTGCCGTGAACAATGAACTCGGCAGCAGCGCGCGTGCCCGCGTCATTGACGAACAGCTCGATATCTGTGAGCCGCTCCTTGTAGCATTTGGCCATGTGAACGTTGAAGGACCAGAATTTGTCCTTGCCCGTGCGCCGTTCCCCCTGATTGACATCGTGGATCACATCATCCGCAACCAGATCCTCCATCTTGTGGGTATCGCCTGCATTGAAGGCCGCGAAATAGGTGTCGATCAAAAGCTGTGACTGTTTGTTTGCCATTGGAACTCAACAGGTTGGGATTTTATGTATTTCAAAGTGTGCCGGTCCGGGCCACACATGACAAGTCCGTGTGACACCTGTGGTTTACGATGCCTCATCACAATAGCCATAATCCAAACTAACGCTCCCAAAGCATCAGGATTGCGACTGTTTTCATGCTCTGGCACGACACATGGTAGAGCCTAAACGCCGCCAACCTTCAACGGACGTCTCCATCTACGTAAGGGTCACGACAAAGAAAGAAATCAGCAAAAGTTGCACAACTTATCAGCACCCATCTAAAGTTATTTAAAATAATTGGAAATATTTATCGATATACATATAAAATAAAAGATCAGAGAAGCGAATGATATAATTTGAATTCTGGGCTTGTGCACCTTGAAAACGATCATACCCATCATTTTGTTGACGTTCATGACTCTGTCCGCAGCTGCGGAACAGATCTCGATCGTTACTGAGCATCTCCCGCCTTACAGTTATCTGGAGGAAGGCCAGGCCCGCGGCCTATCGACTGAAGTGGTTCAAGCGGTGCTTGAGGAAACCGGGCACACGTCCGACATTCAGTTTATGCCCTGGGCGCGGGCGTATCAGACCGCCCTAACAAAACCCAATACGCTCGTTTATTCGATCGCCCGGACACCCAAGCGGGAGGATCTATTTGCGTGGATCGGGACAATAGCACCCTTTGGGGCCGCACTTTATCAACGCGCGGACGCACCGCCGATGGAGCTGCATTCCCTTTCCGATGCCAGGTTTCTTTATGTCGGCGTTTATCGAGGGGATGCCAAGGAAGCCGCTTTGATTGAACATGGATTTGAAAATCTTCAGACGACAGATGACGACCGGCTAAATCTTAGAAAACTCATGCTGGGACGCCTCGACATGATCGCAATAGACGACAGCGTCATTGGCCCGCTGTTAAAGGATGAGGGCATCGATCCGAAGCAGCTCAAAAAAGTTATGCCGATCAAGGAACTTAGCGGACAGCTCTACATGGCCTTTAACAAAGCCTCTGACCCTGAGCTGGTAAAGACCTTTAAGGAAGGTTTGGTGACAATCAAGGAAAACGGTCTCTTTGATCAGATCTTGATGCGTTACTTGCTGGTGAACTGATATTTTATTGTCGGCTTTTCTAAAGAACGCCCCAATGATCAGGTTCATGTTACAAATTTGGCAAAAACTGATACCAGAACACGCGCAAAGAACGAGCATCTTATCTAAAGGCTCGCACAACAAATCAACCTTGCATTTAGAAACTCCAAGTAATCATAGCCGGGCAACCAAGCGGAGAGAGTTTTGAAATTTCCGATCATTGCCGGGCTCTGCCTGCTCCTTTCCTTTGCAGCACAGGCGGACACCTTGGAGATTGTCACCGAGCAATTGCCGCCTTTCAATTATCTGGAAGACGGTATCGCCAAGGGCATGGGAACGGAAGTTGTTCAGGCAGTGTTGAAAGAAACCGGCCGGGAGGCACCGATCCGGTTTTTGCCTTGGGCACGCAGCTATCAAATGGCCTTAAAGACACCGGGCACACTGATTTTTTCCATCCTCAGAACGGACGAACGGGAAGAGAAGTTCAAATGGGTTGGAGAGATAGCCCCCTATGGCGTGTCCTTCTATCATCTGGCGGAAAACACCGAGATCAATGTCCGGACGCTCGAAGACGCCAAACCATTGTCTGTTGGGGTCTATCTTGGGGATGCCAAGGCCGAATACCTGACGCAAAAAGGTTTTAAAAACCTATCTCAAGTCGAAGACGACCGGTTCAATCTGCGCAAGCTTCTGCTCGGCCGGATCGACCTGATGGTCATCGATGACAGCGTGATCGTCGAATTGCTCCGCTCAGAAGGGGTCGACCCGGCGCTGGTCCGGCGAACAATGCCCATCAGCGACCTCAGCGGCCATGCCTATATGGCGTTCAACAAGGACACCGCAAAGGACCTTGTTGATTCATTCCGCGAAGGCTTGGAGCAAATCAAGTTAAACGGTACCTACGACCGGATTATCGGCAATTATCTGCTGATCAACTAATTCCTTATTTGGCACCTGGCCGGTGGCGTGCCTGTCCTCTGCGTTTTTGCTCAGACCCTCAAATGCCCTGCCTTGCCATGCCAGAACCCGTTGGAAAACGGGAGGGAGCCGGTCACCACGGAGAGCCGCACGCCTGCTTCTTCGCTCGAGACTTTGTCATCTAAGACGTCCCGGAAGATCTGGGCGATGGCCACCATGTCATGGGTATGGGGTGAGAGCCGGTAGTGCGTGATGCCAGCGGCCATCAGCTCCGGCAAGTCTTTCAGATAGTTCAGGTAAGATTGCGACAGAGTCTGGATGCCATTGACGGCCAAGAACGGTTTGCCGTCCAGAGTTTTCAGCGGCATGCCGTCCGGATTATCTTCACAAACAAACTGGCAGTTGTCCTTGGTCCGTGCATGGGCCCGAGCATGATAACAGCGCGCCGAAACAGCAAGGGACGCCCGGCCATAAACCTGCATTTCAACGCCAGCCCCAAGTTCAGCGGCCTTGTCCGCCAGGAGCTTGGCGGAGGTTCCTGGCAATTCAACCGGCAGGCAGAAATGGGTTGCCCCG
This sequence comes from Labrenzia sp. PHM005, assembly GCF_006517275.1. NCBI lineage: Bacteria > Pseudomonadati > Pseudomonadota > Alphaproteobacteria > Hyphomicrobiales > Stappiaceae > Labrenzia > Labrenzia sp. PHM005. The sequence goes on along the minus strand of NZ_CP041191.1, from coordinate 2,693,343 downwards.
CCCTTGGCCAGGTAAGCCATGGACATTTCATTATAGACGTTCATCAATGGTCCGACCCGGTGAGCCTTGCCATCCATGTTGAGGAGAGCTGAGGTGTTGTTGATCTCGATCTCATGATCGTCCAGCTCACAGAAGCCTTCGATTGCCTTGCGCTCCCGCTTCAAAACAACTTCGGTCAGCGAGGAAAAAACGACCTTCTTTCCGCCCCGTTGAAGCCGCTCGGCGACCTCATCGTAATGCTGCTCAAAAAACGGCGAACGTTTGGAACAAATCACTTCGCCCAAATACACCGTATCAACCGGCGCCTCGTCGGCGATCCGCGCATAAAAATCGAGCTTCTGCTCGGCCGGCCAATGAAACAGGATCGGCCCGAGGGTCAAACTGCGTGTCATGATGTTATCGCCATTTCTTGGTTTTGAACGCGCCCTCGGTCTGTTTTTGCCCCTCCGTCAGAGCCACCAGATCGGCGATTTTCGGTTCGCCGCCAGAGAGGACCGCGTCGACGGCTTCACGGAAGGCACTGACCACGGATTTGACATAGGCGCGGGACCGTTGCCGGCCTTCGATCTTGAAGGCATGCACACCCGCCCCAATCAAATCGGGCAAAAGGTGCGCAAGGTTGAGGCTGATCGGCTCTTCAAAGGCGTAATAGCCGCCTTCCCGGCAATCGGTCAGATAACGGCCCTTGCAGATCGTCGGATAACCGGCCTTATCGGAACAGGAGAAACAGTCGATGGTGAAATCGGCCAGTTTGCTGGAAAGGTTTCCTTCCGCATCCCGCTCATATTTCACCTGCGCCGCGGGCGAGCAAACTCCGTCCATGTTGGTCGACAGGCCTGTGACGTAATTGGTCAGGCTGCAGCGGCCCTCCACCATCAGGCCGTGATTGCCGAAGATGAAGGTTTCGATCTCGCACGGAATTTCCTCCGCAACTGCCTTGATCTCCGGAACCGTCAGGATGCGCGGTAGAACCACGCGTTTAACGCCAAATTCGCGGCAGTAATACTGGATGGCTTCCGGACTGGACGCCGCAGCCTGGACTGATAGATGCAGGCGTTTTTCCGGGTATTTCTCTGCGGCATAAGACGCCACACCGACATCAGCCACGATAAACGCGTCGACGCCGAGGCGAACACCCGTGTCGACTGCGTCTTTCCAAAGATCGAATTTTCCGGCAGGCGGGAACGTATTGATCGCCAAGAGCACCTTGGAGCCCTTGTCGTGGGCATAGCCGACCGATTGCTCCATCTCTTCGACGGTGAAATTGAGCCCCGGAAAGTTCCGGGCATTGGTGGCGTTTTGAAAGCCGCAATAAATCGCATCCGCGCCAGCATCAGCAGCTGTGCGTAAAGCAGCGGGGGTTCCGGCGGGGCAAATCAGCTCCGGTCGCAGCATAGTGTCCTCTTATGTGGTGGGCGCAGAATATCCGGCAGCGCGCCGGAGCGTTGACAGCATCAAACGGCCCGGAGGACCGAACATGTCGGCAACGCGGGCCGCCAGAGATCCATCGAGATCATCAAGCGCATTGCGCAAACTCACGACCGCTTCTGTGTCTCCCGAAATATCGAGCCCGCGGGAAAAAAACATCGCATCGCCGTCCTGGTCACAATCGACCAGCTGCAAGAGATCGAAGAATCTTCCTGAGATGCGCGCTTCGTGATCCGGAATTGCAGTGCGCGGGCAGGCCCGCAACACAAGATTGTCGGGATCTGGATGAAGCTGCAGAACAAACGGCAGATTGGCCGGATCTATGATGTATCTTGTGTGTTTGTGTGGCCCGAGCCGATTGAACACGGACGGCTCATCGCGGGCAACACGATGAACAATTCGCGCCAGGATCGGCTGCAGGATAAACAGCGGCAATGGAAACCGGACCGGAGACGGCATTTTGCCGGGTTCCGGCCCGTCGAAGAGGGACGTTGATTGGGTCATGGCCCAATCTGGCTATCATGCGGTTTCTGACCCCGGCTTGACCAAGATCAAGATGGTTTTTGCGCCGTAATGACGCACTTACCGGACAAGCAGAGAACTGATTTGTCCAGAAAATCCGAGCGAATAACACATCCAATTATTGCGGAAAACCGCGGGCGCCCCATTCAGATCGCGGCACCGGTTGTCCGACGCGAAAACTGAACCTGACCACTCGGCGCACGTCCGTGTCTGTTTCACAACGGAATGCGACATTGAACCACTGTCCGTAACTTCGGAACGCCGACCAACCGCTAGGCTGCAGGACAGTCCCTCCACGCGGTCTGTAGGAAGGTATTATCTCCGGGGGGTAAGGTGGCGTCGACGCTTTCAACTGTGCGTCAAGCTCGGTCCTGCAAAGGGTGGCCAGACGCTGTCCGGGAGGCATTCCGCGCATTGCTGTGCGGGTGCGTGAATCCACCATAACATCGCCGGTCAAAATGCGGGAAACCGGACGGAGTTGCCCCGCAAGACTGCCACTGCGCTCACTTGCTCGGGCAGACCGGGCGGACCTGGCCGCCCACGCCGGAACTGGCGGTTTAGAGCGCGGAATGCCGGCAACGACTGTTTCGCCCTCACCGGTACTCTCTCCGGTTTCGTCCGGAACTTCAGCACCGCTTTCTGTCTCTATCTCCTCAGCAGCCGGCTCCGCTTCTGTCTCATCCGAGGGACCCGGTACGACCACATCCTCATCAGCAACATCTGAGACCGGTGCAGGCTCTTGCGGCCCTAGCTCAGCTTCCGGCTCTGCTTCTTCTATGCTCTGCTCTTCCGGCGTTTCTATTTCACCCGTTTCAACCGTCTCTGTTTCTTCCAGCAGCTCCTCGATTTGAGGCTCTTCCGGCTGCAAGGCTGTTATCTCGGTCTCCTGGATTTCCGGTTCTTCAAAATCTTGAGGCTCGGCCACCTCTGTTTCCGCGGTCTCCAGTTCCTCGGCCTCAGCTTCTTCGGTCACAGCCTCTTCAATTGGCAGCTCTTCTGGATCCATGTCCTCCGGCGATGCCTCTACCTGTTGCGTCTCGCCCTCTTCACTACCGGCAGGTGCTGTATCTTCTTCGCCGAATTCTTCGACCGGCTGCACCATCCGCACTTGTTCACGCGCTTCTGACACCTCTTCAGGGGCAGGTTCGGGTTCCGGCTCTATTTCCGGTTCCGGTTCGGCAGGAGTTTCCTCCTCTTCTTCCACCAGTTCCTCTTCCTGCGGCAGCTCTTCTTCAACGGCCGCCTCTTCTTCCTCAGCCGGAGCCGGTTCCTGTGGAGAAATCTCGGGCGGCGCGACCAGCTCGACCTCGACGGTGTCAACTGGCTGTGTCGGCCGATGGCCTTTGAACCCGTCGACAAGCAACAGGGCCGCCAAAGCATGCAGGATCAAGGACAGAAGAACCCCGGTGGCAAAACCCACTTGGGTTGCCTGGCGCGGCGCCAACATTGGCTGATCCGGGACTTCAAGTATCGTCAAATGCTACGCCTTGCCCTGCCCGGCAGGCGGGCAAATTCCTCACTTCGCTTCTTAACAAAAAACCCGGCAGAAATATGCCGGGTTTTTATCAAGTTATGGGGAGCCTGATCAGCTGTCCAAGAAGCTGCGGAGTTTCCGCGAGCGGCTTGGGTGTTTCAGCTTCCGGAGTGCCTTGGCCTCAATCTGGCGGATACGTTCGCGGGTAACCGAGAACTGCTGGCCGACTTCTTCCAGCGTGTGATCTGTGTTCATACCGATGCCAAACCGCATCCGGAGAACACGCTCTTCACGCGGCGTGAGAGAGGCCAGAACGCGGGTCGTGGTTTCGCGCAAATTCGACTGAATGGCCGCATCAATCGGCAGAACCGCGTTCTTGTCTTCGATGAAGTCGCCGAGATGCGAATCTTCCTCATCGCCAATCGGCGTTTCCAGAGAAATCGGCTCCTTGGCGATCTTCAGAACCTTCCGGACCTTTTCCAGCGGCATCTGCAGCTTTTCGGCCAGCTCTTCCGGGGTCGGCTCGCGGCCGATCTCGTGCAGCATCTGGCGCGAGGTCCGGACGATCTTGTTGATCGTCTCGATCATATGCACCGGAATACGGATGGTGCGGGCCTGGTCGGCGATCGAACGGGTGATCGCCTGCCGGATCCACCAGGTCGCATAGGTGGAGAACTTATATCCACGGCGGTATTCAAACTTATCGACCGCCTTCATCAGGCCGATGTTGCCCTCCTGAATGAGATCCAGGAACTGCAGGCCGCGGTTGGTGTATTTCTTGGCAATGGAAATCACGAGACGCAGGTTGGCCTCGACCATTTCCTTCTTGGCGATGCGCGCTTCACGCTCGCCCTTTTGCACCATGGCAACGATGCGGCGGAATTCGGTGATCTCAAGGCCGGTCTCGGTTGCCAACGTCTGGATTTCCTGACGCAACTCGCGGACGTTTTCCTTTTCCTTGGCGATGAAGTTCTTCCAGCCGCGCGTGGAAAGGTTGGCCACCTTGCGCAGCCAGTTCGGATCAAGTTCTGCCCCCTGATACTGTTTCAGGAAATCCTGGCGGTCGACATTGTAGCTGTCTGCCAGGCGCAGAAGACGGCCTTCGTAGCCCATCAGGCGCTTGTTGATGTCATAGAGCTGAGCAACAAGGGCATCGATACGGTTTTGATTGAGCGACAGGCTCTTCACATCGATGACGATGTCTTCCTTCAGCTTCTTGTACCGGCGCTCCTGGCTTGGAGACAAAGTCCTGTTGGCCAGCTTGTTTTCAACCAGCTGATCCTGCAGGCGGCGCAGTTTTTTGTAGTTGTCGGCAATGTTGTCGAAGGTTTCCAGAACCTGCGGCTTCAGCTCAGCTTCCATTGCAGACAGAGAGACGTTGGATTCGAACTCGTCGTCGTCATCCTCATCGCCCTCACCTTCGCCGCCTTCGTTTTCCGTCTCTTCGGAAACACCGCCGGCGTTGTCCTGCTGGCCTGACTGGCTTTGCGGGCCGGTCTGCTCCCCGCCTTCTCTGTCCGGGTCATCATCGTTGGCCCCGGTCGGGCCAGCCTTGGCATCCGGGCCGGCATAGGTGGCTTCCAGATCGATGATGTCGCGCAGGAGAACCTGGGCTTCGTTGAGTTCGTCGCGCCAGATGATAATCGCCTGGAAGGTCAGCGGGCTTTCACAAAGCCCTGCGATCATAGCCTCGCGGCCGGCCTCAATGCGCTTTGCGATGGCGATTTCGCCTTCGCGGGACAGAAGCTCAACCGAGCCCATCTCACGCAAATACATGCGCACCGGATCATCAGTCCGGTCGGCGGGTTCTTTTGTCGTGGTGGTTTTGGCAACCGCAGTGGTCGTTGCTGCGACCAGCTCGCCGCCATCGACCTCTTCAGGTCCGTCTTCGGCCTCTTCGGCTTCAACCACATTGATGCCCATATCGGAAAGCATCGACATGATGTCTTCGATTTTTTCCGATGAGTTCTGATCAGACGGCAGAACCTCGTTAAGTTCGTCGTAGGTGATATAGCCGCGTTTTTTCGCGGTCTTGATCATCTTTTTGACTGCAGCGCCCGACAGGTCCAAAAGCGGGCCGTCCGGACCGTCTCCGCTTTGTTCCTTGTTGTCGTCCGCTTGTGTCGCTTTGGCTACCATATCGTGCTCCAATTCGTGACCTTAGAAGGTCACGCCGCGCCCAGTTCCGCTCAAACCCATTTCTCCCAGCGCGCCAGCAATATGCGGCGGCAGCCAGGCGAATCAATGTCTTCAATAGGTTGTAAGCTGTGTCCCTTAAGTCCCAATTAACTGCTCACTTATCGACCATGTCATTTATCGCATCGACAATGCACGCAGTATCCAACGTTGCGGCAGCCAAAGCCTCCACAACAGTGTTCATCAGTGGGTTGCAGCATTTTTCTGACTATTGGCCGTCAGCAGGCTTGAAGGCTGAGGCTCATGAGGGCTGCAAAAGATCTATTTAGCTCGACGCGCACGATTCGCAAGTGTGATTCGCGACTGGTCAATAAGATTTCTTCATTTTCCGCTGTGAATTACCGGATTTACCGGCAGACATCTCCTGCAGAAATACGAGCGCCGCGAGTGTTCACCAAAAACTAAAACGAAAATGAACCCGCCAGAAAAGCAACAACTCCAAAATGCAAAACACCAATAAGAAAATTTTTGACATGGTCAAATTTACAATTCCTAACATCAAGTAAAATTTTAAATATTCAAAATTTAATTTCTAATCAAAAATAAATATGCCGGACAATTTTTGACAGGTTACTGACAGCTACAGAACGCACCCTAAGGCAATCAGCAATAATGCGGAGAAAAACTGACCTGCAGGAAGAAAAACAAAAACCTGCCGAAATTCTCAAAAATGAAGTGAAGAAAGAAAGCTTGTCATGTCCACTGGTATCCGTTCGACAACACTAAAATCAGTCACAACTGCAGCTCTTATGGGGCTTTTTCTCACCGGCCCGGTTTTGGCAAAAGAAATCGAAGTGCAATTTCTTATTCCAGGTGGAGAGGGGGGCGGCTGGGACACCACGGCCCGGACGGTTGGAGGTGCCTTAGAAGAAACAAATCATGCCACCGTCAAAGGGTATGAAAACCTGACCGGTGCTGGAGGTGGGCGCGCCCTACTGAGCCTGGTAAACGATCCGGAGAAACATTCAAACACGTTGATGGTTCAGTCTACCCCCTTGGTCATTCGTGCGCTCACTGGAGTTTATCAAAACAACTGGCAGGACATCACGCCCGTTGCGACGATGATTTCCGCCTATCAAGCGGTCGCAGTCCCGGCGACTAGCTCGTTTGAGGACATGAGCAGCTTTGTTGCTGCGCTGAAGGAAAACCCGAAGGATGTCGTCGTCGCAGGTGGTTCCGGCCGTTTGTCCCTTGACCACCTAACGCTTGGATTGATCGCTCAGGCCTCCGGTATTCAGCTTGAGAAACTGAGATACTCCTCCGCAGACGGCGGTAAAGAGGCACTCGACCGCATGCTGGACGGCAAAGTGAAAGCTGTCGTGAGCGGTGTTGGAGAACTCCTGCCAGCCGCTGCAGACGGCCGTATCCGAATCCTAGGCGTTACATCGGCTGAACCGCTCACTGGACTTGATGTTCCGACAATGAAAAGCCAGGGTCTAGATGTGGTTTTTTCCAACTGGCGCGGTTTCTTCACTGCACCGGGTGCAAGCGAAGAGCAAGTCGCAACCTACCGCAAAATGTTGGTGAGCATGTCTGAAACGGGCACTTGGACAGAGGCTCGCGGGAAACACAAATGGGAACCGCTTGTCTTGGTGGGAGATGAGCTGACAGCCTTCCTGGCAAAGCAGGAAAAAGATCTCGGCGAAATTCTGAATAAACTTCAATAGCAACACTGCGAAACACAAACAGTGGCGGCCTCCGCCACTGCTAACCAACCGATTGGTCATGGGTGTTCGGGGAGGAGAACTATCATGTTTTATAGTGACAGATTTCTGCGTGCTGCCCAGCGGCTTCTGACAGCTGCTCTGCTTGGGTTTATTGTTACTTCGACAGCATGTGCCGACACAAAGCCGATCCGGTTCTTGATCCCTGGAAGTCCGGGCGGTGGCTGGGATTCAACGGCGCGGGCAGTTGGGGCAGCGCTCACATCAACAGGTCTTGCCACCGATATCACCTACGAAAATCTCCCGGGCGCGGGCGGGGGCCGGGCGCTGCTAAGCCTGATTAGGTCTCCGAAACGGCATAAAAACACTTTGATGGTTCAATCGGTACCAATCATAATCCGTGCAATTCGAAGCGATTTTCAGCCGGGTTGGCGGGATACCACACCTGTCGCGATCCTCATAAATGACTATCAGGCAATCGCCGTCCCTGCAGATAGTCCATACCAGAACATCTACGCCCTCTTTGCCGCAATCAAATCCTCTCCAGCAAGAGTGCCAATCGCCGGAGGGTCGGAGTACTTTTCACTGGATCACATCACTCTTGGTCTGATTGCACAAGCGGCAGAAATTCCACTCAATAAGATCAGGTATTCCCCTGCCGATGGCGGAGAACAAGCACTCAACCGCATGCTTCAAGGTCAAGTGAAAGCGGTCGTCAGCGGTGTCGGAGAACTCCTCCCGGCGGCGCAAGAAGGCAAGATTAGAATTCTCGGCGTAACCTCGGACGGGCAATTGCAAGGCGTTGCGGCCCCGGCCCTGAATAGTATTGGATTAAATGTTGTGTTTGCGAACTGGCGTGGCTTCTTTTCCGGGGCCAATGCCGAGAATAGCAAAGTAACCCATTATCGGACCATGCTCGCATCTTTGTCCGAGACCCGTGTTTGGGAAAACACGCGACGCGTGCATAAGTGGGAGCCAATGTTTCTTGCCGGAGAACAGATGACGGACTTTCTTCTGGCACAGGAAACAATGCTTCGTGACATTCTTCAGGCCCTAGAAACTGGCGAAGTAAAATCTGAGCCTTCCCAGCTGCAGGTTTCGTCAAATCGAAGCAATAGCACTTCCATCCGCTGATGCAGCTGGGGGTGCTGATCTGATTTTCTTGGCCCGTTCGGCAAGTTCACCTTCTTCACGGGCGCATTCCTCGCGCCGCCGAGCAAGATCTTGCGTCAGGGCCTGGATCCGGTCCCAAGACGTCTCATCCAAGTGTTCATCCGCACTGGCCAGCTCTGATTGCAATTCCTCTTCCAAGGCATTGAGTTCCAACACATCCAGGAAATGAAGGAAGGCCGCCTCGACAAAATCCTCGGGCGGGTTCGCCTTGAGCAGCGGAAAGCGATGGTTGAGCGCAGAAAACTCTGCCTGTTTTTGCTCCTGCAAGCCAATCGTTTCCAGCACCATCTCATGCATGATGTCCTTGAGCGGGTCATCGAAGGAGGAAATCAGGCCGGCAACCGGCGCTGTTTCAAGATCATCAATAATCCGGCACAGCGCATCCCGAACTCCGATGTGCAATTCATTGACAAAGGGCAAGCCCGAGACCCGCTCGAAATTCCGATCCAGAAGATATGGATAGCGCATGCAAAGGCCTAGAACGAGCCGCTCAGTGCCAAAGTCATCGCTGACTGCCACTCGCTCGCGCGCAAGCCCAATGACACCACCGCCAGCAGCCTCGGCACCAGGCTTGCGACCACCTTTACGGTCTTGGCGCGACAATTCGAAAAACAAGTTCGACAGTTTGAACTTCAGGTCCAGCTGATAGCGCCGCTTTACCCGCTCGTCTCGGATGGTGCCGATTAAATCGTCGAAGCGTTTTTCCAGGGCCGCCTTGCGCTCCGGCGTATCCAGCCGGGCAACAGAAATCTCCCGGTCCCAGACCACATCAAACAAGGACTTCGCCCGAGCGGTTTCCTCCTGAAAACCAGAAACACCACGCTGCTTGATGAGATCATCCGGATCCATGCCATCCGGCAGAAAGCTAAATTGGAACGAATAACCGCTTTTGAGCACCGGAAAAATGCGATCAATAGCCCGGTGAGCTGCAGATACACCCGCGGCATCACCGTCGAAACAGATCACCGGTTCAGGAGCAAACCGCCACAGCCGCAGGATCTGGTCTTCGGTAAACGCCGTTCCGAGCGAGGCCACCACATGGCGGATCCCAGCCTGGTAGAGTGCAATCGCATCCATATATCCCTCAACCACCACAGCCTGGTTCAACTTGAAGGCAGGTTCGCGGGCCCGGTGGGCGTTGAACAGCATCGTGCCTTTGTGGAAGAGCGGTGTTTCCGGCGAGTTGAGGTATTTCGGTTGACCATCAGGCAGCATCGTCCGGCCACCAAAGGCAACCACCCGGCCGCGGTCATCCTGGATCGGGATCATCAAACGGCCACGGAACCGGTCATAAGGCGGACGACCGTCCTCCGGTTTGATCAAGAGGCCAGCCTCTATCATCGCCGTTTCGGGAATTCCCTGGCCTTTGAGATGGGATTTCAGCGCATCGCGGCTGTTTGGTGCCAAGCCAAACCGGAATTCGCGCAAAGTCTCCTGAGTGAGCCCGCGTTTTTGGACATAAGCGCGGGCCGCATCACCACGCGGGCTTTTGAATTGTGTTTCGAAAAACTGCGCTGCCATCTCGCATATATCGGCAAGCCCTGCCCGCTTTTGTTCCCGCCGCGCGGCCTGCGGATCCGGAGCAGGTAAGGCAACACCAGCCTGTTCAGCCAGCCGTTCCACGGCTTCGGGAAAGCTCAAACCTTCGGTTTCGGTTAGAAACCTGAAATGATCGCCCGAGGCACCGCAGCCAAAACATTTGTAGCGGTTGCGCCGGTCGTCGACGTGGAAACTCGGGCTCTTTTCCTGGTGAAACGGGCAGCAAGCCCAATAGTCCCCTTTTCCCGGCTGGGTCTTGCGCCGATCCCAGGTAACCCTGCGCGCTACAATTTCGGATAGCGGCAGTCGGGCCCGGATTTCATCAAGTAGGCGCGGCTCAAATCGCATGAAAGTTTATAAATCCGTATCGGCAGAACTAGGAGTGCTCGCACCTTGGCAGCACGCAAGACGGATCAAAATAGGACGTATTTCGATCCTGCACCAGAAGATTGATATCTGATGGGCGCATCTGGGGATGAGATGTGGTCAACCAGGACAGAACAGTCCGGCGGCAGCGATTTATGCTGCCAGCACAAGTTCAGTTACTGGCCTCATCTCCGGGCTCGCCGCCAGTGTTTTCGTTGCCTGCATTGCGCAACATATCCTTCATGACGCAGGACGCCTGAACAAAGTCCATCTTCCCTGGATAACGGGATTTCAATTCACTCATACAGCGGCCAATGTCGCGAAGCCCATGAGCATCAATTTCCTTGACCGTGGACTCGCAGGCCGAGCGAACTTCGGCTTCGCTCAACTGTTCGGGCAAAAATTCCCGGATTATCGCTTGCTCGATGCGCTCCTGTTCAGCCAGATCCAGCTGGCCGCCACTTTCAAACTCTTCCGCAGAAGCATCGCGTTGCCGGAGCATTTTCCGAAGAATATCAACGACCTCATCCTCGTTGACACCATCTTTGCCATGTTCTCTGGCCGCGTTTTCGCGGTCTTTGACAGCAGTTTGTATCAAACGCAGTGTGGCACACCGGCGTTTGTCGCTCGCGTCTTGAGCTGCCCGCAAAGCAGTATTGATTCTTTCTCGCATTGCATCGCGCATGGTTTGCCCCACCTCTGCCACGCGAAACCGCGGGTACGTTTTGCACCCTCTGGCCCGCTCAAGCCAAGTGATTGAATTTTAAAGATCTTTTTTCAGAGGATCAATGTTGACGATCCTGTCCGCTTCCCATAGAGTCCCGCGCTTAATGCAGGCGGCCAGATGCGCGGAAATCCCACGCTCCAATCGCCCTTCCTGCAGCGCATGATGTCACCAACAAACTCTGGATACAAGACATGACGACTGCAGACGCATGGTCCGACACCCCGGCGACCGCCCTGCTTGTGCTCTCCGACGGCAGTGTTATCGAAGGATATGGCTTAGGCGCCACCGGTCAGGCCGTTGGTGAAATCTGTTTCAATACCGCAATGACAGGCTATCAGGAGATCCTGACAGACCCGTCCTATTCCGGTCAGATCATCACCTTCACCTTCCCCCATATCGGCAATGTCGGCACAAATGGCGAAGACATTGAGACCGTGAATATGGCGGCAGACAGCGGTATTCGCGGCACTGTGCTCGCCGCCTCCATCACCGACCCGGCCAATTACCGTGCTGCCCAACACCTAGATGCCTGGCTGAAAAGCCGCAACCTCATCGGTATCAGCGGTGTCGACACGCGTGCACTCACAGCCCTCATTCGCGAGAAGGGTGTTCCCAATGGTGTGATCGCCCATGATCCGGACGGCAACTTTGATTTGGATAACTTGAAGATGGCTGCTGCCAACTGGCCTGGTTTGGTTGGTATGGATCTGGCAAAGGACGTATCGACGGCCCAGACTCACACGTGGTCTCAAAAAACCTGGGTTTGGGATGAAGGCTTTTCCGATGCCGAGGGCGGCAAATTCAAGGTTGTTGCGCTCGATTTCGGCATCAAGCGGAACATCTTGCGCCTTCTGACTGACGCCGGCTGCGATGTCACTGTGCTTCCGGCCAACACGAGCCCTGACGATATTCTTGCCCACAAGCCAGATGGGATATTCCTGTCCAACGGCCCCGGCGACCCAGCCGCCACTGGCGAATACGCTGTCGGCGCCATCAAGTCCGTGATTGATACTGGGCTACCGGTTTTCGGCATTTGCCTTGGCCACCAGATGCTCGCTCTGGCGCTCGGCGGCAAGACCATCAAAATGCACCAGGGTCACCATGGCGCAAACCATCCGGTTCTTGATCAGACCTCCGGCAAAGTTGAGATCACGTCCATGAACCATGGTTTTGCTGTGGACGCGGACAGCCTTCCGGACAACGTCGAGCAAACTCATGTCTCCCTGTTTGACGGATCAAACTGCGGTTTGGCAATGAAAGACAAGCCGGTCTTTTCGGTCCAGTACCATCCCGAAGCGTCTCCTGGCCCGCGTGACAGCCGCTATCTGTTCAAGCGGTTCACCGATTTGATGGACGCCAACAAGGCCGCTTAACAGCTAAGGCAAGTAAACGCGCAGCGGCCAATTTCGCGCTGCTGCGCCACCAGCGCGAACTGCGTGAGACAGGAAACGCCTGCCCCTTGTCTTCATGTGAATTATGTTTTGCGCATGAGTTTGAGTGCGCAATAGGGCACAACATTGAACACAACAATCAAGAGCTTGTATTGGGTCAAAACGTTTACGTAGAACATCCCGATTTCTTGCTGATCGATGTGTAGAATTTCCGAATGCAAAGCCCGCATGTCGCCTGTGGTATAAGCAAGCGCAAATACGCTGCGAATCCAGCTCGGCTCAAATAGAAGCGCAGCAGAACTGATGAGCAGCAGCGTGACGTTCAACACGCAACACCAGCCCACAAAAGCTGTAATCTCTTTCTTGGTCATCAGACATGCCCTACCGCTAATCTGAAACACCTGAGGCCGAGCCTAGATAGCAAAGGCATCTCGAGTATATCGGAATAGGTAAAAATAACAATTTTGACACCCAAGCCATAACTGCAAAACAGGCCGTTTGCGGAAGTCGACCGAATGTTTCAAACATGACTGCAACAAAAAAACCGGCGGCCAAACCAGCCGCCGGTGTGTTTTTAACCTGCTTGTTTTGATCAGCTGATCAGCTGATCAAAAGATGTCAGGATTTCGTCGACTTCGACAATTTGCTCATCGAGCATCTGTTTTTGCTCCAGCAGGATTTCCTGCTGTGCAGCGCAGATCTGTTGCAGCTCCTTGAATTGATCGCCGCGCGGTGTATTGCCCTCAACCAGAGAAATTACCCGCCGGATCTCAACGAGGGTGAGACCGATTTTCTTAGCCTGCAAGATCACCCGCATCCGCGATACATCGCGTGCACCATAGAACCGGCGGGCGCCTTTGCGGACTGGATTCAATAGGCCTTTTTCTTCATAAAACCGAAGTGTCCGCAGAGTTACTCCGAACCGCTCCGACATTTCGGAGATCGCCAAAGGACGGTCTTCCTGAGGGACTTCAGTGTCCGGACCAGCTATGTCCGGAACTACCACCATTTTCGTAGCTACGTTGTTCATACTTTCTTGCCCGATCGTTTTATTCCTCTTGAAGCTTGATCCGGCCCGCAGCACATCTGAACTCTGGGTCCCACCATCCGTCGTTCCGATATTAACGTCCTGCAAGCACAGCCCACGTCACCGCATCGATGCGGAATTCACAGTGTGGGCACACAGCACCAAACTCACTAGAGACTAAGCGCGTACAGCTTTACACCGGTTTTGTAGAAAAAATCCAGTAGAAACCAACTCGTCTCCGCCTTTTTTTTACACAACCGGAGTTAATGATAACCATATTCTCTATTCACCCAAGGAAGTAGGCGTCATTTTTAGGGGAAAAACAGAAGCAATTAATACGTATTCTGGACAAATATGAATTATCGATAATTAAATATATTATCAACATTATAAATTCAGGCAAAATTTAACTTCTCACGCGACGACAAGTTCGCAAGTTTAATTATAAGGAAAACTTCATAATTACCCTGACAATTATTACATTAGGACTTGATATTATCGATAATTGGAAAAACTCTGCCCAGAAGTTTGCTCCGTCGCCTTTCAACAATAACCGATATATTGCAATTCAAGTAATTGTCCGCCACCAACATTCGACCAAACGCCGGACACCAGATAAGCCGAAAATTAATTTTCACAACCGCGTATTTCTGGAATTGTTGGCGCTTTGACGCCGCCGAATATCCCGTTGACCAGAAAATTTCCGCGGTGATTCGCTCCAAAGTGACCTGGATGAACAAGTATTTGACGGCGGGAAATCTCAAGATTCGGCATACCGTGCTCTGCCGGTTTGGCAAATCCGAGTTGGCACTCCAGCGCTTCTGCGGTCATTTCCGAAGTCGCACTATGTGCACTTCCGGATTGACAATCACCTGCATAAGCTATTTGTGTCAGGAACTTGCGGCTGCCTGTGCAGGCGCCCTCATACACTGAAGCTCGACATCTGTATTTAAAATGCCCGATTCAAAATCCAAATCCATCAATGCCATCATGACACCGGATCAATTCCGGAGCTGGCGGAGAACGCTCGGGTTGAAACAAAAAGATGCGGCCGAACAACTTGGCCTGAAGAAGCGGATGCTCCAGTACTATGAGAAGGGAAACCGGGATGGCCGGCCGGTTGAAATTCCAAAATCCATCCGTCTTGCCTGTTATGCCCTGTCTCAAGGAATAGCCGATTTTGACGGACAAACGGCCACCGAACTTGGCTCATCCGCCGACAATTCGGACAAGTGAAACACTTTCCTTTCCAGAAACATCACCTTTGACACTATCCGGGGTTCCCACGCGGCCCGGTTTTGCCTATAAGACGCGCTCAGCCAACATCGTCATTCACTAACGACCGAGCAGACCGGAAGCAAATGCCCGCTTTCCCGGACCGCTCGCTTCGAGCTGCGAGCCCAGATGCCTAAACGCACAGATATTTCTTCCATCCTGATCATTGGTGCCGGCCCGATTGTTATCGGCCAAGCCTGCGAATTCGACTATTCGGGAACCCAGGCCTGTAAGGCACTGCGCGAAGAGGGCTACCGTATCATTCTGGTCAACTCCAATCCGGCGACGATCATGACCGATCCGGACTTGGCCGATGCGACTTACATCGAGCCGATCACGCCTGACCTGGTTGCAAAAATCATTGAGAAAGAACGCCCGGACGCGTTGTTGCCGACCATGGGCGGTCAAACCGCGTTGAACTGCGCCCTCGACCTGGAGCAGATGGGTGTTCTGGAGAAATTCGGTGTGCAGATGATCGGTGCTCGCGCCGATGTCATCGATAAAGCGGAAGACCGTGAAAAATTCCGCGCCGCCATGGATGCCATTGGCCTGGAAAATCCGCGTGCAGCCATCGCCTCATCACCGGCCATCCGGGACGAAGACGGCAGGATTACAGGTTATGACCGGAATGCCGGTTATCTGGAAGCGATGCGCGCGATCGACGAGATCGGCCTGCCAGCCATTATCCGTCCTGCGTTCACCCTCGGCGGAACTGGCGGCGGTGTCGCTTACAACCGCGAAGAATTCGAGACGATCGTCCGCTCCGGCATTGATGCCTCACCGGTAGGCCAGGTCCTGATCGATGAGAGCCTTTTGGGCTGGAAAGAATATGAAATGGAGGTCGTTCGCGACAAGGCGGACAACTGCATCATCATCTGTTCCATTGAAAACGTCGATCCAATGGGCGTGCATACCGGTGATTCGATCACCGTCGCCCCTGCATTGACCCTGACCGACAAAGAATACCAGATCATGCGGGACGCCTCGATCGCCGTCCTGCGTGAAATTGGTGTCGAAACCGGCGGCTCGAATGTTCAGTTCGCCGTCAATCCGGAAAACGGCCGTCTGGTCGTCATCGAGATGAACCCGCGCGTCTCCCGCTCGTCTGCTTTGGCGTCCAAGGCAACCGGATTCCCGATCGCCAAGATCGCAGCGAAGCTGGCGGTCGGCTACACGCTGGACGAACTTGAAAACGACATCACGGGCGGCGCGACACCAGCTTCCTTTGAGCCGACCATCGACTATGTGGTCACCAAGATCCCGCGCTTTGCCTTTGAAAAGTTCCCGGGCTCCGAGCCGTATCTGACGACCGCAATGAAGTCAGTCGGAGAAGTTATGGCGATCGGCCGGACCTTCAATGAAAGCCTGCAAAAAGCACTGCGCGGTCTGGAGACCGGCCTCAATGGCCTGGATGAAGTCGAGATCCCTGGTCTCGACCAAGGCGATGACCGTAACGCAATGCGAGCGGCTGTTTCCACCGCAACACCAACCCGGCTTCTGTCTGTCGCCCAGGCCATGCGGCTTGGCATGAGTGTTGAAGAAATCAATCAGGCCAGTGGTATCAACACCTGGTTCCTGGAACAGATGGCCGACATCCTGGCGATGGAGGCCAAGATCCGGAACATCGGGCTGCCCAAAGACGCTGCAAACCTGCGCAAGCTCAAAGGAATGGGCTTTTCAGATGCTCGCCTGGCAAGCCTGGCCGGTGTAGATACGGACGACATCGTCAAGCTGCGCGGAGAATTGGAGGTTCATCCGGTGTACAAGCGGATTGACACCTGTGCGGCAGAATTCGCCTCCCCGACGGCTTACATGTATTCCACATATGAAGCGCCGTTCATGGGCAAGCCAGCCTGCGAAGCCAATCCGTCTGACAAGAAGAAAGTCGTCATTCTCGGCGGCGGTCCAAACCGGATTGGCCAGGGCATCGAGTTTGATTACTGCTGCTGTCACGCAGCCTTCGCACTGGAAGACGCCGGCTACGAGACCATCATGGTCAACTGTAACCCGGAAACCGTCTCCACCGACTATGATACATCCGACCGGCTCTATTTCGAGCCGCTGACACCGGAAGACGTTCTGGAAATCATCCGCAAGGAACAGGAAAACGGCACCTTGCACGGCGTGATCGTTCAGTTCGGCGGTCAGACACCACTGAAACTGGCCCAATCCCTTGTTAAAGCCGGCGTGCCAATTCTTGGCACCTCTCCAGACATGATTGATCTGGCGGAAGACCGGGACCGGTTCCAGAAGCTCTTGATCAAACTTGGCCTGAAACAGCCGGAAAATGGCATTGCCTATTCCGTCGAACAAGGGCGCCTGATTGCAAGCCAGCTCGGTCTGCCGCTGGTCGTCCGGCCGTCTTATGTTCTGGGTGGCCGCGCCATGCAGATCATCCGCGACGAAGAAGCGCTCAATTCCTATCTTCTTGGCACTTTGCCAGAGCTGGTGCCTGCCGAAGTCCGCGCCAAGTATCCAAACGACAAGACTGGCCAGATCAACACGGTCCTGGGCACCAACCCGCTGTTGTTCGACCGCTATCTTGAGGGCGCCATCGAAGTTGACGTCGACGCACTCTGCGACGGCAAGGATGTTTTTGTCTGCGGCATCATGGAGCACATCGAGGAAGCCGGCATTCACTCCGGTGACAGCGCCTGCTCCCTGCCGCCGTTCTCTCTCTCAAAAGAGCTGATTAACGAACTGAAACGCCAGACAACGGAAATGGCGCTTGCGCTCGAGGTCGGTGGCCTGATGAACGTGCAATTCGCCATCAAGGACGACGAGATCTACGTTCTTGAGGTCAACCCGCGCGCATCCAGAACGGTTCCCTTTGTTGCCAAAACAGTTGGCGCACCAATCGCCAAGATCGCCAGCCGGATCATGGCCGGCGAAAGCCTTGCGTCATTTGGTCTCAGTGAGAAAAAGCTGGACCATATCGCGGTCAAGGAAGCTGTCTTCCCGTTTGCGCGCTTCCCAGGTGTCGACACGATCCTCGGCCCGGAAATGCGCTCTACCGGGGAAGTCATGGGTCTCGACAACGGTTTTGGCCGCGCCTTTGCGAAATCTCAGATTGGCTGCGGCACAGGTGTCCCGGAAAAGGGCACCGTGTTTGTGTCCATGCGCGATCAGGACAAGGCCGGTGTCGTCGATGCCGTCAGAAGCCTGGAAGAAGCTGGTTTTACCATCATTGCCACCGCCGGTACGCAAACGTATCTGCAGGAGCAAGGCATCGAGGCGAAAAAGATCAACAAGGTCATGGAAGGCCGTCCGCATATTGTTGACGCGGTGAAGAACGGCGAAGTTCAGCTGGTGTTCAACACGACAGAAGGCGCCCAGGCAATCTCTGACAGCCGCTCCATGCGCCGCGCAGCGCTCCTGAACAAGGTGCCCTATTACACCACGCTGGCAGGCTCTGTGGCCGCGGCGAAGGGGATCTGCGCACATAAAGCGGGGAGTCTTGAAGTTAGGCCTTTGCAATCCTACTTCGCGTGAGGCTAATATGGCTGTTCACCGGCCGGGAAAGAGATCCTTTCCCGGCTGGGTTTGTTTTTTTTATAGCGCGGTCTTCTTTAGAAAGACCCAATAAGCTGAAGGTCTGAGACCCATGGAAAAAGTTCCGATGACCTCCGCCGGGTACACCATGCTCCAAGAAGAGCTGAAAGAGCGTACCGGTACTGAGCGCCCGCGAATTGTCGATGCCATCTCTGAGGCACGTGCGCATGGCGACCTATCGGAAAATGCCGAGTATCACGCAGCCAAGGAAGCTCAGAGCCTGAATGAAGGCCGGATTGCGGAACTGGAAGACAAGCTCTCCCGCGCCGAAGTGATCGACGTCAGCAAACTGTCCGGTGATGTTGTAAAATTTGGTGCAACCGTATCTCTCATTGATGAGGACACGGAAGAAGAGAAGAAATACATGATCGTGGGTGACGTTGAATCGGACGTCAAACAAAGCAAGGTCTCGATTTCGTCTCCGATCGCGCGTGCACTGATTGGCAAATCCGTTGGGGACAGTGTCGAAGTTGCAGCGCCCGGTGGTGCCCATTCCTATGAGATCGTTGACGTAAAATACCTCTGATACGTCCGCGACTTAAGAACCAAATTTCCGCCTGAAAAATCAACTTCCCATTGACCCTGGCCGCTTATTCGGCAGAGGTACTTCTATCTGGCCGCGAAAGTCACTAAAGTTGCGGCCATAAAGATGTGGAGGTCTTGGAATGGTTTTTCAGGCGATCGGTTTCTGGTTGTTGGTGCTGGCCATCCCTTTGTGGGCCTACCGGTATTACCTATCTTTCCGATTGGAACCCCGTGAGCGCGATGCCTTTAAGCGCCTGCTTCAGCGGGCCGATGAAAAGGCACTTGTATTTGCCATCAAGCTGTTTGGTTTCCTTGTCGCCTTGAGTGCCAGCGTCTTGGCTTTGATCGCCCTGCTCGGGTATATCAAATACGGCAATTCACAAATTGGCAGCTACCGGGAAGTTGTTCGAAACCGGATCTATTCCGGCGTCGATACGGTCGATAATGCCCTCGACACGTTCCACTATGATCAATGGCTGCCCATAGCGATCCTGATCACCTGCGCCCTGCTCACCATCAGCTTCACGCTCGTGGGAACCGCACTCCGGGACATTTCGCTCTTGCGCCGCCTGCATTCACGCCTGAAAAAGATTGGTAAGGGGAACAAGACTGCCCCCGAAAATCCACAGAACGCTTAAACAATCAGAAATATCAGCCGTCGATCGGAACGACAGGCTCGTCTTTGGTCCGGCGGATCGTCAAAGCTGTGCGCACGCTATCGACGTTGGGCGCGGCCGTCAGCTCCCGGATGACAAAGTTCTGAAACGTCTGCAGATCAGGCGAGACGCATTTCAATAGAAAATCAACCTCGCCCGACAGCATGTAGCTCTCGCGGACGAGCGGCCATTTTTCCACCGTCTGCTCAAAGGCAAGCAAATCTGCTTCAGTCTGACTATGAAGTCCGACCATTGCAAAGGCGGTGACATCATAACCAAGCTGTTTCTCGTCAAGGAGCGTCCGGTAGCCCTGGATCAACCCTGCTTCTTCAAGGGCCCGGACCCGCCGAAGACAGGGCGGCGCAGATATACCGACCCGGCGTGCCAACTCAACGTTGGTCATCCGGCCATCATCTTGCAATTCCTTTAGGATCTGCCAGTCAATGGCATCAAGGCGCGCTTTCACACCGCTCTCCTTTGGATATTATATCGAGGTGCCGCCATACAGGGCCGGTGAAGGCTAAGCATGAGGTTCCGGAGGACTTGAGATTCATACACAAACGTGTTTCTTCGGTGCCGAGTTATGACTTTTTGCGCGTTTGTGCAAGACTATAACAAAATTGCGCACAATCTTGAAAGATTCCGACCGGGACACCTTGCAATTTATGCTGAGATCGATGGCATCGCCCAGCACCATTTGGATACTGTCAGATGGCAAGGCGGGCGACGTGGCTCAATGTGTCGGAGTCGCCGAAGCACTCCACCTGCCCTATGAAATGCGAACCGTAGCACCTAAGCCGCCCTACTCCTGGTGGCTGCCCTATGGCCCGTTTCCTCCGAAAGATCGCGAAACGCATGCAGACAGCCCAATAGCGCCGCCCTACCCCGACATTGCCCTCGCCTCCGGACGCCGGGCTGCTGCCTATCTGAAGCGTGTCAAAAAAGCTTCCGGCGGCAAGACCTTCACGGTATTTTTAAAAGACCCCAGAACCGGTCCGGGAAGTGCCGACCTCATTTGGGTGCCGGAGCACGATAAACTGCGTGGCCTAAACGTTCTGGTCACCCCCACATCGCCACATAAGTTTTCGGCAAGCCGCCTGGCAGAATTGAAGTCCGAACCATTTCCGGAGATTGATTCCCCGCCAGCCCCTAAAGTTGCTGTTTTGCTCGGCGGGGACAGCCGTCACCACACCTTCACTGAATCTGACCAAAAGCGATTTATTGACGGTTTGAGACAGATGGCCACCGATGACCAGGCTCATTTCCTGATCACGGTTTCCCGGCGCACGCCTGCCGACTTAGCGAAGGCCGTCGAGGAGTTGGCAATCAGCGGCGGACACTATTTTTGGGCAGGGGACGGCCCCAATCCCTATGGCCACTTCCTTGCAAAAGCCGACGCCTTTGTTGCAACGGCCGATTCCACAAACATGATCGGCGAAGCAACCTCGACCGGACGGCCAATTCATGTGTTCCATCCAAGCGGTGGTCACGACAAAATCACCCGGTTTTTGGGGACTTTGGAACAGCTCGGCTGTGTTCACCCCTTTCCAGGACCGATGAAAACCACTACCTACGAGCCGATTGATGCTACGCCTGTGATCGCGGAACGGATTCTGGCAGACTACAGCGCGCTTCACCATGCCGGAACGCCCTCATCTGGGGAAGAACATCCAGCAGTCACGGTTGAGACAAGAAAAACGGATTAAACTACGCCCATGAGTACACAGCACAGCAAACTCTTGATCGTCGGCTCCGGCCCTGCTGGTTATACCGCTGCGATTTACGCAGCCCGCGCGATGATCGAGCCGACCCTAGTGTCCGGTATCCAGCCAGGCGGTCAGTTGACCATCACCACGGATGTTGAGAACTACCCCGGATTCGCTGATCCGGTGATGGGCCCTTGGCTCATGGAGCAAATGCAGAAGCAGGCTGAAAATGTCGGCACAAAGATGGTCTATGACACCATCATCAAGGCCGACCTCTCCGAACGCCCCTTCCGCCTGGAAGCAGACAGCGGCACGACGTTCACCGCTGATGCGCTCGTGATTGCCACCGGCGCACAGGCCCGCTGGCTCGGCCTTCCCTCTGAGCAGGACTATATGGGTGCTGGCGTCTCAGCCTGCGCCACCTGTGACGGGTTCTTCTACCGCAATAAGGAAGTTGTTGTTGTCGGTGGTGGCAATACAGCTGTTGAAGAGGCGCTTTACCTCGCCAACCTTGCGTCCAAAGTAACCTTGGTGCATCGCCGCGACAGCCTGCGCGCAGAGAAGATCCTGCAGGACCGTCTGTTTGCCCACGAGAAGATCGACATCATCTGGGATCACCAGGTCGACGAAATCCTTGGAGGCGGTGAACCGAAAGCCGTGACTGGTGTGC
The DNA here is from genome assembly GCF_006517275.1 of Labrenzia sp. PHM005. Lineage (NCBI taxonomy): Bacteria > Pseudomonadati > Pseudomonadota > Alphaproteobacteria > Hyphomicrobiales > Stappiaceae > Labrenzia > Labrenzia sp. PHM005. The sequence continues at coordinate 2,671,452 of NZ_CP041191.1, read as the reverse complement.
GGTTGAAGAACACGCAAACTGGCGACCATCAGGAAGTTTCCGCCGACGGCGTCTTCATCGCAATCGGCCACGCACCTTCTGTCGAGCTGTTCAAGGACCAGTTGACGCTAAAGTCTAACGGCTATCTGGAAACAGCTCCAGATTCCACGAAGACCTCCATTCCGGGTGTCTTTGCTGCAGGTGATGTCACCGATGACATCTACCGCCAGGCTGTGACCGCAGCCGGCATGGGCTGCATGGCAGCTTTGGAAGCTGAAAAGTTTCTTGCCAAGCAAGAAACTGCGAGCACGCAACAAGCTGCGGAATAGCACAGTAATCCCAGATGAATGGATAGGGGATTGTGATGGATTGGGACAAATTGCGTATCTTTCATGCGGCCGCTAAAGCGGGCAGCTTTACCCATGCGGGCGATACGCTTCACATGAGTCAATCCGCCGTCAGCCGCCAGGTCAGTGCGCTTGAGCATGATCTGGGGGTGCCCCTGTTCCACCGCCATGCCCGCGGGCTTTTGCTAACAGAGCAAGGCGAATTGCTCTACCGCACTGCCAGCGACGTGCTGATGAAGCTGGAAGCAGTGCAATCAAGCCTGACGGACAGCAAGGAAAAACCGTCCGGCACATTGCGTGTGACAACGACTGTTGGCCTCGGCTCAACCTGGCTTGCCACGCGCATCCGGAGTTTCATTGACATCTATCCGGATGTGAACCTGCAGCTGATCTTCGATGATGATGAGCTTGACCTCGGCATGCGTCAGGCAGATGTTGCAATCCGTTTGCGCCAGCCAACCCAGCCGGATCTGATCCAGCGCAAGCTGTTCACGGTGCATTTTCACGTCTTTGCATCACCGGATTATATCCAGCGGTTCGGCGCGCCCTCGACAATCGAAGAGATTGACGACCATCGCATCATCACTTTCGGTGAGCAGGCCCCCGCCTATCTGCGCTCAATGAACTGGCTGGTGACTGCTGGCCGCGCTGACGGTAGTCCCCGGAGGTCTGTGCTTCAGGTCAACAACATTATCGCCATCAAACGGGCGGTTCAGACCGGCGCGGGCATTGCCATGTTGCCGGACTACATCATCGACAGCGGGGCCAACTTGGTTCCCGTTCTTGCCGAGCAGGAAGACAAGGTGCCGTCTTTTGACACCTATTTCGTCTATCCCTCGGAACTGAAGAACACCGCCCGTGTCACCGCTTTCCGGGAATTCCTGCTGCAGAACGCTCAAAAATGGGTCTATTGATTCGAACAATCGGCGGTAAATGGCCGTCCGCATCAAAACATCTTACTTGGCTAGAATGAGAGATTTCGAGGCAGACCACCTGTCCACTTCGTCAGCATCCACCCCAAAACTCCGCAAAGAACACCGGATCTTTGCTGCAGCGCACACTATTTAATTCAGTACGGACACGCCGAAAGTACGGAAAAACAAGGGAAATTGGGAGCTCTGCGCAATTTGCATAGCAGATCTGCGCAACTGCCTCTTGTTTATGCAGCTTGTGCACTGCATATAAGCATCACTGTTGGTCACACGGGTGTCACGTCCTCCTCCCAGTGATACCCAGACCAGCTGTTCCCCTCTGGAAGGTGATTCCACTGATTACAGTGAATCAATTCAAACTGCCGGGTCTTTGACCCGGCATTTTTTTTGCCAAATTCAGGTATCCGTGTTTGGAACTAAAGCGCATCTCAATAAATTGCGACGCGCTCTAGACGCTGGCAGGCTGCGCCGCAGAACCTGCAGGAACAGCGGACCGAATGATCGGGACATCATCAATGGGAATCGGCTGTCCAATAAAATAGCCTTGCGCATAGTGGCACCCGCAATTGGACACAAAGTCCAATTGGCTGGCGTTCTCCACGCCTTCGGCCGTACAGGTCATATCAAGATTACGGGCAAGCGCTGCCAAGGTGCGCAAAATGGAAGCACTGCCTTCGCTGGTATCGACTTCAGAGACGAACCTGCGATCTATCTTCAGCTTGTTGAAAGGGAGATCCTGAAGGTATCCAAAAGAGGAAAAGCCAGTCCCAAAATCATCTAGAGCCAGGGTCAGGCCCGCATTCCGCAGTTTGCGTAAATCCTCGTGTGCACCCGAGCCCGCTGACATCACGACACTTTCTGTCACCTCGAGTTCAAGCCTGTGCGGGGGTATCCCATACGCCTGCAAGCCATTAGTGACTTTCTCCACGAATTGCCCATTGCCTAACTGGAGAACAGACACATTGACACACGCGTAAAGGCCGTCCGGCCAACTCGAAAGCGCCTTCAAGGCCTCTGTCAGAACGAAGTCCCCGACTTCGGATATCAAACCAATTTCTTCAGCCAACGGAATGAAGTTCGATGGCGGCAAGTAATGTGCGTCATCCTTATTCCAGCGCACAAGCGCTTCAAAATGGTCTACGGATTTGTTTTCGAGGTTCAAAATCGGCTGACAATAGACATCTAAACCCCTGTCCCGCACTACCTGAATGAGTGCACTTTTGGTCTGCCGCCGCTCTGCTTCTTCCCGAGCAATTTCCAAGTTATAAAAACGGTACGTGGATGTTTTTTCGGCTTTGGCTTTGTACAGCGCCAAATCTGCGCGCGACAGAATTTGTTCAGATTCGGTGTAACCGGGCAGGATTGTCGCAATCCCGACACATAGACCGCTGTTGATCACCAAACCGCCAAGATCGACGGGCGCTGCAAACTGAGTGCAAAGGCTTTTGGCAATGTGGTGTACGTCCGCTTCACTCGTTGAAGTCATAATCAGCGCAAATTCATCTCCTCCAAGCCGCGCTGCATGATCTCCTCCAGAAGCAATAGCCCTGAGAACCTCGCCTACATGTTTAAGCAAACGGTCTCCGACAATATGCCCGAAACTGTCATTCACCGCTTTGAAGTCGTTCAGATCGATGAGCAACAAAAACTGATCGTCAACGTCCTCCCTGTGCGCTTTTGCTAACGCCGTGTCTAGGGCGTTTTTAAAAGACAAGCGGTTCGCCAGTTCCGTCAGAGTGTCAGTTTCCGCTGCTTTTTTGACACGTTGGTCCGCGATCGCCTTTTCAGTCACATCTTCATAAGTTTCCACCCAACCTCCGTTGGGCATTGGTGCGGCTGAAAATGACAAAATCCGGCCACTGACCAAATGAATGAGGGACCGCACATGAGTTTCAGGCCAATCCTTGCCTGGCGAACTTAGGTTCGTCCCATTGTGAAAGTCCGAGATGACCGCACCGGCGCGGTAGCTGTTGTAATCTTCACTTGAAACGCCTGGTACAAGCCGATCCTTGGATAAACCCGTAATTTCTGGAACCTTTGTATTGCAGAAGCGAAGGTTGCCATCGGCATCAAAAGCACTGACACCCTGAACCACAGATGCCAGTGTCACTTCGAGTTCCTCTGACCGAAGGCGGGCTTCTTGTTCTTGCTCAGCTAGTTTTTTTGCGAGAGTTTTCTCTTCCGTTACATCCCAATTAACACCAACCGCTTCAACGACCTTACCGTCGTCATCTTCTACAAAATCGCAGTGGGCGGTAATCCACCGGATAGTTCCATCGCGCAATATGATCCTGAATTCTGTGGCAAACGGCGATTTATGCTCATATGCGGTAACAAATGCCTCTCGCGCAGCACCTAAATCCCTTGGATGAACAGTTTTTTCCCAATCATTAAACTCACCATGGAACGTCGCTGGATCGACATCAAACAATTTGAACATGGCCTCATCCCAGATCAGCCGGTTGGCATCCATGTCAAATCGCCAAATAGCTATTCCTGCTGAAGACCGCGCGAGATCTGCTAACCGCATCGTCGTCTTGAGTTCCGAGTGCTCTTTCGCAAATCGGCGTGCTTCCCCGACCATTGTCCCCAGGATTACGACACCGGCAATATTGCCAAGGAGTAGGAGATACCAGGCATTTTGAAGGACTGAGAACCCGACTTCGATCCCCTGATCGATAAAAAAACAGGGCAGAATGACAATCGTACCAAGAACAGCCATTGCCAATAAACGTAAGGGGCTGGGACCTGTTTTCCGGTAAGCGCAATATGATCCGCACCAAGTCCCAAAAAACATGTAAACAAATGGGCTTAGTGCCCCACCTATTACAAATGGCCCTCCCACCCAAATGCGCGCGGCACTCGCAATTCCGGCAGAAATCAGACCGCCGACCGGACCAAGGAAATAGCCTGCCAGGATCGCGGGACCGCCGCGCGTGTCAAACGTAGACCCATCGGAGATATGCACCGGCATTAACACCACCAGCGCCGACAAGGCACCGAAGAGGATGCCAAGAGAGGCGATGCCCAGAGGCCGGTTTTTCTGGAGAGTTTCGCGGCGCGCAAAGAAATAGTAGGCGAGAGCACCAAAAGAAAGCGCGCCAACATTTGCAATCCAGTCGACAATCATTCACTTCTCCTGCACGCTCACAAGCACGCTTTGAAAAGAAGAGTATTATCGAAATTCTATTTTGGAAAATGTATGAACCGCAATGTACAAAAGTACCTACTCTCATAGAGAAAGTAGGTACTATTCTCTAGCTCCAAGAAAGAAAACACTACATGATCTACATGAACAAAAGCTCACCAGTCATGTTTTTGTACAATCCGGCGACCTGCTCTTCATAGCCATTATACAGAAGCGTATTGCGGCGTTCATCGGTGCCGAGAAGTTTCTCGCTTGCTTGCGGCCACCGCCGATGGGGAACCGACGGGTTCACATTCGCCCAGAAGCCATATTCCTTCGGCTGAATTTCTTCCCAGAAACTCACCGGCCTCTGGTCTGTGAAGGAAATTCGGACCACCGATTTGATACATTTAAAGCCATACTTCCAGGGCGTGACCAATCGGATCGGAGCGCCGAATTGTTTTGCAAGAGGCTTGCCGTAAATCCCCGTTGCCATGAAGGCGAGTTCATTGGTGGCTTCTGCCAGGGTCAGCCCTTCGACATAGGGCCACGGATACCAGGATTGTTTCTGGCCACTGGCCACTTCCGGATTCAAGAAGGTTTCAAAGCGCAAGTACTTTGCGCCTGTTTGCGGTCCGGCCAATTTGACCAGCTCAGCTAACGGGAAACCGGACCACGGCACAGCCATGGACCAGGCTTCAACACAGCGATGTCGGTAGAGCCGCTCTTCCAAAGGCATTTTCGCCAAAAGGTCATCAATATCAAGGGTCTGCGGATTGTCGATGAAGCCATCAAGGGTGACCGTCCAAGGACGGATTTCAAGGCTCTGGGCCGCTGGCCAGATCTGCTTATGAGAACCGAACTCATAAAAGTTGTTGTATTTTGACGCGACATCTTCGTCCGTAAGCGGCCGGTCGAGTGTGAAGGCCGCGTTGCGTGTTACCGGGTAAAGCCCTGCGCTCGGATCTTCCTCGGCAAAGGCCGGACGGATACCAAGACCGGAACCAATCAAAGCGCCGCTTCCAGCAATGCCGGCAAGCAGTGCTCGCCGGTTCAGATAAACATGTTCCGGTGTTGCCTCGCGCTCCGGAAGTTCCCAGCTACGCTTTTTGAAAATGTTCATCAATCAAACTCCTATTTCGGCAGAGAAAACCGAAAAGGCAATTCAATGGCAAATAACGCCCTGGTGACCACGGAAGACTTTTCCGTGATCACCGGTCCCTGTGAGCACTTATCTCAGTGCATTAAGCAGCTTGTTTGCCGGACTTCTGCAGTGCCTGGTCAGCCGCTTTCCCTGAGAGTTCAGCCATATGGTCGAACTCATCTGTGTAACTGGCAACCCCAGCCGTCGCCGAGCGCAGTTCCACAATGAGGTCGCCGATTTCCGCTTCTGGCATCAAAGCTTGGACCTCATCCCAGCCGTTCCAGCCTGGCCTTGCATCAAAGCCGAGCAACTGCCCGCGCCGCGCCGAAACAATGGCATTAATCCGCGCTGTTGCATCACTCGGGCACGCAACCACAACCTTGTGGATCGGCTCTAGCAGCACTGGTTTGCACTCAGGAAGCCCTTCCCGAATGGCCAGGATACCTGCCATCTTGAAGGCCTGATCTGAGCTGTCGACGGAATGATAGGAACCGTCGACCAGGCAGACCGAAAGATCCACCACTGGGAACCCTAAGGACCCTTGGCTCAAGGCATCCAACACGCCATCACGCACAGAGGGAATATATTGCTTGGGCACAACACCGCCGGTGATCCGATCACTGAACTGAATGCCCTCACCGCGCGGCAGGGGATTGATCTCAAGCAGCACATCGCCGAACTGGCCGTGACCACCGGATTGTTTCTTGTGGCGCCCACGGATCTTGGTGCTGCTACGGATGGTTTCAGAATAGGGAACATGCGGCGTATGCGCTGTGACTTCCAACCCGTATTTGCCGGACAACCGCTCCTGCGCGACACGCAGATGCATTTCCCCTTGGCCGCTAAGCAAAGTTTCGCCGGTCGTCTGGTTTTGTTGAACCGTCAGAGAGCCGTCTTCTTCCACCAGCTTGGTGAGTGCCGCCGACAACCGCACTTCGTCCTTGCGCTGGCCCGCCTCGATCGCGATTGCCAACACCGGTTGCCGCGGTTCCAGTTGGTCCAGGCTGGTAAGACCACTGCCCTCAAGGCTCAACACGTCGCCGGTATGAACTTCATCCAGGCGTCCTAGACCAACAAGGTCCCCTTTACCGGCCGTTGCAATCTTGTTCACATGCTGCCCGAAGAGAGAGAAAAGACCGGAAATTTTGACTTCCGTGCCATCCTTCATCACCAGATTGTCGCCGTCTGCTGCCTGACCTTCCAGGATCCGGGCGACAGACAGTTTCCCACCGTGCTGGGTGTGAAGGGTCTTGATCACCTGCAGCGCACTTCCGGATTGATCGTCTAAAATCCGGTTTTTCAGGCGGTCAACACCGGGCACTTCATGGCGCAGCGCTTTTAGAAGCCGGGTCACGCCGTTGCCGTGTTCCCCAGATCCAAAGAACACAGGGCAAATCAAGCCGTCCTGCATCTCATTGACAAGGTCAGCGAAGACCCGGTCCCGGTCAGGTGCAATATCTTCCAACAGGGCTTCCATCAGACTGTCGTCATGATCGGCCAAATGTTCCAGCATGGTGAAGCGGGCTTCGTGCTCCCGCGCCCGGTCCTCATCGGACATGTCGATCACGGTGCTTTCTTCTTTCTCGTGATAGACATGCGCCCGTTCTAGCGCCAGATCGATAAATCCGGTCGCCTGGCCATCTTCCCAAATCGGAATTTGCCGCAGGACAAGCGGCACGTCAGACGCCGGCTGGAGGAGGTTCAGGACATCGTGAACCCGCCGGGTACTTTTATCGATCTTGTTCAAAAACAAAACCCGCGGAATGGCGCGGGCTTCGAGAGCTTTGAGGATCAGCTGCAAGGCAGGAACCTTGCGTTCATCATCCTCAGCCACGACAACAGCCAAATCTGCTCCAGAAAGCGCGCTATCCATCTCGCCCAAAAACTCAACGGAGCCCGGGCAGTCGATAAAGTGAAACTGGTCTCCGAGATATTCTGCATCGGCAAAGTTGAGCTCCACGCTCATGCCGTGGGCACGCGCCTCTGCAGAGCCGTCCCCGATCGTATTGCCATCGGCAACCGTCCCTTGCCGGTCAACCTTATCAGTGCGCGCCAAGATCGCCTCCAGCAGACTGGTTTTGCCGCTGCCAAAGGGGCCGACCAGCGCCACGCAGCGCGGTTCCCTGCCGCCCGAGGTTACCTTTCCATTATTGTTATTCGCCATACTATGCCTCCCGTTTGCCCGAGGGTCTCCTCGTCACAACGCGGCGCGGCCGGCGGAATTGACGCGGGCCTGCCGCGTCTCGCCCGGATGGGAATGAAGGCCGTAAGCAAAGCACTCGTGGCACTAAGCCCCAATTGCTTTCGCAACCTTCAGTCTGGGGCGGTGGTTTATCGTCGCGCCGACGTCCCCGTCAACGCAAGCAAATTATGCACCGCACCGCACCAATTCGGCGTTGACCGGAGTCAAGACCAAAGCCTGTGACCGCATCGGCAAGTTTGTTTTGAACAGATTTCATCACTGAGCAGCCACACACCTGCAGCCGGTCTTCTTAATGAAGTCCAGCACCAGCGAAAAACTCTAACTGGCAATCAGCAGGCTAAAATGCCAGCATGGAACTATGGCCACACAGTATTTTCGGGTGGAGGACAACCGTGACTGAAACTGCCACACTGCCCACCGGAAACGACACTTCACCGCAACCGACGATGCGCCAAGTTCTGACAGCCGGCGCGATCGGCAATGTTCTTGAGTGGTTCGATTTTGCAATCTACGGCTACCTCGCCCAATACATCGCATCTGAGTTTTTTCCGACAACAGATCCGCTGAGTTCACTGCTGGCAGTCTACGGCGCCTTTGCCGCCGGTTACCTTGCCCGGCCACTCGGCGGCATGGCTTTTGGCCACATTGGGGACACCCTGGGCCGGAAATACGTCCTGACGCTGTCCATTACATTGATGGGGATCAGCACGGTCGGTATTGGTCTGTTGCCAACCTACGACCAGATTGGTCCGGCAGCCGGTGTGCTTCTCGTCATATTCAGAGTTCTACAAGGGGTTTCCGTCGGCGGCGAATTTACCGGATCGATCGTCTTCATTGCAGAGCAGGCACCGCGGCGCAGGCGCGGTATTTACGCAAGCGTCTCAATGTGTGGCTGCATGGCCGGTTTCCTGCTTGGTTCTGGTTTGACCACGGTCCTCTCCAACCTGTTTACAGATGCACAGATGGCAGATGGAATCTGGCGGATCGCCTTCCTGTCGGGGATCATTATTATGGCCGCTGGCGTTCTCTTGCGCAGGTCTTTGAACGTGACAGAGGAGATCGGCGCATCCGAACAGGGGCAAGAGGAAACACCGCCGCTGGTAAAGGCCATTCGTTATCATTGGGCCGACATTCTTCGGGTCGCGGGCCTCGCTTTGTCGACCAATGTCGGTTTCTACATCATGTTCGTGTTTGCCGTGACCTATTTGACCGAACAAATGCATATCTCCACGGCCGAAGCCATGGACATCAACACCTTCGCACTTGTGCTGATCATGCTGATTGTCCCCCTGGGCGGCTGGCTCTCCGATGTCGTTGGCCGCCGTAAGGTCTTGCTCACGTTCAACATGCTCCTGCTGGTGTTGTGCTACCCTTTGTTCTGGGCGATCCACCATCAAGCGGCCTGGATGATCGTGCTCGGTCAGGCCGGATTTGCGCTCGTGATCGGTGTGCTGTTTGGCTGCAATCCCGGCACCATGACCGAGATTGCGCCGCGATCAGTACGTATCAGCGTGATATCCATCGGCTATAATGTCGCCCTAGCAACATTTGGCGGTACTGCTCCTGCCGTTGCGACCTATCTTATTCAACGCACATCAGACGACATGGCGCCCGCGTTTTACATGATGATTTTCGCGCTGGCCGCAATTGTAGCGGTCCTGTCCATCCCCGCAGGCACATTGAACAAACCGGCTCCGAAAGATCAGGAAGTCTCCGCATGACGCTCGACAACAAATCCGTTTTCCAGCATTCAAGCTGCTTTCTTGCCGCCGCAGCTTTGCTTGTTTTTCTGCCCATCCAGCAGACAATGGCCCAATCCATTCAACCTCGCGGTGTCATCCAGCCGGGCTCGACACTTGCCCCATCTGCGCAACAGCAGCTCAATCAGAATTTGAACCGTCAGCAGAACAACTTCTCGACCCAGCAGCGCATCGAGAGCAACAACCGGCTGAACCGGACGCAGCAGATCAACAGAAACAACAGCCGGACAAACTCATTTTCGGCATGTCCCGGCGCGAACACAGCCTGCCGGGACTAACCAAAAAACTGAACAGGCCTTGCTAGTAGAGATATTCCACAAAATCAGTGTTGCTGAAGCTCTGAACGCCTGCCAGTGTCGTAACATTGTCGAATGTCGCAAGTTGCGATCTGTCGGCCGTGCTGCTCCAGTCTGTATCGTACCAAAGCTCTCCCTTGCCAGTGGTCGAATTGTGCACCAGAACGTAGGCCGCGACCGCAGCGCCTAAGCTGGTGGTCAACTCTGTACTGGTCTGAGAGGTCGACAGCTCTATCACCTGCAATGCATTCCCGACTGCGATATCAGTGACAGCAGCCACCGTGCCGTAGTCGCCCGCATCCAGTGCCGCACCGGCTTGCGTCGCCGTTGTGTTGGCAAAATCTATGTCGTTCAGACCAATCTTATCTGTGCCGACTGTGAAGTCCGTCAGTCTGTCGGTTGAGCTGTTGAAGCCTGAGAACCGGATCTGATCGGCCCCGCCATTACCGGTGATAACATCTGCACCATCCTGGCCATAGATGATATCGGCCGCAGAACCACCACCGATGGAATCGGCGCTGTCTGATCCGGCAATTCGCAGCACACCGGTGAAACTGCTCGCATCAACATTGACCGCCGCGGAGAAGCCGGCGACCTTCTGACCGCTGGCCAGTGACTGCCCTTCAACCGCACTAATGGTCAGCGCATGCGACCCAGAGATATTGACGTTTTGTGTTCCTGAGTTCGCGAAACCGTAATCAAAGTGCGTTGTTCCCGCCTGATTAGCTTGGATCAAGTTGGCATTTGACTGGCTGCCAGACGTGATCGTGCTGCTGAGGTTGAGGATCGACACATTGGTCAAGTCGATGACATGCGTGTCGGCTCCAGTGTTGGCAGCGGCAAAAGACACTTCGCCACCTGAAGAGCTGGTCGCGCGTAGTTCAAGATTTGCCGTTGTCCCGACAACATTGCCCTGCAATTGCAACGCATCGTCGCCTGCAAAACTGATATCGGAGGCAAACGCAACAGTATCCGCAGTCTCTAATTGGGAAATGGTCGTTTGAGTGCTGGCTGCCGATCCTGAGAACAGGAAGTTGCTAATGCCGGTAAATCCAGCTGCGGCCAGAGTCTCACCGCCATTGATGCCCTCCAGGATCTCGAAATTCGATGCCGAATTCACCACTGAGGTGGTCAAACCACCAAAGGTTTGGGTCGCCAGAGTGTCGGTGCCGCCACCGCCATTAAGTGTGGCTGCGGTGTTTATTGTGGTGTTGAGCAGAACGATCCTGTCGTCTCCGCTGCCGCCCGTGAAAGAAAATCCGCTTTCCGTGCTGCCGCGCGCATCCATCATCAGGCCGCCAGCGGTCATAGCACTGGCATCTACAGTTTTCAGGCCAGCAAAGTTCTGGCTTTCACCCAGGGTCAACGCTGCGTCACCCGAAACATTCACAGTCGCCAAACTCATCCCGGTTCCCGTGTCCAGTGTGACATAGGAGGCCGTGGTCGAGCTTGTAATGTTGGCAACTTCAAAGCTGCTGTCCGAATCTCCGTTTGTGGTAACCGTGCTGAAGGTTGAAACTTGCGTTGCCGACCCCGCGCCACTCAGTTCCAGCGCAAAAGCATCGCTGGTTCCGGTCCGCGAACCGCTGAAATTGACTTCAAAAAGCCCAAGCGTGTTGGTCATCGCCGCAGTTGTGCCGTCGTCGACATTGATCATCCGGCTGACGCTGCCGCCGGTGCTTGTCGACGACACATCCGCCACCTTTGTTTCACCGGTAATATTTTGAAAATTCAGGATGAACGTATTGCCGTTGGTCACCTGGTTGGTGATGTTGAACTCTTCAACATTGCTGGATGTCGGCGCTGTGACGTCCCCGTTCCCGGTGCTGACCACCGTCAAATTGAACTTGTCGGTGCCACCTGCACCGTCCAGCGTATCGGAGTTTGACAACGTCGTTGCATTGCCGGTTGGGTCATGCACTGCCGTATAAACATCAACCGCATCTGTGCCCTGTGTGTCCTGCGCCGGCGAGGTCGCTCCCGGCACATCCACATTCTCTGTCAAGACGATGGAGTTCTCACCCGGATCCGTCGGTGGTGTGGTCGGCGTTTCATCGCTGTAATTTGGATCGATATAATAGGCCACGCCTTCATTTCTGGCGCCCGGAATGGCTTCCAGAATGGCAATCTCCTCCGCATTTGCAGACCAGACATGAACCTGCAACACCGGGTGGTAGATCCGCACCACCGCCAGCGTATTGCCCGTTCCCGTGTTCGGAGCGCCTTGCGCCACATAGAAGGAGGTTTCTTGCGGCACCCAGCCTTGGGTGACGATGATCGCTTGTTCGAACGTGCTCGCAGTAAACAGGTACCGGCCGGATTCCGGATTGAAGTAACGGACGACCGGAACCAATCCTTCTGTCGGCACAGTCTCTGCGCCAAAAGCCTTGCCTTCGTTTAACCAGGTGGGATTGGCCGCGGCGATTGTTGCCCGCTCTTCCGCCCCGACGGCGAAATAATGAGATCCTGTCGCAGGATTAAAAAACCTAAAAATGTCAGCCATGAGCTCCTCCACTGAACAGCACAGTTTTAATTGCCCACATGATTGTATTCTTGCAGAACTACTGCCTGCTTTCGTTATCGCCTTGCCGCAGCATCTTCACCCCACTGAAAATCGCGCAAGATATACTTTTTAAATATTTCTCTTATTCACAAACAACAGATAAGAGTACCGGAAGTTCATTAAGAACGACCAATTGGAAAGCAGAAAATATTTCGGTAACTCCACCAGACTTACTTTAGGTCATCTAATATGACTTGTCCAGCATTTGCTGTACGGATTAGACCTATTCCGACATAAACACAAGAGCACTCAATGCGGCAGTGGTCCGATTTTTTGAATTTGATCGCGTAGGGACGTGGCAATCAAGCCCGCCAGCATCAGGTGGCCGGATCTACAGAAGACCCCTTGCCGCTTCCAACCGCGCTTCCGGTAACTGCTGCGGCTCCGCTCCCATTCTTGTCGCTCAAACGCGCCTGCAAGAAGTTCCGGCCCACAAAGAGCACCGTCAGCGTCGCGACTACGGGCACAAAACTGCTGCCCGTTGTTGTCAACGCCCAGCCTGCGCCCAGCGCACAAGCCCCCAAGAACACCAGCGAATACCGTAGCTGAACAGTGTCTGAAACGTCTTCCAGTGCCGAAAATCGTCTTGCCGAAAACAGAGTTTGCCCAATCCCAACGATCAGCACTGTCACAAGCACCCCGGAATGAGTATTTGCCGACAACACCTCAGCAATTTCTGTCTGTCCGGTCCGGAACAACCCAACAATTATCGGAGTTGCCAAAAGGATATGAAGGTTTATTCCGATAAACACCGGATGCATTTTGGCCTTTAGATAAACCAGGACTGCCAATACCCCCAACGCCACACCGGACCCAAGCCAGCCCGCAGTCTCAATATCCCCGCTTTGCCGCCACAGCAGGATAAAGACAATAGATGGCAAGCCTTCCAAAAGGTCCGTCAGCCAACGCTTTTGTTTTGAATGGGTCATGCTGAACTCCGCAAAAGGAGCCCTTATGCTAATGCAACTTTTGGAAGCAGAAAAGCCTAAGGCCTTTCAAGCCACCATCACTGCAAGAAATATCAGGCATCTGGACCGCCGCCAGTCGCACCAAGTAACGCAGACAAGAATTTCATCAAAAAAATCAATCTTGACCGAAGTCAAGAACTGTACGGACTAATACTTAGCCAATAAACATAAGAATAGATAATAGAAGAGCGACAAAAGGTATCAGATTACGCCAATATCAACAATCCAGCACTCCACTTTAACTAGTTAGAAACCTCAAACACCAAGAAACCCTCCAAATCCGCACACGTACCTTACGACACCTCGTCAAAACTGGATTCCAGAAATGTTCATGCGTAATCTCAAGATCACTCACGCAATCATGCTTGTTGCAGCAATCCCACTGATTGCGACAATCTTATTTGCCGGACAGAGTGTTTTCAAAGAATACGAGACCGTTGAGGAGACTGAACAGCTCAGTCAGCTGATCAATCTTTCAACCAAACTCAGCGCAGTGGTGCATGAACAACAAAAGGAGCGCGGCGCCACTGCAGTGTTTCTGGGAAGTGGCGGCACCCGGTTTGTCACCGAACTGGCAAATCAGCGCAAACTGACTGACGGCAAACATGGTGAGCTAGATAGCTTTTTGGCATCCTTTGATCCGGAAACGTATGGACCAGTGTTTTCCAAAGCTCTGTCAGCAATCCTGAAACAAGTTGATCAAATGAGTACGGTCCGGGACAAGGTCGATACGCAAGCGATCGCCGCCAAGGATGCGATTGGTTATTACACTCAGCTGAATGGCAAAAACCTGTCGCTGATCGGCTCCATGACGTCGCTGAGCAGCGACCCGGTCATTGTTCGCAGGCTGTTTGCCTACACCAATTACCTACAGGGCAAGGAACGGGCCGGTATTGAACGCGCAGTCGGCTCCAATGGTTTGGCTGCAGGCAAGTTCGATCCCGCACTTCTGGACAAGTTCAAACAGCTTGTCTCCATGCAGAACACGTATAACGACGTCTTTTTAAGCGAGGCGACAAAGGAGCAAAGCGCCTTTTTTGAGCAGATCATGTCTGGTGCCCCTGCCCGCAATGTCGACCGCATGCGCAAGACCATCTTCGCTGGCGGTCTTTCTGGAGACCTTGAGGGGCTGGAAGCCGGGACTTGGTTTGCGGCAATCACTAAAAAAATCAATGGCCTCAAAGAGATTGAAGACACGCTCGGCGCCGATCTCTTGAACTCCCTTGCGACGATGAAGACGCACGCCGTTGCCAATCAATGGAAGGCCACCACCACAGCCGTCGCCACCGTACTTGGCGTGATACTCCTGGCCCTCGTGATCATTCGCATGGTGAGCTCTGGTTTCCGGAGTTTAATCGCGGCAATGACCCGTTTGGCAGACGGGGATACAGATGTAGAGCTGCCGGCCATGCGGACAAATGAAATCGGCGACATGATCAATTGCGTCCAAGTGTTCAAGGAGAACGCCATAGAGAAACACCGGCTGGAACAGCAACAGGCTGAAGATGCCGAGCGCGCGGCCACCGAACGGCGCAAAACCATGCAGCAGCTGGCCGATGACTTCGATACCAAGGTCGGGTCCATCATTGAGACCGTCTCATCCGCATCAACAGAACTGAATTCGACGGCCGGAGCAATGGCCCATATTTCAGACCAAGCCAACAACCGCGCTGCGACCGTTGCCGCAGCTTCGGAACAGGCAACAGCCAATGTCCAAACCGTCGCCACGGCTGCAGAAGAGATGGCTGCATCCATCAACGAAATCAGCGGGCAAATGGTTCGCGCATCTGAAGCTTCACAAGAGGCTGTTGAGCGGGCCTCAAACACCAGCCATCAGATTGAAGTGCTGTCGAATAAGGCCGAAAAAATCGGTGATGTGGTCAAGATTATCTCCGATATCGCTGAACAAACCAATCTTCTTGCCTTGAATGCAACCATCGAATCCGCCCGTGCAGGCGAAGCTGGCAAGGGGTTCGCGGTCGTGGCCTCCGAGGTCAAAGAACTCGCCGGACAAACCGGCAAGGCGACGGAAGAGATCAACCGGCAAATCGAAGAAGTTCAGTCCGCAACAAAAGACGCGGTGTCTTCCATGTCGCAGATTTCAGAGAGCATCTTGAACCTAAATGAAGTTGCAACAGGTATCGCCGCGGCTATGGAAGAGCAAGGCGCGACCACTCAGGAGATCTCACGGAGTGTTCAGGAAGCTGCCTCCGGAACCAATGACGTCAATATCAACATTGCCGGTGTCAGTGAAGCTGCCCAGGAAACCGGGGCGGCGGCTGGCGAAGTGACCTCAGCTTCGCAGGAGTTGTCGACCCAATCCGAACGGCTGAAGTCTGAAGTCAGCGGCTTCATCGAGCAGGTCCGGGCGAGCTAGACAGCGGATAGGTCAAGTCCTTTGAGAGGCTGTTTGCTTGCTTCGCAAGAAGGTCAAGCAGTCGCCAGATCAAAGAGGTTGAACTTCTGGATGTTTCCTTGGCAAGTAATGTCAAACAGCCAGAAGTTGGAGGAGAACCACTTTGATCACCTGTTATGTGCGGTATGAGCTCAACCCGTCCAAGATTGCGGAGTTTGAGGAATACGCAAAAATGTGGGTGCCGCTGGTGGAAAAATTCGGTGGCATTCATCACGGTTACTATCTTCCGCACGAAAGCCCGAATGACCTGGCCGTCTGCCTGTTTTCCTTCCCGTCATTGGCCGAATATGAGCAATACCGGACAAAAAGCATGGAAGACGAAGACTGCTTGAAGGCGTATGAGCTGGCCGAAAAGACCGATTGCATCCGGCGCTACGACCGCCATTTCCTGCGGCCTTTAGAACGGAGTTAGAGGTTCGCCAAGTCCAGGGTACAAGCAAAACAAAAAAGGGCGACCGTTCGGCCGCCCTTCGTGTTTTCGAAGTCCAGAACGTCTTACTTCAGGTTGCCGCAGAAGCGCTGGATGCGGGTGCAGGCTTCTTCCAATGCTTCGGTTGAGGTTGCGTAGGAAACCCGGAAGTTGGGACCAAGGCCGAACGCCGATCCATGCACAACCGCAACGCCTTCGGTTTCAAGAAGCTCGGTGACGAAGTCTTCGTCGTTCTCGATCACCTTGCCGGACGGCGCTGTCTTGCCGATGGTGCCCGCACAGGATGGGAAGACATAGAACGCGCCTTCCGGAACCGGGCAAGAGATTCCGTTGGCCTGGTTCAACATGGAGACAACAAGATCACGGCGGCCTTTGAAGACTTCGTTGTTGGTCGGAATGAAGTCCTGCGTGCCGGAAATTGCCTCAACCGCAGCCCACTGAGCGATCGAGCTCGGGTTCGAGGTGGATTGAGACTGAACCTTGGCCATGGCCTTGATCAGCTCGACCGGGCCACCGGCATACCCGATGCGCCATCCGGTCATGGAATAGGCTTTGGACACACCATTGACGGTCAGCGTCCGCTCATAAAGAGAGGGTTCGACCTGAGCCGGTGTCGTGAACTCGAAGTCGTCGTAGACCAGGTGCTCATACATGTCGTCGGTCATCACCCAAACTTGCGGATGTTTGACCAGAACGTCGCAGAGCGCCTTCAGTTCAGCTTCCGTGTACGCGGCACCAGACGGGTTGGACGGTGAGTTGAAGATCAGCCACTTGGTGCGGGAGGTGATGGCTGCATCCAGCGCTTCCGGGGTGATCTTGAAGGTCGACTTGTCGGCTTCCACGATCACCGGTTCGCCGCCAGCCAGCAGAACCATATCCGGATAGCTCACCCAATACGGCGTCGGGATGATGACCTCATCGCCCGGATTGATGGTGGCAACCAGTGCATTGTAGAGCACCTGCTTGCCGCCAGTGCCGACCGTGATCTGATTGGTTTCGTACGTGAGTCCGTTTTCCCGCTTGAACTTTTCGACGATCGCAGCTTTCAGCTCCGGAATGCCATCTACAGCCGTGTATTTGGTCTTACCGTCGTTGATTGCCTTAATGGCAGCTGCCTTGATGTTGTCCGGGGTGTCGAAATCCGGCTCGCCAGCACCGAGACCGATCACATCGCGGCCTGCGGCTTTCAGCTCGCGTGCCTTGTTGGTGACAGCGATGGTCGCAGAAGGTTGAACTCGCGCCAATGCGTCAGCAAGAAAGCCCATAATGTCCTCCAGGGGGAAACGGGAAAGTTAGCGCGCGGAACGTAGAACTGCTTTCCCGGGAAAACAAGGAAAACTTTGCGCAAAACAGGCTTCATGGGAGCAATTTTGCATGGAGAAGCGGGCAGGTATTTAGGACCTGACCAGCATTTTTGAAGGAGGAATATTCTGCCACCACAATTGAGGACGCGAGGAGCCCGGATTAGCTCCTGGTTTCCAGAACCAGCTTCGGCTCCTTGCTGTCCTTGTCAATCAGCATGGCCCGGAAGCGTTTCTTTTTGGTCTGACCGTTGAGCATATTAACCGGAACTGACATGGGAATTTCAGCGCCTTCCTGGGCAGCACCGAGCAAAGACGAATAGTTGTTGGGATGAAGCAAGGTCTCCGTGATCGTCTTATTGTCCATAATGTCTGTTGTCAGATGATAGGTTTTCATCGCCGCCTTGTTCGCTGCGACGATCATGCGCGACTTGGAATTGACGACCAGCATGGGGGCACTGCAAATCTCAAATACCTTCATGAAATCCACATCGCCGCCGATCCGGCCCGCCGAGAACAGAACGCCGCCAACTGTTCCGCCAATGCGAAAATGCATGGCTTCATAGGCGAGCTCGATGGCATCATTGGAGGCCAGCAGAAACTTCCCCCGCCCGGTGGCGCTCGCCCTTCGGGTCAGTGCACCAAGTGCCAGAGAAACGATCGTCCGGCCGACCCGCTTTTGGATGTGAGCAATGTTGCGCCCAAGGATCAGGCGCTCATCCTCGATTTGAAACGTCTTGACGAAACCATCGCTGGCAAAACGCACATAGCCGAAATTGTCGACCAGCAGAACTACACGATTGGAGGACGCTACAAAGTGCTGGAGGATCGGCGCGAGTCCCAGCACGATACGTCCGGGGTTCTCATCCTCCCCAATGGACGGGAAGCAGAATATGACGGTCCGACCGTCTGCAAGTTCATAGCGTTGAGCAACAATCGGAATACCCGGAATTCGGTGATCAGGCCCCCCGCCCACATCGAAGGGTCCTGCCGACCCCTCCCGAATCGCGCCCTGAATCAAGTGCAATATTGTCTTGCGGTCTTCTGCAGCCAGATTTCGCAAAGCCTGGGTCGAAGGAGCCTGCTGCAAATCTTTGACTTCACTATGAAAACTTTGACTACCGAGTTCGTGCCAGAGAATTGTTTTATTGGAGATATCGGCAACGAAAAATTGCAGTCCGGCTAGGGCCAACGCTGGCGGCTCGTCCGGAGCAACCGCCTTTTGGTTTTCTTCCGGCGTGTCGGTTTCCGGATTTTTGGCCAACGCAATACGCGCCGCTTCCACTGACATATTTGTCCACACTCTCTACATTGGACCTACCCAGCTTCAAGTATCGTCAGAAAAAGAAAACAAACCATAAAATCACTCAATTAAAGTCTCTCTTTATTTATAATTATCAGCAATTTAACCGATAAATAGGTGAAAAACTTGAATTATTCAGAGTGAACTTCTGACAACCATTTTGAGACAATGCATTTTGCGGCGCTCCTGCCTTTGCTGCGCCGCCTTAGCCTGCCCCATAAATGTCATGAAATGGCGCCAGCAAAGCCCAAGTGGCGACCGTGTGCCGGCGCAATTTCATTGAAAAGTGCTGCCGTGGAAATGACGGAGCCCCCCATGCTGAAGCACCGAGATAACACCCGCAGCCATAACGATGACACCAGCACAATGCTGTCTGCAATCCTCTTCGGGTTTGCAGCGGTTCTCCTGATGCTGCTTGTTGTTGTGCCGCGGCCGGCCGCAATTCTGCCCGTGCTGGCGCTGGTTCTTATGGTCCAACTGACCCGGATGCTCGGCCTGCGCCTTTATCGCGATTTTATCGATTAGGCCGCCAGCTATCTCAACGTTCAAAAAGACTGATGCCATGACTGACGATTCAACTAATCGAACTCCTGCAAAATCTGCGGATACAAAAATGCTCAAGTTGCCACGGTCTCGAACCCACGATGTTCAAGATGCCCGCCCGTTGTTGCAGGCCATTTGCCTCGGGATTTTTCTTGCCGCAG
Organism: Labrenzia sp. PHM005; assembly: GCF_006517275.1. NCBI lineage: Bacteria > Pseudomonadati > Pseudomonadota > Alphaproteobacteria > Hyphomicrobiales > Stappiaceae > Labrenzia > Labrenzia sp. PHM005. The sequence continues at coordinate 2,651,979 of NZ_CP041191.1, read as the reverse complement.
TCCTGACGGCCGCTGCGGCATTGGCCGATCCGAACACAGAATTGAAAGAGTTCTTCAAAACCGGTGGGACCGGAGGGACCGCCCCCGTTTCCACTCGAATTGACGAGTAGCCATCCTGCATTTGTCTAGTCGCTGTTGATCCCGATCAAGGACAAGCCTGCTTCGTATCCGAAAACTAGACCAGAACGAGGGTGGAGCTTTGAGGTGCTGCTGCGGCCCTATAAGCCGCATACACTGCAATTGATGACCAGTATTGGTTTCAAAAGCGCCTAAAGCAGCAAAAAAGAGACAAAAAACAGGAATTTGCAGGATGGCCATTGCCAAGGAACTGAAGTGGACTGATAAAGAAAGTAGTATTTCGGAGGCAGTCATGGACGTTGATCTCTCTCTATCAGCCGATACCATCCGGATGTTGGTGCAAAAGGCCAAAGCAGTCGCCGTATCTTCGAACGACACGTTTGAGGATGGGCATGAGGGCGACGTAGAGTTTGATGCCGACACGCTTGAGGAGGCTCACAGCCACGACGGTTTGGCCGAAGAGGAAAATGATGACCTTTCCGACGAAGAACTGCGCGAGTTGCTGGAAGATCTGAACGTGGACGAATCCGCTGAGCTCGTTGCCATCGCGTGGATCGGCCGGGGCGATTTTGAAGCAGAAGATTTTACCCAAGCCGTACAGGAAGCCAAGGAGCGCGCTGTCGGGTCAACCGCGACATACCTACTCGGAATGCCCATGCTGGCAGACTACTTGGAAGCAGGTCTGGACGCCCTGTCTCTCTGATTCTCGCTTGATGGCGGGCAATTCCCAAGGCCCGCCATGGACTTCCTTCAAGTCAATTGCCGAAATGGCGTTTTGCTCGACCATCCACAACTAGACGCTTTTCTTGGGAAAACAGCTTCAGATTCTATTTACCATCTTTTCGCCACGAATTTTCTGGAGCAACCTCTGCGGCAGGTTATCTCGACCGAAAGGGTAGTGGATATGCTGCAAGATCCGGTCAATCAGGATATGTTTGCCACTCATCGGCCATCTCCTTGGCCCTACGTTGGTGCGATCCTTTGTGCAGTGGCGCTAGTCACCACATTAATGATGGCTTTCAGTGGCTGACCTCCGGCGCTTCACATAAAACTGCCAAGCGCGCTGAGCGGAATTTCAATCGCTTTTGCAACGGACCGGCGGTATGCAAGGTCCCATGACAGTTTCATCCGGATACAGCGATGCGATAGAAACGTCTAGCCAGGCGTCTGGACGGCTCGCACTTTTGGATCTGGCGCGCGGCGTCGCCGTCATCGCCATGGTGATCTACCATTTTTCCTGGGATCTATCCTGGTTTGCCTTTGTCGATTGGCAAGTTGCAGACGCTGCGGGATGGCGAACATTTGCCATCTCAATAGCAGCAAGTTTTCTGTTTCTCGCCGGCATCAGCCTGGATCTCGCCCATCATCGCCAGATTCGATGGCGGTCGTTTTGGAAACGGGAAGCGATTATTCTAGCGGCGGCGGCCAGTGTTTCGCTCGGCACTTATTTCGCTTTTCCTGAGATTTTCGTTCGCTTTGGCATCCTGCACTGCATCGCCGCTTCGAGCCTCATCGCCCTGCCCTTCACCCGTCTGTCGATGTTTTTTTCCGCTGTTGCCGGCGTCACCTTTTTAGCCCTGCCTCACCTGGTTTCTACGACGGTCTTCGACGGTGATCTTTGGCTCTGGACAGGATTGGGAGCCCCCGCAAGTGCCAGCGTTGATTATGTTCCCCTGGCGCCCTGGACTGGAGCCACGCTGCTAGGGATCACAGCTTCCCAAATGGTCCGAAGGTCTGGACTTTTGGAACGGCTCTCAACACTCCGGTTCAGTGGCAGGCCTAGCCTCCTGTTGCGATGGATGGGCCGCCATTCCCTGCCGATCTATCTCCTTCATCAGCCCGTGCTCTTTGGCCTGGTATGGAGCGTCACAGTCCTCGGCCCTGGCATGGATACGACGAGCCGCAGTTTCCAAAAGAATTGCACCGCAACCTGCTCGCAGAGCTTAGATAACGAGCCGCTTTGCCAAGCGGCCTGCGCCTGCACGTTAACTGGATTGAAAACACAGAATGTATGGGAGCCGTTGCTGGCAACACCGCAAGATCCCAGCTTGCAAACCCAAATGAGTGCTCTCTACAGCACTTGCCTTGCCGATCCCCAGACTTACGCCAGATGACACGCTGTTGCCGTGACGTTGCGCTTACCCTGAAGCGGGATTCGCCACCTGCACCATCTCGCTCAGAAAAGCACGGATGCGATCCCCATTCATGTCATAGGGATTAAATGACTTCTTGGTTGTGTATTTGAAAGCCATCGGTTCGTGATACTCACTTTCGCCAATGTACGCCATGCTCCATTCTGAGAAACTGCGGGATGGAACCTCCCTGTAATCCAGGATAACCGGGTCTTCGTGTCTTGGGTCCTTGGCAATCGCATTGTAGAGCCGATTGACGTCCATCCGGCCGCCTTCAAGGCATTGAACAAAAAACTTGCTATTGAAGAGGAGGACACCGGTCAGACCGAGTTTCGGATTATTGCTCCGCGCTTTCTGAAGAATGCCGTCAATCGCGACATCATCAATATCCTTGGTTTTGCTGGCATAAATCATTGAAACCAAATGCATTGCACGCCCCCAAAGCTTGAAGTCGACTAACTGAATGTTATCAGACCTTCAATAGCATAAGGGATTTTGCTTAATTTTGAGTTGTGCAATCCTATTTCTGCCGCAAGGGAATTTTTCTCTCATAGTGGAATAAAACCATTCTGATGAGTTTTTCCCGGGCTGCGAGCCCCTTGTTCAAGAAAATCCAAGGCTGGAGTTAAAGGCCCGAGTGAATCGGTCATGAGCAAATGGAGCAAATACCTTTCGATCCCGCCCCTTTGATATCTGCAAAAGCGCCCACATGGCCGAGATGCTATCGCAACGCGCCTTCGTGATTTGCAGGTCTCTGTTTGAAACTTTTAGTCCGCCCTGGCGTTGATAGGCTTGCAGAAAACGGCTTTCCGCTACCGCATCAAAGCCATGTTCCTGAATTGCATAGGCCAAGTCCCAGGACCGGGCTGCCATACCTGAAAACTCCCAATCGATCAGCCACACCCGACCAGAGGCAAACAAGCAGTTTCCGGGCGACAGATCCCCATGACTTGGAACTGGTTCAATTCCAGTTTCTGTCCCACTGGTTTCAAATAGAGCAGCCAAATCCCCTATCTGTTTCCTCAAGTCACTATCCAAAAGCTCAAGCGCCAAGGCATCCCAGGCACCGTTGACTTGGGAAAACAGATTTTCAAATACGTGCGTTGGATTGATGTCCCCCTCAAACTGCAGACCGGAGGTATGCAGGCTGGCCAGTTGTTTCCCAAGTAACTCCGGCAAATCATCTCCAGAAGCCACCAGGCCTTCTACACTTCGGGTAACCAATGTTCCTGTCGACGGTTCAATGAAGATTGGCGCTACCCCCACACCAATTTCCGCAGCAAGGCGCACATTATGCGCTTCCCGATACCGGTCGACCGGTGCCTTTGCGCCTCCCTTGCCCAGCCGTAGAAAAAATACGCCCGTTTCTGCCGTCACACGAAGCACATGATTACTGAGACCATCCATCACGTCGGCAGCAACTGGTAATCCCATGACCGCAAACAACTCCGGGCATTGCTGGAATGCCGTCTGCAATGACTTGGGTAACGAGGCTGGAATATCTGGGTTGGACTGTGGCAAGAGAGATCTTCGAATTCGCACAAAAACAGGATTGAAGGCTCATGCAGCACCTTCCCGCGCCCCATATCATCATCACCTATTGCCGCCAATGCAATTGGCTGTTGCGCTCCGCTTGGCTGGCGCAGGAAATCCTGTCGACCTTTTCTGAAGAAACCGTGGCTGTAACGCTTGTCCCAGGAACCGGCGGCACCTTTACGATTACCTGCGACGGGACCACTGTTTGGGACCGTAAGGCGGATGACGGCTTCCCTGAGGCAAAAATCTTGAAACAACGTCTGCGGGACCTCCTCTGGCCGGAAAAGGATTTGGGCCATAACGAGCGGAAATAGGCTTGGTGACGGGTCACCAAGCCTATCATGGAAACTCTGAAAGCGATTATCAGTCAGGCTTGGCAACGAGATATGTGAAGGACACAAGGTGCTTCATGTTGAAAGCCCCGACCATCTCCAAAATCTCTTGATTGTTCTCCCGGAAGCGGCTGCCGTTCTCCGGCGTATCGTAATAAATCGCGACCACTTCATCGGGTGTCCGTACCCCCGACGCCCGGTGCACGTCTATGAAGAGTTCATTGTGATACCGGTCCTCAAGCGGTTCAACAATGTTTCCAATGGCTTTTAGATCCGCATCTCGGGCGTTGATGTCCTTGTTGTTGTAATAGGCGACCTTAAGGAGATACTGCCGGTTCTTGACCTCATCACTTTTTACCGGCTCTTCGAAAAACTCCAATCCTCCTTCCAGGATGAGGGGCGCTTCGAGGTTGGCCAGCAATCCCTTTGCACCACCGCCTGATAGCTGAGGTCCATTGCAGTTGAGGAGGACAAAGCGGTTGGCATCTGGAAGATCAAGATTGCCTTGACGGGCAACGATTGCTCCCTGCCGGGTCAACGAACATCCGGTATTGTCAAAGGCAGATTGAGACACTCCTTTTTCAGCGGAGTACAAGGCGAAAACACCGACTTTGTCGGACGCCTGTACGGCTGCTGACGTAAACGAAAAAGCCATCAAAAACGCGGCAGCTGTATTCAGAAAACGCATATTCATCACTCCACTTCGATTTCCACTTGGTGATCCTTGAAAACATCCGTTGGCCGCTGATGATCAGGCGTCATCATTCCCCGGATTGCGGAAATCGGCTTTTGAAGCAACAGAACCGGGTGGGCGGGGGTCGGCAAATTTGGTGCATTGCCCAGAAAAGTCGCTGTGAATTGGTCTTCGTTCCAGCTGTAGTCCAGCTCAGCAACCTGGGTCCCGGCATGGATAAGACCGAGCCGCATGCTTCCTTGCATCGGCTCCGGGATGTCTGCATGTAACAAACTGATTTGGTAAGTCATTCCTTGCACTCCTCGTTGGGAATGCTTTGTGGTTACCGCAGTTGAAATGGATAAAAAATTCTCCATAATCGCAACACTATGTCGCAAAAATCATCCATCAAGAGTGCGTGATGCAGTGGGACCATCTGAAAACATTCCTAACTTTTTTGCGGGAAGGCTCCGTCAGACAGGCCGCAAAACGGCTTGAAACGACACATTCAACCGTCGCCCGGCAACTTAAGGCACTTGAGGCTGACTTGGGCGGACCGCTTTTTGAGCCAGGCGCGAAAAACCGGGAACTCACCCCTTTGGGCAGTCGTATTCTCCCAATTGCAGAACGAATGGAAAAAGACGCCGCTTCTATCGACCGGGCCGCATTCGCGGAAGATACCAGCCTGGCCGGCCCTGTTCGATTGTCCGTCTCTGAGAGCCTATATTTAAGCGTGCTCGCACCGGTTCTCGGAAACTTCCTGCAACAGTTTCCGATGATCATTTTGGAGTTGGTTATGTCTGATCAGCTGACCAGCCTGCCGAAACGGGAAGCCGATGTCGTAATTCGTATCACCAAATCACCACCGGATAATGCAGTTGGCCGGAAACTAGCGGACAGTCCAATGTGCCTCTACGCAGCTCCCTCCTACTTGGAGAATAGGCCGAAACTCGATCGGTGGATTTCCATCGACTACCCCTTGTCGAAAAGACCAGCGATACCCGCCCGGATTGCTGCTACTGTCGATTCCGCAGTCGCCGCCGCTTATATGATCCGAATGGGACAGGGCATCGGTATGATCCCATGCTACCTAGGCGACAATGATCCCAGCGTTGTGCGGTTGCCGGGTTTTGATCCGGTTCCTGATATGGCGATCTGGATCCTCACCCATACCGATCTGAAAACGAATCCGAGGGTGCGTGTCCTTCTGGATCATCTTTACGGATCATTTTCAGACATCCGGCAAAACATTGAAGGCTGAACTTCAACTGCCAATTTCAGACGCTATCGAAGGAACTGCGCCGCTTTGCTAAGTTGGTGATTTACCTACGCTATAGGATTGTAAGAATAAGGTGGTTGGCGGCGGTTTTGGAGTATCAAACCCAAGTGTTTGAATCGCGGGAGGCGGACAGAATGCGAACCTTGGTCAATGGCATCGCTTTCATAGTGTGCTTGTTTGGCCTTGTATCCCATGCGGCTGCTGACGCCGAGCGGCCCGATCTGCTTATCTACACCGAAAACTACGAGCCTTTCTATTTTCGCGACGAAAATGGCGGGATCGCGGGCCGTGTGACGAACATAGTCCGCACCCTCGCGCAAGATGCAGGGGTGTCCATTACGATGCGCCTGGCTCCGTTCAAACGCGGCCTGCTTGTTACACAACGAAAACCGAACACGTGCTTCATGGCGTTGTGGCGGACGGAAGCTCGCGAACCAAACTTCGAGTGGGTTGGCCCGCTGCAAATTGACGGTTTCGCTTATTTCGCCTTGGCAGAAAACAAAATCAAATTGAGCGCCCATTCGGACACCTTCGCCTACAGCACCGGTGCTGTCGCTGGCTGGACCAGCACGATGGATGCCCAACAAGCTGGTCATCCGCGTTTGACCTTGGTTGATTCTGACATTCTCAACGTTGACATGCTGCTCGCCGGCAGAATCGACCTTTGGCTTGGCGGTTTGTTGTCAGCTCCCTACATCGCAGATAAGCGCGGGATTAAGATCAAGAATGTGTTCACACTGAAAGAGGTCGATCTTTCACTGGCGTGCCATCCAGATTCAAATCCCGACGTCTTAAGCAGATTGAGAAAATCTCTCAAGTTGCGCTATTCGATGGTCGATGATCCCAATAACGCCAGTCGTTAGGCTGTGTGGACGAATTGGAGATGTGGTTCTACCTTTTGTCCCACGAAAGGCGTCTCCAATTCGTCCACGCGGCCTCAGGCACTTCAAAAGCAACGGCGTCGTGAGCAAAATAAATGCAATTGGTGTAATTATTTCGAAGTACACGGCGTTCTCTGATGACGCTGACATATTTGATAAATTTTAAGTATTAACCGGTAAAAATCCCAGTAGATACTGTTATTGGGACATCAGAACATGAAGTTGTCATTTCCGGAATTTGGAAAACACCGTAGATCCAGAGAAAATTCCGCAACGGCGCCAACCACCTCCAAATCCAAGCAACCGGCATTTCTGAATTGGTCCATCAAAACACAATTGCGAATTGGCTTTGCTGCCATGCTTTTGTGCGCCATTGGCGTCGGGGCCAGCGGCCTGTTCGCGGCATCTCAAGTGCAGACATCGGTCACCACCGCAAAAACGGCAAATGAACTGCTGGGAAATATACCCACGCTCCTAACCAACGCGCAGAATTACGACCGTACAGCCACAATTGGCAGCGCCTCAGCTGTCAAATCAGACATTTCATCTCTTTCCGGGCACAGCGCAGATCTGGCTGCCTCACGGCCCGCTGAAGCTGAGAATCTCGACAAAATCATCGCGGATCTTGAAAACCAGTTTACCGCCCTTGCGGCTGTGCGAACCGATCGCGATATGGCGGTAAACGAGCTGAACTCCCTGACCACCAATCTGGTCGCAACGACAAACAAGGTTTTCGAGGACTACACAGCCCTTGAGGTTTATCGGTCGACCCTTGCCCTTACGAACAAGGGCAAGATGAATGACCTCAACAAAGTCTCGCCACGTCTTACAAACATGCGCACCACCGCAGCTATGCTCGAACAGGAAACATCTGCGTTTGTGGCGTCTGCCGACAAGGCAGCAGGCAAGAAACTCGCGGATCAGGTCAAAAACCTGGAGAAGGATGCCAAGGCCGTCCGCAGAACAGTGAAAACCAAGGCTTTGAAGGCTGACGTCAAAAAGCTGATCAAAACATCCAAAGCCCTTGGCAAGAAAATCAAGGCACACAAGGCGCCTGGTTCAGACGATGTTTGGAAAGCAGACTTTCAGCCGCTTGCCAATGAGCTCAGCACATTGGCGGAAAGCATCATTTCCGAAGCTCAAGCCCCAATTAAGGAGCTGCGTGCCGAACTGCGCGCGTTTGAAGCGGCCTCCGCCGAAATCGCACTTCTGTCTTCAAACACCCAGAACATTGCCCGGAGTGTGTTGGGAATCCGCAGTTCCTATGCCGATTTCCTGAACACTCCTTCAGATGCGGTCGCAGCCAGTTTTCAGGACTATCTCAATGGCGCTAAGTCGCAGCTCGCGGATCTGGAGAAAGTTCGGGTCGCCGCTCTCAAAGAGACCAAGGACAAAGCCTATTCGGACCTCTTGAACGGTCCTTTGCAGACACTTGTGAAAGCAGGCACAGACGGTTTTCCGGCACTCGCAGCGACATTTGAAACGGTGATTACAAGCACCCGGGATCTTGACGCAAGTCAGACCGCATTCACTGCGGCGGTTACCCAGCTGACCGAACAAGCTGAAGCGATTAGTTTGGCATCAGGAAACTCAGCAGTCGGGTCGGCAACCGCGGCCCAAACCCAGATCTCGGGAGCCCTTGTAGTAGCCCTTGCGATGGGGATCGGCTTTGTGGTTCTACTGACCGGGGCCATCATCCGGCCCTTGCGCGGTCTGACCGGTGCCATGCAGCAATTACAAGACGGTAAAACCGACCTTGATCTGGCAGCAGACCAGCGCGGCGATGAAATCGGCGATATGGCGCGCGCCGTTGGCACGTTCCGAGACCGCGAAGTTGAACGCGTGCGGCTGGAAGAGGAAACCGAAGCCAGCGCCGAAGCTGTTCGCCAGCGCCAGCAGGCGGTTGATGACCTGGTTGCCAACTTCCGTGAAGACATTGAGACCGCGCTCTCAACTGTCAACGGCAACATGCAGCAGCTGGAAGATACCGCAGAACAACTCACAGGAATTGCAGAAACCACGACCGGCAAAAGCGAAGATGCCAGCATGGCCTCCAGCCAAACCAGCCAGAACGTCCAGACAATCGCGGCCGCGACCGAAGAGCTGTCCGCGTCAGTTCAGGAAGTTGGCCGGCAGGTCAATGCCACCCTGGGCCGCGTCGAAGAAGTGACCGGTGCCACCCGGACATCCAACGACCAAATCCGTGGCTTGTCAGCGGCCGCAGAGCGGATTGGCGCAGTGGTGCAACTTATCCAGGAGATCGCAGAACAGACCAATCTGCTTGCCCTCAATGCCACCATTGAAGCAGCCCGCGCTGGCGAAGCGGGCAAAGGGTTTGCCGTTGTCGCCTCCGAGGTCAAATCCCTCGCCGGTCAAACCGCCAAGGCAACTGATGAGATTTCCAGCCAGGTGTCCGAAATTCAGCAATCCACCGGGGCCGCTGTGGACGCAATCAGCGCGATCATGAATATGATGGAAGACGTCAACGAAACCGCCGCGGCAATGGCCGATTCCGTCGAGCAGCAATCCGAAGCAACCTCAGAGATTTCGACCGGGGTTTCGCAAGCGGCCGCACAAACAGCCACGGTCTCCAACCATGTTGGCGACTTGTCCAAAGGATCCAGTGAGACCAGCCAATCGGCCAAACAGGTCGAATCCATCGCTGACGAAGCCACGGCCCAACTCAACACCGTCACAAGCCGGATCGATCGCTTCCTGAAAGACGTTGCGGCGGCATAAGTGCCGCCTTCCCAGGCCATAAAAGACCGGCAACGGAAACTCTTTGGCGATGGAAAGCCGGCTGGAGGGAACTTCCACCTGAATGTGCTGACAAATTCAATCCGCGCCGCGATCAGAACGACTGCAGATCATTTAGATCTGGCTCTACGCTAAGCATAGGCATTTCTCCAGATCCCCATTTGCTGTCTCGAAACAGAACGATTTGCTGGACCTGAAAGCTGGAGCGCACTTCAGGTCACGACGCATTTTTCAGTTTCTCAGTACCTGGAGCCAACCATGAGTTTTCGCCCAACAAGCCTCGAATCTTTTTTGATTGACTGATCAATCAGTAAAAATCCATAGTCTGCCAACACAGCCAAAAACATTGGCGTCGGGAACTCGGGAGGAGGCTGCGATGAGTGATAAGAAAAATATTCTGATCCTGATGGTTGATCAGTTAAATGGCACGCTGTTTCCAGATGGTCCGGCAGATTTCCTTCACGCTCCAAACTTGAAAAAACTGGCGGAACGGTCTGTCCGTTTTGAAAACACCTACACCGCATCCCCGCTCTGCGCCCCGGGACGGGCGAGTTTCATGTCCGGCCAGTTGCCGCGCCGGACCGGCGTCTACGACAATGCGGCGGAGTTTGCCTCCGACATTCCGACTTACGCGCACCATCTGCGCCGCGCCGGTTACACCACGTGCCTGTCCGGAAAAATGCATTTCGTCGGCCCGGATCAGATGCATGGTTTTGAGGAGCGGCTGACCACCGACATTTATCCGGCCGATTTCGGCTGGACTCCAGACTACCGGAAGCCGGGCGAGCGGATCGACTGGTGGTATCACAATATGGGATCTGTGACTGGCGCCGGTGTTGCGGAAATCTCTAACCAGATGGAGTATGACGACGACGTAGCTTTCCAGGCCGTGCGCAAGATCTATGATTATGGCCGGGGTAAATACGACCGCCCGTTCTGCCTGACGGTCAGCTTCACTCATCCGCATGATCCCTACGTCGCCCGCAAGAAATACTGGGACCTTTATGAGGACTGCGAGCACCTGCTGCCGGAGGTTCCGGCCAAGTCCTATGAGGATCACGACCCGCATTCCAAGCGGATTTTCGATGCCAACGATTGGCGCAATTTCGACATCACCGAAGACAACATCCGGCGGTCCCGCCGCGCCTATTTCGCCAATATCTCCTATCTGGACGACAAGATCGGCGAGATCCTGCATGCGCTCGAAGCGATGAATCTTGCGGAAGATACCACCATTCTCTTCGTTTCCGACCACGGCGATATGCTCGGAGAGCGTGGTCTGTGGTTCAAGATGACCTTCTTTGAGGGCTCGTCGCGCGTCCCATTGATGATCGCCGACAAGGATCTAACGCCGTCCCACATCGTCACGCCGGTGAGCACGCTCGATGTTCTGCCGACAACCTGCGACCTTGCTGGCATCGATATGAGCGAAATACTGCCCTGGACGGACGGCACCAGCCTGGTTCCGCTCGCCAACGGCGCGGCCCGCACCGAGCCGGTCTTGATGGAATATGCCGCCGAGGCCTCCTATGCCCCGTTGGTCGGCATCCGGGAGGGCGACTGGAAGTACATTCACTGCGAGCTCGACCCGCCGCAGCTGTTCAACCTGGCGGACGACCCGAATGAGTTGACCAATCTGGCCGGGGATCCAGCCCATGCGGACACAGCCGCAACCTTTGCTCAACAAGTCTCGAATAAATGGGACATGGCCGCCTATGACGGCGAAGTCCGCCAGTCCCAGGCCCGCCGCTGGATCGTCTATGAGGCTCTTAGAAACGGCGCCTATTTCCCCTGGGACTACCAGCCACTGCAAAAAGCTTCGGAACGCTACATGCGCAACCACATGGATTTGAATGAGGTGGAGGAAGGCAACCGCTTTCCGCGCGGGGAGTAAGATACCTTTTTATGCTTCTTAAAGGAGACTAGCGAGACGTTTTTGAAACAGGAACAATATCGCAACCTGAAACCCGCTCGCTGACAGACATAATGTTGCTGGCCATGCGCAGCCTCCCCCGGGATGGCGTCTACATCGCCCGACCACTTGCACAAATCATTAGCGATCGAGCCTGTTGTCGCCATCTCAGCAACCGCTTGCCTGACTAAGCATCAGAAAAGCAAGGCAGGTGGTGAAACACCGGCCTGCCTTGACAGTTCTTCTACTGTCCTAGTCGCGGATTTTTCCAGTAATCCAGCTTGCGGCGATCGCCTCCCGTGGGTCCCGTTGAGGACAATGGCCCGGCTCGTCAGTCACATGCAGGGTGACATCCGTGCCACGAGCCATCAGCGACTGAACGTCGCCCAACGGCGCCACTGGATCCCTGTTTGTCAGAATTGCGAGAAGCGGAGTATCAATTTGCGGCCCCTCAAACAGCCCTTGGCTTTTTAATGACAAGGGACGGAGACCCACCGACATTTCTTTGAAGCTTGCATCGATATCGAGACCTAGCCGGGCACGAACACCATCCATCGTAAAGGCCGGAAACTGGCTGTAGGCATCCGGCGGAGCCATAAAAGGCCGGTGCAGCGGGCCGCACATGTAAATGACACCGGCCAGGTCAAGATCCGGCCGGGCAGCCCACGCCCGTGCTGCTGGCGTCCCGCCAAAGCTGGCGCCTTGAACAAAGATGTTTCGGCCATCGATCTCGGGCAGCGTTTTAAGATGGAGAGCTGCAGCAGCGTGCAACTTGTCCAGATCCGGTGAAAAAGAATAGGCCGTAGAGCCTCCATTCCCCGGCATATCGAGACTAAGCATAGCGATTTTCCGAACCGCCAGCTGTTTGATGAAATATGGCAGAAGCTCCTCTTTCGTTACATCCGACCCCATGGAAACGATCACCACAGGAAACGGACCGTCGCCTTTGGGAAGATGCAACCAAGTGGAAAATTCCTCGCCATCAAACGGAATATCCAGTTTTCGGATTGGTACAGGCAAAAACTGTCCTGCCTTTTCATAGGCTTGCCAAGCCTGGGACAAAGCCGAACGCTGTTCCGGGTCATTCGTGTGTGGCGATGACGCCCGCAGAAAATAGCTGAATGCATCACGGTAGCGGCTGGCGGCCGCCTCCGGTTTGTCGTCATCGTTCAAGTCATCAGCCTCTGCCAATGCCGTTTTGCCCAACTCGGTCCAGGTTTCGATCCAGCTTCCGGCCCCACGGCGCGACGGATCATCGGGAAGTGTGTCGCTAGGCGCTGTCTCTTTGATGCGTGTCAGTGCGGCTGCAATTTCTTGCGGTCGTCCGCCAACGTGAAGCCAGGTCTCCGGGTCGATCGGGTGATACCAGGAACCTTCGCTGGGAGCCCTGAACTGGTTACCATCAAGCTCCTGAGCCGGCGCCGGTCCTGTAAATGCAAGTCCTGCGGCGATACAAGCAGCTAAGAATATTGTTCGGCACATGCTATGTCCTTCTATAACGCGAGCAAAATTGTCAGTCCAGACTGACGATATACGTAGCTATACAGGACACAATGTCAACCTCGACTGACAAAAAACACTCGAACTCGGCACGCCCAACGATCCGCGGTCTGTTGCAGGACACCTGGCAGAAATTGGATAAGCGCATGATCGAACTACGCAAAGGCACTGGGCTCGATGTGGTTCGACCGGCCGATGCCAACCTGTTCATGACCATCTGCCGCCACCCACGTACGGTGTCAGAACTGGCCCGCGACCGGGGCGTTACCCGCCAGTCGATCCACTCGGCAGTCCACCGGCTGGTCGAAGCCGGCGCCCTCCGGCTCGACCCCGTCCCCGGAAACTTGCGGGACAAGATGCCGGTTCCCACCGAAAAGGGATTGGAAGCGCGAAAAAAAGCCCAGGCGCTGGTTGCAGAGATGGAACAAGAACTCGCTGAAAAACTCGGCCGGGAGAAACTTGAAACGCTCCGGGGCCTTTTACAGGAACTCAACGAAGTCCCCTTCTCCTGACAGCCTATTGTCAGGAGACTGGCAAGAAGTCTGAGAAACTGGAACAAAGCCGCAACGGAGGGGTTTTCTCGCGCGCGGACTCGGACCATATTGAGGCCCATGAGCAAGCGCCCCCCGAAAACCTCCGCAGACGATCCCAACGCGCCCGACGGCTTCGGCGAAGCCCCGCAGAAGCCCCTGTCTGGCACGCCTCTATCAGGCTCGATTTCCGATTGGGCCGCCGAGATTTCGGAAGAAGCGGAGAAACCTGCGCCCAAAAAGGCCGCAGTAAAAAAGGCAGCTTCCAAAAAAGAAAAGCCCACCAAATCCGCCCGCGGCACCTCCATCGGCAAGGCCGAGAGTGCGCGCGAACGGGCGGCCGGCGGGTTGAACCCGGTCGCCGGGCTGGACATGAGCCTGGAAGAGGCCGAGGCGCTTGAAGCAAAGCTCAAACAGCACAAGAAGGACAACAAAAAGAAATCCGCCGCCGACGGCCGCTATGGTGAACTCGGCGGAAATCAAGGCGCAACGGCCACCGTGGAAGCCCTGTCGGCGTTGATCGAAAGCGGCAATCCGCTCCACAAGAACGGCGCGGAATGGGTGCCGCACCGGCCCGAACGCCCGCCGAAATCCGAAGGCGGCGTCGAGATCGTGCTCGCCTCCGAGTATGAGCCCAAGGGCGACCAGCCGACCGCCATTGCCGATCTCGTCGAAGGCATGAACACCGGCGACCAGACCCAGGTGCTGCTCGGTGTCACCGGTTCGGGCAAGACTTATACGATGGCGCAGGTGATCTCCCGCACCCAGCGCCCGGCGTTGATCCTGGCGCCCAACAAGACACTGGCGGCCCAGCTTTACGGCGAGTTCAAAAGCTTCTTTCCGGACAACGCAGTCGAATATTTCGTTTCCTACTACGACTACTACCAGCCGGAAGCCTACGTCCCGCGCACGGACACCTATATCGAGAAGGAATCCTCGATCAACGAACAGATTGACCGGATGCGCCACTCGGCCACCCGCGCCCTTTTGGAGCGCGACGACGTCATCATCGTCGCCTCGGTGTCCTGCATCTACGGTATCGGGTCGGTCGAAACCTATACGGCGATGACCTTCGCGATTGAGGTGGGTGAGCAGATCGACCAGCGCCAGCTGATCGCTGATCTGGTCGCCCTGCAGTACAAGCGCAACGACGCCGCCTTCCAGCGCGGCACCTTCCGCGTCCGCGGGGATACGATTGAGCTGTTTCCGGCCCACTATGAGGACCGCGCCTGGCGGATCTCCCTGTTCGGCGACGAGATCGAGCAAATCACCGAATTCGATCCCCTCACCGGCCAGAAATCCGGCGAACTGAAAAGCGTCAAGATCTACGCCAACTCGCACTATGTGACGCCCAAGCCGACGCTGAACCAGGCGACAAAGTCGATCAAGGAAGAGCTGAAACACCGGCTGGAGGAATTGAACGCCCACGGCCGCCTGCTGGAAGCCCAGCGGCTGGAACAGCGCACCATGTTCGACCTGGAAATGCTGGAGGCGACCGGGTCCTGTGCCGGTATCGAGAACTACTCGCGCTATCTGACCGGCCGCAAGCCGGGCGAGCCGCCGCCCACTCTGTTTGAGTATCTGCCGGACAATGCCATCGTTTTTGCCGACGAGAGCCATGTCACCATTCCTCAGATCGGCGCCATGTACCGGGGCGACTTCCGCCGCAAGGCGACACTGGCAGAGTACGGCTTCAGACTCCCGAGCTGCATGGACAACCGTCCACTGCGCTTTGAGGAATGGAATGCCATGCGGCCGCAATCGATTGCGGTCTCGGCCACCCCCGGCAGCTGGGAAATGGAGGAGGCCGGCGGCGTGTTTGCCGAACAGGTGATCCGCCCGACCGGCCTGATCGACCCGCCAGTGGAAATCCGCCCGGCGACATCCCAGGTCGATGATCTTCTGGGGGAAGTCCGGGAGACCGCCCAGAAAGGCTACCGCACGCTGGTCACCACCTTGACCAAGCGGATGGCCGAGGATCTGACCGAATATCTGCACGAAAACGGCGTGCGCGTGCGCTACATGCACTCCGACATCGACACGCTGGAACGCATCGAGATCCTGAGGGATCTGCGCCTCGGCGCCTTCGACGTGCTGGTTGGCATCAACTTGCTGCGCGAGGGCCTCGACATTCCCGAATGTGCGCTGGTCGCGATCCTGGATGCGGACAAGGAAGGTTTTCTGCGCTCCGAAACCTCGCTGATCCAGACCATTGGCCGCGCAGCCCGGAATGTCGACGGCAAGGTGATCCTTTATGCCGACAATATGACCGGCTCCATGGAGCGGGCAATTGCCGAAACCAACCGCCGCCGCGACAAACAGATAGCCTACAACGCCGAACACGGCATCACGCCGGAAAGCGTCCGCCGCTCCATCGGCGACATTCTGGAATCGGTCTACGAGCAGGACCACGTCACGGTCGATGCCGGTTTTGCCGAGGAAGGGGCACTGGTCGGCCACAATCTGCAGGCTCACATTTCCGATCTGGAAAAACAGATGCGCGACGCCGCCGCCGATCTCGACTTCGAGACCGCCGCCCGCCTGCGCGACGAAATCAAACGCCTGCAGGAAACCGAACTGGCCGTTGCCGACGACGCCATGGCCCGGCAATCTGCCGTCGACCAGAAAACCGGCGGTTACAAGGGCGACAAGAAATTCGGCGCCGGCGGCACCAAGGAAGGCGCGAGCGGCAAGAAGAAGGAAACGGCGAAAGATAGAGCAGCCAAGGCCAAATCAAAGGTTCATAAGCCGAGCCTCGATGAAATGACCGTTGGGCGCACGGAAGTCCCACTGACAAAAGGCCCGCTGCCGCAAAAACCGGCACCCGTCGTCCAGGCAGACGATGCGCCTCATCTTTCCCCGCGCGGCAAGATCGGCGCCGGATCTTACGAGGATCCTGTGGACGAGAAAAAGCGGCGCGGTCGGCCGAAGAAGAGCGGACGGCCGGGGCAATAACCCCTCCCCCAGATGTCATCCCCGCCTTGTGCGGGGATCCATTGATTCCCGAAATCTCGGGAATGGGCAGAGGTTTATTGGGCCGCGTTTCAATGAATACACCCATCGGACCGATGCTGAACGGTGGATTGGATCCCCGCACAAGGCGGGGATGACGCTCAGTGAGCGCGCAGTGGCTGCGTTCCCTAAGCCGTCCCGGCCTCTGAGCCGGGACCAAAAACAGTGTAACAGATCCCGGATCAAATCCGGGACGGCACGGTTGGAACCTCCTGACACAAAGAAATCTTATCCACGCCCCCATGCCCCTGCCGTATGATGATCTGCGTATCCGCTCACACGGGCTTTTTGGGGGACCGTCCCCCGGGAGGGAGCGGATCGGGCGGGGCTGACGGGCCGGTGTAACGAACCGGACCGGGGTCCGGCGCGATAATGGACGGCGGTGACCCTGCAGCGGCAACACCGAGTAGCGGCCGGCTGGGCGTGCTGCGGAGGGCGGATTGACACCCCGCACTTCGAGTCTGGCCGGTGCTGTGCCACGGCGCGCACCAAACAGCCCGGGCGGGGCAGTCAAGCTTTGCCGAAGACTCATTTATTCAACTGATGCGCAGGCAAGGCCCGGCGCGCCCCGCCACTCCTGTGGCTCAGGGAAGAGATTTGAGCAAAACGCCGGAGGATTTCCTCGCGGCGGGTTTTGTGCTGTTCAAGGCTGGCGAGGCAAAACCAAACTCACGTCTTATCGCCCTAGCACCCGCATTCGCGGGCATGAACACCAGCTGGTCCTTGGTACACGACGGGTCTCTCAGATTACTCGATCCCAGCTTTCGCTGGAATGAAAAGTCAGAGGAATTAGAAAGACCTCATGCCTTTCCCGTAGTGAAGCAACAGGAAAGTCTGAAAAACAAAAAAGCCGGGCGCGTGGCCCGGCTTTTCGAAGCGGTTTTCTGAACCTGGATCCCTGTCCGGTGATCTGCAGTCCAGAAAAAGCCTTAGACTGCAGAAAGGTTGTCAGCAGCGGACTTGCCGGAGCGGCGGTCCTGAACAACTTCAAAGCTGACCTTCTGGCCTTCGTTCAAAGTTGTCATGCCAGAGCGCTCAACAGCGGAGATGTGCACGAACACGTCGTTGCCGCCATCTTCCGGCTGAATGAAGCCGAAGCCTTTGGTGGTGTTGAAGAATTTAACTGTACCGATGGCCATTACGATGTCCTTTCAATCGGTCATAAGAAGATGTCCGTCCTGCGTTATGCAGCCCGGCGCGCGTAGTCGACGTTGAGAGGGAAGATCGTTCTGAGCATGGAAATCCACACGCGTACAAAGTTCGTCAAGCAATATCGATTTGACCGTGATAGCGGACAATTGCGGTTTATTAAAGACTATTTTCTGTGCGGCACCTGATAGCCACAATTAAGCCCGGCAGCTGTGATACCAGTGCAGCAAGAGACTTTGCAGGCAACAAGGCCTTCAAGTGTGTAAATCCTGTGATTTCAGTTACAGCAATATTTAACGATCCATCCATTATCAGGTAAAGACCGATTGGCCTCGCGGATAAAGATGCGCGGTCCGGGAAGAAAAGGGCCGCTGCCGGTTTAGATTACTGAGCAGACAAAAAGCAAGGCAGCCGAAGGCAGACGAAAAAGCATGTCAACAGAAGCGAACGACGACAGTTTTCCCGGTCAAGCGGTTGCCTATATCGTATCGACCTGGGGCCGTCAGTCTTATGTCAGCTCCGGCGTGCTTGTTGGCCGCAATGATGTGCTCACAGCCAGCCATGCCATCTACGCCGCTGAGTTGGGCGGCCTGGCCGACGAGATCAAAATCTATTTCTCTTATGACCCGGATGAGAGCAACCCGACCTATTACACCCCGGCCAATCAAAGCTATTACGATGATTTCGACCCGGACAATGACGGGCTGATTTACAGCGGCGACAACCGCGCCTTCAGCCTCGGCGGGGCGGAACGCGATATCGCCCTGCTGTCGCTCAGTGAAGCGGTTGGCGATACTTATGGCTGGTTTGGCATCAACTACAGCTTCACCTCCGGAACCGTCGGTGTGCTGGGTTTTCCAGGCGCCTATAACAACAACCTGACCTATGACAGCGCCTTTGCTTCCAAGGATCTGATCGACAATTACGTCGATACCCGCAATCTGGAAATCAATTCCGGGAACAGCGGCGGTCCGATCTTCACCGGCAGTGGTGACAATGTCAGCGTTGTCGGGGTCGTCTCAACCAGCGCCGCGGCGGCTTCGGTCACTGCCCATGAAGCCTGGCTGACTTCCACCATGGCCAGCAACGACAGTTATATCGAGACGGCCAACCCGCCGGTGATCGATGCCTCCGCAAACGCCATCTTCCGCTTTTTCAACACGCTCACCGGCACGCATTTTTACACCGGCGACACGACGGAGCGCGATACGATCATCGCGGCGGCCTCCTCCATGTCTTATGAAGGGGTTGCCTTTGCTGCGGCCGACGCGGCAACCAACCCATCTAGCCTGATCAACATTTACCGGCTTTACAACACGTCGACGGGCACTCATTTCTACACGGCCAGCGAAGACGAACGGGCGCACGTCACCAACAATCTCCCGGATTTCATCTACGAAGGCATTGCCTATCAAGGGTATGCAAGTGAGGTCAGCGGCACCAGTGTGGCCCTCTACCGCTTCTACAACAGTTCAACCGGCACACACTTTTATACAGCCTCAGAATCTGAAAGAGACAGCATCCAGACGGTCGGTTCCCTGACCTATGAAGGTATCGCGTATTACGTTGACACTGCGTAACATTCAAAAAGCAGCAGAATAAACTCGACCGCACCTTAAAGAAAACAGACACCTTAAGTTGTTTTATTATCGGCAAAATTTGCGATAATTTCCGTTAACCATCCTGTCATTTTCACCGACTTTCCGGGGATATCGTTCTTTTTGCGGTAACGCTGACCGGTGTAATGTGACTGCGCACCGTCTGAGTCGTTGTACGGCCCCGCCATTTGGGTTAAAAAAGGCTTAATAGTATTGCGTATCCCGCGTTGCTAGGATTTAGCGCGCGGCACATCAGGAGCACGGAATGGGCATTTTCTCGAAATCCTCGAACCCGGGCCAAGACCTGGACCAGACGATCGAGACGGATACAGGACAGCAGCCGGTACAAGAACCAACCACCAATGTGGAACAACTGTCCCCCTTCGCTTTAAGAATGCAGGAAAAGATGAACCAGCTGGACGGCCTCAAAGGCCGGATTGGCGGGCTTACCCAGACCTTTGACCAGATGGCCGCCTTTGCCGCAGAAAGCCAGACCAGCATCCGCATGATGGCGGAATACCTCGAAAACTCCCGCGCCAGCGTGGAGACCGAGGTCCGGCTGAAATCGGAAAACGCCAAAATCTCCACCGACCTGCTCGACGCCGAGCACAAGGTGAAGTCACTAACCACGCAGCTTGAAGACGCTCAGGCAGAAGTTCATTCACTGCGCAAACGGTCGACCGAAACCCGGACTGCGTTGGAAACGGCGCGCAACGATATTGTTTCGATCCGTGACAACAATAAAAAGATCAACGAAGAATACCGGCTTCAAAGCGCCACGCTGGTGGATGCCAACGCGCAAATTGCAGATCTGTCCGGAAAACTGAATGATCTGACAGCGAAGTTCGAAACGCTGGAAAAACACGCGGAAAGCCTCAACTCAGATCTGGAAGCCGTCAAACACCGCGAGAAAGAGCTGCAACAGAACCTTTCTGAAAGCGCTGCGCTTCTGGAAGAGGAAATCCGCAAGAACAATCAGGCTTCCAGCGAGCTGGAAGCGGTCAAACGTGAACTGATTGATTTCCGCAATGACAACATCGACCTGAAATCCCACCTCGATGTCGCCAATCAGGAACTGGTCTACGCCAAGTCGCGGCTGGAAGAAGAACAACGCAAGCACGACAATGAAGTCTATGCACTGAACGCCGAGATCGAAAACCTGTCGTCACAGCGCCGGATCGGCGCGCAGTCCCTGCAAGAGATGGCGCGTGAAAACTCAACCATCAAGGAGCGCAGCCGCGAGCTGGTCAAGCGCATGCAGGAAATTGAACACCTGCTCGACAGTGCTCAGAAGAACCATGAGAAAGACCGCAACGAGCTGATGGCGACCACCGCCAAGCTGCGTGAGGTCAACCTGCGCTACAACTCGGCCCTTACAGATCTTAATCACCAGCGCAATCAAAACCAGAAATTCGCGGACAATCTGGAAGATCTGGTCGATGAGAACAAACGTCTGCAGCGTTATAAGATCCAGGTAGACACCGCCAACGAGCAGATTACGCAGTTGAAGGCCGTCATTGCCAATTATCAGATGGCCATGGAAGGCCGCGGGCCGGCCGAGGAACTGGGCTTGACGGAAAGCTTCGACCTCGCTGCGGATTTGGGGATCACCGACCCGCTGCCCGAAGTGAAAACCGACCCGAACACCGATATTCTGGATGATGTCACAGAGCCAGTCGACGAAGGTCCGGACGACGACACGCCGGGTGGCGGCGATGACAAGATCGTCAAGCTGCGCGACTAACGTCCCGTATCAATGACAAGACGAACAAAACCCGGCCTCAGGCCGGGTTTTCTTTTGAGCAGATTTGGCACTGCTCAATCACTTCCATATCTCAGGAACACCCAACAAAGAAACCGAAACTAGATTCAACCGGATAGCTTTTGCCGTCGCATTGACTTTGTTCGCGGCATTAAATTTACGAAAAATATTTCCCCAGTGGAATCGAACCGTAGCCACCGAAACACCAAGCAGCTGTGCAATTTCGCTGTCGGTCTTGCCTTCTGCGGACCAAGATAGGACATCGATTTCCCTTGAAGTGATGTGAACCGGCTGTTCCCGGTTGAAAAAGCTTAAAAACCGCTCGTGAAATGCGCCGGCAAGAAGGCTAACTTCCGCCAAAGTTTCAGGCGGAATATCCAATTCTTCATCGTTCGTGGACAGGCCAACAGCTGAAAGCCCTCCACCCTGCGTAAACAGAGGTATCCCGACACCATCGACAAGCCCGGCATCGGCGGCTTCACTCATAAGTATGCGGCTGGAAGCTTTTCGCTTCGGATCCAGTTTTTGGTCACGGTTTTGTGCCGTTATGGCTTCTGACCATACAAAGGCGGCTCCTCCGCGGATCGCTTTGTAAATGACCGGATCGCAGTCTAGGTAGTTGCGCTCCATATAATAGTCCATCCAGTCTTCCGGATAGTCAGTAGCAAATCCATGGTATTTACCCAATCCTTGTGCCAAATGGTCATTCATCAGAGTAAAACAAGCGTTGTTGAAACCATAGGCCTGGCCTGCATTAGCAAATACTTGAAAAACCAAATTCGCATCATCTGCGTTCTGAATGGCGATCAGTTCTTTTTCAAGTTCCGGCACCCGCCCCCCCCCTATCAGTTTTGAGAGCTATGAAGGGTGAGGCGAAGCATATAAGATTCTTCCTAAATGTCAGTCAGAATTGGATTTTTTAAGACTTTTCAGAAAATTCGCAGCGGCAGTCTTCTGCCGCTGTTTTTTTGCCAAGCATTCAAACTCGAAAAATAGCTTTGATCGCAACAAACAGCTAAAATTATTCCGGTTCGACGTTAAACTGTAGCGGATAACCGAGCCGCCCGGCCGCATCCAGCGCACGCATGGTTTTGGTTTCGGCAACATCTTTGGGATAAACCGAGACCACACAAGCCCCTTTTTGATGAGCCGTCATCATAACCGTTTCCGCCTGAGCTGTGTCCAAGCGGAATTCGCCCTTCAAGATCAAAACGACAAACTCCCTTGGCGTGTAATCGTCATTCAAAAGAACGACCTTGTAGAGTTTGGGTTTTTCAACTTTCGTGCGTTTCTTAAGCCGGAATTTCAGATCAGGATCGCTCATTACATTACCATTTCCCGGTCCAACACCATCGCCTTAGCAAGGTTCGAATTCATCCATTTCTTAGCCAATACTTCAAGCTTCTTGACCGAGACTAAGCCGTCCCAAACGGCCGTTTCACATTAAAAATGTAACATGGACGAAACAAATAACGGGGCAAACGCCGTCCGCTTGATGGTTAAGTTATAATGCACTGGTTGAGAAAAGAAAATATGACACCGGCTTGCCGTCATCCAACAAGAAAAAACCCCGCACTAAATGCGCGGGGTCTGTGTTTTTCAGCCACTCTGGCGGGGGCTGATTTAAACCTTAAGCGGCTGCGACGGTTTTGAGGAAATCATCAATACGCTCAGCCAGTTGGCGGGTGTTTTGAGCCACTTCAGAGGATGTCGCAGAAACCTCGCCAGCGGACTGGCTGGTATCATCAACCGCAGCCTTAACACCCGTCATGTTCTCGCTGATCTCGCGTGTTCCAGAAGCAACTTCCTGAATAGAACTGCTGATTTCAGCAGTTGCCGATCCCTGTTGCTCCAGAGCCTGAGTGATTGAGTTGGTGAACTCGTTGACCTTTTCCATAATGGTCGCAATTTCCTCGATCGCTGCTACAGAGTCCGAAGACGCACCCTGAATGGCATTGATCTGAGCGGAAATCTCTTCCGTTGCCTTGGAGGTCTGGGTGGCCAGCTCCTTAACTTCAGCGGCAACAACCGCAAAGCCTTTGCCGGCTTCACCAGCACGCGCAGCCTCAATCGTGGCGTTTAGTGCCAATAGGTTGGTCTGTTCAGCGATATCCTGGATGAGCTGCAACACCGCACCAATCTTCTGAGCAGAGGCAGCAAGGCTTGCAACCTGCTCATTCGCAGAGTTGGCTTTGTCATTTGCAGTAGAGACAACTTCACTGGTTTCATTGATCTGGCGGGAGATCTCACCGATGGAGGCCGACAATTCTTCCGATGCCGATGCGACCGTCTGGACGCTCGCATAGGCCTGTTCGGTAGCAGCTGCCACAGACGCAGTCCGCTCGGTATTGGTGGTGGACAGGTCCATCAGAACACCAGAGATATTGGCCATGCTATCCGTCGACTGGGAGACCGGCTCCAGTAGGCGTCCGCTGTCATCGCGGAAATCCGAGATCATTTCGTCCAGAGCGGCCTGGCGGCGGCGCTCGTTTTCGATGTTTTGCTGTTGTTCTTGTTCCAGTTCACGCTGACGCAAACCGTTGTCCCGGAAAATCTCGACCGTTCGAGCCATCTGACCCATTTCATCGACGCGCTCAACATACGGAATATTGATGTCATAGTTGCCGTCTGAAAGCGTGCCCATTGTGTCGGACAGCGTTCCGATCTGGCCAGTGATACGGCGGATTAAGGCAACCAAGACCAAGGAAACGGCAACAATTGCAATCACGGTGATAATCAGTGCGGTCATAAGCGCTTCACTGCGGGCGCTGTTAATCGCGGAAATATCAAAGGCGACATACATGATGCCGAGCGTTTCGGCAGCATCACCGTCCTTGCGCGTGATCGGCTTGATACCGATTTGATACTCTGAACCCGTGAAAAACTCGGTCGTTTCAGATGCATTTTCACCGCGCATTTCCTCAGGGATAAGGCTGATCAGCTCATCGTTGGAACCTGCTGCTTCTGCCCGGTTCAGAGACGCGAAAACATCACCGTTCTTTTCCTGAACGATAGCCCAGGAAAAGTCAGGGTTGTCCAGCAATGGATCAAGCAGCGTGTTCGCCAAGTCTTGGTCGAAATCCCAAATCGCATTGCCCAAAGCCTGATTGGTCAGGTTTGCACTCATACTGATTTGTTGTTCGAAAGCGTGCTGAACGCCCGATACACGTTGCGATGATGTTACATACGCGAAGGCGACGAACGCCAACGCGACCACTGCCACGATTGGCACTGTCGTGGTAAATTTCACTGATTGCCAGAACTTCATAATGTCCCCCATAAGGTTCGGGGAAGTTATAAATGAAGTCTGCAAATTTTCTCTTAATCGGGCGACTAGCAGGAGGTCGAAAAATAAGCAAAATCAAGTCGATTATTGGAAAAAACTACAATCTTTTATTTGAAAAACGAGCAAAACTATCAAGTCAGACAATAAAATACCCGCTCTCGATTTATTGCGATAGAAATATCTATCCGCTGGTTGCCTCAGGCTCTCACCAAAGGATTTGTGACAAGTTTCGGAAATCCGTCGATGGAGGCTCTGCGTAAGATCCTGCATAACGACAGGAGAGACTGATGCAGAACACTCGCCTTCCCGCTGTTAAAATCCGGCACCTGATTGTTTTTGCCGTCGTCCTGATCACCTTCGGATCGCCCATCAGCTTGAGCACGGCACGTGCAGACCTCGGATCGGCGGCCAGATCGGTTCCTTCAGCTAGCCTGGTAGGACAAGGTCGCCTAACTTTTTTGGGCATCAAGGTGTTTGATGCTGCACTTTACGCACCCGGGGGAACGTATTCACCGTCAAAACCGTTTGCCTTGAAGCTAACTTACCTTCGCAATTTCAAGGGCCAAGCGATTGCCAAACGATCGGCTGATGAGATGCGCAAACAAGGAGCTTCAAAAGCTCAACTGGCAAAATGGACCAAACAGATGGAAGCCATGTTCCCGAACGTTTCGTCAGGCCAATCCATCACTGGCGTCAGAACGGCTTCCGGCAGTACCGTGTTTTACTTTGGCAACCGGAAAATCGGCACGATCTCAGATAAGGCGTTCTCCAAACGCTTCTTCGCCATATGGTTGGGGAATCGCACTGGTAATCCTAGACTGCGTGCAAAGCTAGTTGGCGCCGGTTCCTGATCATTCATGCTTCAAGCAGCAACCGTCGATAACAATCGGTCCAGTAATCCGGCCCCTGCACCTCGGATCCAGTTGTTCAAGCTGTTCACATATGGTGCCCTTGCTTTTCCCTTGGCTTTCGCAGGGCTACCGATTTACCTGCACGCGCCCGATTTTTATGCGGTAACGCTCGCCCAACCAATTGGTACTTTGGGTTTCATTCTCCTATTGCTCCGGCTCGTGGACGCGTTTCAGGACCCTTTGATTGGCAGCCTAAGTGACCGGTTTTACAAGCAACGGCCTCAAATTCTAATAGCCGGTGTCGTGCTGCTGGGGACCGGGTTTTGGATGTTGTTTCATCCGTTGGCATCAAGACCCCTCACCTGGTTTGCCTTATCGGTTCTAATCTGTACCACGGGCTTTTCTATCGTAACCATCAATCTCCAGACTCTCGGCGGATTATGGAAGGTGTCGACAGCAGAACGGACCCGTATTACCGGCGCTCGGGAAGCGCTCGGCCTGCTGGGGCTGCTCGCGGCCGCGATAACTCCTGCGTTGCTGACACAATGGACCAATCCGGCCTTTGCGTTTCATATCCTTACTCTTGCTTATATCCCGCTGCTCGCAGGCGCTCTTTATCTGCTGTCCCTTTGGACAAAATCGGCCGAGCTCTCCCGGCCAGCAAAGTCATCGCAGCAAACACCTTGGCGCGGTCTGTTGAAAAACA
Source organism: Labrenzia sp. PHM005 (assembly GCF_006517275.1). Taxonomy (NCBI): domain Bacteria; kingdom Pseudomonadati; phylum Pseudomonadota; class Alphaproteobacteria; order Hyphomicrobiales; family Stappiaceae; genus Labrenzia; species Labrenzia sp. PHM005. Next base: position 2,626,005 of record NZ_CP041191.1, on the reverse strand, counting down.
GGTGGCGCGCTTGCTTTTACGCTTTGGTGTTATTGAACACTTTCGCCAGCGCCATTCCTGCCGTGCTCGTAATGTTTTTCATCAGAGACCGTCTGGGTGCAGAACCCTACACTGGGCTGTTTCTGCTGATCTATTTCCTGAGCGGAGCCGCTTCCATGCCGCTTTGGATAAAGGTAGCTGCAAAGTTCGGGAAAATCCGCGCCTGGCAAATCTCTCTCGGACTTGCGGTAATTACATTCATTTGGGCAGTCTTTCTCGGACGAGGGGATTTGTTGGCCTATGCCGCCGTTTGCGGCCTGTCCGGCTTAGCACTTGGCGCAGACTTGGCTCTGCCGCCGGCGCTATTGGCCGATCATATCGAAGCAGACGCCCGCCAGGCTGAAGCCTCACGGCTGTTTTCCCTGATGGCTTTGTTGTCGAAAGTAGCGTTGGCAGCCGCAACCGGCTTAGCCCTACCCATTTTGGGATCGTTTGGCTACGTCCCTGGAACCGAGCTCACACCTAAGCTGGAATGGGTGCTCAGCCTTACATATGCCGCTTTGCCTTGCCTATTGAAGTTGGCCACGCTTTTCGGATTGGTTTTGGCAGACAATACACTCTCCCAAAACAAGTCTGCGGTATAATGCAGCCATTGTGTGCCCCCGAAACGGAAAGCTGGAACAAGATTATGTCCATCCGCCCGCCACAAATCTATTACCGGCCAGACGCAGCCCAGGATCCGTTATCCGCCGCGTTACAGCATGAGATATTCAATGAAAAAGCCTCGACCCTCGGCCGGCTGCAAAAGAAATTGGAAATCGCACTCACTCAGTTGGAACACGCCAAGTCGCTAGACCCCAAGGATGAGGAGTTGATTGGCGAAAAACTGGCTGTGGCGCAGGAAGCACTATGGTTCGTCACCATTCAACGGGAACTATGCGGGCTCATCCGGCACAAACCCTATTATGATCATATGAACGTACCAAAGGACGTCCGCCTGCACATGGGGCCGAATGCCGGCAAACGATTATGATAGTTTTACCAAGGCCCACATTTCAACGAAGGGTCATGCCTATGTGATTTATATCACTTCCTTGTTGATGGACGGCCTGTAAGACGTTGTGGCAGTTGCATCTCGCTGGCAAGAATGCTCTTTTCGCACGCATATAATAAAATCAATATATCCCAATAACGCTGCGTTAGATATACATTCTGTCGGTATCAAGTTTCACTGGGCGCAGGTCCGGTCCACGATAATAACCATGAGAATTGGCCCCGAGCGATTACCATGAAACGAAATTCTGTCGTCCATAGGTTTTCTGTTCGCATAATTGTGGCCGCAATACTCATTGGTATGGTTGCTCTGTCCTCTCCGGGCCTTGGCTTCCTGGTCAACAAAGCCTACGCACAATCTGTTCGCGTGGTTCCGGAAGGAAACCGTTACCGCTCTCAGCCCAAAATTCCTTATGCCTCCGCGCGAAGAACATCTGCATCCAAATCGTCTTACGATGCCAAGTTCAATAAGGTTCTAGGTGTCCTCAAACGGGATCGCCGTTTGATGTCCTCCATCAAACGTGTTGCCAAGCGCTATAAGATTGACCCAATTCACATCATTGGCTCGATCGTCGGCGAACACACCTATAACTACGATACGCTCGACAGCGCGCAATCCTACTATGTGAAGGCACTCGCATATGCCGGCATCCGGTTCGAGTTCGAGCTTGATGGCGAACAAGTGGAGGACTTTGTCAAACGGCCGCAATTCGACCGCTGCCGCAAAGACCACGTTCAAAAGAGCAGCGACCGGCGCTGGTCTTGTTACGAGCAAGTCTGGAACAGCCGCTTCCGCGGCAAACGTGTTGACGGCACGAAATACCCTTCCAAGAATTTCAACGAAGCCTTTTTTCAACCGCTCTATTCCGGCCAGAGTTTCGGCCTCGGTCAGCTCAGCCCGCTGACGGTGCTTAAAATGACCGACCGTGTGGCGCGGCAAAGCAACTTCCGCAAGCTCAAGTCCACGAACCCGGAAGCCGTCTACAAGGCAACGATGGATCCAAACCAGTCCCTGCACTACATGGCCGCGATCATCCGCGACGCGATCGATGCCTATAAGTCAGTTGGAAAGGTAGATATCTCTAAAAATCCAGGCCTGACGGCAACGCTTTACAATCTCGGCGATCCCTGGAGCCGCGCAGCGAAATTCCGCCGGAGCGGCAAATCCTGGCCTCGAGAGAACTATTATGGCTGGCTGGTCAATGATCGGATTGAGGACCTCAACGCACTTCTTTGAGGTCCTCTCTGGGGTATTTAAGTCAGAAACGGATTGGTCTGACGTTCCTGACCAAAAGAGGATGCAGGTCCGTGCCCAGGCAGGAAGGAAATGTCATCCCCCAGCGGCAGAAGTTTTTCCGTGATCGACCGGATCAAGGTCGCATGATCGCCACCTGGAAGATCGGTCCGGCCGATTGAGCCGGCAAAGAGCACATCGCCGGAAATCGCCAACCGGAGCTCCTTGTCGATAAAGACCAAGTGCCCAGGTGAGTGGCCAGGGCAATGAAGAACTTCGAAACTCCGACCCGCCATATCCAGAACGTCCCCTTCCTGCATCCACTTGTCAGGAGTGACTGGCTTGGCTTCACCCATGCCAAATTGAGCAGCTTGATCGGCGACCCGGTCGATCAGCGGCTGATCGGCTTCATGAGGTCCTTCAACAGGAACCGACAGGCGTTCGGCAAGATCGGCAGCCCCGCCAATATGATCAATGTGACCGTGCGTCAGAACAATCTTCTCGACTTTGACGGATTTGTCTTCAATCGCCTGCATGATCATATCAACATCACCGCCGGGATCCACCACAGCGCCTTCCAGCGTGGCTGGATTCCAGATCACGGAGCAATTCTGCTGGAACCCGGTGACAGGAATAATCATAATCTGGATTGGCGGCAGGTCTTCTGTCTGCGTGCTGTTGCCAGCCCCCTCACCCGAATTCGGCTTGTCCTGCGCCACAGCATTCTCCTTGTTGGACAGATTGAAAGAACCTTGTAACAAATACGGGACAAATCTCCAGCACCGTATGTTTCTGCATTCCGGCGGCTTCACCTTGCCCTCTCCATTTCGTACAAGATGAGAGGTCCTTGTAGGATCTGCCCAGAAAATCAGGTTCGGAACCGAATGACATCTCGACTGTTCAGCGCTGTAGTGGGAGCCTTCCTGGTTTTAGGAAGCGGAGCCGAAGTAGGGGCCCAGCCTGGTCGAACTGCTCCGGTCTTTGACACTTGGTCGGTTGACTGTGCCAGCACAGGCGTGTGTTTTTCTTCTTCCTTGACCCGAAACCAGTCCGTCTGGGTGGATCTGAGGATCGTCCGGGACTGGCAAGCCGATGCTTTGCCGCTCCTGCGGCTGACCACAAATACCGTTCTCCCTCAGACAGGAACTCTACGTTTCGATGTAGACGGCCAAACCATTGAATCTTTGCCAATCGAACAGCTGCGGGAAATTCAGCCAACTGTCTCATCTCCAGCCGGTTTCCGCCCGCTTGGCGGCGAGGGATTTTGGTATCCGACAGGTGCTGTCACGCTAGCCCTTCTAGAGGCGCTGCAGACCGGCACCGAGCTGACGATACACATGCCAGATGAAACCGGTGTAGATACTTTGTCCGTTACTGTCCCGCTACAGGGATTGAAGTCTGGTCTCTTGTGGCTAGACAACCGCCAAAACCGCACCGGTACAGTTTCCGCGATCGTTTCTCCAGGAACAGATCCTGCCGTCAACGCGCCACACGCTCTGCCGCTTATGGCACCCGAGGAACTGCCAGCCGAGGTTTCCGCTATCTGGCACGCCAACCGGCTGTGCTCGACAATTGATCCAACCATTTTCGCCAGTTTGAATGCAGTCCGTGTCCCGCTGGACGATGGCGCATCGCTTTATATCATTCCTTGCGGTGCTCCTTCGGCCTACAACAGCCCCTATGTTGCAATTTATGCTGGTAAAGATGGCGCTGCCCGCCAAGTGCATGTAGCCAGAATGTCGGAAAACGGTCCAATAGCGACCGATTTGATTTACAACGCCCTTTGGATTCCGGCTGATTTGCAGCTGATTAGCTACTTCAAAGGCTCCGGAGTGGGTGAATGTGGTCTTTGGAACCGATGGGTCTGGAATGGCACCGGCCTGGTGTTACTTGAGGAAGCCTCCCGCAAAACGTGTGACGGCACTGAGCCAGACTTGTCCAATTGGTCAAACACCTGGCCCTTAAAAAGCACGCCTAAATAGCGATTCGCTCCAGGATTTTCTTGCGATTTTCACAAACGCGCCCTTATGATGTTTCCGCAGCGGCTGGATAGGGGTGCGGCAGACCTGTTTCAACCCGATCCCGTAGTTTGGTGAGTGCACATGAGTGCGCTCGCCTGTATTGGCTCGACTGAGAAGGCGGGTGAGACTTGGTGTTAGTGCTGGATGGCACGGAAATTAAGGTGATTAAGTAATGCACGATGGGGATTCGGACCGGCGGTCGCGTGGTCGGCGCGGCGGCAAACGTGAGTTTGGCGGTCCGCAAGACTTCGGCAGTGACTTTGGCGGAAGCGATTTTGGTGGTGACTACGGCGGCGGCCGTGATGGCGGCTACCGGGGCGGACGCGACAATGACTTTGGTGGCGGCCAAGGCCGCGACGACAGGGATGGTGGCCGTGGCGGCTACGGCAATCGTGGCGGTGGCGGCCGCGGCGGTTATGGCGGCGGCGGCCGTGAAGGTGGTTATGGCGGCGGTGGCCGCGAGGGCGGCGGCTACGGCGGTGGCGGTCGTGAAGGCGGTGGATACGGCGGCGGCGGCCGTGGCGGCTACGGCGGCGGTGGCCGCGAAGGTGGTGGCGGCTATGGCGGCGGCGGTGGCGGTCGCGGCGGTTATGGCGGCGGCGGTCGTGAAGGCGGCTATGGCGGCGGCGGACGCGGTGGTTATGGCGGCGGAGACCGCGGACAAGGCGGCTATGGAAATCGTGAAGGCGGAGACCGCCCGCGCCGGGACTTTCCGCCTGTTGAACGTGGTCCACGCCAGTCTGGCGTCGTAAAATTCTTCAAGTCCGACAAAGGCTTCGGCTTCATCACACCAGATGAAGGCGAAACGGATGTGTTCGTGCATATTTCTGCAGTGGAGCGCTCCGGCCTTGCATCTCTGGACAGCGGGCAGCGGATCTCCTTTGAGACCGAACCGGACCGCCGGGGTAAAGGCCCGAAAGCGGTCAATCTGCAGATGATTGAAGAAGGCAGCGACGGTGACGGCGGAGACGCCCCAATTCCTGGAAGCGGCGAGCAGCCGGACTACGAATAAGCCGGGCGTTTTGCTCAGTTAGTAGAACCGTGACAACGGGCGTACTTATGTGCGCCCGTTTTTGATTTGTATCTTAACTGCTTTTCTTGCGCACCACGGCACCTTATAACCCACCTAATTTTGTCTTTTATGAGCATCTAATGACTTCGTCATCTCAGCCGACTGCGGCCATCCGACCGTTCCAACCCGGTGACCTGAACCATCTGCTTCCGCTAAACACTGCGGCTGTTCCTGCGGTGAATGAACTAACTGCAGAGGAGATGCTGGATCTCATCAATCAGGCGCTCATCTGTCTAGTTGCCGAGGTTGATGGGACACCAGCAGGTTTTCTTCTGTGCATCGGAGATGGCACGGATTATTCCAGCCTCAATTACAAGTGGCTCAGCGAAAAGGTTTCAAATTTTGCCTATACGGATCGGATCTGCGTTGATGAATCCAGGCGCGGTTTGAAGATTGGCGAAAAGCTCTATCGCGCTTTATTCGAGCATTTCGAAGACACCGGGCGCAGTTTTGTATGTGAGGTCAACTCCCGGCCGCCCAATCCCGGCTCACTCCGGTTCCATCAACGCCTTGGTTTTGAAGAAATTGGCACCGCAGATCATGGAGAAAAAGCGGTCGTCTTCCTTAGAAAGCCCCCCGCGACTGCCAATGCAGGTGCGGCTGAATGAATTACCGCCACGCATATCATGCCGGAAACATTGGCGACGTTCTCAAGCATGCAGTCCTGGCGCGGCTGATCACCTATCTCCAGCGCAAGGACAAAGCCTTCCGTGTTCTTGATACGCACGCCGGGATTGGTTGCTACGATCTTACGTCGGAAGAAACCCAAAAGACCGGCGAATGGCAACAAGGCATCGGTAAGGTTCTGGCAGCCGAAATCCCAGCTGACGTCGCAGATCTTCTTGCCCCTTGGTTAGATGTCATCAGAAAAGAAAACCCGGACGGCGATTTGCGGATCTATCCCGGCTCCCCGCTACTCTCCCGGCGGCTTTTGCGCAAACAAGACCGGCTGACCCTGACTGAACTGCATCCAGCCGACTTCAAGACCTTGTCCAATTTGTTTGCTGGAGACCATCACGTCAAAACCATCCATTTGGATGGATGGCTCGCTCTGGGCAGCTTCTTGCCACCAAAAGAAAAACGCGGTCTGGTTCTGATCGATCCGGCTTTTGAGAAAACCAGCGAATTTGCCGATATGACCGAGGCGGTCATCAAGGGCTGGCGCAAATGGCCAACGGGCACTTTTGCGCTTTGGTACCCGATGAAAGAGGCCAGTGCCATTTCACGAATGCATAGAGAATTCGCAGATGCCGGTTTGCGTGACATCCTGGCCTTGGAATTAAATGCTGGGAAAAGCGGTCCTGACACCCGCATGTTAGGCTCTGGAATGACCATAATTAACCCGCCGTTTACCCTAATGGGAGAAATGAAAGGAGTGCTTCCATGGCTCTGTGACGTGGTCCATCAGGGCCCCGGAGCGGACTGGAGCGTAAAGCAAATCGTCGGTGAATAACCAAATGAGCCGATTTTGTTCGATCCTACCTTGACCTTGCCTGGGGCCTCCCCCATCGTCAGGGCGAGATACTACCGGAGGTTATGCCGTGACGTTTTTCCGCATCGCTCAAACCGCCCTAGCAGCACTGGCCTTTTCTGGGATCATGACGGTGGCTGCTTCTGCCGGGGAACACCGTGTTTATTTCTCAACAAGCGGGTCCACTCAGTTGCCAGGCTGTAGTGCAACGTCGGTCCAGAACGCAGTTCAGAAAACCGTCACCCGGGCCATTCCGTCTTATTACGGTGGTGTTCGGATTCTCGACCTTTATAAAATTCGCGACACCACTTTTAGAACCAATGTCGTTAGTCCGGTCGCCCGCCGGTATTGCAGCGGCACCGCCAAACTGTCCGACGGCAGCCGCGTCCGGGTAAAATACCTACTGGAAGCGCATGCGGGCCTGTTTGGTCTTGGCTGGAATGTAGAAACCTGCCTGACCGGCCGTGACAAATGGTATGTCTATGGTGGTTCCTGCCGCTCATTGACAGCTCAATAATTCAAATTCGGAAAAATGCGTTATGCGTCTGGCGAAACATCTGCGGCGGCTGACTGCAGTCCTGCTCACTGCTCTGTTTGCGCCAGCCGCTTCTGCCGACACACCAGGCGATTTTGATTTTTACGTCCTGGCGCTTTCCTGGTCCCCTGCTTACTGCAAACAAGCTGGTTCAGACGCCAATCCGCATCAGTGCAAGTCGGCAAACCCCTTCCGCTTTATTGTTCATGGGCTTTGGCCGCAATATGAACGCGGCTACCCCGAGAGCTGTGATGCCACACGCCGGCGGATCGATCGGCAAATCGCATTCGATATGGACGACATCATGCCAAGCCATGGCTTGATCTTCCATCAGTGGCGCAAACACGGCACCTGTTCCGGCTTGGAACCTGAAGACTATTTTGACCTCACCCGTCAGGCCTATCAGAAAGTTTCCATCCCCAAAGCGTTCCGGACGTTGAGCAAACGGGGGCAAGCGGCACCGCAAGCCATCGAGAACGCTTTCAAAAGCGTCAATCCCGGTCTCTCCAATGATGCAATTTCTATCGTCTGTGACCGCGGTGAGCTGGAAGAAATCCGGATTTGCATGACAAAGGACCTTGAGTTCCGGTCTTGCCAGTCTGTCGACCGGAGCGGATGCCGGTCCGGCAAGCTGACCGTCTCACCGCCCGCCGCCCGATAGAATTTCCCGCCTATTTCAAAACCTGTCAGGAGTTTGAGAATGATGAAACTGCGATCTTCGCCACCCTCCCCCTTTGGCCGTAAGATCAAGCTTGCCATGGCCATTCTCGGTCTGAAGGACAAGATTGAAATCGTGGAAGCCAACACGGCGGACCCGTCTGACGAACTCAGAAGCCAGAACCCGCTTGGTAAGATCCCAGCCTTGGTCCTGGAAAACGGCGAAGTGATCTACGACAGCTCCGTGATCCTTGAATACCTCGACTTTCTTGCCGGTGGCGGAAAACTCTTTCCCGAAGGAGAAAGCCGGTATCTGGTGCTGCGCGATCAATCGCTTGCAAACGGCCTGATGGATGCAGCAATCCTGCGGGTCTATGAAAAACGCTTCAAGGAACCGAAGTACCGTGACCCGGCCTGGGATGCCTATCAAGCGGCCAAGATGGACCGGGCTTTGGCGCATTTCGAAGCCAATGTTCCAACACATCCGGCGTCCGCAGACGACATCAACGCCGGAACGCTGACACTTGCGTGCGCCCTCGGTTATCTGGATATCCGCTACAACGGCGACTGGCGCTCAGGTCACCCAAAACTTGTGGCCTGGCTGGACGCCTTTGAAGCCGTGATCCCGGCTTTTACCGATACCAAACTTCCTCCCGCTCCGGTTCCGGAAAATGATCCGGCACCACTGCGGTAGTTATAAAGAAGCCGGGCCAATGCCCGGCTTTTTCATTTGTGTCACGAAAGCATGGACCAGAATAATCGTTTGTGGTCACAGGCTGACGTGAGCCCCTCACCTTGCAAGAAATAATGGTGCGGCCTTTTAGAACACGCAGCATCCGATCGGCTCTACCTGATATCCGGCTCATGACTATGGATGCTAGTCGGAAACAACACACCGAACTGTTGTTTCAACTTCTGGACTCGTTCCTGGTTTTCCAACAGCCAGACGTCAAAATCCTTTATCAACTCCGGTTTTCCAACCGAACTGAGATGATAAAAATCGCGCGTATGTTTCAGGCCCGGGTCAAACTGCAGCATATTTGACTGCCCGACCTGTGAGAGCTGATACTGAACAACCGATACATTCGCGTAGGCGGCATCTATCCGGCCAAGAAGTGTCTGACTGATCAAACTGCTTAAAGTATTCACTTCGGACAGTTCTACATCGCCGGCGTCTATGTCATCGAGCCAGGCCCAAGGGGTGAAGCCGCGCAAGGTGCCAAGTTTCTTGACCGCCACCGGGCCTTTACCGATGAGGTCCGGTTTGACGGACAAGCCATCAATGTATTCAACGACTTTCTCGGAATAGAAAACATCCTTGGCGGCCTTTACATCCTGCCCCCAATACCGGTTGTCTGGATATTTCAGGTCGATCTCACCGTTGACGAGCGAGAGCATCAGGCGCTTGATTGGAAAGGGTTTGAAAAACAATTGGTGCCCGCGGTCTTCTGCCCAGGCATCCAACAGCGCTCGTCCAAAACCGCGGTATTCCCCATCATCAAATGTATAGTGCGGATAGTAGCTCAAGTCCTCCACACCAACCAAAATCTCATCTGCCGTCGCTAATGCCGGAACAAATGAACTTAATAACGAAGCGACATATCCTGCTAACTTTTTAGCATTCTTGAAATTTCGCATACTGAGCTCGCCTCAGGTAAACCCCTCTCATTGAGGCTGAGAATATAAAACAAACACCTAAGGAAGAATATGTCTTGAAGTAAAAACCCGTCCACACACAGAGCAACAAACAATCAGGAATACATACAGAAGCTGACACAACCTCTGAAATTACCCAACCTGCAAATATAGCACTGGCATATTTGAGTAATTTTCTTCCATCATTTCAATATTCAACTTCACGAGCGTGGCAACCTCTTCGATTACTGCCCGGTATTTTGAATTCTCATGATGTTAAATACGGAAACAAAAACGGCATTGAATAGTCGGAGATTAGCAAAGGGCCGCCGGTCAGCGAAGTTCACAACAACATTTTGGCAAAAGTTCTTGTCTTCTCACTCGCCATGACAAAACGCTACGCACCGTGCGCGCTTGTCATAGGACGAATGGTCAGCTCGCCGCTAGCCTGAGATAGTATCTGGACGAATTTGCGGTCGGATCCGTTATTCGGCGCGCTCCAGTGCGTGGAACATGCTGCCTCTTTCGGCAAACAGGATGCAGGCGATTGCAGCAACCCCATAAAAGCCAAACGCCAGACCAAGGGGCAAGGTCGATCCGTCGAACATCTGCCCCATCAGATATCCAAGGATCGCGCCCCCGAGCGTACTGACAAAGCCAATGACCGACGAAGCAGTGCCGGCAATGTCACCAAGAGGCTCCATGGCCATGGTGTTGAAGTTTGCCCCAAGAAAACCAAATGTCGTCATGACTAGGGTGGTCAAAATCAGGAAGAGCCAAAGGTTCTCAAATCCGGCCGCAGCAACCGCGGCGATCGAAAATCCCAGAGCGGTAAATGCCAACGCAGCCGCATGCGACAGGCGCCGCATACCGATCGCCTCGACCAGTCGCGCATTCATGAAGGACGAACCGGCCATGGCAATGGCAATTGCGGCAAACACCAGCGGGAAATAGGCGCCGAGCCCAAACACGTCGACGAATATCTGCTGAGACATGGCCAAGAAGGCAAACAAGCCGCCGAAAATGAACGCGAGGCCGATGGTGTAGCCGAACGTGACCTGGGTCGTCAGCGCTTTCCAATAGGCCCCGGCGATGTTTGACACCACCATCGGCTGGCGGTGTTCCGGCGCTAGCGTTTCAGGCAGACGCAGACCGGTCCAGGCCAGCATGCCGACACCAGCCGCAAGCAGCATCGTGAAGATCCAGTGCCAGCCGGCAACAAACAAGATCGCCTGTCCGATGGACGGCGCCACAATCGGCACAGCCATAAACACCATCATCACAAGAGACATCACCTTCGCCATCCGCCGGCCGGTAAAACAATCGCGGACAATGGAAAGGGCTGTCACTCGCGCGGCAGCGCAGCCCACCCCTTGCAGAACCCGGGCAGCGAGAAACTGGGTCAGGTCATTGGTTAAGATCGCCGCGACACTGGCAAGGCTGTAAAGGGCAAGTCCGCCGATCAAAACCTTGCGCCGGCCCAAGGTGTCTGCAATCGGGCCGAAGAACAGCTGCCCACCGCCAAAGCCGACGAGATAAAGCAGCAAGACCATTTGCCGGTTGTTTTCTTCCTGAATTTTGAGCGCCTCGCCTATGGCAGGCAGCGCCGGGAGCATAACATCGATAGCCAGGGCATTCAGCGCCATCAATAGCGCAATGATGGTCACAAATTCGGCAAACGGGATTCCTGGGTCGCGCAGAACCTCGGCTTTGCCCCTTCCGGCTGCCGGTGCAGTGCCGGAGGCGGCAGGGGAGTATTCAGTCGCAGTATCGCTGTGTTTCACAAGTTGGTCCGTTCAAGCGCGATGAGATCTCCCGGAAAGAGAGCCGGAAGAGGTGAAGTGTTGCACCGATCTACCATATAGGCTGAAAGGCCGTTAGGATTCTATCCACCTGCCTGCGTCGGCATCGTCGTCTGCCTTTGCAGCAACCCAGCTTTCCGATTGCCCGGACAAGAAGTGTTCTTTTTTCCAGAACGGTGCCCGGGTCTTCAAGAAATCCATCAAGAAGTCTGCAGCTTCAAAAGCGGCCCGCCGGTGAGCAGACGCGGCAACGACGAGTACAATTTGCTCACCTGGCCGGATTTTTCCATACCGGTGAACTACGGTAAGCCCCGTCAGAGGCCACCGTTTCAAGGCCTCATCGGCAATGCGGCCGAGTTCCGCCTCTGCCATCCCTGGATAATGCTCAAGCTCCAAAGCGGCCAATGTGCCGGCTTCATCCCGGCAAAGTCCGGTAAAGCTGACGAGAGCGCCAACATCTTTGCGCTCCTTTGCTAGCCGGTCCGCTTCTACCTGAGCCTCAAAATCCCCGGTTTGAACCCGGACGGTTGCCTCAACGGACATCGCCTATCCCCCCGTCATAGGCGGGAAAAAGGCCGCTTCCTTGGCGTTCCCAATCTCGGCGTCCGCTTCCACATGCATCTGATCAAGGGCAACGCGGATGGCATCCCCATCTTCAAAGGCAAACGCATGCCGGTCATCCAAAGATTTCAGATGGCCGATCAGATCCGCTACAGTCACAACTTCAGCCGGAACGTCAATCGCTTCTTCCTCAAGGCCGACACGCTCACGTACCCAAGCAAAATACCGAATATTCATAAACACCTCGACCGTTGTCCGGTTTTGAATGGCCTGATTACGGGGCTTGTTCCGTAATCAAATGCCCAATACCGGCCCGGAAATAATCATAGCCCGTATATAGGGTCAGAGTGGCTGCCACCCAAAGCGCGATCAGACCCGTTAAAGACGTATACGGAAAGATCGTATCACCCGCAGGTCCGGCCAGCAGAAAACCGATGGCTATCATCTGAAGTGTTGTTTTCCATTTGGCCAGTTGGGTCACCGGAACACTAACCTGCAGTTCGGCCAGGAATTCCCGCAAACCAGACACCAGGATTTCGCGGCACAAGATAATGATTGCGGCCACCAGAGACCATCCGCCAATGGTGCCATCTGCCGCCAGCATCAACAGGACGACGGAAACCAGAAGCTTGTCGGCAATCGGGTCGAGCATCCGGCCAAGTGCAGATTGCTGTTGCCAGGCCCGTGCGAGATATCCGTCGAAGAAATCAGTGATGGCAGCAAGAATGAACAGGCCAAGCGCGATCCACCTCGGTGTTGTGCCTTCAAAATAAAAGCAAACAGCCACGGCAGGGACTGCCAAGATCCGCCCATATGTCAAAAGATTTGGCAGGCTGAAGGCGACGCTGTTTTTCATTTGGCTTTCTAACACCGGTCTGTTTCAGGCTATTCGGGGAAGGTGATGGGTTCTTTGGCCGGACATTCAGGCTCTAAATGCTACCGGCAGGCTGGTCCAAAAATTCGGAGCCTTTCAATCTGTCCGGCCTTGCCCTTCACTTGAATATGGTATCGCCCTGTTGATCGATCATCAATTTGGCTTTGCGGATCATCTCGTTGGCCGCTTCGCTCTCGCCCGGCAGAGTATCTGCCCGGATGAAGACATGGCTTTTCAGGTCTTCTCCGACCTGTTTCTCGATCCGGCCGCGAACTTGCCACTGACCGCCGGATTGCTGCGGTTCCGCGATGATTGTGTAGCTGTCATAGTCAACTGAGACACTGCTACCGGTCTTTTGACCGCCTTCAGACGTCCCAAACAATGACTTCAACACTTTGCCGAACATGTGGCCATCCTTCTCAAGAAGTTCCTGCCGTTCTTTTAGGCCGGTCCAGCCAGCGCTTCAAGCCGTCCGTTTGCACGCGGCTGTTATCCGCTAATCCTGACCGCCAAGATTTTTCTCGGACCAATGGCGCCGACACAAAGAAATGTAGGTCTCATTGCCGCCAATCACGACCTGATCACCCTCATCAACAATATTGCCATCAACATCCAGCCGGGCCACCATCGTTGCTTTTCGTCCACACCAGCAAACCGCCTTGATCTCCTTCAGGTTATCGGAAATCGCAAGCAGCGCCGAACTGCCCGGGAACAGTTTTCCCTGAAAGTCTGTGCGCAGCCCAAAACACATCACCGGAATACGCAATTCATCGGCAACCCGCGCCAGTTGCCACACCTGTTCCTCCGTCAGAAACTGCGCTTCATCGACCAAAACCGCGTGAATTTCCCGGTTTTTTCTATCAGCCACCACATGATCAAAAAGGTCATCGGCTGCGGAAAACACATCCGCATCCGCTGCCAATCCGATGCGCGAAGCAATCCTTCCCTTGCCTGCGCGGTCATCAAATGCCGCAATCAGGAGCAGCGTGTTCATTCCACGCTCCTCGTAATTATAGGAGGCTTGCAGCAGGACTGTCGATTTGCCCGCGTTCATCGAGGAGTAATTGAAGTAGAGTTTGGCCATTAGGCTTTCCGCAGGAATCGGTCAAAAGTCCGCTGCAGTTTTTCCAATCCTGAGCGCAAGCTCAATTGTTTTCTGACCCAGCCCACAGAGGAATGCAGACGTGTCATCCGCGCCTCAGTTTTTTGCCACCTCAGCAAGCTGCAACGTAACAATCAATGGCCTGTGGTCCGACCCGATATGTGGGCCAAGTGCCACATCTTCGATGCCGACATCGTCTGAAACCGCGACCTGGTCAACGGGAGCACCGATAATCCAGCGCAGCCGGTAGTCATAGAAATACCGCGTTGGCTGCGGGATGCCATTCGGATAAGCGGTTTTGAGATCGTTTTGGGTCAATGACCCTTGGAAACGGGCCGACCAAGGAGCGCTGTTCCAATCCCCAATCGCAACAATCGGTGCGGGGTTTTCCTGGCGCAATTGCGCGATTGCTTCGTCCATTATGTCCAGATAGGAGCGTTTGTTTTGCCAGCGTGGCTGGGTCCGGGGGCTATCCGGATGAACGGCGACAAGGTTGACCTTCTGTCCCCCGACAAGCAAAGATAGCGATAAAATTTCCCGGTCGGCATCGTGATAAACATTGGCACCTGGCATCGAGACACCGGGAATCACGATTGACGCCGTGTCCTCGATCGGAAATCTGGAGAATACCACCAGTCCGCCCAGCTGGCCGACATGATAGTTGGCCGGATAAATCCCATTATCCGTACCGCCGATGGGCAGGCCACGCCGCTGCCACTGCCACTTCTGCAAGTTCCAGATCGTCTCTTGAAAGACAATCACATCGGCATCGACCTCTTCCAGGTAGGCTTCAAGGATCGGATCACCGAGGAACAGCGCCTCCAGATTGATCGAAGCGATTTTGAGCGTATGGACTTCGTCCGATGGCTGCACAAAATCAATTGTGTTTTCAACGGTTCGAAAGCCGGTCAGAACCGCAAGCGACACTATTGCGATCGCGGCAACGGCAACGGTCAGGCGATAGAGCGCCTGAAACCGATGAGCCAATAAGAGGCCAATCGCTCCGAGCAACACCCCACCAAACCCTGCATAGAGGAATTGCCAAAGGAAGAAGCTCATGTTGTCGGAGAGCCAATAATCAGGTGCCAGAAATGATGACAGGCCAAGCGCGCTGGCACAGATAGCCCCAAGCGCTGCACACCATGCCGCAAGCCCTAACAACTTGCGGAACATCCGGGAAATGTCATTGGGGGATCTTGGCAAAAGTTTTCCTTAGACGTTCAAAGGCAACTAGAGCAGATTTGAATCCATCAAGTGACCCCGTATTGTTCAAAAGTGCTCTAAGCCGCAGCACCCGCTCTTTTATTGCGTCTGCGCAGAAAAACAAACTCACTCGTGGAAATGATCATAAACCAGGCGGGCGATGGCTTCGGAAATGCCCGGAACGGCCGCAAGATCTTCCACCCCCGCTTTTGACACGGCTTTGGCCGTGCCGAAGTGTGACAGCAGTGCCTTCTTGCGGGTTGGGCCGATACCGGCAATCTCATCCAACGGGTTCTTGGCTATGTCTTTCTTCCGGCGCGCCCGATGCGAACCAATGGCAAATCGGTGCGCTTCATCGCGGAGACGCTGGACAAAATAGAGCACTGGATCGCGTTCGGGCAGCATGAAGGATTGCCGGCCTGGAATGAAGAATTTCTCACGGCCCGCATCCCGGTCGGGCCCTTTGGCGATACCCACTAGAGGTACGTCCGTAATGCCAAGCTCTTCTAGCGTTTCCCGGGCGGCCGTCAGCTGCCCCTGACCGCCATCGATCAGCACCAGATCCGGCCAGGCGGGGATGTCAGTTTCGACGGGCATATCAGCCTCATCAGTGTCCGCACCAGCTTCAGCGCCCACCACATCATCCGCCATGCTTTCGGGCCGTGCATGTTCTTTTAAGAGCCTGGAGAAGCGTCGGGAGAGAACTTCTCGCATCATTCCGTAGTCGTCGCCCGGCACCAGATCTTCCGATTTGATGTTGAACTTCCGGTACTGAGCTTTGGCAAAGCCTTCAGCGCCCGCGACAATCATGCCGCCAACGGCATTTGTGCCCATGATGTGCGAGTTGTCGTAGACCTCGATGCGCCGAGGTTGGTTGTCCAGATCGAAAGCTTCCGCAACGCCTTTGAGCAACCGTGCCTGGCTCGAGGTTTCGGCCAAGCGCCGGCCCAGCGCCTCCCGCGCATTGGTCAGCGCATGCGCGACGAGCTCTTTCTTCTCCCCACGCTTGGGAACAGAGACGTCGACCTTGCGGCCCATGCGCTCGGTGAGCGCTTCGGCCAGGAGGTCCTGTTCACTCAGCGGATTGGACAGGAGGATCTGTTTGGGGGCTGGTTTGTCGTCATAAAACTGCGCCAGGAAGCTTTCCAGAATATCCGCCTCGTCCCAGGATTTGTCGGCTTTGGGAAAATAGGCCCGGTTGCCCCAGTTCTGTCCTGTCCGGAAGAAAAACACCTGTACGCAGGATTGTCCGCCTTCCTGGTGAATGGCAAAGACATCGGCCTCTTCCACGGTCTGCGGATTGATCCCCTGGTGAGCCTGCACATGGGAAAGCGCGGCCAAGCGGTCGCGGTAGATCGCAGCCCGCTCAAATTCCAAGTCGGCGGACGCTGTTTCCATCTGCTCCGCCAACTGTTCCTTGATCAACTGGCTGCGGCCGGACAGAAACGCCTTGGCTTCCGACACAAGGCCCGCATAGTCCTCAGCCGCTATTTCACCGGTACAAGGTCCGGCGCAACGCTTGATCTGGTACTGCAGGCATGGCCTGGACCGGTTCTCGTAATAACTGTCGGAACAGGTCCGGATCAAAAAGGCCTTTTGCAGAGCGTTGATGGTGCGATCAACCGCGCCAGCTGAGGCAAAGGGTCCAAAATACTCGCCCTTCCGCTTTCTGGCACCACGGTGCTTGATGATCGCAGGCGCTTCATGATCGCCTGTCACCAGAATGTAGGGGAACGATTTGTCGTCCCGCAGCAGAACATTGAAGCGCGGCCGCAGCCGCTTGATCAGATTTGCTTCCAGAAGCAGGGCTTCGGGCTCGGTCTTTGTGACCACGAACTCCATAGCGGTCGTTGCCAGGATCATCCGCATAATCCGGTTGGATTGTCCCTGCAGCCGTGTGTAGCTGGTCACCCGTTTCTTGAGACTGCGGGCCTTTCCGACATAAAGAACGTCGCCATTTTCATCGAGCATCCGGTAAACACCCGGCCCATTTGGCAGGCGTTTGACCTCTCGGGCAATGACTTCGACACCTTTCAGCGCCGGGCTTTCGTCATTACTGGATGCGTCGTCCTTGAGATTATCGGTTTCGGACACGTCGTCCATGCCTGCCTTTCAAGCCGGATCCGCTAATCGCAGAAATGATAAGAAGCTAGGTTCATGCCCCTCAGCCAGCATAGCCCAGCATGTAAACACTGGCGATGTAAAGCGCATAGGCAGCTGTCATCACAAAGCCAGAGATTTTGCCAAGGCAGATCTTGAATCCGGCCAGCGCGGTCAAAAGAACGGCACATGCCAGCATCACCCAGACATCGAGTTTCAACACCTCTTGCGGCACATCAATCGGAACAACCACGGCCGTGATACCGATAATCGCCAGCAGATTGAAGATGTTCGAGCCGATCACATTGCCAATCGCAACGCCGCCATGCTGGCGGATGGCGGCCATCACCGTCGTTGCAAGCTCCGGCAAGGACGTGCCAAGCGCAATCACCGTCAAGCCGATCACCGCTTCGCTCACGCCCCAGGCGGTTGCGATCGTGGTAGCACCTGTGATGGTGAAATGCGCTCCAAGAGGCAATCCGACAAGCCCGAGGACAATATAGATGATAGCGATCCAGACAGAATCGGGAACGTCATCGACATCCTCCAACTCGTCTTCGTCGAAACTATCGGTGGCAACATCAGCTCCAGCTGCATTGGCTGCTGCCTTCAGATCCCTGCGATGACGCCGGGCCGCAATCGTCGACCCGGCAAGGAAAACAGCAAGAAGAGCCAGAAGCAGAAGTCCAGCCCAGAGGCCAATGGGCGAATAGAAACAAAGGGCGATGAACACCAGCGTGACCGCCACCATGAAAACGGCAGTTCGCGTTGCGCCCTGTTCACCGCAAGGTGTGGCGGCGATCAATGCCGGCATGCCGAGAACAAGAAGCACATTGGCAATGTTGGACCCGACAACGTTACCGATGGCGATGCCACCAGCATCTTTTAAGGCAGCTTTTAGCGAAATCACCAGTTCAGGCGCCGACGTGCCGAACGCCACAATCGTCAAGCCAATCACCAGATTTGGAATGCCAAGCCGCTGGGCGATCCCAACAGCCCCCCTGACCAACACATCGCCGGCGATAATCAGCACAACCAATCCGCCTGCCAGGCTTATGTAGTCAAACAGCATTCTGAGTTCCGGTTCGGGTCTGAGTTGTCAAAAAAGCGCGGCAATTCAAACGGCGCGTTTTCGGTTGGGCGCGTTATACGCAATAGATTGGTGCGGGGGAAGCTGCGAACAAGGATCTTCAATCCCTAATTTCGCATATTGCTGAATACTTAATTTCCCATTCACCCTGACAGAAATTTGCCGCCATTTGTCACCAAAACTCCACATTGTCTGACCTGATCCGCCACAAACGGTCCCCATATCAATGAGCGGGGGAAGTGTGGACGCGGCATCAAGCCCGTCTGGAACGAACGAATTAGTGTGGATTTGGAGTAATTTCAATGAACCGTCTTGCACTTGCAGGTCTTGCCCTCACAGCCAGCGCGGCAGGCACATTGCCCGCCTTGGCAGCCGACCTGCCGCAGGCTCCGGCCCCGGCGCCCGCCTATGACGCGGCACCGGCAGGACAACATTCGATTGACTGGACCGGTCTTTATGTCGGTGGTCAGCTTGGTTGGGCGTTCGGCAACTTCGACAATACCACCGGCGGTCTGAGCAACGACTTCAGCACCAATGGTGTCGGTGGTGGTGTTTATGCCGGATACAATTTCCAGGTCACGCCGAACATCGTCGTTGGTCTGGAAACGGACTTCAACCTGACAGATCTTGAGAAAAGCGGCACGGTTGGCGGCCTTTCGCTGAAATCCAGCTCTGACTGGAACGCAAATTTCCGCGGCCGTCTCGGATATGCCTTTGACCGTTACCTGATCTACGGTGCCGGTGGTCTGGCCCTTGCCGATCTCGAAGCCTCCGCGAATGGTTTTAAAGACAGCAAAACAGCGCTCGGCTGGACCCTGGGGGCTGGCGCCGAAGCTGCGGTTACCAACAATATTGTTGCCCGCTTCGATTACACCTACCAGGATTTCGGTGACCAGAACTTCAACCTCGGTGGAACGGGGGTCAACTCCGACTTCAACAACCACCAGGTTCGCGCAGGTATCGCGTATAAATTCTAAGAAACCCTGCCCTTACGGCAACAGAACCCGGCATCATTGGTGCCGGGTTTTTTGTTACACCTGGTTACAAGCTTTTCAGGTTCTCGCCTTAAAGACATGGTAAAACAGGCACAAAGCATTACATGTTGACCGAGGTCTCCTGACAGGCCAGCAAGTCCAAGCGATGGTGGGAGAGGTGAATGCGATTTTTGGTGCGCGGCCTGATCGGCTTGGCATTGATCGCAGTTATGGTCGGATTCGGAGGCTTTGGTGCCTACCGTTTATATGAATCCGTGACAACGGAAGAACCTGCCCGGTCCCGCCCAGCCCGTGAACGCAGTTACGCTGTCAATGTTGCCAAGTTAATCCCTCAAACTGTGACCCCGATAACGACCGCTTACGGTACAATCGAAAGCTGGCGAACCTTGCAGTTGCGAGCAAGTTCGGAAGGCCGTCTTGTGGAAGTTGCCACCAAATTCCGGGACGGCGCGGCGGTCGCTGAAGGTGAACTGCTCCTACGCATCGATCCGGCCAATGCCGAATTCCAGTATCTTGATGCAGAAGCGGCACTGGCCGATGCAGAAGCTCAGAAGACGGAAGCAGAAGAAGCTATTGTCGGAGCGGAACAGGAACTGGAAGCGGCCCGGCGTCAACTCAATTTGCGCAAACAAGCGCTCGAGCGGCAACTCCAGCTCAGGGATAAGGGCTATTCGACCGCAGTACAGGTGGAAACCGAAGAGCTTGCGGTTGCGTCTTTAGAACAGGCTCTGAGCAACCGGCTTCAGTCGGTCATCACAGCGCGCAAGAAAGTCGAACGTATGGATCTCAGTGTCCAGCGCGCTCAGCTGGCCATGGAAGATGCTCTACGAGTTCTGGAAGAAACCACCCTCACCGCGCCGTTCGCGGGATATTTGTCTGACGTCGATGCGAATCTTGGCCGGCGGGTCAGTCCCTCCGAAACACTCGCACTTCTGATAGACCCTGCAGCCCTTGAAGTCCGTTTTCCGCTTTCGACCGGCGAGTTCTCGCGCCTGCTTGATGAAAGCGGTACTTTGATCAAAGCGCCCGTCACCATCACGTTGGAACTCGGCGCCCGGTCCGTGACACTTCCTGCGCATATCGACCGCGCTGCTGCCGTTGTCGCAGAAGGCGAAGCAGGCCGAACTCTGTTTGCAAGTCTCGACATTGGCCCTGGGACAGTTTTGCGGCCGGGCGATTTTGTCAAAGTCGAGGTTCAGGAGCCCGAACTGACCGGTGTCGCGGTGGTGCCAGCCGCGGCAATCACCGAGGACGGCCGTTTGATGCTCGTTGATGAAAACAGCCGGCTGCAAGAAATTACCGCCAAAGTGCTGCGCCGGATGAGCGATGAAGTCGTGCTGACAAATGTGCCCTTCAATGCAACGTATGTGCGTGAACGCCTGCCTCAACTTGGTCCTGGTCTAAAAGTCACACCCCGCCAGAAAGATTTGAAACAAGATACTGATCCTGCTCTGTCGCAATCGGGAGAAGCCACACCTCCCGGTGACCTGGTCGCCCTAGAGCCGGAACGGCGGGAAGCGCTGATCCAGCAACTCGCCGACAGCAACATGCCCGAACATCGCAAAGCAAAACTTCTTGCCTTGTTGAATAAGCCGATGGTTCCCAAAGACTTGATCGAGCGCCTGGAACAGCGCCGGGAGCGCCGGGGATGACACGCATGATATCGGCCGCCCGAAAACCTTGGCGGAGTAACTGATCATGCGCTCCCCGGGAGGTCCGCGTTTCGCATCGTTTCTGGACTACATGGTTCAGCACCGCACGGCAGCCAATCTCCTGCTACTGTTGATGCTGCTATTCGGAATAGCCGCAGGAACTCAAATCCGGACCCAGTTCTTTCCTGATTTTGTGCGTGAAGATGTCGATATCGACATTTCCTGGTCAGGGGCCGGCCCTGAGGATATGGACCAAGCGGTTGTTGAAATTCTGGGCCCGCAGTTGCTGTCGATCAATGGCGTCGATGAGGCGACCTCCGTTGCCCGTGAGGGCCGGGCCAGCATCGAACTGAAGTTCGAAGACGGCTGGGACATGGGCCAGGCGACGGACGACGTCAAAGCCGCCGTGGACCAGGCCCGGTCCAGTCTTCCAGATGGAATAGACGAACCCGTCATCACCCGGGGTGTTTATCGCGACCGAGTGACCGATGTTGTCATCTACGGTCCTGTAGACATCGACCAGCTCGCCCGGTTCGCCGAAGACTTGCAAACACAGTTGTTCCGCGAAGGCGTGACCCGCGTAAGCCTGCGCGGCTTAGAAAACCCAATCATCCGCGTGAATGTGGGCGAAGCCATGCTGATCCAGCATGGCCTGACCATCAATGGCATCGCAGATGTTGTGGCGGCCGAAATGGAGACTACTCCCGCTGGCGATGTCAGCGGTGGCAGTGCGCGCCTCAGAACGGGGCAAAACCGCCGCAGTGAGCAGGAACTCGGTGAAATCGTCCTCAAGGCTCCGGCACAGGGCGAGAAACTGCACCTTCGAAACGTGGCTGATATCCAAACTGAAGGTGTCGAAAGTGGCCGGGCCTATTTCCATAAGGGCATGCCGGCCGTCGTCTTGCGGGTCGACCGAAGCGCACAGGGTGATACGATTTCCATCCAAAGGGAAGTGGAGCGGATTACGGCGGAGTATCAAGAATCCCTTCCAGAAGGCGTCGTAGTTCAGCTGACACGAACCCGCTCGCAAAACATCATCGACCGGTTGAGCATCCTGATCGAAAACGGATTGTTCGGATTGGGGCTGGTACTGGCTTTCTTGTTTCTGTTTCTCTCCTCAAGAACAGCCTTTTGGGTTGCCGCAGGTATTCCGGTCGCCATGACGGCCACCATTGGGTTGATGTATTTCTTTGGACTGACCCTCAATATGGTGTCGGTCTTTGCCCTGATCATCTGCCTCGGCATCGTCGTTGATGACGCCATTGTTGTCGGGGAGCATGCAGATTTCTTGCACCGGAGGGGGTATTCGCCCGCGGAAGCTGCCAGTCTCGCCGCCCGGCGAATGACAGCGCCCGTGTTCAGCGCATCCATCACCACATTGATCGCATTCGCGGGCCTGGTTGCCATCGGCGGACGGTTTGGCACCCTCATAGCGGACATTCCGTTCACGGTGTCCGTTGTCTTGATCGCCAGTCTGGTCGAATCTTTTTTAATTCTACCGGCTCATATGCGCCATTCCCTTGCCGCCAGCAAGAAGCAGCATTGGTATGACTGGCCGAACCGCATGTTTAATCGCGCCTTTGTCTGGTACCGCGAGAACATATTCCGGCGCGTTATGTCCTGGGTCATCACCGCACGCTATCCCACTCTCGGTTTTGCGGTGATGATATTGGCTCTATCGCTGTCGCTGTTTTTTGATGGTTCGGTTCGCTGGCGGTTTTTTAATGCTCCGGAACGGACTGTGATTTCGGCAAGTTTTGCCATGGTGCCAGGGGCAGACCGGGCCAACACCAAGGACATGGTCAAGGAATTGGAACGAGCGCTTTATACCGCCGGGCAGCGGTATGAAGACGAATACGGCTCCAATCCGATAAAATTCGCACTGACGGTTGTCGGCGGCACTGCTGGCCGTGGTCTGGCTGGTGCAGACACCAAAGATGCGGATCTGCTCGGTGGTATTTCGATCGAATTGATCGATCCAGATCTGCGCCCCTATTCGGCCTATGGATTTATTCGGGATTGGCGCAAGGAAATTAACCGCCCGCCACTTTTGGAAATTCTGTCTGTGCGCGGAGACCATTCCGGTCCCGGTGGAGATGCAATAGATATCCGGCTGTACGGCGCCTCTACAGAAACATTGAAGGCTGCGGCTGAAAGCCTGAAGCTTGCATTGTCATCTTTGGATGGGGTGAGCGGTCTGGAAGATACCCTCGCCTACGACAAACCTGAATTGAACCTTACTCTCACTCCGCGCGGTGAAGCACTCGGTTTTAACACCGACGATGTTGCCCGGATCCTGCGCAACCGGTTGGAAGGTGTCGAAGTTGCCGAGTTCCCAGTCGGCCGCCGGACTGCGACCGTAAAAATCTTGATGCCGGATGACGAAGTCGATTCTGCGTTTCTCTACACCACACGTATCCGAACAAATGCAGGCGCCTATGTGCCACTGAACGAAATCGTCGAAGTGTCCAGCAGTTACGGCTTTGCTTCGGTTCGGCGCACCGACGGATTGAAAACCCTCCAGGTGACCGGAGACATCTCCGAAGACGACCCGGAAGCCGCCAGCTTGGTCATGAAACGCCTGACTGAAGAGTTCTTGCCGCAGCTGGCAGCGGAATTTGATGTTGAAAGCGAAGTCCGAGGTCTAGCCGAACAGGAAAGCAGCTTCCTCACCGACGCCATGTTTGGTTTTGCTCTCTGTCTTGCCGGAATCTATCTGACACTTGCCTGGATTTTTGAATCCTGGACCCGGCCACTGACCATCATGCTAATTATCCCCTTTGGCGCGATTGGTATGTTGTGGGGGCATTACCTGCATGGCATTCCCTTATCGATGTTCTCCGTGGTCGGTTTCATTGGCATGTCCGGAATCATCATCAACGACAGCATCGTTCTGGTTACGACGATTGACGACTACGCCAAGAGCCAGCCGTTCAAGAAAGCCCTAATCAATGGTGTCAGCGACAGGCTGCGTCCGGTGATTCTGACCAGCGCCACAACCGTCTTCGGGCTCGCGCCGTTACTGTTTGAAACCAGCCGTCAAGCGCAGTTTTTGCTGCCCACGGTCATCACCCTGTCCTATGGGCTGGCGGTTGGTTTGTTTCTGGTGATTTCGATAACCCCTGCCCTGCTTGCGATCCAGCATGATGCCGGCATGGCGGTCAGCAGTGGTCGGCGCCTTGCCAAGATCCGCGGCCGCAAGCCGCTCACCGGCAACCGCACATAAAAAAGGCGGCCCGAGGCCGCCTTTCAAGTTCAGGAACAGTACTGTACTCAGCCTGTGGCAGCCGTTTTCAGCTCGCCGGCTTGCGGACGAACAGCCGCGTCATAATCTTCCATCAGTGTCTTGATGATCTCGCCAACTTCATAGTTGTTCCCCGCAATCTCGGACACCGGGGTCACTTCAGCCGCCGTACCGGTCACGAAGCACTGTTCAAAGCTAGAGAGCTCATCGGGCATGATCACCCGCTCAACAACCTCAATACCCCGGTCCCGGGCAAGGCCGATAACAGTCTGACGGGTGATACCGTTCAGGAAACAGTCCGGTGTTGGCGTATGGATCTT
Organism: Labrenzia sp. PHM005; assembly: GCF_006517275.1. Taxonomy (NCBI): domain Bacteria; kingdom Pseudomonadati; phylum Pseudomonadota; class Alphaproteobacteria; order Hyphomicrobiales; family Stappiaceae; genus Labrenzia; species Labrenzia sp. PHM005. The sequence continues at coordinate 2,601,405 of NZ_CP041191.1, read as the reverse complement.
TCCATCCTTGATGAAGAACACATTGGCACCGGTTGCTTCTGCGACCTGACCGCGCCAGTCCAGCATCAAGGCATCGGTATACCCCTTGGCCTCGGCTGCATGCTTGGAAATGGTGCAGATCATGTAAAGCCCGGCCGCTTTTGCCTTAAATGGCGCGGTTTTCGGGTCCGGACGGCGGTAGTCCGCCATGTCGAGGCGGATGCCCTTCAGGCGTTCTTCCGGTGCAAAATAGCTCGGCCATTCCCAAGCAGCGATCGCGAGGTGAATGGTGTTCTTTTGCGCCGAAATACCCATCATCTCGCTGCCGCGCCAAGCAACCGGGCGAAGATAAGCATCGGTCAGGTTCATGCGTGCCAGAGTTTCTTCTTTGGCAGCGTTGATCTGTTCCGCTGTCCAGGGAATTTCGAACCCGAGTTCACGCCCAGAGGCTAGAAGACGTTCCGTATGTTCTTCGGACTTGAAAATACGGCCGCCATAGGCGCGCTCGCCTTCGAACACGCTGCTGCCGTAGTGCAGTCCATGGCTCAAGACATGCAGTTTGGCATCCGACCAGGGCACGAAGGTGCCATCATACCAGATATCACCCGTAAGCTGATCAAAGGGCTTTCCAGCCATTTCTTAACTCCCGCCCGCTCTATAGAGCATGTTTTCATTATCTAGTTGCTATTCAATTGGCTCTGGCGAAAGAAGGCCCATCGAATGGCTGTATCTTTTGCACAGCACGTCAACTATCGGTATCCTTGAGAAGCGCGCCGATCCTGATTGGATTCGTTTGTCAGTAAATGCTGAAAAAAGCAACAAAACGACCAATCATTTCGCGCGCCGCCGTCAACAAGTAACAATCGGTCCGAAATAAGTCAATATGACTGACATAAATTTCAAAGCTTCCTTACCCTCCAAATCCAATAAAATGAGTCGGCTGGCACCGGCAGGAGATGAAGGGGATCCTGTAGATGCCGTTCCTTATGATTTGATCGAGCTTTTATTCTTTGCTTACCGGGATTTTACCGGCGATCCGGACGATGTTCTGGCCGAATATGATTTTGGCCGGGCGCACCACAGAGTTCTCCATTTCGTGGAACGCAATCCAGGGATCATGGTGACGGATCTGCTTGCAATCTTGCGGATTACCAAACAAAGCCTCGGTCGGGTTTTGAAGCAACTCGTCGATGCCGGGATCATCGAACAGCGTGAAGGACCGCATGACCGCCGCCAGCGTCTGCTCTATACGACTGATCAGGGCCGAGCACTGGCGGACGACCTGGCCCGTTTGCAACAAAACCGCCTTGAACGTGCCCTAATTGGATTGCCAGATGGGGCCGATAAAGTCGTCCGGCGTTTTTTGTTGCAAGTGATTGATCCGGAAGCCCGGGATGACATCATCGGACTGATACGCAGTTCGTATGACCTGTAAGATTGACCGGCTCCGGCCGATGCCTGTGTTTGGAAGGAAACGTGACCGGTAATGAACGCGACCGCTCCCGAAGACAATGCACCCCACTTGCTTTTGGTGGATGACGACAGCCGGATCCGAGATCTTCTTGGGCGGCTTTTAAAAGACAATGGTTACCGGGTGTCGGCAGCGGCCAATGCGGCAGAAGCACGGGTATGCCTGTCCGGCCTGGAGTTCGACCTCATTATCCTGGACGTCATGATGCCGGGTGAAACAGGCACAGAGCTCGCCGCGTCCCTGCGCCAGACATCCCAGGTCCCGATCTTGATGCTGACGGCCAGGACCGACGCCCCGGATCGCATCGCGGGATTGGAGGCCGGTGTTGATGATTATCTGGGAAAACCCTTTGAGCCGAAAGAACTCCTGTTGCGGATCGGCGCCATCTTGCGGCGCGGCCAGTATCAGCCGCCGACCACCGTCACCGAAATACGGTTTGGCCCCTTCTGCTACAATACCTCTCGCGGTGAGTTGAAGAATGGCGATAAATCCATCCGCTTGACCGACCGGGAAAAACAAATCTTGTCGATCTTTGCTGAGCAGCCGGGCGCGACTGTTCCGCGGCACAAGATCGTTGGCGATGACAGCGGCCTAGGAGAACGCACAGTCGACGTTCAAATCAATCGCCTACGGCGGAAAATTGAAGAAGATCCTGGAAATCCGATATTTCTGCAAACGGTCCGCGGCATCGGTTACCGGCTCGCATGTGACTAGGCTCCGCACGTATGGCAAGCATTGAGAGGCTTCTCCAGAGGTTTACCCCGTATCTGCCCCTTCAAACGGTTCATCGTGGCTATCGGCGCGTGTCCCGTTTTCTGTACCGGGTCATGCCCAAGGGCCTCTACACGCGAACCTTCCTCATCATTGTGATCCCGGTTGTTATCCTGCAATCCGTGATCGCCTTTGTGTTTATGGAGCGCCACTATCAGCTGGTTTCCCGGCGGATGTCCGAAGCGGTCGTGCGTGAGATTGCTGCCGTTGTCTATGCGCTGGAGAATTTTCCGCAAGACCCGGAACATACAAAAATTGAGGAAATGGGATCGCGTGCACTTGGCATGTCGATGTCGGTGTTGCCATTAGAACCACTGCCGCCGCCTGCTCCCAAACCTTTCTTCGACGTGATTGATCAGGAACTGAGCAAGGCAATCGGACAGACCATTGGGCGGCCATTTTGGATCGACACCGTCGGCCGGTCCCGATTTGTAGAGATCCGCATTCAGCTGGACGACGCGATCCTGCGCGTGTTTACCCGCCGCAGCCAAACCTATGCGTCCAACTCACATATTTTTCTCGTCTGGATGTTCTCAACCGCCGTTGTGCTCATCATCATCGCGGTCTTGTTCCTACGCAATCAAATGCGCCCAATCATCCGGCTCGCCAATGCCGCTGAAGCCTTTGGTAAGGGACGCCCGGTTGATGACTACAAGGCAAGCGGTGCTCTGGAAGTCCGGCGGGCCGGCATCGCCTTTGCAGATATGCGCCGCAGGATTGAACGTCAGATCGAGCAACGCACTACCATGCTGGCGGGTGTCAGCCACGATTTACGCACCATCCTAACGCGCCTGCGCCTGCAGCTGGCCTTCCTTGGCGACACACCGGAAAGCGATGCTATGCGTAAAGACGTCGACGAGATGAGCGGTATGCTGGAAGATTACCTAGCATTTGCAAAAGGCGACGGAGACGAAGACCCGCAGGAAACCGACGTAGCGTTGCTTTTTGAAGAATTGGAAGAAGAAGCGGAGATTTCCGGCAACACGGTGTCCGCGAACTTTAAAGGACCGTCGGAAGTTCTCTTGCGCCGCAATTCTATGAAACGATGCCTCGCCAACCTTGTCACCAACGGCTGCAAATATGGCGATCGCGTCGCGCTTGGCGGCCACATTGAGAAGAATTGGCTGGTCATCACCGTTGACGATAACGGGCCCGGCATTCCGGAGGACCAGCGCGACCAGGCATTTCGCGCTTTTCAAAGGCTGGATCTTGCCAGAAACCTGGATGAAACCGGAAGCGGACTGGGGCTTGCCATTGCCCGCGACATCGCCCGGTCTCATGGCGGTGATCTCTATCTGGAAGACAGCCCGCTCGGTGGCCTCAGAGCCCGGCTAAGAATTCCGGCTTAATAAAGCCGGCCGCCGATTGGCACATCCTTGTCTGGCGTTAGAAGAACCACTTCACCGTCACCATCGGGTACGCCAAGCGTCAAGACTTCCGACATCACCGGTCCGATCTGGCGCGGTGGAAAGTTGACCACAGCCATTACCAGCCGGTCTTTCAAAGTTTCCGGAGTGTAATGCTTGGTGATCTGGGCTGAGGTTTTTTTGATGCCGATCTCCGGTCCAAAATCGATTTTCAGCTTGTAAGCCGGTTTCCGGGCTTCAGGAAATTCCTCAGCCTCGATTACACGGCCAACCCGGACATCAACTTTCAAAAAATCGTCAAAACTAATCTGGTCGCTCACACGTCACTCCATCATTTTGAAGCGAAGATGGCGGCAGAATTGGTACGAGTAAAGCCCAGAATTACACGCTGCTTTCCCGCATTGCCTCAGGCTCGGAATCCGCAGCGTAATCATCGTCTGGATATCTGTCCCGGCCAGAGCGCCGCGACCGCCTTCTAGAAGCTGCCTTCACAAACTTCCGGAATCCTTTGGCAACGCCCTCCAGACGGTTCAGCCGTTTCATGAAGGACGATCCCTTGTCGAGTTCCTTGTCGAGGCGGGACATGGTCCGCGGCATGCCTTCATCCGGTTCGTCCAGCCAGGTGTCGACCACACGGGAAAAGGACACCGCCAGAGCCTGCGCCACGATACCGGACTTAATACCGGAAAGATCGATCCCGGCGGCAACCAGCATCCATTTTTGCGAGCGGACGGCAAAGCGGTTGAAATCCAAGGCAAGGCCAGGATCCTGCGATGCAGCCTTAGCAAACGCCCGAACAGCCTCTTTGTTCTCGGCCAAGACATCGATGCGGGTCATCAGAATATCGAAAAGCCGATCGCGGGGCGGCTGATCGCCAAGATCCTCGTCACGCTGATCTAGAACGGCCGTATCGACACTCTCGTAAAAGGCTTCAACTAAAGCCAGCTTGGAAGAATAGGCGCGGCGCAGCTCCGACAGCTTGACCTTTGCCGTCTCCGCAAGCAGCTGCAAAGAAACATCCTCGTAAGGATGCTCCGAAAGCAGGTCCAAAAAAGTGGTGAGGATCTTCTGCTTCGTCTTTGCGGTCGCCATATCCGGATCTCCTTGTCTTATGAGAAACATAGGAAACCCGGAATGCGGCGAAAAGGGGTATCTCGCCGCACCCCAAATGCTTTAGCTAACCAGCAAGTTCCCGGGCACGTTTGACGGCGGCTGCCACGGCATCCGTCATCACGGGCTGCAAACCGCCGCTGGCCATCAGGATATCCAGTGCCGCAGCCGTCGTGCCGTTCGGGCTGGTCACGTTTTGACGCAAGATTGCTGGATCTTCGCCCGACTGATGCATCAGCTCCCCTGCGCCGCACACCGTCGCGATCGCCAGTTCGTCAGCAAGGGCGTCCGGCAATCCGGCTGCTTTGCCCGCTTCCCGCAGGGCTTCTGCGAGGTAAAACACATAGGCTGGCCCCGAGCCACTCACACCTGTCACCAAATCGATCTGGTCTTCACTGGTGAGCCACACCACCTTCCCCACTGCCGTCAACAGGCGGGTGACCGTGCTTTTTTGCTCTTCAGAAACTTTCTGGTTCGGAAAAACGGCGGTGATGCCACGTTTGACCATTGCCGGCGTATTGGGCATGCAGCGCGCGACAGGAATATCGCCAAATGCACTTTGAAACTTAGAGACAGGTGTGCCTGCGGCAACCGATAAAACCAATGTCTCTTGGTCAATCACCGGCGCCAGGCTAGGCAGAACCTCGTCCATCATCTGCGGTTTTATGGCCACCAAAACGATGCCGGCGGTCATCTCTTCCGGCACGTCGGTGACATGCCGAATGCCGTGCTTGGTCAGCAGATTGCTGACTTCGGCTGACAAAAATGGATCCAGTACCAGAATGGAAGCCGGATCAATACCGTCCGCCATCCAGCCGGACAACATGGCCCCTCCCATCTTGCCAGCACCGACAAGCAGAAAGGGGCGCTCTTTTGAAAAGGTCATGCTTCTCCTGCAGTTTCGAACAGAGCGGTGCTGAGCGCTTCTTGTGCGCTGTGACCGGCCCAGACAACGAACTGGAATGCTTGATAGAAACGTTCGCAGTTTTCAAGGGCATTCGACAGCATGGTTTCGATCTGTGCCGAAGTCGGTTCGGCGCCGCCTGCCAAAATGAGCGATTGGCGGAACATCACCACGCCCTCTTTGCTCCAGAGGTCAAAGTGCCCCGCCCACAATTGCTCATTCACCAGAGCCAGAAGCTGAACGACTTCCGTCTTTCTGAGCTCTGTCACTTTGAGATCAAAGGCACAGGCCAGATGCAAGGCTTCAACATCCTCCATCCACGAGAAGGAAACATGATAATTACACCAGCTTCCGGCAATGGAGATCGTGATCTCATCATCATCTGAGCGCTCGAACGTCCAGTCGTTCAATGCGGCCACAGTTTCGATGGTATCAACGGGGTTGTCAGGTCTCTCGAAGTCGATCTCGATGAGGCTCATGATGCCTACTCCCCTTTCCAGCCGGGGCCGAGTACCCGATTAGGATAACCGGGTGGGCCGCCGGGGTAAGTCCCAAGCAGAGGAGCAAAGACGCGTCCTTAACTGGCCCAATCAATGACCGGTTCCGTCTTGCTCCGACGAATCCCTGTTGTCCTTGAGTATAGGAGCAGGAAGGACTTACGGCCTACCTACCAAATTCAATAAAAATGTCGAAACTTGTGGACGACTCAGCAGCTTAATTAGCCAAAATGCGCAAAAACACTGCAATTCCGCCAAGTTCAACCGTTACATTACCGTCATGATTCGTTAACAGAAATCGGTCGATCACACTAAATTGCACTAACTTGGCAAGGTAATTTGCCCAGAAGGCATGGCCCGGTTCACCGGACCATCCTCTACCGTCACGATTCGGTTTTGTAGCGCCACCTTACCCAAGCAGCATTAATCCCCGGATGGCGCATCCTTATCGCCGCCTTCCAGGGCAGCAAGACGGGTTTCAAGCTCTTCAACTTTGTCGAGGGCACGAGCTGCCATTTCCTTAACAGCGTCATGTTCTTCGCGCGAGACAATGTCCATATCCGACATGAACCGCTCAGCCTGAGCTCTAAAGGCAGTTTCCACTTCGCGGCGGGCCCCTTGTGCGACACCAGCGGCATCGGTCATCAATTTGGCAAAGTCATCGAGCAAACGGTTCGGGCCTTGGGTCATATGCCGCTCCTATATAAGGAAATTCCAGATACACGCTACGTATGAGGGTTCGCAGGCAACTTCAAGCTTCGATATCGACGCAGCCAATCGGAAACTCAGTATAACGCCGGTATTGAACAAGAATGATGCATGTCGAGAGCCTTGACGCAGCGCAGTAGATCGCGCAAGCGTTGCCACCGAAAAGCCGCCTTCGCAGCGTTACCGACCTCATGAGGTTTCAGATTGCCCCCTCTTCTTGCCCTGCCGTTCCCAGCCATTGATCCGGTCATTGTTGAAATCGGCCCATTTGCTCTGCGCTGGTATGCGCTGGCCTATATCGCCGGGATTGTTTTGGCCTGGCGTTACATGCGCGCGCTTGTGCTCAACGACGGGCTGTGGGCCGGGAGTAAGAGACCAACGCCGGTGGATCTCGATGACTTTGTCCTGTGGGGGACATTTGGCATTATCTTAGGCGGCCGCCTCGGCTATGTGCTCTTTTATAATCCGACCTACTATTTCGCAAATCCGGGAGAAATCCTCGCTATCTGGTCCGGCGGCATGTCGTTTCATGGCGGTTTTGCGGGAACGGTCATTGCCATGATCCTGTTTGCGTGGAAGCGCGGTTTTCCGCTTTGGACTATGTTCGACTTGGCGGGCTGTGCTGCCCCGATTGGATTGTTTTTTGGACGGCTGGCGAATTTCATCAACAGTGAGCTCTGGGGCCGGCCAACTGATGTTCCTTGGGCGTTTGTCTTTCCCAACGCCGGTCCTGAACCTCGCCATCCGAGCCAGCTTTACGAAGCGGCCCTGGAAGGTATTGTTCTATTCTTGGTTCTCCGGGTATTGAGCCACCGGTTTCATCTTCTGAAAAAGCCGGGCTTTTTAGCTGGCGCCTTTGCCTGCGGCTATGGACTGGCCCGGTCCTTCGTTGAGTTTTACCGGGTACCTGACGCCCATATCGGTTATTTCGGCGGTTTCCTGACCATGGGAATGTTGTTGTCCGCCCCGATGATTCTGGCAGGAATTGCCGCGATGATTTGGGCCGCCAAACGCCCCAGCCAGGTAGCTGAGTAGTGACGTGTTTGAAAGACAAACTTCGCCAACGCATTATGTCCGACGGACCGTTGTCCGTTGCCGAATACATGACGCTGTGCCTGAGCGACCCGCAGTTCGGCTATTACACAACACGCGAGCCATTTGGCCGTAAAGGCGATTTCATCACAGCGCCGGAAGTGAGCCAAATGTTTGGCGAACTGATCGGCGCCGTTTGCCTGGGAGCTTATGAAAGCCTCGGCGCGCCGGAGGCCGTTCAGCTGGTGGAACTTGGCCCGGGGCGCGGTACGTTGATGGCAGACTTTCTAAGGGTTGCTGTACAGCGGCCCGCCTTCCTCAATGCGGCACGCTTAAACCTTGTCGAAATGAGCCCGCGCCTCCGGCAAGTTCAGAGCGACACGCTAAAGACAGCTCCGCTTCAACCGGAGTTCCGGGATCACTTTGCCCAGGTGCCGGACGGCCCGTTGATTGTCATCGCGAATGAGTTTTTCGACGCTCTACCCATTCACCAATTCGTCAAAACAGCCAGCGGCTGGCAGGAACGCCAGGTGGGGTTAGACGATAAAGGCAACCTTGTTTTTGGCGTCGGCGTAGCCAGACTGCCCGATACTGCAATTCCGGCCGGAGCCGTTAGCGCGTCAGACGGCAGCATTTTGGAAACCCAACCTGCGGCCAATGCGATCGCAGAAGAAATCGCCGCACGGATTGCCAAACACGGCGGCATCGCGCTTTTCATAGATTATGGCTACGCGAAATCGGCTGCCGTAGACACATTACAGGCCCTTTATAAACACAGCTATGATGATGTTCTTGCGCATCCCGGCGAAGCCGACATTACGGCCCACGTCAATTTTGAGACCCTTGCCCTCGCCGCGCAGGCTGCCGGAGCTGTCCCCTTGCCGCTTCTCGAACAAGGAGAATTCCTGCTGCGGGCTGGGCTCCTGGAACGTGCTGGCAGCCTTGGCGCCGGAAAGTCGCCACACCAACAAGACAGCATCCGTGATGCGGTTGAACGCCTGGCGGCCCCTGACCAAATGGGATCTCTCTTTAAGGTCCTGGCCGTCACTACAGACGGAATACCCTTTGCGCCATTTGATCCGGCACCTTAAGTGCATTTGAGAATGGATGAGTCCAATTTTGGAGAGCCACATGAAACTCGAAGCTCCGGAACTTCAGTCTGACGGACTTTCACATGGGTTCTTCACCCGCGAGGGCGGCGTGTCCTCCGGTCTGTATGACAGCTTGAACATCGGCCTTGGCTCGGACGATGACCGGGATCTGGTTCTGGAGAACCGGTCCCGTGTCGCGCGCACCTTTGGCGTCGCTCGCGATCATTTGGTCTCGCCCTATCAGATCCATTCTCCAGATGTACTGACAGTTGACGGCCCTTGGCTGGATGATCAGAGCCGCAAAGCGGATGCCCTGGTCACCGCAACCCCCAACCTTGCATTGGGCATCTCCACGGCGGACTGTGGTCCGGTGTTGTTTGCTGATCCTGAAGCATCCGTCATCGGTGCGGCCCACTCAGGCTGGAAGGGGGCGATCTCAGGTGTTCTTCAAAATACGGTTGCTGCGATGGAGAACCTGGGTGCGCAAAGAGGCCGGATCCGGGCGGTGCTCGGCCCCACCATTTCGCAAGCTTCTTATGAGGTCGGCCCGGAGTTCCACGACCGCTTCTTATCGGAATCATCTTCTTGGGCGCAGTATTTCATACCCTCGTCCCAAGACGGTTTTCATATGTTCAACCTGCCGGCCTTCATTACAGATCGGCTTACCGGCCTTGGTTTGGCGCACGTCAATGCCATGAATATCTGCACCTACAAGGATGAAGCGCGGTTTTTTTCCTACCGCCGGACGACGCACCGCAAGGAGCCGGATTATGGACGGCAGGTCAGTGCGATCATGATCAAGGGTTGAGTTTGTTCCCAAACGCCAGAAAGGCCGCAACAATAAGAGATCATCGAGGCTCATGGTTCTCCTGCCGTTTCACCCGAATTCCTCGACACTGGCGCTGGCCAAAAGACTCATTTTTCGAAAGAAAGGGTCGATCAGGATAAAAACCCAAGGTCCAAAAACCCTGCTTATCCACCATCCCTCTCGACCTGCCGCGCAAGTCGGGCTAAACCAGAACCCGATCTGAGCGGGATTCCGGGTTTTCCGGGCAACCGACTCTCTCGTAAATTACATAAATCAGGCCAACCGTCTTCATGTGCAAAAGAATCTCAATTGCTCAAGCAAACCTTTTTAAGGCCGCGGGCGGTCTTCTTTTGTTGATTGGCCTGGCAGCTTGCCAAGGATCGCCTCAGCCGCCATCAGCGATATCTGCAACGCCAACTGCTCCACAATTCATCCAGGAGATTGATCAGGAACAGGGCGTGACTTTCGCCTTCGAACCGTTCACGGGCGCGCCCGGAAACATAGCGGATGAATTGTCATCCGAAATCGGCGCAAAAGCGGCCACTCAGGGCCTCAAGTTGGTCAGGCGTGTCGGCGCCGACGCCACCTACCGGGTCAATGGCTACCTGGCAGCAACAGGACAGCCCGGCCAGGGCACCATCTTTTATGTGTTTGATGTTGTCGACAGATCGGGACGCCGCCTGAAGCGAATCTCTGGCACGGAGGAGACGGGAGGATCAACGGGAGATCCATGGACGGGCGCCTCATCCGACGTGCTTTCGCGCATCGCGGAACGATCTGTGGTGGAAATCAAGGCCTGGCTCAACCAATAAGAACCTATTGAAACGGTTCAAGCACCTTGTTCGTCATAAAAACGAAAAAAACCGCGCCAGACTCCAATAGCGCGGTTGTCGTCTGACCGGTTGATTGTTACAACGCCGCCGCCTGCCGAGGTTTTTTAGCAAAAGTCCAGGCAAGAGGCACCTTGAACGACTTAGGCTCCAACCGCGTGTTTATCCGGCCACCTTGGCCCAATAGACCCGGCTCCGCACCAGAAGGACTTGCGGCTTATGAAGATCGTCGCGGGCAACTCCAACCGAGCCCTGGCTGAGGAAATCTCCAAATATTTGGATGTACCATTGGCCAAATGCCAGGTCCGGCGCTTTGCCGACCAGGAAATCTTCGTAGAAATCCAGGAAAACGTACGCGGTGAGGACGTCTTTGTCGTCCAGCCCACCAGCTATCCGGCCAACGACCATTTGATGGAGCTCTTGATCATTATTGATGCGCTTCGCCGGTCCTCGGCCCGCCGGATCACGGCCGTGATCCCTTATTTCGGCTATGCCCGTCAGGATCGCCGCGCCTCCGGCCGGACACCGATTTCCGCAAAATTAGTGGCCAATCTGATCACTGAGGCCGGTGCAGATCGCGTCTTGACGCTGGATCTTCACGCTGGGCAGATACAGGGTTTCTTCGACATTCCCACCGACAACCTGTTTGCAGCCCCGGTGATGACCCGAGACATCAAGGAGCGCTACGCGACCGACAATGTAATGGTCGTCTCTCCGGATGTTGGCGGTGTGGTTCGCGCCCGAGCGCTGGCCAAGCGCATTGAGGCGCCACTCTCCATCGTCGACAAACGCCGCGACAAGCCTGGAGAATCGGAAGTCATGAACATCATCGGCGATGTGAATGGCTACGATTGCATTCTGGTGGATGACATCGTCGACAGTGGCGGCACGCTCTGCAACGCAGCTGATGCGCTCCTCGCCAAGGGCGCCAAGTCGGTGACCGCCTACATTACCCACGGTGTTTTGTCTGGCGGCGCGGTTGCGCGTGTGACTTCGTCCAAGCTGAAGGAGCTGGTAATTACCAATTCCATCGAGCCGACCGCTGCGATCACCGCTGCGCCGAACATCCGGGCGATCTCCATCGCGCCGCTGATGGGCGAAGCGATCAACCGCACAGCCTTGGAAAAATCAGTTTCCAGTCTGTTCAATTAATTTTCTGGATCACAGAAGACGTCAAAGCGCCGGCCATGCCGGCGCTTTTTTTGTTTGCAGCCATGGCCGCGATTTTCAGTTCAGCTTTCCTGGAAGGCTGAGATCTCCAGATGCAACATCAAAGACATCAACGACGCAGAGCAATGGCGCGTGGATGTTCTGATTAACCCGTAGGGCGGACGTCACGCCGTCATAAGACATTCCGCTGGCGATGGCCGGATCATCAAAGCTGACATTGATTGTGATCTCCTCACCTGAAAGCACCGGAGAATAGCCCGGGCTATCGATGTAGATCGGCAATCCGGGCCAGGTGGCTGGCATTTTTGGTGAAACACCATCCGGAATATCCTTCACAGACAAGGTCCCGGCTCCGCATGCTTCATTGGGCGTTAGCACGACCCAATGGGAATGCCATTTGGCGCCATCGTTCCCGGCATCGCCATCCCCGTCCTCATCAAAAAGTGGCGTATCATCGAAGTCGGGATGGGACGTGGCAACCAACGCCAAAATGCCATCTTCACTTTCAAATCCCACAGCGTCCGGCTTCAGCGATGTCGGCCAGACATAGGCCTCAACCGGGGCACCCGCGAGCTGGCCGGCCGGTTCAGGAACCGTTGCACCGGCCGTTCCTTTCAGCGTCATGTGAAACGTCACAATTCGCCCGCTCCGGTGCACGTGTGCTGCCAGGATATCGTAGTTTTGGTCGATCTCGACATTTTCACTCGACAAGACCGCGCCGTGTTGATGGATCGCGTGGCCGCTATGATCTCCGCCTGCAAACGCCGTTGCAGGAACCAGTACGGAAACCAGGCCGCCAAGAAGTTTCTTAAGCATGGATGTTCTCCTTGTTGAAAGAAGCCAACCTAATAATAGCGAGTCGCTATTATTGCAAGTTTAATTTCGACTCGCTATAAAACTTCCATGCTGAACCCCCAACGACAAAGCCGCCTCATTGCAGACCTGATTGACCGGCTAGGCCGCCTGAACGCTGCTGAAGAATGGAATGGCCCGCTCAATCCGTCGCAATATGCTGCGCTGGCCTATCTCGGCCGGGCAAACAAGTTTTCCCGGGCGCCGTCCCATGTCGCCGATTATCTTGCGACTACGCGCGGAACCGCTTCGCAGACCTTGAAAGCGCTGGCCCGGAAGGACCTGATTGCCGAGACACGGCTGCCGGAAGACAAACGCAGTATCCGCTATGACCTCACGCTCCCCGGCCTAAAGATGCTGGAAACACAGTCGGCTATGGAGGACGCAATCGCGGGACTTTCGATGGAAAAGGCGATTGCTCTGCAGGATGGTTTAAGCGCGTTGGTCCGTCAGCTTCTTGACCAGCGTGGCGGAAAGTCCTTTGGCCTTTGCAAAGACTGCAGACACCACCAGGAAACCGCTTCAGGCCAGTACTGCCAGCTGTTAGAGGTGACCTTGAAATCGTCTGAAATAAACGAGATTTGCCACGAACACGCTGCCAAGCAGGAAGCAACGACATGACGACAGCCGCAGAGATCCTCGGACTTTATACCGGAAAACCGGAACAGCGTTGGGACGGAAAAGCGCCGTCTGCGATCCGCAAAAACCGGGTTGGCGGATCGGTTTTTGTGACGGAAACCGGCATTTCTGACGACCAACAGGCCGATCTGGAAGTTCACGGCGGCCCGGAGAAGGCTCTGCACCATTATCCTTCGGAACACTACGCCGACTGGGCGGAACTTTTTGGCACAGACGGCTTCGCCTACGAGCCCGGGACATTCGGTGAAAACATCTCTTCGCACGGGTTCACCGAGGCTGATCTTTGTATTGGCGACGTGTTTGCTGTGGGTTCGGTCCGCCTCCAGATTGCTCAAGGCCGCCAGCCTTGCTGGAAACTCAACCTGCATACGTCCAATCCGGCTCTCGCCGCCAACTTCCAAAAAACAGGTAAGACAGGCTGGTATTACCGCGTCTTGCAAACCGGCCATATCCAGGAAGGCGCGGCGATGACGCTTGTCGAACGCCCTTGCCCGGACTGGAACCTGCGCAACGTGATTATGGCCCGCTTCAACCCGAGGCTGGACAGTGCCACAGCCTTGGCATTGGCGAACTTGCCGGAACTCGCAGCACCCTGGCGGGCGTCTTTTGCGAAAAAGGCTGATCCGGACTATCTGGAAGACACATCCCGCCGGTTGCCGGGTGGCTGAACCTGGCAACCGTGATCAGCTTATGCCGCCGCAACCGCTTTCAAGAAACGGTCAACCGTTCCTCTCAAGACATCTGTTTTTTCCGCAACATCTGTGGAAGCCCGAAGAACGTCTGCTGCAGATGAACTGGTGATCTGTGACTTGTCGCTAATGGTCACCATGGAGCCAGCGACAGTGCGTGTACCTTGTGCAGCCTCCTGGACATTTGCTGAAATTTCAGTGGTGGCCTGCCCCTGCTCCTGGACTGCCACAGCAATGTTATCGGTGTAGCTGTCCACTGTTGCCATTGTCTCGGCAATTGTGGCGATTGCAGACACTGCATCTTTCGTGGCCGCCTGAACTTCAGACACTTGGGATTCAATCTGCTCGGTCGCCTTTGCCGTTTGCGTCGCAAGTTCTTTGACCTCAGATGCAACGACCGCAAACCCGCGCCCAGCCTCGCCGGCGCGCGCAGCCTCAATCGTAGCATTGAGCGCAAGCAAGTTGGTTTGTTCGGCAATGTCCGAGATTAGATTGACGACATCCCCGATGTTTTGAGCAAGTTGAGCCAAACCGCCGATGCGTTCGTTGGTTTCCTGCGCCGAACCGAGAGCCCCGCGAATGATTTCGGTTGTGCTGTCGACCTGGCGGCCAATTTCCTGAATAGAAGCTGATAATTCTTCCGAGGCCGATGCGACAGTCTGAACGTTTGCCGATGCTTGCTCGGAAGCAGCAGAAGCGTTTGTCGCTTCACCCGAAGTTTCATCTGCAATCCCGTTGAGACCTTCCGCAGCAGCCTGCATCTGATTGTTGTTTTCAACAACCGTATCCAGCATTTGCTCAACTTCACCTCGGAAGCCTTCGATCAGCTCAGAAACTTTTTGCGTCTGCTCTTCCCGGGCTCTTTGATTTTGATTTTGCTCCAACTCGAGCCGCTCGCGTTCCAAGGCATTTTCGCGGAAGACAATGACAGTATCTGCCATTTGTGAAATCTCGTCACTTGCCGATTGAGACGGAACTTCTACCGTTGCATCCCCTTCGGCCAATGTCCCCATAACCTTGGCAAGGGCACTTATTCTGTCCGACAACCGCTTGGAAACCCATACTCCGAGGAGCCCTGCGCCCAGCGCACAGACAGCTGCAATCAACAGCGTCCAATTGCGAAGGCTGGCCAGTGGCGCCAGAACCTCAGTAGTGTCCTGCACAACGACAAGAGCATAGTCCTTGCCGAGATACTGGAAAGGCACCGCTGCCGCGAACACCTCCCGGCCTTCCAGATCTGCCAGCGTTTCAAACTTGGGAGAGGTGCCAAGAACTTGCAGAACGCTTTTGCCTTTCAAGAGGTCGCTCGTGACTTCCGAAACGTCCGGCGTACGGAAACTGTCGTTCTGTATCAGTCCGTCACTGTTGACCAGAAAGACATTCCCCGTCTCTCCAAGGCCTGCATATTTGCCAAGCATGCCGCTGATCTTCGAGACAGCAGTCTTATAAACGGCAACACCGATCACTTTGGATCCGAGTGACACCGGAACCGACATAAACCCAACCGGCTCACCAGAGGCGGCGTAATCCTCCACATCGATGATATGCGCCTGGTCCGGTGCCCCGTTCAATGCGGCCTGAAAAGCTTTATTGGCTGCGGTTTCTTTCCAGTCGCCAATGTTCAGGTTTTGCGCAAAATCCGATTTTTTCTGGACGGTGTAGATAATATCTCCTGCCAGATTCACCAGCAGAATCTCATCGAAACTGTTGGCCACTGCGAATTCACGTAAGGCCGGATGATGTTTTGAATGTGCCTTGTCGTAGGGCTTCCGCCCAGCTTTCACCAGATCCGCCCGCTGGTCTACTGGATGAGGATTGTTGGTGACATATATCTTGGTGAGCATCGCCTGGGCCTTGTCACCGTACTTTGCCCAATTCTTATCAAAGTCCGAATAAGCCGCACGCAGCCCCTTGCCTGTTGCATGCCCCTTTATCAACGCCTGTTTCGCAGCAAAGTAATCCGCCAAGGCATCTTTGCGGCTTTCCGCCAAGCCCATCAACCGCTCTTCCGCCAGATCCCGCACGGATTGTGCACCGGAGATATAACTCGCAGCACCGACTCCGGCTGAACAAAACAATGCAATTCCGACCATGATCGCTGGCAGCTTCTGAGAGACTTTCAAAGGCTCTGCTCCTGACAAGAGGAGGGCAAGGCAAAGGTGCCTTGCCGCTTAAGAGTTAAAGTTTTTCGACATTCACGCCGAAGGTCACGGCACCGATCGGCTCGCCGCTGTCCGGATCCACCACCGGGACACTGACCTGGCTCTGCAACAACTGTGTACTTTCGTCTTCCTCAAGCTCGCTAATGTGAACGGATCCCGCTCCAGCCCCGAAAGTATCTTTCCACTTGGCTTCGTCGCCCTGCCAATAATCGGATGTGACATCACTTTGGCCAACATTGAGACCTTTGGCATCCATGACAAAGATCTCGGTGAACAACCCATCACTGCCGTCCTGGACATCGGCAAGATAGCCAGACAAATCATTTTCCAAAGTCGCATCGATCATGGGCTGGTCAACGGCTTCCGTTTCTGCACGCCACGTTTTGTCCAGCTCATCGATTTTGGCCTGATCGTAACCGGCCGTTTCACCGTTACGGGCCTGGACTGCGGAAACAACTTCGGCAGAGGTGGCAATTTCGGAAATCTGACCGTTTGCCAATGTTTCCAGTTCGGATTGGAAGTCATTTGCCCCAGCAGCACCCGTTGCCAGGAGGACAAACAAAGCGGAATGCACAAATTTTCTCATGGACTAATCTCCGTTGAGTTCCGATACGTCATTCAACCGGACGGAGATTAATCACATATGTACATTTTTACGCTTTGTTGATTGAATACTGTTTTCACTCAACCCAGAATATAGTAATAAAACTGGAACTTCCTCAGCACGGAAGCAACAATCACTGATTGATGTTATTTACTTTGTGTTTTGCGTAAAAATTACAATGGACTGGCTATCGCAAGGTGACTTGCTCTTCTGGCAAGTTTCCGGTATATGGCGCTCGCGCCTGCACCCCTGGAGGAGGCGTTCAAAGGACCGATCCCGGACAAGTTATCGTCAATTCGGTGCGCCTGTTCGCCGGTCCATATCATATACCTATAGGAGTTTGCCATGGCTGCCAGCTATGAGCTGAAGGCGTCGGCACGGGATCGTGTGGGCAAGGGGGCCGCACGGGCACTGCGTCGCGAAGGCCTTCTACCTGCCGTTATTTACGGCGACAAAAAACCGGCTATGCCGATCACCATTCCGGTGAAAGAAACCACTTTGACCCTGCACAAAGGTGGTTTTTTGACACACATCGGCACGATCGATGTTGACGGCAAAAAGCACAAAGTCATCGCGAAGGACTTCCAGCTGCACCCTGTGCGCGACGATGTCCTGCATGTTGATTTCCTGCGCGTTTCCAGTGACACAACACTGACCGTCGACATTCCGGTGACATTCATCAACGAAGAAACCTGCCCGGGCCTGAAAAAAGGCGGCATGCTGAACGTTGTTCGCCACACGGTCGAACTCATCGTTCCAGCAGATGCGATTCCGGAATCCCTGGTCTTCGATCTGGCGAATGTTGAAATCGGTGACACGCTGCACATTTCCGCAACCACTTTGCCGGAAGGCGCACAGCCGACCATCACCGACCGTGACTTCACTGTTGCAACACTGGCTGCTCCTGGTGGCGGTGCTCAGGACGACGCTGAAGCTTCCGAAGACGGTGAGGAAGAAGCAAGCGAATAAGCTTGATCTTCTCGTTGATTTTGCAGAAGGCGGCACCGCCTTCTGCATCCCCAAAGCAGCCAAACCGGCTGCTTTTTCTTTTTAATTTTCGGCTGTTAAACTGCGGCCACTGAAACGCTCTCAGAGACCCGTGATGAAACTGATCGTCGGCCTTGGAAATCCCGGTGCAAAATACGCTGGCAACCGGCACAACATTGGTTTTATGGCCGCCGACGAAATCCATCGGCGCCATTCCGGCTTTCAGCCGTGGCGGGCTCGGTTTCAGGGTCAGGTCTCCGAAGGCCGGCTCGGCAGCGAAAAGGTGCTCCTGCTCAAACCGTCGACCTATATGAACGAATCCGGGCGCTCGGTCGGGGAAGCGATGCGCTTTTTCAAGATCGACCCGGAAGACATTGTCGTCATCTACGACGAGTTGGACCTGCCACCCGCGAAATTCCGCATGAAAAAAGGCGGAGGGCATGGCGGCCACAATGGCTTGCGGTCGATTTCAGCTCATATCGGTCCGGATTACCGCCGTTTGCGGCTTGGGATCGGCCATCCTGGCGACAAGAAACTCGTGTCCAATTATGTTCTGGGCGACTTCGCAAAAGCCGATCAAGACTGGCTGGAACCGCTTCTGACCGAAATCGCGGACAATGCCGGCCTGATGGCTGAGGCAAAGGACAGCCAATTCGCCAATAAACTCACGTTGGCTTTAGAACCAGAAAAGGCGCGGCGGAACGGCAAGCCAACCTCAGCCAAAACCGATCAGGCATCGAAGCCAAAACAAAAAAGCCATATCCATCAGGCGCGGCAAACCCAGCCAGCGCCCTTGCCGAAGTCTGGACCGATGGCCGATATGCTGAAGAAGTTGCTTGGCGGCGGCAACAGCGCGTAACTGCAATCAAGAATTTAGTTACAAAGACTTTCCCGTCATAATATAGTGATCTGCGTAGACATGATGACCCTAGGCTATTTTAAGGGAAAACCATGCGTCACTTTCTTTTAGCATCCGCCATATTGGGCTTATCGATTGGCCCTTCAGCCGCCTTTGAGAAGCTTGAGGGCTATTTTATCGCCGAGCAGGTCTGTGAGGCCTACCAAAGCAAAAACCGCCAAACGAACCCCGGTGACATTCTGACCGCACCGCAGCTTGCTTATGAGCTCCTTGGGATCAACAAGACAGGCGGGGACTTTTTCCAAATCCATGTCGATGGCGCCCCCGTGACCCAATCGCGCTGGGTAAGCACCTCCTGCGGCATACATGTTGTTGAAGCGGATACGGCAACGGCGCCGCCTCTGACCGACGATGAAATCACGCCGGTTCCGGATGCACGGGAATCGACGGACAATCTTCTGACCTTGAGCTGGCAGCCGGCCTTTTGCGAAATCCGGCCTGGCAAACAGGAATGCCAGGATCTAAATACCGGAAATCTGCCCCACACGACCCGGCAGCTCTCAATCCATGGATTGTGGCCACAACCCCGCGGCAATGATTATTGCGGCGTCTCCGCCTCTGTCCGCAACCTCGACAAGCCGGGCAGCTGGCATTTACTCCCCGCGCCGGACCTCGACACCGAAACAGCTGATGCACTTGCTGCGGCCATGCCCGGGGTTGCCAGCCATCTGCACCATCATGAATGGATCAAACACGGCACTTGTTACTTCGGCGAAGGCGGCGCCGATGAATATTATGACGACACGCTCCTGCTGACAGGTCTTGTGAATGACTCGGCTGTTGGCGACCTCTTCTTCAACAACGTCGGCCAGGAAGTGACCGGCGCCCAAATCCGAGCCGCCTTTGATCAAGATTTTGGTCAAGGTGCAGGCGACCGTGTACTCGTCAAGTGTACCAACGATGGCAACCGCACCTTAATCAATGAAATCTGGATCAGCCTGCGCGGCCTAATCAATCCTTCCTCTAATCTTGGCGATCTGATGCTAGCCGCAATTGAAACCGAGATGGGATGCAGCGGCGGACTGATTGATCCAACTGGACTGCAGTAACTGTTCTGAGCGCTTCTCAATAAGAGAGCAGGTCACGTAATGACCCTGCACTCAACTACTTCTACAAATTAGATAGGACCGTCCAATCCCAACCAATCAGGCACCGCTTTGAAAACAGTGTTTACAATAGTGCTTTTGTTTCTTCTGGTTGCCGGCCCTGCCCAAGCTGAGACCGATACTGCAGACTTGTCCGATGAAACGCTCCTGTTACGGATCTGGAACGAAACCGCCCCGCACTCTGATTGGTTCGCGCTGTCCTTCCGGACCGCCGTCCCGATGACAAGGCTGCGGCCAGCATTGAAAGAGCTCAAAACCACGTATGGCCCGGCGGAACAGGTTTCCAAATCGACCCAATCTAGAAACTTCGCGCTCTCAACGGCAACACATGATGTCACAATTCGGCTGTTCCGAAGTGGCAACGGTCAAATAACCGGTTTTGAAATCAAGGACATTCAACAATCCGGTACGTTGAAAGATCTCTTGCAAAAGCTTCCAAGGTTTGCTGAGCGGTCCTCTTATCTCTTGACGAAGAACGGAGAGATAGTCGCCAGCCACGCCCCATCGGAAAAACTGGCTGTCGGGTCCGCTTTCAAATTGTTTGTGCTGGACGCACTCGCAATGAAAGTGGAAGCGGGAGAGATTGAATGGTCGAGCGTGCTCACACTGAATAAATTCCATAAATCCCTGCCATCCGGAACTCTGCACACTTGGCCCGACGGTCATCATGTGACGGTCGAAACCGCAGCCGCATTAATGATTTCCATTTCCGGCAACACGGCAACAGACCTCCTCATGTCGCAGCTGCCATTGGCGCAACTCGAAAAGATCTCAGAACAGGTTCCTTTTTTGACAACACGCCAATTCTTCCAGCTCAAAGCCTCTGATGAAGAGGCATCTGAGTATCTTTCTGGCGGTCTTTCGGAAAAACGCAGAATTCTTGCTGAACTGGGAGGACGCCCCGCGCCCGACCCCGGCGATGTCAACAACGGCTATCAGCACGGATTGGAATGGTATACGGCTGTCCCCAGCCTGTGCAAGGTCATCTCCAAAGTGCGGGATCTGCCAGTGTTCAAGATCAATCCCGGGCAAGCAAAGCCGGCGGATTGGAAAACCATTGCTTTCAAAGGCGGCAGTGAGACAGGCGTTCTAAACCTCACATACCATTTGACCGCACACAACGGCACAAAGTGGTGTTTTGTAGCGACCTGGAATTCTCCGGAAGCGCTGGATGAAAATGCGATCCTGGCAGTGAGTTCGGGGATATTAAACCGCATCGCGCGCACCAGCGAATAACGGCGCTGCTCATTTCCGCAAAGACAGCGCCAAATCGGCAGCCAGCATCCCAGCTGACATCGCAGAAACCCTTGACCTTATCTGCCCCCTCGGGCATGTAGCGCGGCAACAGTTTCAGACACAAACCGAAAGCGAACTCACGATGGGTTTCCAGTGCGGCATTGTCGGACTGCCGAATGTCGGTAAGTCCACCCTTTTCAATGCGCTGACCAAGACAGCGGCGGCTCAGGCCGCAAACTACCCTTTCTGCACGATCGAGCCAAACACCGGCGAAGTGGCTGTGCCAGATCCGCGCCTTTATGCGATCCGGGAAATTGCCGACTCCAAAGAAGTGATCCCGACCCGGATCACCTTTGTCGACATTGCCGGCCTGGTACGTGGAGCCTCCAAGGGCGAAGGCCTCGGCAACCAGTTCCTGGCCAACATCCGCGAAGTGGATGCCATTGCCCACGTGCTGCGCTGCTTTGAAGATGACGACATCACCCATGTGGACGGGGCCATCGATCCGATTGCCGATGCCGATACGGTCGAGACGGAACTCATGGTCGCCGACATGGAAAGCCTTGAAAAGCGCATCGCGCCTTTGAAGAAGAAAGCGACTGGCGGCGACAAAGAAGCCAAGGCCGTGCTGCCAATTATGGAAGCAGCCCTTGAGCTGCTGCAGGATGGTAAGCCAGCCCGCATGCTGGACGTCGCCGATACCGAAGAAGCCAAGATGCTGAAGGGGCTCAACCTCTTGACCTCCAAGCCGGTGCTTTACGTCTGCAACGTTGACGAGGGATCGGCTGCCGAAGGAAATGCTCTGTCCCAGAAAGTTGCCGAAAAGGCCGCTGCTGAAGGTGCTGTATCCGTTGTCATTTCCGCTGCAATTGAAGCGGAGATCTCGCAGCTGGACAATGAAGAGCAGGAAGAGTTCCTGGAAACCATCGGACTGGAGGAGCCGGGCCTCGACCGGATGATCCGGGCCGGTTACGACCTTCTGGGTCTGATCACCTACTTCACTGCCGGTCCAAAAGAGACCCGTGCCTGGACCATCACCGAGGGCACCAAGGCGCCGGGGGCTGCCGGCGTAATCCACACTGACTTTGAACGCGGCTTCATTCGCGCGCAGACGATCGCCTATGACGATTACACCTCGCTTGGCGGCGAAAGCGCTGCCAAGGAAGCTGGCAAGGCGCGGGACGAAGGCAAGGAATACATCGTCAAGGATGGTGATGTCCTGCTGTTCAAGTTCAACACCTGATCTTTCTTAATTTCCGTATTCGCTTTCAAAGGCGCCGCACATTGCGGCGCCTTTTTTGTTTTGTTCGGCGCAAATTGCTCCAGCAATTCAAAAAATTGATTAGTTGGCAAAATTTTAGTTGTCCAAAAAATTCCATTCCAATAACCTCATGAAATAAATATTCTAACTGGGAGGTAGGAATGCGGAAATCGTTGATGTTAGCGTCGGCTGGATTGTTGGGCCTTCTGGCCGCGGGTCCTGCATTGTCGGCGGAAAAGCTCACTTTGTATTGCAGCGCGCAGGAAGACTGGTGCCAATTGATGGCCAATGGCTTTGAGGACGCGACCGATATCAAAGTGAACATGACCCGGAAAAGCTCCGGTGAAACCTTCGCTCAAATCAAGGCGGAAGCGTCCAATCCGAAAGGTGATGTCTGGTGGGGCGGAACCGGTGACCCGCATCTTCAGGCCGCTGAAGAGGGATTGACAGAATCCTATGTCACGCCCATCCGCGGCGAACTTCAAGATTGGGCTATTTCGCAAGCAAGCTCTGCCGGTGACAGAACAATCGGCATCTATTCCGGAGCACTTGGATACGGCTACAACACAGATGTTCTTGCCAAGAACAATCTGCCGGAGCCGTCTTGCTGGAAGGACTTGTTGAAGCCGGAATATAAGGGCCACGTCCAGATGGCCAACCCGAACTCCTCGGGAACGGCTTACACAACACTGGCAACCATCATGCAGCTCTTCGGCGAAGACGAAGGTTTTGAATTCATGAAAGGCCTTCACAAGAACATCAACCAGTACACAAAATCCGGATCAGCTCCGATCAAGGCAGCAGCCCGCGGAGAAAACACCATTGGCATCGTCTTCATGCATGACGCCGTCAAACAGGCTGCGGCCGGCTTCCCGATCAAGGTGGTCGCACCGTGTGAAGGTACAGGCTACGAAATCGGCTCCATGTCGATCGTGAAAGATGGCAGAAACCCGGAAAACGCAAAAAAATTCTACGACTGGGCACTGTCGGCTGATGCGCAGGCATTGGCACTGCAGGTCAATGCGTTCCAGGTTCCGTCCAACAAAAACGCACCGACATCGGACAAGGCGCCGGATCTGTCCTCGATCAAACTGATCGACTATGATTTTGCAAAATACGGCTCCAGCGACGAACGCAAGCGGTTGTTAAAAAAATGGGATGATGAGGTCTCCACACTGCCGCAATAATCGTGAAACTCGCTCATAATAGTAATTCCAGCCGTCCTGTCCTGATCTTCTGGATCGTTATCGGATGGCTGGGATTTGCCGTTCTCCCCTGGTATGGCATTGAGGAATTCTGGACCCTGGAGTGGCTGGTCGATGGCTACCCCTTCGACAGCGATTATGCTCCGGGTCTGTTCCTCTTTGTTCAAGGTGAGAAACTCTGGCTTTCACCGCTCGTGCTGCCGCTGCTCGGCGCACTTGCAGCCGTCTCATTGCCCAAGGCACATCCGAATTACGCCCGGATACTTATCCTTGCCGGTGGTTTCGGCGCCGCCTGGCTGATCGCTCAAGGCTTCGGCATCGGGCTGCGCGGCTGGAACTTTTCCTGGCTGGAGAGCCTTTTCGGCCCGCTCGGAGACCGGCAATTTGGCATGGGCTATGGCGCCATGCTGGTGGCGACCTGTTTCTTGTTCCTATTCACACAAGGGATCGCGGCCCGCGGCGCCGTCAATGGTGATGTCTTTGTCGTTTCATCGATCGGCTTCGTCATCACAGTTGTCACGGTGTTCGTTTTCTTCCCGATCGCCAAACTGCTGATCGCCGCCTTCGTAACCGAAGAAAACACCTATTCGGTCGCTGTCTTCTTCTCCAAGTTCCTCAGTTCCCGCCTTTGGAGCCTCGATTGCCTGTCCGGCGGACGCTGCGGAGCGGCCTGGAATTCGCTGTTTCTTGCAATCCTGGTTGGCTTCCTGACCACCGCGCTCGGCCTCGTCTTTGCGCTTGTGGCAACACGCAGCAACTTCCGGCACAAGAAACTCCTGCGGGCGCTGACGGTATTGCCGATCATCACCCCGCCGTTTGTTATTGGCCTGGCAATAATCTTGCTGTTTGGCTTGTCCGGCACCATCACGACCGCCGTCGCCGATGTTCTCGGCGTGCAGCCAACCCGCTGGGTCTATGGTCTTCCAGGAATTCTGATCGCCCAGCTGCTTGCTTTCACGCCCATCGCCTTTCTGGTGCTGATCGGTGTTGTTGAAGGTGTCAGCCCATCAATGGAAGAAGCAGCACAAACCTTGAGGGCAAACCGCTGGCAAGTCTTTAAGACAGTCTCCTTGCCATTGATGCGTCCGGGTCTCGCCAACGCCTTCCTACTCGGCTTCATTGAAAGTATGGCCGATTTCGGCAACCCGTTGGTTCTGGGCGGCAACTTCGATGTGCTGTCGACGGAGATCTTCTTTGCTATTGTTGGCGCGCAATATGATCAGGGCCGCGCGGCGGTGCTGGCGATTGTTCTGCTCGGCTTCACCTTGTCGGCGTTCTACGCGCAACGCTTCTGGCTCGGCAAGAAGTCCTACACCACAGTGTCCGGCAAAGGCGATTCCGGGATCCATCCGACCCTACCCTTTGGCGTGATGATCCCAGTCTATTCGATCGCCTTCATCTGGGCGGCCTTCACCGCCGTCATCTACGTGATGATCTTCTATGGTTCGTTCGTCGAGCTTTGGGGCGTCAACAACACGCTGACCTTCAAACACTATGAGACGGCCTTCTCCATTCGTTTGGTTGAAGACGGCATCCGCTGGACAGGCTCTGCCTGGAACAGTTTCTGGACCACCATCCAGATCTCTGCTCTTGCGGCTCCATTGACGGCTGCTGTCGGCCTGGTCACGGCCTATCTGCTGACGCGGCAGTCGTTTGCTGGAAAGAATGCGTTTGAATTCGGCACGATGTTGAGTTTCGCGATCCCCGGCACCGTGATTGGCGTGAGCTACATTCTCGCCTTCAACGTCCCACCGATCGAGATCACCGGAACCGGCGTCATTCTGATCATCAGCTTTGTTTTCCGCAACATGCCGGTTGGTGTGCGAGCGGGTATCGCCTCGATGAGCCAGCTGGACAAGAGCCTGGATGAAAGCTCGCTGACGCTTGGTGCCAACAGTGCGGCAACGTTCAGACGGGTGATCCTGCCGCTCTTGAAACCGGCGATCCTGGCGGCCCTTGTCTATTCCTTTGTCCGGGCGATGACCGCGATTTCCGCCGTTATCTTCCTGGTCAGCGCCGAATACGACATGGCAACCAGCTACATCATCGGCCGGGTGGAAAACAACGACTACGGACTGGCGATTGCCTATTCCAACACGCTCATTTTGGTGATGCTCACAGCCATCGCCCTGCTTCAACTGTTTGTCGGTAAAACCGACATCGGCCGGAGGACGGAGCGTGCCAAATGACTTCTAGAACGGAACCGACGATGACTGTGAAACCCAAAGGCAATGCAGCCTCCGTCACGTTTGAAAACGTCACCAAGGTCTATGGCCGGGACGTCACCGCGGTGGACAGCATTTCGCTGACGATCGAAGCCGGGCAGCTGGTCACGCTGCTCGGACCTTCCGGCTGCGGCAAGACCACGACTTTGCGTATGATCGCAGGGCTGGAAATGGCGACCGAGGGCCGCATTCTGATCGGCAATCAGGATGTGACCAAGTTGCCGGCGACAGATCGGGACGTCTCAATGGTGTTCCAGTCCTATGCGCTCTTCCCGCACATGAGTGTTTTGGAAAACGTCTCCTATGGCCTGAAGTTTAGCGGCTTCAAAGGGGCTGAGGTTCGCGATCGGGCCTTGGACGGATTGGAACTTGTCGGTCTGGCCGGCTATGGCGACCGCTTGCCGTCGGAACTCTCCGGCGGCCAGCAGCAACGTGTTGCTGTCGCCCGCGCTTTGGTGCTGGAGCCGCAAGTTCTGCTGTTCGACGAACCGCTCTCAAACCTGGATGCCAAGCTGCGCCGTCAGGTGCGTGAGGAAATCCGTGACATTCAGCAATCCCTGGGATTGACGGTGGTTTATGTCACCCACGATCAGGAAGAGGCGCTCGCAGTCTCCGACCGGATTATCGTGATGCGTAATGCCCAGATTGCTCAGGAGGGCGCGCCCCGCGATCTCTACGAGTTGCCGGACGATCAGTTCGTTGCAGACTTCATTGGCGAAGCCAACTTGATCGGATGTGACATCGAAAGCGTTGACGGAGATCAGGCTTCGATCAGCATCGGGTCCTACCGGCAGTCCTTGCCCGCACGCGGACTACCTGCCGGCCCGGCTGTCCTTGCAGTCAGACCAAACCGCATCGGCATTTCAGTCGGATCACAAGACGGCGGCATTCCAGCGCAGGTTTCAAAGGCGACTTATGTCGGCCGCCACATGGAATACACGCTAAAGGCAGAGTTTGGATCGCTGTTTGTCACCTCTGGCGACATCAACGCGCCGCTTCAACCTGGGACCGATGTCAGCCTGTCGTTTCAGCAGTCTGCCCCGGTTCTGTTACCACCCGAGAATGCTTAAACATCGAAGAGGTGGATTGAGCCGGTAAGAACAAACTTTGCAAATTCTGTTTTGACCAAAAAAAGAACCCGGGCAAATTGCCCGGGCTCCAGTTCTCGCAATAGGGCCCGAGCCTACCGCGACGCCGCATAATATGAAACCCGCCGTTCCAGGTACCCAAGGAACTCGGCCACTGAGAAGGCGAGCGCAAACAGCACCAGCAGCACCGCCCAGAAATGCGCCATCAGGAAGTTGTTTGCATAGAGCTCGAAGAGCGCGCCAAAACCGACAATCGAGATCAGCAACTGGCCGATGATCACGCCTTTGACCGCCCGGATCACGCCAATGCGCACGCCGCCGAGAATTTCCGGCAGAGCTGCCCAGAAATAGATCTTGTAAAAGGCCTGCAGCGGATTGGCGCCATAACACCGTGCCATTTCGATCAAGGACCGGTTGATCTGCAACACTCCAGCCCGGGCATTCAGGATAATGATCCAGATCGCGAACAGCGTCGTCGTGATGATGATCGACTTCATTCCAAAGCCGAACAAGACCATCAGCACCGGAACCAGCGCGGTCAGCGGCGCGCTGAGGAACATGTTGACCCAGGGCAGCAGCAACTCATCGATCAAACGGTTCTTGCCCATCAAGATCCCGATCGGAATGCCGATCACAATCGCCGACGTCACACCAACAGCAAACGCATAGGCGGTTTCAGACAGAGCTTTTAAGAAGGGCGCGGTCGTAATCACTGAGAACAGCGTCACCACCACTTCCGACAAGGGCGGGATGAAGAAGGTCAGATCCAAACGGCCAACGATCTCCCACAAGAGCCCCCACAGGATGAGCGACGACATGGCTGGCAGGCGAACTCCAAAGATAGTCATATCGCCTCCTATTCCACATAACTGCGCAGCGACGCCCAGATACTGTCGACGATGTCGAGGTATTCTGGGTCTCTGCGAATGTTGTCGACATTCTTGGTACGCAAACCTGTCGGCCGGATAACCTCAGAGACACGGCTCGGACGCGGTAGCAAAATCGCGATCTGATCGGAGACATAGACTGCTTCTTCGATCGAATGCGTGACGAAGATAAATGTCTTGTTTTCGTTCTGGACAAGGTTCAGAAGATCTTCCTGGAACTTGCGCCGGGTTTGCTCATCAACAGCTGAAAACGGTTCGTCCATCAGCAGAACATCCGCATCTACCGACAAGGCCCGCGCCAGTCCAACTCGCTGGCGCATGCCGCCGGAAAGTTGATGCGGATACTTCTTCTCAAAGCCCTTCAATCCGACTTCGGCGATGTATTTCTCCGCAATCGCTTCGCGTTCGGAGCGCGCAACACCTCTGAGTTCCAAGGCAAAGGCCACATTGTTCAAAACATTTGCCCATGGCAGCAAAGCAAAATCTTGAAAGACAAAGGCACGGTCTGGGCCCGGCCCCGTGACCGGTTTGCCGTTGACCTCGATTTCCCCGCTGTTTGCGTCGAGAAGGCCAGCGATAATTTTAAGAAGCGTTGTCTTTCCGCAGCCGGATGGACCTAAGAGAGACGTCAATTGACCTCTTGGAAACTCCAAGGACAGGTTTTTCAGCGCTTCTACATCGCCATAGGTTTTTGATACGCCACGGACAACAACCGCGTTGTCAGCCGGTGCGGCTGCGGGATCCACGACTTCTTTAATCTGAGGCATAACCACGGACATTTCCTTCAAACAGGTAGACCTCAAGCCGTTCCAAGAGATTCAGGAACACGACGGCGAGAAGGATGATTGAGAAGATCGCGGCGTACATGGCCGGATAATCCGCGATCGAACGGCTGTAGGTGATGATGTCGCCAACACCGGTCGGCGTGATTTTGAGTTCCGCCAGAATGGCGCCGATGAAGCCGGCAGAAACACCAAGCCGCAATCCACTAAAGATTACAGGCGAAGCAGCCGGGATGATGATCTTCAAGATGATTTCCCTGTCTGACGCCAGGAATGAACGGCCCATGTCTTTGATCGACGACGGTGTATTGCGCACGGCACTTGCAGTATTCAGAACGATGACCGGCATCGCCATGATACAGACCACAAACACCTTGGATGTCAGGCCGATTCCATAAGCCATCACCAGAAGCGGGATCAGAGCAGCCAGCGGCGCGGCTTGCATGACGATGAAAATCGGCGAGAACAGCCAGTCGAACTTGGCGCTGAGGCCGATCCACAATCCAAGAGCTATTCCAAAAACCGCTGAAATCGCTACGCCGACGACCAATGGGCGCAAGGTTTCCAGATAGGCCTGGAACAACGTGCCATCGCCGGCCATGCGCAGCATAGCGCCCATGGATTCAAAGAAAGTCGGAAACGCGTAGCTGACCGGAATCATTCCTGCGATCTGCCAAGCTCCAAACAGGATCACCGCCGATAGAATTTTCAGCCAGAAAGAGCGGCTTTTCATTTATCGCTGTCCTTATTGAACGGAAAAAGCATGTCAGGCTGCCGGACGTCCGGCAGCCTGAGCGGCCGGCTTACTTCGTCGCTGCATCCAGCGGTGCGAGGTACCAGAAGTCCTCAATATTCAAGGACGCGAGATCACCTTCCAACTGACCGGCATTGTGGTACCACTCCAGATCAGCCTTTGCGGCAGTGCGGCCTCCACCGTTCGGAGAATACAATCCGCCTGCAACAGCGTCCGAATAGAAGGTATCCAAGTTGCCGAGGATTTCCGGTGGCAACTGGCCAATCGGACCTTCCGGATCGGTTTCCTTGGAAATGATCGTCGGATCTTTCGACATGTCCTGCCAAGTGCTAACCAGGGCTTCAACGAAGATGGCGACATCTTTTTCGTTGGATTTGATCCAGTCGAGATTTGCAAACAATGCCTCGTCGCTGGCTTCAACTTCAAACATCGGCAAGACGTTGAACTTGTCACCGGCGATTTTCATCACCTTGTTCTTGTTCGACAAATCAACAATCGTCGCATCGGTTTGCCCGGCCATCAGTGCCGCCACCCGGTTGGACGAACCTGGAACATAAGACCGGTCGCCGAATTCAATGTTGAGCTTGTCCTCAATCACATTGGCAATGGAATCTGTCCCGCCACCGCGGGAGTGCAGCATGATCGGCTCCCCATTGAGGTCCTCAAGTTTGCTGTACTTTTTGGACGTGACCGGGAAGAACTTCAGCTTGGACAGCTGAAATACGATCCGGATGGGGGCTTTAGAGCGTTGCATGGCCGCATAGGGTGTTCCAAAACCGATGTCCATCTGACCGCTCAACACGGCCTGAATAGCCAACTCTTCATCTGAAAAAGCGGTCCACTCGTAGTCGAGGCCATTGGCTTTCGCCCGGTCAAGCGCCACGAAAAACGCGGCAAGTTCGTCTGATGGCGTTTCGGCCAATGCGATCTTGATCTTGCCTTCCGCAGCTACAGATCCGGTCATTAAGGCAGCAGCCATCGGCAGCGCGGCAGCGGCCACGCAGAGTTTACGAAGTAAGCGTTTCATTATTTCCTCCCAACTTGAACCTCGCGGTTCTTTATTCCGGCCTAGAGTGCGACCTCCTTCGCCTTCTTTGCCGGTTCAAAACAGCCTCCTCACAGCTGCTCGAATAATCGGGCCGACACGGACTGGATGTGTTGCCACATTGCGTCATGTGCAGCCTTTGGATCTCGCGCCTCAATGGCCGCACAGATCCGGTCATGCTCTTCAAAACTTGTATGGTTTTCCGGCGGCCGCTCTGTTGCGCGAATGACCGTACTTAGGGCGACAGCCCGGCGGACCTTGTTAAGTTGATCAAACAAAGCCAGAAGCAGAATATTGTCCGCAGCCTCCGCAACAGCTGCATGGAATTGATCGTCCAGCGCTTCGTATTCGGCCCAGCTCGACACGCCGCGGATACGGTCCTTAAAGCCATTGATCTTCTGAACGGCCTCATGTGAGGCATGGATTGCCGCTTCTCTTGCAATCGCAGCCTCTATGCACTGACGCGCCTTCATCATTTTGACCGGTGTGATCTGCCGGCCAATATCAGACAAGCTGCCAATGTCGAGCATGTCAGTCGGAGCAGAAACGAAAGTTCCTTTGCCAACATGCCGCCAGATAGCCCCTTCCCGCTCCATCATATCGAGCGCTTTTCGCAGAACCGTCCGCTTGATCTCGAGCTGATCAATCAACTCCCGTTCGGCCGGAAGCCGGTCACCAGGCTGATACGCATTGTCAGCGATAAAGGCTTTCAAGGCGCTGACGGCGTTTGCGCAATTCGATGATTCCGGACGGGTTAACACAGATCGCTCTCCCTCATCACACATTCGTGATCAAACACTGAGTCTAATCGACAATCAACACAAAATTGTATTTTTATCGATTTTTTATTCCTGATTGACAATAATCGATTATGCACAGAGTCGGCTGTATGCGGAGACCCCATTGCAGTGCGATGTGTCGCCATCGCATCAATTGATCGATCTATTTCCAATCAATATCCTAATTAATCCAGATCAATTCGAATTTTGCAAGAAAATATCGAAATTAAAAATATTGATTGCGATTGATCGATTTTTGAGTAGGGTCGAACGCCAACGCTCACAAGAACAAGCCGAGGTCACGCATGCCAGATTTTGTGATTGAGCCACCGAAGGTTCCTACCCTCCCCATATTGGGGACAGATGCTCTCTTCCCGGTCCGACGCGTTTATTGCATCGGGCGAAACTATGCAGCTCATGCAGTGGAAATGGGCCATGATCCGGATAAGGAGCCACCGTTCTTTTTCCAGAAAAACCCAAACAATCTCGACACGTCCGGCACGTTCCACTACCCGCCGAAATCGGAAGATGTGCATCACGAGATAGAATTGGCTGTGGCTCTAAAATCCGGCGGCAGAAACATCCCGGTGAGCGAAGCTCTAGACCACGTTTTTGGCTATGCCGTGTCCCTCGACATGACGCGCAGAGACTTGCAAGGCCAGGCGAAAAAGATGGGCCGCCCTTGGGAAATCGGCAAAGCATTTGAGGATTCGGCGCCCATTACAGCCTTGGTTCCTGCAGCCGAAAGCGGCCATCCTGATACCGGCACGATCAAGCTAACCGTAAACGGCGACCTGCGTCAGGAAGGTGATCTCAATCAGATGATCTGGAAAATACCGGAAATGATTTCCTATCTGTCAGACTATTTCGAGCTGGCCCCCGGTGACATCATCCAAACCGGAACGCCAGCTGGTGTTGGACCCGTTGTCCGCGGCGATAAATTGCTCGGAACAGTCGATGGACTTCCCCCGCTCAGTATTGCGGTTGAATAAACCGTAAGACCTTCCGCCGGACGGATTAGCTCCAGCAGTGTTAGCTGCGCTCCAACCCCATCATAACAAGCGGGTTTGGCGCAGCTTCGCCGGCCCATTTTCCATGGATTTGCCGGTAGTGACTTGCCCTGACATAATACTGGATGCGCGCGAAGGTCGCGCTGGTGATGGTCTCAAGGGCAGTTTTTTGTCCTTTGCTCATTAGAATTCTCCTCTTCCAGCGGCAGATACCGCCTTCTTTGAAAAGAAGTGGGTATTGATTGTGGCGACCGGGTGTTCAAACAAACACAGCGGCAAAAACATGTCTGTAGCCGCACCTGCCATAAATACAACTCTAGATTTCCACAAGACACTCACAAAACCCAATTTCCAGAAACAACACCAACAACTAGCCCGACAGATCTCATGGTACGGCAATATGGGCACCCGTACCGTCTGCCCGCTTTTACAATTACGCCATGAAAGCGGTGACTGCCGGACATCGCCAATTAGAAATCGCTCGACGCTCAACTCCAATCCGGCCTAAGTTTCTGACACTTCTTTTCGCTTATCGGGATCGGAGATTGTTCCAGGTGACCCCTGATCAAATCCTACTTTTTCTATTGTTCGCCGTTGTCTTCGCCCTTCTGGTCTGGGGCCGGATCCGCTTTGATCTGGTCGCCTTCGCCGCCTTGATCCTGGCCGCCCTTTTGGGCCTCGTCCCAACGGGTCAGATTTTTTCAGGCTTCGGCCATTCCGCGGTCATCATCATCGCCCTCGTCCTGATCGTTTCCAGAGGCCTGATGAATTCCGGAGCAGTTGAACTCGTCGCCGGAAAATTGCTCTCCGCTTCGCGCAGCCTTCCCGGCCACATCGGCATTATGGCCGTGGTGGGCGCAGCACTGTCCGGCATTATCAACAACGTCGCAGCGCTGGCGCTTCTGATGCCGCTCGATCTTGAAGCTGCCAAGAAAGCTTCCCGCTCGGCCGGTCTGTCGCTGATGCCGCTGTCGTTCGCAACAATCCTCGGCGGCATGATCACCCTGATCGGCACGCCACCCAATATCGTCATTGCCGAATACCGGTCCGATGCGCTCGGCAGCCCATTTTCCATGTTTGACTTCGCCCCGGTTGGTTTGGCGGTTGCCATCAGCGGCATCGCCTTCGTTACCCTGATCGGCTGGCGCCTGCTACCGGCCCGCTTCCGGGCAGCTCCCGACGAAACAGGCCTTGCGGATGGCCTTTACAGCGCGGAACTCAAGGTCGGAAAGCTCTCAAAGGATAAGGAGTTTACGGTCGGCGATCTTTATCCAGTGGCAGAAGAAAAAGACATCACCATCATCGGGCTTATCCGCCATGGGCGCCGGATCCGGGGGTTTGCCCGGGCCGAGCTCATCAAGGAAAACGACTTCCTACTGGTTGAAGGAGATCCCAAAGCCATCGAAGCCTTTATGGGCGCTGCCAAACTCGACTTTGCCGGTTCAGAGCAACACAAGGGCGGGATCACTGGCGGCGCGCTCAATCTGGTCGAGGCAATTGTTCCGGACAGTGCCCGAATTGTCGGCATGTCGGCCTTCAAGATGCGCCTTTTATACGGCTATGGCGTTACTCTACTCGGCATTTCCAGGGAAGGCCGGCGCATCCAGAACCGGGTCCGGCACGAACAGATTCGCGCCGGTGATGTTCTCCTGCTGCTTGGCAGATCCGGACGGCTTGATACCGCAATCCAATGGCTGGGCGTATTCCCGCTCGAGGGCCGGACGACCGGCATGATCCAGCGCAACAAAGCCTGGCTAGCCATCGGGGGATTTGCGCTGGCAATCACCGCCGCGGTAGCTGGGTTCGCCTATTTACCTGTGGCTTTGGCCGCCTGTGTGGTTCTCTATGCCGCAGCAGGTCTCGTTAGTGGAACAGAAGTCTATTCGGCTGTGGAGTGGAAAGTGATCGTCCTGCTTGGATCCCTGATCCCGTTGGGACAAGCCTTTGAAGAAGCCGGCAACGCTCAAATCATTGCCGACGGCATTCTAACACTTACCGCAGACGCGCCGGCTTGGGTCACGCTGGCGGTCCTAATGGCCGTGACCATGACCCTGTCGGATTTTTTGAACAATGTCGCAACTTGCCTGATAGCGGCGCCCATTTCAGTTCAGATCGCAAACACCTTGAACGTCAATCCAGACCCGTTTTTGATGGCTGTCGCCGTTGCCGGCTCCTGTGCCTTCCTTACGCCAATCGGGCACAAGAACAACACCATCATCATGGGCCCTGGAGGTTACCGGTTCGGTGACTACTGGCGGATTGGATTGCCGTTGGAAGCACTCGTTCTTGCAATTGGCATTCCGGCGATTCTCCTTTTCTGGCCGCTCTGACATTTCCGGTTCGCTGTTTTTTCAGGGCTGATTGAAGTCTCCTGCCAGGAGGATGTCAGTTGTGACCAGTTAAGAGAGCTCCGGCCAACAAAAACGGAGCATCTCATGACACAATTTGAACGGGACATGGCATCTGATCATCGCGACCTATTTCTTCAGGTCCGCGATCTTCTTCTGACAAGATATGGGTTCCAAGAAACCCAGAAACCAAGGATCACGACCTATGCCAATGCGAAAGGCGGGATCTGCCATTTAAGAACGATGCCACATGGGATCGATATTGGGTTCCTGAAGGGCGCAAAGATGACCGACAGCCGCGGATTATTGACGGGCAAAGGAAAATCGATTCGAGTATTGCCAATTCAAACCTACAATCAGGATCATCTCACCTATTATCTGAAACAGGCCATAGAACTGAACAGATAGATTTTTGGAGATTTGGACAAGAACCGCCCATATCATTTGGGTTTTACATATCTCCCTCATAGCATTAGCGTTAAAGACAGACCCCGTAATCGAGGGTCATTTTGGGGGAGCTTTCATGAGAATAATAAATTCACTCTGCCTGGTGGCAGCACTGACCACCTTTTCTGGAACGGTATTAGCCCAAGGCACTGGATCTGAAGGGTACTTCCAGATCTATAACAATACAGAAGGCAATGTGGTTGTCGGCTTCTACACCAATGCCGGTGATGGCTGGAGCGACAATTGGCTCGCCGATGCGTTGGTCCCTGGCCAGAACGCTCAGGCGTCCTTTAATGCAGATACCGGGAACTGCGATCAGGTGTTCCAGGTCGGATGGCTGGGTGATAACGACAGCGAAGTCCTTGATGAGCCGATCGCGATCGACATTTGTGCCGCCAGCAACGTCTATCTCGGTGATAATGAGATTTACTACGACTGATTAATCGGTAAAATTGCGGACCACCATAGCGCGGATTCCCGCGTTATGGCCCCTCCGACCTTGAAATCATTCATGCCAGACATCTATCATTTTGAAGACTTTCAGCCCGGCCAGATCTTTGAGTTGGGCAGCATCAGCGTTAGCAAGGACGAGATTATTGACTTTGCTGCTGAATTCGACCCTCAGCCATTTCATCTCGATGAAACAGCCGGCAAAGCATCCCTGCTGGGCGGATTGGCGGCATCGGGCTGGCACACCGGGGCCATGGTCATGCGTTTGCTTGCAACCGGCCTTCTCAACCGGTCATCCGGCCAGGGTTCACCGGGCATTGACGAATTGAAGTGGCAGCGGCCGGTTTATCCAGGCGACACGCTGACGGCACGTGCAGAAGTGCTGGCCAGCAAGGAGCTGCGGTCCAAACCAGATCTAGGCATCGTGACATTCCGCGTCACCGCGGCCAATCAGGATCAAACTCAGGTTTTATTTTGGGAAAACCCGATCCTCTTCCGCAAGCGGGAGACCGCCGGATGACTAAGTTCTTCGAAGATATCGTGATCGGCGATACGACAGACCTCGGCAGCCATGCCTTTACGGCTGAGGAAATCATTCGCTTTGCCGAGAAGTACGATCCTCAGCCATTCCATTTAAGCGAAGAAGGCGCTGCACAGACACATTTCGGTCGGCTGTGCGCGTCCGGCTGGCACACGGCAGCTGTCTTTATGAAACTGCTCGTGGCTACAAACAAACGATTGGTTCAAGAGGCAGTTGATGAAGGCCGCACTGTCGCGCGCATCGGCCCATCCCCAGGCTTTGATAAGCTGAAATGGCTCAAGCCGGTCTTTGCCGGTGATACATTGTCGTATCAGCGGGTCATAACTGGAAAAACAGAAAGCCGTAGCCGTCCGGAATGGGGCATTCTCCATTCAGATATGATGGCGCACAATCAACACGGTGACTTGGTTTTTTCCTTCAAGGCAAACGTATTTGTCGAACGCCGGAAGGATTGATCCCGGCGTTCAGTGCTTGTGGTGATCAGGCTGGCTTTCGTCCAAAAACCAAGGTCGTCATGCCCGGGATCATTTCTTTAACAGTGATCCCGTCAAAGCCAGCCGCTTCCATCAGACCAGCGACATAGTCGCTGGTGATTGATTTTGCTTCCGGATTAAAGGCCGTGTGCTGCAGCTGCCAGAGCGCGGCAAGCTTCGGCCCTTCCCGGCTGTCATCAACCATGAAGTCATGCACCATAAAGACGCCGCCCGGGGTGAGCGTGTCCATCGCCTTGCGCACGAGGCCCGGAATGGACGTCCCCGGCACACCGGAAAACAGATAGGACATTAAAACGGCATCGGCAGAAGGCGGCCACGGATCATCGAGCGCATTGCCCGGCTGATAGGATATCCGGTTGTCCAGCCCTTCAGCAGCAATGTATTCCCGGCCGACCTTGGCGACATTCGGGAAGTCCAGAATAGTGGATTTCAGCTCGTCATAGGCTTTACACAGAGAGATGGAAAAGGCACCGGTTCCGCCGCCAACATCCAGCAGTGTTTTGGTGTTCGAAAGGTCAACCAACTTGGCCAGGCCGCGGCCGGGCCCAAGCGATCCGGAGTGCTGTGACTGGGAATAAAGTTTTGCCTCATCCGCATCGCTGAACCATTCTTCGTAAGACGCAACCTGATCCTCTTCTAAAGACCCCTCCAACGCCTCGTTGAGCTGGGTCATAAACGGATACATTTGCCGGTCGATCTGAAATCGCAGATAATCGCCAAAATCATATTTTTGGCCCTTTACCAGAAAGGCCTCTGCAGCGGGGGAATTGGTAAAACCCTCACCTTCGCGCCGCACCAAGCCGAGGGACGTCAGTGCAGTCAGAAGTGTTGTAACGCGCTCAGTATCCAGTTTACATTTCTTAGATATGTCGGAGGGAGATAAAGTTTTTTCGGAAATTATTGAGAAGATATCTGCATGAAGCGCAGAAAAAAGGGCCTTCGACCCCATAAAACCAAAAGCAATATCAGAAATATCTTCAGCCGATTCCAAAGGTTTTGCGGCAGACAATTTTTTACTCCCCCTTCAACATTTTGCAGTTCGTCGCGCTGATGCAAAATGTCGTTTTTTGAACACGCGATGCCGGAATTATAACTATTGTGCAGCGCAAGGCAAATCTGCGCTATTCGCGGCAAAACCGGCAGCGTTTAGGAGAAGTAGTCGTTGATCTAGGAGCGCTGTGGGCGCTTATAAACTACGGGCGAAAAACACTTCGTCGTGGATCTCAATGCCATAATCGCCGGCAAGCGGAATGCCGGGTTTCTGCTCCCGTTCGGCATCGATCACGCCTTGGCCAATCCGTTCAAGACGGAACCCACGGCGCTGATAAAACCGAAAAGCATCCAGATTGTCGTTTGAGGTGCGTACCGTCAGACGGTGGATATGATTGGCCTTGGCCTCCTCAACAACAGCTTGCAATAGCCGGCTGCCGACCCCATCCCAGCGGTTCAGAGAATCCAGTGTCAGGATTTCCCATTCGGTTTCCCGCTTGATCAGTGTGACCAATCCGACCAATTCGCCATCACTACGCGCGGTATAACCAGGCAGCCGGGAAGCGTCGATCGTTTCATTCTCGATGATCATCTCCGGTGAGGTCCACCGGTCCATCAACAGCTGCAGAACATCTGCATGATCGTCCACTGTTGTTGCATGGATGGCTACAGACATGATGGCTCCTCAACTCCCTGCGGCTGACCGTGAATCATTTATTTTATCGGCCGGCGCTATGCTAGCGGCGAAACAGGCGCTCGTCCAATGGGCTGCGGGCCTGCCAGCGGACACGCTCCAGTTCCGGATCCATATGTTCTTCTTCAGGATATCCGACACACAGATAAGCGACCAACTTCCAGCTGGGGTCAGCTTCAAGGATCTCACTAACTTGATCCGGATCCAAAATGGAGACCCACCCGACGCCAATGCCTCGCGCTCTGGCGGCCAGCCAAAAGGTATGGATCATGGTGACAGTGGAATATGCCAGCGTTTCCGGCATGGTTGCCCGCCCAAGACCATATCCTTGTTGGGGATTGGTATCGCTGAAGATCGCCAGATGAACCGGGGCTTCCTTAAGGCCCGCAAGTTTTAGCTGCCGGTACAGCTGCGCCTTCTCATCACTATAGGCGCTGCCCGCTGCGGCATTTTCAGCTTCAAACGATGCAGCAACGCGTGCCCGTTTATCTGAGCTCTCAACCTGCACGATCCGCCAGGGCTGACTGTTGCCGACAGACGGCGAAAGATCCGCCAGTCCAAGCAGCTCTATCAAAACTTCTGGAGCGATCGGATCTGTCCGGAACCGGCGCACATCCCGTCGCCACCGGAGCAGGGTCTCAAAGTCTTGCTGAAAGTCTGTGTCGAAAACCGGTTTGGCCGGTTCGTCCAGCCCGCCTGCCCCCATAAGGGGTCAATGCCCCGGGAATTCGACCAGAGTACGCACGGGCACTTTCAACTCTTCCAGCTTTTTCCTGCCGCCAAGATCCGGCAGGTCAACAATGAAACAAGCCGCTTCAATATTGGCGCCCATGGATCTCAGGAGTTTGCAAGCAGCTTCCGCGGTTCCACCGGTCGCAATCAGATCGTCAACCAGAATGACCCTATCGCCCGGCTGGATTGCATCCTTGTGCATTTCCATTTCATCCAGGCCATATTCAAGCGAATAGGCGATGCGCACAGTTTCATGTGGCAGCTTGCCCTTCTTGCGGATCGGCACAAATCCGGCAGACAGCTGGTGCGCAACTGCACCGCCCAAAATAAAGCCCCGAGCCTCGATACCGGCGATCTGATCAACCTTAGACCCGGCCCAAGGCTGAACGAGCGCATCAACCGCGCGCCGGAAAGCGCGAGCATTGCCCAATAGCGTTGTGATGTCGCGGAAAAGGATCCCCTCTTTCGGGTAGTCCTCAATGGTTCGGATTGCGCTGATCAGTTCATCCTGGATTGTCTGATCGGTCATTTTGCTCTCTTCCCTGCAAAAACTATTAAGCGCAACTCAAACCGCTGCACAGCCCCGACCGACGCTTATATCAAGTTTACCGCGCGGGTCGAAGCCTTTTGAGAATTAGGTGTATTGGCAGAAAGGCTATGACGCCTTGTTCAGGATACGCCCGGCAACAGCATCAAGTTTGGCAACAAGCTTTGGATCGCGTTTTTCCGGTGCCGTCATCAAGGCAAATTCCAACGCGGTATCCGAGCCTGCCGGACAGGACCGGTGCTCTCTTGGCAAGTCTTTAGCGACCCGCCCAACCAAACGCTGAGCGTTCTCTGCATTATCATGAAGCACTTTGAGGATTGCCTGAATGTCGACTTCACCATGGTCCGGATGCCAGCTATCGTAGTCAGTCACCATGGCAACGGTCGCATAGGAAATCTCGGCTTCGCGGGCGAGCTTGGCTTCCGGCATATTGGTCATGCCGATGACGTCACAGCCCCAGGACCGGTAAAGCTGACTTTCGGCAAGCGAGGAGAACTGCGGACCTTCCATCGCGAGATAAGTTCCGCCCTTGTGATAGTTTAAGCCTTCCGCTCTAGCTGCCGCCGCCACCGCGTCGACGAGCTTCGGGCTAACCGGGGTTGCCATGGACACATGCGCCACACAGCCGGTGCCAAAGAAGCTTTTTTCCCGCGCAATCGTCCGGTCGATAAACTGATCCACCAGCACGAACATTCCAGGTTCGTGTTCTTCCTTCAAAGAACCACACGCCGACACGGATAAGAGATCCGTCACACCGCATCGTTTCATAACGTCGATGTTGGCTCGGTAGTTGATGGTGGTCGGAGAGTAAACGTGACCCCGCCCATGACGCGGCAGGAAGACAATTTTCAGGCCATCGATCATCCCGATCCGGACCTGATCGGATGGTTCGCCCCAAGGGCTCTCCACGCTGATCCACTGAGACTCTTCCAGACCTGGAAGGTCATAAATACCGGATCCGCCGATGATCCCTAGAACCGCATCGCTCATAACTGCCCTCTTTAGAGAAATCACTAAATCCAGAAAATTGCTTAGCAAGCGAGACCGGTCTTGAACAGTTCCAAATGAAAAAAGGCGGGCCCAAAGCCCGCCTTTTCCGAAATCGTCAGTCGTAGCCGGAAGCTTAGTGCTCCACGTCCCGCCAGACTTTTTTCTTGGTGAAGTACAGCATTCCCGCAAAGACGATCAGGAACAGCATAACGCGGAAACCGATCTTCTTGCGCTCTTCAAGATGCGGCTCTGCGGCCCACATCATGAACGCGGCAACATCACGCGCATAGTTTTCGGTGGTCATCGGCGTGCCATCTGTGTACTCAACCGCTTCTTCATAAAGCGGCGGAGCCATGGAGATGAACTGGCCGGCCAGGAACGAATGGTTGAAGTATTGGCCTTCCGGCACCTCAACTCCTTCCGGAGCATCCACGTAGCCGGTCAGCAGCGAGTAGATATAGTCCGGACCATTTTCCTGATACTGCGTGAAGATGTCGAAGACAAACCACGGGAAACCACGCTGTGGAGCACGGGCCTTTGCAAGCAAAGAGAAGTCCGGCGGATAAGCGCCGTTGTTTGATGCACGCGCAGCATTTTCGTTCGGGAACGGTGATGGGAAGCGGTCTGCCAAGATCGCCGGACGCTCGAACATGTCGCCGAGGTCATCCGGACCGTCAATGACGGTATATTCTTTGGCAATAGCCTTTGCCTGCTCTTCGGTGAAGCCCGGGCCGCCGTCTTCAGCAAGGTTGCGGAAAGCAACCCGGCTCAAGCCGTGACAAGCAGAACAGTTTTCCCGGTAGACTTTAAAGCCGCGCTGCAGCTGTCCCCGGTCAAAATAACCGAAAGGACCAGCAAACGACCATTGCTGAAAGTCGACCTCAATCTTCCCGCCGGCAGCGTTGGCCGGGGCCGCAATGGCGACAGCTGCCACCATTGCTAGGGAACGAACCATTTTGATCATGGTATTCATTGTCTCAAATAACTCCTGATCCGGTTCGCGTTATTTCGTTTCCGGTGCAGCTGTTGCACCAGCCGGCGTGCCGGACCCGCCTTTCAGGACAGCTTCAGAAATCGAAGCTGGCAGCGGTAACGGTTTTTCCAAGAAGCCGAGCATCGGCAGGACAACCAGGAAGTAGCCGAAGTAGATGAGGGTACAGATCCGGGAGAAGATCACGTACCAGCCTTCAGCCGGCATCGCGCCGAGGTAGCCAAGAGCGACCGCGTTGATCGCGAAGATCCAGAAGAACTGTTTGAACAGCGGACGGTAAGCACCAGAGCGAACCTTGGAAGTGTCCAGCCACGGCAGGATGAACAGAACCGCGATAGCACCGAACATCGCAATAACGCCGCCCAGCTTATCCGGGACTGCACGCAGGATCGCGTAGAACGGCAAGAAGTACCATTCCGGAACGATATGCGCCGGTGTTACCAGCGGGTTGGCTTCGATGTAGTTGTCCGCATGACCCATATAGTTAGGCAGATAGAATGCGAAATACGCGAACAAGATCATGAAGACAATGATCGCGAACAGATCCTTGACCGTGTAGTACGGGTGGAACGGGATCGTGTCCTGCTTGGTCTTTGGCTGAACACCGGACGGGTTGTTGTTACCGGTGGTGTGGAATGCCCAAACGTGCAGCAGAACCACGCCGAAGATCATAAACGGCAGCAGGTAATGCAGCGAGAAGAAGCGGTTCAGCGTTGGATTGTCGACCGCAAAGCCGCCCCACAGCCAGATCACGATATCTTCACCCACCAACGGGATCGCCGAGAACAGGTTGGTGATCACGGTTGCGCCCCAGAAGGACATCTGGCCCCATGGCAGAACGTAACCCATGAAGGCAGTTGCCATCATGATCAGGAAGATGATGACACCCAGGATCCAGGAAATCTCGCGCGGCGCCTTGTAGGAACCGTAGTAGAGACCGCGGAAAATGTGGATGTAGACGGCGATGAAGAACATCGATGCGCCGTTGGCGTGCAGGTAACGCAGCAGCCAGCCGAAGTTCACATCACGCATGATGTGCTCGACGCTGTCAAAAGCTGCGCCGGTGCTCGGAGTGTAATGCATCACCAGAACGATACCGGTGATGATCTGAGCAATCAGCACGAAGAAAAGAATGCCGCCGAAGGTCCACCAGTAATTGAGGTTTTTCGGGGTCGGGAAGTCCACAAAGGACCCATGCATGAGCGAAATAACCGGCAGGCGGCTTTCCAGCCACTTCGCCGCAGCGCTCTGCGGTACGTAATTCGAATGTCCAGCCATGGCTGTCTCCTAAAAATCTTTGCCGTTAGCCGATTTTGATCGTTGAATCGCCAACGAATTGCAGCGGCGGAATCAGCAAATTCTCGGGAGCCGGGCCCTTACGGATACGGCCGGCAGTGTCATAGTGGGAGCCATGGCAAGGGCAGAACCAGCCTTTGTAGTCGCCGGCATCGCCAAGCGGCACACAGCCAAGGTGGGTACAGATCCCGACCTGAACCAGCCATTTCTCCTGACCTTCGACGCCACGGTTGACGTCGGAAGCATCAGCATCTGCCGGCAGGTTGGCGTTACGTGCCAACGGATCTGGAAGATCAGAAAGCGGAACGGACTTGGCCTCTTCCACTTCCGCTTCGGTGCGGTTGCGGATGAAAACCGGTTTACCGCGCCATTTCACGGTGATTGACTGCCCCTCTTCCACGGCAGAGATGTCGACTTCAATCGAAGCCAAAGCCAATGCGGAGGCATCCGGGTTCATCTGATCGATGAACGGCCATGCCAACGCGCCAGCGCCCACAACGCCCATGGCGCCGGTCGCAATGTAGAGGAAATCGCGGCGGTTTGGTTCCGCCTGATCCGTATGTGCCAAGGTCGCGTCCTCTCGAAACCTGTTCTACCTGTACCGAAAGCCCGCGCATGTCCGGATGTTTCCCTTGAAAGGAACATCAGCGAACGAATGCCGGGCTCAACGGTGACCAGGTGCGGCGAGTTTCCGCACCCAGCAAAGCGTGTGTCTTTTTGCACCCTTCAAAGCGCTTGTCCAGTTCAACAAACGCCTCATTACCCATATGTCGCAGATCAAACCACAACAGCGCCGTTTTTCTGCCATTTTTTGGAAAGCTGCAAGGCCGGAATTTGCAAAAATCCCGGCCTAGCTTTGTCTAATCGTCTGATTCAGGCGGCCTGAACCGGTGCCAAGAAGCCACCAGACTGGTGTTGCCAGAGCTGCGCATACACCCCGTTGCGCTCCAGCAACTCGTGATGAGAGCCCTCTTCCATGATTCGACCGTTGTCCATGACAATCAGCCTATCCATGGCGGCAATGGTCGACAGCCGGTGCGCAATCGCAATCACTGTCTTGCCCTCCATCAGGTCAAACAGGCTTTCCTGGATTGCAATTTCCACCTCGGAATCGAGTGCCGAAGTCGCCTCGTCGAGCGCCAGGATCGGTGCATCTTTCAAGAGCACCCGGGCAATCGCAATTCTCTGACGCTGACCACCAGAGAGTTTCACGCCCCGTTCACCGACATGAGCATCCAGGCCAGTCCGGCCGTTTTGGTCTTCAAGTCCGTGCACGAACTCATCGGCGTGCGCCTTTTTAAGCGCAGCCATGACCTCTTCCCGGCTGACATCCGGCTTGCCATAGGCAACATTTTCGAAAATCGACCGATGCAAGAGAGACGTGTCTTGTGTGACCACACCGATGTTCTTGCGAATATCGTCCTGACGGACCTTAGACAGATCCTGTCCATCGATCAGGATATGGCCACCTTCCAGGTCGTAGAATC
The DNA here is from genome assembly GCF_006517275.1 of Labrenzia sp. PHM005. Lineage (NCBI taxonomy): Bacteria > Pseudomonadati > Pseudomonadota > Alphaproteobacteria > Hyphomicrobiales > Stappiaceae > Labrenzia > Labrenzia sp. PHM005. The sequence goes on along the minus strand of NZ_CP041191.1, from coordinate 2,557,430 downwards.
GGAGAAGCAAATTCACCAAGGTGGACTTACCTGCGCCAGAGCGGCCAATGAGTCCGATCTTTTCACCCGCCTTGATGGTCAAGCTCAAGTCCTCGATCACCCCGGCATCTTTGCCGTAGTGGAACCGGATCTTCTCAAACTGGATCTCGCCTTTTACGACAACTAGTGGCTTTGCATCCGGCTCATCAACCACATCACGCTCCCGCGAAATTGTGTTGATGCCGTCCTGAACCGTGCCGATGTTTTCGAAAAGACCGGAAACTTCCCACAAGATCCATTGCGACATGCCCTGGAGCCTGAGAACCAGCGCAACCGCGACTGCGATTTCGCCGGTGCCCACCAGTCCTTGTTGCCAAAGTACGATAGACAGTGCCGCCACACCAAAGAGCAACACCACATTCAATGCCATCAAGGTGATGTTCATGCCCGTCACCAGGCGCATCTGAAGAAAGACTGTCTTCAGAAAATCAAGCATGGACTTCTTTGCGTAGTCTTCTTCCCGCGCAGCATGTGAGAAGAGCTTCACGGTGGAAATATTGGTGTAAGCATCCACCACGTGACCGGTCATAAGCGACCGGGCGTCTGCCTGATCCCGCGAAATATTCTTCAATCGTGGAATGAAGATCCGCATTGTCAGCAGATATCCGCACAGCCAAGCCACGAAGGGTATCGCAAAATACGGGCTTGCCTCAGCGACCACGAACAAAGCAGCGACAAAATAAACGACGACATAGACAAGGATATCCGCAATCCGGGTGACAACCTCCCGGACAGCCAGAGCCGTTTGCATCAATTTGTTGGCGATCCGGCCGGCAAAGTCGTTTTGATAAAACGCGACGCTTTGCCGGAGCAGATACCGGTGAACCCGCCAGCGCACCGACATCGGATAGGTGCCCATCAGCCCCTGATGGAAAGCCATTTCCCAAACCGCCGAGACCGCTGGCAGAAGGACGAGAACAACAGCCCCCATCCAAAGGAGCCGCCCCCAGTTGTCAGCAAAAAACGTCTCAGCGTTTTCCGTTCCCAGCCAATTCACTAGGTCTCCCAGAAAGGTGAAGACCATGACTTCCAGGATCGCAATTGTAGCGCCCAAGACCGAGGCCACGGCAAGGATTGGCCACACCGGCTTGGTGTAGTACCAACAGAAAGCCCAGAAGCCTTTCGGCGGTACATCGAGTTCCGTGTTTTCAAACGGATCAATCAGGTTTTCGAACCACTTATACATGATGAACCTTTGCATGAGTGGGCTGGACGGATGCATGACCATCCCCGCACTCGAATTTATAGGGCTCCCTCTCATGATCGCGCACGCCGAGGCGCGGAGATGCAATCGCTGCCGAAGCACAGAAACTTACCAGCGATACTGCCACGATAAAGGAACCAAACAGAAGATTTTCAAGCCGGTCAGCGAACTGGAGCGCTGTCAGGGTCTTGCCATGGACGCCGACAGTTTCGATCGCTGCGAATTCGGAAACGAAGACCGGCGCCGCAAACAGCACTGTCAGAACGCCAGTCGCCCCGCCAAACAAACCGAATATCTTCAAAAAGTTGCGTATACCCAGTCGTGTGGACGGGCGCGGTTTCAAATACGGCTCAATGATGACGTCTGGGCGCCGGACAAGTGGCTCCTGGACGATATCCGGGCCTAAGCTGGGCCGGAATGGCCCAAGGGGATCACCGAAGGACATGATGTGTCTCCGAAACGAAGGAAATTGAGAGAAACGCCCGCAGACACGCGCAAGGACACGCATGCAGCCAGAACTGATGGGCGGCTTAAGCCGGACGTCGGAAAAGTGTTAGGAACTCAGGCGCGCTTTTTAGGCGAAACGCGCAGATGATCCCGTGCGAACCCGATGGACGGCTGTCGCTGTGTGCGTCGAACGATTCAGCATGTAAGCCCTCCTGGTTGCTTGGCCGGGCGGCCAAAGGGATTGAAACAACAACCCGTCAAGGTTGAGGACTTCTTGTTACTTTGGAAACGCGGCTAAGGGAAGAGCGATTTCCGCCGAACTGCACCTAAACCCAGAGCTGTGACAAATCAGCCACATATGTGACATGTGGGTGCACGGTCGTAATGCTTCATACAGCCCGGGACATATAAGGCAGCGGGACTTAACCACCATAGACAAGCGTCAAAGATTTAGGCTGCGCGGACACTTTGCAGGAATTGGGACACCTGAGCTTGGAGGGAATTGGAAAGACTACCCAGTTCTGCGGATGCACTGCTCATTCCTTCCGTCGCCGTCCGGCTCGCTTCCATCGCATCGTTCAATGCGCTGACATTGCCTGAAACACGCTCTGAGCTGTCCAGTGCCGTCTGTGCGCTGCCGTTGATTTCCCCTGTCGCAGACGTCTGGTCTTCGACAGCTTCCCGGATCTTCGACGAAATTTCACTTACCCGCTGAATGGTGTCCGCAATCGACGAAATGGCGACACCTGATTGCTCCGCCACATCCTGGACTGCGGCGACCTGCGCAGAAATGTCATCGGTTGCCTTTGTGGTCTGTTCGGCAAGCGCCTTGACTTCATTGGCCACAACAGCAAATCCACGGCCGGCATCTCCTGCCCGCGCCGCCTCGATTGTGGCGTTCAAAGCAAGTAGGTTGGTTTGGCTTGCGATCTGGCTGATAAGTTCAACGATTTCGCCAATTGCCCGGCCCGTTTCCGACAGGCGGCCAACAATCTCATCAGTCTTACGGGCTTCAGCCACAGCGGCATCTGCAATATCACTTGCCTGATCGACATCGTCGCGAACCCGTGACAGGGAGTCCGACAAACGATTGGAAGCCCCTGTTACTGTCTCCACAGACTGGTTGGCATCGCTTGACGCACTGCTGACTTCAGAGACCGCTTGAAGAGACGACTCAACAGCGTTTCTCAAGTCTACTGAATTGTTTTCAACGGTTCCCGTCGACTCTATCAAAGACGACACAACCCCCATGACCGACTTCTCAAAGTCATCGGCAACATCTTGCATCAAGGCCGACCGTTCTTCCGTCAATGCCTCCTGATGCGCTTGGTCCTTGCGCGCCTGCTCTCTAGCATTTTCAGCCAAATTGCTGCGAAAGTCAGTGACAGACCGGGCTATGGAACCGATTTCATCGTGACGTTCAACGCCATCAATCTCGATATCAAGATCTCCGGCCGAAAGACGGTCAAGTGCGGACTGGAGCCGGCTCAACGGGCGGGCAATTCCCACCGCAAGAACTACCGCAAGTCCTAGAAAAACTAGGCCCACTGGTGTCATCGTTAGCCCAATCGTGATCATTTGATCCAAGATCAGCCCGTCGATATTTGAAGCCACATTGCCGTCCAGGAACTGCTGGGCGCCGCTTGAGGTTCCAAGCTGTTCGATCAATGCCTGCCGAAATGTGTAGAAGGCGAATGCGGTGCCACCCATCATGATCAAGGCGGCAGTTACCACCATGGAAACAAAACGGCCGTTTATGGAAAGCGTCACGATAGTACGGGCCCCAACCCAACAAACATGGCAGTCTACGGGTAACGCACCTGCCCAAACCTGAATCGTCGTCGATAAATAATGCAAAGCTGTAAAAAATGAGTAACTACAAGCCTTAAGGCCCCAACGCAGAAACCGCAGCGTCACCCGGCAAACGCACCCACGTCATTTCTTCTTAGTGATGAATTAATTCAACAACTGCCGGCTCAACAAAAAACCAAGCGCAGCGGAGGACGCCGCTAAAATTGTACCCCATACAACATCAACCACCACAACGATTACGGGCCAGTTCTTCATGGTGGCGTAATTGGTGACGTCATAGGTTGCATAGGTGAAGAAACCGAACAATGCACCGTAAATAACCGCATATGCCAGACTGTCGTTTTTCAGGGCCGGCCCAACAGCGAACACCACAATCCCCACCACGTAAATCAGGTAAAAAGCGGCTGCCGCCGCCATGTTCGGCCGATCCATAAGAAGATGACCTATCCGATCAAAATAAAATCGTGTCGCGATTTGGCTGAGCCAGACGTAGTCGACTGCGAAAAACACGATGGCGGTGGTGACATAGGCGGTGGCGAACTGAACCATAAGACCCTCAGGTAATTGACCCGACCTTTACGTTGCTCACCGCACACTAGATCAAACACAATCTGCCAAAACGTCATCGAACCAAAAACTAGCCATCCAGAACTTCGGCCCTCAAAAATCCACCAGACTGACGCCGCCAGAGTTGAGCATAAAGACCGGCTTCATCTCGCAATAATTGCTCATGCGTGCCTTCCTGCACAATCCGTCCTCCATCCATCACGACAAGCCGGTCGAGAGCTGCAATGGTCGAGAGTCGGTGGGCAATAGCAATGACTGTCTTTCCCGCCATGAGTTGCTGCAGGTTTTCCTGGATCGCCGCTTCCACTTCAGAATCGAGCGCAGACGTTGCCTCGTCCAAAACCAGGATTGGCGCGTTCTTTAGAAGGACCCGGGCAATCGCAATCCGCTGGCGTTGCCCGCCGGACAATTTAACCCCACGCTCACCCGCATAGGCATCGAATCCTTTGCGTCCGGACTTGTCTTCCAATGCCTCAATGAAGTCCAGCGCATGCGCCCGCCGGGCGGATTGATAAAGGTCGGCTTCGCTAGCGTCGGGACGCCCATATAAAATGTTCTCGCGGATGGACCGGTGCAACAAGGAAGGATCCTGTGTCACCATTCCGATCGACTTGCGAAGCGATTCTTGAGTAACGCTGCGAACATCGTGGCCATCAATGGATATCCGGCCAGCTTCAACGTCGAAGAACCGCAGCAAAAGACTGGTCAATGTGGTTTTACCGGCTCCTGAAGGTCCAACCAGGCCGACACGTTCGCCCGGTTTGATCGAGAGATCCAGATGATCAATGACCCCACCCTGTTTGCCGTAATGAAACTTGATCCCCTGAAAGTCCACGGCACCCTTGCTAACCGTTAAAGCTGTAGCACCCGCTTTATCGGTGAGAGTCACTGGCTTGACGATAGCTTCCATACTGTCCTGGAGGGTGCCGAAATTCCGGAACAAGCCATTCAGCTGATTGAACAAACGATTGAGCAGAATGCTCAGCCGCAAAATAAGGCTCAACGTGAAAGCCACATGCCCCGTGCTAATGCCGCCCTTTTGCCAGGCAATCAAAGCCACGGCCGTGATCGCGACGATCATCACCCCGTTTATCAGGCTCATTACCATCCGGATCGTCGTCAGCAACCGGGTAAAGGCCATCAACTTGCCGATGAAATGCAAGAACGCCGAACGGGCGCCCCGATTCTCTTCGCTCAGAGACCCGAAAAGTTTGACGGACTGTATATTGCTGTAGGTATCCACAAGCCGTCCGGATGCCCCGGAATAAGCGTTGGCCGTTTCCTTTGCCGCTCCCCTAACCCGCGGTACGAAGATCCATGCTGTGAGGGAAAAACAACCGAGCCACAGGCACACGATGGCGCCAAGCCACAGATCCAGATCCGCAACCAGCACCAGGGTGGTCAAGGCATAGACCACGATGAACCAAACGACCTGCAGAAGATTGACCATGAAGTCGCCAGCAGACAGGCCAGACTGCAAGACCTTTTGGGACAACCGGCCGGCCAGATCATCCTGAAAGTAACTTAGGCTCTGGCGCATCACCTGTTGGTGTGCCTGCCACCGCACAAGATTGAAGAACCCAGGAACAATTGTCTGCTCCTCAAGCAAGGCCATCAGTGTGTTGGCTGCCACCCGTACGACCACGACGAAAACGGCCATGCCCACCAGGATCCATGCATGATCAGCAAAAAATGTTTCAGGGGTGCTGCTATCCAGAAGATCCACGATTTTGCCCAGAAAACTGAACAGCGTGACTTCCACAAAGGCCGTCAGGCCACCTGCAAACAGCATCAGAAAAAACGGCCAGCGCGCTTGTTTTAAGAAGAACATCAGAAAGGCCAGGCCGCCGCGAGGGATCGGCGCCTCGGGCAGCGGACGGAAGGGATCGATCCAGGATTCAAAAAGCCGGAACAGGGCGGACATGAGTTTTCCAGACAAGGCGGGCAAGCGATTCTAGCACCTATCTTACGCTTGGAGCCAAGGCTTGGGCCACGGTGCATGACAGAAAGCAATCGACCTGCTAGGAGGCGTTGGCTTTCTAAGGACCAAACATATGCCCGATATCGCCCTTTACCAGCCTGACATCCCGCAAAATACTGGCACGATCCTAAGATTGGCGGCTTGTTTGAACGTCACAGTTCACATAATCGAACCAGCCGGTTTTCCGATATCCGACAGCGCATTGAAGCGCGCGGGTATGGATTACCTTGAGCGGGCGGCGATGAAACGGCACATCAATTTCGAAGCTTTCGACAGTTGGAGGCGCGATCAAAACCGCCGCCTTCTGTTGCTCACCACCAAAACTGACCTGGCCTATACAGATTTTGAATATCAGCCCGGAGATATCTTGCTTATGGGCCGGGAAAGTACAGGGGTGCCCAAAGACATTCACGCTTTGGCGGACGGCCGGCTGACCATTCCTATGGCCGATGGCATGCGCTCGCTGAACGTTGCTGTTTCCACTGGCATGGTGCTTGGCGAGGCCTTGCGGCAGACACAAGCATTTCCTAAAAGAGCAGGCCAATCTTGAGCCGGGATTATCTTCCCGGAAGAAGCTTACTATGCCGAGGCATTTCCGATGACAGCAAACTCTCCTGAATCCCGTGGTGGCCCGATCCCTGATGGTATCGAGGACAAAAAAAAGTTAGCCGCTGCGTGGTTCAAAGATCTGCGTGATCAGATTTGCAATGCGTTTGAAACGCTGGAAGACGAAATCGGTGACCGCAAAGGCCCTTTGGGCGACCAGCCTGTGGGCAAGTTTGAGCGCACTCCTTGGGAGCGTACCGACAGCACCGGAGCCAAAGGTGGCGGCGGGGTCATGTCTATGATGCATGGCCGGGTGTTTGAAAAAGTTGGCGTTCATATTTCGACGGTCCACGGTGAATTCTCACCTGAGTTCCGGGGGCAAATCCCTGGCGCGAGCGAGGATCCAAGATTTTGGGCCTCGGGGATCAGCCTCATTGCCCACCCGCACAATCCCAATGTGCCCGCGGTTCACATGAACACGCGCATGGTTGTCACAACCCGGCAATGGTTCGGCGGTGGCGCTGATCTGACACCAGTTCTAGATGCCCGCCGCACCCAGGAAGATCCTGACACCGTCGGCTTCCATGCGGCGATGAAGGCAGCTTGTGACCCGCATGCAGTAGCGGATTATCCCAGGTACAAAGACTGGTGCGACGAGTATTTCTTCCTAAAACACCGCAATGAACCGCGGGGCATCGGCGGCATTTTCTATGATTATCTCAATAGTGGAGATTGGGACGCGGATCTGGCGTTTACGAAGGACGTCGGCCTGGCATTTCTTAAAATCTATCCAGAGCTGGTCCGCCGCAATTTTGAAAAATCTTGGACCGATGACCAGCGCGAAGAACAATTGATCCGCCGGGGCAGGTATGTGGAATACAATCTTCTCTATGATCGAGGCACAATTTTCGGGCTCAAGACCGGCGGCAATGTTACCTCGATCCTGTCGTCCATGCCGCCCGTGGTGAAGTGGCCTTAATAGACCGGTAAATCCAACCGATAGCTCTATGCGGCGGCGCCATTGTCCGCCGCCGAACTTGGCTTTGAGACTTCACCGAAGCCCCTGTCCACGATCATTCCGACGAATTGGCGCAGCAAATCCTGATCGAGTTTTGGCCCCATTTCTCTCATATTGGCCAGAGCCTGACGGACTGGAATAGCCTCTTTGTAGGCCCGCTCCTCGGTCAAAGCGACGAAAATATCGCAAATTGTTATCAGTCTGACCTTCGGCGAAATACGTTTTCCCTTTAAACCATTCGGATATCCGGACCCATCTAGATATTCGTGATGCTGGATGGCCATCCGTTTGACTTCAAAAGGAACTTCCAAGCGCGGTTTCAGGATCTCCTGGCCATAGATCGGGTGTTTTTGGACCAATGCCAATTCTTCATCGCTGAGTGCAGTTTGCTTATCTAAGATCGTCAGTGGAATGCGCATTTTGCCGATATCATGTACCAACCCGCCAGCGATCACTTCCTTACAGTCGGCTTCAGACCACGTGAGATGACGCGCAAAGGCTCCGGCCAGACCAGACACTTTCAGGGAATGACTATACGTGCCGCTGTGGTGGTGCTGAACGACCTGCATCCAGGTGTTCAAACCATCAAGTTCAATGGCAGCCAGCATCTCCGCGGCACTGTCCTCCATGGCCTTGACTTTGATTTCCATATCGGTGGAAGCAGACATGCATAAGGACTCAAGAAACGCATTTGATTTGCCATAAGCCTCGGCCGTCTTTGCAGGCGTATCGTCCGGAAGGTCTGCAAGAATGTCGGTGTTGAGATGCTTTTTGATTTGTTGAAGCAACAGGGCCAACGGCGCCTCGCGATCCAACAATTCCGTTTGCCCGAGTGCAGCGGCTTGTGTGAGTTCTCTACGATCCGACTTGGCAACAATGCAGATCACCGGGATTTCGGCAATGGTTTGCCACGACGCTTTGAGAGCCGACATTCCAGCTTCGCTCGATCCGATTAGCTCAATCACAGCGACAGCTGCGTCTCCAACGGTTTTTTCGGAGACTTTCGCCATGTCGATCAGACGTGCGGGAAAGAAAAACGGCACTTTCCGTAGCGGCGATGCCATTGGCAGCGGCCCATCGGAGATCAATATGACTTCGCTTTGTGGCATTGCCCGTTTCCCCAAATCCTCCCAGCCCCGCATCATGACCCAGCGGAACCTTCTAGGATATTTATCGAAGGACCCTTATCAATTCGCTAAACGTTGATCACCACCCGGGACATCAGATCTTTCTTATCAAGCGTAAATCCGCTCTCGCGCCAAATCTGTTCAAGTGACTTGAGCAACTGGCCGACGCCTGGCCCTGGAGGATGGCCCAAGGCAATCACGTCCGCACCCTTCAATGGAAAGATCGGGATATCGGCCGTTCGCAAAGTCTGCAGCGACTTACTAAAATCCGGTTTCGAACCGGTCCGGTATTGTCCCTCAAAAGCTGCCCAATAGGCCAGCAGCCCATCAATAGCGCCTTGGCGGCCATGAACATACAACAACCACTTCAAGTCTGGCCAAGTATCCGCCTGCCGGAACTGCTTATAAACGGTCCAGCCGGTCATCATCCGTCTGCGTTCCGAATTCGATAGGCGGAGCCGGTCTGCCACCCGGTCCACATCCTCGCGGACAAATCCAGCAAGGACGATCAACCCAAGTTCCGGATCGCGGGTTTCAGCAGCTATTCCATCGAGCGCGCGCAAAGCATCATAATCGTCAATCCGGGCCAGTCCGCCTGTTGCGATCTCCCAAAGGCCGCAATCATTCATCATTCGCAGAGCAATGGCCGCCTTGGGCGCTGCCATTAGTCGGCGCATTTCATGGCCAATACGCTCTGCGGAAAGGTGCCGCAATCCGTCACGCTCACGCAAACATGCGCCGAGCCCGTCCGCGTCCATGTCGCCTTCGCCATAGGCTGCATAGATCCTAAAAAACCGCAGAATTCGCAGGTAATCTTCGCGGATGCGCATATCGGGGTCGCCAATGAAACGAACCCGGCGGGCAAAACAATCCTCAAGGCCGTCCAGCGGATCGTGCAAATACCCATGCCGATCCACGTAAAGGGCATTCATCGTAAAATCCCGGCGCAGTGCATCTTTGGTCCAATCGCGGCCAAACACCACGCGGGCCTGCCGACCGTAGGTTTCGACATCTTCCCGTAATGTCGTCACTTCATAAGGGAAGCCATTGCTGATCACAGTGATGGTACCGTGGTCGATCCCGGTTCCAATTGCCTTCAACCCCGCATTAGAAGCACGGCGCATCACATCCTGAGGCGTCGCTGTGGTCGCGATATCGATGTCGGGAACGGAATAACCCAGCAATGTGTTTCGGATTGCCCCGCCAACAACACGTGCACTATCCCCGTCCCGGTCAATCGCAGAAAACACGGCCTGTATATCTTTCGACAGCAGCCAATCAGCCGCAGCGAGTATCTGATGCGCCTTTTCCTTCATGGCACTATTCGAACCGGCCCGGAACGAGCACTCCGTCCTTAAACTCCGAAGGTCTGTACTCCTTACCTTCCGGTGCCTTGTTCAAAAGGGCAACTGCAACAAACCCAGAAATTGTCAAAGCCAGACCGGCAAGCGTCAGCCACGCGACGGGGCCGCGCGACCAGCTCTCTGGTTTGTCGCCCTTTTTGGACAACCATAACCACGTCGCATAACAAGCAAAGGGCAGCAAAAACAGAAACAGTTGCGTCAGTATTATGCGCAGCATCAGCGGTACACCGTGTCGTACAAGGAGCGAATAATTCCAGCCGTTACACCCCAGATGTAACGGTCGGCAAAAGGCATCTCATAAAAGTAGCGGCGTTGCCCATTCCATACCCGGCTCTGCTTCTGGTGATTGGCCGGATCCATCAGGAACTGAAATGGCACTTCAAAGACGTCTTCCACCTCGTTCGGATTTGGAACATAGCTGACCGGCTCATCAACAGCCGCAATAACCGGTATGATGCGATAACCCGATCCAGTGAAATATGGCGCCAGTTTCCCCAATGGCCGTGCGAGTCCCGGATCCAGCCCAATTTCCTCATGGGCCTCCCGCAGGGCGGCATCAACCGGACCATTATCTTCCGGATCGATTTTTCCACCGGGAAAGGCCACCTGTCCTGCATGAGAATTCAAATGCCCGGTGCGCTGTGTCAGGACAACACTTGGTCCGTCAGCAGCATTGCGCAGGCCGATCAACACAGCTGCTTCGCGCGGTGGCTTCTCCCAACTCGCAAACAGATCGATACCCGGATTTAAAATATGATCGCCAGTGTCCCGTTCAGGCTCCACTTGTGCTGCGAGATCAAGCCGTTGTTTCAAATCTTGGGCCCAACCGGTCAGGCTGTTATCGATCGTCTCAAAAGAAGCTGTCATTGATTCTGATATGGGTCAGTTCCATTCAAAGGGCAATCACAAGTTGGAACAAGGTTACAGGAGGTCAGGATCAAGGGCAAAAAACTGCCCGCTGCTCCAAACACCCGTCTCGGTTCCATTGGAAACGGTATGCTCCGCTATTAGGTCCGCCAGCTGATACATCAAAGCGCGGGTGAATAGCGCTTCGAGACGGCCACGAACCAAAACATAGGGTTTTAGACCTCCGCTCTCCGCCTCCATTTCGAATCGCAGCGGATGATCTTTACCGATTCGGATCAAATCACCGAGATTTGAGCGTACTGTTAAAGTCTGCGCAGTCCCTTCGCCCTCAACAGCCATCTCAACCGCCAGGAGCGGCGCATCTTCGACTGTGATACCGATCTTTTCGACTGGTGTGACAAGATAGTGTTTGCCGTCTTCATCCTTACGCAGGACGGAGGCAAACAGTTCCACCAAAGGCTTCCGGCCGATAGGAGAACCGAGGTAATACCAGGTCCCGTCCCGGGCAATCCGGATGTCCAGATCCCCGCAAAATGGCGGATTCCATTTATCGACCGGCCTTAATGTCTTATCCTTTGCATCGGCCCGGCTCATCAACGCCTTGAGGCCTTCTGGCAAGGAAGCGTCCGTCTGTGCGTCTGTTGTCATCTTTTTCCCTCGGCCCAAATTCGTTTTACCAAGGCTCCGAAAATCTACCTAGCCTCTATCAATGAGGCCGTGCGTTTCTACCTGATATCCATTGATCTTTTTGCATTTATCCAAAAGCGATGAAAAGATTCTTGGACCTATCCACTGTATGGCGCACAATTGCGCCTTATGTACCAGTTTATATGGTGTCAAACTGTCATAACAGCAGCAACTTAGCAGCCTACCGCCTCCGCCCGGCAACCGCCGCACCGTCAAAGCAACAGGATAGGTGATCCATGAGCGTCGTTTCTCCCACAAATCCCTCCGAAGAAGATCTCGCCGCTGTTGCTGAAAGCGCGGAACGGGCAGTCGAGCGCATCTCAGATGTTAAAGCCGACATAGCCCGCATCATTTTCGGACAGGAAACAGTGGTTGAGCAATCACTGGTTACCATTCTGGCCGGCGGACATGGTTTGTTGGTCGGCGTCCCCGGTCTTGCCAAAACCAAACTGGTAGAAACTCTGGGAACCGTCCTTGGACTTGACGCCCGACGGATTCAGTTCACGCCCGATTTGATGCCGTCCGATATTCTTGGCGCAGAGGTCATGGAGCAAGACGCCAGCGGGGGACGGTCTTTCCGGTTTATTCCGGGGCCGGTATTCTCCCAGCTCCTGATGGCGGATGAGATCAACCGTGCCAGCCCGCGGACCCAATCGGCCCTTCTACAGGCCATGCAGGAATATCATGTCACGGTCGCGGGGCATCCGCATGATCTGCCTCGCCCATTCCACGTTCTGGCAACACAAAACCCATTGGAACAGGAAGGCACATACCCACTCCCAGAAGCACAGCTTGACCGCTTCTTGATGCAGATTGATGTGCATTATCCGGATTTGGAAGCCGAGCGGCGCATTCTGCTGGAGACGACAGGAGCCGGGCAAACGGCTGCGCATGGCGCAATTACCGCTCAAGAATTGATGGAGTACCAGCAGCTGGTGCGGCGCATGCCCGTCGGCGAATCTGTCGTTGAAAGTATATTGAAACTGGTGAGATCTGCCCGGCCGGGAGAGAGTTCAGAAAACTCAGATCTCACTGATTTGATTGCCTGGGGCCCCGGACCACGTGCTAGCCAGGCTTTGATGCTCACCGTCCGGGCACGGGCACTGGTCGATGGCCGCCTAGCTCCGTCCTTGGATGATGTGCTCGCCCTTGCTGAGCCGATTCTTCAGCACCGGATGGCTCTGACATTTGCGGCGCGCGCTGATGGGCATACCGTCCGCGATATCATCCGCCGGGTGAAGGAAACCATAACCTGATTGGAAGGTTTCTTTGACGAGGGAGGAACTTGAGACCATGGCCTCACTAGGTGAGCGAGCGAATATCGACCAGACGACTTGGCCGAATGTCATTGGCGAAGCCCGCTCGGTTGCGGATGCGCTCCCGGATCTGCTTGTTGAAGCCAGCCATGTTGCAAGTTCCATCATCGCAGGCTGGCATGGCCGCCGCCGCGCGGGACCTGGTGAAAGCTTCTGGCAATTCCGGCCATTTAATATGGGGGAACCGGCCAAGCGCATTGATTGGCGCCGGTCCGCCCGAGATGACCATCTTTATGTGCGCGAACGTGAATGGGAAGCCGCTCATACGGTCTGGTTGTGGGCAGATTTGTCATCGTCCATGGTATTCCGGTCGCGCCTTTCTGAAGCCAGCAAACGTGACAGATCTCTTGTTTTGATGCTGGCTGTTGCAGACATGCTCGCCGAAACCGGCGAACGAATCGGTTTGACGGGTGTCACGCGGCCATTTTCGGACCGAAGGGCTGCCGAACGGCTCGCCGATGCCCTCACCCATTTATCGAAACCGGTCGCGCTGCCGGATCCCACCGATGTCAAACGTTTTGCAGATGTCGTCTTGATCTCCGACTTTCTGGATCCTCTGGAAGAGATCTCTGCCTGGATTGCACAGGTCGCAGGCACTGGCGCCCGTGGTCATCTCGTGCAGGTTCTCGATCCGATCGAAGAAACCTTCCCCTTTGATGGCCGCATAGAGTTCAGTGATCCTGAGCAAGGGATCCGGCTCACAGCGGGACGGGCCGAAACCTGGAGAGCAGAATACCAGAACCGCCTTGAAGCCCATCGCGCTGAAATCCGCGACATGGCCCGGCGGGCCGGCTGGACTTATGTTCTTCATCATACAGATCATTCTGCGGCAGAACCGCTTCTGGTTCTGCACAGTGCCTTGTCCGGCAATCTGGATGTGATCCCGAAGGGAGGCGCGTAATCAATGTTTGCAAGTTTGCCGCTGACCTTTACCGCTCCATGGATTCTCGCAGCGTTGGCGTTGCTACCGGTGATCTGGTGGCTCTTGCGCCTCACCCCGCCACGCCCGCGGCAAGTTGCCTTCCCCCCAACACGCCTTTTGATCGACATCGATGAACATGATGAAACTCCACAGCGAAGCCCCTGGTGGCTGACCTTGTTGCGGCTGTTACTCGCAGCGATCTTGATCATTGCCCTTGCTGGGCCTGTCTGGCGGGCGCAAGAGCCAGTGGCCAGCCGTGACGGCGTTTTGTGGCTGCTGATCGACAACGGCTGGACCTCCGCCGAAGGATGGGTCGACCAGGTTCGGACCGCCGAACAGATCCTCGCAGAAGCCGAACAAAACAGTCAGCCAGTGCTGTTTGCCGCGACAGCAGAAGGTCCTGGTCAGGCATTTGTTCCAGAAAGCCCTGCTGCCGCGCTTGAGAAACTACGAGCGCTGGACCCAAGACCTTACCCTCCGCTGCGCAGCGAGTTGAACATTGGCCTTCGAAAAGCCGCCCAAGAAACACCTCCTGGCGCTGTCGTTTGGCTCTCGGACGGAACACACACTGTCGACCCGTTTCTGGAAACATTGGCTGCGCTTACAGAAGGTACTCCGGTAACTGTTCTGACTGGACTGGAAACACCGCTTGGCCTTAAGGGCCTTGCAAACGACACCGAAGCCTTGAGTGTAGATGTCGTCCGGCATCCAGAAAACCAAACGAAGACGGCAAATGTCCGGGCTCTGGATCTGAAGGGGCTGGTTCTTGCAGAAGCAACGGCGACTTTCGCGGGTGATGAATTGCAGGCCGAAGCGCGGTTTGAGCTTCCAAGCGAGTTGCGCAATGACATCGCCCGGGTCGAAATCACCGGCGAATTGGCGGCTGGAGCAGTCCAATTGGTTGACGACAGCTGGCGCCGGCGGACAGTTGGCCTTATTTCGGGACAATCAGGTGACCTCGATCAACCGCTGTTGTCGCCGCTCTACTATCTTGAACGTGCCCTTGCGCCCTTCTCCGATATCCGCCGCCCCCGTGACAGCGACATCGCCGTGGCAGTACCTGCGCTGATCGATCAGGGTATCTCCGTGATGATACTGGCTGACGTCGGGCGTTTGCCGGACACAACAGCAGATGTGCTCGCCGACTGGGTTCGCAACGGCGGTACCTTGGTTCGATTTGCCGGCCCCAGAACAGCGGGCGGGACGGACGAGCTGATCCCGGTAAGCTTGCGGGCTGGCGACCGGTCGCTTGGCGGCTCGCTTTCTTGGAAACAACCGCAGCATCTGGCGCCCTTCCCGGAAACATCGCCATTCTCCGGCTTGAAAGTCCCCGGGGAAGTGACAGTCACCCGTCAAGTATTGGCCGAACCGACCTCCGATCTTCCCAAACGCACCTGGGCGATGCTGGAAGATGGCACGCCTTTGGTTACCGCAACACAATCGGGCGCCGGCAGCCTTGTCTTGTTCCACGTGACGGCCGATTCCACTTGGTCCAACCTGCCGCTGTCAGGCGTTTTCTTAAATATGCTGCGACGGATACTGTCTGTTTCTAATGTCGCACAAGCCTCCGAAACGGCGGAAGATGGACAAGCCGCCCGCAGCGTTCTGCCACCCTTGCGGCTACTTGACGGCTATGGCCGCTTTGGCTCGCCCCCGGTCGACGTAACACCTGTCAGTGCGAACGAATTCCGCGATGCGCTTGCTAGCCGCCGAACACCACCTGGCCTTTATGGAACCGAGGACGGTTTTCGCGCGCTCAATTTGATGCGCCCGGACGACACCTTGCAGCCGCTCAACATTGAAGCCCTAGGACCGGACGCGGAGACAGCTCCCTATCCCGCCTCTGATCCATTGGATCTGCGGGCAGTTTTCTTCACACTGGTCTTCCTGTTGATGATCCTGGATGCGGCCGCAGTATTTTTCCTCGCAGGCGGCATCAGCCGCATGCGGTTGCGTAGCCGAATGGCCAGCGTTGCAGCCGTTGCTCTAACCGCAACGCTGCTGGCATTCGGAGCCGATCTGAATTCTGCCAAAGCGCAATCGTCTTCAGACGATTTGAGGGCCTTGGAAGCAACCTTGCAAACCCGGCTCGCATATGTGCTCACCGGGTCTCCAGAAGTCGATGATGCCAGTGCAGCCGGGCTAAGCGGTCTTTCTCAATTCCTCGCAGAACGTACAGCACTGGAACCCGGCGAACCGGTTGCAATCGACATAGCCCGGGACGAACTGTCCTATTATTCTCTGCTCTACTGGCCCATTGACCCCGCAGCGGACAAGCCGAGCGACCGAACAATTGCCCGGATCGACACCTTCATGCGCAATGGAGGGACGATCCTGTTTGACACCCGCGATCATATCAATGCGTCGACTACCGGCTTTGGCTCCACACCAGCCACACTGAAATTGCGCCAGATCCTGGAAGACTTGGATGTCCCGCCCTTGGAGCCAGTTCCACCGGACCATGTCCTGACGAAGGCGTTCTATCTTCTGGAAACATTTCCCGGCCGCTATGCCACCAGTCCTTTGTGGGTCGAAAGCCTTGAAGACATCAATGCCCGTGGGGACCGCCCGGTGCGGGCCGGAGACGGTGTTTCACCGCTGATGATTACCGGCAACGATTTTGCCGCGGCCTGGGCCATCACCCCCTCAGGCGAGTTTATGTACCCGACCGTGCCGAATAATCCGGTGCAGCGGGACTACGCTTTTAGGGCTGGTGTTAACATCGTCATGTATAGCCTGACTGGCAACTACAAGGCCGATCAAGTCCACATTCCGGCCCTTCTGGAACGGCTGGGGCAATAGGAGGTCTGATGGTCTGGTCAATCTCATTCGATCCGCTTGTCCCGCAATGGCTGCTTATAACAGCCGCGGTTGTAACGGCTCTGATTGCGCTTTTTCTGGGGTTCATCAATCTGCGTGGATGGTTGCTGCGAACAACCGCCATGGCCTTGCTTGTCCTGGCTCTGGCCAATCCATCAATTGAGCGCGAAGACAGAGAACCTCTGTCCAGCGTGGTGGCGTTGGTTGTCGACAAAAGCCAAAGCCAGCGGCTGGCAGAACGCGAAGACACCACGACAGCCGCCGCAGAAGAAATTCAGTCCAGAATTGAAGCGCTTGATGGATTTGATCTGCGGCTCTTGGAAGCGCGAAATTCCGGATCGGGAAATGGCACTGAGGTATTCCAGACACTTGCCAACGGTCTAGCTGACGTCCCGCCCGAACGGGTGGGCGGTGCAATCATCATCACGGATGGCCAGATCCACGATGTTCCCGAAAATGCAGAGGCTCTCGGCTTCGACGCGCCAGTCCACGGACTGATCACCGGAAGCGCCGACGAACGCGATCGCCGCATTGTTTTGGATACAGCTCCGCGTTTCGGTCTTGTCGGATCTGAACAAACCATCAGCCTGACAGTTGTAGATCAGGGGTTGGGCACAGGCCCTGGCGACCAAGTCAATCTGACTGTGAAGCGTGATGGCAGCGTGGTCACCACCCGTACGGCTCGCACAGGTGAAAAGATCAACATACCCGTTGAAATCGCCCATGGCGGGGACAACATCTTTGAAATCGAAGCAGACTCCCTGCCCGGCGAACTCACCACTTTGAACAACCGGGCCGTGGTCACCATTGATGGCATCCGGGAGAATTTGCGGGTGCTGCTTGTTTCCGGCTCACCGCATGCCGGCGAGCGGACTTGGCGCAATCTTTTGAAATCCGACGCTTCGGTCGATCTTGTGCATTTTACCATTCTCAGGCCGCCGGAAAAGCAGGATGGAACCCCGATCAATCAGCTGTCGCTGATCGCTTTCCCGACCCGGGAATTGTTCTCGGTGAAGATCGATGAGTTCGATCTGATCATCTTCGACCGCTATGTCCGGCGCGGCGTTCTGCCGATGCTCTATTTCGACAACATTGCCCGTTATGTCCGCGAAGGCGGTGCCGTCCTCCTTGCCGGCGGTCCGGACTATGCTGAGGGTGGCAGTCTTTATCGGACCCCGCTTGCCCCGATCCTTCCGGCCCGTCCGACTGGCGCTATTCTAGAACAGCCGTTCCATGCCACGCTTGCCAGCTTGGGTGAACGGCATCCCGTGACACGCGGATTACCCGGTGCTGAACAAGACCCACCGGCTTGGAGCCGATGGTTCCGCGCGGTCGATACAGAATTGGATGCCGGCCATACGCTGATGTCCGGCCCGAGCGAGACTCCGCTTCTTGTGCTGAATCGCGAGGAGAAAGGCCGGGTCGCTATGCTCCTGTCCGATCATGTCTGGCTGTGGGCCCGCGGCTTTGAGGGCGGTGGCCCGCACGTGCCGCTTCTTCGGCGCCTGGCACACTGGCTGATGCAGGAACCTGACCTGGAAGAAGAAGCACTTAACGTCTCCTTACGTGGACCTGAATTGATCGTAGAACGGCAAACACTGGGCCAAACCGCGAATGATGTCACAGTCGTTACGCCGACAGGAGACCGCTCTGAGCTCAGCATGACAGAACAGGAGCCGGGCTTGTGGCGTGGGTCCGTACCTGCGACGGAAACTGGCCTCTTTTCGATCAGCGATGGCGCAATGAACGCACTGATCCATGTTGGCCCGCAGAACCCGCGGGAATACACGGACGTTCTCTCCACGACTGAAGTGTTGACCCCGGTCAGTGAGGCGACAGGTGGCACTGCCCGGCGTCTGCGGGATGTCGGTGGCGATCTCGACCTACCGCGCGTGGTCTCCATGCGGCCATCTGCAAGTTATGCCGGCAATGGCTGGATCGGGCTGAAGGCAACTGAGGCCAGTGTCTTGAACGGCGTAGACCGGTTCCCGCTGTTGATCGGACTTCTTGGGTTGGCCATACTTCTCGGCGCGACGACCGCAACTTGGTACCGGGAAGGCCGTTAAAGCGTCTTTCCGTGAACATGGCCTTCAGGCAGGTCGTCCTGATGCAACCGGGCAATCAATAGGCGCTCCGGATCCACCGGACCGGGCAAGGTTATCTTGCCAAATGGTACCTGCTCAAATCCAAAGGGGCTGTAGTACGGTGCATCGCCCACAAGCAGAACAAACTGGTCGCCTGCAGCTTTTGCGGCGTCCAGTGCCGTCAGCATCAAAGCTTTTCCAAGCCCGCGGTTTTTAAAATCAGGAGAGACCGTCAGAGGCCCTAGGAGGAGCGCATCCGTTTCACCAATGGTGATTGGGCTCAGCCGGACAGATCCTGCAAGCTGGCTGCCAGCCATGCCGACAAACGCTAAATCTTCCCTATGTGGCACATTTTCGCGAATACGAAACGCCGTCCGTGCAAAACGGCCCGGACCAAAAGCCTCGGCTTGCAGATCTTCAATCGTTGTGTTGTCGGCGGCGTCTTCGAGACGAATGACCCAGGAGGTCTGTTTCATGGGGATGTTTCCAGCTGGCAAAGTGTATCAGTTACGCGCCCGCCGGTATCCCGTTTTTGAATCAGGTGTTCCGGGATCAGGTCAGCCGCGACGGTGCAGACGAGAGTTTCCTCGTCGGCTGGTTCGTCGTCGGAGCATGTGACCTGCGCTCGTCAATCCGGTGTCTTTCCCATGCGGTGGCCGGACATCATCGGCACACCATTTCAAAACAGAGGCTAGCGCCTACCACGCATAACACTTTCCGGTCCAGAACTTTTTTCAATCGGCCCCAGTAAGAAAAACCGATCCGCATTGTTCTCTGGCTGCGAACAGTGCATTCAATTGATTGAAAATGGCCGCCGAGACACAAGCTATTGTTACAGAGTTTTGCAAAAGGAGACCGGTATGGGAACGCTTGTTGAGGGCGTCTGGCACGACCAGTGGTATGACACAAAATCAACCGGCGGGCGGTTTGTGCGCAAGGACGCCGCTTTCCGCAATTTCATCACAAAAGATGGCAGTCCCGGGCCAACCGGACAGGGCGGATTTGAAGCTGAATCCGGCCGCTATCACCTTTTCGTCTCCTTTGCCTGCCCTTGGGCGCATAGAACCCTGATTTTCCGGACACTAAAAGGATTGGAAGATTTGATCAGTGTTTCCGCTGTTCAGCCATTGATGCTGGAAAACGGTTGGGAGTTCGGAGAAAACGAACCGTTGACGGGGGCAAACTACGCTTGGCAGGTCTATGTCAAAGCCGACCCCACCTATTCTGGGCGCGCGACGGTTCCGATCCTTTGGGACAAGAAAAAGCAGACCATTGTCAGCAATGAATCCGCGGAAATCATCCGCATGTTCAACACAGCGTTCAATCATCTGACCGGTTCGGAAGCTGACTACTATCCTGAAGGATTGCGCGACCAAATCGACGCCATCAACGAGCCGATCTATCACACGGTGAACAATGGTGTGTACAAAGCTGGCTTTGCGACAACACAGGACGCCTATGACGAAGCAGTAGCTGAACTCTTCAAGACACTTGATCAATTGGAAAACCGTCTGGCAGATCAACGGTATCTTGTTGGGGATACGCTGACGGAAGCCGATTGGCGGTTATTCACGACACTTGTGCGCTTTGACCCTGTGTATGTGTCTCATTTCAAATGCAACATCCGCCGGATCATTGATTACCCGAACTTGTCAAACTATCTGCGCGAGCTCTACCAGTATCCTGGAATTGCGGCAACGGTGGATATGGCGACGATCAAGCAGCATTATTTTGGCTCGCATGAATCGGTCAACCCGCATCGAATTGTGCCTGCAGGCCCGGAACTCGACTATTGGGCACCGCATGACCGGGATCGTTTCAAAAAGGCGGCCTGACACTAATATTCCCAACGCCATCGGGATCTCAGTTTTTCCCGATGGTATTTCTTGAGAGGGCGTGGGCCCTATCCTTAGCCCTGCGCATAGCCCCTTCACGCAATAAATACACGAACACTGCGCCCCGTTTATTGCAGATAGTTCAAACGAGGCCCTGAGTGAATAACTAATGCAATTCTGCAGGTTATCGCCAATTTGAAGTATCTGGGAAGACTTCATTAACCCATGCAATCCGTGCAACGCAGCCCTCGAAGAATAACGCTCCTCTTCTGCAAAGCGAGTGCCTATATAAGCATCAACTTGATGACTTAAGGGGCAGCGCAGTGCCCACGACCAAAAAGGAACGCGCTATGTTGAAAGCTCTCTTCTCTAACCGCCGTCGCCGCACTTACCAGTGGAAACCGGCTATCGACACCAGCAACCCGCGTATCGTCGCATCCCTGACCACATTCCCGACCAACTGATCACTCTAGTTGGCGGCAGGCGGAGGCCTTGCCATGTTTGGATTTGTCAACGTTGTCGGAGCAAGCCTGCGGGAAGGAACCCGGACCGCACAGGCAAAAGCAGCTGGTCCTAGAACAGCTGCAAAAATCAAATCCGGCAAAAAAGGCGCATAAGCGCTACCTGAAATTGCTGCATATTTAGCGCCGCTCATTTTTCTTGACGCGGCGCTTTTTGTTTTGATGATGCGCGCATCATGTTCAAGCTTGCCCATATCTCCGATCCCCACCTTGGTCCTCTGCCGGATCCCAAACTCCTTCAGTTGTTTTCCAAACGCCTGCTCGGATATTTGAACTGGCAGCGCAACCGCTCGAAAATCATGGGTGGCAATCACCTGGAGCAGTTGGTGGAAGATATGAAAAACCAGTCGCCCGACCACATCGCGGTGACAGGGGATCTCGTAAATATCGCTCTTCCAATGGAAATCACCGGCGCGCGAACGTGGCTAGAGGAGATAGGCCCAGCCGACCAAGTGTCCGTTGTTCCAGGCAACCATGATGCTTATGTCCGCGGCGCTGTCAAAAAAGCCCGCACAGCCTGGTGGCCTTACATGAGCGGCGACAATGGCTCCGCCGCAGCCCCGGCGGAAAAAGTCCGTTCCGAAGCAACATTTCCCTATGTCAGAAAACGTGGAGAGGTCGCGATCATTGGCGTGACAACAGGGCGGGCCACGGCTCCTTGGTTTGCGTCCGGGCGCGTCGGTATCAAACAAACCCGGCGCTTACGTGAAATTCTTGAACAACTTGGCGAAGAAAATCTTTTCCGGGTTGTGCTCATACATCATCCGCCGTTTAAAAACGCCACCCTGTGGCACAAACGCCTGTCCGATGCCTCCCGCCTACGGACAGTGGTCAAACGCGTCGGTGCGGAACTGATCCTCCACGGGCACACCCATATCGACAGCTTCGAAGAAATCGAAGGGCCCAGCGGCCCGGTTCCTGTGATAGGTGTGCCGTCAGCCACCAGCGCACCGGGCGGGCACAAGCCTGCAGCCCGCTACAATCTCTTTTCGATTGCGCGAAATGGGGATGGCTGGACGTGTCAGATGGAAGAACACGGCTTTGAGCCAGAAGGCGGCCCGGTGAAGCAACTGAGCCGGCGAGACGTAGCGATCTCACCGGCCGCGCGAACCGTTGATGACTTCAATGGCTGAAACCTAGAGCGGGTTTGCAAACCAGGCAAATCCGATCAAGCCAACAATGCCAAGCGCCAGGCCAATGCCGAAAGCCCCCGCGACAGGCAACCAGGGCGTCCTGCTTTCTTTGACCCGGACCACCTTGGATTCCAGGGCCACCTGACGCAAACGGTTGTTGAGCCAATCGCCTTCCAGCGCTTTTTCCCGCTCCAAGACCCGCTCGGCGATATATTCAGTCAAACAATCGGCCATATCGTCGATATTCGCGGTTTCCAGAATGACCACGCGCCCGAGCCGGGTATCTTTCAAGAAACGATACGTCCGTCTATCACCGGCCACGGCAACATGACTGGTCGCATCGATCCAGAGGCGCGGAGTGGATCCTGCAATGATCTGAAGAGAAAACTGATCATCATCTTCTGGAATTTCCCGGAAAACGTCCTTCAGCTCATCCGCCAGCATGTCCAAACGCGCGCGTTCGGTATCCTGCAATTCGACGACAACATCAGAACGCTCAACTTCGCCCAGCTGCACTTTGCGGATGGCATCGCGCAAGGATCGCATGCGGGTGTGCGGAACCACGTTGTCCTGCATTTCAGCCATTGAGTGCCAGCTCCATATCTTTTGTCGGTGCGACTTAATCTTAATTGAATCTTAACCGCGCACGGCCGTGACGCCATTCCTCTTTGCAGGGTATCCACTGCCAATCGCGCGAATATGGTTAACAAACATTAATTGATTTTTTGCCTTGAGACCAGCAAGCCAGTGCTGGTTTGCTTGCGAGCGATGAGGTATTCAAAAAGAAATCCGGTTTTTAGGGAGATACCGGCATGGATGTCGATGGCAAGAAATACCGCACGATTTGGCTGGCCGATGATGGCGAAACAGTCGAAATCATCGATCAAACGAAATTTCCCTATGTGTTTGAGACTGTCCAGATGAGGACAATGGCGGAAGCTGCGCACGCGATTCGCGTGATGCAGGTCCGCGGAGCACCGCTGATTGGCGCGACCGCTGCCTATGGTGTTGCGCTCGCCATGCGAGAAGATCCTTCTGACATTTCTCTGCACGCCGCCTGCTCCAGTCTTCTGGAAACCCGGCCAACCGCAGTAAACCTCCGATGGGCTCTGGATCTTGCTCGAAAGACGCTCATCCAAGTCGCACCAGAGCATCGCCGGGACGCTGCCTACAAATTCGCCAATGACGTTTGCAATGAGGACATAGCCATCAATATGGCTATCGGTATGCATGGAATGGAGCTGATCGCAGCGATTTCCAGAACCAAACGGGAGGGCGAACCCGTCAACATCCTGACCCATTGCAATGCGGGCTGGCTGGCAACAGTCGATTGGGGCACAGCAACAGCGCCAATTTATATGTCCCACGACGGAGGTATTCCGGTGCATGTCTGGGTCGACGAGACCCGGCCCAGAAATCAGGGAGCCTTTTTGACGGCCTGGGAGTTGGGCAAACACGGCGTCCCCCATACCGTGATTGTCGACAATGCCGGCGGCCACCTTATGCAACATGGCGAGGTGGACATTGTGATCACCGGCACCGACCGAACCACTGCAACGGGCGATGTCTGCAATAAAATCGGCACATATTTGAAAGCACTGGCGGCCAAGGACAACAATGTACCCTTTTATGTCGCCCTGCCCTCTCCAACGATAGATTTCTCACTTTCCGATGGTGTGCGGGAAATCCCGATCGAAGAACGCAGCGGGGAAGAAGTCAGTCAGATGACGGGGCGCACTGCCGCCGGGGCAATCGAAACCGTTGACATCGTCGCCGATGGATCCGAAGTCGGGAACCCGGCCTTCGATGTCACCCCGGCCCGGCTGGTCACCGGACTGATCACAGAGCGTGGTGTCCTTGAACCAAACCGCCAGGCGATTGCGGCGGCTTTTCCCGAACGGGTAAAACTGAGCGCTTAGGAAGCCGCCTTAGCCTAGGCAGGGCACGTGAGGGGCTGTGTCTTTGGAATAGAGGCCTTGAAGGCGCGGATCGTCCATAACTTCAATCGATCGTTTGAACGGTTTGAAGCCACAAGATTGATAGAACCGGATTGCTTGCGGGCTGTCGGCCGTGCAGGTGTGTAGCCAAACACGTTTTGTTTCTGGCCTGGCCCAGGCCATCTCAACGGCTTGGCTCATCAGCCAGCGTCCGACTCCACCACCAATCGCTCCAGGCACCAAACCAAAATAAGCGATTTCTACGTTTTCTGGATCGGCAAAATTGACTTCAAGTGTTCCCAGCACCTGGCCATCGCGCATAGGACGAAAATTCTTGCGGGCCGGCTCTGATAGAAGTGCAGCAAGCTCGTCATCCGGTTTCACAAGACGGCCAAACCAGATCCATTCTTCTCCAACCGCCCTAAAGAGGGCTTTGTATTCTGCTGTTTCTGGCTTTTCCCATCGCTCCAGGACCACATCTTCGCGGCCAGCCGACAAAGGCCTCTCCGGCGCAGCGGTCATTTCCAAATGTGTGACCACAACCGCGACTTTTGTATCCGGAATGTCCGTATAGCCGTTCAGTTCCAAGACTGGTCCCGACATGCTGCCTCCTTTGGCCATATTTGATGCAAACCGCCATAACAGGTGAATCTCATACAGCCAAGCCGTGGCAGCTACGGCATCAGCCTGCTAGAGGCAATGACAAGAAACAATCTGTGAGGATTCTGAACCCAGGCTGATCGTTAACGACTGATTAACCATGTTTTGCCACCGTCAATCTGTATCCAGGAGAGATGCGAGATGCCAAAAGTAGGAAACTATGTGCAACGCGATTACCACAGCCGTTTCAGCTCGAAACGGAAGTCGAAGTGGAATTCGTATAACAACTCCTGGTCACAACGGCGTTCGAATTCCATTCAAAAAGGCAAGGCGCTCCGCAGTCAGCTCACCAACACCGTGACCAATGTAACTGTCACGGCTGGCCAGCAACAAACTGCAATGTTTCTGCAAAACCGCTATACCCCACAATCGACCTACGCCAGCCCAACTGCGGTCGCCTCACGGGTCAACGTCCTCGTATAACACCTGCTCGCAGACTAATTTTAAGAATTTAGATAGACCCAATCGTCTTCAGCTTGACGCGCGGGTGCACTTCGCCCTGGCTCATCACGGTCGTATGTGCCCGGAAACGCTCAACAATAGACCGGACAAAAGGCCGGGTTTGTGGAGAGGTTAGAAGCACCGGCACTTCACCTTGCTGGGCGGCCTCTTCAAAGGCATCGCGCACAATACCAACAAATTCCTGAAGTTTGCTCGGCTGCATCGCAAGCTGGCGGTCATCACCTTCGCCAACAATGGATTCAAGGAATGCCTGCTCCCATTGCGGAGACATTGCAATCAACGGCAGATAGCCACCCGGTGACAGGTTTGCAGCGCAGATCTGGCGACCAAGACGGGTCCGCACATGTTCCGCGATCGTGTCTGTATTGCGGGTCATGCCGGTTGCTTCGGATACGCCCTCCAGGATCGTGCCCAGATCACGAACCGAGATCCGCTCGTTGAGCAGTGCCTGCAGGACACGTTGAATACCGGAAACGGTAATCTGGGACGGGATCAGATCTTCAACCAGTTTGGCCTGCTCGCCCTGAAGCTCTTTCAGTAGTTTCTGAACATCGCCGTAAGTCACCAGTTCACTGATATTGCCCTTAATGGTCTCGGTCAGGTGGGTCGACAGAACGGTTGCCGGGTCAACAACTGTATAACCGCGCAGTGAAGCGTCCTCACGATACTGGGCTTCCACCCAAGTCGCGGGCAAGCCGAAAGTCGGCTCGGTCGTATGTGTGCCGGGCAGTTTCACTTGCCCGCCTGCCGGATCCATCACCATGAAATGGTTTGGATAAAGGTTTCCACGGCCAGCTTCGACTTCCTTGACCTTGATGACATAGTCGTTGGCGCCGAGCTGAATGTTGTCGAGGATCCGGACCGGCGGCATGATAACGCCCATATCGCCCGCAATCTGCCGGCGCAGCGCTTTGATCTGCTCGGTCAGCACGTCGGCATCTCCGGTCGCCTTGCCGTTGATGAGCGGCAGCAGAGCGTAGCCAAGTTCGATGCGCAGTTCATCCATCTTGAGTGCGTCGGTGATCGGCGGTTCGGGCGGTGGCTTAGGCGCTTCTTCAATCGCCTTAACCACAGCTGCCTGGGCTTCTTCCTTCTTCTTATTCGTGCCAACTTGATAAGCGAGATAGCCAGCTGCACCAGCCAGTCCCAAAAACGGGATCATCGGCATACCCGGCAGCAACGCGAGAACGACCATCACCGCAGCGGACATGCCGAGTGCTTTCGGATACCCGGTAAATTGGCTTGCAAGCGCTTTGTCTGCAGCACCGTGCACACCAGCCTTGGAAACCAGAAGACCTGCAGCGGTCGAAACGATCAGCGCTGGGATCTGCGAAACAAGACCATCACCGATAGTCAAAAGCGTATAATTGTTCGCCGCCTCTGAGAAACTCAGCTCCATCTGGGCGACGCCGATGAAGATCCCACCTAGGATATTAATAAAGGTGATCAGAAGGCCCGCGATCGCATCTCCGCGGACGAATTTGGACGCACCGTCCATCGCGCCGAAGAAGGAACTTTCATCTTCAAGATCTTTACGCCGGCTTTTCGCCGTCGCTTCATCGATCAATCCAGCGGACAAATCGGCATCAATTGCCATTTGTTTGCCCGGCATCGCGTCCAAGGTGAAACGTGCCGCGACTTCTGCAATACGGCCGGAACCTTTGGTGATGACCACGAAGTTCACGATCACCAGGATCGCAAACACGATGATCCCGATGACGAAGTTGCCGCCCATCACCAAGTTGCCGAACGACTGGATAACATTCCCGGCCGCTGCAGTCCCCTCATGACCATTTGCCAGAATGAGGCGGGTGGAAGCGATGTTCAGTCCCAAACGCAACATCGTTGCGATCAGGAGAACCGTCGGAAAAGACGAGAATTCCAAAGGCTTTTGAATGAACAAACCGGTCATCAAGACCAGGACGGAAAAGATAATGGAGACCGCCAGGAACATGTCCAGCATGACCGGCGGCATCGGCAGGATCAAAAGCGTCAGGATGATGAGCACGCCGGTCGCAAGGCCGATATCGCCCTTACGCAGCGTATTGATTATTTCCTGAACACTCGGCAAACCGGAAACAGCAGAAGCCGGGGCGGCTCCTGGAGCCCCCTCCTGACCAGCGGCAGGTCCTGCTGCCCCGCCTTCTCCACCTGCTGCAGTGTCCGACATGCTTGTTGCTAATCTCTTTCCGTTTCGTCCAGTCCCGGATTATTCCCGATCTGGATGGTTATGACGTTTGTTAACCGCGTGCTTCGCCCGGGCTCGGCACCTGGACTCCTTCATCTGAATACTGATTCAGTTTGTTGCGCAGTGTCCGGATCGAAATTCCGAGAATTTTAGCAGCATGAGTCCGATTTCCCAGACAATGATCGAGCGTATCCAGGATGAGGTCCTGCTCAACATCGGCAACAGTTCGCCCAACAAAGTTACGAGTGACGGCTTCTGCCGTTTGCGCTGCGCGCTCCGCTGGACCGCGCGAAACACTCAAAGGAGTGCCATCGGGCATACGAATAGCTTCAACACCAATTTCCGCGCCGGACGCCAGCAGTGTTGCGCGGTGCATGGTATTTTCCAGCTCACGGACATTGCCCGGCCACGGATTCGACATCAACGCCTGCCGGGCTTCAACAGACACCGGCCGCACCGGCACCCCATTGGCTTCCGAATAATGCGTAATAAAGAACTGAGCCAACTCCATAATGTCCGCCGGGCGTTCCCGCAGAGCTGGCAATTTCAGATTGACGACGTTGAGGCGGAACAAAAGGTCTTCCCGGAAATGTCTTTCGCGCACACTTTCAGCCAAGTCCCGGTTGGATGTTGCGAGGATACGAATGTCGACTGGAACCGGACGTGTCCCGCCGACCCGGTCGATAACCCGCTCCTGGAGCGCTCGCAGAAGCTTCGCTTGCAAGCGAACATCCATTTCCGAAATCTCGTCCAGCAGAAGCGTGCCGCCATCGGCTTCTTCGAATTTGCCGATCCGGCGGGCAACGGCCCCGGTGAAGGCTCCCTTTTCGTGACCAAAAAGTTCTGATTCTAGAAGGTGCTCCGGGATCGCAGCACAGTTTATGGAAATAAAGGGCTTGGACGCCCGGTTTGAACACTTGTGAACGTGGCGGGCGATAACTTCTTTACCGGTGCCGGATTCCCCGGTGATCAAGACGGAGGCATCGGAGGGAGCAACCTGTTCTGCCAGTTTCACGACACTTGCCATGGCATCGTCACGGTAGATCAGATCTCCGCGTTCTTGGGCAACGGCGGCTAGAACCGCAGCAATCATCTCCGGATCAGGTGGCAGCGGAATATATTCTTTTGCCCCAGCCCGGATAGCAGAAACAGCAGCTTGAGCGTCTGTTTCAACGCCACAGGCAACGACGGGTACGTGAACCCGCTCAGTTTGCAGCTTTGCGATCAATCCTTCGATATCGAGGTGAACCTCGACCATCATTAGGTCTGCACCGCGCCCGGACCGCAGAACCTTCAATGCCCCTTCGACATCGTCGGCATGGGTCACCTGAGCGCCGCCCTGCATCGCTATTTTTGAAGCTGCCGTTAGCTGCCCGCCGAGGGTTCCGACAATCAAAAGGCGCATATAATCTGTTCCCTATCGATCGGTCTTGATGATTTCCGTCATGGTCACGCCAAGTTTGTCCTCAACCAGGACAACTTCTCCACGTGCCACAAGGCGATCGTTTACATAAATATCAATGGCTTCCCCGACTTTCCGGTCGAGTTCCAGAACCGTCCCAGAGGCCAGTTTGAGCAAATCTGAGACATGCATTTTGGAGTGCCCCAGGACAGCAGAAATCCGGACGGGAACATCAAAAACCGCTTCCAGATCAGCCGCAGACTGCGGGTTATGAATCTCATCATCGTCACCGGTGCGTTCCGGCGCCTCCAGTTCATCCAGAGGGATGTTTGTGTCTTGTTCGTCACTCATGCCTCAGTGTCCTTCTCCGGCTCAGCCTCGGCTTTCGTGGCCGGTTTCGGGGCGCTGCGCGCTGTCAAATACGCGCGAATACTTCCATCTATTTCCGCTTCAAGCGCTTTCCGGTCCCGCTTGATACCGCCATCGGCCCACTCGATATGACAATCGCCTCGTTCAATCTCCGGCTCTCCAAGAATGACCAATCTTCCGTCAAAGCCTTTTTCATGAATGATTGGATCGACCTTAGCCTTCAGCGCCTCAACATCCCGCTCGGCCACTCGAATGACCAAGTGGGGAGCCCGGCGCAACGGTCCAAGACATTCTGACACCAAAGCAATCGTTTCGGCCAGTGGCTGGCGGGCAATCAGGTGGCTGCACAGGCGTCTAGCCACAAGAAATGCAAAGCTGACCGCATCTTTCTCCTGCGCAGAGATAGATTCATCAACCGTTTGCAAGACCTGCCCGATCACTTTGGTCAAATGACTGACCTCTTCAGTCAGCAGAGTTTCCTGCTTGGTCTGCATATCCTTCAGGGCTTGAACACGACCCTCTTCAAAAGCCTGCGCCTTCGCCTTTTCAAGAAGCTTTTGATGATCGGCAACCGGGATCATCGGAATTTCCGGTTCTTGCGGAACAATCTCCTCCGGCTCCTCCGGCTCGGAGAAGTCCACATTGAACAGAAATTTCGACGGGTTCGTCATCGTGCCCATTCTCGTGTAGGTTTCTGCTTGTTGCCGCATCAGTAGATAATCTCTTCATCACCCTTGGACTTGGAGATCATAATCTCGCCCTTAGCTGCCAGATCCTTGGCCTGATTGACCATCCCTGTCTGAGCATCATCCACATCTCTCAAGCGCACAGGGCCGAGTGCGTCCATATCGTCCTCCAACAATTTGGCCGCGCGGGAAGACATATTGCCGAAGAAGAACTCGCGTGCTGTATCCGTAGATCCTTTGAGGGCGATCGCCAGCTGATCTTTTTCTACGTGCCGCAGTAGTGTCTGCGCACTTGCCGCATCCAGCTTGAGCAGGTCATCGAAGGTGAACATCAAGGTCTTGATGCGATCCGCGGCTTCACGATTATCCTCTTCCAGGGCTGCCAAGAAGCGTGCTTCGGTCTGCCGGTCAAAGTTATTGAAGATATCCGCCATCATTTCGTGGCTGTCCCGGCGCGAGGTGTTTGTCAGGTTTGACATGAACTCAACCCGCAAGGTTTGCTCAACTTTTTCCAAGACCTCTTTTTGAACAGCGTCCATGCGCAGCATCCGGCTAACAACTTCCAGCGCCAATTCTTCCGGCAAGATTCCCAAGACCCGGGCAGCGTGATCAGAGTTGATCTTCGACAGAACAACCGCCACCGTCTGCGGGTATTCGTTCTTCAAATAGTTGGCCAGGACGTTTTCCTGAACGTTTGAGAGTTTCTCCCACATGTTCCGGCCGGCCGGACCGCGAATTTCCTCCATGATGACACTGACTTTGTCACCAGAAAGGAAAGTCGACAGCAACCGCTCCGTCGCATCAACGTTGCCGGTAAGCGCGCCTTTGGAGCTGATACGGCGAACGAAGTCCTTGAAGAGATCCTCCAGCATGTTCGGCGTCACCGGACCAAGGTTCGCCATCGCCGCAGAAACCTGCCGCACTTCAATCTCGTCCAGCTTGTCCCAGATAGGTGCACCATGAGACTCGCCAAGCGCCAGCAACAGGACAGCCGCGCGCTCAGCGCCCTGAAGCTCTCGCTCTTCTTCGTCCGCGCTGACCGTAAGATGATTTTGAAGTTGATCACTCATTGCTACGCAGCCTGCTCATCCAACCAGCCGCGAACAATATTGACCGCTTCTGATGGATGATCTGCTATCATTTCACCGACCTTGGCAATCGAGCTGGCCTGCAGAGCACCTTCCTGCTTGGCCTGCTCCAGCCACTCAATAACGAACTCATCTTCGGCTTCCTCTTCCTGAGGCACTTCGCTATCGGCCACCAACGTCCCGTCCGGCCCGATTACCAACTCCTGCGGCTGCTGCTCTTCAGGCGTTACAATACGGCGCAGAAGCGGCCGGACCACGAATAGCAGCAGCAAGATCGCAATCAGGAACAAGACACCCAATTCGGCAAACCGCATGATATCATCGCGGGTGAATTCAAAGAGGCCATCGCCTTCCGCGATGTCTTGCTCTGGCGGCAAGGCGAACTGAAGATTGATGACTTCAACGACGTCTCCGCGGGTTTCATCATACCCCACGGCGGAGCGGACCAAAACCGCAATCCGGTCCAGAGCTTCTTGTTCCCGCGGTGTATAGACGGAATTGCCGTCTTCATCCGGCAGATATGTGCCGTCCACGAGAACCGCAACAGACAAGCGGGTGATTTTGCCGGCTTCGACAACTTCTGTTCGCGTCGATTTGGAAATCTCGTAGTTAACAATTTCTTCCGTCAAAGAAGAGGAATCTTGGTCGCCTGCATTAGCTCCAGCCTCATCTTCTTCATTCGGCAATTCGTTTCCGACAGTGACCTGACCATCCCTACGCGTACTGGCTGTGGCTTCTTCTTTTGACTGGGTCGAACGAACGACCTGACCTTCTGGATCAAATGTTTCTGTGGTTTCCGTGCGGCGATTGAAATCAATGTCAGCATTGACCCGCACCCGTGCACGGCCCGGCCCGACAATCGAATTCAGAATCTCCTCCACTTGATTGCGCAAACGGCTTTCAATCGCGGTAGTCCGCTCTTGCAGACGGGCAGACACCATACCTTCGTCATCGCTGCCAGCGCCGGACGCCAGCAAGCGCCCGCTTTCATCAACGATTGACACTTTATCTGGGTCCAGCCCATCGACAGCCGTTGCAACAAGATGTTGAACAGCGCGGATCTCACCAGGTCCAAGGCCACCACGAACATTCAGAACGATGGACGCGGACGGCGGACGGCGGTCCCGTTGAAACAGCTGACGCTCAGGAATGACCAAATGAACGCGGGCAGAACGGATACGGTCAAGTGAACCGATCGTACGCGAGAGCTCGCCTTCCATTGCCCTAAGATGATTGATGTTTTGAACGAAGCTGGTTGCACCAAGTGTGTCAGACCGGTCAAAGATCTCGTAACCGATTGAACCACCCGTCGGCAAACCTTCAGATGCAAGCTGCATACGCAGCCGCGCCACTTGTTCTTGCGGCACAAGAATACTAGATCCCTCGCGCGCAAGTTTGAATTGGACACCTTGGCTTTCGAGTTGCGAAACGATTGCAGCGGAATCTTCCAGAGTCAGCTCGTTGTAGAGCGTTGTCATCTGAGGGGCAGTCACCCGGAAGATGATAAATGCAAAAACACCGACCAAGATCGCAGCCACGGCCCCCATCGCCGCGATCCGCGCCGGTCCAAGTGTTTTTATGAATTCAATTAATCCGTTCACGAATGCCCGCCCGCATCTTTCGCATGCCTTCCGCCCTTATCAGCAGAGCCGGAGCGACATGCCACGCACCTGTTAGGCAAAATTTGCCGCCCTGAAGGTTAACAAGAAGTTAACAAAACATTACTCATGAACACAGAGTGGCAGAAATCAGCGGATTTGGGAGCTGCAGGATGCAACTGAGATGGGGAAAAACTGCCCATCTCATTAACCTTTGGATAAGTATGACAATTCGAGAGGCAACAAAAAAGGCCGGCACAGCCGACCTTCCCCGAAGCACCTAGTCAGATGCCTATGAATTTCTCACCAGGCTTATCAGCCCCTGTACTGCTGAATCCGGGTAGCACGCAAACCAGCCAACCCATGTTTTTCAATTGAGCTTTGCCACGACAAGAACTCTTCAACAGTCAGGGTATATCTCTGACAGGCTTCTTCAAGCGACAACAGTCCGCCTCGAACGGCTGCGACCACTTCCGCCTTTCGCCGGATCACCCATCGCTTTGTAGACGTGGGCGGGAGGTCCGCAATTGTAAGCGGGCTTCCATCCGGACCGATGACATATTTTACACGCGAACGAATTTGTTCGGTCATTGTACTCTCACACTAACCATGACCAAGGTTTAGATGAGACTACACAATGACGCTTAACAAACGGCTAAAGCAATGTTCGCCTTTCATTAACTATAAAACTCAGATTTTGTGAATAATATTTAGCAAATTATGAAAAATTAGACTTAGAAACTACAGGACATTATATGAATTTGTTAACCATGATGTCCTAATCGTGCAAAATGCAACGCAAAGCGAGACAGAACGGGAAAATCGCAAATTTGCCGCACCCTACCTGCGGTAAAGTTCGGGGCACAGCCTGTCTGAATTGACAAATAATTTGAAAAAACCGCCACCTTCCCACCAAATAACGGCCAGGAAGGCGCCTGAACGGCCAATATTAAATAGAGCGGACGGACTTCACTGCACTGACCGGCACTGAGATTTCGCCAATCCTTAGGAAAGGGATATCCCCACCGAAATCGACCTCATCGACGACACCAGACACCTCAATCGATGCTGGTTCAGCGTTCCCAGCCGCATCGGACACATCCAGCTGGATCGTATATGCGCCGCCTGCCGCTGTTCCACCGTCGTCCAGTTCGCCGTTCCACGTATATGTTCCGCCACCCGCCTGCATCTGAATCTCACCGGTATAGACGACATTGCCAAATTCATTGAGAATTTCGACTGTTCCAGAGGCATCTTCGAGGACATCGTATTCCCAAGACGCCTGGCCATCCACCATCATTGCTGTACCGCCAGCTGCGGTTACTTCTGTGCCGATATAATTGACATAGGCAGAGGATTGATTGCTGGACAGCAAACTGATCATCTCTTCTAAGTTTTGGTTAGTCTGGATAGACTGCTCAACGCTGGAGTATTGCACAAGCTGGTTGGTGTACTCTGCAGAATCCAGAGGATCCAGCGGATCCTGGTTTTGAATCTGCGTGGTCAGCATACTCAAGAACAGCTCATAGTTTGCCGATAAACCGGACTGGCTAGCTTGGCTCGCGGCATCACTTGCAGATTGGGTGACACCACTTGTTCCAGGTGTAATAATCGTCATTACTCTCTCCTAAGACGCTTGGCACGCCTCTTAAATCCGGATGTCCAAACCGCCACGCTGCTCTGCGAGCGTCATTTGTAGAAGTTCCCGGTCCACGATATCGCCAGCCGCCGCATCGTCGGCAGCCCCATCTCCGCCGCCGGAAGACTGACCCGATTGATTTTGCTGATGGTCTTCACCAGATGCAAATTGCTGCCCGGCTTCCTGCTTCAAGGAAAACTGAAGGTCGTTGGAGTTGGTATTCAGACCCGCCGCTTCAAGTGCCCGCTCCAAACCGCGCTGATCCCGCAGGAACATATCAAGTGTTTCCGGACGCTCAACGATCAGATGCGCCTGAACGCTGCCGTCTGCCGCCACCTTCATATTCACATCAACACGACCCAATTCTGGTGGGTCAAACCTCATCTGGAAGCGGGTTTGGGCGTTTTTCAGATTCCGGGCCATTTCGACAGCCACTTGAGTGGCCACCTGGGAGCTTTGCGCCTGATTTGGAGTTTGAAGAGCCTCGGTCCGGGCCGCACCCTGCATATCACCGCCGCGCAGCGTAGCTACAAAATCCGGCTCGTCGGCCAACTCGGCCCCTAGCCCAGCTTTGGTACCAGCACCATCAACAACAAGATCGTCAACAATCTCGCTCACCTGGGGCTGACCTGAGGCCGCAGCGGCAATTGAATTTTGAGGAGTCACGATTTTCGACTGCCCGGCAAACTGACTTCCTACCTGAGCCTGACTGTCAACACCGGCGCTCCACGAACCAGTTGCCCGTACCTCGCTGGCCAAGCGCGGCCCTGGCCGCATCTCATCTCCGTCAAGATCTAATGGCGCGTCCTCAGATTGGCGAGCAGCGGCATCAGACGAAGAAGCATCAGACTGAAACAGTGTTTGCGGCAAAACTTGACCAGCCAACGTACCAGCTGTTTGCGGAGCTGACGCTACAACACTTTGAACAGGCTTAGCATCGGTAGTTTGAACCAAGCGAACCGGCTCCACATCAACACCGGCCTGATCAGCCCCAGTTACATCGCTTGTACTGGCTGCAGTGTTAGTAGGAGCGCTGTTCGCCGGCCGCACCAAACCCGCAATCTCTGCACCAGCCGCTGATGAAACGCCCCCGGACTGCCAGACACGCGGCTTTACTTCTTGTACAGGAGTTTGCGCCCTATCCACGATGGGACCTTCAGCATTCCCCAAAGGCACACCCGGCTTAACACCGCCTGTCTGGTCACTTTGCACAACCCGGCCGGCGAGCTCTTGCGCCGGTTTGAACTGCTCAAGTTCGGAAAGACGCTGCACTTTCGAAGTATCGGCTCTCAACTCCTGAGGCAAACCCTCCTGCCAGCGACGGCTATTGGTTTCTACAGCCCGCGTGCCATTTTGGCGATCGATAGCCTTCGCATCACGTCCTGGCAACTCCGGATCATTTTCTATGACAAGCGAACGCACAGTTGCGCCTGCACCATCCGAATCTGCCGGACCAGAGCCTGTCAGCGGACCATCACCTCCGCGAACACCCTGCTCCGCTGAGACATCAACAATTGGGGCAGACGCGGCTTGCTGGCCATAAGCACCACCCCCCTTTGCATTTTCGCCCGCATCACCTGCGGCGGCCGGCACATTGGCCTGAGGAAAACTCGATACCTCAGACCCTTTGGACACAGGCCCCGCCAAGGTCGCGCCCTCTCGGCCAATTCCTTCCACACGTCCTTCTTTAACCAACTCTCCGCCCCCGACGTCTGCTTGCCAAGCAACCCCAAGATAACCTGGAACCGCGCTGACTTGCGCCTCAGCAAAAACAAGCCCAGCATCCGGAGACGGCAGATCCGTGCTTTGAGCGGCTTCCAGCACCCCATCACCAACACCATCTGCAAGCAATGAAGTTGACACTTCCGGGTCACCGGACAGGTCAACTGGAAGAGCATCGGCCTCCGCCTCTCCCGGCAGCTCCGCGCCCGGCTCTTGCAACGCGCTTTGAAGCTCCTCGGAAAACTGCTGAAACTCATTACCAGACCCACCAGTCGAGCCAGACGCCAGCCCACCGGCAGCTTTGACTGGCACGGGTCCTTGAGTTAGTTCGGTCATCATTCCAAAAGGCAGCACGGAAAGCCCCCAAAAGTTCACGCCCAATCAGCGGACGGATAGCATCAGCCAATAGAAAGCAAACCGCGGGCCAGTTTTTCCAAAACCATCAAGACATTGAATCACTTAACTTTTGCCACGTACTCGCGGTACAAGCACCGCCCTTAACACGGCAAGCTTTGCCGCTCCGGCAATGCATGCCGGGTGCCCGGCACTCGCAATTGGCAAAAACAGCCCTTATCTGTATAGTGCCGCGCAATGAGAATTGGCCTAACCTGACAACCGCTTGGCGGTAGCCATCGACGGCGCACAGATGTGCACGCCGGACGGCAGGGCCCAACACTTCTGAAAGTGCCTTTGAACATGTTGAACAGTCTGGATCTTCCCGGCCGCCCTGAAGACACGCGTGTCGTTGTCGCCATGTCCGGCGGCGTCGACAGTTCCGTGGTTGCCGCGATGATGCATGCGCAAGGGTATGACGTCATCGGCGTCACACTCCAGCTTTACGACCATGGTGCGGCCGTTGCCAAGGCAAAATCCTGCTGCGCCGGGGTCGACATTCACGACGCCCGGCGGGCCGCAGAAAAGATCGGCATTCCGCATTATGTGCTCGACTATGAAAGCCGTTTCAAAGAGCAGGTCATGGACCGGTTCGCCGACAGCTACATCGCCGGCGAAACGCCCATTCCGTGTGTCTCCTGCAATCAGACCGTCAAGTTCACGGATCTTTTGAAAACCGCCAAAGACCTTGGCGCCGACGCTCTGGCAACAGGCCACTACGTGCGTTCCGTTACCAAGGGCAACAGACGCGCCCTCCACCGCCCGGCGGATCTCGACCGCGACCAAAGTTATTTCTTGTTTGCCACCACCCAGGAGCAGCTGGATTTTGTCCGCTTTCCGCTTGGCGGCATGCCAAAATCGAAAGTGCGGGAACTTGCAGAGGAGTTTGGCCTCTCGGTTGCTAACAAACCGGACAGCCAGGACATCTGCTTCGTGCCGAACGGAGACTATGCCGAGGTCATCCGCAAGCTGCGCCCGAATGCCGCCGAACCCGGCGACATTGTCCATATGGACGGGCGGGTCCTGGGCAAACACGACGGCATCATTCATTTCACCATCGGTCAGCGGCGCGGCATTGGCGTGGCCACTGGCGACCCACTGTATGTGGTTCGGCTGGACGCCGATGACCGCCGGGTGATTGTCGGCCCGCGTGAAGCTCTGGCAACCCGGACCATCTTGTTGCGTGAAATGAACTGGATCGGCGACCTGCCGCTGGATGAAGGCGATGAAATAGACGTCTTTGCAAAGGTCCGCTCAACGCGGCCGCCGGCGCCGGCGACCTTGCGGATATTAAATGGCAAGGCCTTTGTCGATCTTGCCAATGGCGAAACAGGTGTGGCTCCCGGCCAAGCCTGCGTCTTCTTTGACAGCGACGATGAAACCGCCCGTGTTCTGGGCGGCGGATGGATTCACAAAACGGAACGCACGGGCAATTGGGCAGTCGATTTTCCACAAGCCGAGGCGCCGGTTTCTGCCGTTTAGACTGCCACTCGAAAGAATGTCGTTAGGCGCAGATTCTGCGCTTGACGCCTGCGCGCCACCTCACTATAAGCTCCCCACACCGCAGCGCCTTTGTGAAGGCAGCTGACCGGATGGCGGGGTAGCTCAGGTGGTTAGAGCAGCGGAATCATAATCCGCGTGTCGGGGGTTCGAGTCCCTCTCCCGCTACCAAACTTCTCCTATACAAATTTCATGTTGATATCAGTTCAGCGGGATCAAGCATCCGTACTCAATACAGACGGACTGAAACGAACAAACTGCCATTTCGACCGGATTCTGTATCCGCTGTTCCGGTGACAATCGGAAACTACAACGCAAATACAAAGAGCTGATCAAACATCTTAATTAGCTCGGACTGTCGGCGAGTGGTGCAATGTTTTATCAGCGGAGCAGTGCCCCGCTGAAGTTTGTTAAAGCGCATTTAGTTCCATTATTCTTCCTGACCCATTGTTAGGTAAGAAGGGTCAAGAGGTCCGCATGGGGATCTGTCAGCGAGCTGTAGTTCACTCCGAGAAGCGTCACCTGCCCGAGATCCACGCCGTTGGAGAAGCCTAAGTCAATCAGGGTATCGCTGCCGTTCAAATCAGAGATGGAAATTGCGTCAAAAACGGCCTGTGTGATTGCCGACATCACAATCGTGTCCGAACCCACAAGGAAGTCGGTCACAATGTCAGACCCATGTTCTGAAGAGCCATAATAGTGGACGTTGTCCATTCCTGCGCCGGTGGTAATCGTATCGTCGCCACCGTCGCCGAACAACTCATCCACACCTCCAGCTCCGTCGATCACATCATCGCCCATCCGGCCCATAAGCGTGTTTGCTAGATCATCTCCAGTAAGACTATCGACGTTTTCTGTACCTGCAATGATCTCGACATCAATAAGCGTATCAGTATCGCCAAACTGGTCAGTGGCCGTCTGGTTTCCAAGGTCAACCGTCACACCGACAAATCCACCAGCATTGTCAGAGACGTTGTGATAGAAGTAATTGACTTCATCAAATCCGCCACCACCGCGGATTGTGTCCGCCCCCTGACCACCGACAAAATAGTCCCAGCGGTCCCCACCAGTCATATCATCAGCAAGTTCTGAACCAACAATGGAATACACGCCGCCGGTAATGCCTGTTCCATTGTAGGAAACCTTATCCGTGCCCCCATGGGTGTCGATGATTGTGGCCAGGCCATTGCCATCGAAGCTGGAGAAGTCAACGACGATACCTTGCGTTGGCGTACCGACCGCTCCGTAAGTTTGTTGCTCATAGTTCAAGGTAACGTGGTGTGAGGTGATGTTGATGACATCGTCGCCGCCACCTGCCATGCCAATCCAGAACCATCTGTCCTGTACTTCGGCGCCGTTCGGACCGGTGATGATGTCGTCACCGCCGGTCGTCGTGAACTGGAAAACATCATGGAGCGTATCAATATTGCCGAATGTATCCGTGGCATAGGCATCTAAGTCGGATGTAAACTGAACATCTATACCTTGGCCGCCACCTTCATCTGCATAGGCCATTGTAACCTGAGAACCACCGGCCGAAGATCCGGTTACAATGTCGAACCCATCGCCCCCGATTACAATATTTGCGCCGCTGGTTACGGTGATATCGTCATTGCCCTCGCCGCCGGTTATGTAATCATTCCCTGTGCCGGCAATAATGATGTCGTTGCCTTGCTCGCCATGGAGCACATCGTTGCCGGAACCTCCTGTTATTGTGTCGTTGCCGTAGCCGCCGCGCACGATGTCATTGCCCCCTCGGGCATCTAGCGTGTCATCGCCGCGATATCCGCGCAGGTAATTGTTCGCCCCGGAACCAAGCAGAACATCCGAGATCCCATCAAGGTCGGAGCCACGCACCCGTTCGATGCCGATCAATGTATCGGTATTTCCAAATCCATCTGTCGCGGTTCCTGCGGCCAAATCGGCAAAGATCCCGCCCATGCCGCCATAATCGTCATCGCCGCGGTAATCGACGATGTCACGGCCACCGGCTGAACCATCAAAGGTGTCTGCCCCGTCAAGACCACGGAACCGGGAGTAGGATCCTGTCGAGATAAAGACATCTGCAAGCAGGCTACCCTCGATTTGATTTATGTTTTGGTTGAAGGTGTCAGTCCCGCCCAAGCCGTCAATGATGGTCCCACCGCTTGCGCCCCATGAGACTTGAATTCCGGTTGCTCTGGGAACTCGGATGACATCTTCAGAATAGCTGATGGAATCGAATTCAATCAGATTTCCGAAGATCTGATCATTTCCGCCCCTCGGCGAAGCCACAAACCCAGCATGGAAGTCATCATCTTGAAAACTTGGATCAATGCCAGCGCCGAAATGGCCGGAGAATACATCATCTTGATCGGTTCCAGACACATGTAAATTGTGCTCGAACGGAATGTTTGTCGGACCAGTATAGGTGATGGTGTCTGTATCACCGAAAGTGTCGACAATTGTTGCTTCTGTTGCAGAGACCAAAGTGAAAACTATGCCATTGCCCCCAGTTTCCTTGTCATAGCGCAGCCGAAGCAGGCTCGTTGCAGCCTCAGTCCGGAAAATCTGATCATCCCCC
Source organism: Labrenzia sp. PHM005 (assembly GCF_006517275.1). Classification (NCBI taxonomy): domain Bacteria; kingdom Pseudomonadati; phylum Pseudomonadota; class Alphaproteobacteria; order Hyphomicrobiales; family Stappiaceae; genus Labrenzia; species Labrenzia sp. PHM005. The sequence continues at coordinate 2,516,933 of NZ_CP041191.1, read as the reverse complement.
TCATCGCCGCGGATATGTTTTGAGCCACCGGCGGCATCAAGGGTAATCTGATCGTTACCAGCACCAGCGATAATGTTGTCACGGCCAGCGCCCGGATTGATGATATCGTCGCCACCGAGGGCCTCAATGCGATCCCCCCCGTTTGTTCCGATGAGTGTTTCGCCGTCGTCCGTTCCAATGATGTCGTTGAACTCGTTGACTGGCGGAGGTGTAGGTGTCGGGTTAGGCGTTGGCGCGGGGGCCGGCACATCATCAACAGTTCCGTCACCATCGATATCACCAACTGTTTGGTCGTTGATGAGATCATCGGAGATGAAGCCACTGCCGTCCGAAGCAGCAATCGTATCGGATATGGCTTGAGCCGCCTCATCCGGATTGTCAGACCCGGCTGCATTGCGGATATTGTCCGCTGCATCGCCCTGGACAACTTTTTGGGTTTTTACGATTTCGACCAGCGTGCTTTCGATTGCGCTTCCAGCGGCACCAGGCTCCAACGCATCAATACGGTCCGCAATTTCTCTGTTGGCCGCAGCGGCAATCGCCGCTGCGCTGTCGGCAATCTGGTCCACTCGGCCCGCCGCATCTCCGGACAAAGTATTGGCAGCAGCTCCCTTGATAACGTCAATCAGGAGATCTCCAGCATCGTTGCTGGCATCTCCATCCGACCCGGCTGTTGAGCCGAGATCAACGGTTTGGCCCTCAGCTGTCGATCCGAGCCGCTCAGCAAGGGAAGCGAACATGGCAGTACTGGCGTCTTCTGCACTGACGCTACCATCCGCCCCTGCAATGGCTGCGGCGCCTTGATCAACAATGTTGAGAAGTTGGACACTGGCAGAATAAAGACGTGCCCCGTCAGAATCCGACACGGCATCCGCACTGCCGTCACTATCCCCCTCTGTAGCTTCAGTGACAAAATCAACCTGTGTGATATCAGCGTTGATGTCGGAAAGGCCGAGTAACGACTTGAGCTGGTCTTGCGCCTCTGCGGCCTTTTCTGCTTCACTCTTGTTAGCGTCCGGATTGGCATCGGCCATTTTCTTGATAACCGTTGTCAGCGGATTGACCACGGTTGACCCCGCAGGGGCTTCCATACGCCCGTCGAAAGGCAGACCGGTCGAAATGTCTGTGCCGCCTGAGGCAATGATCGGCCCGATCGGCGTCCCATCCGGAAAAATGAACTCGCCGAGGTCATCAGTTGTGACTGTTGGTTCATTCGGCCCGATTACACCGTCGCCATCAAGGTCGATCCCAACAGTTGCCCCGGCCACTTTACCGTCAATGACAAACCCGTTGAGCGACCCAGTGGCTGCGGCAGAAGGTACGGACAAGGCTTCGCCACCACTGTTTTGAGCACCACTCCGGCCCTCAGCATATCCAAACAAAGACCAGTGTTCATAGCCGGAGGAAAATGCACCGCTGGAGACGGCATCAGCAATGTCAGAATTCGCCGCAAGGTAGGCCGTTTCGTTAAATCCGCTTGCCAGTTCACTTGCCGTGGTGGAATTCGGGAAACGTCCCTCGGAGGCACCGTGATTTATGAAGTGCTCTAAGAGCCCCATCCCCGCGTCAACAACGTCTGGGTTTTGCTGCGCGTAATAGACCGGATCAAACAACGGATTTGGGGCACGTCCTTCGTTCTCGCCAAAACTGTTATAGTGTTCCAGCGGATTAACATTGGCATCCGCCACATCTGGATTTTGCGCCAGATAAAATGAAGAGTTCAGACCGGGTAACGGATCACGCCCTTCAGTATAACCAATGGCCATGAAATGCGCTTCGCCACTATCATAGGTGCCAGCCTCGACAGATTGGGAAACATCCGGGTTCTCAGAAAGATAATAGGCTTCGTTAAACAACAACATAGTCCAAACTCCCCAATCAGAAATATTCTCGAAAACCCAGTGCAGCTACTGTGCTCAGAGATCTGCTAAATTGGAGCTCTACCCGACGCTAGAATTATGGCGTTGACATCTCGCTTAGAAGCATCAACCGGCAAAATCCGATAGCGAAGGATGCCATCAATCAGCCCAGCCAAATGCTTCAAGAGTAGCCAATTACCCGTCCTCAAATATGGACGCCCAAAGAATCCGAAACGGGGCAAGCACAAAGGCAATAAAAATCAGGATACTCTCTTCAGATCGCTACGCGTATCTTCCGATTTTATGCTCTTTTCCGAGCGTATCTCGTTTCAACCACAAGTGAACCAAACGGGTTTCAAGCAGTGGCTTCAACAGAAACGACCAGGACCTATTTTAGGAATTCTGATGCAAGTCATTTGCACGCGTAGCGGACATAATTACTTTAAAAACGAATAGAGCAAGTGTGTTATAATCAAGTACGGCGACCCGGTCGTAGGATATCCGAATCAGGCCGCCACACCAAAGCAATCCGTAAATGGCAGTGAACTCACGCAGCAAATTTGGACTGCGGGTAGCGTTTGGCTCCCACGCGCCAAACGTTCGCGATGTTTGTCACTTCGCCAGTTAAAGATTGCACTTCAGTCAACGAGTATTTTGAGCCGTCAAATTCATAGCGGTACCTATACTTCCCATTGGAGGAAATCAGAACGTGATGGCCGTTGACGATATCGTCACTTAACTCGACATCATTTCCGAAAAGATGACCTGCATAGAAGGGATAACAAACCGTAGAACAGAGGATGACTTCAATATATTCATCTCCTCCGGCCTCCCGCATTTGAAGGAGCAGATCGGGCATCTCGTGACTGGTGGCGGAAACTTGGCCTTCTCCAAGCCGACTGTAGGAAAATTTAGCCCCCATGAGAGCGTTGACCGGATAGTAAAGAGACAGAATAGTTGAAATTACATATCCGACATCATCCGGTATTTCGTCTTTCAAAATATTCGCCCCCCATGAAGCGACACTTCGATTGAATTGCACTGCATCAGACATCCGCTTCCTCCTCAACTTGAATGACGGCTGTGTTGCCGCAACAGAGCAGCCTGTGAGCCGATCTTCCAATGCGCATTACCGCTCAAAATCGACATGTCAAAAATACCAGCAACCGCGAAGCAGGTGTCGTTATAAAAATGTGAAAAATGCATCACAGACGGCAGATAGCTTCTTTAGTATTGAAGGCTTCGATGTATGCATTGTCCGTTAATTTTCCTGGTCTTGAGAAGTCCAGCTCGATCTGGTTCAGACAGGCCCACTAGTCAAGCAGTAGCCAGGCATACTCTGGCCCATTGTCAACGCGATTGCTCCGGGGCTTTCCGTCGAACAGCTTGTCGGACATAAAATCCATTGCTTGGACATTGCTCATCCCATCTGCTTTGCGCGACTTGGCCGATAGCGGCATGCCCGACGGCGTTTGGGACTTCTGAAGCGAATCGATAGACCTTCTTCACAATACAGCCGATAAAGGCGCTTGTGGCTCACATGATAGACTTCTCGCTTCAAAAGGATTTGCAAACGGCGGTAGTCGTAACGAACACGGCTTTCTGCCTAGTTTTTCAGGCGCATCTGCAATTCCACTTCTGGATCTCGCTTGGAACGATCCCGATGGGAAACTCGCACAAAGCCCATGGCATTACAGGCCCGTCGGTTCTGACACTTCAAAGACATCCTGATGGTGACACACGACGCCTTGGCGACGGACAGGCTTCAACAATTTTTTCGAAGAGGGTCCTAGAGCACCTTTTTGTCAAGAGACAAATCCGCAACCAGTCGCTTGAGCTCCGAGTTCTCGTCTTCAAGCTACGTAAGTTGCTGGGTCTCAGCAACACCCATACCAGAGTAGACTTTCTACCACAGACAGAACGTCGCCTCGGCAATGCCCATCTTCCGGCAAATCTCGCCAATCGTTGTCCCAGATTCCGCTGGCCTCAGTGCAAACGCGATCTGCTCATCTGAAAACCGTTTCTTCGGTATAGGTGCACTCCTCTCTCATCAGAAATGCCCCCAAATACTCATACTCCAATCGGACACGCTTTAAGGATAAAGACCATCGAGGGCATCTAGCGGGAGCACATCAGTTATGGTCGGCGAGAGTCTGAACACCGGATATCCTGGGGCGCAAACGGTTGGTGTTTCGTTTATTCCAATATCGGGTTGCGCTTTTTTACTGGAGCTCCGGGTACTGGACAGATTGCGCAATCAGGTACCTGTCCTGATTACATTCTAGAGCAGCCATGATCCCGGACTACCGCAGGCGGTGGGAAAAGGACATGTAGAAAAATCCGCTTCCTGCTTCGTGAATATTACGACATCATCCTCGGCGTTTTGGAACTGTTGTTTCTGCATTTCTGTAATTGATGATTTCTTGTTGACCGACTAGAAATTCACAGTATCTCCCCATCAGAAGTGTGTCGGGTACTTCGTGTGGTAGATTGTTCTTCTCAAGCACAAGGTTGCAGACTGACGACCTGTTTTAAGGCCGTCGATCTACCGTAATTCGTCAATTGTTCTAGGTTGACGTGTACTCAATCAGCTATGTTACCGCGGAAGATCTCCCATAAAGCATTGCAGAGGAGAGAAGATACTGGTTCATCGCACCAGTCCTTTGAAAAGTGCAACTCCGCTGCGTTTTTCCGAACTGGTATTGGCAAAATTCTTGTCAGGACCAATATCGGACTGGGCTTGCGCCTTTACAGCTTTTCTCCCTCGCCCCTCTTTGAGGACGTCACTAATTGACAATGCCAACCAGCGGGCAATTTGCGGGGCAGCGCTGGAGGTGCCGGAGAAACGGAATTTTGATCCGCTATACATGCCGGACGCCTGTACTCCCGGGAGAGCGTGGTTGATTTCCGTCGCCGCAGCCAGATCGACATATTTGCGGGGCCGCCATTTTGGCCAGCCGTCTGTCTGTTCGTCTCCGAAACCAGAGCTTGAGAAGATGCTCGCGCCGCTTTGGACATTGTTGGTTGGAACCTCACGCCGGTCGAGATTTGAGCGGCGATAACTGCCGACGCGGATCGGCCGCCGTCCAGTGGCGATCGCGTTCATGGTGCCGTGCCGGTAAACCCATTGATCAGAGATATCGTTCTCCGCGAGTCTGCCATCTGGCGTAAAAGGTTGGTAATGTTGGTCGATCAGTCGGCTTTGTCGCCCAAACGGTCGGAAACCAAAAGGTGTGTCCCCGCGCTGGCAACGTACGACCACCGTGTCTTCCTCTTTTCTGTTCCCTTTCCTGAAAAGAGAGACCCCCCATTCTCCAGCCGGTATGGCAGCTTCTTTCTGGAAAAACTTTCGCAAATCGCGGCAAGGGTATACTTCCTTAGAGAAAAGGCTTTGCTCAAAGAGTGTTGGGGCCAAAACCAAGGTCAGTTTTCTGACTTCGTTTAAAAGTGTCGGAGTGTTGTTGCCGTCGTTGTCTTTTGACGTGCCAGCCGTTTTCGGGACGGAAATTCCTTTACCGTATTCGTCCTCAACATCGTCATCGTCATCGTCATCGTCATCGAGGTCGTTACCTGTCTTTCGCATTTCCGTGAGGCCGATCAAACGCTCATGATAGAGCATGCCCACCAGCCGGTCGCTTGTATCTCTCAATTCCACGCCATGGAAAAAATTCGGCGACGCGGTAATTTCAGAAACGATGGGCTTATCTGCACCCGGTGCCCAGAGGAAGAGCCCAAGGTCGGACGAGACTTCGGATTGCGCCTCTAGAATGCTCTTTCGTTGGGACAATGTGAGTTGTTCGTGCTTGCCACGCACCAAATCTGGGTCGATACCTAATGTTTGGGGTTCATTCTCTTCTGTCTCTGGCCAGAAGAACTCTACAACAGTCGGCGCTTTGTTGTCTGGTTGCGTGCGCAAAGTGAAATCCGGTGCATCTGGCAACCGAATGCTTGTTGACCTGCGCACCTGACGCTCCCCAAAACACTGTCCAAGGTGGCTGTTGCCGGCTGGAAGTGTGACAAAGATCGGAAAATCGTGTGCCTTCGATATCTCTTTGACTGCAATATCGATCCACTCCTCCATATGATGATTGCCACTCAAGGTGCCGGAATAAATTCCGTAGGAGAAATTGATGATCAGCGGGATTTTCTTGCCTGTTTCCGGCTGCAACTGCTGTGCCCGCAATAGGATATAATCCAAAGCTTCGGTCACATAAGTCGACATGAAGGCCCCAGAGGATTCCCGCGTTGCAATTCGGGCTAGCTGAACGGCAATGATCGGACGCTTGTTACTCAGGTCACTTGGGATCTCGCCCAAGGCATTTGCGGATGTATCACAACTGTCATAACCTGTTGCCAGATCCATGACATGGGTGCCGTGCTGCGCGCTAGTGGACAATATCTTGTCCATTTGCAGCTCACGATAGACCGCTTCTTCATTCGGAAATTTTTGATCTCCTCTGCCGAGGTCAAAAACACCATCCAATTCGGTCTGATCCCAATCCCGGCCAAATGGGACTTGGTAGCCGACGACTATATTTTCCGAAAGTTCTGCATCTTGGTTCCAAAAAAACTCTGCCCGAGACATGTACTTGTCACCGTTCATCTTCAAAAACCGAGCATTTGCCAAAGCAAGGCCATCATCAATGATCCCCATGATTACGGCCTCTTTATCGAGTGACGCTTGACTTCGCTCTACGTTATCAATGGCGCGAGGGCGTGTCTTTCCTAGTACTGGACTGTACTCAAACGGATGTGCGCTGTAGAATCTTTGCCTTGGGCCGGGCCTCGGCCCTGAGATTACTCCAATGTTTGCGGTATTTTCATCCGGGCCAAAAGAAAGAAGACTGAAATCTTGCCGCGTATCAATAATTCCGTTGATTTCAGGGGGCGTCACTTGTGTTCTCAGCCACCAATCAGTATAGGCTGAAATTGGAGATAAAAATTTATTATCTTTTTGATCATCGCTGCTGCTATCTGATGTGAAGCCGCTTGGTTGAGAGGGAATACTCCCATCCATTCTGACTATATCTGACCACTTAAGTACCATAACCACCTCTCAAAAAATTTGGCGCTCAGGAGAGTGTTGGATCCTGCCATTCCTTTTTGGCCTGCTGGTAAACGGCAGAGAGGGCACTGCTGCCTTCTAGGTGAGGAATCTCCAGGTCGAGTTCCGTCGAGAAAGCGGCGTTGCCGGGAGTTGAAAGGTTACCCCTGTCCAGGATGCCGTTTGCGGTCGTGTGGGTAAAATCATTGCTTCCGCCGAAATTCGCACTGTTGAAAGAGCGGCCGAAAAGATCTGTGGCCGAGGCATCCGCAAGCTTCAGGATGAAATTGGCGACGGAAACCCCGAGAACCGCACCCGCTGCATTGTCGATCGGAAAGTGTACACCGGCTACGACGCGGTTTTGCGCAATCCGGGCCGCTTGGCGCAGAAGCTGTTTGGAAACTTCTCCATACCAAGCCGTTGACCAATCTGTAGCGGGGTGGGGCAACGATGACTTAGCAAAATGCCGCAATAAAGTTGCCAACAGGAAGGCTTCTGTCCCGTGCCCCGAAGGATAGCAACTGTGACTGGGGGTTTGAATCATCGGCTGAACCTGCGGCCAAAAACAATCCGGACGCCGACAAGCCATCATATGCTTAACCTGCATTTCGATCAGGGAAACCGCGCGTAAGCACATCCGAATGAATTCCAGTGTCCAGCGTTTGCGCTCTGGACGAAGGGGCAGGATCGCAACGAAATTGGAAATGATGTCCCTTAGCTGGAGCGTGATTTCCGCTGCACGTTCAAGCCGTTGATCCGCATAGTACTCCAGGAATTGGAGTTGTTGCGAAAACAATACTTCCGACGGGCGGTCAATAACAGCGATCACATCTTTGTTTTGTGCGCCCGTCTGAGCGCGCACAACCACCTTATCCGTTTCTGAGGAGTCTCCTTGTTTGCTTGGAGATATTTCTGAACTTCCAATATCTGTTTCGACGATAACCTTGGAAGCAATCTCTTGCTGTACAATCATTGCCCGCACGTCTTGCGTCCAGAGTAAGACGTTGGCAGGATCATTGAAAGGAAGGTGGTCTGGCTTTTTGCAGGGATCCCATACCCACGGACCTGATAACACCGCGTGATTCATAATCAGAGCCGGAGTCGCGATCGGCGGTGTGCCGGCGGTTGAGGAAAAATCGCCATGCAGTTTATGATCGCCGTGATCACCATGATCGCCATGACCGAATGATTGAGTTGTTGAGACAAATGAAATAGTTTCTAGCGCCATTTGCGAAACTCCGTATGTAAATAATAACAAAATAACGCTTCAACGATCTTTGTTTGTCAACTCTACTCAAATTTTGATGATGAGTTTTGTGGAATTGCAACGAAAATAGACGATTGAAATACTGCGATTTTAAATTGTAGTGTGATGAGCGTACCTAGGGTGGCATCTTCATAATGACAAATATGTGCTTTCGGCTATTCTTGGCTGGCTCTTTCAGAATTGAACGTCCCTCGGGAGCGCCTATCGCTCTGAAGAACCGCAAAGCCCAGGCTTTATTGGCTTTTCTGGCTGTAACGCATGGGAACGTTCGCGCCAGGGCCTGGATCAAAGACCATTTATGGAGCACTCGTGCCCCAGAACAGGCGGATGTGAGCCTGCGTCAATGCCTCTACGGTATTCGCAAGATTCTGGGGCACGACCGAGATTTGCTGATGGCCTCAGACCGCAGGCTGCGCCTTGCTCCGGACCGCATTTGGGTGGATGTGGAGGATGAAGGGTATCTTGCAGAAATCGTCTCTCGGAATGACGAAATGCCAACATTTCTGGCTGATTTGAATTTTCCTGATCCCAGATTTGAACGATGGGTGCAGGATCGACGTAAATGGTTGGAAGTGAAGCTTCTAGATTTGAGCTCCGCCAAACCAACTCGGCATCGTCCAGCCGGTGCCAAAACGCTTCAACCTTACTTGATTCGCGGTAGTATCCTTGCGGACGGGGCAAAGTCGAAGATCTTCAATTCAGTCCTTCAAACCTTGATTTGCAAAAGCGTTGATGAAAGCGGCGCTGTCAAAATTATTGATGCGGACGTTATGAACCAGCTGCAAAGCTTGGAAAAGAAAGCAGCTTTCCGCCTTAAAACCTATGGCAGCGATATTGGTATAGGAGCAAGCTTGATCCGCGAAGCAGATGGCACAATTTTCTCGGACGCATTTCGTTGTCTGAGCCAGGATGAAAATGCCATTTTACAGAGTTTTGATGTTATCGATCTCGTGAATGAAGCCGTGCACCGGGCTTTTGACGAAATCGCTAAGTTGCAAACTCGTCTTCCTAATACCGAAATCTCGTCGGCTATGTGTCTCAATGCACTGAAATCACTGACTGATTATTCTGCTGAATCAATTTCCGAAGCTGACCAGCTGATTGCACGCGCTTACGAGATCAACCCCCGGGGAGCCTACCTCTCGTGGCGAGGTTACCTCCGGACATTTCTCCTCGGCGAGAAACATGATTGCTGTGCAATTTCTACTGCTGAAGAAATGGAAAACTTTATCACCAAGGCGATGGAGATGGACAAAACAAATTCGCTCATTCTATCTGTGGGGGCTTTCATGCGATCGATTTGGTCTGTTTCAATCGGCGAAGCACTCGAATTGGCGGAGCGCAGCAATCGACTGAACCCATCCAATCCGCTCGGAATTTCCTATCTTGGAATGGTCAACAGCCACATTGGCAATCTCGAGAAAGGATACCGGCTCGGCAAGCGGGCTTATGCGCTGACAACAAATGGCATGACACGTTGTTCGATTGGTTATGTGGCTATGCGCACAGCCGCCTGTGCAGGGCATTTTTCGGAAGCTTTGCGGATCGGTGAGGATTTAACGCGAACGATGCCCGGTTTCCGATCGCCCATGCGGATGATGGGTATGCTTTATTCGGAGCTCGGACGTTTCGATCGCGCCACTCAAATTGAGAAAACGCTTCAAGAAACTGATCCGGAGTATAGCCTTAAGAAAATCCGATCCTATTATAAGAATTCGCCTCAAATGCAAAAAACAGCACTTGCACATCTATAATAATAGACATGCTGCTAAATTGAGACTTCCAAAATGGTTTTAACAACGATCATAGCAGTCTTCCGACCCGAGTTTCCCCAGGGCCGATCGGTTTAAAACTTTATATTGCCGCTCATTGTCGCAGGTCACAGTCTCTGAAGACAATCTTAGTCAGATTTAGGGCACATGGTTAGTTTTCCAAAGCCTTCAATGCTAAAGAAGCTATCTCTCGCCTGTGACGCATTTTTCACATTTTTATAACGACACCAGCTTTGCGGTTGCTGGTATTTTTGGCATGCCGATTTTGAGCGGCAATGCGCATTGGAAGATCGGCTCACCGACTGCTCTGTTGCGGCAACACAGCCGTCATTCAAGTTGAGGAGAAAGTGGATGTCTCATGCAGTGCAATTCAAATGAAGTGTCGTTAGTTCATTTCCAAATTTACATCGATTTACTTCGGGCATGACAGCCCAGGCATTCACGTGATGGTTAGGCTCACGAAAACATAACACTCGGTTACTGCAGTAAAGCGTTGTTCATAACCGTGGCCAGCTTAGCAATTTTTGCGAGTGGAACTCACTCTTTTTCACGTGGTCGGTCGCAAAAAACAACAAGTTTCACTTGCGTAAATCGATAAAACTATGGGGAGAAACAATATGGCAATTGTAAATGGAACAAACGGACCTGACTGGCTTGTAGGCACCGCGGGTGATGATACTATTTTCGGCTTAGATGGAGGCGACTGGCTAACTGGCGAAGCGGGCAATGACGTCCTAGACGGCGGCAGTAACAACTACCTCAACAACGAGGTTGATACGGCCAACTACGACACCAGCCCCAGCAGTGTAACCGTCGACCTGACGACCGGCGTCGCGAGCGACGGATTTGGTACCACCGATACACTAATCGGCATTGAGGCTGTCCAGGATTCTGCCCACGACGACACGCTTATCGGCAATGATGACCCGAACTGGTTCTGGCTCGGGCAAGGCGGCAACAATTATGTCAATGGGGGCGGCGGCCTCGATGTGGTGTTTTATGAATTTGCTACTTCAGGCATTACGATCAACCTCGACCTCGAAATTGCCAACTGGTCAGGTGGCACAGACCAACTGATCAGTTTCGAAGCTGCGCATGGAAGCCAATTTAACGACAATATCACCCTATCGAACGGAGACGAATACACATTTGCTAGAGCAGGCGATGATACAATCTACGGCTTGGGCGGCAACGATTACCTAAATGCCGGCAGCGGTGCCGACTACATCGATGGCGGTGCAGGTGACAATGATACGGTAGATTACGGCTATGATGGCAACGATCCGGTTGGGCCGCAGACACAAGGCGCCTTTGTGGATCTGGCCAACAGCTATGGGATCGATGGCTGGGGCTTTACCGACACACTCGTTAATATTGAAAATGTCTCGGGCTCCTCGCTCGACGATACAATTCTGGGCGGTCTCGGCAGCAATGCCCTCCTTGGTTTCGACGGTAACGATACCATTCATGGCGGCGGAACCGGGCTGAACGAATTCGACTACATTGACGGCGGGAATGGTGACGATGTGCTGACAATCCTGGGCCAAGGCGGGATCGTCGGAGGACAGGGCAACGACACTCTTCGAGGCGAATCTTCGGGCGATACTGAAACAGATTTCGCTGTCGCCAGTTATTCGAACGATCCCGGCGGTATCATAGCCAATTTGACCGGTTCTTCTCAGGGGGGGCTTGCTGGTGGAGACAATGTATCCGGGTTCCTGATTGCCGACGGCTATGGCACTCTAGACAATATCGCTCAGTTCCACACCCTGGAGGGTAGCCAGTTCAACGACGAGATTTACGTTGACTCCTCTTACCAAAACTCGTTCGGGAACTGGATTGAAGTGCGCCTAGCAGGTGGTGACGACAACATCATCTTTGATGGCGTCGAAAGTGCACGGATTTCGTATCGCAATGATGGCGGTGGCGTGCTCGCCGACATGGAGGCCGGCACTGCAACCGACATTGTTCAGGGCGATAACTTTATCGGTAACGATACTTTCTCCGGTGCGAACCAGTTCCGCGGATCGCAATATGCCGACGAAATCTATGGACAGGAAGGTGACGATCTCCGTCTTCGCGGTCAAGGAGGGGACGATCATATTGATGCCCGTGGCGGCGATGATCGTGTCGATGGCGAGACTGGCAATGACACCCTACTTGGCGGCCTCGGTAACGATGATGTCCGTGGAGGTAGTGGCGACGACACAATCATTGACAATGGTTATGTGATTGAAGGTGGGCACGGGCACGGCCAAGGGCACGGGCACGGGCACGGCCAAGGGCACGGCCACGGGCACGGCCAAGGGCACGGGCACGGGCACGGCCAAGGGCACGGCCACGGGCACGGGCACGGCCAAGGGCACGGCCAAGGGCACGGCCACGGGCACGGGCACGGCCACGGGCACGGGCACGGGCACGGGCACGGGCACGGGCACGGGCACGGGCACCACAAAGGCAAGGGTCATGGCCACAACAAACACGGCAACAATACTCAATTAATACTGAGTGATGATGACATTTATTCAGGAGGCAGCGGCAACGACACTTTCGTTTTTGGCATCGACAACGGTCATGATATTATTAACGATTTTGAAGTTGGCGGCGGCACGGCAGATGTGATCGACATCTCGGCTTGGGGTTGGGCAGATCTAACAGAGCTACTGTCACACACCGACGACCAAGGTGGTACAGCCGATGCTGTAATCACATATGATGAAAACGGCTCAATCACCTTAGTTGGCGTAACAACTGCGGACCTAAACGCCGACGACTTTATGTTCGCATAATACTTGCCTATTCCAGTCTGCGGCATCCCCGCCGTAGGCTGGAATGTCATGTATGAAATGATCCTCCCTCTTTTAAGTGGTCTATCGCCGTACTTAAAAAACGGTAGATCTAGGGTATCCGTGAAACGTCACAAGCCAGAAAAAACTGTCTCGAAGGTTCAGCGGGTTGAAGTCCTTGTTGGCCAGGGCATGGAGAAGACTGACGCCATTCGTCAGGTTCACATCATCGAACAAACATTCCGCCGTTTACGCAAAGCCGTTTCTGACCTGATAATGGACATTCCAACTCAAAACGGTCCGAACTATTGGAGGCAGGTCAGGGCCATACCCGGCGTCGACCAATTTCGGGGCGACCTTTGTGGGGACGCTCTCGACCCGCAGGTTCCTGCGCCCGGTAAGTTACCAGAACATGCCAGGAGACCTTGTGAGCGACTTTTGACCGGAGCGTCCAGCCCGGCTCTAGCTTCAATTGGGTGACAGCTCCAAGGTCCACTACCCTGTCCTTCAATTGAGGGCCGGCGTACCGCGTCAACTGTCCAAGACAGGCGAAATGTCGTCGAAGTTGACCGGCAATTTCAGCGCTCGATACCCTGTGGCGTCCCGCAGGGCATTGGCAAGAGCCGGCACCAAGGCGATGATCGGGGCCTGTCCAACACCCGCTGGCGGGCTCGAGCCTTGTTCTACGATGTCGATTTCAAATTGCGGAACATTCACCATGGTTGGTGTGGGGTAGTCATCAAAACTTTGAGCTGACAACCCACCATCAGAGATCGGCGCCTCCTCCATCAAAAGCTGGCCAATGGCCATCATTGCACATCCCTCAATCTGCGCCTTGATCTGATCTGGACTGATGGCAAGACCAACATCCATTACGAACGTGCAGCGCTCCGCGCGAATGCTTCTTCGTTCATGGTCCACTGCAACATCAAAGGCTGCCGCCACATAGCTATGTTCCTGATAAATGCCGCAAGCATATCCCCGCCCTTTTCCTTTCTCTAACGACCTCGGGTGCCCATCACAGATCTCCTTGAGGCGGGTCAGGCAGTTTTTTAATTTTGCCCTCTCTTTACCCAGGTTTTGCATGCGAAACTCCAGCGGATCCCGCTTCAGAATCCGCGCAAGCTCGTCCATCGCACTTTCAATTGCAAAATTGTTTGGTGCTGCACCAAGCGAACGCCATTCGCCCACATGAAAGGGGAGTTCCACATCGCTCATTTCGATCCGCCGAGCCTTAGCTGAATAGGGGGCCTTGAGTTCGCGTGCAGCCCCGAAGTCATGCATCACCAAGCGCATACCGGACAAAAGCGGCTGCGGGGCCATGAGCTCTGTCAACAAAACATAGCCGCTGACACACGCGTGTCGCCAATCCGAAATCTGACCCTGAGCGTCCACCCTGATTTGGACGCGGTGAGTAGAGGGGGGACGTGTCCGATCGGCGAGAAACTCGTCCCGCCGAGACCAAGTCACCTTGACCGGCCGTTTGACCTCTTGTGCAAGAAACACTGCCTCGCGCACAACATCATAAAGGACACGCCCACCGAACCCGCCACCGACACGCATTGCATGAACAGTTACTCGATCGGTTGACCAGTCAAGATCGGCTGCGGCCTTCTTCTGGTTGACGAAAATATCCTGGGTGCCAGTCCAGATGTCGACAACCTCTTGTCCGTCACGCTGGCTGAATTCCGCGACAGCCGTTCTTGGTTCTTGCGCTGCGTGATGCAGGATTGGTTGGTCAAAGCGCATGTCAACTGTCCAGTCAGTCGACAAATCAACATCCTCGTCCACGATGGAATGTTCAAGATCACCCTTTGCAAGCGCCCTGTCGACATCAACCCGCGCTGCGACTTCCTCAGCCGTAAACCGGTCCGGCCGGTCCCATTTTACGTTCAGGCGTTTCAGAGCTTCTTCGAGGCTGCGGGGCGTTTCGGCGACCACACCAACGAGCCGCCGTGGCTTGTCGATGACCACCTTGATCACTCCTGGCACTTTCCCGGCACCTCTGTCGGAAACGTCTATGATCTTCGCATCTGGTGCGGGTGCCTGAAACACTCTCCCGAAAGCCATATGCGGTCGAATAATGTCGGCAGCAAAAGCAGGAGCACCTGTCACGATTTCGCGGGCCTGAATTTGAAGTGCTTCATGACCGATCTGCCGTTTTTCGCGCTTTGCGTCAAATGTGTAACTGGTGCCCTCAGGCAAATTATCTGAGGCAAGCGTCAGCTCATTACCGGCAACCGCATTCGAATAGGACACGAAACGCTTGTTAGGCCCGTAAAACCCACCGTCGGCGTCCACAAGTGCTGTCGGTTTCACACCGGCGATTGCTGCTGCTCTCCGTCTGAGTTCTTCACGCAGTCGCGCCGCCGCGTCTGCAATGGGCCGCGCATGCAAGGTGATCGCCTGACTGCCTGTTGTAAAGCGCATATGGGGCACATCCTGTGTGGAGGGGAAGCTTACCTTTATGTCTGAGCTTTTGACATTGAGCTCTTCCGCCACAATCTGGGCAAGCCCCAGTGAAGACCCTTGCCCCATTTCATGGACCGGACTCAGCATCGAAATCTGACCATCCCGACCGACTGATATCCAGGCAACGCCGCCGATGTCTGGAGTGGCGAGTGAAGGCAGGATCGGAACGAGCCGACGACCGACCAAATAGGTGACTGTCAGGCCTGCTGCCGCAAACCCAGCCCCTTTCAGCAAGCTCCGGCGCGTGAAACGGCGTTTCGCTTTGACGGCTTTCATGATTGCCCCCGCAGTTCACGGGCAGCACGTAGAATTGCCTTTTGAACTCGGGACTGCGTACCGCAACGGCACAGATTCCTGTTCATGTGATCGACAATCGCCTGTTCGTCCGGCGCCGGATTTTCCTTCAGCAGCGCCACAGCCTGCATGATCTGCCCGGCCTGGCAGTAACCACATTGGGCGACACGCTCATCGAGCCATGCCTGTTGTACCGGATGCAAATCGACGCTGGCTCCGGTCAGACCTTCGATGGTCAGTATGTCGAGGGTTTCGGCATCTGACGCACGCATTTGGCAGCTTCGGGCGACAATCCCGTCGACGTGGACCGTGCAGGCTCCACAACCACCGTCGCCGCAACCGAACTTGGTACCAACAAGACCCAGATGTTCCCGTAACACTGTAAGAAGAGTCTCCTTCTGCCAGTTGTCCGGAACGTCGCGCAGGGATCCGTTCACTCTGAGCTGCATATGAATTACCACCTCCATTAAAAACGGCAGGGAAGTCTGCGGTTTCCCGTTCAATCCCAATCACCGCGAATGCCCGAAAATATGCCGAGCATGCGCAACTGCAGGCGAACTTGCGCTCCGTATCAAAATACGGGATTCTGTCCGGCCAGTTGGAAAATTGACTTCGCCTACTTAAGTAAAACGGGTCTAACACGGTCAGGCGCCAAACAAATTATCATAGGATAAGAACGAATGAGCTTTCAGCAAACTCTGTCATCTGCAGGTGTGGACATAAGCTCAATTGAAAGTTCTATTGAAACAAGAAGTTTTCAGACCGGCGACTACATAATCCGACAGGCCGAGTTCAATAAGAATATTTACAAACTCACCGAAGGCTTGATCAAGCTGGTGTATCTCACCAGCGCCGGCGCAACCTATACAAAATCTTTTATTGATACCGGTGGGATTTTCGCCTCTATGACGTGCACCCTGGCTGGCGAGCCAGCGCGCTTCTCGGCTGTCTGTCTAACACCGGTCACCGTTGAATTTCTGCCGAGTTTCAAGTTTAGGGAGCTTACGGAGAATGACCCCGAAATGCTCCGGTTTTCGAACCAGATGTTTCGCCGGCTTGCGTTGAGAAACGAGGAGCGAGAATATGATTTTCTCTGCTTGAGCGCGGTGGAGAGATACGAGAAATTCCTGAACAACTCACCTGGCCTCGCACAGCGCCTCACGCAAATCGAGATTGCAGCCTATCTCGGGATCACGCCAGTATCGCTCAGCCGTATTCGGGGGAGTCGCGCAGGTGCCGCTTAAACGCTTTGGTTGCGATTACCCGGCGGGCTTTCTTATTCCGTTTTAATGAAATTTTGCTCGCCACAACGAATCCTATATTCGGTTCGGCGTGATCAGCCCCACTTGAGTCGTCCGTTCTGATTATTAGTGTATGATTGGACTTTGACAGAGGGGCACACACTCGCGGCCTTCATACGGCAAGCTCTTAGTTTCGCGGCCAAACACAGCGTGCTCTCGCCCCATGTATCCCCGGCACGCACCGTTCTGCGGATTGTCTAGAATATAGTCTTTACCGGTTGGTGCCGATCTGCTGCCAATCAACCTTTTCCAATCAACGTTCTGTTCGTCCGCAATCCCGTAACTCGTTTTGACCGCAACAAAAGCCCATTCCCCGCTCCTCCTAGAAATTTGTTGCGTCTCAAATGAATGCCAGCTTTCGGGCAGAGGCTCCATCGCGGCGAACGACCGAATTGGGGGAGCAAAACTGCCATCGATTGAGAACACTGCCTATTTCGGCTAAGGGCCGAAAGCGGCCATCACCGCTGGCCTAATTGTCCGGGGTTTGGCACGGCCGAGCTGCCGACCCCATGAGGCATCCCCCAAGCATCGTCGCGATTTTTCTAGGACTTCCATCCGGCACTGATATTCGCCGGTACTTTTCCATCTTCCCGACTGGAAAAACACCCGACACCGTCTTCCGCCCGTCCTAGACTGTTGTTCATCAAAGACTTGGACAAGTAGAATGACAAACAACAAGACAATCAGTGATGCATGTAAAGCCTGGATCAAGCGCTGTGAGCGCGATGAGCTGGAGCGGGCAACCCTGCGCTCCTATCGCAATCATGTTGATCACCACATCGAGCCAGCAATCGGCGATCGCGAGCTAAGCAGTCTCACCCGCTCAGAGGTGCGCGATTTCATGGATGACATGCTGGATAAGAATTCTCGGGCCATGACCGACAAGGTACTGCGCTCTTTGCGCTCAGCTCTGAATGAAGCCCTAGATCGGGAGTGGATCGACAACAACGTCGCGCTGTCCGTCAAGCTGCGCAGGGCATCACGCAACGCTCCCGATCGCATCATCCCGACCAAGGCTGAGATCAAAGCAATGCTCGAGACCGTTCCCGATAAGCAGCGCCCGCTCATCACCACAGCGATCTACACGGGCATACGCATGTCGGAGCTGCGCGGTCTGCGTTGGGAGGATGTTGATTTCCAGAAGTCGATCATTCGCGTCCGTCAACGCGCTGATCGCTTCAATCAGATCGGCAAGCCTAAGTCGAAGTCGGGCCGCCGTGACATTCCCATGGCACCAAGTGTGAAGAAGGTGCTGATGGCGTGGAAAGCAGACTGCCCAACGGGCGAGCTCGATCTTGTCTTTCCAAACGGCATTGGCAACGTGGAAAGCCCTTCAAACATCTCAAACCGGGTTCTCTATCCGCTTTTGAAAGACGCCGGGATTATCACTGCAGAGGGCAAACCTAAGTTCTCGTTCCACGCACTGCGTCATGCCGCTGCCTCGCTCTATATCGAACAAGGCTGGCCCGCCAAGAAAATCCAGACGCTATTGGGACATGCCTCAATCACCATGACCTTTGATGTCTATGGGCACCTGTTTGACAACGCCGAGGATGATGTTGCCCTGTTTGCGAAGCTCGAAGCAGATCTGGAGGCCGCTTAGTCAGCCGTTCTTCGCATCAGGCAACTGGATCCATTCGAATAGAAAGCTTTCAGGGCTTTCCGTCCGCTTGGTCCGCAAGAACTTTCTCAAGTTGGGCGATGTCCACGGTCTGCCGCGTTGTGTCTGAATGCCTTTTTCATTCAATCCGTCCACAATTGCTCTGACAGTGAACGGAGGTGAAAGGTCTTCTTTGATCCAATCATCGCAGATCTTGTGAATTTGCATACTTAAGAAGGTGTCCTCATATGCCGCCAGTCTCTTCGCGGAATTTGACGGAGTTTCGGCGGAAGCCTTCGGCTTTGCTCGAGCATGCTGCTTCTGAAGCATCTTTCGAAATTCGCTGACCGCCTGACGCTCCCTGCTTTGATGCAGACGATCTAAGATAAGGACACGAAGCGTTTTTGGGTCGAGCCTTTCCAAATATGTAGTATGCAACGTGCAATACACGCTGATGGCCGATTTCCGCATGGCCGTTTGGAAAGCCAAAGCGCTCTCCCAATCATGATTGTCGAAGAGCCGTGCGACATTGTCGATCACTATGCGCTGTCGCGTTCTGACAGACCGAACAAACGCCGCTCTTAGCGCCGGATGGTTGGCTTCTATCCGCTCCTCAATACCCACGCCCAGCGCGATCTGCGCAGTTATATCCTTATTCGCAGCGCTGACTGCTTCTTGCAAACACGTCCATTGAAACCGTCCAGATGGGTCAAGGCTCAAATCTCTGGGCTGGACCGAGCGTGGAAAGCCGCGAGCTACAAGAAGAGCGATCATCGAAGAACCGTAACCAAAAGATCAAAATCCGTGATCTGGTTACAACCACAACGCCGCCTCACGCAAGCTCAATGTCATCTCAAAACAATGAGATTCAAAGCTTTTCCGTTGGAATCATAATCCGCGTGTCGGGGGTTCGAGTCCCTCTCCCGCTACCAAACTCCAATTTTCCCAACTCGGAACAGTACAAAATAGTTTGCGCCGGAAAAACGGGCTGCACCAATGTGCCCACCTGGTTGAAGAATCGTTTCCGACCGATCGCGTCCTTTTGGAACTGCCCACTGAACGCTCATTTCAATGGCAAATCAGAACTGCCCGTTGAAGGGCTTTAAAACACTGGCTATTGCTGTAGCTCTCGAAACAAGTTTGCGGTTCAAGCATAACACCACAGCTACAGCATTCAGCAAAGTTTCGGCCTGCCCCGCCAATGTCACCGAACCACAGGCAACCGCTGCAGTGTTCTGACTCCAGGCGGGAATCTCGATCGCCTTTGTTCTGTCTTTCAACCAAACATGCCCAGCATCTCCACGAGGAGTCGGACATTGGCAATCGGCCCCATACAGCCTCCAATCCACTTGCAGATTAGAAGTTTTGTCATGGGCAGATGCTTCAATTTTGAATGTGGTGGTTTCCAATAGAATGTCCGGGTCCATCCGAATTTCGGCAGCGCAGGTGGTCTCACACAGAGATTGACAGGCCGGAAACTACAGGTACCCGGGAGACAATCGTGCGTGTTTTCGCCGCTTTGGCTACTGCTGTATTTCTCACATTGCTGGCAAGTGTTAGTGCTGCATCCGCTTCCAACCGCCTTTCGCTGGAAAAATCGGGAAACTGGGTAATTGCAGCCTATGCAGATGGAAATGACGCGACCACGTTCACAAAATGCGTCATGCTTCTGCCCCTCTCACAGGACCGCTACTTCGGGCTGGGTCTCTTCACCAGCGGCAACTATGTCGTATTTCTGGGCCTTGGAAAAAATCGGGTTGTCGCAGGAACCACCTACAATGCGCGGATCATTGTGGATCGGCGTTGGGCGTTGGATACTAGGATAGAAGCACTGACAAATGATTCCGTTAGGTTTTTTCCCGGCAACGAAACTGCGACTTCCAAAGCTCTCACAGCCATCGCTGAAGGTTCTCGGCTGAGCTTTCAAATTGCCGGTTTAAAGCGCAATTCCCTCTCGCTGCGCGGAAGTCGCCGTGCGATCAGAGCGCTACAGCGTTGCTATCAGACATATGCACCTCAAGTTGCCGCCAAAACCGAACCCGAAGTGCCGGAAATCCAACCATCCGGAGACATCCTCGATCTCGCGCGGGAAGTCGGAATTCCGCCCCCCTCCGGCAGTCTTCGGCAGCTGAGGGAGAACGCTGACACTCTCGATCCGCGAGCACAGCTGGTGTTCGTTCTGGCCCTGATGGATCAGACCGACTACGGGCGGTTCAAGCAGGAAGCCATCGGCCATGTAACCCTGGTCGCCGACGCGGACGATCCGCGCGGGCTTTTTCTTCTCGCGCGGATGATGGAGCTCGGTTTTGATGAAGAAAGCTATTCGGGACATGCCAGTGATCTGATTAACCAGGCAGCCGATCTCGGTCACCCGGAAGCTCTGATGCGCCGGGCTTTGGCGCGACGCGCTCAGGAACCGGATGCAGCCCTTGCCGACCTCGAATTGGCCGCCGCCTCAGGACATCGCGGCGCCAAGGATATTCTGAAAGACTGGGAAGCGGAAAACCGGGCAGCACAAACGCCCACGCCACCGCCCGTCACCGCTCTGCCGTCCCCTGTTCCGGTGCCGGTCCAGCAAACCGCTCCGTCCATTAACGGCAACAAGGCAAGGTTCTCGACAGGCGAGGCCGTTTCGGTCGAATTCGGTAATCTGCCGGCCGGACAGTTGAACTGGATTGCAATCGCCGCGGCTGACCATGGCGCAGAAGCCTTCTACGACCTGCTGATGTTGCAGAACGGTCGACAGACTGGAACTCACACGTTCAAGCTTCTGCCCGACGGTGATTATGAGCTGAGGGTCTACCTGGACTGGCCAAACGGTGGCCACGAAATCGCCGCGAGGGCTCCGGTCACCGTCGGAGACATCGCGCTGCCTTCTGCGCAGCCACTACCCGAACCGGTTGTTCAGCCCTCGCCGAACGCGCCCGACAAAGCCGACCACACATCACAACCGGGCATCGCCGCTAAACACACGACGGAAACTGAACCATCAAATCCCGACAACGGTTCCGCGGTTTCCGACTATTCAGATCTGGGGGCACAGGCGTGCTTTGGGGGGGCCACGTATCCGGAGAGCTGGAAAAAGGACGGTCAATGCGTCGATCACGGCTGTTACTTCGGATTGCGGGAAAAGAAGGCCTGCCTGCAAATCGGCGCTGCAAAATCAGCACCACAGGTCATGTTTGGATCTGTAGGTGGCCCCAGGGCACGCGAATGCTGGCTGCAAGCCACATGCGGCGATCTCAGGCCCCAGAACGACTACCGAGTTTATCAGAAACAAAGCACGGCAACAGAAACGGGCATTGCCTCCAATGCGCCCTCGGATACCGACCCAAAAACATTCAGTGACGTGGTCAATTCTACATTGACTAACGATCCAGGGTTGATCCTGGCGATACAGGCGCTGTTGTCCTCCTTAGGCTACGAAGTCGGCGCACTGGACGGCAGCCTCTCTCCTCGGACCCAGGCCGCCCTGACTGCGTTTCAGATCGCAAGAGGTTTACGCGTCGACGGCCTTCCAACCACAGCGCTGCGCGATGAAGCCCTTTCGGCTATCGCATCAGGTCACAGTCGACATCAGAAGAAAAGTCCGGACACACCCTCCCTCACAGCCCAATCTGAACCTGCGGCCCAGCCCGGAGCGCAAACTCCCACGCCCCTAGCTCCAAAAGGTGATGTGGGACCCGCTTCCAAGGCTAAACCTCAAAAGGCTGCCCCTCTTTCAGCTGAAACTCCTCCTGAAACCGCACAGGACAAGACACGACCCGGCATACGCTATGCATCCCACGCTGGTGGCGAGAAGACGGTCGTGCATGATGACAGCGGCATGGACAAGAAATGGTACGGTCAGACCGCCTATCACCCGGCCGGCCGCGTCACCTACATCTATGATGGTGATGGCTATATCCGCGAAATCAAGCGTTACCTATCGGAAGGAGAAAAGCAGGACTTCATCGAATTAGAGGAATTCGACCGGGCAGGACAGTTGCGTGAATTCGAACGCCGCCCCGTCGTTTCATCTGGGAAAGCCGACAAGGTGCGCCGCTATTTTGGCGTTGACGGTAAACCACTTGCAAAAGACGGCTACCCGAAATTGCTCTATGACGGCGCCTGTTTTGCGCCAGCAAGCCAAGGGGCGGAGATCCCGATTTCCGCGTCCCTGTCCATTCCGAGATGCGGCTATCGCGACAGTCGCCTGTGCACCTGTTATGGCGGAAATTGGCAAGGTAGGAAACGCTGCAACGACGCAACAGATGCAAAACCCTTCTTCGGGGTCGCGGTGAAACAGAACAAAAAGACAGACAAGACCGTGCTGAAGGTGTACTACGCCGGTGGCCACCGGTGCGGCGAACGGCGTTTCGATCCGGATACCGGGCAGCAGAGCAGCGAGAAGCTGTTGGGCACAGTCGACCGGATCAAGGCGGACAGATAACAAGGCGCCGTGTCTCGTGTTTATACCAGGCACCCATGACGTTTCCGCCACCAGCGAAATGGCGACACACGGCCATTGCCACTGGTCAGGAACGGCAATGATCGAAATCTGACAATGCCGTTCACCCGCCTTGCGCGCTTCAAGCATGTTAAAAACCGCGTCTATACATCACCTTACGGTATGCTAAGCTTTTTTCTTGAGTCGAAACAGCAGTCTTGGCGAGAGCACCCACTCTGAGCTCGTCAGCCTGGCGGCTACATCCGGATTAAATCCGGCTTGTATCAGGTCAAGGCATCGACCGGCTGATCCGTCGAGCAGGAGAAGCCGATCGGCGCAGGGAATTAGCGGCCGCTTTTTGACCGTGCCTAGGGAAGAGCATCCTGCTGTTTCAGCGTCCCTCAGCCGGATCATGTTCTGGCCAGCAAACGGGAGCCTATCATGCGGTTTTTCATTGCGTTGGTCCTGGTTGCCGGTTTCCTCGGAGGCGGCGGTGCAACGCTGATAGCGTTTCTGGATGTCTATGCCAGGCAGGGCATGACCGAAGATGCCGGAGCGGCGCTGTTCATATCGGGAATGCTGCTATTCATCGGCTTCCTGCTGCTCGCCGGGGCGATCAGGTCCCGTCGCCGCCAGAAAGCGATCGACGCAAACCAGATGACGGCCACCGGCTTCGCACATTGGATGACCATGGATCATGGCGATGGGGGAGGCGACTATGGTGGCGACTGAGAGACTGGTTGCCGCGGTGGCATTGATCACGCTAATTGCAATGGCAAATGTGCAGCCGGTGTTCGCACAAGGCAGAATCAGTGCGATCGCCAACAAGGCGGACGCGCAGCAATATATCAACGAATTGATGTCGTTTCAGGAAGGGGCAGACAAGCTGAATCTTGCCCATGACGGCCTACGCGATTCAGTAACCAACCAATATGATGCGGTACTGAGATCCGTCAATGACTCGGACACGATGAACGAGGTATACGACAAGCTCAATCGCCTGGACTTTTCCAGGATGGACGATGCAACCTTCGATGCCAAACAGGCGGCTGAATTCGTCGGACATTTCGCAAGAAACTCACAGTTCGCCGAATTGCAGGATCTCGCCGCGCAGATCGAGACCACCTTGATCACGCAGATCAACATGATGGAGCGGTTCAAGCAGTCTTTCAGAAACGGGGATGCTGACGCCATTGTGCGAGACTGGAACTATCTGAACAGCATTCGAGACAGCAGCGCCGACTACTGGAACCAGTTTCTCGATATTCTGAACGGACAAGCCGAAAAGATAGCCGAGATCTACGGTGTGACCGAACAGACAGAAGTGATTGCGTGTCCATACGCGCCGAATTCAAAGCAGTACTTCATGCATTGTATCGGCGAGGATGAGTTGTCACGCAGTGCGAATTGACGAATTGACCTTCAAGGCAAGGCAAAGGAGCCAGCGCCCGGACTGTTGTTTCAAGGCAAAAGGAACTCGTGAGCGATGAGACTTTTTCGCCCCACTGGACCACACCACAATGTTCAGGCTGCCGTTCTCGCAGTTCTTTTCCTGGCGGCATCGTTTCAGCCTGCCGGTGCCCACGTGCTCAAGGAACGGGAGTTCGTGCTTCAGCCGAAACTGTCTGATGGCTTTGAGCGCATGAAACCGATACTGGATCGATTGCGCCAGCTTCAAGAGCAGGCAGGTGATGCTCCCCCCTCCCCCGATCGTCCGCCCACTGCACAACCTGCTGCTCCCATCTCACCGGCGCCTAGTGTTCCTGCAGGAAGTACCTCACCGCCGGCACCTCCTGCTGAGCAATCTCCTGCTACCATTCCAGCCGCCCCCGCGCACGGGTTGGTCGGTTTGTCCGGGCAAGAAACCGAGGTTCTGAATACCTACAACAAGGCAACCGTCCGCAGTGGCCCCTCAGTCTCGCCGCAGGTTACCTTACGTGTTCCGACACTGATTACCCAATTACAAACCTATCACTGGAACAACGGAACGGGGACGGCACAGGCCGGGGCCATCGGCATTGCAGGTATCGGTTTTTGGCAGGCAGTCGGCGCTCCAGGCATGAACAATGCTCCGAACGTTGAATGGATCGCGCGGCCGAACCTGGTGCTCAATCCGGGGACCTATGTCATCATCGACAGCGCCCCCGCAACATGGGCCACCAACGACAATGCCAATAATGTCGGCTTTGTTGTCGTAAGGGGTATCCCGATTGGAATGCCCCCCGCGCAGGCCACTGCGCCAACGGTCGCAGCAATGCCGCCAGCACCCGCTGATCAGGTTGCCCCCAGCGCCCCCCTGGAAGCTCCGCAGGCTGTAGCACCGCCGCCGCCACTGCCTTCCCAGCCTGCTCCAGTTCCCGAGCCTCCCACACAACACGCCGGAAACGGTGAGCCCGGGATCGAAGTCGACAAGAACACACTTCTAGCCATTCAAGCCCTTTTGAACAGGCTCGGGTATTTGGCGGACAAGCCGACTGGTACGATTTCCGGCAACACCGGGACCGCGATTTCCCGATTCCAAAATGACAATGGTCTCCCGGCAGACGGTCTGCCGACACAGGATCTGAGAGACGCTTTGATTTCCGCGGTCAAGGAACCGCAGAAAACTAAGGGCGGTGCAAAACCCAAGGCCGATGGGAATGGATCTCAAACGGTAAAGGCTCCGCCTGCTGCGCCGGGACCGTACGCGCATACGGAGGATGAGGTCGGCGATTTTGCCTCATCTTTAAATGCCACGAGAGGCATTTTCAAAAGCCGACCCAACGGCTGGTTAGCAAGTGGCACGATGCCGGTTGGCGATGTCGATGTCATCCTGTTTGCAACATCAAAGCAAGGGGACGTTCAGGTCACCATCAGGCCCTGCACGCGCCAGGCGGAGATGATTGTGGTCAACGACGCCGGTCAGGAGCTGGTTCGGGCCGACGACATTTCCTATGGCTATTACGGTCTTTACACCACGCGCAAGTTGACCAACCTTCCAAAGGGGCTCTATGCGGTCATGCTGAAGCACACAGGACGAACCCCCTGTGAAGACGAAGCTCAAGGGTGGAACGCCGAAGTTGCCGGACACATTATCGTGCCCTGACGATCGGCGAAGAACGGCCCTCTGAACGACAACCAGACAGACACTTCTTGCGATCTACTGCGAAGCTTTCTGGACTAGCAGATCCCGTAGGGTTAGCGTGGCTTCACCTGTCGGAATTTCTCCTTCGACACTTTGAAATGCAATGATTGCGGATCGTAGCTGGTCGTCCACAGTACCGTTCATGGAACCGGCCTCGTATCCCAACTGGTTGAGAAGCCCCTTAATCAGCATGATTTCACCTGTATCCAATGCTTCCACTGGCACGGGGACCGGAGCAGAATCGGAACTAGGAGGAAGCGCGGCCAGGGGCGCCGGGGCAATGACGGGAGTCGGCTTCGATGGAGCGACCGGTTTCAGAGAGGTGGAAACCTCGGGTTCGAATTTCATGTGATGCTCTTCCAGGTCAACCCACAACTCCGAGATTGCAAGATCCTTGTATTTACGACCGGGATAGACGTCCGTGATTTCCAGCCTGAGAAATTGTGCCGACACCGGTTCAGGCAAGCGAATGATCTGAGGATCCGGCGTGTCGGCAAGCCGGACCGAGCCCACTGGCACGTCATCGGCGTGGACTTTTACCATGGCCGGTCTTGCGTTGTCCCGGAAGGTCTTGTTGCTTTTTGCGTAACCTGAAATGATTTCAAGAGTTTGCACGACCATTGCGTCTTCGAAGAGATACTCGATCCATTCTCCTGTCCCTTCGTGCGGGCGTCCTTCAACCCAAGCCGAGTGTCTGTCGCCATCAAACGCGCTTCCGGCGCCATAGTAGTTGCGTCCCTGTCTTGGCAGAACGGACGATACACAACCTTCAATGCGACCAAACTGGCCTTGATCTACGATAACAAAACACAGATCTTCCGGGTCACTCGACCCAGCCACATAGACAATGTTGCTGTCTCCCCCAGTGTCATTAGAGGAAGGAAGGCCCGGCTTTATATATTTGCCATAGGCCCAACCGCTCGTCCCATCTTCCAGTGCGACCAGGGCCCAGTTCCCCTGACGCTTCAGAACGGTAACGATAGTTCCAGGCCCCATCTCGAGCATCATCGGATGACTGGTTCCGGGCCCACGCCGCATGGCCAAGAAATTGTCTCCGTTGGGGTCGAGACCGCTGACGAAATCCGCCATAGCTGCTTCGGTAAAAAGGAAACCAGTGACGAAAAGCGTTTTGCAAAAGGCTCTGCGTATGCATTGCATGATCATTTGGAGGGCCCTTGGTGTCGAACGTACAGGAACCATCGGTGTCTCTTGGGGTCGCACTGGACTCTAGGCAAAGCAGCAAGCGGAGTTCAATTTGTTGAGCCGCAGATGGTAACATCAAAGAAGTGTTCCATGCCTTTCCAAATATTAGTTCCCTAACGTAGCATTGAAAATTGTAAGTTCGCGCAATTCATCCAAATGAACCTGATTCTCCCGCTTCAAAGTGGTCCGCCGTTATGTTTAGGAAAACGGAGGAATATGGATGTCTACGAAACGCCATAAGCCCGAAGAATTTTTCTCAAAATTATGGCAGGTTGAAAACAAAGGTAAGTGGGCTTTCGTTTACATCACCGCGAACGACCGCTTTCCGCCCATCCAAGTAATTCGCTGCGCCTCAAATGAATGTCGGTATTTGTTAGATGCGTATACGGCCAAATGGCGTATATGAAGGCGCATTGTTGCTGTTCAGAACACAAGCAGCGAAGATCTGGATCGTGTCTGAGAGGAGATTGGCGGAAATTGCGCGCTTTCTCACAGCAAAAAAGATGACCCCAACCTCCGGAACATCAGTTCAATCCGTTCAAGTACCCTGATGCAGAACCGCTTCCGGACATGGAGAAAAAGACGCCCTTATCGCGCTCAGCGCTGTTTGACTTCTTCCGGGCCTTGTTCCTCAGAGCCTCTGCTGTAATGGAGACCCCAACCTCAAGATTTGAATGGTGTTCACCAAGACTTGGATCAATCAGGCCATGTTGGTAACGGTCGACAAGCGCTTCAGGGAGATCAACCAGCCAAAAGTTTTCATCAGAATGGAAGGACAGAAGGATCGTATAAGGTTCAATCCCGTGTTCCTTGATCATCGCCTCAATCAGAACCATGCCGTCATCCGATGAAAGGCCTACCTCCTCGCGAATGACCCGGGGGGCTTCTGTGTACCTGTAAGCGGGTGGCGCCCTGCGCGGCAGTCGAAAGAATAATGGCGGCTTTTCAAGCAGGCTGGGGCAGAGAGCACCAATTTTATCAACGAAGACTTTTCCGACGCCAAAATCGTCGCCAAGAAAGGCAATCATGTGCTCAACCGATTTGAAGGCAATATGTTCGTGCCCAGCGAATTCGGCGGAATTGGGATCACCGACCCAAACGTCGTTCTGGTAATCGACGTCCAAAAGCGTGAATTTACATCCGGTGATCCCAATGCTGAAATTCCACTGATGCTCAAAAAGACGATCTACGTCTCCCGGATTGCGCATCAGGATCTTGATCCCAATGACACCAAATGGCGCTTCGCGTGAGATCATCTTTTGAACGGCGCCGTCTTGAATATCAAAGACTGTGGAGGTGTTCCACAAGTCGATGAGATGAGACTGGAACTCTGCGCCTATCGTATCAATCAGTCTTTCAACGCGGCCCTTGCTTGGGGACACATCAGTCTCCGGTCTCTGTTTGGTCACTCATTCTTCCGGACCAATATATGTCATCTACGCATTATCGGTAACTCCCTGCTTTAAAAAAACGCCCCTGAAGAGGATTGGAGTGTCCAACGCATCAGACCTTCATCCGGCCCACAATGAACGGCAAATCCACGCCCAACTTGTGAATTCAATCCGTCTGCGGTGAATGACAGCATTCGGGACCAAAGAAAAACCCGACACACGTCCGGTCTGAGGGCGCGAAGCGGACGTAGAACAACAAACTTCTCGATCGCGATTACAAACCAGAAACCACCTCAATTAGGCTCCCAGGGGCAGTGTCGTCGTTGAGCAGCTGTCTATGAGCAAACACCGCCATTGGCCAAAGCCGGGCCATACTCCATTGCGATCATTGTGAAGGCGATTACCAAGTAACAATCACCGGTCTTCATGTCGCCTGCATAAAGAACCTCTGGCCGGTCCGGGCCCCGTAGCGGTTCGTTGCGTTGACCGTACCGCAGGTCTTCCCGGCCAACCAGCCCTAAAATTCGTTGACGACGTCGAACGTTACTGAAGTTCCGCTAACTCAAGTATTGCCGAGAGATGCGATGTTGGTAAGGTTAAAAGACTGAGATACTTGACCGCCCCCTCGGACTAATGGACGCTAGGTTTGACGCCTGCACAAGAAACTGAGAGCTGGCATTCATGAATGACGTCCCGGAAGACCAAGAGCCATCGGTCCTTCCCCTCTCATCACCTATTGGAGAACCTCCGGAATTCACGGAGCCATTCGATCTTGCGAGGCGTTTGACCCATGCCGTTTGGGTCTATGACATTGATAATTGCCGGAACATTATGGCAAATGCTGCCGCCTTACGTCTTTGGAAAGCGGAAACGGAAGCGGAACTTGCTGCCCGTGATATGTCGATAGACATGTCAACCACAGTCGCCAAACGGCTTAAACAGTACCAGGCCGGCTTTATTGAGAACGATGCGATATTCAAGGAACTCTGGACGCTGTATCCCCATGAAGAGCCAGTCTCTGTCGATGTGGTTTACACCGGATATCGGCTGCCGGACGGGCGCATCGCCATGTTATGTGAAGCGAGAGGAATAGCTGAAGACGCTCCAGAGACGTTGAGAAGTGCCGAAGCGCTTTTGCATACCGACGTCATGATTTCCCTGTTCACGAAGACAGGCCGGGAGCTTTACATGAATCCTGCAGCCAGAAATACTTGGCGTTCGGAGACTACCCACCTGCCAGATGTATTTGTCAATTCCTCTGATTATGATTCAATCTTAAGCGAATTAGAGTTGCGCGGCGAGGCGCGCCGAGTGTTGCAGATAAAGTCAGATGCGGGGTTGGCCTGGCATGATATGTCCTTCAAGAATTGCAGGGATGCAGCCACCGGAGGAGCTGCAACTTTGGTTACGGCCATTGACGTAACCGAACTGAAACACGCCAGAGATCGAGCGTCCTATCTTGCTGACAAGGACCAAACGACCGATTGTTATAACCGCGCCTATTTTCAAAAACATCTTGAATTCCTTGATAGCAAGCAAAGAGATTTGCCGATTGCACTTCTTTTTTTGGACCTGGATAAATTCAAGCAGACTAACGATAAGTATGGTCATGAAGCGGGAGATCGGCTGCTTGTTGTCGTTTCGGAGCGGATTAAGGCATGCCTGACAGAAGCCGACCTTCTGGCACGGGTCGGCGGAGATGAGTTTGTTATCCTACTCTCTGGTGCGAATTCACCGACACAGGTCAGACACCGTGTCGATCAGATCCAGAGAACCGTTTGTCAGCCGTTTTTCTACAAAAACAAGAAGATTGAGGTCACGACCAGTATCGGGGTGTCGGTAATCCCTGCCCATGACAGAAATTGCGAAAAATACGTGCGCCATGCGGACGTAGCGCTTTATGAATCCAAACGGCTGGGCCGCAACAGATCGTCACTCTACACTGAGCATATGGGACGGATTGCTGATCAACGGCTACAGGTTGAGGCAGAGCTCGCCTCGGCGTTTGAGCACGGGGAAATCGAACTCCATGTTCAGCCCTGTGTTGATCTTTATTCGGGAAAGGTCGTTAGCGCAGAAGCGCTTGCCAGATGGCGCCATCCCAACCGTGGTCTCCTCATGCCGGTGGATTTCATAGGTGTTTGTGAAGAAACAGGCCTTATCGACGTGCTGGACCACTTTGTTCTTGAACAGAGCTGTGAATTGGTAAAACGCTGGCTGAAATCGGGGCTGGACATTGGATTGTCTCTGAACGTGTCACCGCGACAGTTTCTTGACAACGACTTTATGGCTACCTTGTCTTCACACGCGCAACATCCCGACTTGAAGAATGGGTCGGTGCAATTGGAGATCACTGAATCTGTTTTGGCAGAGGATCAAGACCAGGTCGCCAAGCGGCTTCGCAGCATGACCGCTCTTGGCTTCAAAATCGCAGTTGATGATTTTGGAACGGGCTATTCCAATCTTGCTTATATTTCCAAGTTTCCGATCAACTGCATTAAGATTGACAAGTCTTTCATCGACACGTTGCCGACATCGGTACCGGTGATCCGCCTGATCCAGAGGTTATCTGAGGAAATCGGTGCACAAACTGTCGCGGAGGGGATAGAGGACTATGCAGCATTGAGCTTAGTTTCTGAGATCGGATGTCACCGCATCCAGGGCAATTACTTCTCGGCCCCAGTTCCGGTCGATGATATTTTTAAGGCTGTGCATCTTATCGAAACGCAGATCGAAGCAGGAATCATCGCCTCTCTGGAACACAAGCGATAAACATCTGGCAGCTGTTCCCGTGCCTGATGCTTAGATTAGATCTACGCGTTATCATTCTGCCGTCCCATCAAGAGAAGTTCGCGTCCTGTCGCCACTGCGTTGTTCTAACCTAACAAAACAATCAGAATTCGCACATGACATCGCAAACCATCGCTCTCCTGAAAACTACGGGCGATAAGGACACCGCGCGAAACCGAATAAGGATCGGGTCTCATGCTATTCTCCACACCCGTTATATTCATTAACAAGATTCCGCAACCCAATGAACCATCGACAGTTAGACGAACATAAAATTCAGTATAAATAACAATGTAAATCCATGAATACTTTTAGGAAAGCAAATTTCATCTACAAAATAGTAGAACGATAACGAATTTTCTTTAATGTGATCGTGTTGAATTGGCAGAATAATCCACACTAATATTCAAGAGCTGCTTGGTGGTTACGGTGAGCCTATTGCATAAATCCAGCAGAAGAACGATTGGAATCGTTGTCGGCTCCGTCACTGCCATGCTCTTTTGCATCACGTTGTTTTCAGCTGTGATCGACCGCTCTATCGTTCGTTACATGCAGCATCATGAGGAAACGGATGCCCTCCAAAAAGCAAGGGCGACCGCCCGATTAGTGCTTCACCTTCCCGATCCTATTCAAATACCTTCAGTGCAGGAAAGCGTCGGACATGAACGCTTTGACGAGCTTCAGGTTTCGGTGAGCGATCTTTCTCGGGATATTGAAGCAAGAGTTTCGATCATTGCGGAGAATGGCGTTGTCCTTGCCGATTCCGATATGTCTCGTTACGAATTGCTCCATGCGGATAATCACGCAGAACGCCCGGAACTAGTTTTGGCTCGTGCTGACGGCCAAGGCGTCAGTCAACGTTACAGCACTACGCTCCAAACCAATTTTCTCTACGCCGCCTATCAGTTCCCGTTCAACAACAATATCTTATTTTCTCGCGTCGCGGTCCCATTGAGAACCTTTCAGTCGCAAATCACGGACCTTCGACGTCTGTTAATTATGGGTATGCTTGCAGGTCTTTTTGTTATTGGGACAATCACAACTTTTTTGGCACGCGCACTTACCATGTCAATACGCCTCCGTCATGAGCGACTAGAGGGGCAAGTTGCAGCGAGAACAGGCACATTGCGTTGTTTGCATGAACTCGGCTCAATGCTCGCAATAAGCACCAATATGAAAGAAGCCGGGACAATATTAGAAATTCATCTGCCGAAGGTTCTACCTGGAACGAATGGAGCTCTGCTCCTATTCAACAACTCACGAAACTTGATGATCGTCGAAAAGGAATGGGGTGGTGTTTGGAAAAAGGGGTCATATTATTCACCTGATAGCTGCTGGTCATTGAGAAAAAATGCCATTCACCATTCATGCAAAGGTGGCTTGAACTGCCAACATCTTGAAAGTTCTCAAACTGACGAGGTGGTTTGCATTCCCCTTATGGCGCTCGGCGAAACGCTTGGGATAATCCAATTGACAAAGGAATCCGGCGGCCTGTTTTCCGAACAGGAATTGGAAATCGCACAATCTGTTGGCAAGGAAACAGCGATTGCAATTTCCAACCTCAATCTGCGGGCGACCCTCGAACAACAGGCCCTGCACGACCCGCTCACAGGCCTGAACAACCGCCGCTACATTGAAGAAAAATTCGACACAATTACATTCAATTCACACAAGGGCGACAGCGGATTTTGGATCCTGATTATTGATGTCGATCACTTTAAGAAATTCAATGACACGTATGGTCATGATGCGGGAGACTTTATCCTCGTGCAGCTTGGAAAGTTGTTCAAAAGCAAAATCGCAGCCAATCACGTTGCATGCCGCCTGGGCGGAGAAGAGTTCGCAGTTCTGATGCCGGACCAAACTTTTCAAGGGGCTTATGAGACGGGCGAAAATTTAAGAAAATCCGTTGAACAGCTAAAGCTAAAATTCGAGGGCACCGCACTTGGCGGTTTAACGATTTCGTCAGGGCTAGCTTCATATCCAAGAGATGGAAATAAACTCACAGAGATCCTCAAGACTGCTGATGAATTGCTATATTGTGCCAAACGTAACGGTCGCAATCAGGTTCGATATGATCCGCAGTTTGGCACTCCGCTAACCCGCCCCTCTGAAACTTCCGCATCTTAAGGTCAAGCAGCATACAATTCTGGCGGTCGGTCCATTGTATATCGCTGACCCGACGAGACCGGCCGTACTGGCTTCCCTTAGAAACTTTCATAGTTGGTTTCATCTTAAACTCAGCTCAGCGCACACTGCTGTTAAAACGTCTGAACATGCCAGTATTCCGCTAAACACAGGCGAGGGAATACCAGGTTGGCAAGGCTGGCCGCTAACGCAAGGTGAAGAAAGCTCGAAATTCATTCTTCTGCAATAAGGTAGATATCGAAGATATATTGCCGAGATATTCGACTGCCAGCGAAGCCCAGCGCAATTTCTATCGACTTAGATCTCTACGTTCTTACGCTCTGGTGCAGTCAACGGGATATCTATCGTGAAGCGCGTGCCCGATCCCCATGTACTTTCGGCAACAATCGTGCCGCCAAGGAGGTCAGTAATAAAGTTGTAAACGATGTGCAGGCCAAGACCGGATCCACCCTGCCCCAGTTTTGTGGTGAAGAATGGGTCAAATACCTTGTTGAGGTTTTCTTCCTCAATACCTTGGCCATTGTCGGAAACCACCAGATTAAGATTGTCGCCCAACCGGCGGGCCCGTACCAAAATTTGCCCGCCTTCATTCTCGGCAAGGCCATGAATGAGCGCATTGTTATAGAGATTGAGAAGCACCTGCCCGAGGGGGCCTGGGTAACTATCAAGTTCCAATCCGTCCTCCAGGTCGCATTCGACCGTCGCGTTCGCCTGCTTTAAGGTAGGGCCGAGCGTGATATTGATTTCGTCGATGACATCAGAAAGTTGGAAGACACGCTTTTTATAGCTGGTCTGATCTATTGCGATTTTTTTAAAGCTCGTCACAAGCTCGTCAGCACGCCCAAGACTGCGCAGGAGGACGTTGCTACATGCATCAACCATGTCGGCAAATTCCGTCAATGTCGATTCATTGAGAGGCTGTTGCACAGCTTCTTGAAAGATGCGGTTCTTATCGGCCAGTGAACTGGCCATCATGAGTGCATTGCCGATCGGAGTATTCAGTTCGTGTGCAACACCGGCCACCAGCGCGCCAAGGCTCGCAAGCTTTTCTGCCTTTACCAGCTGATCTTGCGTCTCTCTCAGTTCTTCCACGGTCTTGGATAGTTCTTCGTTTGCCTCCGTCAGCTCCTTCGCCCGTTCGGCTACCCTAACTTCCAAATCCGCGTTCAGATTTCTTAGATCATGAACGGCGTCACGCCGCTCCTGTTCCGTCGAGTTGGCACGTCCGAAGAGCGCCTGCCAGTGCCCCGGAACATGCGGGCTGTTGATTTTCAACTGCTGCGGCAAACTCTCTACATGGCGAGCGAGCTGCAAAGCGGGCACGGTAAAACGCTTGTGTTGCAGAAGAACCAGTCCGATCATTGTCGCGACACATAGGATCGTCGTCGCAAGATATGGGGTCATCAAGTTTAACACTGTCGATCGCAACTCTCCATTCGAGATGTAAAGCAGCATGCGCCAAGGCGTACCTTCAAGAGAGTAGGTTAGCCAAACCCCATGGCTATCAATATTTAGAACCCCACTAGACGTATCGAATACTTCTTCTGCCGACAGGCTTTTTTGTTTCTCGAACAGCTTCGAAATGCGAGTGCCAGCATCTTTTGCAGGTTTCGATGTCGCAACGATATCTCCATCTTCAGCAATCACCCAGATATTGCCGACGACTGCATCAGAACTGAGCAGGTCATTGAGAACTGACAAGGTGATATCAGCCCCATAGGCGCCGATAAAATCATCTTCACGATAAACAGGAGAGAGTAGAGATACCATCAGGCCAGCGGCAGCTGCATCCGGATAGGGTGGGGTCCAGACCTGTTTTCGCTCAGGATTCTTCTCCGGACCGACCAACTGAACCGGAAATGTGCCGCCCGCCGCATAAATAGTCCGAAGGATTTCGTCCATGTTGGTTTTGCCCATTGCACTAGACAAATCCTTAAAGTCGAGACCGGGAAACAGGACGCTGTAATCGCCAGCTTCGTCGTAGTAGTAGCTCCACTGGAACTCAGGATGCTGCATGTGGGCGTTCCACATGAGAGGCGCTGCCCATAGAACGTCGTCGAGCTCCGCTTCGAAATCTCTGGCATTGCTGCTTGAGAATAGTGTACCTGTTTTATTTCGGAGAACCTTGGGTAGTGTGTCCCACATGGCACCCTTCGGTGCGTTTTGAGCCATATCGATCAATGCGCCACTAAGCTTACCTTGACTGCTAAACACAGGGTTGCCAAGAACCGTCTCCAAAGCATGTCTCATACCGCCCACATGCTCGCGCGCCACATCAAGCTGGTCTGAAAGGCCTTTGTGAAGCAGATCTGCGTGAGCCCGTGCATCCTGGATTAGACGTTCGGAAATCTGGCGCGCTTGAAGGAAACCAAACCCAACAGCCAAGGCCGTGAGCAATAAAATTCCCCCGAAGAACAAGCTCTTGTAACGTATGATCAGGCGTTCGGCATCAGTTTGCGTAACTGTGGCGCTCGAAAGGGAAACCACCGTTTCGGTCGTCATTTGTTCCGTTCCTTTTTGCCCGCACACCATTTCATCACATCGACCGCCGCCATTGGGTTGGAATGGGGTAACCTTTAGCTTCGTTGCACGCCATCGCTCTCAAGAACTCAGATTGCTGAAGCCTCGCAATACCCTCCACCTGAGTGTGAACAGCTGTTTTCCTGCTCGGCCAGACCATCAGATCCGTTGCATTGGCTGGCGGTGCACGTTTTTCGAATTTTGTAATGAAAGCACGGTCGATCTTTAACCGGTTGAATGGCAGGTACCCCAGAGTATTGATAGACGAGTACCCGGGTATAAAGTCATCCAGCTCAATTTTTACCCCGAGGGAGCGCAACTTATTGAGCCGACCGACAATTACGCCGTTTTTTTCATTTACGACTTCTGCCATTGACACAACCGAACCTTAGAATTTTTTGGAACGACCTCATCTATGTTTTGTCGAGCGCACAGCGAACTTAGATAGAATATTTACAACAAAACAATAATTGGTAAAATGTGAATTATAACAATGAGAATTCAAGTAATACAAAAAGGAAACAAAGATAAATACTGCAAAAATTATCAATTAAATACCAAGAAAGCACTCCGAAATGAAAAAAGATAACAAACTTCATCAACCCAAATCATAGGTATTTGGCATCGGAACCGCGGTATTTTGAAATACATCACCTGCGTTTTGACATCGACAGACTAGCCTCCCCAAGCAACTGAGCTGGTTCTGTGCGAATGTTGATTACGAGAGACTTACGACACGCTCGAAGAAACCTTCGATATGCTGGGATATAGCAGTTGCGCTGGTATCCAAGTTACGTGATCCAGCCGAAAACTGCATTGCAGTCCGGTCGGACAACTCAATCGCCTCTTGCAATCCACCTATATTCAGCTTCAAGCATTCAGCACCCTCGGCGACAGCTGCATCCCGCCATAGAATTTGCGCCATCGAAAGAACGTCTGCTGCCTAACCCCGATTTGGCGCACAGCCTCAGCGATCGTCGCCCCCCCTGTCCTTGCAGAACTTCAATTTGCCGAAACTTCGATACAATCTCTTCGGGATTCTCTCTTTCTCCAGCCATCGCTGACCCTCTAGTGTGAGGGATAACCTATCCCAGTTGGGGACCACTTTCAGGGGGCTATTCCACCGCCTATCAAGCACTACAGAGTGCTTTGATTTGTTGTCTGCTGGTATTCAAGATGAAGACGGCAGACCGTCGACCCGGCAACACAATCACCCAACTTAATCGTTTCTGGTAAGGTTGATCGACGAACATGAAACAGACTCGAAAGCTTCTGGCCTATACCGCAAATGCAGCGTCAGTCACATAACCATATACCAAGCCCTAACCGGATGATTTGGCGAAAGTCCTCGAATGGGTTTCCTTGGACACTGAGGCAACCGTCAGGCTGCGAGGACAACCTGGTTCCTGCCGTTTTTCTTTGCGTCATAAAGCGCCATGTCCGCCGTATTCAGAAGTTCATTCAGGTCCCAGGCGTTTGCAGTTCCTGAAAAGCGCGTCACTCCGATGCTAACACTGAGGGGCAGGGACAGGCCGTCGAGCTGAAATGGGGAGTCTGAAACCACTGTACGAATCCGTTCGAAAGGCTCCGGACCCCAGTGGTCCTGCTCATTGACGACAACCAGGAACTCTTCGCCGCCATAGCGGCCAATATGATCATAGGGTCTAAGTGTGCCTACCACACGCCTGGACAGCTCCCGCAAGACGTCGTCGCCCACGAGATGGCCGTGGTTGTCGTTGATCCCCTTGAAATGATCAATATCACACAGTGCGATCCCGAGTGTTGACTTGTCCCTTTGGGATCGGGCCAGTTCCTTCTCCAG
Organism: Labrenzia sp. PHM005; assembly: GCF_006517275.1. Taxonomy (NCBI): domain Bacteria; kingdom Pseudomonadati; phylum Pseudomonadota; class Alphaproteobacteria; order Hyphomicrobiales; family Stappiaceae; genus Labrenzia; species Labrenzia sp. PHM005. The sequence continues at coordinate 2,479,111 of NZ_CP041191.1, read as the reverse complement.
ATTTTCCAGCACCGCGCCGCGGTTTAACAGACCTGTCAAGGGGTCGTGAGATGCCTGGAACTGCAGCTGCCCGTGGATTTCAAGCACTTCGGTCTGCAATTCCAGCATCCGCCGGCCAACCCGCAAACGCGCCTGCAATTCCGCGTTGTCGAAGGGTTTGGTGACGAAGTCATTGGCCCCTGCATTCAGGCCGGTCACAATATCGCGCGTCTCGTGCCGTCCGGTAAGAAGAATGATGTAGGCGGGATTGCGGCTTTGGGTTTCCCTAACCCACTTGCACAACGCAATGCCGTCGAGTTTCGGCATTTCCCAGTCGAGCAAGACCAGACGGGGCGGATTGTCCTGTTTCAGGATCTCCTGCGCTATCTCGCCGTCTTCCGCCAAGATGGGTTCGAAACCCCAGACCCGGCTTATCGCTTCCAACATGGTGCGGGACGTTTTGTCATCGTCTGCGATCAACAGTCTCATAACACCTCCTGCATGGCGCTTTTCAAGTCTTCAACTTCCCGAAGGAGAAGCTGGTAGCCGCTTGTCGCCCGGTCGAGATCGGCCGATCTGCCGGCTTCCTCGATGACGAGAGCACACGCACTCAATGCTTCGCCGCTGACATTGGCGGCGGCTCCCTTGATCTTGTGCGCCATTGTGTAAACCTTGTTGCTGTCGCCGTCCTCCAGACCTTTTCCCAGTTCCTCCACCTGAGTGGGCAGGTCCGACAGAAAGATCTCTGCGACGCTTGCCATAAAGGTTTCGTCGTTCAGCATTCGAGCCTTGAAGTCCTCGAAATTGAAAACGCTGTTCCCGTTTGTGGACGCGCCCTCCGGCAGCTGTTCCTCTTTACGGTTTCTTGCTTCGGCATCCGCCGCCCCCTGGGCCCGCCCATCTTTTTTCCGAGTGTTTCGCGGCAGCCATTTCAGCAAGGCCTGTTGCAGCCTGTGCGGATCAATTGGCTTGGGGACATAATCATCCATCCCGGCATCCAGGCATTTTTCGCGGTCCCCCTGCATCACATTGGCCGTCATGGCGACAATTGGGACCGCGGGGTTGGCAAGGCCCGTTTCCGGATCCCTGATACGGCGGCTGGCCTCGTAACCATCCATGATCGGCATCTGGCAATCCATAAAAACAAGGTCGTAGGACTTGGCTTGCAAGGCGTCCAAAGCTTCTTGCCCGTTGCCAACGATCTCCAGATCGATGCCGAATTTTCCCAGCATTCCCCGAGCCACCTGTTGATTGGTCACGTTATCCTCCACAACCAGAACCCGGGCATTGAATTGGGCCGGTTCGGGAGCGGCCTGGCCGACTGGCGCTGCGGTCTGGACATGACCGGTATCCGCCAGCTGTATCAGGGCATTGTAGAGCTCTGACTGTTCAATGGGTTTGCTCAAATAGCCATTGAAGCCAAGCTCTTCAAAGCGCTGAGCTTCTCCAACCTGATCAAGAGGGGCGAGCAGCAACAGCCGACAATCGGCAAGCAATGGATGGCTATTGACGGCTGAGGCCAAGCTTTCACCCGTCATTCCGGGCATGTGCAGGTCAATTATCGCGATGCTAAAGGGGGCATTCTCCTCCGCCGCCTTATGCATGCGGACAAGCGCCGACCCGCCGTCCTCAGCAAGCTCGTGCTCGATCTGCCAGTCGGACAACAGCTGGTCCAAGAGTTTCAGGTTGGTGTTGTTGTCGTCGACAATGAGGATTTTGTGATCCCGCAAATCAGCCAGGCTTGGAACTTCTGGCTGTTCGTCAGTATTCTTCAGCCGCAGCGTGAACCAGAACGTCGAGCCTTCTCCCGGGCTGCTTTCCACACCGATCTCTCCGCCCATCAATTCAACGAGTTGCTTGCTGATGGCAAGACCCAGTCCGGTACCGCCGAATTTGCGTGTTGTTGAACTGTCGGCCTGACTGAACCTTTGGAAAAGCCTGCTTTGTTGTTCGCCGCTCAGCCCGATCCCGGTGTCTTTGACTTCAATGCGCAGGATGCTCTCGTTGCTGCCGGCTTCCTGCATATGACAATAGACCGCGACCTCGCCGTGTTCGGTGAATTTGATTGCATTGCCTACAAGGTTGGTCAGTATCTGGCGGATACGTCCTGGGTCTGAGTGAAACCATTGATGCTGGACCGGATTGGCTGGACAGATGATTTCCAGCCCTTTTTCATGGGCCCGGTTGGAAATTGCCGTACCAAATTCATCAAGCATCAAACCAATATCAAAATCGATCGGTTCCAGCTCCAGTTTGCCGGCTTCGACCTTGGAAAAATCCAGGATGTCATTGATCAGGCTAAGGAGGGATTCAGCGCTGCTCTTGACCGACTTCGCAAAGCCAAGCTGTTCTCGGTTCAAGGGCGTATCCAGCAGGATTTTCGTCATTCCGAGCACCCCGTTCATCGGGGTGCGGATTTCGTGGCTCATGTTGGCGAGAAACGCGCTCTTGGCGACACTTGCGGCTTCCGCTTCGGTCTTCGCACTGACAAGCGCTGCTTCGGTTTCCTTACGTTCGGTAATATCCAGGTGTGTGCCAATCATTCGGAGGGGATTGCCATCGTCATCCCACTCGACAACCCGGCCCGTATCCAGAACCCAGACCCAATGACCGGCCTTGTGTTTCATCCGGGCTTCGCACACATAATGTTCTGTCTTTCCTTCCCAGTGTTCCTGCAACAGCTTTTCTGATTGTTTCAGGTCGTCCGGGTGCGCCAGAGACATCCAGGTCTCGATCGAGGTCGGAGCAAGGTCTTCAAGAGTGTAACCGACAATTTCAGCCCAGCGTTCATTGAAGGCGACTTCACCGGATTGGACTTTCCAATCCCAAATGCCCACAGCCGTTGCATCCACCACAAGCTCGAGCTGCTTGGCGGTTTCTTTGCTTTGTTTCTCGTTATGGACGCGGTCTGTCACATCTGTACGGATAGCGATGTAGCTGTGCGGTTTGCCATCTTCGTTCATGAAAGGCACAATTGTCGTGTCGACATAATAGAGATCACCGCCTTTGGCACGGTTGCAAATCTCGCCGTTCCAGGTTTTCCCCTGCGCGATGGCCCCAAACATGTCATGCCAAAATTCAGTCTCATGGTGACCTGAATTGAGAATCCGGTGGTTCTGTCCCAACAGTTCCTCGCGGTCATATCCGCTGATCGCACAGAACCGGTCATTGGCGTAAGTGATGGTGCCACGAACATCCGTGATCGCAACGATTGCATGCTCGTCCAGCGCAAACTTCTGCTCATTAAGGGCGTTGAGGGCCAACTGGCGTTGATGTGCTTCCTCATTCAGTCTTTGTTCCGATTTGATCAAACGTTGCGTCGGAGCAACGATCAAATGGCGGCCACCGTAGGCCAGGACCGAGAACAACAATAAGAGCACACCAAACACTGTCAGAACGACGGTGAAGATCAATTGGTCCCGTGCTCCGGTCAGCCGTTCGGTCGCCGGCTCGACGGCGACATACAATTCGGTGCCCTTGATCGGCGCGTACACCCGGCCGTCGTCGCGCTGCGGATCAAACACATCTGTGGAGATTAGAGAAATCCCTTGGGTCAGATCAGTGGCCGACGCATTCTTTTGCATATCGGAGAAAAACGTACCCGCAACGATACCCTCCACGGATCCGTTTAAAAGGATTGGAACACCTATGTGGAAACTTACGCCTGCTTCGGTTGTGTCGAACAGGACATAAGATTTCCCGTCGTAATTCCCCAGCAGGATTTGCGCCAAATCGTGGTACCGCTCGCTCGCTTGCGTGTGGCCTTCCCAGCCTGGCCGCTTGAAAGTGAGGATCGGTTCCTGGAATATGTCAATTGCCACAAGGCTTGAAAAATCCACATGGCTACTGAACTGCGCAATATGATCTTCTGCTCGGCTGAGGTCATCCGCTTCGCCGATGACCCCCGAGATCAAACGCGGATCGGCGGCCAGGAGTTCCAGCTCCCTGCGATGCACGTCGATGGAGCTGCCAATCAGTAGGCTGAAATTCCGGGCTTGCTGGGTCAGAGCCGACTGCTGAAGTGATGTCAGGATTGGACCGGTGACGGCTTGCATCGCGAAAGCGCCGGCCACCATTGCAACGAGCAGCGAAAGCAACAGAAGCGAAAAATACCTGGCGGCAAGAGACACGTAAAAGGATCCTATTTTTTCGCAGCCGCTATTGCGACGCGGTTGTCATCCGTAAAACGGGCCATGCAAAGATCCTCTCGTCCAAGTGCTTCATGCGCATCCGGGTTGTCCGGACTGTATTTGCTGAACGGGCGCACATAGCGTTTCAGGATCCCGTCAACAGGCTGTTCCAGACCCTGGAGGGCTTGAACCAGTTGCTGCCTGTGCTGCCCTATGCCCCCCTCCTCAGGAAGAGCCTGCCCGGCCTCAATGAGGAGAGAAGCCAAATCATATGCATTCGCAAATCCGACGGCAGAGGGTATGTCCGAAAGCTCTGACTTGCCCTCCAGGGCGGCTATCGGCGGCGTTTCAAAAATGTCTTTCAAAACGGGATTTCCTGCAGCTTCTTGCTGCAAGGCGCAGGTCTGGATGAACTGAAAATCGAGATAATTCCGCACCTCGGCCGGAACTCGGTCTACGAAATCGCCAAGCAGAATACCCCAGTGGCTGAACACCTGGATTTTGACACCAGACGCATGAAGCTCATTCAGCAGCAGGGCCTCTTCTGCGAGGTTTCCGACAATGATCATGCAGTCGGCATTGAGTTTTTGAACGTTGTCGACAATAACCTGCGCACCCGACTCCCCAAGTCCGGTGTCAAAGAGGAAGTGTTGGGGTACGTCGCGGCCGGTAGCGGAAAACGCCTTTTCCAGATGCGGCAGATTGGATCGTCCCCAGCCACTGTTCCAGACCAAAAATACGACGGATTTGCAGGCCTCGGTTGCCAGGACCTGTTCCGCCAGGAATGCCCCGGCTTTTGAATCGTCAACCGACACACGGAATATGCTGTTCCTATCGCCTATTGCACGTGTGATCGGCGCACCCGCCGACCAAGGAAGCAACAAAACCACACCAGATGCGTTGATTTTATCACGGTAGGTTATGTATGGCGGGGAATGGACGCCACCTATCACGGCCAGACTGTTTTCATCAGCTAAAGCCTTGGTCAGGTTCAGCCAGGACCGCTTTGGATTGCCGCGATGGTTGAGTCTCACAAACTCGACCGCACGCTTCCCCAATTTATGCCCTGCTTGAGCGAAGGCTGCGTCGACGCCCTGATAGATCGCATCAGCCGAACTAGCACCCAAAACCTGGTCTGCATCAAAGTAGATACGATATGTACCCTCAGCCTTTGCTTCAACCATCATTGCAGAGGCCAAAAAAACAAAAAAAACAAATAACTTCCTAGAATTCATCACAACCCCCTCCACGATAAACGTAAGGGAAGTTATACTTGTCCATGTAAAATTTTGATTAAACCAAACATGAAAGCGCTATCATTTTAAATTTATTGATCACTTTTACTCAGAAAATCGATCTCAATTGCGGAATTTATATTCACTTCAACAGCCTCCCTGGCGTAATAACTGCAATGTATGCCATTGTTAAAGATATCACCACACTGACATAGGGTCTTGGACTAACAAAAGAGAAGACAAAAATGGAGGAGCCGGCAACCCCGCTCTTCCGCCAAAGGTCAGGAGCCTAGGCTCAGGACGCATTGTATTCACCAAGTTATGATTGCGGCGAGTGCGATTGCCGCCATGCAGATGTCTGAACGGCGATCATAGCGGGTGGTAATGCGCCGCCAGCCCTTAAGCCGGCCGAACATGTTTTCGATCTTATGGTGTTGCTTGTATTGAGTTTCGGAGAATGATGCCGGTGCCTTTCTGCGCTTTCTCGGCGGGATGCGAGGTTTGATATCCTTGGCGACGAGTGCTGCGCGGTACTCGTCACTGTCATAGCTCTTGTCGGCGCCCTTGTCGGCGATCATGGTCACAGTGCCGTCAGGCAGGATGGGGCAGAGGATCTTGGCGCCGATGTGATCGCACACCTGTCCACCCGTCAGGCACTCGCAATTGGCTGTCTCTTGCCATCACAAATCGCATGCAATTTTGTGTTCAAGCCACCTTTTATCCAGTCAATGTGGCGGGGAAGGATCCCCCTTTTACGAGGCTCGAGGCCGTACTGTGAGCCTTGAGATGTGTGGCATTGATCATCATCATGTCAGGCGGCCCGTCAGCGCGGGCCAAGTGTCTGAAAATCTTGTCGAACACACCCAGCTCCGCCCAACGGCGGAACCGATTGTAGAGCGTCTTGTGAGGTCCGTAGTCTTCTGGTGCGTCCTTCCATTGATGGCCGCGCTCCAGCAAGTAGACGTTCCCGGAAACAACACGGCACTCATCAAGATGCGGCTCCCCATGAGGCTTTGGAAAACATGGCTCAATCTTCGACATCTGAGAAGGTGAGCGCAGAAACAAATCAGACATGGCGAACTCCTTCGCCACTGTGAATTACAACATTCAGATCAATGCAAATTAAAGGGCCCTTCCCCCCACCAACTGAGCTGTTTCTGTGCGAATGTTGATTACAAGAGACTTACGACGCGCTCGAAGAAACCTTCGATATGTTGGGTTATAGCAGCTGCGCTGCTATCCAATGTGCGTGATCCAGCCGAAAACTGCATTGCAGTCCGGTCGGACAACTCAATCGCCTCTTGCACTCCACCTATATTCATCTTCAAACGTTCAGCGCCCTCGGCAACAGCTTGTACACTCGATGACATTTCTACTGTTGCTGCGCCCTGTTCTTCCACGGCCGCAGCGATCGATGCCGTTACTTCATCAAGATTGTTGACAATGAATACGATGGTTTCGATAGACTGCACTGCCCCGGAAATTGCCCCTTGTATTTCTGACAGCTGTTGACTGGTATTTTCGGTCGCCTTTGACGTTTGAGTGGCGAGGTCTGCTGATCTCCAGCCAAATTTGCCATATCCGGATTGGTTTGGAGATGGCAATAGAACTCCTTCAAAAATCCATCAATGTTATGCTCGAGATGGCCATAGTTTCCGCAGGCCCGAAAACACCGCATCACCAATCTCCGCGAACCGGAGCCTTTCGGAGACAGTATATTTCTTTGACTTCATAGTTAATCCGACCTTTTAAACTGCGCTTAGAACTCGGCGCCGGACCGGAAACCGCACAATTCACTCAACCTAAAGTAGATTTTATGTAAGCGCTTTCATAATTTTGCAACCACAAGCGAGTCCGCTGCTCGAAATTTAGTCGGCAGTCACTGACCTTTCATACAGATCTGAACAAAGTCAGCAGAGCCCTTGCCCACAACCCATTGATTTCCTAACGGAAGATCAACCTCACCGCGCAGAACCAAATTCATATGATTAAATCTCCCCACTTTTTTACCATAGTATATTTTCCAATGGCATAATTCGCGGATTACTGTTTCCAGTCTCATGATGTACTAACAATTACGTATGCAAAATTACAACTCAAAGCAGCCTATACTGAAGCGTTAGGGCTCACTGGATTTCAGGAATGCCAGAATCAGCAAAAACGATGTCCGTATTCACACTGAAAACATACCAAAAAATAAAAGAAACAAATTCACTAACGGAATCCATATCTCTATTGAAAGAGATCTGTGAGGCTTTCGATTACGAATACTTTTGCATCACATATCTACCTGCGCCAACTGAAAACAACTTGCAGTCCAAAATATTGGTGAGCAATTGGCCAAATCAATTGGTCCGGGAATATGATGATTTCGGGTTACTGCGAAGCAGTCCGATCATAAAGGCAATCTGGACTTCCAGGTCAGAAGTGCACTGGGATCTGGACACTATCGCTCTGAAACGCGGTCCTGTGGAAGGCCCCAAAACAGCTGAGTTATTCAATAAATTCGGCATGCCAAAGGGCACAGCCTTCCCTGGCTACAGTCTTTCCGGACAGCAAGGGTTGGTCATGTTCAGCGGGCGTAGAGATCAACTGAAGGAAGAGGAGTTGGCTGCTTTGCATCTCCTGTCTCATTTCATGTTTGCGCATCTAAGCACGGTGTCGTCAACCAAGCGCAAGAAAGCAGGAAAGCTGTCTAAGCGTGAATGGGAATGCGTTGAGCTGGTTGCTCACGGTAAAACAACAGAAGAAATCGCGATTATTTTGGGACTGTCTAAATCAACCGTTGCCGGGTATCTCACAACAGCTGCGACAAAGCTGGAGGCCTCAAACAGATCTCACTTGGTTGCTCAATCTTTTCGGAAAGGACTTCTGGAAGCCTGATTGGTGTCCAGATACAACAACGCCATCACTGCAGCGCAGCCTAGCGATCGAAAGCCTCCCCTTAAAGCCATTGGAATAAAAAATCCCCGGCTCCATGAGTGGGCATGGCAACCGGGGCAAGTTGGATCACTGAAAGAAATTGGTAGAGCTTCTGATTGAAATTTAGCCATCCTTGTTCATGACTGTTCTAGCGATCTCTACATTTTCATCCACGAAGATAGCTCTCGCTTCACTCCTGCTAGTCTGTGCGGACAAATCTGCTAACTCAGAAAAAAGTTCTGAAAGCTGTTGGCAAAGCTCGATCGTTGAATCGCGGATGCGCCGCCCCTCGTCACTCTGGGGTGGGTACTTGAAGAGTAGATCCTGATGGACTTTGATTTTATCGGCTAGCAGCTCGAATCCGGGCAGGCCAAGCTGACCCAATTCGCGGCACTGGCTTATCATGTTGCTGAAATCATCGTTTATTTGTTTTTCGAATGAAATAATGCGACCAAGTAATGTCTTTCGCAAACGATCGGCAATTCTGGGATCTATTTCCAAGATGTCCAGCCTTTAAAGTAGCAGCGAGAATTTATTTTACTTGCTATTTGCACAAACAAGAAAATACTCGAATTAATTGACAGTCGGCCATACAGCTAACTAAGCGTCAATTCCTGCAATAGAACCCTGTAATTTTTCTGGATCGAAAATATATACTCGAGTTGACCATCAATGACCGCGCTCAGAAATACGTGACCATGAACGGCAATAAGCGGAAGCCCGGCAATCTTATGGCAAGCGTCCTCTGATGAGCGAACAAGCCGAGCGGGCGATAGACCCGCCCGGCTAGGAATTATTCTGCGGCCGTGGGGACCCGTATGCCGAGCTTGTTGCGCTAACCATCGAGATTAAGCGCTTTCGCAAGAACGACACACACCAGCCCCATTACCATTGTGAACGGCAACGCAGCGATGATCATCGCGTTCCGCAAGGCCTCCATCGGGTCCGCACCGCGGGATTTACAGGCAACAAGCAAGGTACCGGTGACGGCCGCCAGGATAAGGCCCCAGACAATCTTTTGTTTGTTGCCCACAATCTGGTCTCCTCACGACATGATCGTGTTCATCACCAGAATACCGACGTCGGTAGAGGTCACGAGAACGGTCATGATCAGCACAACCCAAATAATGGTGATCCCCGGCAGAAGGCCGGCCGAAATCATCTCTTCCAGGGTCACGAACAGTTTCGCGGTGTTGGAAGCCCCGATGATTGCTCCATCCGCGCCACCCGGCAGCTCCAGATCGATTGCCGTGCCGCCGAGTATCGTCATCCAGGCAAACAGACCAAGGCAGGTTCAAAGACGCCGCCGGCGATGAACTCGCGCACAGACCGGCCCCGCGAAATTCGCACACGAAAGCCGAGATCCTCGATTTCAGCAAGCGTCTGAGTTTACATATCGCTCATGACATCATCGGTTCAGTCGTTATCGGAAATGCCTGCACCGGCACCCGATAGGCGGGAGGCGTCGGTCGCAGGCGCATAAGTTCGATGGGCAAAACGTTCGAGAATGGCGCGGCTGTTCTCGTCCGGCTGCGCACGCTTCGAATGAGATTGCACTGAGGGAACTTCGAATACCTGCTGAAACCCGATCGAAACGGTTGCAACAGTCACGCTCGTCTCGCCCTCTATGCGTAGCGCCTCACCGTCCGTGGCGATTTGGGCCCCCTCCCATGACAGCACCAGAGATTTCTTGAGCTGTTGTGCGGAAGTTGCTGCAAACGGCGCCAGCAGGATCGGCCGCCTCACGTTTTCAATCCGCAAAACGTTATTGTTCAAGGTCTCGGCACGATCAGACAGAGCACAGCCGGTCGAAATCGGACAAAGCCACCCGCCCCGCGAAATCCATGACAAACCAAGCACGGGCGCGCTATCCGCATAGTCGTTGCCGTCTCTTGCGACCAGGAGTTCGGCCAGTTCCAGACAGCCGTCGATGTCGCGTGCGCACAGCCAACGAGTCGCCATGGCCGCTTCTTCCGCGCCCCCCCAAGGATAACCGGCTCCACGTGCAGCCTTCTTGGCCAGAGCCTCGACCTCGTTCAGCGACATCGTCATGGGTTGCCTTCCGGATAAACCCAATAGTCGGCGTTTTTTTCTGAAAGTTCCTCGGGATAAGGAGCTCCCGCATACATGCATATCCGAACCCACCGGTCCGAGCGCGGATCGAAATGGGTCGCTCCAAAGAACGAAAGCTTGGCGCGTAGCATATCGATCGGCAAAACATCCGCGGCGATCGTATTATCACGGATCTCACCATACGGTGCGCATCGGCTGAGCTGCGCGCGGCGCACGGTATGCCGATGTTCCGGGTGTTGCAGCAGAAAGTCAGCAACGGTTTGATCCGTATTCCAGTCTGCCAATGTGGAATAGGCGGCGGCTGCGTCCCGGGCGGGTGCAAGCGGTTGTTCATAGGGTACTATGGGTTCCTCGAACCGTTCACCCAATCGTGGCTCAAGCTTCTCCTCAGAAACGTACCAAGCCCGCGCGCAGTTCGCCTTTGCATCCCAGTCCATATCGAGCGCCCAACCGAAATTGCCTTCGATCAGGTCTCGCAGTTCCGCCACTTGCATGGTTCCATCGATCCGGAACACCTCAACTCGGTCGTCGGCCATGCAATCCGCCAAACCGTCAACAAGTGCTGCGTGGGGTTCAAGAATAAGCGAGGCGAGCAATTCCTCACCCTCTTCACTCAACGTGCGTTCCGCCCAGTCCATGAGACGGTTCCAGGGGAACGGCCGATTGAAGTCGAAGTCTGCTATCTCGGCGTTCAGCAATGTCAGGTCCCGGTCCAGCTGCCCGAGCTTTTGGATCTGTATTTTGTGTTCGGAGCGCCAATTCCGTAGAGACATCTCCGCCCGTTTGAGAATGGTCCGGAAATCACGGACTTCTCTTTCGCGCGCCTGCTTTACCGCGCGTACACGGGCAATCGCCTCCTCGCGGACCATAATCCAGTTGTTGAACAGCACAGGGTGGTTCACGATATAGGGTGCCATTCCGAGACCGGTGGAATTGCCGATCCCCAGCTGGCGCGCGATTGACGGATCGAGCTTGACGGACTTTGCCCCCCCTTTTGCAAACGCCATGTGCTGCACCAGATCGCGCACGAATGTCCGTGTGAGATAGACCGACAGCATCTCGGCCTGGAAGGGCACATGCATTTCTGGCCGTGCTGCAATCTTTGCACGATCCGCTGCGCCGAATTTTCCTGAGCCATAGACGGCGGTGGTGCGCATCAGGTATCCGACATCGGCTATTCTCTCGATTTCAGGCTGGCGCCCTGCGGCAAGCGCGTCGACGACATGTTCCCAGAGCCGAACAGAGCGGTTGGCCCGCGAGAGCGAAAGTTCGGTTTCGCTGACGCGGCCCGCTTCCTGAAGCGGAACGTTCACCGCCAGACGGTCAAGGTCAGAGTCGGTTGGCACCCCATCAAACAAGGTGAAGGTCGCGTCCCATGCCTCTGCAATGACTCGGTCCGACCGCTTCCCGGCAGGCAGGTCGTGTGCAAAGGCTACAAGCGAATAGGTTCGCTCTGGCCCCGTTGCAGCATAGACCGCGCGACCCACGCCGTTTTCGTCGATGTCAAAGACTGTGCGCGAGAATGACCAGCGATCACGGGCCATTCGTCTCGTAAGAATGCGCATGAAACTCAAGCGGCACTGATGCAGCGACCCAAGCCGTTTCAAGCGCATGACGCGCGCCGGGTCACGCCGTGCGATGGTCAGGGCTTCGGTCAAACGCTGTCCTCCGGTCCGAAATTCTCGCGGAAGAAACGATACCAGTTTCCGCCCATGATACCCGCGATTTCGTCCGCATTCAGGCCGGTCGCGCGAAGTCCTTCTTCGATATTCCCGAAGTCGCGATTGTCCTGGAACCAGTTGGGCATGGGCGGAAACCCGGCATTGCTGGGCGATCCTTCCCCGTAATCCGTTGTCTTGGTCCAGCGCCCCATGCGCATCCACTCGACCACGCTGTCGGGTTGATCCTGGCAAAGATCGCTGCCGATCCCAAGGCATTGGGCACCAAATTTCTCAGCCGTACGCGCGATCATTTCGCAGAAGCTTTCCAGCGTGCAATCGGACTTGTCTTTCAGATGGTGGGGATAGACTGAAAAGCCCAGCATTCCGCCGCGCTCGGTCACGGCCTGGATCACGTGTTCGCGTTTGTTCCGAAGGGCTGGGTGCCAGGCGTAAGGGTTGGCATGCGTGATCGCGATAGGACGGTTCGAATACTCCGCCGCCTCTATGGTCGAGCGATCCGCCGAGTGGCTCATATCAACGACTAGGCCGACACGATTCATCTCCGCGATCACTTCCTTGCCCATACGCGTCAATCCAGTATCACTGTCTTCATAGCAACCCGTCGCAAGCAAAGACTGATTGTTGTAGGTCAGCTGCATGAAACGAGCGCCAAGCGTGTGGACGATCTCGACCAGGCCGACATCGTCTTCGATCGGGCTTGGGTTTTGAAACCCGAAGAAAATCGCCGTGCGGTTTGTCTCCCGCGCTCGGTCGATGTCGGTGGCAGTGGTCCCCTTAATGATCAGGTCCGCATATTGCTCGAAGTGACGATTCCATCGTTCGAAGTTCAGAACCGTTTCGCGGAACGTTTCGTGATAGGCAACCGTGACATGGACAGCATTCACGCCGCCTGCTTGCATCTGCCGGAAGATCTTTTCCGACCAATTTGCATATTGCAGCCCATCGATCCGCATCAGCTTGGCACCCCAGCGCTGATATAGGCGGTTTTGACGGTGGTATAGAACTCTGCTGCTGCCTTGCCCTGTTCCCGTGGTCCGTAGGAGCTGTCACCGCGCCCGCCGAACGGAACATGGTAGTCCGTGCCTGCGGTCGGAAGATTAACCGTGACAACACCCGTTCGGGCGTTTCGCCGGAAGTGCGTTGCCCGGGCCAAATCATGCGTGACGATACCGGAAGTGAGGCCGAAATTGGTATCGTTCACGGTAACCAATGCTTCGTCATAGCTGCCGACCCTGATGACGCTGGTCAACGGCGCGAACATCTCCTCCCGATTGATGCGCATGTTATTCGTCGTGTTCAGGAAGACGCCCGGGGACATGTAATAGCCTTTGTGCGGCCGTTCGAGCCGGGATCCGCCGCAGGCAAGCTCCGCCCCTTCGGACCTGCCAAGTTCGACGTAGGCCAGATTTTCCTGAAGCTGATCGTCACTAACCACCGGCCCCATCTGTGTCCCGTCTTCGAGTGCGTGACCCACTTTCATCGCTTTTGCGCCCGCAATCAGCTGGTCTACGAAGGCATCGTGTATCGCGTCATGGACGATCAGACGGGAAGAGGCGGTGCATTTCTGACCCGAGCCTCCGAATGCACCGCCAAGCGCGAGGGTGACGGCAAGATCAAGATCGGCGTCCTCCATAACCGCGAGCGCGTTCTTTGACCCCATCTCCATCTGCACCTTTGTCAAGTTCTGGATGGCAGACGCAGCAATACTTTTGCCGACTGGTACGGAGCCGGTGAACGAAATAGCATCGACAACCGGGCTTTCTACCAGTTTTTGACCGACGGTTCGGCCAGATCCCATAACAAGGGAGAAGAGCCCTTTTGGAATATCCTGTTTTGCAATGATTTCGGTCAGGGCGACAGCGGATGCCGGGGTGACATTGGCAGGTTTCCAGACCACGGCATTGCCGTAACACAGAGCCGGAGCGATCTTCCACGATGCCGTGGCGGTTGGGAAATTCCAAGGCGAAATGACCACCACAACGCCGACGGGCTCCCGACGGACGTCAATTTCCACACCGGCACGGACGCTGTCGGCATTTTCGCCGATCTGCCGCAGGCATTCCGCCGCGTAGTAGGTGAAGAATTGCCCGGCGCGATAGACTTCGCCCTTACCTTCGGCCAGCGGCTTGCCTTCCTCGCGGCTGAGCAGCGTGCCAAGCTCTTCGGCCCGCGCCATCAGCTCGTTGCCGATGTTCATCAACACCGCCTGTTTTCGTTCCGGCAGGTAGCTGGCCCATGTGGCTTGCGCTGCTCGTGCCGCTTCAAGTGTCTTCTCGAGTTGCGGCCCGGTTGCCTGTGTGAAACGACCAATGCTGTCAGCTAAGTCTGAAGGATTTACGTTTTCAATGTCCTGATCACCTGCGACCCAGTCTCCTGCAATTAGGTTCAACTTCGTCATCAGATGGCTCCCGGTGATGTTCCTGTGACGCCAGAGTGGACTCGATTACAGAAGTCAGTCAAACTTGAATTATTGATCTCAATTTCAGGAAAACTGAAATGGCAATCACAACGACAATGTTGCGTTGCTTTGCGGCCGTTGCCCAAAGCGGCAATCTTGCGGATGCGGGTTTACGGCTCGGGCGCACACCTTCCGCCATTTCAATGAGCCTGAAACAAATGGAAGATCATCTGGGTGCGCGGCTCTTTGAGACGGATCGCAAGAACGAGTTGACCCCGTTTGGAGAAGAAGTCTTCACCCTGGCCCAGCAACAACTTCGCCTGCATGACGAAGCCATCGATACCATCGAAACCCTGGCGCGTTCGCCCGGGGGCGTGCTGCGTATTGCCTCTGTTCCCTCCGCCGTTCCTCAAGGCTTATCGAAATCAGTTGGCGTCATGATGGCGCGGTATCCGTCTCTGCAGATCGAGATTCGGGACGCAGATTCCGATATTGTCACGGGCGCGATCATGCACGGACAAGTCGAGGTTGGAATTGTTTCCGGACAGCCGAAACTGAACGGCATTTGCGCCGAACCGCTCTTTGAGGACACTTTCGGGCTCGTGGCTGCTCCCGATCACTCTCTCATGCACTGCACGCGCGCACCGGACCTCGATGAGTTGATGATCCCGGGTTTCGTCCACAATCACCTTTGTTCGAAAATCCAGATCCCAGCAGTTCAAAAGCTGTTGCAAACGAAGCGGGTCACAGCCAGGAATACACTCTCGCTCATCAGCATGGTGCAAACTGGCAACTGGTTCACGATTCTGCCTGAGTCTGTCGTTGGTCTCCTGCCTAGCCACCTTGCATTTCGCAAAATCCGCGGGCTGGACGAAAAAAGGGTGGTCTCGCTGCTCACGCGCGAACGCTGCCTCTTCCCCGACCTGGTCAAAGAGTTCGCCACGGTGCTGCGCGCGCAAGCCTCGACGAATTTTGCCAGCGGGTGTTATGTGGCAGGGTCCAGTTAAATGAACCGGACATTGGCAATCGGCCCCCATACAGCCCCACTCAGCAAGGAGGCTTTGGCAAGGAAGTAACACCGCGACCGGTGGTAAATCGAGCGACCGCTAGGCTTTACAACTCTTCAAAAAGAAGCAATCGGCTACAAGCCTCCCCCTTCCTGATCAGACATGATGTCCGGAAATGCGGTTTTACATAAGCTATTTTGAAAAACAGCTCCAATCCACAAGCAGATTAGAAGTTTTGTCATAGGCAGATGCTTCAATTTTGAATGTGGTGGTTTCCAATAGAATGTCCGGGTCCATCCGAATTTCGGCAGCGCAGGTGGTCTCACACAGAGATTGACAGGCCAAAAACTACAGGTACCCGGGAGACAATCGTTCGTGTTTTCGCCGCTTTGGCTACTGCTGTATTTCTCACATTGCTGGCAAGTGTTAGTGCTGCATCCGCTTCCAACCGCCTTTCGCTGGAAAAATCGGGAAACTGGGTAATTGCAGCCTATGCAGACGGAAATGACGCGACCACGTTCACAAAATGCGTCATGCTTCTGCCCCTCTCACAGGACCGCTACTTCGGGCTGGGTCTCTTCACAAGCGGAAACTATGTCGTAATTCTGGGCCTTGGAGAAAATCGGGTTGTCGCAGGAACCAGCTACAATGCGCGGATCATTGTGGATCGGCGTTGGGCGTTGGATACCAGGACAGAAGCATTGGCAAATGATTCCGTCAGGTTTTTTCCCGGCAACGAAACTGCGACTTCCAAAGCACTCACAGCCATCGCCTGACCAAGGCGCCGATTTCTCGGCCAGTCCGCCGAACCGTTTCAAAGAAAACAGTTCGGCGGATAAGGTATCTGCCTTGGGAAGGTTGATTGAAAATCCAGTGCTTTTGGCGAGCTAGTTGATCACGTTGCTGTAGAACCTAGTTTCCAGCGCTTCCATATCGATTTCCTGAAGATCCGAAGGAAGCTCGTAGCCGTCGGCATCAGCATGAACTTGAGCCCTGTCGAAACTGTTCGCCCCGGCAATGAACTCATTGCTGACATAGCGTTCAACATCGATATCAATCCGAGATTGTCCGATATCCTTGAGAATCCTGAAGAAATTGTCCCACGATGGGATGTCATGCGCACCCCAGCCGGGTCGATTTGACATCGAACCTTTGAACGTGCGGTGGATCTGCATAAGGCTTTCTGTACCTGCGCGCGGACCATAGTTGGCCTTTGTCGTCGGCAAAGCTTTGAAGACGATATCTGCTGCAGCACGCGGATTGCGGTCGGCAAATTCACTGCCCATCGCCCAGCCTTTGAGATATTTTTTCAAAAACTCCAGACGGTCTGGATCCTGAAGGTCAGCCCGGCGCACGACCAGCGAATTGGACGGCAGTGGCGACCCCCGCATGCCGAGCCAGTAGTCGAAATCCAGCCCCTTGGCAGTCAGATCCGCGCGCAAGCCCTCCCAAGCCAGGCAAGCATCTCCGTTACCGCTGGCCAGCGCAGTCGTCCATGTCGGCCAACCAGCCTCGACATAATTGATTTTCGAAGGATCGACACCGACAGCTGCAAACATCGGGTCGCAAATGGACTGCCAGGCAGCAGACCCCAAAAGAACAGTCTTACCTTCCAGTTCTTTCAGATACCGCACCCCTTCACCTTTGCGAAAGGCGATGTTGAAGAGGTCGAGATTGCCACTGCCAAACACTGAGACCAGATCCATGCCAGCATTCACGGCAAAGGACAAAACGCCTGGGGAAGGAAATCCGATATCGGCCTGCTCGACGGCCAGAAACTTAACGACAGCAGTCCCGTCGGCTGGCCCTGGTTCCATTGCCGTTTCCACACCAAGATCACCAAAGTAGCCCATGGCTTTAGCCACCCAATAGGGATAATCATCCATAACTTCGATGGTTCCGCGTGGAGAAATCCATGTGTGTGGACCGTTATAAGGTTTGGCCAAAGCAGCTGTCGGCGGTAACACTCCGGAACCCAACACGGTTGTGGTGACCACGCCCTTGGCACCGATTTTCAACAGGCGACGGCGTGTGAGATCTTCGAATTTCATTGGCTTTCCTCCGAGTTAAGCATCTAAAATTTTGTATTTTTTGAAGTTTCTGTGTTTGCCGGGTGACTTCGAAAACTAGCTTTCCCACCCCGCCAGCCTCTTACCGAGCCAGAAGAACAGCGCGTAGATCGCAATCCCGGTGACCGCCAGAAGTAGGATACAGGCGAAGAACTCGGGCATCCGAAGAGTCGATGAATAGGTTGTCAGACGGCTTCCCAGGCCAAAGCCTCCACCTGACATTTCAGCTCCTACAGCAGTAATCATTCCAAAGATCGCGCCGATCATCAGGCCAACGATCACCATGGGCATGGCCATGGGTGTGCGGATCTTTAGGAATATTTGCAGAGTGCTGGCGCCGTAAGATCGCGCCAGGGAGATTTTCATGGCATCGACCCTGCGAAAACCGGTCGCAGCGTTGATCATCACCATTGGGCCTGAGGCGAGAGCGACTGCAACAATGCGCGGTGTATAGCCAAAACCAAAGTTCAGGATCAGCAGCGGCACGAGCGCAAGCATCGGCGTAGTAACCAGAAGCAGGATGTAGGGTGTGATGACTTTTTCGACAAATGGAAACTGGGTGATGATTGCCGCAAGAAGCAGTCCGATCGATGCCCCGATCGCATATCCGGAAACAAGTTCTACCAGTGTGTAACTATAGTGCTCCCCAATCGCCGCGATCTCGGGAGAAAAGAAGATCGCGGCGATTTCCGACGGCCTTGGGAGGATATATTGCGGGACGCCGAAGTACTTGAGCAAAAGCTCACCGCCGACAATCACCAGGACAGCAATGCTGACAATGGCCATTGTTTCCTTGGCGCCCTGTGCGCCTAATCCGCCGCCCAGCCCTGACGCAGTCGCCAATCCCGGCGCACCGGATGAGTTTGATGATTGTGAGATATCTGCCATTTCACTACCCCAGAACCGTCGCAACACGATGACCGGACGGCTGATGTTGGATTTCATATTTGATTTCGTTGACGAGATCGAAAAATTCGCTGGTTTCCATCAGCTCCAGCTGACGCGGACGCTGAAAGGGGACATCGACCACTTTCGAAATTTGCCCTGGCCGGGCGCTCATGATGTAAACCTTGTCGGCCAAGAAAACGGCTTCTGCGATGGAATGGGTGATCAGAATTACCGTTTTGCGTGTTTCCAGCCAGATTTCTTCAACCAGCTTGTTCATCGCGTCGCGGGTGAAGGCATCCAGCGCACCAAATGGCTCATCCATCAGAAGCACTTTCGGATCGCTCGCCAAAGCGCGAACAATGGATGCCCGCTGCTGCATCCCGCCGGATAGCTCCTTCGGCATCTTCTTGCCAAAGCCCCCCAGACCGACACGGTCGAGAAGGGCTTCTATCTTCTGTTTGTCCGGTTGATCACCGCGAATTTCGAACGGAAATTCTATGTTTTTTTGAACAGTTCGCCAGGGCAGCAGATTGGCTTCTTGAAACATCATGCCAATGCTTGCATGCGGACCGGAAATGATATCACTGCCGAGGGCAATAGATCCGGAACTAAGTTTATGCAGCCCTGCGAGCGACCATAACAAGGTAGTTTTGCCGCATCCTGACGGCCCCACAATAGAGATAAACGCGCCTTGCTCCACATCCAGATCCACATTACGCAGAGCGTGGACGGCCCCTGATTGTGTGTTGTAAGTCTTGGTTGCACCGCGGACTGCCAGCGGCATTTCTTCTTGCGTTTTCATTGTTCCCTCTTGCCCCGGAACCGCCGGAGATCAGACAAACTCTCCCGTTCGCTGCTCGGCAGTTCCAAGCAGCGGTTCTCTTTTCAGCGGGCGGGTATGCCTAAGCGTTCAGCAAATCTTTCAGATGGCTATCCACCTGAGCCATATAGTTTGGCTCAAATCCGTTAAGCCCCATGTGGCCCTCTTTTGTCTCGATGACTCGAACCGTTGCCCCGGCAATCAGCTTGCAATCTTGCTCGCATTCGTCTGGAGGAAAAAAGAGATCGTGGCTTATCGGCATAACGCATGTTTTGGCTGTGATCCGCGCTAGGGCTTCGGCCAGATTTCCATCGGTATGGCGGCCGACATCTGCCCTTTGCCATTTGTGCATTTCACACAGCAACACATTTGGATCCATAGGCTCAAAATAGGCCTTCATCACTCCGTTTATGAAATCATCCAGAGATGACATGCCCAAAACGGAGGCCCAACGCTTCTCCTGATAGAATTCGTGTGACCAACCAAGTGTAGCGACAATTTTCGCCAGCCGGTCCATCCCTTCCCGCACTTCCAATCCGCAAGAATACCAACCATTTTGCCAGGCAGGGTCTGACTTGATCGCCTCTTCTAGTGCCTGCACAAACACCTTCTGGTGCAGGGATATGCGGGCTGTTGCGGCAATGGGCGCCGCCCTCTCCACCATGTCGGGATAGGTCACAGCCCATTCATATACCTGTTGCCCCCCCATGGATCCGCCAACAATCAGTACCAGTTTTGAGATTTTGAAGAGTTCAGTTAAGAGCCTATGCTGTGCCTGAACATCATCGCCAATGCTCAACTTGGGGAACTTACCCATTGTTTGTGGTGCCGGGTTGTTCTGCGGCGATGTCGAAACGCCGCTGCCAAGTTGATCTACGACAATGATGAAGTATTTGTTTGGATCAAGAGCATGGTCCTCGCCGACATAAACATCTTCCATAATCTTACCAGTTCCGGAGAACCAGGTGGTGACTAAGATCGCGTTTGTTTTGTCGGCGTTGAGCGTTCCAAAAGTCCGGTAGGCCAGCTTCGCATCGCGCAAAGTCTCGCCGCTTTCCAGCCTAAGATCACCAAGTGCGTAATACTCAAAATGGCCCTGGGTTTCCGCCTGATAAAAGACGTTCTCAATCATAGGCCGGCCCCCACTTCAGCAACCGGGCGATAGCAGCGACACCAGCTTGGGCACATTGCTCATCTTCATTACTGCTTACACCGCTTACACCAATGCCGCCAACCACCTCACCAGAGGTCGTGGTCACTGGCAGCCCGCCGGCAAAAGCAACGAGCCCTGGTACGAACGCAGCACCAGGCAGACCCGCGTCAACGCCGTCACGCTTCTTACCGAATGATAGATCCGCCATGACACGGGTCGCGGCTCCATAGAGCGCCGATGTCACGGCTTTGTTGCGAGCAATGTTCGAACAGGCTTTGCAAGCTCCGTCTTGGCGTGCTGCAGCAAGCAGATGCCCGCCATCATCAACAACAAAAACAGTGACTTTTGCATATGCGTGATCGGCTTGATCTGCGAAACACGCTGCAATCATCTCTTGCGCAGCTGAAGCCGGCAGCACCAATTTCTTGGTCAACCCCTCCGCCGATGCAGAGACAGGTATTAACCCGATCGCAACTGCAAGAAACAGTGATCTCTTGGCCATTTTTCCTCCCAATTGACCTTTGCCGAATTCGGCATTCATTAATGCCCTGGCATGTGTCTTACCCTTCTCGTTTGAGAGTTCAGGGAAGGCACTGATGGTCTGGAGGAAAGCTATCAAAGGCGCGGCGATGCCTTCTATCGCGAACATTCGCGATAGAAGGAAGCTGGCACACTAAGCGTCAGTAATTCAAAGGAAAACTATCACATATATTGCCGCTTATTGTGCCAGAATTCCGGCTTTCACAAGTAGACTGACAAGCGCCGATGTACTGGTAACACCAGTCTTATGACGGATACTGCGGAGTTGGTGATCAATTGTAGAAAATGACCTGTCGCGAATTCGAGCGATTTCCTTGTAGCTCAACCCCCGAGCGGCAAGCCGGGCGACTTCGATTTCTGACTCGGTCAGCAATTGTAGTAGATCCGCTCCTGGCTGATCAGACGATGTAGTTATCGGTCTGGCACTGTCCGGAACTGTATCTGTCACTGAAGCGGATTGTGCCGTGATCTGCTTGGAAACAGCAATGACCGGGCTCAAGACATCTGCAACGGTGTGCTCGAAACAATCCAGCAGGCCGGAGTCGCTTGGTGCGTGATGTTCAGTCCAATCAGCACAGATCAAACCGTAGCTGCCATCTATTGTTCGCAGAGCGCTACCAAATTTTGATTTGGTCTGGGCACCGGACATTCTGTTGCGAAGGCGTTTTGAGACTCGACGGTCCTGCGTAATATCGGCAAACACAACCGGTCGCGACCCCAGCCACATCGCTTGCATGGCTGGATCCTGATTGAAGACCGCAGCCCCTCCAAAAGAGGGTACATCATAATCCGGGTTCTTTGCTTCAGCCAGGCTTGGAAAATAATTGAAGTCGCGGGAAGCGCCAAACCCGGCATCAACCCGCTGGCATCCAAGTTTTGCTCTCAGCCAATTTGTCGCTAATGACCAACACCCCGGCAAATCATCGAGATTGAGCAGCATATGAGCAGCGAGATCACGCGCTGGAGCGTAACGGACAACAGGCTGATCCAGCAGATAGCGCCGCAGTTGGCGCTGTGCTTCAAAGACATCGCCATTGAAATCAATCGATAATGCTACATTCTCAGGCATATCTGATGATCCCGACAATATGAATACGCCATATCGTGCATCAGCTAGGTCGTTCGCCAATACCACAGTTTCTTAAACTGAAACAATCGTTGGACAAGCTTACATTTCTGACCTTGTGTGTCCAATATGGGCAAATATCTGGAATGTTATCGCACTTGTTCTTCGGCACACCTCTAACAATTCACTTCGCCTTGATATAACTCACGACGCTACGCCATCATCAATAATCTCCGATCAATTCGCCTAATGTTCCGGGGATTGGCATGAAAATGCTGAAGGACCCAGAAGGCATCCCCCAGACATTGGCTCGGTTTTTCTAAGACTTCGATCCAGCACTGATCATCATTAGCATTTTTCATCTTCGGACTGGAAAACACCCGGCACCATCTGCCGCCCGTCCTAGACTGTTGTTCGTCAGGGACTTGAACGAGCACAATGACAAACAACAAGACAATCAGTGACGCATGCAGAGCATGGGTCAAACGCTGCGAACGTGATGAGATGGAGCGACCAACCCTGCGCTCATACCGCAATCACGTGGATCATCACATCGAGCCATGCATTGGCGAATACAGCCACATCTGCAGCCCATATCATGCAGGATATAAGGTTCAAGTTTCAGACCAGACCTTGGAGATTACCGCACTTCGGAGAACGCCATGCACACGACTTCAGCGGCTCGGGCAATGTCATCAGCCGTATGGTTTGCCGTGATGCTACACCTCAACCTCGCTGTCCCCTTTGCCACCACCGGATAAGGAATGCCATGGACGTAAACACCATGTTCCATGCAGTGTTTAGCGAGGAACCAGGCGCGTTTGTCTTCTTTGCAATAGGCCGGAACAATTGCTGTCTTCGATTGCAGGGTATCGACGCCGCCTGATGTCAGCAAATCACGGAATTTGGCCGCGTTCGAATGCAGGCGCGAAATCCGCTCTGGCTCCTTCTCGATCACCTCCAGGGCCGCAAGCGCGGCGGCTGCATTTGCAGGTGTCATTGCAGCTGAAAAGATGAACCCCCGCGCCTGGTGTTTCAGATATTCGACAATTTCTGCGGAAGCGCAAATATACCCGCCATTGCTCGGAATTGCCTTGGAGAGTGTTCCCATCTTGATATCGATTGCGTCCGCCCCACAGCCGAAATGCTCTTCAATTCCCTTTCCAGTCTCTCCGATCACACCAAAGGAATGTGCTTCGTCTACCATCAGGAGCGCACCATGCTCCTTGCAGACTTCTGAAATCTTCGGAAGGTTCATAATGTCACCGTCCATTGAAAACACACCGTCACTGACAACAAGCACATTTGCGTCCTGCGGAATTTGGCGCAACCGTTCATGGAGATGATCGGGATCATTGTGATTGTATCGTAGAAATTTCGCGCGGGAAATCAGGCACCCGTCAACAATGGATGCATGATTAAACTTGTCGCTGACGACATAGTCCCCTGGACCGACAAGCGCTGAAATCGTGGACAGGTTCGCATTGTAGCCGCTGCCGAATGTTATGCATGCGTCTGCTCCCCGGATATCAGCCAGGCGTTGCTCAAGCTGGGTATGAAGTGTGTTGGTACCTGAAAGCAGCCGCACGCCATGCCCACCGGTTGAATGGGTATCGACGGCGTCTTTAGCCGCCTTGTCAATCGCCGGATGCCGCAACAGGCCCAGATAAGAATAGGAACTTAGGTTGATACGCTCGCCGTAGCCTTCAATCTCCGAGCGGCCCGGTGAGGTTTGCCGTACCTCCTTCATCAACATATAGACCCCAACCTGCCTCCCCCACTCCAACGGCCAGGTCGTTTCTTTGAGTTGAAACGATCTTGAGGTCTTGGGTGAAGGAGCTTTGGCCATGAGTATATTTCCCCGAAAACAGGTTAGGATTTTTTAGTGGTACCTTGAAAGAAGAAGAGTTGAAAAGCTTTCTTTCCGTTGCAGGACCTCCTCTATATCAACTCTCTCAGAACCAGGATCGAACCAACAAAACAGCTTCCGGAGGATCCCTGGGCAGGCGAGATCAACCACGGCCGCGTTTATGCCTGGTTGATGAACAGAACCTACGGATCTGTGTGCTTCAGGTACATATATCCTTTGAACATCCGCGCCGGGCTTTGGACGGAGGCACCAAGAGATCCCGGGCACGCTTAACAGCAGAACGATCGGGAGGAGTGCCAGCGGGGCTCCCGCAACGACTAGGGCCGCTCCAGCCGCACACGCGATGGACGCCTTGGCCTCCGTGAGCGTCGAGATCTTCGAAGCAACCTGTCGGCGCCGGAAGGCTGTGCGATTGGCTTGCGCCATGAATCGGAATTGAATCAGGATCACACTGGCCGCAGAGGCCGATTAGCATCTTCACCAATCGCGAGCCAGCCAGCGATTTCTGTTTCGTGCTCTGATGCCCTGCGTTTGATATCTCGATACTGGAAAAGCCGAGAGGGCGTTGCCCGAGCTTCGCGTGGCAATATCCCTTCCGGATATTCCCGAACAAACATCAAACCAATGACAGGTTTCATAAAAACCACCTGCAGAAGTCAATGTAGATGGTTACAGCGCCAGAACTCTGCCCAAAAAGCGCGAAGTCAGGTCACAACGACGAACTTCAAGGCTGTTCCATTGAAATACTAATCCCTTTATCGGGGATTCGAGGCCCTCTACTACCGCCAATCAAGGGTCACGGCCGGTCAAGAATGTAGTCAGGGCAGATACCTGATTGCGCAATGAGTCCAGGAATCGGTGTTCCTGCAAAAAAACCATAACCCGATATCAGAGCAGACGAGACTCCCGCAGTTTGCGCCCCAAGAATATCGGTGTGAAGACTGTCGCCAACCATAACGATCCGGCTTCGGTCGGCACTACCGCCCAGGCGCTCGAACACCAGGTCATAGATATTGGCGAAGGGTTTTCCGTAAAATCGCGGTGCGACACCGGTTTTGTCAGCCAGCCGGTGCGCATAACTGCCTGGTTCCGTCGAAAATCCGTTTTCGCGCGGCGCTACGATATCCGGATTGGCGACCAGAACCGGCCGTGGATGCTCCAGAAGCGCCGCTTCCAGCAAAGCCTGCCGTTCCTCGGTCCACTCTGCCGCCCCAAGGCATAAGAAGCCTTCCGCTTTGGCATAATCAGAGCGGTCTTCTTCCAGGCGCGTGAGATCGATGTTTTCAAGGTCAGCAAGCCCAGCAGCCTTGGACAGCATGGCACCCCAATACCGTTTCGGCTCACGGGTCAAAGCGTGCAGCAGCGTCATTCTGCTCGAAATGACATTTTCCGGGGCAAAATCGTAGCCAAGGCGGGCATACTTTGCCATTAAGGTGGCATTTGAATACCCTGCGGCATTTGTCACAACAAAAACGCGCTTTCCCTTGGCCTGCAGACCGGCAACCCGCTCTGGAACACCTGGAATTGCGTGTTCGCCGATATTCAGCACCCCAAAGGCGTCGAGCAGAAAGACATCGAACTGATCTGCAATGTCATCGAGATTTCCGCACGGGGTGGCACGCCCGCCCTCTTGCGCTTCAGGCAAACGTACGCGCGCGGCCTCATAGGCCGCGAACGCTTTTTCCAATGTCATGTCGGTCAAATAATTGCTTCCCGTACCTTTGCCGAGACCCACTCGCTCAAGACGACCGCTGCCAGGATTACCAACAGGATCAGGCTGACCTGTGGCCAGGCCAAAACGTTGAGCGAAGAGGAGAGCTGTAGTCCAATTCCGCCGGCCCCGACGAGTCCAAGGACCGTTGATTCACGGATATTGATATCCCATCTGAACACGGCAACGCCAGCAAATGCTGGCGCAATTTGTGGAACGATGCCGTAAGCCATCACTTGCCACCGGGATGCCCCTGTCGCCGTTATTGCCTCAACCTGGGTATGATCAATCTCTTCAATCGCCTCATAAAGGAGTTTGGCGCAGAAACCGATTGACCGGATCGCAATTGCGACCACGCCCGCCAGAACCCCCGGTCCGATGACTGCGATCAAGAGCAAGGCCCAGATCAGCGAGTTGATAGAACGCGTAGAAACGATGATCAGCAGCGCGATTGGGCGGATGAACGTCGCTGAAGGTGTTGTATTACGCGCTGCCAGAAAGGCCACTGGCACTGCCAGACACAAGGCGATCAGCGTTCCAAGCGTCGCGATATTGAGCGTGTCCCACACTGGTTTGCCAAGCTGGGTGATATATTCCCAGCGCGGCGGTGTTGCTCTTGTCCAGATATCCTCAGCAATACGCGGAGCGTCCCAGACGAAGAACCAGGTGGTGGATTCAGATATCTGCTGCCAGCAATAGACGAAGACAGCGGTGCCCGTCAGCCAAGCTGCCCAGCGCAACAGGGTTTCACCTTGGGTCCGGCGCTGCCAGACCTTCAGGCCGTTTTTCTCAAGTACTGGCATTATTGCACCTTCGCCCGGATAATGCCGGACAGATATTCCAGCGCCATAACGATCAAGATGATGATGATCAGGATTGCAGCGGCCGTATCATATTCGTAACGGTCGAACGCTGTGTTCAGCGTTGCCCCGATCCCGCCAGCCCCAACAAGGCCAAGGATCGCGCTTTCGCGGAAATTGATATCGATCCGGTACATGCTGAGCCCAACAAGCCGTGGCATCACTTGTGGCTGGACACCATAATTGATCCATTGAAGCCAACGGGCACCAGAAGCTTTGATCGCCTCAGCCTGGACTTTGTCCATGCTTTCAATGTCTTCCGCCAGGAGTTTTGACAGGAAGCCGATGGTCGCAAAACTCAAGGTCAGGAAACCGGCCAGCGGTCCGAACCCAAAGATCGCCACGAGCAGGATCGCAACGATGATTTCCTGTAGCGCCCTGCTGATAGCCACAATCCCGCGGCACACCAAATAAACCGGTAAGGGTGCAATGTTGCGGGCCGCTCCCAGTCCAATAGGAATGGAGATCGCAATCCCCACGACCGAAGCGGCGACGGTCATGATGATGCTTTCAAGGATCCCGTCACGAATATCGGCAGCACGCGAAATAAAGTCTGGCGACGTGAAGGCCAGAATGAACGCCGCCCCCCGATCAAGACCCTCGTAGACCCGGCTCCAATTGACATCGATGGTCATGAAAGCCGCAATCAGATAGGCGGTAAACCCTATGCCGAGGGTCCAGCGAAGCCACGTGCGTTTGATAAATGGTGGCTTCTTCCACTTTTGCCCGATGAGCGCGTCCAGTTCACTGCTCATAACGCGGCGACCCCGGCTTTCTCATCAAAGCCGCCATGAGGATGATCGTCCTCATCTTCGACCTTCTCGATGGTCGCTTCCCAATCCTCTTCGCCATAGATCGATGTCAGAACATCCGGTGTCAGCTCTTCCGGACGGCCATCAAATTCGATGCTACCAAACCGCAGACCGACCACGCGTTGAACGAACATTTTGGCCAGCGCGACATCGTGGATGTTGATGATTGCCGCAAGTCCGCGTTCTTCACACAATTCGCAGATAAGACGCATAATCTGACGGGAAGTCTTGGGGTCGAGCGAGGCCGTCGGTTCGTCGACCAGAAGCAGCTTCGGGTTTTGGATCAACGCCCGGCAAATACCAACCCTTTGGCGCTGGCCGCCGGAAAGTTCATCAGCGCGTTTGTCCGCCATAGCCAGCAGGCCGACACGATCCAGAAGACGAAAGGCTTCATCGACACTTTCCTGCGGATACCGCCGCAGAAAACTGCGCCAAAAACCGACGTACCCAAGGCGGCCGGACAAGACATTTTCCATGACCGTCAAACGTTCAACCAGGGCATATTCCTGAAAAATCATCCCCATTTCGCGCCGTTTATGGCGCAGACCACCAGACGACAACGTGGTCAGTTCGGTATCTTCCAGCCAGACTTCTCCACTGCTCGGCTCAACCAATCGGTTGATGCAACGAATCATGGTTGATTTTCCCGCGCCTGATGGCCCAATCAGCGCCAGAACTTGGCCTTGCGGAATTTCCAGATCGACAGCCTTGAGTGCCTGATCCCCGGTCTTGTACGTCTTAACAAGCTTCTTCAGCCGCAGCATGAAGCCCCCTAGAATCTTAAAGTCGTTAAAAAAAGTGGCCCCTGCAGGGCCACCTCAAAAAGGATTATTCGCAAGCGTAGCTGACACCATTTGCGGCATCGATTTTGCGGATAACTTCCCAGAACTCTTGATAGGTCATTTCCAGGAACTGGCCTTCATTCGACTTTTCGAATTCTGTCTGCAGCGTTGTGCCTTCCCACTCGAAGTTGAAGAACGCATTGCGGATCTTATCCTGCAGTTCAGGCGTCAGGTTGTAAGCTGTTCCAAAACCCGTTGTCGGGAATGTCTGTGATTTATAGATAGAGACTACCTGATCCGGCTTGATCACATCACGTTGGATCATGCGGGACAGCACCGAGTTTGCGATCGAAGCAGCTGGGTAATCCTTGTTGGCAACACCCAGGATCGAGTTGTCATGCTTGCCGGAATAAACCGGTTCGAAATCGCGCTCTGCCTGCATGTCAAAATCAGCTTTCAAAATAGCCGACGGCGCTTTGAAACCAGAATTGGACGTAGGCGATGTAAAGGCAAGCTGTTTGCCTTTGATGTCTTCTACCTTCTCTATGCCCGATCCCGGATAGGTCAGGATTTCCATTTCATAACCGAAATTGCCGTCTTTCGACGCCATGATCGTGAACGGCCGGAAACCGGCACAGTTCACGGCAAGAGGATTTGAGCCGGTGTTAAATCCGGCGATATGTAACCGGCCGGAGCGCATGGCTTCAATCTGAGCCGCATTCGACTGAACCGGGAAGAAAACAACTTTCTTGCCAGTTTCGGCCTCAAGGTGGGTCAGGAAATCCGACCAGGCAGTCTTGTAGACCGCAGGATCTTCAACAGGTGTGTAGGCAAAAATAAGAGTATCCGGATCTATCAGTTTACTGGCGTCTGTTGGAATATCGGCAATCAAATCACCATCAACATCGCAAAAACGCTTGTCGAGATCACCCCGCGGGCACTCTTCCGCCTGCGCTGCACCGGCGAATGAAAACACCGCGACAGCCGCCGCCGACGCAAGAAGTGTTGCAATCCGTTTCATATGAGTTCCTCCCAGAACGTTATTTGATTGTTCAATTGGGCTGCATGCTCAATTGAACCCCTTCAAAAGCAGCTTTTTTAGCCGCCTAATGACTGACATTGACCGTTTGGAACCCGTCAAGCAAGCGATCTTGAAACCAAAATGGAAAAATCGAAAGACATCGAAGGCAAATTTCGAAACCTAATATTGCTAACAGGCGTCCACATCGACCGATCAGATCCCATTCCGGCACGGCCACATTCCTCGGAAATCATACTCCAGCCCATGATCTCGAAATCATGCTTTTGTGCCCAGCGCTCGAAGTATTCTTTTTGGGAAGTGGGCAGATGGGTTCAGCTTTATCTCTCGAGTGCTGGCAGATTGGCTGTAGCCACGAATAGCAAGCAAGCCGACGCTTGGACGCTTACAGCTGTAACTGCGACGCAGATTTCTGATCCGAAATTACAAAACATCGATGATCTCAAATCATCAAAAACGAACTGAGTTAACGTTCAATATGCTTCATTCCGTTGGAATCATAATCAGCGTGTCGGGGATTCGAATCCCTCTCCCGCTACCACTCTTCGATATTCATTTGTAGCGTAGACCACTTACCTGGAAGTGCTTCTGTCTGATCGGAGAGACCTGAGCGTTGCCAGCGCGATCAAAACATCGCCACCGACCGACCAGTTGCGGATATAACGCAGATCAAAATCCAACCGCCGTCGCATATCGGACAAATCCGCAATAGGCCCCCGGGCGCCATTTGTTTGCGCAACTCCCGTTATTCCGGGCCGAACCGAGTAGCGCAGTGCAAAGCATGAGAACTGAGGTGCCAGAACAGCATCCAGTTCCACCGGATGTGGCCGTGGTCCCACCAGCGACATATCACCGGTCAAGACATTTATCAGCTGCGGCAACTCATCCAGGCTCCAGGCCCGCAGCCACCGGCCAAGCCGTGTCACACGCGGATCATACTTGCCTTTTGTCTGTTCAAAGGGCTGTCGTGCCGTCAGGTGCCGCATCGTTCTGAATTTCCAGATCCGGAATGATTTCCCATGTAGTCCAGTACGTTTTTGCCGGAAGAAGATCGGGCCGCCGTCCTGAAAACGGATCGCAAGTCCAAGCAGGATCAAACCCGGCGCTAGAATAATCAGCCCAGCCGCACTGCCGAAAAGATCAATCAGCCTCTTGAAGGGAGACGCCACACAGCGCGCTGCTCGTTCGTCAAATTCTGGATAATCTTCCCACCCCGTAACGCCGGAGAAATCCGGTTCGGTCTCCTGATCAACACTCATTGGGCGTCACCGTTGTGGATTGGGTGTTGTGCTCACCTGGACGGGCCGGTCTGCTCTCAATCTGTTCTGACGCCACGTGTTTAAAGACTTTGCGGGCCCCGGCATAAATATGACTAATTTCACCGACGAAGAGCTGATCCTCGCCATCCGTGAAAAAATCGACACGAACATAATCGGCGAAGCGTGCGATCTGCTCAGCAATGTCGATCATCCTGGCGATCTGTTTGGGACGTAGTGCAGCGATATCGACAGACCCAGCCTCTGTCTCAATGCCCGGGCCATCCTTCAAGTGCCAATCCGGCGTTAACTGATAGCTGATCTCTTTGTCTGTCGAGACCCGCACGCGAAGCCCGATCCAAGCAACGTTTCCGTCATACATGTGAAATCGGAAATCATGGGCAAATTGGCCGTTGAGCTCTAGCCACGGCTCCACGATGATTTTGGGCTGCAGACGCTGATAATTTTTTTCCCCGGTCATGTCGGCGAAGTTCATTTTGAACCACCGCCGCATCCGCTCCCGCGCTTCATCCGGCAAAGGTCCGGATTTATGGAACAAGAACTCGTTCGACATATGCGTCGGCTTGATCACGCAATTGTCCGGGAATGCAAACTGGTCAACATCCTCGGCCGTATGGAGCACAGCCAACGTCGGAACACACATATCTTCACCGGTGACACCGCGAATGAAAATCTTGGAGAATTCCTTGTCCGAGGTGAACGAACGGAACACGTAATCGGACTCCATTGCCCGGATGCGGAACAACAGGTCATTAATGTAGCCGGTCTTTTTGAAATTCGGCCACCTGCGATGCTTTAGCAGGAAACACAGGCCTTCATAAAGATTGGAAATGATCCATGGCCGGAAGAGATAACCGAAGACCGGATGGGACTTCACAATGCTGTATCTTGACACTTCTGGCGTCCCTCCTTCTGTAAAGGTTTGTCTTGCCGGTGGCGCAAGGCCTGGTAGTAGATCTGTTCGGTCTGCGCAGCGATGATGTCCGGGTGAAACTGTTCCCGGTGGGTAATCAACGCTCTGTTTCCGAGATCGGTAGCCAAGCTGTCGTCATCTAGAAGTCGAGCTATTGCGAGGTCGAGTTGGTTCATGTTTCCAGGCGCGACAATCAAGCCGTTCTCCTCATGGGTAACGCTTTCTGCCAATCCACCTCCGTCTGAGACAATGGCCGGAACACCGCAGGCGAACCCTTCCACAGGGGTGTTTCCGAACGGCTCTTCCCACAAACAGCAATTGATGACAGCCCGGCTATGCGCAATCCGGTCGATCAAATCCTCAGTGCTCAGTTGTCCGAGAAAGACAATGCTCGGATCTTTGGCGGCCAGATGGCGCAGATCAGCTTCCAATGGCCCCGAGCCGGCAATGGTAAGCGTTCCATTGCGCGGTCGCAGCCGCCAAGTCCGGATCAGGTGATCGATCCCCTTTTCCTCCGATAAACGGGAAGCACACAGGATCTCGCGCCGCCTCTCGCCAAACGGCACCTGCCGTCCCGGAGTAAAGGCCGAATACCGGCGGCGGATCCGGTCTGCAGGAAATCCGCCGGCGATATGAACTGACCGGACGTGATCAGATATCGCAACATAGGCGTCCACGTGATGCGCATAGGTGCCAATCAGCCTGTGAACCGCCACAGATAAGGCCGGAACGGCACTCGCCGCCCGGCTATCCCGGTAGCACTTGCGCA
Source organism: Labrenzia sp. PHM005 (assembly GCF_006517275.1). Lineage (NCBI taxonomy): Bacteria > Pseudomonadati > Pseudomonadota > Alphaproteobacteria > Hyphomicrobiales > Stappiaceae > Labrenzia > Labrenzia sp. PHM005. Next base: position 2,447,116 of record NZ_CP041191.1, on the reverse strand, counting down.
AAATGCCACGCCAGGGCCAATTGGCTTGCGCGCACTCATGACAAACCCGACCCTCTCTGAAAAAGCTCGCGTTGGCGCAAAGGTGCCGGTAATTCCTCAAGTGCTGCACGGTTGCCAATCCCTGTTTCGCAGCTTCCACAAGGATTGAAGGTGACAGCAGCGGAAAGGAGTTCTGGACGTGCACCAGGTCGTATGTCTTTGCAGCCAACCGGCGGCGTAACTCTCCAGTTGCTGATTTCGACCAAATCGCGTTGAGGGCTAGAGCCGCATTTCCTGTTCCGGAGATCTGCTCGTTGCTGGTTTCCCAAAGATCGACGTCGTGGCCGTGGGCGCGCATCAGTTCAACTTCGGCGCGTGTGGAGATGTCTTCGCCGCCGGGCGTCTTGTAGCGGTTATGAACCATAAGAACACGAAACATCGTCATCGCGCTCCCATGTATTGCGCAACACCGCTCCGACGCGCGGCGCGCAATTCCGCGCCGAGATAGGCAGCCGAAAGGCCGGATAGGACAAACAAAAGGTTGTCGAAGAAGGTCGACCACAGGATGACCGACTCCATCATGTTGCGGCCGATTACAAAAAACGCGATTGAGAGGAACAGAAAGGCAGTGCCAGTTCCGTCTGCAGCAACTGCGCTAGCGCGAAGCACTGCCAAGACAAACACGGCGAGGAGGGCAAGGCCGATTATGCCAGTGTCTAGCGCGACATCGAAGAAACCATTGTGACTGCTGCCGGTTTCCCGGATGAACTCGATTTCCGAATGCAGCTTCGGCGAAAGCTCACCCACGCCCCAGAACCCGCGATAACCATGACCGGCCAACGGCGCTTCGGAAATATGGCTGGAGATGAATGCCCAAATGTGCGTGCGTCCGGTAAAAGTCGGGTCGCCGAAGGTCCAAACGAGAATGTCTTCCGCTCTGAAAGACCAAATCTGCGTCGCAACAATAGTCGCAGCAAGGACAAATATCAGTCCGCTGGCCAACACTGTCATAGCCCCAGCGTGAAGCCTTCGGGACAAGACCAGAACCAGCAATGCTGCGGCTGGAGCGGCCAAGGCGAGTGCGATCGACGTTTTGGATTCACTGGCAACAAGAACAACAACCGCAAGGAACAGCGTAATGAAAGCGCAGAACCGGAGAAACAGTGGCCGGCTAGGGATATGTGCGAGTGCAAGGATCAAGGCACATCCGGCGGCAGCGCCAAGCGTGTTCTTGTAGGGATAGATGCCCTGGTGCCCGATAGCCCCTGCTGGACGCAGAATGACAAACAGCAAATTGACGGCCATCGCCGCGGCAAAAGCCCAGAAGATATTGCGGAAGATCCGTTTGGGATCGTCTGACATGCAGACCGACAAGAACAAAAGTGCGCAGAGCAGGCTTTGGTAGACCGCAAGCATCAAGGAGCGCACGGGCATCGCCGACCAAGCGGACGAGATGATCGCAAATCCCAGAAACGCCAAGAGTGGGGCGAGCACCGGCAGAACACTTTGCCAGCGGCGCGGGGGATGAAGGGTGGCCAGAAAAGCCATCGCAACAAACAAAAACGGGATAAGCAATTGAGCCAGGAGTGTCGATTTCTCCTCACTATCAAGCGCTCCGCCAGACCCTGCTTCTGCGACAGGCTGAAGGTTGATCAGCGGGTCAACAATCAGCGAATAAGCGATCACGATCGCCGGAACAATGGCGGCAAAGGCGCAAACAAACCGCTCAAAGGCAGGGCTCAGACCGGCTTTGTAACTCAAAAGCGCTGTCATGCCAGTCCTTTCAAACCTGCCGGACCGCAAATGCAGCGGGTTACCGGCGAAGCAGCAAGAGACCAGCTCATTGCTGGCGCCTCCTATAGGTTCGTACTGGTATGTGCGTGTCCGGAATCGGTTGGCGGGGCAGAGGCGCGCGAGCAGGTTCTCCGGATTTCAGGAGATATCGCGCCCATACAATGATGACACCGATCAGGAGACCAAGAACGGCGGCGGCCGGCAGCAACAGTTTGACTGCTGGAAAGCTGGGCCGTGTGGCCGGATAGGCTTCCGAGATTTTTCGCGCGGTGCTGTTGGGAATACCAATCTGCTCGCTCGCTTCCTTGGAGCGCGTCAGGAAGGACTGATAAACCGCCTGGCTGGCATCTGCCTCGCGCTGCAATTCCTGCAGTTCGACCGAGTTCTCGTTGGAGAGTGCCATCTGCGCCTGTAGCCGGCCGACTTCGGCGGTCAGGGCTTGCGTATTTTCAACGGCTGTCTCGTATTCAACCTGTAGCCGGGCAACAATCCGCTGATATTCGGCTGTGATAGACCCTTGAAGGGCCTTTTTGCGTTCGCTGAGTTCAATCAGGCGCGGGTGGTTCGCCATCAAGGACACCGACAACGCTGCAGCCGTCGACTCAACATTTGCATAGTTGGTTTGCAATTGACTCAAGACCTGCGATTGCGGCACGCCTGCAATGGGACCAAGTTCCGCAACGCCCAAAACACCGGCCGCCTTGACCTGGTTGAGGGTCGCAAGCGCTTCTTTTTCCCGTCCCTGAGATTGTGTGAGCTGTTCGTTGAGGTCCTGCAGCTGCTGTTCGACGACCAGGACGTTTTGTGTCCCAATCAGATCATTGGCGCGGCGGTAGTCTTCCACCTGGCGGGCTGCAGCGCGGGCAGTGCGCGACAGCTCATCCAAGCGGGATCGCAAGCTTTGGGCCGCTTCCAGTGTGGTGTCGGCAGCTGCGCTGTTTGATTCCTCAATATAGATGTCCGCAATCTTGTTAGCGACCAGAGCTGCTTTTTCCGAACTTTCCGAAAGCATCGTGATGGCAATCACATAGGTGTTGCGTTCCCGCTCAATGCGCAGCTGCTTGCGGAGTGTCGCATTGGCGCGGTCAAAGCCACTGATGGAGTTCCAGTGCTCCAGTCTCGGACCATAGATGGCGCCTTTCAGTGCCGTCTTGATTACGCCAGCAATCGAGGCCCGATCCGAGCTGACGAATTCCGGATCTTCGGTAAGGTTTTCCTCCCGGATCAACCGGCCGATCACCGCTTGGGACTCCATAACTGCAATTTGGCTGTCGAGAAGCAGGGTATCCGCACCGGCGGCTGACCGGCCCAGTCCGGTCGGCGAGACTTCGTTCTCAAATGTACCTTTCTGCCTTGGGTCGATCAGCAGCTCCGCCGTTGCACTGTAGAGCGGTGGGGTGATCCAGACATAAAGGATGGCCAGAACGACAGCCACACCGGCGCACAAAAGGATGAGCGGCGTGCCTTTCCAAAAGACAAGAAACAATTCGCGCAGCCCGAAACCGGTGTGCGCCAAAGAGGGGTCCAGCGGGATCGCCCTGGATCTGCTTTCCGGCCCACGATGCGGGTTAGCTGTCATCTGCGCACCTTTCAGGCATACCCGACCTCCGCCGCCGGCTTCGAGCCGCTATCGGAAAACCGCCGCAGTCCGACCGTCTGCAAGAAAAGCAGGATCAGGAAATAGGAATTCAGCCCAAGATACCGCCGCCACAAACGCCCCGGCTCTTGCATCAGCCGGAAGAACCACTCCAAGCCACGATCCTGCATCCAGCGCGGGGCCTGCTGCTTCAAGCCTGCGTGAAAGTCAAAGGCGGCCCCGACGGCGAGCAGGGGTTTGCCAATTGCCTCGGCAAACTCATGAACAAACACTTCCTGGCGCGGGCAGCCAAGACCAACAAAGACAATCCCGGCACCGCTCTCGCGGATTTTCTGAGCGATTTGCTCCTTTTCATCGGATGAAACCTGGCGGAATTGCGACGGTGCGCTGCCAGCGATTTTGAGTTCGGGAAATTTGGCCTGCAGCCTCGATACCAGCGCTTCCAGCACTTCAGACCGGCTGCCGTAAAAATAGACCGGTATGCCATCTTTCGCGGCGGCTTCACACACATGCAACGTGAGATCCGGACCATAAACCCGTTTTGCCAAATTGGTCCGGTGAATAAGATTGAGCGCCCAGCGGACGGGTTGACCATCAGGGGTCACCAGATCAAAACCGTTGAGGCGCCATCTGTGCACCGGATCCATAACACCGGTCATGACGCCGTGGACCGCAAGCGCAGTTACCTTGAATGGGCGGTTTTCCTTTGCCGCGGCCAGAACGGAATCTACCGCATAGGCATAGTCAAGCGCATCGACCGAGACGCCAAGAACGTTGAATTTGCCCTTGTGCAACATCATCCAGCATCCCGCCATTTCAGCCGGTTGGCTGCATAGATTTCTTCAAGAATGTCGGCGATCGACCGCTTTGCGGACCATCCAGGAAAGTCTTTGCGGAAGCGGCTGGTATCGGAAATCCACCAGATGTGATCGCCGGTCCGGTTTTGCGGATCGTAACTCCAGTCGAGTTTGACGCCGGTGATCTGCTCGCACAGCTCGATGGCCTCCAACATAGAGCAATTACAGTCCCGTCCGCCGCCGATGTTGTAAACCGCGGCGGACTTGGGATCTTGAAAGAAATGCCAGAAGGCCGACACCAAATCGGCGCTGTGAATGTTGTCGCGGACCTGTTTGCCCTCATAGCCAAGGACAGTGTAGGGGTGGCCGGTCGCGCAGCACTTGATCAGATAGGCAAGAAAGCCGTGCAGCGCTGTACCGCTGTGCGCTGGGCCGGTCAGGCAGCCTCCACGGAAACACGCGGTCTTCATGCCGAAGTAGCGCCCATACTCCTGGACCAGCACATCAGCTGCGACCTTTGAGGCGCCAAACAGGCTGTGCAGGCAGCTGTCGATCGACATCGTTTCATCAATGCCGAGAGCCGCATAGGCATGGTTTAGGTCGAGCTCCCATCGCTTGGCCTGTTCGATCAGCGGCAACTGATTGGGTCGATCGCCATAGACCTTGTTCGTCGAGGTAAAAATGAATGGCGCTTCCGGGCAGTGTTTGCGGCACGCCTCCAGAAGGTTCAGCGTCCCGTTGGCATTGACCGTGAAATCCGTTTGCGGATCCTTGGCGGCCCAGTCATGGGACGGTTGGGCGGCGGTGTGCACCACCAGCGCAATTCTGCCGCTTAGCTCGGCGAAGAGCGCTTCAATCGCATCCGTTTGCCGGATGTCAATATCACAATGCCGGTAGTCGGTCAGTTGTGCCTCAAGCTGTTGCCGGTTCCAGGCCGTAGACGCGTCCTCGCCGAAAAAGCGGGCGCGGAAATCATTGTCGATTCCAACGATCGAATAGCCCTGCTCGCCGAAAAAACGCGCTGTTTCAGAGCCGATCAAGCCAGCAGAACCGGTTATGAGAACAATATCAGGTTTCATCAGATCCATCGGCAGAGTTAATATCGGGCATCGTCAACACCACTCAATTTACGTTTTTTTTACCTATGGATCTTGGTTAACGCCGATGATCAGACCTTAAATTCATTATTAAGGTTAACTCGGACGGCAAACCGGTTCAGTTTAGGTCTGGGTTTACTACTCCACCTCCCCAAAATGTCTGGAATCATCGTTGGCGTTTGCCCTCAGAAATCTGCCCAAAAGCGCAAATCGCCATCTGAATAACCTGCAATTACTCCGCAATGCATCGACATGTGGCGGTTATTCAAGCTATGCAGCGGTCATCATTTCCGGATCAAGAACGGCGGCGAACAAATGCGAGCAGCATTAAACGGGTTATCCGGTGTTCATGTTTTTCAGTCATTTGCCGCACTGGCTGATCAGGCCGTGGTCAGTGGAACCCGTTTTGCGGTGACTATCCTTATTGGCCGGATTGCAGGTCTGGAGGAACTTGGTCTTTACGCGATCGGTTTCTCAATCGTTATCCTGATGGTGACCGTGCAGGAATCGCTGTTGATGTCGCCCTACGCCGTGCTTGGTCGACGGGAGAGCGCTGCCGGCCAACGCCGGTTTGCAGGCAGCACCCTTGTGCTGTCCCTTGTGTTAAGTACGATTTCCGCGGGCATTCTGGCGACTGCTGCTGTTGTGGCTCCGGCCATCGGCTATGCCGGTAAGTTCGGATTTCTTTCCACATTGGCTCTGGTCGTCGGATTTGTGCTGCTACAGAACTTTGCCCGCAAAATGTGTTTTGCGCATTTTCAGGTCGGCACGGCCCTCCTGCTCGATGCGGGCGTCTCAGCGCTGCAGATCGCAGGTCTGGCGGTGCTTGCCGTCACTGCTTCCCTGACCGCAACAAGTGCACTTGCGATCATGGGCTTGGCAAGTGCTGTACCCGGCATGATTTGGCTTGTCGTAAAATGGCGTTTCTTTTCAATCGATTGGCGTGATGTGTCTCCGCAACTTGCCAAGAACTGGAGCTTTGGCAAATGGATCCTCGGCACCCAGCAAATCGCAGTACTCGGTGGCTCACTGATCTTGTGGATCCTCACAGCTCTCTCAGGCGTGGCGGCTGCAGGTCTGTTTGCCGCTTGTTCGATAGTTGTTACCGCCGCTAATCCCCTGCTCTTAGGTTTGAGCAATATCCTTGAACCGCGAACCGCCAAAGCCTGGGCAGATGGACACTTGTCTGAACTGCTCGGGATTGTTCATCGCACAACCCTTGCGGTGACCGGTACTCTCGCACTCTATTGGCTTGTCGTTTTCTTAGCTGGAGATACGGCGCTCGCCTGGCTCTTTGACAAACCCCAGTTCTTTGGACAGGGGCATCTGCTTGCCGTGCTCGCCTTTGTGGTTTTGCTGCGCGGTTTCACACTGGCGCAAAACCTCGGTCTCAGGGCGCTTGGCGTTCCCCGGAAGAATTTTGCAGCCAGCCTGTTTAACTTGGCTGTGACGTTGGCGTCGGCTTATCCGCTGATGTTGGAATATGGTGCTCTAGGCGGCGGCTACTGCATGCTCTTCGGTGTGATTGCCGGGACGTGTGCACGGCTATGGTTCTTCATCCGGACCACCCGGTCACTCTGACCAGAAGTCGTGCAAAACAACGCCATCGATTAAGCTTCTGCGAGAAACTGTTCCGCTGTGACACCCAGTGTTTCCCGCATGTAAGAAATGGTCGGGATCAAGCCTTCATTGAGCGGGATTTTCGGTGCCCAGCCCAGCATCTGTTCGGCTGCCGTGATGTCCGGGCGGCGCTGGCGCGGATCGTCAATCGGCAAGGGCCGTTTGGTGAACGTGGAACAAGAACCAGAGATTTCGATTATCCGGCTGGCAAGTTCGCGCATGGTAAACTCATCCGGATTGCCAAGATTGATCGGGCCCTTCACCGTGTAGTCCGAGTTCATCAGCGCAATCAGGCCTGAAACAAGGTCGTCGACGAAGCAGAAGGACCGGGTCTGGTTGCCGTCGCCAAACAAAGTGATCGGTTCGTTTCGAAGCGCCTGACCAATAAAGTTGGTGACGACCCGGCCATCGTTCGGATGCATCCGCGGGCCATAGGTGTTGAAGATCCGCGCAATTTTGATCTGAATGCCGTGTTCCCGGTGGTAATCAAAGAACAGAGTTTCGGCGCACCGTTTGCCTTCGTCATAACATGAGCGGGGACCAATGGGATTAACATTGCCCCAATAGTCTTCCGTTTGCGGATGGACCGTAGGATCCCCGTAGACTTCACTGGTGGATGCCTGAAGAACCGGGACCTTCAAGCGTTTTGCAAGACCCAGCATGTTGATCGCCCCGAGTACCGAGGTTTTGGTCGTTTGAACAGGGTCGTGCTGATAGTGGATTGGCGATGCCGGGCAGGCCAGATTGTAGATTTCGTCGACTTCGACATAGAGCGGGAAGCAGATGTCGTGGCGCATGAAATCGAACCTGGGGTGCTGGTGCAAATGATCGATGTTGCGCTTGGTTCCAGTAAACAGATTATCGACGCACAGGACTTCATGCCCTTCAGCGATGAGGCGGTCAATCAAGTGTGACCCCAGAAAACCAGCTCCGCCGGTCACCAGGATCCTTTTCCTGCTTTCATATAGTCGCGCCATCAGCCGTACGTGTATGATTAATAGATAGTTAACCGCACACTAGGTGCATTGTCCGCCCATGAAAACCGGTTTCAATCCCTATGGTTAATGCTGTTGAGTTTTCCAAAAAAACAGTCGATCTGGGGTAGGTCTGCCAACCCACAAACATCAAACTGTCAGGTAAAAAAACGGTTGGAGCCGCAAACTGAATCTGTTGACCAATGCGGTCTCATGTGTTGCAGAATTTCGAGTCGCATCGTTCTCTACGACGGTCGAACCGAAGCAATCGGTAAATCTTCATTCTGAATAGGCGCTCTTTTTTAAAAGCGCACTCATAGACCCAAGCTACCTCGATGAGACAGTGATCATCTTCTGTGATTTCTAATCGGGAGCCCTCGAATTAGTATCGTTGTAACACACACAAATGCTGAACTGCCCCAGGAGTTTAAGCTGGCACTGGCTGCCCGCGGCTTAACTCGATTGTGGACACTTGTGGGATCAAAGCACAGCCTGTGCCATAGCACCTCTACTGCAATTTGCTTCGCAGCCAGTCGGTGATGAACTCCATTACGAGCACGATCACAAAGATCACCAGGATAATCGCCGACGCGTTCTTGTACTGGAATAGATCGAAGGCCGCCTTCAATTCCTGACCGATCCCACCAGCACCAACAAGACCGAGAACAACGGACGACCGGATAGCCTTTTCCAACGCAAACAGGGCGGTGTTGATCATTGATGGTGCGGCATCCGGCAATATTCCGCCCATGAGGATGGACACCTTGTTCGCGCCGATTGCTGCGAGCGCTTCCTGTGGCTCCTTGTCGGCGTCTTCCATGGCTTCCGCAAAAAAACGACCGCAAAACCCGATCGTGTCCACAACGATCGTCATGGTGCCCGCAACGGCGCCAAGCCCGACGGTTACCACAAACAAAAGCGCCCAAACCAGATCCGGAATAGTTCGAAGGAGAGAAATGATGGCTTTCACCAACCAGGATGCCGGACCGATGGGAGACACTTTTTTCGCTGCCAGCCATCCAATCGGAAGACTGAGAGCGATCCCGATGGCAGCACCCGCCAAGGCGATTTGAAACGTCTCGATCAGACGCAATCCCACCCGCGTCAGGAAATTGGCTTCCGTATTGGGCGGCCACATTCGATCGAGCAGATTGACCATACTCGGCAACCCATCCGCCAATTGACCTACGGAGGGTGCAACAGAGTTGATGGAACTCAGAACAATCGCGGCAACAACAAGGATCAGGACGAAGTTGATCGATGACATTCCCGAAAAACGGGACCGAAGGTCCGGGGACACACCACTCATTGGAATGTGTCCCGAAGGTCTTGGTCACAGACCTCACGCGAGGCTTTGTCAAACAGGATCTGCCCACTCTTCAAAGCCACGATCCGATCCGAATAAGCCGCAGCGTGTTCCATGTCATGGCTGGTGAAAAGCAAAGTAATCCCATGCGCCTGGGCAAGTTCGGAAAACAGACACATAACGTCTGCGCCAGACACCGGATCTAGGCTTGCCGCCGGTTCATCGGCAATGATCAGCCGCGGCCCGCGCACGATTGCGCGCGCAATTGCAACGCGCTGTTGCTGCCCTCCTGACAACGCATCGGCCCGGCTCCGCGCCCTGTCGGCCAGATTTACATCTTCAAGGGCAGACATGGCCTTCGCGCGCCAACTGGTGGGGGCCGTTGCCTGAGTGAACGCACGCCAACTGCCGGGCAAACCCAGCATGCCGTGGACAACGTTGCTCAGAACCGAGTGCCGTTTCACCAGACAGTGTTTTTGGAACACAAAACCGGTCTGCTTGCGCAATTGCGAGCGCTGCTCAGCGGTCGGCATGGAGCCAAAGGTTTCACCCAATGTTTGGACCGATCCCTCATTCACAGCATGCAGCCCGATAAGGCACTTTAACAAAGTTGATTTGCCGCTGCCGTTTGAGCCAATCAACGCGACCCGCTCGCCATGGCGAATGGTCAAGTCGACACCCTTCAGGACGGGGATCTGGCCATTCTTGTACTGTTTCTTAAGTGCCGACGTTGCAATCGCAACATCTTTGATATCGTTGAGAGGCGTGTGAAGCACCGCGCAGTCCTCAGGATTCTTGGTGTCAATTTCCGGTGCAAGACACAGCGAAAGCGCCGGAAAGGAGCGCGATCACCCGCGCTCCCGGTATCTTCCAGACGTGGTTAGTCACCAACGAATGAAGAGGTGTCGACACCAATGGTCTGATACATGTCGCGAACGTAGTTGTAGTTCTCATCGTTCACGCCGGTCAGGAAGAAGCCACCACCGTATTTTTGGTTGTCTTCGCCCTTCAGAACAGCAGCCATGAGAGCTCCGCTGTTTTCCAGAAATGCCGACTTGATTTTTTCCAAAGCATCCCGATCCATGTCTGGGCGAGCGACCAGGATGTCGTTCGGAAGATCACGGCCCCGGGCAATGACCTTGAAGGCTTCGCCAGGAAACGCATCGCGAATGCGGCGCAGGTGGCTGTCATTCATGCCAACGGCCTGCACATCGCCGCGGATCAGGGCTTCGATGGCCACGTTGCGGGAAATGATCTGCGGTGTGTAGTCAGTGCCGTAAGCAAGACCGAAATCTGCCAGAACCTGCGCCGGGCCAAGGTGCTGAGAGGTTGAACCGACACTGCCGAAGGTCACGGTCTTGCCTTTGAGGTCCTGCGGCCCGTCAATCTCACCTTCTGCCATCACCACGATCTGGGCGAAGTAGTTCGGGCGCTGCCAAGCGACAACGATTTCTGCGTTGGTCAGTTCCTTCATCACCACATATTCTGCCGGACCGGTCAGAACCAGATCGACCTTTTTCTGGTTTATGGACTCAACGGCAGACGTCCGGGAGCTGACCGGAAACAGTTCGATGTCCAAGCCTGTTGTGTCTTCCAGAGCCTTTTCAAAGGCAGAAAATTCCTGCTGCAGGGCTTCCAGGCCCTCGATGTCGGTGACCGCAAAACGAACAGGTTCGGCGGCAACAGGGAGCGCGAAAATCATTGCAGCTGCAGCAATGGCAGAACGAAGCATGTTGAATTCTCCAATGGCTATTCCTGTGTACACAGGAGTGTCATACAGCCTCCCTATAGATCTCCGTCGATAACGGTTTCATGACGCAGCCGCCCTATTGTTAAAATATTCGAGGAGCCGAAATTGACTTCCATAAGTATTTCTGGCGGCGACGCTTTGAAGAATGATGAATTCATTCATGAGCCGGTTAACATATGCTCAGGCGTATTCGTTGATTCATCAAACGATTTTGGGGAAACAGTTGACGCTTCGGACTGTTATGTCCTCCCGGGCATCATAGATGTACACGGGGATGCTTTTGAGCGGTCAATACAGCCGCGGCCGAATGTCGACTTCCCACTTCCAATTGCGCTTGCGGATGTTGACCGCCAACTGATCGCCAATGGCATCACCACCGCTTATCATGGACTGACTGTTTCCTGGGAACCGGGCTTGCGCAGCTATGAGGCCGCCGCCAATTTTCGGACGCACCTAAAAGCCCTGCGGGAGACTTTTGCCTCAGACATGCATCTGAACATCCGGTGGGAAACATTCGCACTGAACCATGTCAAGGACATGATTGACTGGGTCCAGGACGACCCCAAATCCATTCTGTCACTCAACGATCACACGACCGCCTATCTCGACTTGCCAAAAACCTCATCGAAGATCAGCCGGATGGCCGGCAGATCCGGCCTTTCAGAAGACCAGTGCAAGACCCTGATCAACCAGGTATGGGAACGGCGAAACGACGTCCCAGCTGCGATCGAAGCCATCTGCGCAGGAGCGCGGGATGCTGGCTGCTCCGTCTTCGCACATGACGAGTTAACCCCGGAAACCCGCACGGAACACCGCCGCCTGGGCGTCTCCGTTTCCGAGTTTCCAATGACAATTGCAACCGCCAAAAGCGCGGCCGAAGAAGGTGAACACGTTGTCTTGGGCGCCCCCAACATCGTACGCGGCGGCTCCCAGAACAACGCCATCGACGCAAGGGAGAGTGTGGCGTCCGGCCACTGCACCGTTCTGGCATCAGACTACTATTACCCAGCTCCATTGATCGCTGCGTTTAAACTGGTTGATGACGGTGTTCTGCCGCTGGAGAAGGCATGGAACCTGATCTCCAAAAACGCGGCAGAGGCGGCAAAACTGGCAGATCGTGGTGAGATTGCCGAAGGGATGCGGGCGGATTGCATTCTCGTGGACAAAAAGACCCGCAACATCCGAATAGTGATTGCCAATGGTCAGGTGAAATATACCTTCAATTCAGGTGATCCAAGCCACCGGGTGTGATGTGACTGATCTGGAATTGTTTCGAACCCTCGCGCGCGAACCCTATCGCGCCAAAGGCGAAAAAGCCATTTGGCTGCAGATATGTGACCGCCTTCAATTCGCGTACGAAAATGGCGAATTGGCACCTGGCATCAAGCTTCCCGGTGAAGTTCATCTTGCCGAAGTCTTTCAGGTCAGCCGGATCACCATCCGCCGGGCACTTTCCAAATTGCAGCAGGAAGGTCACCTTCACGCCAGAAAAGGTGTTGGCGTCTTTGTCCGCCAGAGACCTGAACGGTACGAAGTTGAAAGCAACATGAGGTTTGCCGATGGTTTCAAGGTCACTCCCGATCGGGTGACCACCGAGACATTGAACCTGACGCGCGGCGATGTCTCGTTTGAAGGCGGAGTTGCCCTTGATCTTCCGACCGGAAGCCAAGTTATCAAACTGCTCAGACGCCGCATACTCGATGGCGAGCCGATTTATCTGACAGCCAAGGAGTTCCCGGCAGCGAAGTTTCCGGACTTTGAAGCCGTCTACAACGAAACAGGTTCCGTTGCAGAGGTCTACAAAGCGCACGGTGTCGAGCGCTACGAACGCGCCGAAACACGAATTGCAGGCGGATTTGCAACGGTGCGGCAAGCAGAGGGGCTGAAACTCAGTCCGCGCACGCCTGTTTTGGAGGTGGTCGCGATCAATTGCGACCCAACCGGCACACCAATCGAATACAACGCTGGGTGCTGGCCACTCTCAAGCGTCGAAATCGTGTTTCCCGGCGCAGTCCCCGGTCTTTAAAGGCAACATGATAATCTGTTTCCTTTGATCTTCTGACAGCAACTTTTCATCCCACGGATCATACACTCGCTGATCAAGCTGATGTTTAAGAGCACTAATTGAGGCGGGAAGCTGACATTCCTTGCATTGGTTATGAGTGTCATGAAGCAAGATTCTATAAACAAGCGAAGTTAGCTAGTTCGTCGCGCAATCCAACGCATCAATACAGACACCCAAAAAGCTTTGGATGAGCCGCAGGTCTTTTTTATCTCGTGGGATAACGACACAGTCCCGGTACTCCTCGGGCATTTCGTGAACCGGTATCGCCACCAGTTCCTCTGACGGATACAGGCTGTTTTCCAGGAGCAACCCGACCCCAAGACCATGCAGCAAAGCTTCCTTGACCATCGGAAAGGTCGTGGTCTTCAAAATGCGCTGAAAGGTCAGATCGTGCTTTTTGATCTTTCGGTTTGCTACCCGCTGTGTCAACGATCCGTCCTCGGGCAAAACAAGTGTTTCGGTTTGAAGATCGACAAGCGAAAGCACTGGCTTTCTCGCCAGCCGGTGATCGGCCCGCATATGTACCATGTATTTGGATCGCCGGAGCTCATGGGTCACGAGCGCCGGGTTTTCCTGAGGTTCGGTGACAATCGCCATATCGACCTGACGCTCGTTCAAGAGTGTCATGGCTGTGGTCCAATCATACAGCGTGAAATCGATCTGAACCTTGGGATAGAGCTCTCCATACCGGGCAATTATGGGCATCGCAGGTCGGGGCGCGTTGGCGATCAATCGAATACTGCCGTCCGTTAGAGCGCTGTAGTCGTTCACTTTTTCCGTAACCAGTTGGTCCAGCGTCGCCAATCGGTCGGTGATTGAAAACAGCTCTATACCCGCACGCGTCAGCTCCAGACCGTCGCGGCGCCGAATAAACAGCTGGGTCCCCATTAGGCTTTCCAGTTTGGCAACATGCTGCGTTACAGACGACTGCGTCACATTGAGTGTCTGCGCAGCGCGGGAGAAACTGCGCTCCCGCGCCACATAGGTAAAAGCCTTGATTTGGTACGGACTGGGCGAAGCGTTCATGACAGTTCCATGTTGTCTGCATGAAACACGATAGCGCCCATTAGCAACGCTAATATTACGTCACAGATGGTTCAATCACGCTCGCTACGGTGATGGCAACTAGAGGGGCGATCATATGGCGGCCATTTCCTTAAAAGCGATCGAAAAGAGTTTCGGCGACACGTCAGTTCTTGAAGGGATCAATCTCGACATCGCGCCGGGAGAATTCCTGACGCTTGTCGGGCCATCTGGATGCGGGAAGTCGACCTTGCTCCGGATTCTGGCGGGACTTGAAGTGCCAAGTTCCGGTGACGTTCTGATCGACGGCCGCCAAGTCAATCAGGTACGCCCTGCTGACAGGAACCTCGCGATGGTCTTCCAGTCCTATGCGCTCTATCCGCATTTGACTGTCGGCCAGAACATGATGACGCCGTTGCGGCTCCGGGACTTGTCGTTTGCCGAACGGCTTCCTTTTGCCGGCCCGCTGCTCGCAAAGTCCAAGTACAAGGCGCTTTGGGCGCAGGTGACCGAGACGGCGAAGATCTTACAGATTGATCATCTTCTTAATCGCAAGCCCGGCCAACTCTCAGGCGGTCAAAGGCAACGTGCAGCCTTGGGCCGTGCGATGGTTCGCAAACCGGCCGGCTTCCTAATGGACGAACCACTATCTAATCTGGACGCGGCGCTGCGCATTCACATGCGCTCAGAATTGGCCGAACTTCACCGGTCTCTTGCAACGACCTTCGTTTACGTCACGCATGACCAGGCCGAAGCGCTGACGATGTCTGATCGGATGGCCGTGATGATGGACGGCAACATCCTGCAGCTCGGCACGCCGGACGAGATATACAACAATCCGCAGGACATCCGGGTGGCTGAGTTTGTTGGAGCGCCGAAGATCAACCTCTTGCCCGGGCATCTGGACAGCACTGGTCATGCCCGCTGCGGCGACGTCGTCTTGACGCGGGTCGCAGACACCTCTTCAGACACAATTACGATCGGTCTGCGCCCGGAACATTTGACGCTTTGTGACGACACGGATCCAGAGGCTTTGAAAGGCCGGGTGGTTCATAAGGAAAACCTCGGCGCTGATATCTACCTGCACATCAGCCTTCATGACGGTGCGCATCGTCTCGTGGTACGCTCAGCGCCCGTAGATGGTGTTGCCGTGTCCATTGGTCAGGACGTTGCCTTCAAGCGGCATCACGGTGTCGCCATGGCATTCGATCCGAAGGGAAAACGGGTCGATCTTACCGACGAGGCCGAAACCACCGTTGCGGAGGTGGCGTAATGCCCCGCTCCAAGGCGCACTATTGGTTTGTCGGCCCTGCCCTTTTCCTGATGTTTGTCATTTTGCTTTTGCCGATTGGCATCGCATCCATCATGAGTTTCACGAATTACAGCCTGGGCAATTCCGGCGCTGAATTTATCGGACTTGAGAATTACGAGAAGATATTCACCCGTTCCACCTACGAAAAGATGTTTGGAGCGACATTCCGGTATGTCTTTGTGGTTGTTCCACTTTCAGTTGGACTGGGCCTCGGCGCCGCGCTGCTCATAAATTCGACCAAGCGCTTCGGCGATCTTTACAAGACCATCTACTTCTTGCCCGTGATGGCTGCGTTGATTGCGATGGCCATCGTTTGGGAGTTCGCCTTTCACCCGACCATCGGGATCGTCAATTCCACATTGGAGCGCGGTTGCGGCACTTTTTTGGAAGTCTGGGGTTGGTACGCACACGGGTGTGAGCGGGGCTTCCCGCTCTGGCTGACCGACCGCGACTATGCCATCTGGACGGTCGCCTTCATCGGGGTCTGGCAAGGCTTTGGCTTCAATATGGTGCTCTACCTCGCGGGTCTGACCTCTGTGCCGCGTGAGCTTTACCAAGCGGCCGAAATGGATGGCGCAAAGTCGGCCTGGGACCGGTTCCGGCTTGTGACATGGCCAATGCTTGGCCCGACCACGGTCTTCGTCGTCACCATTTCGTTTATCCGCTCTTTCCAGGTCTTCGACACGGTCGAGGCGTTTTACCCGCAAGGCGGCGGACCGTCGAAATCGGTCTACGTCATGATGTTTGCCATCTACGAAAAAGCGATCCAGCAAAACCTCATGGGAATTGGCGCGGCCATAACCGTCGTCTTCCTGGCTTTCGTCATGTTTCTCACGCTCGTCCAGCGCTGGCTGGTGGAAAGAAGGGTCCATTACACATGAGCGACACAACTCTTTCCTCTTCCACCGCAGTTGGCCTGCCAGCCTTCCGGTTTTCCGCGGCAGAAACCCTGAAGCATGTGGTCCTGATCTTCGGCAGCCTGATCGTGCTGCTGCCGTTCTACGTGATGGTCAGTTACAGCTTCAAAAGCCCGGCCGAAATCATGCAGAACATCGGTGGGTTCTTCGGCGCGCAGGAAGCATTCCGCGACGACTATTGCATCAAGCTCGGCAAGGATGTCGCCGACTGCATGGTGACACCGGTCATCTATAACTACACCACGGCTTTTGAGAAAGCGCCGCTCATCCGGTACCTCCTCAACGGCGTGATCGTTACAGCGTCCATCTTCTTCATTCAGGTCCTTGTCGCACTGCCCTGCGCCTATGCGCTGGCAAAACTCAGGTTCTGGGGGCGCGAAGCTGTCTTCGGACTGGTTCTGTTCTGCCTGCTTATTCCAGTCCATGCCATCGCGCTGCCACTCTACATCATGCTGGCCAAGGTGGGGCTTACCAACACCTATGCCGCGCTGATCATTCCCTGGACGATCTCGGTATTCGGTATTTTCCTCATGCGCCAATTTTTCATGACCGTCCCGGATGACCTCATCGACGCGGCCAGGATGGACGGCATGAACGAATTCTCGATCATCTGGAACGTCATGTTGCCGACCGCGATCCCCGCCCTCTTGGCCTTTGCGATCTTCTCGGTCGTTGCGCATTGGAACGATTACTTCTGGCCACGGATCGTGATCACCGGCGACAGATCTCTGTTCACCCCACCGCTTGGCTTGCGCGAATTCAAGGGCGATGCGGATGGCGACAACTTCGGGCCGATGATGGCGACCGCAACGATCATCGTGGCGCCGCTGATCGTGGCCTTCTTGATTGCTCAAAGACGTTTCATCGAAGGCATCACGCTCAGCGGGATGAAATAGACCAAAGAGCTCAAAAACATGCGGGGCCGCCCAAGGGCAGCCCCATCACCGAAATCCCGCGAGGGGATCAACCGGGAGCGGACGAGTTTGGCGACCAGCCACTCCCACGGCAACAGACGGAGAGTTCCATGAAAAAGACCCTCACCGCAATAGCACTACTGCTGGCAGCCTCCGCTGCACATGCAGACGAAAAAGTAACGATCGAATTCGCTTACCCGTATTCCCATCTTTTTGATGTGACGTACGAAAAGATCCTGCCGAAGTTCAACGAGCAGTTTCCGCATATCGAAGTGAAGATCCGGGCAACATACGAATCTTACGAAGACGGCACCAACACCATCTTGCGTGAAGCTGTTGCCGGGACGCTCCCGGACGTCACCATGCAGGGTCTGAACCGTCAGGCAATCCTTGTTGAAAAAGGAATTGCCAAGTCGCTCGAGCCTTTCATCCTGAAGGAAGAGACGTTCGAAAAAGACGGTTACCACGATGCCATGCTCAAGCTCGGCTCGTTTAACGACGACATCTACGGCCTGCCGTTTTCTGTCTCCCTGCCCGTCGGTTACTACAACATGGACGTTATGGCGAAAGCAGGCATCACATCTGTTGCCGACCTGCCGAAGTCATGGGACGAAGTCGTTGAAGTTTGCGGCAAGCTCCATAATGCTGGCGTCAAAAACCCGATGTTCTGGGGCTGGAACATCACCGGCAACTGGTTCCTGCAGGCTCTGATGTGGTCGCAGGACAAAGCCACAATGGAAGGCAATGCGTTCCAGATTTCTTCCGACGAAGGTCTGAAGTCCCTGGAAACAATGAAGGGCATCTTCCGCGGCTGCGACATGCAGAACATTGAGTGGAAAGCGGCCCTTGCGTCCTTCTCCGCTGGTGAAATCGGCATGATGTTCTGGTCGACATCGGCGCTTGGTGCCGTTGAGCGTGCCAAAGGCGATTTTGAGCTGAAGACCAACGAGTATCCGGGCATCGAAGCATCTGGACCTAAAGGCCTGCCAGCTGGCGGCAACGCGGCCATGCTGGTATCTTCTTCTGAAGATCCGAAGGTCCTGAACGCTGCCTGGGAATGGCTCAAATTCATCACCTCCGGTGAAGGCGCTGCCGACGTTGCCCGGACAACAGGCTACATGCCGCCGAACAAGGCTGCCAACGAAGTCATCCTGGCGGATTTCTATCAGCAGAACCCGAACAAAGAGACCGCCGTTCGCCAATTGCCACTGCTGCGCGACTGGCAAGCTTACCCGGGTGACAATGGCTTGGCGATCACTCAGGTCATCTACGACGGGATCGAAGGCATTGTGACCGGCGAATTCGACGACATGGCCGAGCTGCAAGAACAGCTGGACGAAGAAGTTTCAGATCTTCTGCCGTCCAACTGATCAACCTTCCTTCTTGCGCCGCCCGGTCTACCGGGCGGCGTTTTTCATCACAAAAATAATCCAAGGAGGAAGACATGAAACTTCTCCAACTGACGGACATTCATTTGACCAAACCGGGGGACACGATTGCCGGACGGGATCCGAATGAGAATTTCCGCAAAGCCCTTCGTCACGCCATAACCCATCATCCCGACGCCGAAGCCATTTTCATCACCGGCGACCTCTCTGACTGGGGCGACAAAGACGATTATCTGCGCCTGAAAGCAGAAATCGCCGAATGCCCGCTCCCTATTCATTTATGCATTGGCAATCACGACGAGCGGGACGTTTTCCTGTCTGTTTTTCCGGAAGGCGCGGACGAGAACGGCTTTGTTCAAACGGTTGTTCCGCTGAGTGAAGGAACGGCAATTCTGTTGGATACCTGGGGACCGGATACTCATGCCGGTTTTTATTGCTCCAAACGGCAAGACTGGCTCGATCGGGAGCTGTCTGCAGCCACTGCCCCGGTGTTTTTGTTCATGCACCACAACCCTGTCCCTATCGGCATTGCACCCATGGACCAGATCATGCTTCAGGACGCGGACGGATTTGGCCAAGTCGTCTCCCGGCATGCCGCCAAGATCCGGCATATCTTTCATGGGCATTGCCATCTGCCTCTGGCCGGTTCCCTGCACGGAGTTCCCTTTAGTGCACCGCGCGGCACCAACCATGCCGGATGGCCAGATTTCGCCAACAAGGGCAATCTCGCTGGATCTGACCTTCCGGAAAGTTATGCGGTCGTTCTCGCCGAGGAAACCTCGACCATGATCCACATGATTGAATATGGATATGAGGGCACCGTCCGCCGTGAGGGATCACCCGATTACGCGGACTGGGATCGCCTCACCATGGTGCGTTAACGCACGAGTGCTTCTGGGCAGTATCAGATGGACACTCCTGGTTCGCCGGAGTGTCCGATATACGTTTAAGTTGACCTAGAAAAAGCTCCGCAATACTGCACATTCATTTCATTGACATCGCAACTAGTTTTCACAACGACGCCAGGTAACATCGTCAACGCATTGACGCAGTTTTTCTTGGATATCGGCACTACAGGCAACGCGTATTTTGCCGAGATATAACTTGTTGGAAACGCAACCTGATAACGTTCAGAGTCGGTCGAAAAACGATAAATACATGAATGTTCGTTTACATGGTCCAAGCCAGCTTACCTTCATAAGCAAAGACACCAACATAACAAAAGGTTTCTCACACTATAATCGGCAGTTCCTCGACCTTGTATTCCAATCGAATGGTCCGCTTCAGGTGAGGGTCAAAGAGCTCCATACGATAGGACCTTGCTGGTCGGATCGAACCAATCGCCGGCAACGTACCGCACAGCATTGCGCTGTTATTGGAAAACTTTGATTTTTCAATCAAACTGCCAAGCGGCAGGATACGGGCGAGCGGTCCTTCCTGATAAGGTACCCACTCCCCACCCTCTTCGATCTGACAGCGTAAAATCAAATCATCCAGATGATCCGCGACGTCCTTAAACCTCCACAGCTGATTGGATACCGGCTTGGGGCAAGCTTGTTTGGAAGCGGCAACCGAGATGGCTTCCAGCTCCCGGTCGGTGTGATCGGAGGCGAGGCCGAGCCATACTTCGCCGTCACTCTGCAAAAGTAGCGGCTCAGCCTCGCCAGACGATGCCTTTCCCAGTACCTGAATATGCGACGTCTGAACGAGACAGTTTTCCGACACCCGGTAAAACAGAGGCGTCTGTGATGGCGGAGCAATGCCGAGCTCGGCAAGTTCCTGAATATGATGGTCGACGGCGTCCTTGTCCCGCCCGGTCCACCCCGCAACGATTACTTGCTCGACAGGGCAATCGAGGGGCGTGTCGCCGTGAAAAAACTGCACGTCTTATCCTCCAAGGATTGATGGCAAAAACAGCGCTATGCCGGGGAATGCAATCAGTGCTGCCACCATCAACAACATCGCGATCACGTATGGAACGGCGCCAAGCATGACTTCGCTCATTTTTCCAGAGCGCCGGGCCCCTTGAACAACATAGAGATTGAGACCGACAGGGGGTGTGATCAGAGCCATTTCGATGAGCACGATCATCAGGATCCCGAACCAGATCGGATCAAAGCCCTGTGCCACCACAAGCGGCACGATGATCGGAATGGTCACGACCATCAGAGAAAGGGTTTCGATGAAGAACCCCAATACGATGTAGATCAGCACCACAACGAAAATGGTGCCCATGGGCGACAGACCCAACCCGTCGAGAAAGCCTTGCAACTCCCGGCCCAGACCTGCGGACGCCAATGTGAAATTCAGGAACGATGCGCCGATGACAACCAACATGATCATGGACGTGATCTTGACTGTGCCAATGATGCTTTCTGCGAACATCCTGTAGCTGATCCCGCCGAACAGAGCAGCGATCGCGATCGCGCCGGCAACTCCGACGGCTGCCGCCTCGGTGGGCGTTGCCCAGCCTTGATAGATACTGCCGATAATGGCGGTGAACAGAAGAAAGATCGGTACCAATTGCACCAGCGAGCCGAGCATGTCGGTAAGACCGAACACCCGCCGCTCCCCACCGAGTGACGGCTGCATCAGGCAGATGACTGCGGTGATCAGCATGAAGCCGATGGCAAGTCCGATCCCGGGTATCAGGCCCGCTAGAAAAAGCTGCGGGATCGAAGTCTGGGTTAAAAACCCGTAGACAATCAAGTTAATCGACGGTGGGATCATGATGCCCAGTGTGCCGCCGGCGGCAATCGCGCCGGAAAACAGCTTGGGGTCATATCCCAGTTTCTCCGCTTGGGGCATTGCAACGGTTGCGACAGTGGCCGCCGTTGCAACGGAGGAGCCGGACGTTGCGGAGAACATGGTGGCCGTTGCGATGTTCGCATGCACCAATCCGCCCGGGAGCCAGCTCACCCATCGGTCGAGAGCTGCATAGGTGCGTGCGGCAATGCCGGACCGCACCAGGATTTCACCCAGCAAAACAAAGAAAGGGATCGCGATCAGTGTGGCATTGTTGGAGGTCGACCAGACCTGATTGCCAAGGCCGCGAATAAGCGGAAACGGGCTAAAGAAAACATCGATGCCGAAGCCGAGCAGAAAGAGCACGATCCCGACAGGGATCGACATGGCCAACAGACCAAGCAAACCCGCAGAAAGATAAACAATCACTGAGCCTGCTCCACTTCAGCATAGGCGCCGATGGCCTGTTCGCTCTTATCAAGCTTTCGTTTGAAGATCAGGATTCCCGCAAGAACGACGGTGAGCCATGCGACGGCGGCAAACCAGACCCACCCGGCGAACCACGGTGCCTGCACCCATGCAAGCGGTGTTTCAAGGGGTGTGTTGGCACGGGAGGAATTTGCAAGGGATCTAGCCAGGACTGGCCAGCATCGCCAGGCAATCAAGGTCACCGTTCCAGCAAGCACCGCCAAGGAAAACAGATCAAAAAGTGCCCGCGCAAGCCCATGTGTTCGGGCGCGCAGGATGTCGATACGCACGTGCCCGAGTTCAAGCAATGTGAAGGCCATACCCCAAGAGGTGGCGATGGCCATCACATAGCCTGAGATTTCGTCTGTACCGCCAAAGGAAGCCCCGAATTGCCGAAGTACAATGTCAATGAGCACCACAGCCGCACAGACCAACAGACCAAATCCGGTCAGGATGGCAATGCGCCGGTTCCATTGACGCAAACTGTTCAAGACATTTTCTTCCATGGGGCCCTCTGGTTCTAACGATTAGTTTGCGATTGTAACGCCGACGGTTTTACCAACCGAAGCGTTCCAGCGGTCGGCCCAATCGCCACCTGCACGGCTTGCCCAATCCGGCAGAACTTCGCTCACCAGAACGTCCCGCGCCTTAGCGAAATCAGCGTCTGACACATCGACCAAGACCATATTGCGCGCTTCCCCTATGGGGCATTCGCCTTTACCGGTCAGGCAGGCAATGTCATTGACCAGCGCATCTTGGGCGCTTGCCCATGCTGGGGCTTCAAAATTGGTCTTGACCTGCTCGCTGATGAGCGCCTGCGTGTCCGCATCCAGACCGTTCCACTTGTCCAAATTGACTGCAGTCACGACACTGTCCCAGCCGCCAAGCGGGATCGGCATGAGATGCGTGGAGACTTCCCACCAGCCGGCTGAATATCCGGATCCTGCGCCCGTCACCGCGCAATCGACGACACCCTTTTGCAGGGCACCTGGAACTTCGGAGAATGACACATTGACGCCTTCGGCGCCCAGCGCTTCCAGAAACTTCGCTGTCATGCGGCCTGAGGCCCGGATCTTGAGCCCTTCAAGGTCGGCCAAGCTGGCGACCTCAGCATTACAGAAAACCACCTGCGGCGGATAAGGAGCAATTGCCAGAACATGGCTGTTGAAACGGTCGCGGTAGATATCTGCCACCATTGGGCGCGCGGCATCGACCATCGCACGGGCGTCGTCCGCATTCAGCGCTAGAAGAGGCACATCAAGACCTTCCAGTTCGGGCGCATCGGCAACCGCGTAGTCGGCAACGGTCATACCGACATCGTAGACCCCATCACCAAGCAAACGAAATACGTCGGCGACGCCGAGATTCATCTGGTTGTGGGTTGTCAGCGATACATTGATTTTACCGCCGGAAGCTTCCGGAAGTGTCTCGCTCCAGAAAGGAGCCTCATATTGCTTGTGAAGCGGCAGGCCCGACCAACTGCCGACAACCGAAAGCTCTTCGGCTATGGCTGGCGTCGCCAGGATCGTGGTTGCGGCGAGAAACGTAAGCATGCGGTTCATGGTAGTCTCCTTGCTGAGGGTCGTTCAGTCTTGCTTCAAGACCGGGACTTCTGCGTCCTCGGCCACATCGGTGATCAACATGTGCCCGGGTTTGTGGGTGATGCAAATCGGCAAACGCGCGTTTTCGATCGCAACTTGCGGCGTCACGCCACACGCCCAGAAAACCGGCGTAAATCCTTCCGGAACCGGGGCCGGGTCACCCCAATCAGGTCTTTCAATATCGGTAATACCGATCTTCGAGGGATCGCCCCAGGAAACCGGTGCGCCGTGCGCGTAAGGAAACCGATCTGAGATCGCGTTCGCTTCACCTAGGCGGTCATTGGGAATTGCCCGCATTGAAACGACCATCTCACCGGCAAACGGGCCGGCTGGGATCGTTTGAAGATTGGAACGGTACATCGGCACAGTCGTGTTGTTGGTGATGTGCCAAACATCAATTCCCGCGCGCTGCAAGGCGTTTTCGAATGTGAACGAACATCCGATCGCAAAGGCAACGAGATCGTCCTGCCAGATTTCGGATATGTCGGTGGCCGAGCCTGCCAGCTTGCCATCCCGATAGATATTATAAGCAGGAACATCCGCCCGAACATCTAACCGTTTGCCAAGAGTGGATATGAATGGATTGCCCGTGTCGGATACGCCGACCAAGGGGCACGGCTTTGGGTTTCTCTGGCAGTACCGCATAAAGTCGAGAGCATAGGCTTCGGGAAGGATTGCAAGGTTGGCCTGCAAGCGCCCCTGGCCCAATCCAGCGGTGTGGGACGCATAGGTCCCTGCACGAATGGCAGCGCGAACATCATCGAGCGTTTGCGTTTTCAGGTTCTGATAACTTACAGACACTGTGTCCCCCAATTGTTGGACGCAAGGTCTCAAGCGGAGGATATAAAATCAAATTGAATTTTTTGTTCAAAAGTGATCAGGTTTTTTTATCACTCAAATAGTGTACAGCAACTTCGTATGCCACTTGCGCAGCAGTCTCGACGATATGGCTGCGCGGTTCTCCGAGAAACGACGCAGAAAAACGCAAAGGACTGGGCGCAAATCCCGGGTCAAATTCACGTACCCGGTTCTCTTCCACTAGGGGCTGACCAAGGGCACGCGGCAATGCGGCCACTCCGAGATCCGCTTCCACCAGACGGAAACACGCCGACAGAGACGAAGAGGGAAACAGCGACACGTCAGGACCGACATGCTCAAACAGCAAGTCCTTCAGTTCACGGTATGGCCGGGTGTTGCGCGCATAAGTGAGCACCGGGCGAGACAAATGGTGAAGAGGGTCTGTATCTACCGTTGCATTTGCGGCCGCGTACCAGGCCAAATCAAAACCGGGTAATTCAATGTTTTCGACCGTGTACTCAGAGACAGGCCCCAACAGGATTGCCAAGTCAAATTCCCGATTGAGAATGCCGCTGCGCAAATTAGTAGAGATATCGACGTTCAGATCAATCTCAAGCTTTGGATATTTGCGATGCAGTTGGGCGACGAAATCAGGCAGCCAGGATTGGGCAATCGTCTCGGCAATGCCAAGCCGCAGCCGGCGCTCCACACCCGCAGGATCGACAACATCCCGGTCGACCAGTTCCGTCAAACGTTCGATTTTCTCGGCATGAGCTAATAAAAGCTCACCCCGTTTGGTCAGCTTTAGACCGCCTGGGCTCCGTTCCAGCAATTCGCAAGCAAGCGCGTCTTCTAGGGTCTTGATCCTGGCTGTTACAGTGGGCTGGGTCAGATTTAATGACACGGCCGCTTTTCGCATCCCACCCAAACGCACAACTTCGAGGAATGTCTTCAGTTGCTCAATACTGATTCTAGTCATTCTTTAGTATGCGCATAGAACTGATCAGAGTGCATAGCCGAACACAGCTGCAGACAGACGGTACCAACACGTCTTGACCGTCAACCGGTTTGATCATCTGCTCTATTTCCATAATCGGGCAGACTTCGACGTCGCCATGAACTTGCCCCTAGAAGGAAGAAGAAACTCGAAAAACATGCGAACCGGAAAAAGAACCGATGCTCTTCCGAGCATCCGGCAAACTAGAATTGCATGCATCTTCAAATTTTCAACCATTCATGGCAAACTACGTCATTTATTACAGATAGGATCTTTTATTATGACAAATCTAGAAATTCTTGAGACTTGGTTCCAACGCGTCTGGAGTGAAGAAGACCAATCAGCCATCGACGAAATGTTCCTCCAAGATGGCCGCGCCGTCGGATTAGGCACGCAAACGAAGGTCGGCGA
The DNA here is from genome assembly GCF_006517275.1 of Labrenzia sp. PHM005. Lineage (NCBI taxonomy): Bacteria > Pseudomonadati > Pseudomonadota > Alphaproteobacteria > Hyphomicrobiales > Stappiaceae > Labrenzia > Labrenzia sp. PHM005. Next base: position 2,421,563 of record NZ_CP041191.1, on the reverse strand, counting down.
GAACGAATTCCGCGAGCACGAGATGCTCGGCCCAGATGATTTCAAAGTATTTCAAAAGGCACTGCTTAATCTTGTTAAGGACGTGAAAATTGAAGTCACGCACAGCATGACTTCAAATGAATGGCTGTGCGCACTTTGTTTGTTTCAGGGCACGTCGCGAAAGACGGGTGAGCGCATCAAAATGACAGGTACTGTCTATGGCCGTTTCTCAGACAATCAAATTCTCGAAGCTTTCAACCATTTTGACTTCCTAAGTCTGTTTCAGCAGCTCGGCTCACTGGAGGCCGGAACCTTTGAGCGCTGTCTAAACGATAAACAATGACGGCAACTCAACTGGACAAAGATGATTGCGAAGATTACCCGACGCGAACCATGCGTCGGCAAGATAGTTGTTTCATAATTCTAGGATTTTGAGGAAATACCCATGACAACAGAAGAAATCGTTCGCAAAGCAATTCTGTCTTATAACAGCGGGGATGCAGATACCATTTCCGCCTTATTGCATGATGACATTCGTTATTGCATTCACGCCAATGCGGAAACCGGACCTTATTGCGCCGACTGCAGCGGCAAGAACGCTTTCTGGGAGACAATCAGCAGAATACAAGCAGACTGGAATATCGATGAGTACCGTCTCACAGATATCATCGTTTCTGGCGAACGGGCCGCAACCCAAATAAGCCTCACGATCACCAGCCGCCACACAGGCGTTTCGCGTGAGACCGAACTGGCTTTGTTCTGGACCGTGAAGGACGGCTGCATTGTGGAACTACATGAGTATCATGACACCGCAGCAGCGGCCTTGTCGAAATAGCTGTGGCCGAGCCAACTATTCTCTCGAGAAATATCTGGGAACAAATACTGCCATTTGGAGTTGCCAGGGCTCAATGCCCCCCGTCAATTCGGATCATGTATCCGCTGTTCAGACAGAGGTTGAGCAGAACCGACAACAGGTAAGATCAAGGAAAACATTCATTCCAAATCAATTTGGACCTGAAAAAGTCTGCAATTGGCCAACCGCACCTGTGTTTTGTACTAATCGCCTCCGCCCCGTATCCAGAATGTCGAGTGGAGAGCTCTTCGCCAAGTTCGGGTGGTTGAAAACCCAGACACGCAAAAGTCGGGATTATGATTTCACCCTGCCGATCCAAGGATCCGGCAGGGTGGCTCAACGCCATCAATTGGTTAGCGCCGTTCCGAGATATCCCAGAATAACCCTGCCATCAGGCGCAACGCGTCGCGTGAGACCGATTTCAGAATATGTTCATTCGGCGCGTGCTGGGAACATCCCCCATAGGAATGCGGAACCCAGATGGTGGGGAGGCCCAGAATATCGGTGAAGCTGTCATTCGGAAGAGACCCTGCAAGGTTTGGCAGAACGTGCGGGTTTTTACCGCTGGTCTCCGTCAAAGAGTCCCTTACAAAATCCACCCAAGGATGATCCGGATCTAAGCGGGTTGCCTGAAAAAACACACGATCAGCCGGGACGATCTCAACCATGGAGAACCCGTGTTTGTCGAGGTGCCTTCGAAGCGCTGGCAGAATGTCGTCAGAATCCGTCCCAACGACATAACGCAGCTGACAGTGCGCCGATGCATGACCCGATATGGCGTTCACGGGAGCCTCGGGAACACCACTTTTCATGGCCAGAACTGCAAAGGAATTCCAGCCAAACGCCCGTTCAGGTGCCGAAAGCCCCTCTTCTCCCCAGTTAGCGCTTATTTCAGGCCCGCCATCTCCAATCGGCAGATCCTTCAAGGCTTCCCGAATTTTTGGCGTAAGACTGTCCGGGCGCCATTCCTCTATTTGGATCTGCCCTTTCACATCGCAGATGGAGGCAATCGCGTGGGAAAGGATCATTGCCGGATCAGCCAGCAAACCACCCCAGTTGCCGGAATGATTGGCGCCATCACGCAGGTTCACATTCAGATCGAAATTCACGCCGCCACGCGAACCCATGAACATCGTTGGCCAGTCTGGTTGGAGCCGGGGTCCATCAGACGCAATCAGCACATCGGCCTTGAGCTTGTCACTATGCGCTCTGAAACATTCGGACAATCCAACCGAGCCCGTTTCTTCAGAGGTCTCAATGATCACCTTGACGTTGAACCCAAGCGAACCGCGCTCTTCCAGCAAACACGAAAGCGCTTTCAGATTGATCAGATGCTGGCACTTGTTGTCAGCCGTACCCCGGCCATAGAGTCGCTCGCCCTCTTCAACCAGACGAAAGGGATGCAAACCTTCGCGCCATTGCTCGGTTTGGGCACGGATCACGTCCCCATGGCCATAGGTCAAAATCGTTTCAAAGGACGGGTCCTCAATCCGCTCGGCAAACAACAGCGGGCCGCCGCGATCATCCGTATTGTCGAACAAACTGGTCGTGAACCCCATTCCTTCCAAAAGAGGCTTCATCTCTTCCGTCAGGTATCGATAGAGTTCCGGCGACTGATCCGGGTTTTGACTTTCGGTTTCTATGGCAACCAGCCGCGCCAAATCTTCCTGAAAGCTGCCTTGATCAAAGTAGGCCTCGGCCCGGGCAATGGTATTCGCGCGAGATGCCATGGATTTAAGCCTTTCCTTCAATGACTGCATCTCCCCAAGGGGACATGATTTCTGTGCAGCCCATGTTAAGCCCGTTCTCGCGCAGGACACCTGCGGGACAAGCGAAGGCATATGGGAACACTGTTCGTGGCGTGGTGACGACTGTGTGCTGTGATTTCAGTTCGTCCAGAACGGAAACCGGCAACTTTTCATCTGCAACGACAACATCACCACCCGAAACATCAATTCTCGGGTGATGAAACGCCTCTTCAAGGCTCATTCCATAATCACTCAAATAACTAGAGAGTTGGGCAACAGCCGGCATAATCTTCCGGCCGCCTGACGCTCCTACTGCAAAACGGCGATCCCCAACCTCCCCGATAAGCGGGCAGACATTCATCAAACATGTCTTGTCCGGACCAAGCGAATTCGGGCGGCCGGGCTCCGGATCAAACCACATGATGCCATTGTTCATGAGCAGACCCGTTGAAGGGGAGACAACCCGCGAGCCGAAGAGCGACAACAGGGTCTGCGTCATCGCAACCATGTTGCCATCACGGTCAACAATTGAAAAATGCGTTGTACAGGAGGGGGCTTTTGGATCCTCCTGATCTCCCATGGTGGCCATCCGCTCCGCGTTTGCCGTTTGGATCGACCTCGCATAGGCACTCATCACGGTTCCATCCGGCTCCACACCATGCGGGACAAATGCAGTTTGAAGCAGCTCGCAAGTTCTTTCCAGGGTCGGTCCGGCAGTAAATTCAGGCGTCACATGCCAAAGGGCATCCCGATATCTTATGGATTTTGGTGTCTGCAAAACGGCTTGATAGGCGGCGAGGTCCTCCACAGACAAACTGCCTCCCTTCGCCTGAACATCCTTGGCGAGCACCTGGGCAATATCTCCGTGGTAAAAATCCCCTGCACCTGCTTCAGCCAAATGGGCCAAAGTGTCAGCTGATTGAGATTGATCAATCCGCTTTTCGGAAAGAGCTGTCCATCCTGCAATTGTCGGCCACTGCCCATCTTCCAAAAACTGGGCTGCAGCATCGGGGTCATTTGCCAATGCGCGGCAGGCAGACGCAATCATCAATGCCGCATACCAGTCCACATGAAGCCCGTCCCGGGCGACCTCAACGGCCGGCTGAAGCAAGTCCTTCCAAGCCATGCTGCCGAAGTGCTGATGGGCAAGACCAGCACCTGCGACTGTTCCAGGAACGGCAATGGCAGTTGCACCTTGCACATTACGGTCATCAACAACGGCTTTCCACGGGAAGAGGTCACTGGATTGCCCTGCCCCGCTTAAAGGATAATCGCCTGGTTTCAGCGCCTTTGGAGACTTCATTCCAAACCAGATGGCATGCGCCTTTTGCTCTTTTTCCAGCCAAATCATCATGGCTCCGCCGCCGGTCGGGCCGCTCATCCAGGGCTCGAGAACGCCCATAGCAAACGAGACCGCAACTGCCGCATCAACAGCGTTGCCACCAATTGCGAGCACATCTGCACCAATCTCTGCAGCGCGAACATGTTGCGCGGCCACCACGCCTTTTTCGGTCGAAACAACCGGTTTTCGAACCGTTTGGCTTCTGGAAAAACTATGCGTCACAAAACAAGCCTTCTGAAAATGCGTTTGTCCCCCTCTTGCGTTCGGGGTCTACCTGAAAGGAAAACACTCAAGCTGAAAGCTCCAACTCGGTGTCGGAAAATGTAGGAACAGTCCAGTTTTGTCCCGGCTGCGCGGCCAGCAGTGTTTTTGTGTAGTCGTGTTGAGGATTGCCAAACACGGCATCGACTGACCCGCGTTCAACGATCTCTCCATTTTTCATTACGAGTATGTTGTCACAAATCTGAGCAGCAACGCGCAGATCATGGGTGATGAACAATATTGTCAGTCCAAACTCATCGCGAATGTCGCGCAACAGGTTCAAGACTTCCTTTTGAACCGAAACATCAAGGGCGGATACAGCCTCATCGGCGATCAGGATTTTCGGCTCGACCGCCAAAGCTCTCGCAATGCAGATACGTTGACGTTGTCCGCCGGAAAACTGGGCCGGATATCGATTCAGCGCATCCTCATCCATCCGAACGATCTTCAGCAAACGTTTTGCGCGTTCGAGAGCTTCCTTGCGGCTCACACCAAAGTTGCACGGCCCCTCGATCAGCAAATCCCCGATCGTACGTCGTGGATTAAGCGACCCATATGGGTCCTGAAACACGATCTGCATGTCTTTTCGATGGGGACGCAGCGCGGTTCTGGTAAGCTCTGCGAAGTTGTAATCCCCAATCTGAATTTGCCCGGTATCAGGGTCCAGCAGACGGATCAGACAACGGACCAGGGTTGTTTTTCCCGATCCTGATTCACCAACGATGCCAATCGTTTCCCCTTTGCGCACTGCAAAGGACGCGTCTTTCACGGCATGCACCGTACGTCCGGACTTGAAGAAATTGGCTTTGCTATGGAAGGTCTTTTCCAAACCTTCCACAATCATTGCGTTGGGTTTCTCATCAAGATCGGCCGGGGCCTGATCTCCTTTTCGCGGAACAGCGTTGATCAGGCTCTTCGTATATGGGTGCTGCGGCCTGTTCAGAACCTCATCCGCGAACCCTTGTTCAACAATGCGGCCGTGTTTCATCACAACGACCCGGTCAGCAATTTCAGCAACCACATCGAAGTCGTGGGTAACAAACATGATCCCAGCGTTGTGGTTGGCTTTCAGCTCCTTGATCAGGTGCAATATCTGAGCCTGAGTGGTCACATCCAGAGCCGTCGTTGGCTCGTCCGCAATTAGCAGTTTGGGATCGAGTGCCAGAGCCATGGCAATCATGACCCGCTGACGCTGACCGCCTGACAACTGATGCGGATAACACCCGTAGAGCCGCTCGGGCTCCGGCAAATGCACTTCCCTGAGCAGCTCGAGCGTTCGTGCGCGCTGGTCCGCCTTTTTCATCTTCCGATGGGCAGCGAAGACTTCCTCGATCTGATCGCCCACGGTGTAGCACGGGTTCAAGGCCGTCATCGGCTCCTGAAAGATCATGGCCATCTTGTCACCGCGCAGCGCGCTGCGCTCACGCTCTCCAACTGACAACAAGTCCCGTCCATCGAAACGGATCTCACCTGATGTTGGTTTGAGGATTTTCGGCAAGAGCCCCATCGTTGCAAAGGAGGTTACAGATTTTCCAGAGCCGGACTCCCCAACAATACAGACAATTTCCCGCGGATGGATTTCCAGACTGAGGTCCTCCACCGCGTGGAGGCGGTCACCTCCAACAGGCAAGCCGATCGACAGATTGGAAATCGACAGAACCGGAGCATTTTGATCAGTCATTTCGTGTCCTCACATTACCGGTTCAAATCAGTTGCGGCCTTCAGGAGCCGTTACATCCCGCAAACCATCCCCCAGCATGTTGATCGCCAGGACCAGCAGGAAAAGCGCAATACCCGGGATCGCAATCAGCCACGGTTCAAACAGGAGCATTTCCTTACCTTCGGAAATCATCAGGCCCCAGGAGGGGACCGGCGGCTGCACACCTAGCCCGAGGAAGGAAAGCGCGGCTTCCAGAATGATTGCATGAGCCATTTCGAGCGTGGCGATCACAATCAGATGGTTGGCGATATTGGGGAGAATGTCCTTGAACAGCAGACGGATCAGCGGGGTACCGAGGATCTCACCGGCAGCCACATATTCCATTGACCGCACTTGCATGGTGGCACCACGCAGAACCACGGCAAACCTGTCCCATAAAAGCAGACCAAGAACAGTGATCACAACAAACAGGGATCCACCAAACAAAGCGACAACGGCGAGCGCCACTAGAACAACCGGCATTGCCAGTCGAACATTGATGAGAAAGGTGACAGCAAGGTCGACTCGGCCACCAAAGTACCCTGCGGCCACCCCCATTGCAGTTCCGATCACACCCGAAATCAGTGCCGCGACAAACCCAATCAGCAGGGATACCTGGGCGCCATAGATCAGCCGGGAGAGGTAGTCCCTGCCAAGATGGTCCGTTCCGAGCGGATGCTCCCAAGTGCCACCAAGAAATACCGGTGGCTGCATGCGGCTCAACAAATCCTGATGATAGGGATCATGCGGGGCGAGCAATGGAGCTGCCAGTGCAATCAACACAAGGAGCAACACAACGCCGAACCCGAACAGCAATCCTTTGTGAACCTTCGCCCGGAGGAACATTGCTTCACGCGGACTTGGAGCTTTTTGTTGTGCCGGAGCAGAAGTAGCAAGCGAACTCATATCAGTGAACCCTCATGCGCGGGTCTAGCCAGGCATTCACGATGTCAGCAAGCAACGTGAAGACGATGTAGAACATGGAGAAAATCAGGATCAGCGCCTGTATCGTGGGCAGATCATTCCGTGAAATGGATTCCCACGCGAGATACCCGGCGCCATGAAGGGCAAAAATGGATTCCACCACGATGGATCCGCCAAGCATGAAGCCCATCTGAACCGCCGCCAGAGACACGACCGGGATAATCGCATTCCGCAGAGCATGCTTGAATAGAATTTTTCGCTGGCTCAAGCCTTTGGCCCGCGCTGTCCGGACATAATCAGCCGACAATACTTCCAGCATACCCGTGCGCGTAAGGCGCATGATCGCTGGCATTGCATAGTAGCCGAGCACGATGGTCGGCAAGATGAAATGCCGCCACGAGGAAGCGCCAGATGCGGGCAGCCAGCCCAGATTGATCGAGAAGATCACGATTAGGATAAGGCCGAACCAGAAACTCGGCATTGCCTGCCCCATCACCGATAAAAACAGTGAAAACCGGTCGATAAACGAGTTTGGCCGAAGAGCCGCGACAACTCCAAGCGGAACGGCGAACAGCAACGCAAAACTGATCCCGCATACACCAAGCATCATGGTGATGGACAGCCTGTCGGCAATCAGTTGGGAAACCGGCAATTCGAAATAGTAGCTTTCGCCGAAGTTGCCCTGAAGCGCATTCGTCAGCCACTCCAGATATTGAACGATCAACGGGCGGTCAAAACCGTAATACTCGCGAATGGCTTCGATATCAGCATCTGTCGCGGATTCCCCTGCAATCGCAGATGCCGGATCTCCGGCAATGTAGAGAAGGCTGAAACTGATGGCGGACACTGTCAACGCCACGAGCGCAGCCAATCCCAGCCGCTTCAAAATAAAAGCGAGCATCGGTTGCCCTTTCGAATGGTCAGACTATCGGGAAGGATGCGGACTGAGAAAACCAGCCCACGCCATATTTGATGAAGGTGAAGAGACTGGCCGCCGCTGACGGGCGGCCAATCAGAACGAGGGGTTAGTTCCAGCTCATCGTGGCAAAACGCACGATCTCATCCGGTGTTGGCTGGAACTCCACATCCTTAGAGAACACGTAGTTGGTGTTGTAGGAGAACAGCGGCGTCCAATAGGCTTCATCTGCGATTTTCTGCAGAGCTTTGCTGTAATAGGCCTTCCGCTCTTCCGGATCGGTGGACGTGTCCGCTACTTCCAGCCAGTCGCGCACTTCATCATCACGCGCATCATCAAGAGAGCCATGCTTGAAGAACTGGCTGGTGATCGCTGAAGTGTCGTTGATCGAGTAAGACCCCCAGGTCTGGAATGTGATCGGCGTCCCAGAAGACATGCGCAACTCACGAAGAGCCGAGTATTTCAGCATGTGGAAGTTGGTCTTGATCCCGACCTCATTCAGGAAGTTGGCCAGCGCTTCTGCATAATCGCGGTTCCGATAGGCATAAAAGTCTGTCGTGAAGCCATCCGGATAACCTGCCTCGGCCAGCAGAGCCTTCGCTTTTTCCGGATCATACTCGTAAGATGTCACTTCCTGCTCGCACCCGAATTGCGATGGAAAACAGGCTGTATTGACGACCTTGGACTTGCCGCGCAAAAGCGCCTGAACGATCGTTTTACGATCAATAGCATGGGCAACAGCCTGACGAACCTTCAGCTTTGTGAAGGGATTGTCCGCACCGGTCCGACCCGCCGCATCCAGTGACAGATAACCAATCCGCATGGTGCTTTCATTGGCGACCGTCAACTTGTCCATTCCTGCCAGTTTGCCCGCCTGATCGGCAGGGACTTGCCAGATGAAATCAAGCTCACCATTGAAGAGCTCAGCAATCTGCGTATTCACATCCGGAATGGTACGAATATCCAGTTTACCGATCTTTGGCTGCCCTTTTGGGGAGTCGTGATAGCCGTCATATTTCTCGAGCTGGTAATGAGTGCCCGGCTCAACAGAAGTGACCTTGTAGGGCCCTGTCCCCACCGGCTTCAGGCCCATTCCTGCAGGGCCAACTTCCGCATAGTACTCATTCGGATACATGGACACCGGACCGGCGAGAAACTCAATAGCTGCCGGAAACGGTTCTTTTAGATGGATTTGGACGGTGTACTTGTCGAGCTTTTCAGCACTCTTCATCCAGTTGACATTACGCTGGGTTTTAACGCCGTTGTCCTTGTCCGCAACAAAGTTGACTGTGTAAACAACGTCGTCGGCATCGAATTCCTCACCATTGTGGAACTTTACGCCCTCACGCAGCTTGAACTCCAAAGTGACATCGTCAACCCACTTCCATTCAGTCGCAAGGTTGCCGACATACTCATTGGTTGCCGGATCCCGATAGACAAGCCCATCCCACACGGTTCGCTGAAGGATCACACCTTCACGAGCCGAGTTAAAGTAACTGTCGACATTTTCGACTTCCTTCGTGAACGCCACACGAAGCGTGTCATCCGACTTACCGGCCAAAGCAGGCGCGGAAAAAGACATCATTGAAAGAGACGAGAGCAGCGCCGCTTGCACGGCACCGCGCTTAATGATCTGAACCGACATGTTTCCTCCCAAATTTAAAGTGCAAATTATTATAATAAGCACTTGCATATTATATAATAATAATTAGTATAAAAATACGATCTTGTCAAGGTCATCCTTGATCAGAGGATGCGCATTTCCATGCGCTGAGGGAGAGACGCATGAAATCCAAGCAGGACACATTGTTCGTGGCTTCATTAGAAAAGGGATTCAGGATCCTGGAAGCCTTTGATGAAGACCATCCGGAACTGGGTCTTGCCGAGCTCAGCCAGAAGACTGAACTGGACAAAAGCGCCGTTCAGCGTTTCTCCAACACATTGACAAAACTTGGTTATCTGAAAAAGGACGAGATCACCAAACGGTATCGGCCAACGATCAAGACACTTGAACTCGCCAATGCCTATTTATGGTCCGACCGGCTGACACAATTGGCTATGCCCAAGTTGATTGATCTATCCAAGATCCTCAATGGCACCGTCAATATGTCCGTTCTGGACGGCACAGACATCATTTATGTCGTCCGCCTGCCAAGCCGCCGGACAAATTTTGCCGCCACAATTATCGGACGCCGCGTGCCTGCCCTGAACACCTCAAGTGGACGCGCAATTTTGTCGGTCTACCCAAAGCCTTACCGTGAAGAGGCGATCCAAACATGGCCGCTCAAGCAATTCACACCCAAGACAACCATGGATCGAAACGTTATTGAGCAGATTATCGAAACGGCAGCCGTAAAAGGTTATTCGCGATCAAGCAACGAACTGATCATGAACGAGATAGGTTTTGCTGCTCCGATTCTTGCCAGCGACGGTCAACCACTGGCGGCAGTCCAATGCTCTGTCTCGTCTTTTACCCATGATGAAAAACTGATTGAAACAAAGCTGGTCCCAACCCTGATGGAAACAGTAGCCTCGCTCCAACCAGGTCATTTGGGGTAACCGGTTCCTCCGCTGATATCTGCTCTTGCCAGCCGTTTGACAAACAGAGACGTCGGGTGCAGGGCGAAAAGAGATTCTTGGTGCGATTGATAGACAGGTCTTGAATAAATATGCGAGCGCTGGCGGCCAACTGGCGTAGGCATTTAGGACATTGACCCCCAGAAAAAAATTTCCGGAACACGAGATGCAACAGGCACAAGACTTTAGCGACGAATGCCAAACCCTCGAAGCGCTCTTGCGCCCGCTGAGCGAAGGCGCCTTCGAAACCTCCACCGGCTTCAAGAACTGGACTTTCAACAACATTCTCCGGCATCTGCATGTCTGGAACTACGCCGCCTATCTCTCTCTAGCCGATCCTGAATCCTTTCGGTCCTGGATAAATGTGGCTCTCAAAGCTGTATCGGCGGGGCGTTTCACAGAATTCGAAGCGCAGGAACTAAACGGAGCTTCCGGTCATTCCCTCTTGGATCTTTGGTCAGAGTTCTCTCAAGAAACGGCGCGCCATTTTGCCGATGTCGATCCGTCTCTGCGTGTCGAATGGGCCGGTCCAAGCATGAGCGCGCGATCTTCCATGTCCGCTCGCCACATGGAAACGTGGGCCCATGCCCAAGCCATCTATGACGCCCTCGGTGTCGACCGCGTGAGTTCTGACAGCATCAAGAACATCGTCGTCATCGGCGTAAACACTTACGATTGGACCTTCAAAAATCGCGGTATGGCAGTTCCACAGCCCAAACCCTTGCTGGAATTGGTCGCACCTTCCGGTGCGCCATGGACCTTCGGCGATCCATCTGAAGAGGAGAGGATCACAGGACAAGCAGAAGAGTTTTGCCAGGTTGTTACTCAGACTAGAAACATCGCTGATACAAACTTGAAAACAATTGGCGATAACGCCGCAAAATGGATGTCAATCGCCCAGTGTTTTGCCGGACCACCAGTTGAACCGCCAAAAGCAGGCCTTCGAAAACGGTCGGACAAATAGAGGGTTTCTCCGGCTGAACGACCAGCGGGCCGATCTCGGGCGAGTAAAAGACATTCGCTGTGTTTGTAACGAATAGCCGCACTATGGATCTGCTCTGCCGACTATTGAAGCTTTGTCCGTTGTTTCTGCGGCAACACATTGTTCTAGAAGGGCTAGAGCGGCCACAGACAGTGTGTTGTCCGGCGTAAAGTTTACCGGAGAGCATAAGCGTTTGAGCAGCGGGAGCTCAGAATTCATAACTTTTTCAGTCTAATCGGCTGACGGCATCTGCCAACACGCGCAAGCCCATTATCAAGTCAGCCTCGTTCGTATCCTCGGCAAAATCGTGACTGATCCCGTTGATCGACGGAACAAACAACATCGCTGACGGCATCAACCGCGCCATGTTTGAAGCATCATGCAAAGCGCCGGACGGCATTTCGCGCCATTTGCCTGGGGCCAGCGTCTCAGCTCCGGCACACAAAGCAGCACGCAAGGTGGCATCCATCGGCACCGGCAGCAGCGCCTTGATCGGCACGATCTCAGCCGTCATCCCATGACCAACGGCAATCTCGGCTACCAGATCACGAATGAGCGTTTCCATCCGGGCGAGCCGATCCTCATCAACATCGCGCCACTGCACGTCGAACACCACTTCACCGGGCACGATGGAGGGCGCATTGGGCCGCAAGTTTATCCGGCCAATCGTCCAAACGGTGCGAGGTGTCACGATGTTTCGGAGGCGGTCATTGAGTGCCACGTTGAACTCCGACAGCGCTTGAAATGCATCCTTTCGCTGATGCATCAGCGTGGTGCCGGCATGGTTTTGCTGACCGATCAGGGTCACCTGCAGCTGCCGGGACCCGACGATATCCGTGACAACTCCAATCGCCTCTCCCGCCTCGTCCAGCGTGCTGCCCTGTTCGATATGCAATTCAATGAAACCCGAGAACCGGGTGTGGGACACGAACCCGTCTTCAAGATCCGCCATCAATGACCGCGCATTGCGGAAAGAAACACCATTCACGTCTATGAATGTGTCAGCCTCGGCCAGTGCGGTCTTGCCTGAATAAATGCTAGACCCGGTGAGAGCCCCAAAGCGACCCTCTTCGTCCTGAAAGTTCACAACGGACACGGGCGGACCGCCCGCCTCTTTCGCAGCGCGCGCGACCTCCAACGCGGCGATGACACCCAAGGCCCCGTCCAGCCACCCGCCTTCGGGCTGGGTATCGCTGTGAGACCCCAAGAGAATGGACGGACCATCTGTCAGACCAAAAACGTTGCCCGCAGGATCGATATGGGAGGCGAGACCTGCCGCCTCCAACTGTTTGATCAGCCAAGTGCGGGCAGCCACGTCCGGTTCAGAAAACGCCGGACGTACCACGCCCTTGCCTACGCCACTCGCGCCGAAAGAGCGCAGGGTATGAAGATCTTGCAAAAACCTGTCTGGCAGAACCTGCATTTTGACCTTTCCAAACTCATAAAACACCCAATTTACCCGACACTCCGCAATGGAACGTCCTTTTCATTGACGCTGCAATCGATCGGCTAACCGTTCAAGTTACCTCATCCAAAAGCAAGCCCGACAACCAGACAGTTCTGTCTCACACGTCTGTAGTCCATGACATGTTTTGCTCAGAACTTCATCAGTTGTGGTGGCATCAAATCGGAGGGAATGGAACTTAGATCCCGCGAATACTGCCGCCGTCGATCCGGATCTTGCTGCCCGTCACATAGGACGCACGCTCTGAACAGAGGAAGGTGACGACATCGGCAAATTCATCCGGCCGCCCATAACGCCCTGCCGGGATTGTGGCTGCCGACTGTGTTGCAACGTCCTCGACGCTCTTGCCAAGGCGTTTGGCCGCCGCTGCATCCAACTCATCAACACGGGCCGTATGAATGCGCCCGGGCATCGCGACATTAACGGTGATCCCCTTCGACGCGACTTCGGTGGACAGTGTCTTGGACCAGCCCACAAGCGCCGATCTGAGACCATTGGACAGGGCCAGGTTCGGGATGGGCTGCTCAACACCGGACGAGGAAATCGATACGATCCGGCCCCAGCCAGCGTCTTCCATTCCCGGCAGACACCGGTTGGCAATATAGATCAGGTTGGCGACCATGGTTTCGAAATGTGCCATCCAGTCGGCACGCGCCGGATCCGTGCTGCGTCCCGGAGGTGGGCCACCAGCGTTATTCACCAGAATATCAATGTTTCCAGCTTCCAGCAGGCTGTCCAGCACCGCATCGACTTCAGCGGCATTCGACACGTCCAGCTTTTGAGCCGTGACAGAGCCATCTGTCGTCTTTGCCCACTCTGTAATCGCATCCGCATTCCGGGCCGCGGCGATTACATCGACACCTTCAGCCGCAAGGCCCTTGGCAATGGCAGCCCCCAAACCACGGCTTGCACCAAGAACAAGCGCCCGTTTTCCTTTGATCCCAAGATCCATCAGTTCAATTCCTTCAGTCTTTCTTCTTGACGCGCCAAGAGCGCATCGACTTCGGCCTGCGCCGCTTTGGTGAGCCCGGCACCTGGCCGCCGCAAGGCAGCGCTGCCGATCACACCCCGCTTGGCAAGCACGTATTTCCGCACGGCCAAACCGAGACCCGGCTGCTGCTCGTAGCGGGCCAGCGGCAAATAAGCGTTGAAAAGATCGCGCGCCCGCGCAGCGTCACCAGCGTTCGAATAACGCACAACATCCCGCATCATTTCCGGGTAACAAAAACCGGTCATCGCACCGTCAGCGCCGCGATCCATTTCCTCCGGCAGGAACAAACCGCCATTGCCGCACAGGATCGAGATTCTGCGGGCAAGCGCCCCCTCTGCCCGCAGTGCAGAGATCTTTTCAAGGCCCGGCCAGTCCTCATGTTTGAGGCATACACAGGTCGGGACGTCTTCAACGATCCTGGCAATAGCGCTTACCGGAATATGCACCCCCGTTGCCAACGGGAAATCCTGCAAGACAAACGGCACATCGCCAATGAATTCCGCTGCCTGAGTGTAATATGTGACGATCTGGGCATCGGTCTTGAGGTTGCCGGGCGGTGCAATCATCACACCTCCTGCGCCAGCATCCATCGACGCTTTGCTGAGTTCCGCCATCTGAGCGAACCCCGGTGCCGAAACGCCCACGACCAATGGGATACGCCCGTTCAATCGAGCAAGGATCCTTTCAACAACCTCAAGGGACTCTGCTGTTGTCAGCTTGGGTGCCTCTCCCATCATACCCAGCGCCGTCAAACCGGTCGCACCGGCCTCCAGATAGAAATCCACCATCCGGTCGACACTCTCCATATCGAGAGCGCCATTATCGTTGAACGGCGTCACAGCGATCACGTAGACGCCCTGCGCCTCTTCCGTCAGTCGGGTCATACCCGATTCTCCCTTTGTTATGCGCAGGTTCTCAGCGCCAGTTGACCGATCGCGGCAGCTGTTGCTGCCTGACACGGATCGACAACCGGCAAACCTGTCTTTTCTTCAAGCAGTGTTCGATATTGCGCCATCCCCGCACATCCCGTGATGAGGACATCGGCGCCAAATTGATCTCTCAGCGTTCCGCCAACCTCTGCCAATCGGGCAACGGTTCTGTCCGCATCCGCGAGATCCAGAACACCAAGCCCGAGCGGCAGATCTGCGGCCAGCCGGTCCCGAACGCCAAGAGCCCCGAGATACCGTATATGCCGCTGAATGGAAGCGCGGCCCAGAGACAAGATCCCAAAACGTTGACCCAGCAGCATGGCCTGGAGATAGGCGCTTTCCGCAATGCCGAGAACCGGTACGGTCTGTGCCTCCCGAAGCGCCGCCAGACCGGGGTCTGAAAAACAGGCAACCACAAAAGCAGATGCATCTCTTTGCAAGCTGCCGGCAAGCTTCAGGAGAGGACCAACAACGCCATCGACATGCGCCTGCGTTTCAATCCCCGGAGGACCCTCCTTGAGGGTGAGGCAGGAAATCGGAACCGGTGATATCTGACGCATTGGAGCAATGGCATCATCAATCCCGTCTGTGACATGTTCTGAACTGTTGGGATTGATCACATAGATGGTCATGCAGGCATCTCCAGGCACCGGGGCGCGATTGCATTAAAACTGCACCCTTTTGTATTCTCCGCGACCCTGATCGCCCGCGCCTTCGCTGCATCAATCTCGGCCAATGCCCCGGCAGTATCGAGCCCTACGGGCTTACCATTGTCCAGCACATGCCGGCCGGCAACCCAGACATCCCGAACTGCCCGTTCAGCCCCTGCATAAATCAGGCTGCGCAAGGGATCGTGCACCGGCCGCATGGATGGGGCCGTCAGGTCGACGGAAACAACATCAGCCGCGGCTCCGGGGAACAACCGACCAAGATCACTGCGACCAAGCGCCTGTGCACCGCGAACAGTTGCTGCATGGAACACTTCGGCCGTATTGATGTCCGCGAAATCGCCGGACCGGCACCGCGACTGAATTATGGCCTCGCGCATTTCCTCGAGCATGTTGAACGGAATGGTGTCGGTTCCGATCCCCACATTGACCCCTGCTCTCAAGTACTGGCCGAGACTTTCCATACCCTGTCCGGAGCGTGCGAAAGTCACAGGGCAATGAGCAATATTTGTCCCTGTTGCGGCCAGCGTTTCAAGGTCCTTTGCCGTTCGCGCACGGGTCAGGGGATGATGATCCAGACAGATGCCATGCCCCAGGATCACATCCGGGCCGAGAACACCAATTTCCTGCAGCAAGGGAACGGGTCCCTTGCCATGGCGGCGATAGAGTTCCGTGACCTCCGCCATCGTTTGGGCAGCGTGAACCGTCAGCCGCAATTTGCGGGATCTGGCTTCATCCAGAGCCCGGACCAGAAAATCCGGATGGCACGTATCGATCTGGGACGGTGCCACCACGCCGGTCAACCGGCAACTGCCGTCAACCGCCACCCGGTCAAGAACCGACAGGGCTTCATCGCGCGCTGTTTCTCCTGCGGCTTCATCCCAATCATAGTCCAGCGCCTTTGCTTCCGTCAGCCGCCAGCGGGCCTGGCGGAAACCTGGAGCAAACCAAACCCTGAGGCCGCTTTCCGCGGCAATGCCAATCCAACGGGGATGATCACCTGCTATGTCGAGGCAGGAGGTCACGCCCGAGGCGAGAAGTTCCGACAACATCAAGATCTGACACGCGGCCTTCGCATCGGCATCCGAGTCGATTAGGGTCGAGAACTCATAAAGGGCATTGCCCCAAAGCTGCGGGGTTCCGGTGTCATCGAAGAGCCCCTTGGCAAGTGGTTCATCTCCGGAATGGCAATGAATATTGACCAATCCCGGCATGATCAGCCGGTTGCGCCCGTCCACTTCAAGGTCCGCAATGCCTTGCCACGCAGCCCCCAAATGCAGGATCCCGCTGTTGTCAAAGGCGACGTCCAGTTCCCGCCCGTAGACATGCTTGCCGCCTTCCCACCGAACCACCCAAGAGGCCTTGCGGATAACCGTCACGCTCATGAGCTTGCTCCGTAGCGTTGTGAGGACCAAAAGCCCTTCGGGACAGTCAGCGCGGATGTGCTGTTTGTCCGTTCGATCATACGCTCAGCCTCAAGGGCAGCATCCCGCAAGATCGCCTCCTCGCAAGCCTTGGTGGCCTTTCCACCCTCAAGAACAACTTCGCCCTGCACCAACACTGTGTCGACATCGTTCCCGTTTGCAAAACAGACCAGCCGATGTGCCGGCATGTTCGGCGGGTAAAGGTGCGGACGGCGCATATCCACCAGCACGATATCGGCATCCTTGCCCGGTTCAAGCGATCCGATCCGGTCTTCCAAGCCAAGAGCCCGTGCGCCTTCTATCGTCGCCATTTCTAGCGCCCGGCCCGGTGGAAGCACACTTGGGTCGCGGAAATGCCTACGATGATAGTGCATCGCCTGCTGCATGTGACGGAACATGTCCGAGGACCGGTCTGGTGCGGTTGCGTCAGAGCCCAGCGCGACGGTCACACCTTGATCCATCAATTCGATTGCCGGACATCGGCCCATGATGGAAGCAACGGCCGATGGATTATGGGCGATTTTTGTTCCGGTATCCGCACATAGAAAAACCTCGTCGTCATGGAGGTTGATTGCATGGGACAGCAGCGCATTCTCACCCAAAAGCCCGAGTTTCTGAGCCCTTCGGATAGACCCGCCCTGATGCCCGTCCTGAGTAAATACGACATCGACTTCCCGTGCAGCCTGTGCCACGCGCTGCGATTGTTTGCAGGCTGTTACATAAACATCAACTGGCATTGCGTTTTCGTGTTCGTCCCGCAGTACCGGATAAAGCAGCGCGACATTGAGACGCCCGGCGTCTGCGCCGTGCCATCGGGACAGCAGGTCGAGGCTGGTTCCAAGCTGCGTATCAAAATCCACCGGATGCGGATCTTTACCGCCATCGGAATACACCAGCGGGTGCGGCGCACGGGTTGGGCCGACAGCCATGACCGTGCGCCCGCCAAGCGCGCGCACGCCTTCCATATGGGCATCACCATACTCCGGCGTGTCGGTCCGCATGATCGTATCGCCGCCTCCGAGAAGCGACACACCGCAGGTTACCCCAAAACGGATGCGTTCCAGTGCGGCAAGGCGCGCTTCGGCATTCCAGTAGTCCGGTGTTGATCCGGTCGTATAAACCTCACCGCAGAGCGCTTCCCAGGCATCGCCGTCATGCATGGACATGGTCTTGATAAGCGCATGTCCAGCGTGTGCATGGACGTCAATCAAGCCGGGAATGATCACCTTTCCTGTTGCGTCGATCCGGCGGGGTGCATCGTGTTCTGCGGTAACCTCATCATGCGTACCGACTTTGAGGATCTTGCCGTCCTCAATGGCAATGGCGCCGTTATCAATGATCCGGCGCTCTGGGTCGACTGGGATTACGGTGCCACCAAGGATTAAGAGGTCAGCCATGCGCGGCTCCTGTCAAATCGGGAAGTGCGCGCAAGTCAGGTACACCATCAACCGGCATGGAAAACCCTTTGATATCTCTGAAAAATGCAACGGCACGCAGTGGATTGTAGAGTGTCAGCCACGCCGGGTCTTGTTGAAGAAGACGATACGCCTCCCGGAAAATCGCCTCGCGTTCCGCAGAATTTTCGGTTTCTCGTCCCCGGTCGATCAAAGCTTCAACAGCAGTGTTGCGGTATCCCTGCCACCAGGCCCCGGCAATCCGGCTATCGATCTTCTCATAGAGCACCCGGAATGTGGACATCGGACTGGAATCAAACACGCATAGATCCCGGATTTCCTTGCGCCGGACCATGTGGGCATAAGCTTCACGATCTTCGTGGATATGAACGGACAACCGGATCCCGACATTGGCGAGCTGTTCGGCCAACACGTCTGTCAGGATTTGCGCCTCATCCGGCAGGCGTGTCGGACAATCAACGGCAAGCTCCAGTCCATCTTTGTATCCGGCATCGCAGAGCAATTGCCGGGCAGTGTCCGGATCGTGCGGCACACGTTGTGCAGCATCCGCTCCAAAGTGCGCGGGACTGACAAACCCATGGAGCGGTTCGCCCGCGCCTCCAAGAACGCCCTGAACGACAGCGTCCCGGTCCACCGCAAGGCTCAGTGCCTTACGCACTCTCGGATCGCGCAAGGGTCCATCTTCAGCATTCAAGAGATAGATGATCGCGACCGGTGCCCGGTAGGTGTGAAGCGCAACACCGTGCCTTTCTGCATGAGGGGGGATGGCTGCGGCCATCAGTGCCTCGCCCGCCGCAACAGCCGCCAAACGCTTGTCAGCGTCGGGCTCGCGGGCGATGCGAAGGGATGTGTTTTTCGGCTTGGGCCAGTGACGCACGCCAGATGCCTCCAGCACCAGCGTGTCTTCCGAGCGCCCCGCAAGCCGGAAAGGTCCCGAGCCGCAATGGGCGCTTTGGTCCCCAGCATCCAATGCCTCAAATGCACTTGGGGCAACAATAAACGCTTGAATCAAGACATCACAAAAGTCGGCCATGGGTTCAGCAAGTGTGACGGTCAATGCAAGACCAGACGCCGCATACACCGCCCCTTCAAGATACTGGCGCCAAACGGCTGGCGAGCCGAGCGTGTAGCCCTTATCCTCCCGCGCCATCCGTTCAAGCGAGGCCTGAACGGCGGCGGCATCGCATTCCGTTCCATCGTGGAAAGTCACACCGCTGCGAAGGAAAAACCGCCAGATGCGCCCGCCGCCGGACACTTGCCAGCACTCTGCAAGACCAGGAACAAACTTTGCTCCCTCACGCCGCACCAAGGTGTCGTAAATTGCGCCAAGCACGCTGAGTTCATCTGCCGCATCCGTACAGTCGTGCGGGTCACCCAAGGGTGTCCGGGCCTGGAGAATTGTCACGCTCATGCCACGTCCCGCGCCGGCTCATCAATCAGATGACAGGCGATCTGCTGCCCGGCACCATTTTCTTTCAACACCGGGCGTTCGGCAGCACACCGCTCCCAGGCAAACGGACAGCGGGTACGAAAACAGCAGCCGGACGGCAAAGACAGCGCCGACGGCACCTCCCCCTTCAAATCCAGCTGGGTCGACTTTTTGGCGGGATCCAGAGACGGTGCCGCTGACAGGAGCGCACGTGTGTAGGGATGACGGGGGGCTGAAAAAATCCGGTCGCGAGGGGCTGTTTCAACAATAAACCCCAGATACATCACCGCGACCCGGTCGGCGATATGATGGACGACACTCAGGTCGTGACTAATAAACAGATAGGCCAGGCCAAATTCATCCCGGAGATCCATCATCAAGTTGAGGATCTGCGCCTGGATGGACACATCAAGCGCAGAAACGGGTTCATCCGCAATAATCAACTTCGGATTAACCGACAGAGCCCGGGCAATGCCAATCCGTTGGCGCTGACCGCCGGAGAATTGGTGGGGATAGCGTCCCGCGTGCTCGGCGTTGAGCCCCACACGCGCCAACAGCTCTTCCGTTCGTGCATGCGCTTGGGCCCAGCTGCCGGTTTGTTCGGCCAGCGGTTCTGCCACGATGTCACGCACCTTCTGTCGCGGGTTCAAGGACGCATAGGGATCCTGAAAGATCATCTGCATTTTCGAGCGAACCGGCAACAGCTCCTTTGGTGACAGGTCCTGGATGTCTTTGCCTTCAATGCTGACAGTTCCGGCTGTCGGTGTGTGAATGCGGGCGATGGTCTTGGCGACCGTCGACTTGCCACAACCGGACTCCCCGACAAGAGCAAGCACCTCGCCTTCCTTCACTTCAAAAGACACGCCATTGACCGCATGAACCACCCGCTTGGGTGCGCGCAACCGGCCTTTCTCAAATTTCAGCCGGTCCAGAAGCCCGCCGCCAATGTCGAACCGCTGCTCAAGGCCTTTGACCTCTAACATCGCCGTCATGCCGGTTCCCCTTCGACTGGAAAATGACAGGCGGTTAACCGGTCCTTGTCCTGCTCTACCAAAACCGGCTCCATCTCTGCGCAGCGCGCCTTTGCCCGAGGGCACCGGTCCTGAAAATTGCAGCCTCTCGGCAGTTTGCGAATGTCGGGAACTGCTCCCGGGATCTGATCCAGCCGGTGCTTGCGATCCGTTGGATCCGGAATCGACGCAATCAGGCCTGCTGTATATGGGTGCCGCGGCGTATCGATCACCGCGCGGGTCGGGCCGCGTTCAACGACCTTGCCGCAATAGAGCACCGTGATGTGGTCCGCCATTTCGGCAACAACGGCCAGATCGTGGGTCACCAGGATCATCGACGCCCCATGCTCGCGCACCTGTCGCTTGATCAGCTTAAGGATTTGGGCCTGTATGGTGACATCCAGCGCAGTCGTCGGCTCGTCGGCAACGATCAGACGCGGTTCGGCGAGCATGGCAATCGCGATCACCACCCGCTGGCGCATGCCCCCTGAAAACTGATGCGGGTAGGACGACAGGCGGTCGGCGGCCTGACTGATCCCCACATCTTCGAGCATCTGAATGCAGCGCTTGCGGCGCGCGGCTTTGTCCAGGTTCGTATGAAGGCGCAGCATTTCATCCATCTGCCGGCCGATGGTGTGCAGCGGATTGAGCGACGTCATCGGATCCTGGAAGATCATGGCGATCTCCTTGCCCCGGATCTGACGCAGCCGGTCTTCAGAAGCGCCCGCCAGATTTTCGCCGTCAAACGCGATCTGCCCGCTTTCGATCCGGCCAGGCGGATCAATCAGACCAAGAATGGAAAACCCGACCACGGATTTGCCGCCACCAGATTCGCCGACGAGACCCATGATTTCGCCCTTGCCGATCTGGAACGAAACGCCATCAACGGCCTTTACCGTTCCGGCAAAGGTGTGGAAGTGCGTCCGCAGATCCGCGACCTTGAGAAGTGGTTCTTGCGTGTGTTCCATCACTTCAGCCTCGGATTGAGTTCGTCACGCAGAAAGTCGCCGAACAGGTTGATGCCGAACACCAGAGCCATGATGAACAGGCCGGGGAATACGGATACCCACCAGAGTCCGGAAAACAGAACATCGAAACCATTTTTGATCAGGAGACCGAGGGACGGCTGTGTAATGGGTACGCCGACCCCCAGAAACGACAGGCTCGCTTCAATCAGGATGAATGTGCCGACCTGAACGGTGGCAACAACAATCAAAGGCGTCGTCACGTTTGGGAGAATATGACGGCCAATGATCTTGCCGTCGCGCAGTCCGGACACCCGGGCAGCTTGCACGTACTCGCGCCCAACCTCGGAAAGTGTTTGCCCACGGACCGTCCGTGCATAGACAACCCAGCCAACCGCCGTCAGGGCGATCAGGACCTTGTCGATGCCGGTGCCGAATGCGGACATCAGGAACAAGGCGATCAGCATGGATGGAAAGGACAGCTGTATGTCGGCCACCCGCATCATGAATGCATCCACGCGTCCACCGAAATAGCCGGCCAACAGGCCAACCAGCGTCCCGAGCATCAAGGAACACACCATCGCGGTGACACCGATCATCACGGAGATGCGTGTGCCGTAGAAGATCGCCGCCAGAACGTCCCTTCCCTGACCATCCGTGCCGAGCAGGAAACGGGGATCTCCGCCCGGCAGCCAGGCCGGGGGTTTGTAACTGTCCATCAGATCCAGAGCTGCGATATCATAAGGATCCTGCGCCACCAGAAACGGTCCGAACAGGACAATGACAACGAAGCAGACAAGGATCAGGCTTCCAGCGATTGCCGATGCGTTGCGGCGGTAATTTGAGAAAAACTCGGAGGAGAAAAACGCGGTCATCATGTCATTTCACCGTGATGCGCGGGTCGATCAGCGTGTAAACGATGTCGACAATGAGATTAATCACCACGAAAATCACCGCCACCAGCATCAGGTAGACAACGATTACCGGACGATCCGCACGGTAGATGGAATCGATCAGGAGTTTGCCGAGACCCGGCCAGGCAAAAATGGTCTCCGTGATGGTGGCAAAGGCAATCAGATCGCCCAGCTGAATCCCGAATATCGTCACCACCGGGATCAGGGCATTGCGCAGACCGTGCCCATAGAGAACACCACGCCGGGAGACACCCTTGGCCCTTGCGAATTTCATGTAGTCCTGACGGGTCACTTCCATCATGCCGGCGCGAGTGATGCGCAACAGCATGGCCATGGTCGCAAGAGACAGCGTCAGAGACGGTAAGATCACATGGCTCCACCCATCAGCAGTCAGAATTGACAACTGCGCTCCAAGGAACGCTTCAGTGTCACCGCGCCCGGAAGATGGGAAAATCCGCCATTTCACCGCAAACAGGAAGATCAGCATCATGCCGACCCAGAAGCTCGGCAAGGAAATTCCGAGTAGCGACCCAGACATGATCGATCGGCTGGAAAACCGGCCGGGATTTGCCCCGGCATAAACCCCGAGCGGGATGGCGACAAGCGCTGACATCGCCATGGCAACAAGCACCAATTCGAGGGTCGCGGGTAAGCGTTCCAGGATCAGGTCGAGAGCCGGTTCGCGAAATACGTAGGAACGGCCAAAGTCTCCCTGGAGCATGTTCTGCACAAAAATAAGATACTGTTCCGGCAGCGAGCGATCGAGCCCGAGAATGCGGCGGGCCTGCTCGATCTCGGCATCGGTCGCGTCAATCGGCACAACCATGAACACCGGATCGCCGGTGAAACTCATCATCAAAAACACGATGATAGACACGGCCCAGAGCACTATCAGCATCTGAATGAGCCGCTTGATGATATAGCCCAGCACGTTGGCGGACCTCCCCAATTCCCCTCAAGAAGATGCGGGATGCAACAAGCACCCCGCAGCTGCGTTTTATTGGGCAACATCCATGTCGTAGGCCCACAGGAATTTGTCCGTGCGCGGGCTGAACTCGACCCCGTCGCGCGCACCGTAAATGTCCTGTTCGTAGTGAACCGGGATCATCGGGATTTCGCGCATGAGGATCTTGGTAGCCTGTTGAAGATGCGCGTCCCGCTCTTCCACCTTGGCCGTACTGTCTGCCTTGTCGATCAGAGCATCAACTTCTGAATTGGAGTAGCTGCCGCGATTGACCTGACCATAGCCTTCGCGCTTGTCCCGGCTGTAGAAAAGCGCCCCGTACATGGAGCCCGCGTCTCCGGATGGTACGTCCCAGCCGGACATGATGAAGCTGGAATTTTCAGTTGGAACGCGGATGTAGCCCCAGAAGTTGGACTTCGGCATCACGTTGAGCTCAACATTGACACCGATTTTGGCGAGCATGCCCGCAAGTGCTTGGGCAATTTGCGCGTCGTTGACATAACGGTTGTTGGTTGCGTCCAGCGTCAGAGTGAAACCCTCGACACCGGCATCTGCCATCAATTCCTTCGCTTTTTCGACGTTGTATGGATACATCTCGCGGAAATTCAAACCGTCAACATAGCCCACGTGACTGGATGGAACATACTGTTCGGAAGGCGTGGACAGGCCGCCCATGATCGCACGTTGCAAGGCGGTGACATCGATTGCACGAGCCATCGCTTCGCGCACTCGGCGATCTGTCATCGGGTTTTCACCGTCAATGGTCGGGCTGTTTTCCCGCATGTCGAGCGCTAGGACGAGGTTCAGGAGAGAGGGACGCGTGACCACCTCAAAACCGTCTTCGCCCTTGACACGCTCAACATCACGGACGGCGAGGTCCTGGACAATATCGACTTCACCGGTCAGCAGAGCCGCAGTCCGGGTTGCCGGGTTGGTTATCGGGCGGAACGTCACGTTCTCGATCCCAGCCTCACCCATGTAGTAGTCATCAAAGGCCTCGAGCTCGACCTTGTCCTCACGGACCCAATCTACGAGTTTGTACGGCCCGGTTCCCATCGGATTCTGTTCTAGACCATCGTTGCCGACCTTGTTCACATGGTCTTCGGACAGGATCAAAATCGCGGCAAGATCATTGGGAAGCGCCGCATAAGGCGCAGGCGTCTTGATCTCGACTGTGTGATCGTCAATCGCTTTAAAGCTCTCGATATTGGCCGCAAGATTGACCATCAGAGATTCCTTGAGGCGGTTGAGCGTGTAGACGACATCAGAGGCCTTCAGCTCATCACCATCATGGAACTTAACGCCGTTGCGCAACTTGAAATGCCAGGTCGTTTCGTCAATTAATTCCCAGCTCTCGGCCAGGCCGGGCTCAAAAGTGAGATCCGGCGTGCGGCGGACGAGCGGATCGTAAATGTGATAAAACATGATGTTGGAGGACAGCTCCTCCCCGGCCTGTGGATCCATGTGCGTCGCATCCGCAGTCAAACCAATCGTGAGGCTTTTTTCAGCGGAGGCTGCACCCACCGTAAGAGCGGCTAGACACACGGATGCTGCCAACGCCCGAAGCGCTGTATTAATTGTAGACATATCTTTGTCCCCTCTGGGTTCTGGTAGGGTGACAGGCGTTGACCGCCCTTCTGGTTATGCAGCCGCCTTTTCGAGGACGGACTGAATTTCAATCTGATAGCCTTCCGGATCATCGAAAACGAATGCTCGGATTCCGAGCTCGGCGCTGTCGCGCGGCTCAGTCAATGCTGCAACCTTTTGGACCCGTGCCCAACCATGCCAGGCATCAACATCGGGAACCCGAAGGCAGAGCTGCACCGGCTTGTCGACGCTTGCCCGCTTGGCGCCGCGCGATTGATCGACCAGACCAACATGCGCTGCACCAGCCAGTTGATAAATCTTTGACCAGCCTTGATCGATGACGAGTTGTGCGCCCAACACGCGCGCATAGAATTCCTGAGCGCGCGGCACATCATGAAAATACAAGAACGTGATTTGAAGCTCGGGCGCGGCCGGCATCTCAAGGGCAATCGACATCAAAAAATCCTCTCGAACACCATTGGTATACCAATGGAACTCCAAGTGTCAATGCAGCAAAAACCCGCGCATCGGTCATGCGCGGGTTAAAATTTGGATTTGACTAATATTTGGTCAGGAAAGCCGATGGATGTGCGCCAGGATCGCCTCACGGGCATTTTCGATATGCCGGCGCATGGCCGCTTCGGCCGCATCCGGGTCGCGGGCCAGAATCGCGTCTATGATTTCGACATGCTCCCGCGCCCCAGGCTCAAAACGCGACGGGATTTCCCCCTGATCGAAAATGCGCGTCTTGAGTTTAAGGCCCTGTATCATTTCAGTGAGCAGCTTAGATCCGGCGGTTTTGGCGATATGCATATGCAAATCAAAGTCAAAGTCCGCGTGCGTAACCGGGTCCGGACGTTCGCTTTCCAAGAACTTTTCAATAGTCGACTTGAAATTCAACCAATCTTCTGGAGCAGAGTTGACGCTGGCCGCCTGCCGCGCCGCCTCGCATTCCAACAATCGGCGCACGTGTAAGATCTCGACGATTTCGGAGACTGAAATCCGGGAAACAGTCGGCGTCCCCCGCGCACTTCGAGTGACGAGACCTTCCGTGATCAATCGGGTTATGGCTTCCCGAAGAGGTGTCCGCGATACACCGAGACGCTCCGCAAAGGCGCGCTCTTGCAAAGGCGTACCAGCCGCAAGATCACCACAAAGGATCATCTTGCGAAGCCGTTCCAAGGTATGCTCTGTTAAATTTGGCTCTGCTGCCTGCTGTACCGGCATGAGTTTCCTACACCTAAATAGCGCCTTTACAGGTCGTGTTTGCATCTTTGGTATACCAAGCGTATTCTAATTTTGCAAAGAGGAGCGATGCATGACCCTACCCGTTTACGATACAGTGATCCGCAATGGTATCCTTGGAGATTCACTAGGGCACGCCGAGGGTGATATTGCCATTGTGAATGGGCGCATTGCAGCAACCGGCCTCAACTTACCCGAAGGAAATACGGAAATCGACGCCCGGGGGCGCATTGTCTTGCCTGGTGGCGTGGATACCCACTGCCATATCGAACAGATGTCCGGAGCCGGCGTGATGAATGCCGACACGTTCGAAACAGCAACCCGGTCGGCTCTCCATGGCGGCACAACAACCACAGTGTCCTTTGCCGCACAACACCCGGGCATGCGCATTCGCGATGTCCTGGCCGACTATAGCAAACTTGCCGCTGCTGGCGCGATGACGGATTACGCCTTTCACATGATTGTTGCGGACACGTCCGGCGAGAACGTCAGCGATCTGAAGACAGCCATCGCTAACGGGCACCGGTCTATCAAGATCTTCACCACCTATGACAAAGTCCGCCTTCAGGATAGCGAAATCCTGACCACATTGCACACTGCAAGGGATGCGGGCGCGCTGGTGTGTGTGCATGCGGAAAACGACGCCATGATCCGGGATGCCACAGCCACCCTCTTGGCGGAAGGCAAGACCGCGCCGCGATACCACGCCCAGTCTCACCCGCGGCTTGCGGAAATCGAGGCGATCGAGCGCATGTGCCGGTTCTCGGAATTCACCGGCGCGCGGGTGATGATTTTCCACATCTCGACACAAGAAGGCATCGAGATTGTCCGCAGGGCAAAAGCACGTGGTGCCAACATCCACGCAGAAACCTGCACGCATTACCTCTTTCAAACTGAAGAGATTCTTGATCGGCCGGACAGCGCAAAATTCCTCTGCAGCCCGCCGCAAAGACAGAAAGAAGATCAGGACGCCCTTTGGGCGGCACTCGGCCAAGATTTGGAGCTCGTGACTTCAGATCACGCTCCTTACCGGATGGATGAAAGCGGAAAATTCCGTCATGGGGCGGATGCGCCTTTCCCCAAGATCGCAAACGGCCAGCCAGGATTGGAACTTCGTTTGCCTCTCTTGTTCGACGCCATGGTCTCGAACGACCGTGGTGGCTTGGCCAAGTTTGTCGAACTCACGGCGACAGCGCCCGCGCGAGTTTTCGGCCTCAAAACAAAAGGCTCATTTGGCATCGGCAAAGACGCAGATCTTGTTATTTGGGACCCGGAACGGACACACAAACTCCCCGACGCGCTGCATGACAACGTTGGTTACAACCCTTTTGCCGGCGAAACTCTCAAGGGATATCCGGAGACAGTCTTAAGACGCGGCGAAATCGTCGTGCAGAACGGCGCGCTTCTGTCTTCGCCTGGCAGCGGCCGGCATCTGGATATGGTTTCCCAAGAGTAACGGCAGAGCGAACGGCAGGCCCGGCGACCCGGATCTGCACTTAGCCAATATCAAATCCCGCACAACTGGCCGTATTAGCGATATGCTTGCGCATTGCGGCACGCGACGCTTCGGCGTCTTCGGATCCGAGCGCCTCGACGATCGCCCTATGTTCTGACAAGGACGCGCGCATTCGGGCCGGATCGGTAATAGGGATCGGCTGACGCTGCGTTTCGGTAACAAGTTCACGGACTTGATCATAAAGACGGGCAATCAGTCGGTTTTGACACTTGCGGGCGATGAGATCGTGAAATTCGAGATCGGCATCCACATTGCTCAAGAAATCACGGTCCGACCAGGCTTGTTCCATTTTGTTGGTGAGATCCAGAAGGTGTTTCAAGTCATCGCCAGAGACGTGGCCAGCGGCATAGCCCGCCACCTCGCCTTCCAAGACCAGCCTTGTTTCAAAAACCTCTCGAAGGGAATGCTCGTCGGAAAACTTCCACTCGGACATGGCTCTGCTGACCCCGGCCCCGACAACAAAGGTGCCACGGCCAGCTTCCGTTTTAATCAACCCGATCGTTTCGAGCGTAAGCAAGGCTTCCCGCAACGACGCGCGGCTGATGCCGAATTTTTCCGACAATTCCCGCTGAGATGGAATCTTCTCTCCGCTTTTTAAATCTCCGCTTAGGATCATTTCCTGAAGCTTGCGGGCAATGCTCTGCGGAACGGGCGTACGTGTAAACATAAGTGCTTTCGTTTTGTCTCTGATCGGACTTTAGCGGTTTCCAAGCCGTCTTTGTCGTCTTTTAGCTGCCCATTGCGCATTCAGCATCATTTTTGGGCTTGCGTTGAAAGGGATCGACTTGTTTATTGGTCTAACTGGTCAGACCAGTTAGACCAATAAACACCTTCCAGGGGAAATCAAATGTCATTTCACTCTTTGTTTAAGGCCGCTGCAGTTGCCGGGCTTGCCGCAGTCGCATCCATCACCACCGCGTCCGCAGCAGATCTGACCGTTGGCGCAAACATTGGAAACGTGCCGTGGGAATTTCAGGACGAAACCGGAAAAACGGTTGGTTTTGAAGTCGATCTCGCGACAGAGGTCGCTAATCGGCTCGGCAAGACAATTGCATTTGAAAACATTCCCTTTAACGGGCTTTTCTCAGCTGTTCAGTCGGGCCGTATCGACATGGCGGTTTCGTCGATCACCATCACCAAGAAACGTTTGGAATCAGTCTCTTTCGCACAACCTTACTACGATAGCGATCAGTCGCTGACCGTGGCGGCAAGCAGCGGTCTCAAGTCTGTCGACGACATGAACGGTAAGGTTATCGGTGTCGACACAGGGTCCACCGGAGACATCTGGGCGACGGAAAACTCCGACAAATATGGTTTTGCCGAAATCCGCCGTTATGAGGGCCTTGCACCCGCAATGCTGGACCTGACCGCAGGCCGAATTGACGGCTACGTCAGCGACATTCCGGCCCTGCTCTACTACACCAAGGACAAACCCAATCTCGCCGTTGTGGAGCGGATCACCACCGGTGAACAGTATTCCATGATGTTTGCAAAGGACGCAGAGCTCGCAACCCAAGTCAATGACGTTTTGACCGAGCTCAAGAAAGAAGGGTACATCTCTGGCCTTCATGAGAAGTGGTTTGGTGCCCAACCTGAAGAAACCACGTCCACAGTTTCAATCCTGGAAATGCCGAAACTCTAAACGCTTCGAAGATGGGCGGCGCGAAACGGGCCGCCCAAACCTGACATCAAGTGTTCTTGAATCTTATCTCGGAAAACTCATGGATCTCTTCGAGACGTTCTTTAATGTTCCCGTGCTCGTTCGAACATTTCCGCTTCTCATAAGCGGTCTCATCGTGACACTTCAAATTGGAATAACCAGCATTGTATCCGGCCTGGTTCTCGGTCTGGGCCTGGCTCTTGTGCGCATGTATGCACCCGCAGCACTGCGTCTGCCGGTCATGATCTACATCGACATCTTTCGGTCCATACCGCTATTGGTGCTTCTGATCATTGTTTATTACGCCTTGCCGTTCATCGGGATCCGCTTGTCGCCGTTCCTGTCTGCGGTCGTCGCATTGACCCTCGTCTCCGGCGCATACACCGCAGAAATCTTCAGGGCTGGGATTCAGGCCATTCCGAAGGGCCAATTCGAAGCCTCGCGGGCGCTGGGTCTGTCCTACAAGGACATGATGGTTGACGTCGTTTTGCCTCAAGCAATCAAGATCGTCATTCCGCCGCTGACCAACAATTGCATCAACGTGATGAAAGATACAGCGTTGGCATCCGTGGTCGCCATGCCGGATCTTTTGAAGCAAGCCACCCAAGCACAGGCACTTGCGGCAAATCCAACGCCGTTGATCGGCGCAGCTATCATTTACTTGGCTTTCTTGTGGCCGCTTGTCACCCTCGTGTCGCGCTTTGAAAACCGGCTCAATCAGAGGGGCGCCTGATGCGAAACATCATCGAAATTGAGAACGTTGCGAAGTTTTATGGCGATTTCGCTGCGCTAACTGACATCGACCTGAACATCACCGAGGGCGAGGTTGTCTGTGTTATCGGCCCGTCGGGTTCGGGCAAGTCTACGTTAATTCGCTGCATCAACCTTCTGGAGACCTATACGGAGGGCGGCACGATACGCGTGGATGGAATACCGGTTGAGACGGGTCCAAATCTTGACAAGGTCCGGGCGGAAGTCGGCATGGTCTTCCAGTCCTTCAATCTTTTCCCGCATATGAGTGTCTTGAAAAACGTCATGCTGGCACCGATGCGGGTCCGCAAGTCGTCGCCTAAGGACGCAGAAGCCAAGGCACAGGACCTTCTCAAGCGTGTCGGGATTTCCGAGCAGGCAGACAAGTTCCCCGGTCAATTGTCCGGTGGCCAGCAGCAGCGTGTGGCGATTGCCAGGGCGCTCGCCATGGAGCCGCGGGTTTTGCTGTTTGATGAACCAACCTCTGCCCTGGATCCGGAAATGGTCGGTGAAGTGCTGGATGTCATGCGCACCTTGGCAGGCACCGGTGTCACCATGATCGTGGTGACACATGAAATGGGATTTGCCCGCCAGGTCGCGGACCGGGTGATTTTCATGAACGGTGGCCAGATTGTTGAAGCGGGAACACCTGAACAAATTTTTGACGCCCCAAAAGAAGAAAGGACGCGCGACTTTCTGAGCGCAGTCTTGAACCACTGATAGAAGCAGCCTCATGCTGGAGCCACACATGCATACCAACCAACCACTGGACATTGCCTGGGTGCGGGAACAGTTTCCCGCGCTACGTTCGGATTGGGTCTTTTTTGACAACGCCGGCGGATCGCAGATCCTGAAACCGGCGGTCGACCGGATAAACGAGTTCCTGTTTCAAAAAAACGTCCAAATTGGTGGGAGTTACGAGCTATCTCAAGCCGCAGCGGCTGCACTTATGGATGCCCGCAAAGCCGGACAGTTGCTCGTCAACGCCGCACGCCCGGAAGAAATCGTCTTCGGCCATTCCACCACTGTTTTGGTGCAAAACCTTGTCGAAGCCATGCGCCGGCAACTCACCCCAGGAGACGAGGTGATCGTGACCAACGCAGATCACGAATCCAATATCGGCCCGTGGCGCCGGCTGGAGGAGTTTGGCATTGCCATCAAGGTTTGGGAAATCGATCCGGCCAGTCTGACGCTCCGCCTGGAAGATCTTGATAAACTGATGGGGAACCGCACCCGTCTCGTCGCGGTTCATCATGTCTCAAACATATTGGGCGAAATCAATCCGGTACGCGAAATCGCAGATTTCGTTCATGAGCGGGGAGCGAGGCTTTGTGTCGATGCCGTCGCCTATGCACCGCACAGGGCTATAGACGTGCAGGCATTTGATGCCGACTACTACATCTTCAGCCTCTACAAAACGTACGGACCCCATACCGCGGTGATGTATGGCAAATACGATCTCCTTTTGGAGCTCGACACGCTCTACCACTACTTTTATGGCAAAGAGAAAGTTCCTGGCAAACTCGAGGCCGGCAACCCGAATTATGAGCTTGCCTACTCGCTGACCGGCATCGTTTCCTATCTGCAGGAACTGGGCGAAAAATGCGGTGCACGTGAAAACAGCACGCCGCGAGCGAAGATAGAAGCCGCGATGGCGGCGATAGCAGCTCACGAAAACGCGCTCACAGAAAGGTTCCTGAGCTGGGCGCGCGGCCGGTCAGTGATAAAGATTATAGGGCAAGAGACCATTGATCGCGGCACGCGCATCCCGACAATCGCATTTACGGCCGCGGGCTGGTCTCCTGAGGGCATTTGCCGGGAAATTGATCACGCGCGGATTGCGATCCGGCATGGAGATTTCCATTCCCGGCGCTTGATCGAAGAGCTGGCCCTTTCAAAATCCGGCGGGGTCGTTCGTGTCTCCATGGTCCATTACAACACGCTAGACGAAATTGATCGGCTGACGGATGCCCTTGACGCTGTCTTAGACGCAGGAGCGTCAACTGCAGCTGATCAGAAGGTGTCAGCATGAAAGACTTCACGTTCGACACGATCGTCCGGGGTGGCACAATCGTTACGGCTGCTGACACGTATAAAGCCGATATCGGGATCAACGGTGGAGTGATCGCGGCCATCGGGGCGGATTTACCAAGCGGTGAAACCGAGATCGATGCCACCGGGCTATTGGTCATGCCTGGGGGGATCGACAGTCACGTTCATATCTCCCAACCGTCCGGCGACGGCATCGTCATGGCCGACGACTTTGAAAGCGGAACCAGATCTGCCTTGCTCGGCGGCAACACCACCGTCATGCCGTTTTGCTTGCAGGAGAAAGGTATTTCGCTCCGGCAAGCACTCAGCGCCTATCACGACTTGGCGGATGGGCACTGTTATACGGACATCAGCTTTCACATCATCGTATCCGACCCGACCCCTCAGGTTCTGGGTCAGGAGATGCCAGCACTAGCCGAAGAAGGCTATACATCCATCAAGGTCTTCATGACCTATGAGGAGCTCCGGTTGAGAGATGATGAAATCCTGGCAACCCTTGATGCAGCCAAACGGTCCGGCCAGATCGTTCTTGTTCATTGCGAAAACGAAGATGCAATCCGATACCTGATTGGCAGGCGTGAGGCCGACGGGGATACGGCACCTTATCATCATGCCACCTCCAGGCCGATTGCAGCCGAGCGTGAAGCCACCCATCGCGCCCTCTCCCTTGCTGAAATCGTCGATGTGCCCATCGTCATCGTTCATGTCTCGAACCGGCAAGCCATGGAGGAGATCTCAAGGGCACGGGCACGCGGGCAGAAAATCGCCGGTGAGACTTGCCCGCAATATCTGGTGCTTACGGCTGATGATCTCGACTTGGACGACTTTGAGGGCGCAAAATACGTTTGTTCCCCACCGCCGCGTGACAGACAGAGCCAGGAGGCGTGCTGGACCGGTCTGGAAACCGGTGTGTTCGACCTGTTCTCCTCCGATCACTGCCCCTTCCGGTTCGATGACCCGGCAGGCAAGATGAATGAAAAGGGACAACAATCATTCCGCTGGATCCCGAACGGTATTCCAGGTGTTGCAACGCGGCTGCCGATCCTGTTTTCCCAAGGCGGAAAATCGGGCCGGATTGATCTCAACCGGTTCGTTGCACTGACATCGACCAACCACGCAAAACTCTACGGGATGTATCCGCAAAAGGGCACGATTGCGATTGGGTCGGACGCCGATCTTACATTGTGGGACCCTGAGCTTAAACGCACCATCACGAATGACGACCTGAAACACGGCGCGGATTATACACCCTATGAAGGTATGGAGATCACCGGCTGGCCGGTACGTGTCCTTTTGCGTGGCAAACTCGCAATGGAGAAGGGTGAGCTTGTGATGGACAAAGGATACGGCAAATATCTTTCAAGAAACCGCAGTCAACTATGAAAAATGCGCCCATCCATGGGATGGTTTGTTAGATCTCAAACCGCATAACCTTGCCTCATATCTTTTGGCGAACAAGCAGTTAGATTATGAAGGAATGCATTGGTTGTTTCGGTGGGGAGAAGGAAATTGGAAAAACGCAATCTTGGCGTCAACGGCCCGGAGATAGGTGCAATCGGGTTTGGCGCTATGTCGTTCTCCGACATGTACGGCCCAACGAACGAGACAGAGAGCCACGCAATCCTCGATGCCTGCAGGGATCTCGGTGTTACCCACTTGGACACGGCAAATGTCTATGGGATGGGGAAGTCAGAAAACGCCATCGGCACCTATCTGAAAGCCAATCCGGGCGCACGGCGCGAATTCATCATCGCAACAAAAGCCAGCATCACCCGCGACCCGGACGGCAACCGAAGTTTTGACAATTCGGCAGAACACCTGGAAGCCGAACTGGATAAGTCGTTGAAACGTCTCGGCGTGGAGTGTGTGGACCTCTTCTATGCCCATCGCCGGGATCCACGTTTCACACCGGAAGAAACCGCAGCGAACCTTGGCCGGCTGGTCCAAAAGGGCAAGACCCGTGCGATTGGCCTGTCAGAAGTGGCCCCTTCTACTCTCCGGCGCGCATTGAAAGCTTTTCCGATAACCGCCGTGCAATCGGAGTATTCCTTATCGACACGGTTTGCTGATCTTGGACTGGTTCAAGCTTGTGCTGAACTCGGAGTGGCCCTGGTGGCCTTTTCACCTGTCGGGCGCTCGCTGCTAACTGATCATCCAATCCCTCGGGAGCGCATCCCGAGCCTGCCCTTCCTTGCAGACAATCCACGTTTCATGGAACCGAATCTGACCGAGAACCTGAACATATTGGAGGGGTTCCGGAACCTCGCGGCAGAAATGGGCACAACAGCTGCAGGGCTTGCAAATGCTTGGCTGCTGTCCCGTGGTTCACATGTGATCCCGATCCCAGGCACACGGTCGGTGAACCACTTGCGCGAGTGCATTTCCGGAGCATCCCTGAGCCTTACAGAAGCGGATCTTGATCGTTTGGAGACCGCTCTACCTGTCGGTTGGGCTCATGGTGACCGGTATTCAGACGCACAATGGATTGGCCCTGAGAGATATTGCTGAAAAGAGCGAGACATTGGCAACGCGCTTGACTAACGCAAAAGCAAGCACATAGGCAGCTCATACTGCCGAGCGCTGTGCTTGCATACGCGAACCAATACTGGGCTCGACACGCTTGTACAATCCGTTTGGCATAAAACCCGAGTGTGTGATACTCGCTTGCCAAACAACATTAGGACTGCAGTAGTGAGCGAACTGACCGTAGCAGAAGCAATAAACCGCGTTTATGAATCCCTGCAAGCCGACAACGAAGACATCGATATACATATTGAGGCTCTCAAGTCGGCGATGAAGAATGAAGGTTTGAAAGAAGCCATCATAGATCCGACGCAGCTCGTTCAGAATAACCGTTCCGGCCGAAAGCTTTTACAGGCGTATTTCCGCCAGCGTGGTGTGAAAGTGAAATTCGCATCGGCTTGACAGTTTATTGGCGTCGTCACCTCTAACAAATAGCCAGGATCAAAGGCGGGTTCAGACATCATGACCCAAACCCTGTTTTTCCGGCAGCAATTTTGCGAGTGAAGCGACATACTCATCAACACTGTCACGCTCCGGATCGTACCATTCAAGCGACCAGTTGAGCGCCCCTAACAGGGTATAGCGCATATGGCGGACCTCAATTTCATCTGCAGAACCGCCCAGGTAAGCACTGATGATAATGGTCCAGTCCTGATCATATCCTCTGCGCACGGCGGTCAACTCGGCGCGGACCTTTTCCGGGACGAAGGGATAACAACGGATGTGCGCTGATGAAAAATCGATCGCCGACAGCAGGGTTTCAAGGTGGACACGCATCGCCGTGACAAGGCGGTCGCGCGGTGAGGCATCAGGCTGCTGCTGCAAAGCATCGCTTACGGCCCGCTGAACCACCTCAACACCAAGACGCATAACCTCTGTTGCGAGGGCATCCTTGGACGGAAAATGATAATAAAGGCTCCCGGCTTTCATGCCCGCTTCTGCTGCCAGGTCCCGCAATGACATGTCCGCATAACCATTCTGGCGCATCTTGCGTGCGGCAATGGCCAGGATCTCCTGACGCGCTATTGCAGCTTTCGTTCTTGGGCGCTGTTGCGGAGTTCCGGTCACTTGTTTCTGTCCGGCTGGCAGGAAACACATACCTTCCCGAAAACTTCACCTGACTCAAGAGTGCCAAAGGCCAATAGCGCATCATCAAAATCAAACAGCTTGCCGATGACCGGTCTGATCCGATGAAACTGCAATACCTTGCAAAGAGACCGGAAAGTTTCCTGTGAACCGACGGAGACAGCATGCAAGGTAATGCGACGCGACAGCAGCAACGGCAGAAAGAGCTCGGCGACATTTCCTGTCACATTACCGATCAACAGAACTGTGCCGCCTGTCTTCACAGATTTAACCGATGTATTCAGTGTGGTCGCGCCTCCAAGTTCCAGAACACGGTCAACTCCCCTACCTTCTGTCATCTCCTGCACAAGGTGGTGCCAATTGGAGACTTTGGAGCGGTCGATAACATCATCTGCCCCAAGTTCACGCAACTGCTTCGCCTTCGCAGGTGTTGAGGTGGTCATGATCACCCGTGCGCCCATGGCCTTTGCAAGTTGCAGTGCCATCAGTGCAACGCCTCCCGTTCCCTGAACAAGGACCGTTTCCCCAGACCGCAGCGACGTGGGCTCATTTAATGCGCTCCAAGCCGTCACGCCTGCGCAGGGTAACGCGGCAGCTTCGGCATCACTGAGATATTCTGGGATCCGCACCAATGTCTCCGCTGCAAACACCCGGTGTGTTGCCAATACACCGTCAAGCGGGCCACCAAGCCGACCCTTTTCAAGGTTGGCAGGCGGAGCCCCACCGTACCAGTGCTGATAAAATGCCGGACAAACACGG
Source organism: Labrenzia sp. PHM005 (assembly GCF_006517275.1). Lineage (NCBI taxonomy): Bacteria > Pseudomonadati > Pseudomonadota > Alphaproteobacteria > Hyphomicrobiales > Stappiaceae > Labrenzia > Labrenzia sp. PHM005. The sequence continues at coordinate 2,384,930 of NZ_CP041191.1, read as the reverse complement.
TCGCCCACAGCAAAGTCCGCAACCTGTCGACCGGTAGCAACAATTTTGCCCACGCCATCTGACAAAGGAACAAGAGGAGGAGCGACGGAGCGGCCGTGCCCACCTTGCATCACGACCAGGTCCCGGTAATTCAGAGACGCAGCGTGCATTTCAAGCAACACGTCCCGCGGACCGACTTCAGGCATCACCTCGTCGGTCTTCACTAGATTGTCGAGGCCAAAACCCTCTTTAAAACTCCAGCTTTGCATCAATCACATCCGCTTCGCGACTTCTTCCAGCATCACTTCAGTGGCTCCACCGCCAATGGCCTGAACCCGAGCATCGCGTGACATACGTTCAATGGTGCTTTCTCGCATGAAACCCATGCCGCCATGAAATTGAACACAGGCGTACATGACTTCATTCACCAACTCTCCACAATAGGATTTGATCATGGACACCTCCCGCACCAGGCTTTCGCCCATGGCGGACCGTGCCGCCGTCGCATAAATCATTTGCCGCCCAGCCTCAACTTTAGAGGTCAACTCGGCCAGGCGGGTCCGGATCATTTGTTTTGCCCAAAGCGGTTCTCCAAATGCCTTGCGGTCTTTCGTATACTGCACCGTCAGTTCCAAGGCGGCCTGCGCTTCCCCCATGGCCATGGCGCCAAGAACCAGCCGCTCGTTCTGGAAATTCTTCATGATCTCGTAAAACCCGCGCCCCTCCTGACCGAGCACGTTTTCTTGAGGCACCCGGACATCAACGAAAGAAAGCTCGGCGGTGTCCGAGCTGTTCCAGCCGTGTTTCTTTAGTGAGCGCGACACTGAAAAGCCTTCCATGCCCTTTTCAACGATAAACATGGTCACGCTTTGGCTTGGAGCCCCCTGCGGATCCGTTTTGGCAGCAATGCAGAAGACATCGCCATGCACTCCGTTTGTGATGAATGTCTTCGCGCCATTCAAAACGTAGTGGTCTCCTTCATGTCGGGCATTGGTTCGTATGCCTTTTACGTCCGACCCCGCATCAGGCTCGGTAATTCCCACCGCTGTAATGATTTCACCTGAAATCACACGGGGGAGGTATTTCTGTTTCTGCGCATCAGTGCCAGCATTGAAAATATGTACGGACGCCATATCCGTATGCACAAGCGCTGTAATTGCTACTCCGGCATAGGTGCAGCGCCCAAGCTCCTCGGCCAGAACCACCGTTGCGCGTTCGTCCATGTCTGAACCGCCGAACTGGTGCGGATAGGTGACGCCAAAAAAACCCAAGGCACCCATTTTTCTGAGCAACTCTCGCGGTGTGGCACCTTCCTCCTCCCACACATCTGCATGAGGCTTGATTTCCTCTTCAATAAAGCGCCGGACTTGGGCGCGGAGCATGTGATGCTCTTCATCAAAGAAGAAACTGCTGGATGTGGTGGCATCAAATCCGGGTGTGGTCACCTTGGCCGCTCCTTTGTTTGCTTGTTGACAGAATTTCTAACGGTCGTTAGGTAGAAAATCAATCTCGAAAATTGAAACGAGGAAGTCGGCGATGGCTGCAATCACGGATCTGGTCGATGAATTGCGGGAAAAACTCCGAGGCGCGTCGCAAGGGGGCGGAGCGAAGTTTCGCGCCCGCCATGCCGAACGCGGGAAAATGCTTGTCCGGGAGCGGATCGAAATGATCGTCGATCCCCAAACAGCGTTCTTGGAACTGTCCCCCCTGGCAGCACATGGACTCTATGGTGGTGAGGTGCCCAGCGCCGGGATCGTCACAGGTATCGGCATGATCCATGAACGTCCTTGCATGCTCATCGCCAATGATGCGACCACCAAGGGTGGATCCTTCTTTGCCGAAACAGTGCGCAAGCATTCACGTGCTCAGGAGATTGCTGAACAGCACCGGCTGCCCTGCATCTACCTGGTGGATTGTGGCGGAGCCTTTCTGCCTGAGCAGGACCGTGTTTTTCCCGATAAGGATCATTTCGGTGGCGGTTTCTGGCGTCAGTGCCAAATGTCAGCTGCTGGTATCCCGCAAATCTCGGTGGTTTTCGGCGGCTGCACAGCGGGCGGTGCCTATATTCCCGCCCTGTCAGATCAGGTCATTATGGTCAAAGGGACCGGCCGAATTCACCTGGGTGGCCCTCCGATCGTTAAAGCAGCCATCAATGAGATTGTTGACGGCGAAACATTAGGCGGTGCCGAGATGCACACACAGGTTTCCGGTGTCAGCGATCATATTGCGCCGGATGAGGAATCTGCACTTCAAAAACTGCGTGAGATCATTGCCAACCTGGGTGACAACCGCAAGGTCTCATCTCCCAAGCAAGTCGGCAAACCTCCATTGGCCCTGCATGGTGAAACCCAGGATCATGCGCCTGTAGATCTAAAACGTCCGATCGACATGCGGGCGTTGATCAAGACTCTGGTGGACGGCTCAGAATTCTCAGAGTTCAAGCCTGATTACGGCAAGAGCCTGATCACGGGCTTTGCCCAAATTCACGGTTACCCGGTGGGCATCCTGGCAAATGACGGCGCGCTGTTTTCCGAAAGCTCGGTCAAGGGTGCACATTTCATAGAACTCTGTGACCAGCGTCAGATCCCGCTGGTTTTTCTACAAAACATTACCGGTTTCATGGTCGGAACCGAAGCTGAACGCGGAGGCATTGCCAAGCATTCGGCCAAACTGGTCTATGCCGTATCGAATGCACGGGTTCCGAAATACACCATACTGGTTGGAGGATCCTATGGTGCCGGAAATTACGGCATGTGCGGCCGGGGATTCCGGCCTCGTTTTCTGTTCTCCTGGCCGAACGCACGCATCGCGACAATGAGCCCCGATGTCGCTGCAACAGTCGTAACCGACCTGCGCCGTGCCAGCATCAAATCGCCTGCAACCGAAGAGGAAATCCAGGAGCTGGACTCCCGCACCCGCGCCCAGTTCGAAGAACAGTCCGACCCTTATTATGCGACCGCCAGGCTGTGGGATGACGGCATCATCGAACCCAACCAGACCCGCGATGTTCTGGGTCTCTGCATTGCCTTGGCGGCGGGGGAAGAACAGGACACCGGTCCGCGCCCGGTCTACAGAATGTGAGGACGGGACATGTTTGATAGCCTTCTCATTGCCAATCGCGGTGAAATCGCTTGCCGCATCATGCGCACCGCGCGCAAAATGGGACTGCGTACGATCGCCGTTTATTCGGACGCTGATGCAGCTGCATTGCATGTCCAAATGGCGGATCACGCCGTCCACATCGGCCCTGCCCCTGCAGCTGAGAGTTATCTGCGAACAGACCGCATTTTAGATGCAGCCCGCATGACCGGCGCCGAGGCGATTCATCCCGGCTATGGTTTTCTGTCCGAGCAAGCGGACCTGGTTCATGGCTGTAGCAAGCTGGGTATCACTTGGGTCGGCCCACATATCGATGCGATCCGATCTATGGGATCCAAGATCGAAGCTAAGAAAATCGCGCTCGAGGCCGGAGTTCCCTGCATACCTGGTTATTCAGGCGAAGATCAGAGCGATGCTGCACTTGTAGCCGCCGCACATGAAATCGGCTTCCCGGTTATGGTAAAGGCCAGCGCAGGCGGTGGCGGCAAGGGCATGCGTGCCGTCTTTGATCCCATTGATCTGGAAGCCGCTATCAGAGCTGCCCGCACAGAGGCTACCCGTTCGTTTGGCGATGGGCGATTGCTGATTGAAAAGCTGATTGAAAATCCGCGCCATATCGAAGTGCAACTTCTGGGCGACACGCACGGCTCGATGCTACATTTTTTCGAACGCGACTGTTCAGTGCAGCGTAACCACCAAAAAATACTGGAAGAAGCACCCGCCCCAAATCTGCGCCAAGAAACGCGTGCCGCACTATATTCAGCCGCGGTCGGTCTTGGGCGCAAGATCGGCTATGATAGTACCGGTACAGTGGAGTTCATATTGGATGACGAAACCGAAGGGTTCTACTTCCTGGAGATGAATACAAGGCTGCAGGTCGAACATGCCGTGACCGAGGAGATCTGCGGTGTTGATCTGGTGGACCTTCAGCTTCGCGTCGCTGCTGGCGAAAAACTTTCACTCTCGCAAGATCAGATAACCTGCACCGGTCATGCCATAGAGGCGCGGCTGACGGCAGAGGATGCTAACAAAGGATTTCGCCCTGACACGGGAAAAATCCTGCACTGGTCGGTCGCTTCAGAACTTCGCACTGACAGCGGAATTCGGGCTGGATCTGTGGTTGGAACACATTACGATTCCCTGATCGCGAAACTGATTTCCCACGGCCGGGATCGAAATACGGCACGCAAAAAACTTGCCAAAGGTCTTGAGCGGCTCGAAGTTGCAGGTGTGACCACCACGCGAACCTTTCTTCGCGACGCTCTCCTTCGCGAACGTTTTGCGATCGGCCGCGCCTCAACCAATTTCCTGGCACAAGAGTGGCCAGAAGGCTGGCAGCTCGCTCCAGTTGACAGTCTGGCCTTTGCCGCCCTTGCATGGCACATCCGGCCAAAACCTCAAGCTTCGCCCTGGCAGGGTGTTGGAGGTTTCCGCTTGCTCCAGAAGGCGGGGCACCCCGCTCAAACCACCTATCTTGATCCCAAAGATCCGGAACATCGCGTGCGAATTGCCAACACCTCCGAAGGGTTTGTGATTACCAGCAATGGCAGCACAAAAACGATGCAGGCGGAATGGAATGAGGCTCACAGGCTTACAGTTACGGAAGATGGCATCAAACAGACAATTGGCGCATTGATTGAAGAAAATACAATCCATCTTTGGGGTCAGGATTTCGATGCCGCTCACCAGATCGTGTCCCTCGGTGACTACGACACTGCGGAACAGGACAACCATTCAGAAGCTCCCAATCAAATTACGGCACCGATGCCAGGTTTGGTGGTTGAGTTGCGCACCGAACTAGGAGCAGACGTGGCTGAAGGCGACACACTGGCAGTGATGGAATCCATGAAACTCCTTTTGGAACTCAAGGCCAGAGCCGCCGGAAAAGTCACAGGCATCCAAACGGAAACGGGGAACACTGTTGAAACGGGGGCTCTGCTCGTTCAACTCAAACTGACAAACGCTGAGAACTGACCGATGGCGGGACTTTGGTTCGAAGAATTCGCCGCATTTGAAAAGCCACTGGCAAAATCCCTTATGACCCTTGGGACGATGATCAGAGTGTCGGTCAATGAAACCACGCTCGGTACAACTTTTGCCTATCTGGGCATGTCTAACGTGACCTTCCCGGCGCCAGTGTTTCAAGGCGACACTTTGCGCATCCGGACTACGGTGGAAAGCTGCAGACAGTGCGGCTCACGGCCGGAAGCCTGGATCGTGAATTTCCTGCATAATGCGAGAAATCAGAATGGTGTCTTAGTCACCGCCAGAAAACACGTCGCCCGCGTGCGAAGGAGAACCGCTGCATGACCGGTCTCAAACCACTCGCCGGGCTGAAAGTACTGGAATTTGACGCCATTGGCCCGGTGCCGTTTTGCGCCATGATGCTGGCCGATCACGGCGCGGAGGTCATCAGGATCACGCGCCCCGGAGGTCAACCAAACGGTGTCGATGTGGGAGACAGCGAAATTCTGCTCCGCGGTCGGGCCCGGAGAATCCCACTCGATCTGAAATCGGATCACGGCCGTACCGAGGTCTTGAAGAAACTCGAACGGACGGATGTGCTTCTTGAGGGGCATCGTCCCGGCGTTATGGAGCGACTGGGACTTGGACCCAAGGAATGTCACAAGATCAATCCGGTTTTGGTCTATTGCAGGATCACCGGCTACGGACAGACAGGCCCGCTCGCCCTGCATCCAGGGCACGACATCAACTATATCGCGCAGACGGGCGCCCTCCATGCGATCGGTCCACAGGATGAGCCGCCGCCTCCCCCGCTTTCGCTGGTCGGGGACTTTGGTGGCGGAGGCATGCTGGGCGCGTTTGGTATTCTCGCGGCAGTAATTGCTGCTCGTTCGACCGGAAAAGGGTCTGTGATTGATGCCGCCATGGCTGATGGCACCGCGTTGTTGATGGCCATGAACTACGGCTGGAGAAATGCTAGTGCCTGGGTCCCTCACCGGAGCAGCAATTTGCTGGACGGCGCTGCGCCGTTCTATCGCTGCTATCAAACCCAGAATGGAAACTACATTGCCGTCGGGGCGATCGAACCGAAGTTTTACTCCGCCCTGCGCAAAGCCCTAAATTTGGACGATCCCATCTTTGCAGATCAGATGAACCGGGAGAATTGGCCTGCAATGAGCCAAAAAATAGCGGCTGCGGTAATGCAAATGGACGAGACCGCCTTGCAAACAGCCGTAGAAACACCCGACGCCTGCCTTTCATGGGTAATCCCAATAGAAGATGCCGGAAAAACTGGTCATATGAAGGATCGGAAAATGATCCAGCAAATAGACGGCGGAATAACCGTTGCTACCGCGCCGCGTTTCATACCGGCCAGTAAAGATGAGTAACACAGTCAATCAGGGGCCGTTGTTCTGCGTTTTATGCGACGCCCAACTCTCTCTTAATGTCGTCTCGACTGGCCGATCCGGTTTAAACGTAATTCGGCTCTAATGCTCTGTGTTTGGAGTAGGCAACCTAGTTCCATAGGAGGCTCTACTAAGCCAAACCAATCGAAAACATAGTTTGAGCAAACCCCGTTATTCTCCCGAGCGACGCTTAGCGAAAAATTGTTGAAATTCGGCCGCTCGCCGTAATTTGGGTTGGAAATTGAATATGCCGAGGCAGATGCAGCTTGCCGTTTTCAACGGTGTCAGAAGACATATTCCCAATACTCTACCGTTCGAGTACCGGCATCCGCGAATTGCAAAATTCAAATGACAGGGCGTACTTCTGCATCGCTATCCTCCATCAGCCACGATCAGATCGATTTCGTTCTCTTCCAACATAGTCCGGATACCTTTTGGCGGGTCCCGATCGGTGATAAGCAAATCAATCCGGCTGGTGTTCTGCAGTGCCACCGGTGCGCGTTTTCCCAGTTTTTCGCCATCGGCAACGATGACCCGGACCTGGGCATTTTCCATTGCAATGTTCGCAAGATTGGCTTCCTGCAGGTCATGCAACATAAAGCCGGTATCCGCATTAATCGCGCCAACTGAGAATATCGCGAACCGGACATTGAGGCGCCGGATGAGATCCTGCGCTTCTACGCCAAAGGCGCCGCCGTCATGGGGCCGCAACTCACCACCAGCCATGAAAACCCGGTTGTTGTTCCGCGTCGACAACGTGCTTGCCACAAAGACGGAATTGGTCACGACAAACAGATTGGAGTGGTTTTGCAGAGCCATCGCGACATAGGCCGTTGTTGATCCAATATCGAGAAATACGGAATCGCCATCGCTGATGGTTTCCGCAACAGCTTTGGCCAACACCTCTTTGGCATGAACTTTCTTATCCAGCCGGCTTTCGAAGGTCGGCTCCAGAATGTCTTCGACCAAATGCACGCCGCCATGAACCTTGCGGACGATTTGACGGTCTTCCAGCGTCTTCAGATTTCTCCGGATGGTCTCCAGCGTTACACCGAGTTCCTTGGCCAGAAAACTGACGCGGCAGGAACCGCCAGCCCTGTAAAGCTCCCGCAAGATTTCCTCTTCCCGCTGGTTTTTGGTCTTTATGTTCATGCGCTTAAGAGCTCAGATTTTAATTCCGTTTTGAGGCGCCCGTCCTGTAGCACGAACACCACATAAAGCAACATTTTCGAAGCTTCCGGTCCAGGGCTTAGACCATTCTTACATTATTTGTATGGTTTTTTGTGGTTTTTCTTGATTTGAATGGAAAAGCAGGACATGATTTTCGAATTGAATGCCATAATTCAATGCAAAAAACCACATTTGGGAGGGTGGTATGAGGGTTCAAGCTACGAAATTAAGTGCAGTCGCTCTGGCACTAATGACGTCTGTTTCCGCGGCTGGGGCGGTGGAATCATCCGATCCAATCAAGCTGACCTTGCACGATTGGTCCGGCCAATTGATCAACACGAAAATCATGGGCAGCATCCTGACGGAAGCAGGATACAACGTCGAATATGTCCAGGCAGATTACATTGCTCAATTCGCGGGTCTGAAAAACGGCGATCTGCATTTGGCAATGGAGATCTGGGAAACCACCGGCCGTGAAGCCCTTGATGAAGCAACTGGCACCGGCAAGGTTGTCAACGTCGGAGAAACCGGCCTGATGGCGATCGAAGAGTGGTGGTACCCTTCTTACATGAAAGACCTCTGCCCTGGGCTGCCGAATTGGGAAGCTCTAAAAGACTGCGCCGAGGAATTCTCAACAGCTGAAACTGCTCCCAATGGCCGCTACGTCGGCGGGCCCGTGACCTGGGGCGGTTTCGACGAGGAGCGTGTTGAGGCGCTTCAACTGGATTTTGAAGTTGTTCATGCTGGAACAGATGCCGCGCTGTTTGCCGAATTGGAATCGGCTTATCAACGCAAAGATCCGATCATGCTCTGGGTCTATGTGCCTCATTGGGCTCCGGCGAAATATGACGGCGAATTTGTCGAGTTCCCGCCCTACTCTGCCGAATGTTATTCAGATCCGTCTGTCGGTGTGAATCCGGAACTGGCCTATGATTGCGGCAAGCCACGTGGGCCGATCTGGAAAGCGGCCTGGTCCGGTCTTCAGGAAAAATGGCCTGGCGCCTACAACATCATTGACGCCTATAAGATCACAAATGACGAAATGAGCGCCATGGTGAGCAAGGCTGATCTGGAAAAAGTCGACATCGACACCGTGGTTGCAGATTGGATGACGGCCAACAAAGACCGCTGGTCTGGCTGGATATCAAAATAAATCAATAAAACAGGGCCGTCTGTTCCCCGATTGGCCCTGATAACTTGCCCCATCGACTTTTTTTCACCGTCACGTGCCAGCCAAGGCGTGACTGCGGAGCGCATGTATGCCGTCTCGGATCAAATTGTCCTGCCGGAATGTCTGGAAGCTCTACGGAGCGGACGCCAATTCCTTTCTGGCTCAAAGCAACGCGCTGGATGCGGAAGATATCCGGCGGGCGGGACTGATCGGCGCGGTCCGGAACGCCAGCATTGATATTGCCGAAGGCGAGATTTTTGTGATCATGGGCCTCTCGGGGTCCGGAAAATCAACACTGGTCCGCTGTTTGTCGCGTTTGATCGAGCCAACCGGCGGTGAGGTTCTTTTTGACGATGTTGATCTACTTCGCGCCAGCGATCAGGAGTTGATCGAGATCCGCCGCCACAAAATGGGGATGGTCTTTCAGCATTTTGCTCTGCTTCCGCACCTGACTGTGCTGCAGAATGTCATGTTTCCCCTCATGATACAGGCGGTTCCGAAGTCAGAAGCGGAAACCAAAGCCCAGAATGTTGTCGACCTGGTTGGTCTTAAGGGGCGGGAAGACAATTATCCACGAGAGCTGTCGGGCGGACAGCAGCAGAGGGTTGGCATCGCACGGTCGCTGGTGACCGAACCGGACTTGTGGTTTCTGGACGAACCTTTTTCAGCACTAGATCCGTTGATCCGGCGCGAAATGCAGGACGAGTTTTTGCGCCTGCAAGCCCGGCTTCACAAAACAATCGTCTTTATAACCCATGACTTTGATGAAGCGGTGCGTCTTGCAGACCGCATTGCGATCATGAAGGACGGCGAAATCATCCAGGTCGCAACGCCAGAAGATCTGGTCATGAACCCGGCGACCGACTATGTGGCCGAATTCACTCGCCATATTCCGCGTTCTAAAGTTCTGACAGTCGGAGGGCTGTTTCAGTCCGGAGGCTTCGGCGAGGGAATTCCGGTCACGATCTCCGATAAAATCTCCGACGTGGCCGAGCGCATCATTGCAGCGGACAAACCTGTGCCGGTCGAAGATACATCTGGGCAAATTGTTGGTTCGATTGACCGTGCGGCTGTCGCCAGCACCTTATTCGGCCAAGGCCGGCCTAAATGAGCAGCTGGGCCAACAAGCAAATGTATGCGATGTGGGGGATGCTTCTGGCCACCATCGTCATCGGCTACAATGGCCGGGATCTTGCCAAGGCACTGGATGCAAGGTGGCTGGTCAAGTTTCCGTCGGCTTGGGTCATTCCTCTAAAGAAACATATCTCGGCTGCAATGAAATGGCTGGTCGAAGATGCGGCCATCGGACCGGTTTCGTTCACCGATCTGACACGTGGCATCGCCTGGCTCATCGAACAGCCTTATCACTTTGCTTTGGCCTTGCTGGCAGATGGGTTTGTCATCGGACAAGGCGCGGACGCCTATACCCTTTTGCCTGCCATAAGTTGGATTGTCGTGACAGCGGCGGTCATCGCGCTCGGGCAATATTGCCGGAACTGGGGCCTGGCGGCGCTGGTCGGGGCGTGCTTCGTCTATTTGGCTGTCTTTGGCCAATGGGACAGCGCCATGGTGACATTGGCGTCCGTCATGATCGCAGTTCCAATCGGAGCAGGTGGCGGATTGCTTCTGGGGATCTGGGCCTATCGCCACCCAACAGGCGAACGGGTCTTATCCCCAATTCTGGATTTGATGCAGACGATGCCAATTTTTGCGTATCTTGTGCCGATCCTCTTCATGTTTGGCTTTGGGCCAGTCTCGGCTTTGGTCGCAACCATCATCTACGCCACTCCGCCAATGGTTCGTGTGACCACCTTGGCGCTCCGGTCCGTTGATCCGGAAATTGTTGATTTTGGCCGCATGGCCGGCGCAACCGACCACCAGCTCATGTGGCGCGTTCTGGTGCCTTCGGCGTCGCAAACCCTGATGGTGGGCGTCAACCAGGTGATCATGCTGACGCTGAACATGGTGATCATCGCCTCGATGATCGGTGCAGGAGGTCTCGGCTTCGATGTGCTGGCAGCGCTGCGGCGTCTGGATATTGGAGCCGGGTTTGAAGCCGGCATTGCCATCGTGGTTCTGGCCATTTCCGTTGACCGGCTCAGTCAGGCCTTCGCTGAGCGGATGGGGCAAGTCCACAAGCCAGTCCCAGGTACCTGGATCGCACGGCACCGCCGTACCGTACTGGTAGTCGGATTGCTGCTTGCCACCTGGGTTTTGGGGCAGTTTTCACCGCTTCTGCTGAAGTACCCAGATGCGCAGACCATCACTACCGGTGCGTTTTGGAACGATACGGTCAAGTACCTGAATGTAAACTACTTTGATGTTTTTGAAGCCATAAAAGTGTTCTTCCTGACCTGGTTCATGCTGCCGATCAAGAAGGTCCTTTTGGGCATTCCGTGGCCGCTGGCCATCGCCCTCATCACATTTTTGGGCTGGCGTGCCGGCGGACGGAACCTGGCACTTATGTGCGCCGTCATGTCGATCTTTATCGCAGTTACCGGGCTTTGGACCAAGGCGATGGTCACGGTCTATCTATGCGGGGCATCGGTTATTCTGGCGACACTGATCGGCGTCCCACTCGGCATTCTGGCGGCTTTGAACAAACGCGCGGGACAGGTCATCAATCTGATGATCGACACGCTGCAGACGCTGCCGAGCTTTGTGTATCTGATCCCGGTCGTCATGTTGTTCCGCGTCGGTGACTTCACCGCGATGATCGCCATCGTTCTTTATGCTCTGGCACCGGCTGTACGCTATGCAGCTCACGGGGTGCGCGGTGTCAGCAAGGATCTGATTGAAGCAGGCCAGGTGTCCGGCTGCACGCGTTTCCAGCTGTTGCGCCATATCCGGTTACCGATGGCCTTGCCTGAAATCCTGTTGGGGCTGAACCAAACCATCATGCTGGCGCTGTCCATGCTGGTCATCACCGCGTTGGTCGGCACCCGCGACCTCGGCCAGGAGGTTTATATCGCCCTGACAAAGGCGGACACCGGCCGCGGCCTTGTTGCTGGTCTTGCCATCGCATTTATCGCCATCATTGCCGACCGTATCTTGAAAGCCAGCGCCCGCGGCGCCCGCGTTCGTTTCGGATTGGAGACCTGACCAATGAGCCAAACCGATTTGCTGTCCCGCATTCAGGCTTTGCCGATCTGGCAAGGCAAGATCAGCGCCACACCGCTGACCGGCGGGATCACCAACGTGAATTACCTTGTAGAAGATGAGGAGACGAAATATGTCGTCCGCGTTGGGGATGACATCCCATTGCATCAGGTCATGCGGTTCAACGAGCTGGCTGCCTCAAGAGCGGCACATGCAGCAGGCCTGTCGCCAGCCGTGGTGCATACGGCCGACAATCTGGTGGTGCTGGAATATATCGAAAGCAAAACACTTTCAGAAGCAGACATTCGCGACCCCGAAGTCTTGCCGAAGGTGCTTGATCTCGTCAAAACCTGCCATCGCGATGTTGCAAAAAACTTGCGCGGGCCGGCGCTGGTTTTCTGGGTGTTTCACGTCATTCGCGACTACGGCGCGACCTTGAAAGATCGTGGCTCAGCTCATCAAAAACTTTTGCCAGATCTCATCAAGACTTCTGACCTGCTGGAACAAGCTGCCGGTCCGTTTGACATTGTGTTTGGCCACAATGATCTGTTGTGCGGCAATTTCTTGGATGATGGTCAGCGTTTGTGGCTGATCGACTTCGACTATGCCGGTTTCAACAGTCCGCTGTTTGACCTTGGCGGCTTGGCATCAAACAACGGTCTCGCACCGTCTCAGGAAGACTGGATGCTGGAGACCTATTTCGAAACGCCCGTCAGGGACGAATTGCGCCATCGCTACAACGCCATGAAATGCGCCTCGCTGTTGCGGGAAACCATGTGGAGCATGGTTTCGGAAATCACCTCCGAAATCGACTTTGATTACGCGGCTTATACGGCCGAGAACCTCGGGCGGTTCCGCTCGGCGTTTCATGACTTCCAGTTAAGTTGAGGACTGACATGACCAACCTTCCTAAAACCGCCAAGGCTGTGATCATTGGCGGCGGCATCATCGGCTGCTCAACCGCCTATCATCTAGCCAAATTGGGCTGGACCGACACGGTTCTTCTGGAACGGAAAAAGCTGACATCCGGCACGACTTTCCACGCTGCCGGCCTGGTCGGGCAGCTTCGGTCCAATGCCAATATCACCCAGCTGCTTGGGTACTCTGTCGATCTTTACAACAAGATTGAAGAGGAGACCGGGCTCGGAACTGGCTGGAAGATGAACGGTGGCCTGCGTCTTGCCTGCAATGAAGAACGCTGGACGGAGGTCAAACGCCAGGCCACCACGGCCCACAGCTTCGGCCTGCCAATGGAATTGCTGACGCCCAAGGAATCTCAGGACCTATGGCCGCTCATGGACATTTCGGATGTCGTCGGTGCAGCCTTTTTGCCAACCGATGGTCAGGCCAATCCATCTGACATTACCCAGGCGTTGGCTAAGGGTGCCCGGATGGCCGGCGCGCAGATCTTCGAGGACACCAAGGTCACGGATATCGAAATTGAAAACGGCAAGATCCGGGCTGTTGTCACAGAACATGGCCGCATCGAATGTGAAAAGGTCGTCTGCTGCGCCGGCCAATGGACACGGGACTTTGCCAAGCGGTTCGGCGTGAACGTGCCGCTGGTACCAATGGAACACCAGTTCATGGTCACCGAAGCTATAGAGGGCGTCACCTCGACGTTGCCGACGCTGCGCGATCCGGACCGGTTGACCTACTACAAGGAAGAGGTCGGCGGCCTGGTGATGGGCGGTTATGAACCCAATCCCATTCCATGGGCGGTCGGCGGCATTCCGCAAGGCTTCCACTACACATTGCTCGACAGCAACTTCGACCATTTCGAGCAATTGATGGAGCTGTCTCTGGGCCGGGTTCCCGCGCTGGAAACCGCTGGCATCAAGATGTTGACCAACGGACCGGAGAGTTTCACCCCCGATGGCAATTTCATTGTCGGGGAAGCACCGGAACTGAGCAATTTCTTTGTCGGTGCAGGCTTCAACGCCTTTGGTATTGCCGCAGGCGGTGGCGCGGGCATGGCGCTTGCTGAATGGGTACACAAGGGCGAACCGCCATTCGACCTGTGGTCAGCAGATATCCGACGCTTTGGCCGACCGCATTTCGACACAGACTGGGTGCGCACGCGCACCGTTGAAGCCTATGGCAAGCACTACACGATGGCCTGGCCACATGAGGAAAACAAGTCCGGCCGACCGTGCCGCAAATCTCCGCTGTACGACCTATTGGCTTCACAAGGCGCGTGTTTCGGCGAAAAACTCGGCTGGGAACGTCCGAACTGGTTTGCCGACGGAGCCAAGGGAGAAACAGCCAAGGACGACTACAGCTTCGGCCGGCAAAACTGGTTCGAAGCGGTGGGGCGTGAACATAAAGCGGCCCGGGAAGCTGCTGTTGTGTTCGATCAGACGTCCTTCGCCAAATTCGCCTTGAAAGGTCCCGATGCGGCCACGGCACTCAACTGGATCTGCGCCAATGATGTCGACAAACCCGCCGGATCGCTCGTCTATACGCAGATGTTAAATGACCATGGCGGCATCGAGTGTGACCTGACCGTCGCCCGTGTGGCCGAGGACGAGTTCTATATCGTCACCGGAACTGGCTTTGCTACCCACGACTTTGATTGGATTAGCCGCAATATCCCGCAAGGCATGCACTGCCAGCTGTTCGACATCACCTCATCAAATGCAGTTCTGTCGCTGATGGGCCCCAAGGCACGCGCGATCCTGGAAAAAGTCACACGCGATGATGTCTCCAATGATGGCTTCAAATTCGGCACCATCCGCACGATCGGTATTGCAGGCTGTCCGATCCAGGCGCTGCGAGTGACATACGTTGGTGAACTCGGCTGGGAACTGCATCTTCCCGTCGAATATGCCCAGACGGTTTACAAGGCGCTCATGGAAGCCGGTCAGGATCTCGGTCTGGTGAATGCAGGCTACCGGGCAATTGAATCCCTGCGTCTGGAAAAAGGCTACCGGGCCTGGGGCTCTGATATTGGACCGGATCACACGCCGTTTGAAGCGGGCCTGGGCTGGGCCGTCAAGCTGCGCAAGGACGTGGATTTCAAAGGCCGGGCGGCGGCCGAAAAACAAAAAACGGACGGCGTCAAGAAAATGCTGGCGTGTTTTACTGTCGACCCGTCAGTTGTGCTGCTCGGACGTGAAACGATCTATCGCAATGGCGAGCGTGTTGGCTGGCTGACTTCCGGTGGGTTCGGTTACACGGTCGGCAAATCCATCGGGTATGGCTATGTGCGTTGCCAGCATGGTGTTGATGCCGAATATGTAACCTCCGGAGAATATGAGCTTGAAGTCGCAACGGAGCGTGTGCCGTGCGACGTCACGCTTCGCCCGCTTTACGATCCCCAAATGGAACGTGTGAAAGCCTAGGCTGGCATTCCAGTCCATGCGGCAGGTTTGAAGGAGGGAAATGCGATGACGGCCACACAAGCGATTTCCGACCATGCTGAAAACATCTGCAATTTGGCGTCTAAAACCGCAATGCACTATTTCCGGGGCGCGCTTGGCGTTGAATTCAAGGCCGACGAAAGCCCGGTTACCCAGGCGGACAAGGCGGTGGAAACCGAAATCCGCCGGTACATCAAACAGCATTTTCCAGATCACGGCATCTTGGGCGAAGAGCATGGGCGGGAGGATGGAAAAGATGACCGCCTGTGGGTCATCGATCCGATCGACGGCACCCGGTCTTTCCTCTCCGGGCATCCGCTCTTCGGTTTTTTGCTTGCGCACATAGTGGATGGCACACCGGAATTCGGAGCCATATGCATGCCGGTCCTGAACGAAACTTTTTTAGGTCTCAAAGGAATTCGCGCAACGTTGAACGGGCAACCGATACGAACGTCCCCAAAACGGGCATTGGCAGACGCGATCCTCTATATCAATGAGGGCGAGAAAATCTACCGGGACCATCCTTTGGTGTTCGACCGTCTTCTGCAGGCTGGGCAGACGCGCCGGTTTGCCTACGACTGCTATCCCCATGCGCTACTGGCTGCCGGACATGTCGACGCCGTGGTTGATTATGATCTTCAACCTTATGATTTTTTGGCTGTTTCAGCAGTTGTCGAAGCGGCCGGTGGTATCATGACCGACTGGCAAGGGCAGCCGCTTACGCTGAACTCTAACGGCGCAGTCGTATCTGCTGCCAATCCGGAGCTTCATGCGGAAACACTAAAAACAGTTTCAGGCTAGATTCTCACATCTTATTGGCAGTATCCCGACACTAGTTAATCATTGGCCCTGATAACGGAATTACAATTTCGAAAAGTCAAACACTCTCACTATCAACATTGTGAGAGTTTACCCTAAAGGCTGGTTTTAACGATTTCCTGCAACAGATCACGCAAGGCAATATGCTCAGGGTCCTTGTCCAAACGCCGGTGCCAATGGATCGACGTGGAAAATCCATCCAGCTCGAATGGCAATTCAAAGACCTGCAGGCCGAATGCCTTCGCCCCCATCAGAGCGACTTGGCGCGGCAAAGTGAGTAGAAAATCAGTCCCGGCGACATACTGGCAGGCCGAAAGAAAATGCGGTGTGCTGACCTGAACATTCCTGGTCAAGCCTTTCTCAGCTAGCTTGTCGTCAACAAGTCCAGAAAAACCGCCTTTTTCTGGTGACACAATCATGTGCTGCAGCTTCACATATTCCTGCAAGGTCAAACGCTGCCCAACGGCCGAATGACCGCCACGGCACACACAAACGAAATCCTGAAAATAAAGTTCCCGGCTGATCAGGTTCTTATATGGGTCGCGCAGATACGCCATAACAATGTCCACCCGACCGGCCACAAGCTCATCTGCCAGAGTGACCCGATTGAAGGGCCTGATCTCGATCCGCACATTCGGTGCTTCCTCAGAAAAACCTGAAATAACAAGCGGAAGGATCAGACACTCTTCCATGTCGTGAGCAACGATCTTAAAATTCCGCACCACCTGCTTCAGATCAACAGCACGCTTGCTTTGCGTTTGAGTTAACTCCTTCAGCCGTTCAACATGCTGCTCAATCTCAGGACCGATATCTGTTGCAAATTTGGTTGGCACCACACCGCGACTGGCACGAATAAAGAGCTGATCACCAAACTGATGCCGTAACCGCGCCAGTGCATTGGAAGCCGCTGGTTGGGTCAGGCCGAGGACGGCAGCCGCCTTGGATATGTTGCGGTGGCGCATGATTTCAACAAACACCGGAAACAGATTGTAGTCCACGAAACGCCCCTAAAATATCACCTCAATCAATATCAGATTATACAAATAATAAATTTCAATAATATCTCGTTCTGCCCTACCTATGGTTCAGGCACACACAAAACGGAGATCTCTCATGAAAAACGTATTGGTTGAATATACTTACACTGGAAATGAAGAAACCTGGCAGCAGCTGATCGCCGATTTTCTGAACGCTATCGAAGCAGACAACAGATTGAAGGGTCACTTCCACTATCAGGTCTTCATCATGCCTGAGGGGCGCCGGGTCCACATCGGACGCTGGGACTCCGAAGAGACCCTAAAGGCTCTCCAGTCGCAGCCGTTTTTCAAGACTTTCGCTCAAGGCATTCAGGCACTCGCCAGCGATTTCAAAAGCGGGTTTGGAAACGAAGTCTTTTCCACCGGCTCTTAATAAATCGGCGAAGATGCCGAAGCCGGTCGGCATCTTCTCCCATAGCGGACTAAAGCGAAAGGGTGCCGACACTTGCCCCGCCACAGACAAAAAGGGTCTGCCCGGTAACGAAGCTGTTTTCGGGGTCTGCGAAATACAAGAACGCGTTGGAGACGTCGCGTACCGTACCAAGACGCCCAACCGGCAGGCTTTTGGCAAGTTGGGTTTCCCGCTCTGAGCCTTTTGGGACAATGCCCCAGAAATTGTCCGTGAGGACCGGCCCCGGCGCGACCACGTTCACGGTAATCCCGTGCGGGGCCAGTTCCAATGCCCAAGTTCGGGCCATACCGATCATGCCGGCCTTGGCTGCAGAATAGGCTGTGCGTGTCGGCACACCAAGGGCCGCACGCGAGCCATTGAACAGCACGCGGCCAAAGCTGCGCGCCTTCATCGCCGGTAAAAACGCCTGCAACAGAGTCAGTGCGGAGCCCAACTGCAATTGGGCCAAACCGGTAATGTCCGCCGGTGTTGCTTCTTCCAGAAGGTTCGGCCAGATCACACCTGCGTTCTGCACAAAATGTGTAACCTCATGCCCGGCCGCAATGTCGCGGGCGGTTTCGGCCACCGCCTCGGCGTCCAGGAGATCGGCGGACATCTGGATCAATTCCCCCGGCGCATCCGGCGACTTCCCTCGGGCGATTGATATGACCGTGTAGCCCTTGTCCAACATCCGCTCAGCAAGGTCCAGCCCGATACCTTTGCTCCCCCCCGTGATAACTGCGGTGTAATCCGTCATGAGCTTTTCTCCACCAGAGCCATTACGCGCAGCGGACTGCCGGTGCCGTTCTTGATCTTCAAGGGCGCGGCCAACAAAAAGGCGCCTGTCGGCGGCAAGAGATCGAGATTGCACAGGCACTGCAGACCGTACTTACCGGCACCGTGAAGCGTGTAGTGCGCAGGATATGGCGGCGTATGATGCATGCCCTGCCCTGCGTCGGTGCCGACGGTTTCGGTGCCGAATCCACGTATCTTCCGGGTTTCAACCAAATATCGGATACCCTCCGGCGTCGGACCGGGAGAATGCGGACCATCATCGCGCATGTTCAGGTAGTCTTGACCGCTTCGTTTGGACCAGTCGGTGCGCATCAACACCCAGCTGTTTTCGGGCACCGGCCCATGCACAGCTTCCCAGGTCTGGATGATCTCTGCAGTCAGCTCAAAATCCTCATCGGCAGAGGCACCTTTAGAACAATCGATGACAACGACCGGACCGGTAAACTGGTCAACCGGGATCTCATCGACCGCGCCATTGGGCACGTCGCGCCCGGAGATCCAGTGCGAGGGCGCATCAAAATGCGTGCCGGTATGCTCGGACATGGAGATGTTGTGCCATTTCCACGCAGGACCGCGATGATCATAGGCGCTGACTTCCTCCATCCGGAAACGCGCGCATTGGCCAAATTCCGGCGGTAGAATGATGACCGGAAAATCAGGGTCCAGCGTATGGGTTAGGTCAACCACTTCAATGGTTCCGCCGGCAATCGCTCCCGCGAGCTGTTTCAGGACGCTCATAAGCTGCCGTCTCCGCTGGTCATTTCCCGTTCAAGGATTTTTGGTCCCGCACGGAAGCGCTCGATCATGTCTTTCGCAACATCCCCGCAATAGACATCTTCCAATCCATCACGCAGTCCTTGCACCACGGACCTTGCAATCGCATTCGGCAACACCTTGGGCGGTGGCAGCGGTTGATGCCAGTCATCTTCTGTCGGCCCGACAAACACGTTCATCAGCCGCAGTCCACTCGGGCGGAATTCGGCGCGCAGACACTGACTGAGCGACAAAGCGGCGGCATTGGAAGCTGAAAAACTTCCAAACTCGGCGACATTCACGAGGGATGCCGCCGACAGGATGTTGACCCAGGCGACCGACGCATTCACCCCATCCGCAGTCCGCGCGCACATGCCTGGCCCAAAAGCCTGCGCCAGACGCATCAGGCCCATGTAGTTCACTTCGATTTCTTCGTGGGCAAACGCGGTGTCACCACGCGTCATCACGCCGCCCGGGCGGATGAACCGGGCGTTGTTGATCAAGACATCGGTTTTGCCGCCAATCTCGCCGGCAAGTTCCCGGACGGATGCGGTGTCAGTCACATCCAGCGGCAGGATCTCAACCCCGGGGATCGCCTCAAGGGAAGAGCGGTTGGGATTCGGCCGCCAGCTTTCAGCCTCGCCGATGAAAATCATCGACGCCTGAGCCTCTGCCAACGCTTTAGCCAAAGCCGGGGCATTTGCGTTCCGCCCATCCGAGATGAGGACGCGGCGGTGTTTTGGATCGGAGGTAATGGCACGCAATTGGGGGTCGTCCTCCATGTTTGGGGTAGCCTCTTCCGGCACAGCCAGGATCACCCCCTGACCCGAGCGGTCGAGCCGGTTCCACAGCACCACACGCGAGCGCGGTTCGACATCGCCGTGCACATGGCAAATAACCGTCGGTCCTACATCCAGCTTGACCGATCCGGTGCGCCAAGGAGCCCG
The DNA here is from genome assembly GCF_006517275.1 of Labrenzia sp. PHM005. Taxonomy (NCBI): domain Bacteria; kingdom Pseudomonadati; phylum Pseudomonadota; class Alphaproteobacteria; order Hyphomicrobiales; family Stappiaceae; genus Labrenzia; species Labrenzia sp. PHM005. The sequence goes on along the minus strand of NZ_CP041191.1, from coordinate 2,364,937 downwards.
TTCCCGGAAATAAAGATTGGTCGAGGTGCGGACCATCGTTTCTGCCAGAAGCTCGCCCGTGGGCGGAACATCCTTCCATTGCAGGTCAACCGACAAGCAAGAACAGCAGGCATCGCGCGCAGGATACTGGACAGCGCCGCAGTCACCGCAGACTTGGAGCATAAAGCGTCCTTCGGCTGCGGCAGCACTCAAGCCGAGCGACGCCCGGCTACGGCCGCCGGGCGGGCTCGTTGGGCTGACCGTGCGCTTTTGCGGGTTCTTCTTCGGAGGCGGAGCCAAAGGTGTTGTCATGTGCCCGCTCCTTTCAAGATCGCCGCGCTGGTACAGACACCACGGTCATAATTGATCATTCCAAAGCCTGACACCATTGCCGTTTTTGCGTTCGCCACCTGCGTTCCACCGGCTTGTCCAGTCACCTGCCGGATCGCCTCGACCAGTCCAATAAACCCGCCTGCAGCACCCGCTTGGCCGCCTGAGAGCTGGCCACCCGAAGTGTTGTGCGGGAAATCGCCTTCAATCGTCAGGTCATGACTTTGTACAAACTGTGGGGCCTCGCCCTTGCCACAGAACCCGAGATCCTCGATCTGCATCATTGAGATCACGGGATAATCGTCATAGGTTTGCAGGAGATCGATGTCTTCCGGTGAGCAACCGGCCTGCTGATAAAGCTCTTCAATATCCAAGGTCCAGCCACCACGTAGCTGGATCGCGTCTTCGGCGTGGGCGTTGTGGCGTTCGATGGCCCCGCCAATGGTGGCATATGGCAGCCCCCGTTTTTCGGCCTCATCCACCGTCATCACCAGAAACGCTTCTGAGCCGGCACAGGGCATAACACAGTCGAAGAGCGCGATCGGATCGGCAATCGGCCGGGCGTCGAGATACTGCTCGAGCGTCAAAGGCTTTTTCATCACCGCGCACGGGCTCTTAAGCGCATTGGCTCTTTGGGCGACACAGATCTTGCCGAAATCTTCGCGCGTCGCGCCATATTCCTGCATGTACCGGTCGGTCAAAAGAGCAAAGTTCGCATTCGGACCGCCATAGCCATACGGATAGCTGGCATCCATGGAAAAGCGGGAAAAGCTGGACAGCATGTTGCGGAAGCTGTCGATGTGGTTGGTATCGCCTGAAACACACGCCACGATATCGGCGTCACCGGTCTGAACCGCACGGGCTGCGCGGCGCAAGGACACCACGCCGGACGCGCCGCCCATCGGGATGTGGTCCAGCCAGCGCGGGCAAAGGCCGAGGTGCTGGGTCAAGCCAACAGCTGTATCGGGAAACAGCGTAAAACTGGCGACCGAGAACCCGTCCAGATCACGAGATTTCACCCCCGCAGCATCCAGCGAGCCTTTAAGCGCCCGCGCGATCCACCAGTGGGCGGTTTCGATGGAGTACCGCTGATAAGGGACCGAAACAGGAGCAACCAGCGCAACGCCGTCATAGGACTGTCTTTTACGGCTCATGCCACCTGCCGCTTTTTCAGTTTGGTCGTATTGTACGTCCCAGTATCTGCCAAGAGCGCTGCCGCCATGGTTTTCAATTCAGCCCGCTGGATTTTTTGGGTCGCGGTGAGCGGCAGTTTTTCAACAAACGCAATGTAGCCCGGCACCTTGTAATAGGCCATCTGGCCCAACGCCCATGTCACGATCTCCTGCGCTTTGTCTTCCCCGGGATTGGCAACTTTCAGGCAGGCAAACACTTCGTCGCCGCGAATGGGATCAGGCACCGGCGCCACCGCAGCAGCTGAGATCTCCGGATGGCGCATCAGAATGGATTCGACTTCAACAGCGGCAATGTTCTCGCCGGAACGGCGGATCACGTTCTTCTTGCGATCAACAAAGAAGAAATAACCATCCTCGCCTTGCCGCACGATATCGCCGGTGTGGAACCAGCCGTTTTCCCAGGCCTCTTCGGTCGCTTCAGGGTTCTTGTAGTATTCACTGAAAAACCCAAGGCGTGGAGCACCACCCTTGCGGCGCACGAGAAGCTCGCCTGGTTGCCCTTCGGGCACTGGATTGCCGTCATCATCGGCCAGAAGAATATCCAAGAAATCCGGCGCACGTCCGAGCGCGGCCTTGCCAATTACGCGGTTATCGGTGTGGTTTGAGATGACAGCACCGGCACCGGTTTCCGTCATCGCCCAGGCTTCTGTCAGCGGAAAGCCAAACCGCTCCTCAAACACAGCATGCAATTGCGGATCGACCCCTGCCCCGAACCCAAAACGCACTGAATGGTTCCGGTCAGCAGGCGATGGCTCGGCCGTCATGAGCATGGAGGGCATGACGCCAAGATAATGAAGACAGGTCGCCTTGCTGTCGCGAACATCCTGCCACCAGCTGCGCGGATGGAAACGGTCAACCGCGGTCAGACATCCCCCTAAAGTGATCATGGCCATGAAGGAATAGGCCATGGCGTTCATATGAAAAATCGGCAGAGGGGTTATCATGCGCTCGCCGTCTTCGGTCAGCGACACGATGCCGTCCAGCGTGGAGTACCACCGCCCAACCTCGAGAAAATAGCTGTTGGCCAACACGCAACCCTTTGGATTGCCGGTCGTCCCGGATGTGTAAAGAACCGCCGTTTCCCGGTCGAAGTCATGATCTGCCGAAGCCGCGACAACAGCATCAGCGCGCGGGGCCGGCACAGCATCGCCAATCGCAATTGCCTGAACATCAACACCAGCAGTGTCGGCAGCAGCCTGCAATTCACCAATGCGCGTCTGGACCGTGATGATAAGCGCCGGTTCGGCATGCCCGATCAGATATTCCAGCTCGGCAGCCCTGAGATCCGGATTGACCGGCACCACCGAGGCGCCGATCTTGTTGAGCGCCAGCCAGATCAGAAAAAAATCTGGCCGGTTTTCGAGCAACAGGGCAACACGCATGCCCGAGTCATATCCCGCATCGGCAAAGGCGTTTGCCCAGGCTTCGACACGGTCCATGGCTTGAGCATAGGTGATTTCGCCAGCCTCGATGCCATAAACAGAAGCCGTCTCCGACAGCACATTCAGTATTGGCCGCTTGCCATGTTTTTGGCAGGCAGAGGCGAACACCTCATACACGGTCTGTGTGTCTTGCGGGATCATGGCAGCAGCTGAATGTTTCCAAAGGCGGCATCGGAATTCAGCAGCTCAACCCGCTTGTTCGCGATCCGCAGCTTGCCGCCGACCAGTTTCAGCTCGTGCGTTGCGGTCAGCGCCAGCAAAAACTGCTCGTCGAGCCGCGTCTCCACATAATGCATCGACGTATTGGTTTCGAACTCGCCTGCGTCTGCATCAAACTTATCGACAAACGGGCGCTGAATGACATGGCTGCAGCGGCTCTTTGGTTTCTGGCTGAATGTCCGCTCGCCGTTCAATCGTTCAACCCGCAGCTTGCGCATGAAGTCGTCTTCATAGAGCAGAGACGTCAGGGTCGGATCCGTCTGTTTGTAGTCCAGCGGCATCCAGTAGATCCCCTCCGGCAGCCACAATTCCAGCCATTCGGAAAACCGGCCCTCATCCAGCATCCGGACCTCTTCATAGATGAAATCAATGATGTCCTCGCGCGTTACAGTCATTCTGCGGCCTCCGGTGCGGCCTGTTCCATCGACAGGGTGATGAACTTCTTCCACGCATGCATCTGATTGCGCATCTGGCGCTCCGTCGTGCCGTTCTCCACGGCGACTTCGTCGAAGTTTTCCTCGCCAGGATAAAGCCGCTGGATATTTATCCACTCCATGCCGTCCGCATGGAGGCCTTCCTGCGCCCGCTCGTACATCTCCAGATCGTCATGTCCGACAATGGACGTCGGCGCATTGATCAGGCGGTTGTACATAGACGTGCGTTCCAACAAATAGTCCGGTGCACCAACAAGACGGAACACATGGCTTTCCACCAATGTCTCGTTGGGGCCGAGCGGAATGAAATTCCGTAATTGCTGGACCGGCCCCTTGATCATGATGTTTGGAAAATAGACGGTGTTGTGCCGGTTCTCATCCAGAACCGCCTTGGCCTTTTCTTCGCCATGGGCCTCGACCAGTGCGTTCCAGTATTCCGATGTTTGCGAATAGTCGGAGTGAATAGAGTGGTGCACACCGGTGTGCCCGTGCCCATTCGGCCATGTTCGGATGCCCATCTCTTCGAAGAACTCATAAGGGCTCATGAAGGGCGCGATGATCTCCATCGCCATAGGCTTGGGTTTGTCTTCCGGCCAATTGGCTTCGTCGAACAGACGGACGGCCGTGCCAGCGGAACTTTCATGGGCGACCATCGGGTGGCAAGTGTCGGTCTGGTTGTCAACCAGCATCTTCCAATTGCACTTGTGATAGTAGCGCAGGGGCGGACCCGCCACTTCAAGCCGCTGTTCAGGCGCCCGGTCGACCATATTGTCGACGGAGCTCATGGCGTCGCCGAAATAGTCTTCGAAACTGATGCCTTCTTTTGCGACTCTGGCAAAGACAAAACCGCGGTAGTTTTTGACCGCGCCGACGGGCGCCATCCCCTGTTTGGCCTCGCTATCGTCAAACCCAGTATCGGCATAGCCTTTCTTCAACGGGATCGCGAGTAGGCAGCCATTCGTCTTGAAACTCCAGGCATGGTACGGGCAGCGGAAGAATTTACCGGTATTTCCTGACCGGTCGATGGCGATCTTTGTGCCCTTGTGTGGACAGCGGTTGAACAAAACATAGATCTCACCGTCGGAGTGACGCACCATGATCACCGGCTGATCGCCGATTTGCGTAGTGATGTAGTCGCCCTTTTTCGGCGTCTGACTGTCATGGCCGACATACACCCACGTGTTGCGAAACAGATGCTTCATCTCCAGATCGAAGATCTCTTTGTCGATGTATGTATCGCGATGAACCTGGTGCTCCTCCACCAGCGCAGCGACGGCTGCCGGATTATCGGCGTATTTGCCCATCATCCCTCTCCCTAGATATCCAGCACCAGCCGCGCGGATTTTGCCCGGCTGACACAGATTTGCATAATACTTCCGGAAGCGCGTTCGGCATCGGAAAGAACAACATCACGGTGGTCAGGCGTGCCACTGACCACATCTGTCTGGCAGATGCCGCAGTCGCCCCGCGCACAGTCGTACATGACATCCACGCCGTTTTCTTCGAGCACTTCAACAATGGTCTTGTCGGCAGGAACAGAGAACACCCGCCCATCGGATATTTCGACCTCAAATGGCTGATCACCGTCATGGCTGGCGGGTGATGCAAAGAGTTCGAAGTGGATTTGCTCCTTGGCAAAACCAGCCGCCTCGGCGCGCTCCCGCACTGCTTCGATCATGCCTTTGGGGCCGCAGCAATAAATGTTGGTATCCGAACTAGCATCCCCGATGAGCCGATCCAGTTCGATCATCTGCTGGTCGTCAAACCACAGTTTCAGCGCATCACCGAATTGCGTTTCCAGTTCTGTTCGAAACGCACAGATCGCGGCACTGCGCGTAGCATAGTGGAAGGCGAAGGGAGACCCGCGGGCGGTCAGCTCGGCGGCAAAGGAAATGATCGGCGTCACCCCGATGCCGCCGGCGATCAAAAGAGCGGGGGCAGAACCGGCATGCAGATGGAAATCGTTCTTGGGAGGCGTGACCGATACCGTATCACCCACGGAAAGGGCATGCATCGCCTTCGAGCCGCCGTCGCCGTCGTCTTCTCTTTGTACGGCCACGTGATAGGCAGCAACAGGAGTCGCGCGGGTTTCAAAATCCACTAGTGAGTAAGACCTTGTACCGGCGCTGCCGAGATCAAAATCGATATGTGCCCCGGCATCATAAGCGGCCAAATCACTACCGTCTGCAGCCACCAGCGTGAACAGTTTGATCCGGTCTGTCACCGTGTCGATTTGTTGGATCTTCAGTTCAGGCATCAGGATCGCTTTCCGTCTCAGCAGATGGCTTCAGGTGTCAGTGAAAGATTGGATGGTTTTCAAGGCACCCTCAAGCGCCTCGCCGTTTTCGTCCTGCAGGGCCGCTTCGCGCAACCGGCGCAGCCAGTCCGCGGCATCAGAGCGTCCGGACAAAGAGGCAAGTCCGGAGAGCACTTTGTCGAATTTGGAATGCCCTCGAGCATGGGTGTCCGAGTACCCTTTGATCAGACGCTGGCATTTGAAGACTTCAACACCAAGCGCGCAGTCGGTCTTAGCGGCGGTTAGTGCGGTATCCATCAATCGGCCGAGATGCGTGGCTTCGGTGGCGTGGCGCAGCAGGCGGCGGCGCATCGGCCGCAGCCCTGCTGCCAGCCACAACATCAGAAAGCCGCTCAATTTATCGGTCCGCAGGCGTTTGCCGTTGCCAGCCACCATACCAAGTATCTTTTGCATCCAAGGACTGCCGTCAGCCTGGCGCCCGACCCCGGCCGGCAAGATCGAGATCAGCTCTTCTGTGCGTGGATGGAAATACTCGGTTACCTGCACGATCCCGCTTTCCGGGATCTGCTGCTCCTGACGCAAACGGGTACTGCGCGTACCACGCGTTTTCAGATCGGCCACACGGATGATGTCGTCATAGCACATGGCATTGGCGATATATTTCGCGGCCACATCCGTCAGGGCATGGTTCGGTACATCACTGTCAGCTGCCAGCACGGTGTTGAGGTGGTCCAAATACTCAGCACCATAAGCCAGGTCCTGATAGTCGACCACCTTGCGCAGGCCTGCATGCGCCATGGCTTGCACGGTTTCTGGCAGGTCTGCGACGCGGCGCTCCAGTCCCGCCCACTCAGACAGAAGCTGACGAGGCCCCTCAGCCTTCGGCATGGCCTTTTCCGGGCGGGTGACCGGTGCCGCTTCGTCGAAATTGAGCACAGCGCGGAATGACTGCAAGCTGGCCTCAACGCCCTTCCCCGACTTTCGGATGACCTCTTCATAGAGTTCGGCTGGGAAAGGCAGCGCCTTGCTGCGCGCCAACCCACCAAACAAGCTCGAGGAAATCACGCTGCCATTCTCAAGGGCCAGCTTCTCCATGTCGAAACAAATCAGGTCCTTCGCTCCTGACACGAGGCTGCCGCGCACTTCGGCGCTGTCGCCACGCCCGTCACCCGGTGTTTGTTTCTCCGACACGGCAAGGATGCGGTGGCTGGAGGCAATCATCGTGGTTCGATCGGGCGTGACAAAGCCGCGTTGCAGAGCGCGTCCGGCCTCCATCAATTCCGACGCGATCAGCACATCGACGTCTCCGGGCGTGGGCGAGAGTGCAAAAACGGCCTTAGCGCCCGATTTCGGAGCCATCTCTACATAATAAATCGTGGCCCCGGTGCGCTGCGCGACACCGGCAACGGAAGTGACCTGCGCATCATAACCGCCAAGTTCTGCGAGGTCGGCCACCCAGTTGGACAAAACGCCGCCGCCCTGCCCGCCAACGGCGTGAATGGCGAGCTTGAGAATGGACGAGGACGTATCTGCCTGCATCAGATTGTTTTCGAGCCTTTCCGAAACATTCATGACGACGCCTCACTGGAAAAGCTCAGCCTGCGCGCCTGCCGGCGGCCTTGCAAAAAGCCGATGACCGCTTGACGCATACGGCTCAACATTGTGTCGACCCGGCTCGGATTCTGGACAAGATCGGCCTGATAGAATGACGGGCACAACACCGCGGCATCAGCGACCTCGCCACAGTTGCCACAGCCCACGCAATTGGTGTCAATCGCGGCCACCGGATCATCGCGCAAGGGGTCATCCAGATCTTTTACGGACAGCGACGGGCAGCCCGATAGTCGAATACAGGCATGATCGCCGGTACACACATCCTCGTCCACACCAAACCGGGTGCGCAGCATGCGCTTGCCCTCGTCCAAGGCCTTCCGCTTGGCCGGCTTTTCGCGGCGCTGCCGGTTCAACATACACTCCGAGGAGGCAACAATGACTTTGGGGCCGGTTTCCTTGGTGGTCAGCGCCTCGTGCAGCGTATCGCGCATCAGGCCGACGTCATAGGTGCGGTCAATCTGCCGAACCCATTTTGCTCCAATGCCTTCAACCGCCTTGCTGATCGGGTTTTGAGTGTTGCGGTTTTTGCTGTTGACCCGCGACGACAACAGATCCTGTCCGCCAGTTGCCGACGTATAGAAGTTATCGACAATCACGATCACACCGTCATTGTCATTGTAAACCGCGTTGCCGATCGAGCTGGTCAACCCGTTGTGCCAGAAGCCGCCGTCACCGATAAAAGCGATCGAGCGTTTGCTCGCCCCCTTCACGTTAAAGGCCGAGTTTGAGGCTGGTCCAAGCCCGTAGCCCATCGTCGTGCCGCCGATATTGAAGGGCGCATTGATGGAAAACAGGTGGCAGCCGATATCGCTGGCGATCTGATGTTCGCCAAGGTCGTCCTGCACCAACTTGGTCGCCGCGAAAATCGGGCGCTCGGGACACCCGACGCAGAAGCCTGGCGGACGCGCCGGTACATTCCGGTCAAGCCGGTCGTCGCGCAACGCGGGCGGCCGGTTCGGCGCCCGTCCGATGGCGGGCAGCAGATCACGGCCATGGTCACGCAGGAATCCCGAGATGGCGTCATACATAATGGCGCCGGTCAATTCTCCGGCAGTCGGAAAGCGAGCTTCGCCCTTTCCATCGACCTGTACTGTCTTGCCCGCTTTGTGCAAGATCGCGCGAATGTTCTGCTCTAAAAAATCAGGATAGCCCTCTTCAACGATCAGAACCGCGTCTTTGCCCTCTGCAAACGCCAGCACCTCGTCTTCGACCAGCGGATAGACCACGTTCAATACGTAAAGCGGAATGTCCGTCTGACCGCTCATCCCCGCAAGACCCAAACGCTGAAGCGCCCGGATGACGCCATTGTACATGCCGCCCTGAAGGATAATGCCAACCTTTCCGGTAGCATCTCCAAACAGTTCATTGAGTTTCTCGTCGGCAATAAACTTCTTGGCCGCCGGGATGCGTTTTTCGACTTTTTCCTGTTCGTGCAGGAAGGAAGCAGGCGGCAGGACAATCCGGTTCACATCGCGGCTGGGTGCTTCCAGCGCGTCCCCAACGGTCATTGCAGGGGCAACGTTATCGGCTGCAGTGAAAGAGCCGCGCAGATGACAAGAGCGTATCCGCACTTGCAGCATCACAGGTGTATTGGATTGTTCGGACAGCCGGAAACCATCGCCCACCGATTTCACGATGGACGGTAAGTTGGGACGTGGATCGAGTAACCAGATCTGGCTCTTCATCGCAAAAGCGTGGCTGCGCTCCTGCATAATAGAAGACCCCTCGCCGTAGTCTTCCCCGACTATAACCAACGCCCCGCCTGTGACGCCGCCGGACGCCAGGTTGGCCAGTGCATCGGAGGCGACATTGGTGCCAACAGTGGACTTGAAGGTAACCGCACCGCGGATCGGATAATGAACTGATGCGGCCAGCATAGCTGCCGCAGTTGCCTCGGATGCACTGGGTTCAAAATGAACGCCGAGCTCCTCCAGAACGTCCTGGGCATCTGAGAGCACATCCATGAGATGGCTGATCGGCGAGCCTTGATAACCGCCAACATATCCCACACCGTTTTCCAGAAGGGCCTTGGTGATGGCAAGGATACCTTCACCGGCGAACTCCTCGCCTTCACCCTTCCTCAGGTGCTTCACCTCGGTTTTGAACGATCTCTCAGCCATGGGTCTCAATCATTTTATATGATTTTTCATATAACGTGTTTCACGCAACCTTTGCAAGAACATTCGCCCGCTCAATTCAAATTGGGTTTTCTCGAATTTGCTTCAGAACACGGGTCAGCAGACTCATGAACTGAGCACGCTCATCCGGGTCCAAAGCGGCTAGCAAGTCCTCATTGGCGCCCCTTAAAACCGGCATGATATCGACATACATGGCCGCACCTTTTGGTGTGAGCTGTACCACGCGGGAACGGCCGTCATCATCCCGGATCACGCGAGACACCAGCCCCTCCTGCTCCAGACGATCCAGGGCCCGGCTCATCGTTGGCTGTTCGGCGATTGCGTGAACACAGAGTTCGTTGATCGTCAGCTGCTCGAATGTTTTCAAGCACGCAACGATCCGGACATTCAAGGTCGTCAGACCAATCGCCTTCAGCTCACCGTGCACATTCTTGTTGTACCGATGTGAAATGCGGTTGATGAGATAGGACGCCATGTTCCAGAGCTTATTATGCTCTGATCCACCTTCTCTGCCATTGGGGCTCGATGATTTCATTGCGTTTCCGTATGGAATGACATCAGACCAGCCTCATCTTGAAATAAATTGCTTCGTGATTTGATACCGCAGCATAAATTGCATGGGGTTCTCACATCTGCGACGGCAAGTACAAGGCCAGCGCGGGAAACCCCAGGAGCAAGGCCAACCGCAGGATATCCATCATCCAAAATGGCGTTACTCCTCTAAAAATAGTTCCGGTGCTTACATTGCCGACCACAGCCCTGAGAACGAATACGTTCAATCCGACCGGCGGCGTGATCAGACTGATCTCTGTCACAACAACCACGATGACGCCGAACCACACCGGATCAAAACCCAGAGACGTTACCAGCGGAAAGAAGATCGGAACCGTGAGCAACAGCATCGACAAGGACTCAAACACACAGCCCAGCGCTATGTAGATCATCAAAATCACAGCCATCACCATCCACGGGCTCAAGTTGTTGCTGGTAACCAGTTCCAACAGAGCCTCGGGCAGACCGGCGATGTTCACGAAGTTGGAGAAGATGTGCGCGCCGATCAGCACCGCAAACAGAGATGCTGATGTAATCGCTGTTTCTCTCAAAACCTCGAACGTGTCGCTCAAGGTGAGCCGGCCCCGCGCCAGCGCGATTAGAAACGCTCCCATAGCGCCCATTCCAGCCGCCTCTGTCGGCGAGAACGTCAGGTTCAGCGGCCAGAAATCCAGCACACCATACAAGCCCCCGATCACCAAGAAGAACAGCAGCAATACCGCCCACACGCCTTTGAGCGCGGAAAGCCGCCCATCCCAATTGGTGCGCGGTCCGGCAGGCCCCGCCTCCGGACGGCGCATTACGGAATACTTCACCGCTGCGAGATAAAACAGAATGCCCATCAGGCCCGGGATCACACCTGCAATGAACAGTTTCCCGATCGAAGTTTCCGTCAGAATGCCATAAATTACCAGGATCACCGAGGGCGGGATCAGGATTCCCAGCGTGCCGCCAGCTGCAATCGACGCTGTCGATAGCTGATCGCTGTAATTGAAGCGGCGCATCTCGGGCATGGCGACTTTCGCCATGGTCGCCGCTGTTGCAAGTGATGAACCGGAAATCGCAGCGAAGCCGCCGCAGGCCACGATCGTCGCCATAGCCAGCCCACCTTTAAGGTGTCCCATGAAGGCGTTGGCGGCGGCATACAGCTCCTTGCTGATGCCTCCCTTGTTCACGAACAAACCCATCAAGATGAACAAGGGCACCACCGACAAGCCATAATCCTGGCTGGTATCGATGATCAAACGCGACACCATTGAAATCGAGCCGCGATAGCTGTTTTCCAGCATATAGCCGATCATTCCAACAAAGCCCATCGCAAAGGCTATTGGAACACGCACAAGAACGAGCACGAGCACGCAGGCGAACCCGATCAGTCCTTCGATCATTTTTCGCTCTCCAGGAACTGAGGGGCAAAAATGATGGCCAGTCCACGCAGAATAAGGACCACCATTGTCGCGTATGTCATGATTGCGATGAACCAGGTCATGTAGAATACCGGGATATTAAGATACTCAGTCATATCCCCGTAGGACCGTGCACGCTCCGCCAAAACCACGACACGGCTGGCGGGCCACCATAGCATAGCTCCGCACCCAAGGCAGATCAGCGCGTCTCGCACACGGTTCAGGCGCAGGCGGTAAAAGAAACCGTCCAAGAGGTCGACGTAGATATGCTTCCCGGCACCGGAAACCACAGGCATGACGGCAAAAACGGTGATTGCCATGGACATCCGAGTCAACTCAGTCGCCGCTTCAATGGGCGCATTGAAGACGGAACGTAAGATTACGTCGAAAAAGGTCAAAACCATCAGAAAAAATAGAGAACAGGCAGCCACGAAGACCGGCAGCATTGCCACCGTCTTAAGGAGATTGGATAGACTGAGCATTGTTGAGCCTTTAGGATGCAACGGGACGGCAATTAGAAAAAGGCCGCCCCGATGAACACTTAGCAGCCTTACTTGGCCATCTCAGATTTGACCATATCGTGAGCTGCCTGAGCGTCGACGCCCGCAGTTTCCAATTCGGCCAAAACCTTTGCAGTCACTTCTTTGGCGATCTTGGCGAATGCCGCCTGATCGGCCTCATTGGCGACATGGATTGCGTTGTCTTCGGCAGCCTGAGTGGCCGCAACACCCTTTGCGTCCGCGTCATCCCAGACCTTGCCCATCATCCGGCTTGCAGGTTCTCCAAAGACCTTTTCATCAAGCGCCTTCTGCGCGTCTTCCGACAGGGCGTCAAACGCTTCCTGGCTCATGATCACTGCAAAGGATCCACGATAAAAACCGCCGGGCATCTGATAGACGTTTTTGGCCACTTCGGTGAGTTTGAAACCAACGCGGCTCTCGATCGAGATCGCCACGCCATCGGCTGCATTGGAGGCCAGGGTTTCGTAAACCTTCGGACCCGGCACGCGAATGCCTTTCACACCAAGAGCCGCTCCGACATCGCCGGCAACACCGCCGCCAATGCGCATTTTCATGCCGTTCAGCTGCGCCAGCTCGGTCACTTCGGCATTTGAGTGCATCTGGCCAGGCCCATGGGTATTCAGCGAAATCACTTTCACGCCGCGGTGCTCGCCCAGCTTAGCCAAATGCGCTTCGTGCACACGCCAATAGGCAACAGAAGCCGCTTCAGCGTTCCCTTCATATCCAGGCAATTCGATCAGTTTGGTGCCAACAAAACGCCCTGGCTGATAGCCGTGAAAGATGATGGCGATATCGGCAGCACCATCCATGATCAAATCCATCTGAGCCGGCGGCGGCGCCAGACCGTGCTTCAGCTCACCGGTAACTTCGCCTCCAGTGGCCTCTTCCATCATGTCGATCAACCCTTCAAACATTCCGGTGTTAATGGAATGTTTTGGCGGCAGCCAAGTTGAAATGGTCAGCTTGGTTTCAGCCATCGCCACACCGGCCGTGGCGCCGAAGCATAACGCAGCGGTCGTCAGCAATTTCGCAAACTTGTTCATGATTCCTCCAGTTGTCGGTCGCTGTACCGGTCCCCTTCCGGCAGTTCACTCGCATTATTTTCTGTTTGATTGACTTTGCTTGTGATGCGAATTGTGAAGTTATATGATTTTTCATATTATTTGTCCATATGCGAACCTACGACATAAGCAGACGTCTTCATTTTTGTTTTTCTGGTAACGAAGCAATAGTCGGCGCGAGCAAAATCAGTGACGATTTCAAACGGGAAAAGGTGCGATAGAATACCCTCGAGAGCAGTAAAATTTCGCCACGAGAGATGCTCGCCTTCGTCGAGATGCTCTTCAATCCAAAGTGCAAACATGCGAGGAACAGGAAGCTGTTGCACGCCCAATTCGAACAGCAGCAGAAAATGAAAGCCTGGGGCCCTTAGATTACTCCGGGCAAATCCCAGTATCGCCCCCGACCTCTTTCTCTCTATCAGCGTTCATTCTCATTCCAGCCGACTAAATATCCTGGTCACACAGGCATGCCAGCTAGTTTACGACTGTTAAGCGCGGTGGGCGCGAGGCGATCATTACTCCATCTTCCAATGGCCTATGCGCTTTAAATTGAACCTTTAGAAAATCAATGAAGACCCGCAAGCTGGGTGCCATTCCGCGATGAGGATGAAATACCGCATTGAAGTCGACCGAAGGACCTCGCCATTTCGGCAGAACCTCCTCCAACTCTCCAGACACAACATGTTCACGTGCCAACCAGGCTGGCAAGAGCGCAACCCCCATGCCGGCAAGAGCAAGACTCAAAACCGCCTCATGGTCGCGAACTCCGATACGCGGAAGCAGCGTAACTGAAACCACCTCACTCGTTTCACGCAAATCTACCTTCATAGGCCCGAAGCCTGTCCGACTAGCGATAAAGGCGTGCTTTTCTAGATCAGAAGGATTTTGGATAACATCGCTGGTTTTTAGGTAGGCCGGAGCTGCAAACAGAAACTGACTCGATGCGCCCAATGGGACAGCACACAGGGTATCGTCTTCAATTGCGCCCTTTCGAACAGCTACGTCGCAACGTTCTTCAATCAGGTCGACTTTTCTGTTGCAGAAGGTGACATTGAGTCGAATGTTGGGGTGATTTTCCAAAAACTTGGGAAGCAGCGGTAGAATAAACGAGCGACCCAGGGTTTCTGGCAGGCTGATGTTCAACAGTCCGCTTGGTGACGATGTCATAGCCATCATTGCGGCATCGGCAGCACGACCTTCAGCTACAAGCCGGGCACAGTACTCGTAGTAGAGCCGGCCACTTTCCGTAACACCAATTTTCCGGGTGGTTCGATGGATCAGCTTGAGGTTAAGCCGGTCTTCGAGCGCTGAAATTCTGCGACTGACATTAGATTTCGACATATTGAGCGTTTCAGCAGCTGTGGTGAAGCCGTTTTGCTCTACGACCGCCGCAAAGACCGCCATATCGGTCAGCAGTTCCGGGTCCATATTGTTTCCCTCACGCAACAAAGTGTTCTCTATCTCTATATTGTTTATCCGACGAGCGCAATTAAACTGATAAAAATTAGCTATCGGCCATAAAATGGAAAATTATCAGAAAATATAGATAATATCGATTTCCATCTAAGGCGCGTTGGCTGACGACTTTTGGGAGGACGTCAATGAATAGGAAGCTCGTTCGTACACTCTTGGGTGGAGCCGCGATGATGGCGGCTGTTGTACTCGGGACATCTGGTACCGCGCAGGCTGTTGAACTGCCTTGCTCAACAGCGAAGCTGGTGGTGCCATGGGGCGCCGGTGGCGGTACAGGTGTAATCTTTGGGATTTTTGAAAAAGCCATCGACGCATCTGATGCACCGGTCAAGGTGAAGGTCGTGACTGTTCCGGGACAGGGTGGAGCAAAGGGAGCCAAGGAAGCCCATGCCGCCAAACCGGACGGGTGTACCCTATTTGCAATTCACCAGCATCTGGTCGTGAATTACATCAATGGAGTAACTGACTTCAGTTGGGATGGATTTGAGCCTGTTGCCATGTTGACAGATACGCCTGAAATTATCGGCGCTGGCGGGCATGTTGAATATGAAGATCTCGAGGGAATGTTGGCTGCGGCCAAGGCAAAGCCAGGTGAGATACCAACAGGCGTCTCAATGGGTGCAACAAGCCATTTCCTCTGGATCATGCTTGGTGCCAAGACAGGAACTGACTTTCAGTATGTGCCGTTCCAGGGCGGAACAGCCGGCCGAATTACTGGCCTTCTCAACGGGTCCATTGACCTTGGCGGCATCAACATGGCCGCAGCCCGGACCCAGCGCGGTGACGGGAAACTGAAGGCATTTGCCATTGCAGCCGATGAGCGCAATCAACTGATCCCGGATGTTCCGACCTTAAAAGAGCTTGGAGTCGACATGACCTACTCGCTGACACGCGGTGTCATGCTGCCAAAGGGCACACCGCCGGAGATCGTCGAGTACTGGGCCAATGTTTTCAAGAAGCCGACCGAAGACAAGGAGTTTGTCGACGCGCAGGCAGCCAAGGGTACATCTGTAGTCTACCTCGGTCCGGATGAATACGCCAATTGGTGGAAGGGAACCGAAACTGAGTTCCTGGATGCAGCAAAAGCCCTCAAAGTTGGCCGTTTTCAGTAGCTAGGTTGGACTTGAAACAACACTATCAAGTCTTTTCCTGAAATGTCGGTGGGCCACGTCAATATCAAGGTCGTGGTCCTTCGGCTCCTGGTCCCAATCATCCTGGATACCCGGTATGACACTCAACCGAGACACCTTCGTTGCGGTCTTCTTTCTGCTGCTTTGCGCCGTGATGTTCATTGCATCCATGAATCTGCCGGAAGCTATGTTCGGGCAGATGTCCCCAGCATTGTGGCCCCGCATCATTCTGGTGCCCCTGACCCTGCTCTCAGCTTTGCTTCTGGTCCAGTCGCAACGGGGCGTGGTGGACACGAAAGCTGAGGAAAAATCAAGCCTGCGCGGTTTGTGGGATCATAATCGTAATCCGATCATCTGCTTTTCACTCTTCTCTTTATTCCTGGTTTCAATGCCGGTTGCCGGCATGTTGCTGGGCGGCCTGGTCTACGTGTTCCTCACTTTGAATGTGCTCGGCGGCTGGAAACCCAAACAACTTGCTCTTCACGCTGCCATCTCGCTGTTTTTCGTGGTCGGCATGTGGGCGATCTTCACTCAATTGCTCGGCGTATTGCTGCCGGAAGGCGAAATTCTGAGGGTTTACTGACGCCATGGGTCTCTTTGAAAATCTGGCGACAGCAGCGCCCGAACTCTTCACCATAAAGACAATGATCTTGATGATGGTCGGTACGATGGCCGGACTGGTTGCCGGTGCCATACCCGGCTTTACCATCGCCATGGCAGTCGTGCTGGTGTTGCCCTTCACCTTCTCCATGACCCCGGTCGAAGGTTTGGCAACCATGATCGCCGTCTATGTTGGCGGCCTGTCGGGTGGCCTGATGTCCGGTATATTGACCGGAATTCCCGGAACGCCCTCATCGGTCGCAACAACCTTTGACGGTTATCCAATGGCGCGAGGCGGCAAACCAGGTCTGGCACTGGGTATCGGGGTGTGGGCATCTTTCTTCGGTGGTGTCATTGCGTCCATCGTCTTGATGATCGTTGCCCCGCAACTGGCGCTCATCGGCCTTGAGTTTCAACCCGTCGATTATTTCTCGCTGATCCTATTCGCCCTGACCGTGACTGCCAGTATGGCCGGTGACCAGATCCTCAAGGGGCTGATGGCGGCACTCTTGGGGTTGCTGATTTCAACCGTCGGCAATGACGTTGTCTTTGGCTTGCCACGCTTCACCTTCGGGGTGGACCCAGCTGCTCAGGGATTTGCCTTCCTGCCGGTGCTTGTTGGCCTGTTTGCCTTCAGCCGGCTGCTTGGTGATGTCCGGACGTCCGAAAAAGCGCATCAACGCCTCGGCGGCAACGAAGCTCATGCCGTTCATATCGATTACTTGGGATCTGCGCGCGAGGTCATCAGACGCTGGGGCAATATTGTCCGCTCCTCCCTGATCGGCGTATTTGTCGGCGTCCTGCCCGCAGCGGGCAGCACGATCTCCAATATCCTCGCTTATGATCAGGCCAAGAAGACCAGTAAAGATTCCGACAAATTTGGTTCGGGTGCAATCGACGGGATCATTGCGCCGGAATCTGCGAACAATGCAACGGCCGGCGGAGCGTTGATCGTTATGATGGCGCTAGGGTTGCCGGGCGACATCATGACAGCAATCATGCTCGGCGCCCTACTGATCCACGATGTGATCCCGAGCCCATCGTTTATCACTGACGAGCCACAGATTGCCTATTCGATCTTCCTGGCATTCTTCGTCGCCAACTTCATGATGCTGTTTATGCAGTCCTTCACGCTCAGAGCTTTTGTGCTCGTGACCAAGGTGAAGATGTACATGCTGACCGCCGTGATCCTGTTCTATTGCTCGGTCGGCATCTTTGCCCTGAACAACATCACCTACGATATGTGGACGCTGTTCATCTTTGGCATCATCGGCTTTGTCATACGCGCTCTTGGGTTCCCGATTGTGCCGATGGTACTGGGGGTCGTGCTGGGTGGCATCGCAGAAGCAAGGCTGAGCCAAGTGTTTGCACGGTCAGATGACATCATGGTGTTCATCAGCCGGCCATGGTCACTGTTCTTCCTGCTTCTCGGGTGTTTCTCTCTTCTTTTCCCTTACTACCAAAAGCACATGAAAACAGCGGTATGGGCCCGGTTCTTCGTGCCTGCCCTGCTGATTGTTCAATCCATCCCAGTGTTCATGATGCCTGGCATCGTTCGTCCCTCCGTTGCCATCGTGATGGCTCTGACCGGGGCGGTGATGGTGGCCTACCGGCTCAAAAACGGCGGCAAGGCGCCTGAGGCCGAACAGATCAATCAGACAAGTTAAATTCTATCAGGAGTACAACCTCATGGATTTGGGTATCCGCGGCAAGACCGCACTGGTTCTTGGGGCTTCCCAAGGGCTCGGCCGCGCCATTGCCGAGAAGCTGGCTGAAGAAGGTGCCAACGTCATACTAACGGCCCGCAGCGCAGACAAGTTGCAGGCCCTAGCTGCCGAGCTGTCGGAAAAGTACGGCGTTTCCGCTTCCCCCATCGCAGTTGACTTCTCGGACTCTGATGCAGTCAACAGTTTCTGCGCTAGGGTCAGCAATGAAATCAAACCTGATATCCTGTTGAACAATGCTGGTGGACCTCCGCCGTCTCCATCTCTCGGAGTGTCCGGTGACATCTGGCAACGGTCTGCTCAAATGCTTCTGTTCAGCCTGTTTCAGATCACCGAAGCAGCTGTATCCTCGATGAAGGAACGCAAGTGGGGCCGTATTCTTGCAATCGGTTCGTCCGGCGTCATCCAGCCTATCCCCAATCTGGCCGTCTCCAACACAATTCGAGGTGCAATGGCCGGTTTTTGCAAGACCTTGTCGGCTGAGGTCGCTGGCGACGGAATCACAGTCAACATGATCCTTCCAGGCAAGATTGATACCGACCGTGTTGGTCAGCTGGACACAGCACGCGCCGATCGTGAAGGCAAGACCTTGGATCAAGTTCGCACCGAAATCGCAGCTTCCCTGCCGGCAAAACGCTATGGCCGGCCGGAGGAGTTTGCCAGCGTTGCAGCGTTCTTATTGAGCGACCCGGCCGGGTATGTGACCGGACAAATGACCCGCGTCGACGGCGGCATGATCAAAAGCATCTAACGGAACTGGGGGACGACATGTCCAAAGCACTGGAAAACAAAACGCTTGCCGATGCTGCGATGCCTCTGCGCAGCGGAGGACGCATACTTGCCGACCAGCTCGCCTTGTTGGGTGCGGACAAGATCTTTTGTGTTCCAGGCGAGAGTTTTCTGGGCCTGCTGGAAGGCTTGTACGCACATCAGAACGACGTGCAAGTCATCACCTGCCGGCACGAGTCTGGTGCTGCAAACATGGCGGACGCCTATGGCAAGATGACCGGCAAACCCGGCATTGTCGCTGTAACCCGCGGTCCAGGCGCAACAAACGCCTCCAACGGAGTTCACACTGCTTATCAGGATTCTACACCGATGATTGTTCTTGTCGGGCAGGTCGGACGGGAGATGATGGACCGTGAAGCCTTCCAGGAAATGGACTACCGGCGCATGTTTGGCGAGATGGCCAAGTGGGTTGCCCAGATCGACGATGCACGGCGCATTCCCGAGTATCTGTCCCGCGCTTGGAAGGTGGCACTTTCCGGTCGGCCTGGGCCCGTTGTCCTCGCCTTGCCAGAAGACATGCTAACCGAGGAGGTCGCAACTG
This sequence comes from Labrenzia sp. PHM005, assembly GCF_006517275.1. Lineage (NCBI taxonomy): Bacteria > Pseudomonadati > Pseudomonadota > Alphaproteobacteria > Hyphomicrobiales > Stappiaceae > Labrenzia > Labrenzia sp. PHM005. The sequence goes on along the minus strand of NZ_CP041191.1, from coordinate 2,345,534 downwards.
TTGACCTAAAACCAACGCCTCTTCCCGTGGCAGCCCCTCAGCCGTCTGCGATGGCCGATCTGGAGAAGATGCTCCAGGCCGCAAAAAAGCCGTTGCTGGTTGTCGGCGGCCCTGGCTGGAACAAGGCGTGTTGCGACAAGGCCATTGCCTTGTCTGAAAGGTTTGGCCTTCCGGTAGCGGCATCCTTCCGGTGTCAGGACTATTTCGACAATAGCCACGAAAACTATGTTGGAGTTATCGGAATTGCCCCGTCACCCAAGTTGCGCAAGCGGGTCATGGAAGAAGCTGATCTCATGATCGCAATCGGACCGCGATTTGGGGAGATGACCACGCAAGGCTACACCTTGCTTGATATCCCAACTCCACAAATGAAGCTGGTTCACATTCATCCGGGCGCGGAAGAACTTGGTCAGGTCTATGCACCGGAGCTGTCGATCGTCTCTTCTGCGGAAGCATTTCTTGATGCCGCTCTCAAGTTGGAGCCAGCGGATTGTGCAAGCCGCTGGGCGGATTGGCGTAAAGACCAAAACGCCGACTATCGCAGTTTTATCGAGCCCACCACGGTTCCAGGCAAAGTCAACATGGCCGATGTTATCCGGCACGTGACCGAGACTATGCCGCCGGATACAATCGTTGCCAATGGTGCGGGAAACTACACTGTCTGGGTCCACCGGTTCCACCAGCACGCCGATTACCGCACCCAACTGGCCCCGACCAGTGGATCCATGGGCTATAGCCAACCTTCAGCGATTGCGGCCAAGCTGATCGCCCCCGCGCGGGAAGTCATAAGTTTCGCCGGTGACGGATGTTTCATGATGGCAGGCCAGGAATTGGCCACCGCCAAACAATATGGCGCCGACGTCATCTACATCGTTGTCAACAATGGCATGTTCGGCACCATTCGGATGCACCAGGAACGCAACCACCCCGGTCATGTAATTGCGACCGAGTTGGTCAACCCGGACTTCGTCACCTACGCAAGAGCATTCGGAATTGAAGGGGAACGGATTACGGACACGGAGGCCTTCCCGGCAGCCTTGGCCCGGGCGCGAACATCCAAAGGCGGGTACCTGATCGAAATCGTCGTCGATCCGGAAGCACTGACACCAAGCCAGTCTTTGAGCGATGCCCGCAGACAAGGCGAAGCTGCGCTGGCTCATTAACCGCCCTGCAGTTTCGGGAAGAAGGATGAAAACCAAATGATTGTCGAACAACGCACCTACACGCTCAACATCGGTGCTGTACCTGATTACCTCAAGCTCTACGAAGAAGAAGGCCTTGCCATTCAGCGACCGGTCCTGGGGCGCATGGTAGGTTATTTCTCAACCGATATCGGCCAGCTGCACCAGATCATTCACATGTGGGCTTACAAGGATCTGGCGGAGCGGTCGGAACGCCGCGCAAAATTGACGGCCGATCCCCGCTGGAAAGAATATGCGATCAAGACCCGGAAATTTCAGATCAGTCAGGAAAACAAGATCCTGATCCCGGCCCCTTTCAGTCCGTGGGCTCAGGACAATCCGGCACTGGACATGGCTGCAAACAACGGCTGACCCGAACAACACTCAAATCAGACACGCGGAGTATACTCGTGATCGATCTCTACACCTGGACCACACCGAACGGCCGGAAAGTCTCCATTCTTCTTGAGGAACTGGGTATCGACTACAACGCTCATCCGATCAACATCGGTCAGGGTGACCAGAAAACACCGGAGTTTCTGGAAATCAGTCCGAACAACAAGATCCCAGCGATTGTTGACCAGGACAACGGTCTACAGCTTATGGAATCCGGGGCCATCATGATTTACCTGGCAGACAAATATGGCAAGTTTCTCGCAGCCGATGGCGAACAACGGACACGCACCATCGAGTGGCTGATGTGGCAAATGGGCGGTCTTGGGCCAATGCTGGGCCAGGCGCATCACTACCTTCATTTCAATCCCGGTAAAGCCGAATACGCCGAAGACCGCTTTCGCACGGAAGTCCGGCGACTTTACGGAGTTTTGGACAAGCGCCTGGAAGGCCGCGACTACATTGTCGACGACTACTCTATCGCCGATATGGCCTGTTGGCCGTGGATTTCCCGCTATGAGTGGCAGCAGATCAACCTAGCTGAATTCCCGAATGTCCAAGCCTGGTACAAACGCGTTCTTGAACGCCCTGCGGTCCAAAAGGGCTACCACGTGCCGAAAGTCATGGGCGAGATCCCTGCAGGTTAACGGCGAAAGCCCAAACAGGACAGAGTCAGTTTGATGTTTATTGGAAAACACCTTGTTGCAGGTGATTGGGTCGCAGGCGACGACACATTTGAAAACGCGCCGGTATCAGGAAACGTTGACCGGTTTTCGGTCGGCACTCCCGAGCATGTGGCCGCTGCGGTGGAGGCTGCGGAAGACGCCTTCTGGAGCTTTGGCTACAGTTCCCGCGAAAGCCGGGCAGAGCTCTTGAACGCAATCGCCGACCATATCGATGCTCGCGGTAACGACATCACGGCAATCGGCACGAGGGAAACCGGGCTGCCGGAAGCCCGGTTAATCGGTGAACGGGGCCGGACTGTCGGGCAGCTACGTTTGTTTGCCAATCACATTGAAGCTGGAGAATACCTAGACCGCCGCCATGATGTCGCATTGCCAGACCGCCTGCCATTACCGCGTCCCGACCTGAAAATGGTTCAAAGACCAATCGGCCCGGTCGCCGTTTTTGGCGCGTCGAATTTCCCGCTCGCCTTCTCGACTGCGGGCGGAGATACGGCAGCGGCTCTGGCCGCAGGCTGTCCAGTTGTGGTCAAAGGTCACTCGGCCCATCCCGGTGTCAGTGACATCGTTGCTCAGGCCGTCTTGGCAGCCATCCGGCAATGCGATGTGCACCCGGGCGTATTCAGTCAGGTCCAGGGCGGCAACCGGGCGGTCGGCACGGCCCTTGTCCAGCATCCCCTGATCAAGGCTGTCGGCTTTACTGGCTCGCTCGGTGGAGGCCGCACTCTTTTTGATCTGTGCGCCAGCAGGCCGGAACCCATTCCGTTCTTTGGTGAACTGGGATCCGTTAATCCGGTCTTTTTGCTGGATCATGCATTGCAAAACCGAGGGACCGAGATTGCGGCCGGTTGGGCAGGGTCGCTCACGATGGGTGCCGGCCAGTTCTGCACCAACCCCGGCATCTTGATCCTTAAGGAAGGACCGGACGCGGAATCTTTTGTAGCAACGGCTGCTGAGAACCTTGCCAAAATTGGACCGCAAGCCATGCTGACGGACGGTATTGCAAGTGCGTTTCACAATGGAACCGCTACCATGAGCGAAGTCGCAACCAGCGTGTTCTGCGCCAATTGTAAAGGCCGCAACGCCGGACCCGTACTGTTGCGCACAACGGCAAGCGGACTTCTCGCCAACAAGGCGCTAATGCACGAAGTCTTTGGACCACTAGGTTTGATTGTGACCGTGCAGAACGAGGCTGAGCGTCTTGCCATCGCCAAATCACTTGAGGGGCAGTTAACCTGTACGCTTGTTCTTGATGCGGAAGACACCGATGCTGCGCAATCGCTCGTGCCTGTTCTAGAGCGCAAGGCTGGACGCCTTCTGGTCAACGGCTTCCCGACGGGCGTTGAAGTTGCTGATACGATGGTTCATGGAGGCCCCTATCCAGCCTCGACAAACTTTGGCGCTACATCTGTGGGCACCTTGTCGATCCGGCGTTTCCTGCGCCCGGTCTGCTATCAGAACATGCCAGATGCGTTGTTGCCGATGGATCTGGCGTAGTTTTGACAGCCAAAGGGGCAGGGTTTGGGGCATGTAGATTATGACCCGATGAGTTAGGCAGCTTTTTCGCCTATTTCATAGCGTTTCATCCTGCTCCCTTCCGGGTCGAAAAGCGGGCCGATGACAAAGGGCCACATAAAAGACAGCCCAGACAATATCGACCTGGACTCGGGTGCCATCGGACATGGCCCCCTTTACGTATCCAAAGGGCTACTGGCTCGTCGCCACAAACTTCAATGCGCAAGATCCCCGGACAAGAGCCCCTAAGTCAGATCCTTTAAGTCGACTGGCTTTCTAATCAATGGGCGTTATTGAACTGTCCTCATGAACAACAAGGACCGTGCCGGAATTATTTTGCTGAAAATCAACAGAGCATTTCCGGACCTGCTGAAGAGCTTTCGGCTAGTCATTATTAAATTGGCTTATCGCAAAATGGGTTACGGCAATCGACCCTAGTGACCCGCGACCTTCATTTGCGAAAGTCAGCAAGCAAATAAGCCACATTGAAGCGGAATATCTTTCTCAAGAATAGCGCTTTTGCGAACATTTTATTCGAACACTATCCGTAGAACGACATACCCTTGACTCCAAACAGCCATAACGCTCTTTTACCGGTCAGGATGCCGCATGGCAGTTTGCTGACCGAATCCAAACAGCAATCAAGTCTGCGAAAAAGTCCAATAAGGCTAGCTGGGGATCACGATAAGATCACGCCGACAAACGGCCCCAGTCACAACCGAAGGGGAACAGTATGAAAAAATCCGTCCTTAAACTAACCGCTGCAAGTCTGGCCATTTGTGCCGGTCTTAGCGCGGCAAACGCTGAAACGCTCCGTTGGGCACGCGCTGGCGACTCGCTGACGCTGGACCCGCATGCGCAGAACGAGGGCCCGACCCACGCTTTGGCCCACCAGATGTATGAGCCGCTTCTTCAGCGTGACATGGAAGCAAAGATCATTCCGGCGCTCGCAACCAGCTGGGAGCCGACTGAAGACCCGACAGTTTGGGAATTCAAACTCCGTGAAGGCGTGAAATTCCATGGCGGCGAAGACTTCACCGCTGATGACGTTGTCTTCTCCTTCAAGCGGGCAATGATGCCGACTTCGGCAATGAAAGAGCTGCTGAACTCCATCAAGGACGTTCGCAAGGTCGACGACCACACGGTCCATTTCGAAACAAACGGCCCGAACCCGCTGCTGCCGAACAACATGACGAACCTGTTTATCATGGATTCTGGCTGGGCGACCGACAACGGCTGTGAAGCACCGCAAGACATCGCCAATGGCGGCGACAACCCGTGCGTTCGCGCAGTGAACGGAACCGGTGCATTTACTCTGGAAAGCCGCAAGCAGGATTCCAAGACAGTTCTGAAGCAGAACCCGAACTACTGGGGCAAAGGCGAGTTTCCGCTGGAAGTCACTGAAATCATCTACACCCCGATTCAGGAAGGCGCGACACGCGTGTCTGCGCTTCTGTCCGGCGAAGTCGATCTGATTCAGGACGTCCCGGTTCAAGATTTGCCGATCGTGGAAAAGACCGATGGTCTGAAGCTCAACACCGCAGCTCAGAACCGGACGATCTTCTTCGGCATGAACCAGGGCGCGGATGATCTCACAAGCGACACAGTCGACGGCAAAAACCCGCTCGCCGACAACCGCGTGCGCGAAGCGATGAACATTGCGCTGAACCGCCAGGCTATCCAGAAAATCGTCATGCGCGATCAGTCCGCGCCGACCGGTGTGATCATGCCTCCGTTCGTCAACGGCTGGACCGAAGCGCTGGACGCATATCCGGAGTATGACGTTCCGAAAGCAAAGGCGTTGATGGAAGAGGCCGGTTATGGTGACGGATTCGGTATCACGCTGAACTGCCCGAACGATCGTTATGTCAACGACGAAGGAATCTGTCAGGCTGCTGTCGGCATGCTCGGCCAGATCGGTGTCAAGGTTAACCTGGACGCAAAGCCGAAGGCGCAGCATTTCCCGCTGATCCAGAACAAGACCACCGACTTCTACATGCTCGGCTGGGGCGTTCCGACCTTCGATTCCGAGTACATCTTCAACTTCCTGGCACACACCACGACCGACAAACTCGGTTCCTGGAACGCAACCGGCTATTCCAACCCGGAACTGGATGCGAAAATTGCAAGCCTCGCATCTGAAACGGATCAGGAAGTCCGTAACGCCACGATTGCTGAAATCTGGGATACGGTGAAGTCTGAAAACCTGTACCTGCCGATCCACAACCAAGTCCTGAACTGGGGCATGGCTGACAAGGTCAACTTCGCAGTACAGCCAGAAGATCAGCCGCACTTTAAGTTCCTGACTTTTAACTAAGTCTCACGTTGTCGCCACCGTACCGGGTGAAGTTCATCTGGTACGGTGGCGATGTTTAAGCTTGTCAGCCAGATGAGTTTTACGGTTTTATCCGCCAGCACCACTGTTGAAACATTGGAAAAACGGTAGACTCTGCGCATAGCGCAAGTATAAGCACGTCCTTATCGGAAGACTTAGCAGACTGTCGCGGACGCCACAGTCTCTCGATTGGCTTGAAAAATGCTCGCATTCATCATTCGCCGCCTCGGCCAGGCACTTCTAGTCCTGATGGCCGTCGGTTTTGTTTCATTTGCCATGTTCAAATTCATGGGCGACCCCGTGGAGAACATGCTCGGTCAGGAAGCAACAGCTGCCGACCGCGCGGAACTTGAGGAGCGGCTCGGTCTGAATGATCCGATCATCGTTCAATATGTCCGTTACTTCCAACGCGCCATGTCTGGCGATTTCGGTGTTTCCTACCGCGTTGGCCTGCCAGTCGGAGAGGTGATCCTGGAGCGTCTCCCCGCCACGCTCGAATTAGCCTTTCTATCAGGTGTCATAGCGATATCACTCGGCTTCATGCTAGGGGTCTATACGGCCATCCGACGAGATGGGTATGTCGCTAACTTCATCATGACGGCCTCGCTGATCGGGGTTTCGCTTCCAACCTTTTTGATCGGTGTTTTCCTGATCTGGCTTTTTGCTGTCAACTTAGGCTGGCTTCCATCCTTTGGACGCGGCGACACGCGCAGCTTGTTTGGCGTTGAACTTGCAATTCTGACTGTTGATGGCTTTAAGTCGATGATCCTGCCAGCGGTGACGCTTGGTCTCTATCAGATGACCCTGATCATGCGCCTTGTACGATCTGAAATGCTTGAAGTGCTGAGGACCGATTACATCCGTTTTGCCCGGGCCCGCGGCCTTAGCCAAAAAACCGTCAATTTCGGCCACGCGATGAAAAATACGCTCGTCCCGGTGATTACCGTCACCGGCCTTCAATTCGGTTCGATTGTCGCGTTTGCGATCATCACCGAAAGCGTCTTCCAGTGGCCCGGCGTTGGCCTGCTCTTCATCAACGCAGTCAGTTTCGTCGATATCCCGGTCATGTCGGCTTACCTGCTGCTGGTCGCCGTGATTTTTGTGACAATTAATCTGATCGTCGACTTGCTCTACTTCACCATCGACCCGCGTCTCAGTGTAAGCAACAACTGAGGTCAAGAGGCATCATGGAAATCCAGACCCCAAAGGGCGCGTCAGCCCGCCCGGAATTCACCGAAGCCGTTGCCGTATCCAGATGGCAGCGCTGGATGGATTCCGACATTTGGCATTCATACAAGTCTTCGCCCGTCATCATCGTCTCATCGATAGTGTTTCTTACACTTGTACTCGGCGCGGTTTTCTCTCCAATTCTGTCGCCCTATACCCCTTTCGATCCGTCAAGCCTTAACTTGATGAACGGCTTCACTAAGCCAATGGCGGCAAACGAGTTCACCGGCGATTATTTCCTGTTGGGGACAGATGACCAGGGACGGGATGTGTTTTCCACGATCCTATTTGGTTTGCGTATTTCACTGTTTGTTGGTGTGGTCGCGGTTCTTTTCGCAATGACCCTCGGCGTGGTCCTCGGACTTGTATCCGGCTATGTCGGCGGCTGGATTGATGGCGTCATCATGCGGATTGCGGACATTCAAATGACCTTCCCGTCCATCATGGTGGCCATGCTGCTCTATGGCATCGGCAAGGGCCTGATCCCGCCGGATCTGCGAGATGAGATGGCAATCTGGGTCCTGATCATCTCAATTGGCCTGTCAGAGTGGGTCCAATTCGCCCGCACCGTGCGTGGCGCCACTATGGTGGAGCGGCAGAAGGAATATGTGCAAGCTGGCCACCTCATCGGCCTGACGCGTTGGAGCATCATGCTGCGCCACATTCTGCCGAATGTGACAGGTCCGATCCTTGTGATTGCCACCATCAGCCTGGCTCTCGCCATCATCGCCGAAGCGACCCTGAGTTTCCTAGGCGTCGGGGCTCCAAAAACAGAACCGTCTCTTGGAACTCTGATCAACGTCGGCCGACAATACATCCTGTCCGGTGAATGGTGGATCCTGCTGTTCCCGTCCCTCACCCTTCTTGCTCTTGCGCTCTCCGTGAACCTCTTCGGCGACTGGTTGCGTGACGTTCTGAACCCAAAACTGCGATAGACACGTGTCAGATACTCCACTTCTCAAAGTCTCCGATCTCATCGTCGAGTTCCCGACCCGGAATGGTGTGCTGCGGCCTGTAGACCGGGTTGGTTTCGAAGTCCGCGCCGGCGAAATTCTCGGCCTAGTAGGCGAAAGCGGCGCGGGTAAATCCATGTGCGGGTCGGCTATTATCGGCCTCATAGACCGGCCGGGCCGGATTAGCGGTGGCACCATCCACTTGGACGGCGAACGCATCGACAATCTGCCTGAAGACCGGATGCGCCGTATACGCGGCAAGAAGATCGCCATGGTCTTCCAGGATCCGCTGACCAGCCTCAATCCGTTGATGACGGTCGGCCAGCAACTGATTCAGACCATCCGCACCCATCTTCCGCTCTCGCAAAATGAAGCCCGGGCAAAAGCGATAGCATTGCTTGAAGAGGTTGGTATTCCAGCTGCGGCAGCCCGGATCGATGCCTATCCGCATCAGTTTTCCGGTGGTATGCGTCAGCGCGTGGTGATCTCTTTAGCACTTGCTGCAGAACCAGAATTGATCATCGCGGACGAACCAACAACCGCCCTCGATGTCTCAGTCCAGGCTCAGATTATGGCGCTTTTGAAACGCCTATGCCGGGAACGGGGAACTGCTGTTATTCTGATTACCCATGATATGGGCGTGATTGCCGAAACAACCGATCGGGTCGCCGTGCTCTATGCCGGCCGGATTGCCGAGATTGGCCCGACACGCAATGTGCTGAGCTCTCCGTCGCATCCCTATACTGTGGGATTGATGGCATCGACGCCGTCCACAACAGGCACGATGCACACCCTGAGCCAAATTCCCGGTGCCATGCCGAACCTTCGGGCAATTCCGAAGGGATGTGCCTTCAATGCACGCTGTGACAAAGCAATCTCTGCCTGTTTTAAAGACATACCCATTCTTGAACCTGTCGATGGCACCGAGGTGGCTTGCTGGCTCTATGATCCGGCCTATCAAACAATCAAAAAAGAGACATCCGGAGCGTCCGAATGACCGGTGAGACACCTTTGATCAGCGCACGAAGCCTGGGCGCAATATTTGATGTGTCCAAACCCTGGCTCAACCGGTTGCTGGCAATGGAATCCAAGCGGCTTCTCACGGCTGTCGATTCCGTGGACTTCGACATCCCCAAAGGCAAGACCTTTGCGCTTGTCGGCGAGAGTGGGTCTGGAAAATCGACCATTGGGCGGATGATTGTCGGGCTTCAGAAGCCAACCAGCGGCCAGGTTCTGATCGACGGCGAAGATTTCTTCGCTATCAAGGATCAAAAGCACAAATTGGCAATGCGCCGCCGCATCCAAATGATTTTCCAGAGCCCTTATGCGTCTTTGAATCCGCGCTGGAGGGTCAAACATATTATTGGCGAGCCCATCCGGGCGTTCGAGCTGATGCCTGCCGGCGACATAAGCAAACGGGTTGAAGAATTACTCGACCAAGTTGGACTGGCGAAATCGGACGGCGAGAAATTTCCGCACGAATTCTCCGGTGGTCAGCGGCAGCGCATTGCGATCGCACGAGCATTGGCGTCGAACCCTGAGTTCATCGTTTGCGATGAACCGACTTCTGCGCTCGACGTTTCCGTACAAAGCCAGGTCCTCAATCTGATGAAGAACCTGCAACGGGAACTTGGTCTCACCTACCTTTTCATCAGTCATGATTTATCCGTAATCCGGTACATGGCCGATGAAATTGGAGTTCTTTATCTTGGCCGCCTGGTCGAAGTGGCGGACCGGGATACGTTGTTCGAAAATCCGCGCCATCCCTACACACGGATGCTCATGGATGCCGCACCGCATATCGATGCTTTTGGCCGGACCGCAGATATTGTCTCAGGCGAAATCCCTGATCCGATTAACAAGCCGAGCGGTTGCAGCTTTCACCCAAGATGTTCGTTGGTGGAAGACAGTTGCCGGCAAGAACGCCCTGCAGTCAGGGAGTTCGGCCCTGAAAAGGCACGTGTCGCCTGCCACCTCTGCACCGCATAAGGAACAGTGGCATAAACCTGATTGGTAAAGTGGGGTATCACAAACCGCTCACTTCCGTGCATTTCCCGCGGAGTGATATTCCACTAGTCGGGGCGCCAGCATTGATCACAAGCTAGTTGTCCGTTCACTTCCCTATCGCTTTGTGATTGGCAAATGATGCTTGCAAACGCGGGTTCAGTGCAAGACCTCTTTGGCAGAGTACTTCCTACGACTACGCTCCTCTTCGGCCCTCATAGCCCCCACAAGCCAAAAATTGCTCTGCATGTGATGTTTAAAGCGGAATGTGTCCTCCACAGAGGCTCCTCCGCAAACTCCTCAGAATGTTGACGGTGTGCAGGCACTGACCACCTTGCATGGCTCGCCTTCGGTATTCTGAAAACGGTGCGGCAGCCGACTGTCAAAGTAGTACGCATCCCCAGGCCCAAGGATTTGCGAGCGGCCATCGACTGTAACTTTCAAATGGCCTGAGATCACAACGCCGCACTCTTCACCTTCATGAGAAAGGGATGCCCGACCAGAATCCGTGCCCGGCTTGTATTCCTCCAGCAGCATCTGGATCTTACGGTTCTGGCGCTCACTGGCAATCAGTCGGTAGGCAACTCCAGCCGTCCCAAGATTGCGGTGATCTTTCTTTGTAAAAAAGACCTTTTCTTCATCCCGCATTTCGAAGGAGAAGAAAAATCCCAGATTAACATCGATCCCCCCAAGGATCTTTTTCAGGAGAGCCACAGAAGGCTGTGTTGCACCCGACTCGATCAACGAGATAGTGCCGCTTCCAACACCTGACAGTTTGGCTAGCTTGCGCTGACTGAGCCCCTTTGCGGTTCGGATCACTCGCAAACGTTTGGCTGTCTCGAAATCAGATTTTTCGCTTTTCTGCTTCATATCGAAAGCACTTTAAGCAAGGGTGCATTGTTTTTCAATACGTTAAACTTTCTCAAGAATCTGGAGTGACGAACCACCAAAGCGTGTGGAACTATTGGGCATCGAACAGCTGCACATTTTGACGGAGGAGCCACGATGCTGCAGAGAACCAACACCATGGAATCGTTCTGGATGCCGTTCACGGCCAACCGTGATTTTCAAAATAACCCACGGCTGATCAAATCCGCAGAAGGCATGTATTACACCAGCACCGAAGGACATAAGGTGATGGATGCAACTGCTGGACTTTGGTGTGTTAACGCCGGTCACAAGGATCCATTCGTCACCAAAGCCATTCAAGAACAAGCGCTTGAACTGGACTATGCGCCGAGTTTCCAGTTTTCGCACCCCAAAGCTTTTGAGCTTTCTTCACAACTCGCCAGTCTCATGCCGGAAGGCATGGACCATGTGTTCTTTACAAACTCCGGTTCTGAATCAGTCGACACCGCACTCAAGATCGCCCTGCACTATCACCGAATGCGTGGCGACGGTTCGCGGACCCGTTTGATTGGCCGTGAACGCGGATATCATGGCACCGGTTTTGGGGGCATTTCAGTCGGCGGCATTGTTTCCAATCGCAGACACTTTGGTACACTTCTGACCGGAGTGGACCATCTGCGTGATACACACGATCTAAAGCGTAATGCTTTTTCCAAAGGCTGCCCACAACACGGAGCCGAGTTTGCTTTTGATCTGGAGCGAATTGTAGGTCTGCACGACCCCTCGACCATTGCGGCAGTCATCGTCGAGCCGATGGCCGGATCAACCGGGGTCTTGCTGCCCCCCGTTGGTTACCTCAAGGCTCTGCGGGAAATCTGCGACAAACACGGTATTTTGCTGATATTCGATGAAGTCATAACCGCCTTCGGCCGGCTAGGCGCAGCGACGGCAGCAGAATATTTCGAGGTCACGCCGGACATCATTACGACTGCCAAGGGACTGACCAATGGGGTCATCCCAATGGGCGCCGTAATCGTGCAGAACCACATCTACGAAAGCGCCATGGAAAACGCTGACAGCCCGATCGAGTTGTTCCACGGCTACACCTATTCCGCCAGCCCGATGGCTTGTGCAGCTGCGCTGGCGGCACTGGAATCATATGAGAAGAACGACCTGTTTGCGCGGGCAGCCAAACTTGCACCTCAATGGGAGAAGCGGATCCATGACTTGGCCGGTCTGCCGAACATTGTTGACATCCGCAATCTTGGCCTTGTCGGCGCAGTAGAACTCGCTCCGCGTGATGGCGCTCCGGGTGCCCGGGGTATGGACGCTATGAAAAAGGCTTGGAACGCTGGCTTTATGGTCCGTGTTACCGGCGACATCATCGCTCTTTCACCGCCACTGATCATCAGCGAAACTGAAATCGACACCCTGTTTGACGGTCTTGCCGACATCTTAGGGGACTTGGAATGAGTTCACAGGCCGACTGCCCGCCTTGGGCTAACTTCGGCAACCTGCATGAAACCGGCGCTATTGCGCCGGTTTGGCCAAAACGGCAAGAGCTAAAGAACAAGAACGAAGCTCTCTTTTCAAGATCCGACTATCCCTTGCTCAATTCGCGGACAAGCGCCAATAGCCAAATGATCACTTAGCGATCATCGGGGCGGCTCCCGCAAACCAGATTTTTTAGCCCATCAGCAGACAAACCAACGCCCAACTCTAAAGCGGGTGAACGAGAGAAATGTAGCTGCGTGCACGTGTGCATGCGGCCCCCGACCTTTGCTGGCTTCAGCGAAGCAAAGTCCTGCGGCAGGGCGCCGGCGGGACAAAAATCCGAGGAGGAAACCCGAAATGATAGACAAACTCAGCAGACGTGCCTTTAGCGCATTGGGTGGTGCAGCGTTTATTGCAGCGGCCGCTGTTTATGCGCCTACCCCAGCAGATGCAAAAGAGCGGTTCATTCTCGCTCACGCCATGACAACCGATCACATCTTCCATGCTATGTCGGAAAAATTCCAGGACACCTTAGGTAAGGATTCCAATTTCCGCATTGCTTACCACCCCGGCGGCGATCTGGGCGACTGGACCTCTCTTTTTGAACAGTCCATGCAAGGCGTTGTACCGATGACCCTTACCTGGGGCGCATCTGAATTTGATCAGCGGCTCGACCTGTCCTGGCTTGGCTACGTGGTGTCCAATTGGGAAGACGCCCGCAAGGTCTATGGACCAGGCGGCGAGATGCTCGATATCTACAACGACATTCTGCACGACATGGATGTGCATGCCATTGGCATCATTCCCACCGATTTCGGATCGGTCGTGATCAGAAAGGGCGTTGGAGCCAAGCCGTTGGATTTGCCGGGAGACGGCGGAAACCTGAAAATCCGCGTACCACCGGTCTCCATTGCTGTTGACCGTTTCAACAATCTCGGTTTTGGGGCGGTGCCAATCCCGCTTGCCGAAGTCTACACCGCGCTGCAATTGGGCACTGTTGATGCCCGCGCCTTTTCGACTGCGGTCGAGACTTACAATCTGCGTGATGTGCTGGAAACAAACATCCTGACCAATGATTACTTTGAAACCGCCTTCTGGCTGGTGAACAAGGATTGGTGGGACGGACTTGCCGAGGAAGACCGTACTGCTCTGCAAAAAGCAGCCGACGACACCGTTCTGTGGTCCTGGGATGAAGCGGAAAGCAAGAGCAATGAATTTCTGCAAAAAGCCCGCGATGCCGGCATCGAAGTCATTGAATTGAGTGACGCGCAAATCGCAGCTGCAGCTTCTGTTGTCCATGAAACCGAATGGCCTGCGATGGAGGAAGTCGTCGGCCCGGAAATCATGGCCAAACTAAAAAAGGCCGCCGGTCTGGAATAACAAAAGCCATGGGCCCGCGATTGTGCGGGCCCTTTTCATTTCAGGGAGGACGAAATGGATAGAACGTCAAAACAGCACCCGCGTGATCCGGTCGAACCGGGCGCATCTTTTATATATGACCCAGAACTTACAACCCCCGAACCACCTGAGCATGTTACCGCAATCCCGGATGGGCCTGTTTCGGAGCGCTACGCCGCTTTTTTGAATTTCGAAAAGGTCTACGCCTCAATCCTATCAAACGGTTTGGCCGCTTTCTCGATTGCCCTGGCCGTTTTGATGTTTGCCCAGGTGATCCTGCGTTACGGCTTCAACTCCCCCTTTGTCGGCATTGAGGAGATGGCATTGTTGTTCGGTGCCTGGGTCTATTTTCCAGCCATGGCTTATGTCACACGGCAGGGCGAGCATATTCACGGCGGTATCCTGACATTGGTCGTGACAAATCCAGCCATCATCCAGAGTGTCAGACTGATCATGACAGTCTTCAGCATCATTGCCTGCGTGGTGTTTGGATACTTCGCTATAAAATATGCGTTTTTCGAGATTGAGAAGGGCCGCCTCAGCTCCTACTTGCGCTGGCCCAAGGGGCTTTGGTCATTCTCTCTGGTGATTGGCTTTGCCGGGACAATACTTGCTTTGGTCATGCAGGGGGTGAACCAGTACGTCGCTCTTCAAATGATGAAAGAAGGGGAGACGGTCCAATGCTGATCTTTGCCATTGCACTTCTGATTATTGTTGTTCTGCTTTTGGCTGAAATGCCCATAGCTTTTGCTTTTGGTATTGGCGCCTTGGTTTTCGGTATTGGCACCGGCAGCAATATCTCGTTCCTCATCCCCTACGCTTATCAGACCACCACCAGCTTCGCCCTTCTAGCACTTCCCCTGTTTGTGCTCGCAGGCACAATTATGGCGGAAAGTGGCATATCGAACAGGCTGCTGGATTTCGTCAATTCCATTGTCGGCAGGATCAAGGGAGGTCTCGGCGCGGTGACCATCGTCACCTGCGCCCTGTTTGGCGCGATCTCCGGATCGTCGTCAGCGGCGATTGCAGCCATCGGCCAGATCATGATCCCACGGATGGTTCGGGAAGGTTATCCGGTCGGCCATGCAACCGCCTTGGTTGCCTGCTCATCGGTACTGGCACTGATGATCCCGCCATCAATCCCAATGATCGTTTTTGCCGTAACCGGCGGCCTGTCAGTCGGAGCAGCCTTCCTGTCGACAATCATCCCGGGGATCATGCTGGCGCTCCTTTATATAGCGCTTAACTTTTTCTTCTTGCGCAACAACAACGACATTCAGGTGGAGGAAAAACTTCCCTTCGGCCAAGCCATATCCGGTGTTGGCCGATCCGGAAAAAAGGCGTTCTGGGCACTTTTGATGCCACTGATCATCTTGGGCACCATCTACGGCGGCATAGCAACACCGACAGAAGCAGCTGCCATTGCGCTGGTCTATGCCACGGTGGTTGGTTTCCTGATTTACCGCAGCCTGTCCTTCAAGGACTTCTGGAAGGCGACCAAATGGGCCGCAATCACAACCGGCTCGATCATCACTGTGCTGTTTTTTCTGTTCATGATGAGCCGGTCCATGGTGCTGCAACAGGTGCCCGGCCAGATTGCTGATCTGCTGCTTGATCTATCAGAAAACCGCATATTGCTGCTCTTGCTGATCAATCTGGTTCTATTGCTGATGGGCATGATCGTCGACGACATCTCAGGCAGCGTACTTGCCGCGGTTGTTTTGTTGCCTGTTGCCAATGAGCTTGGTATCCACCCAATCCATTTTGCAGCCATCGTCGGCACCAATCTAGGCCTCGGCAACGTCTCTCCGCCTTGCGCGCCGATGCTTTATATGGCGGCCGGTGTTAGCAAGATCACGCTCGACAAATATATCGGCATCACCCTCAAATTTCTTTGTCTCGGCCACCTGCCGATGGTGATGCTGGTAACTTTCTTGCCGGAACTGTCCCTTTTCCTCCCGAAAATGCTTATGGGCATTCAATAGGGATCTGTTGATGGCAAGCAAACCCCGCCGGAACTGTCCGCTCCGGCGGGGCGTTTATAAAGGCGCCTCGTGCCAACAGATCGGAGAGGCTAAAGATCCACCACGATTACATCACCCGGTTTGGCTGCGCGGGATTGGCACAAGATGACTGTATTTTCACGCTGGCTCTTTGACAGCACAAAGTCACGATGCTCAACGTCGCCAGACACCAGGCCGCATTTGCAAATACCGCAAATCCCGTCAGAGCACTTAACGTCGATTTGAATGCCGCTTTCTCCCAGCACCTCCGCCGCTGTTCGATCTGCAGGCACTTTTATTTCCCGGCCGCTTCGCGCCAGTTTCAACGTGAAGGCATGGTTTTCATATTCCGGCGTGTCTGGGACATTGAAGTATTCAACATGGCGTTCCGTTTCCTGAAAACCCGCATGCTCCGCAGCCTCCATTACGGACGACATGAAGCGTGCCGGGCCGCAGGAATATACATGATCGCCAGGAGCATAAGCGTTCAGGATTTCCGCCAGATCGGCGCGGGTGCCTTCATCGCTGAAATGCAATTGCACGCGCTCAGCCCACGGAACCGTTGCAAGATCGTTTAAAAAACCCGCATCTGCCCTACGGCTGCAGCAGTAATGAACTTCAAACTCCCCGCCGATCGAATGGAGCCGGTTTGCCATCGCGATCATTGGCGTAATGCCGATCCCGCCCCCCATGAGATAGGATTTTTTCGCTGTCTCCTGCAAAGGAAAATGGTTGATTGGACGAGAGATGAAAATCTTCCGTCCCTTGGTGAAGATCCGATGCAGCAACCTGGATCCGCCGCGCCCGGCCTCTTCTTTCAAAACACCGATTTGATATTTACTCAGATCGGCGGGATCGCCACACAATGAATACTGGCGGAGAAATTCAGGTGCCACAACGATATCGATATGGGCACCGGCATCCCACCTTGGCAAGGGAGTGCCATCAAGCGATGAGAACTCATATTTGGTCACGCCATCGGTCATGACTTCAACGCCCGTCACCTCGACACAAATGACCGGCGCATCGCCCGAAATCCTGTACTCGTGTGCAAGGCC
The DNA here is from genome assembly GCF_006517275.1 of Labrenzia sp. PHM005. Taxonomy (NCBI): domain Bacteria; kingdom Pseudomonadati; phylum Pseudomonadota; class Alphaproteobacteria; order Hyphomicrobiales; family Stappiaceae; genus Labrenzia; species Labrenzia sp. PHM005. The sequence goes on along the minus strand of NZ_CP041191.1, from coordinate 2,328,441 downwards.
CTGTGTCTCGTTTCGCTCCAATCGAGCCCTGTATTGTTCTGCAGTTATCAGTGCTTGATAAGCTTCGATCCCCTTCTCCCGCTCCATAGGAAACGGAAATGGCCAGGGGTGTGGTGCCAAGTTAGCCGGATAAACCGCAAGTGTTTGATCCTCGTATCTGAGGTCCAGGTCCTTTTGCAGTTGCCGAACGTTGACTTTTTTCGCCGCGCGATAAGCGCCATCAGGCGCATGCTCCAAGTCCCACCACCATTTCTTGACGAAGTTTTGTTCTCCGTTTCCAGCAATGTCGTCCAGCTTCGCCAGATATGGTGCCGCCTGCGGTACATTCATGGCGACCCAACGAAATGGCGCCTCCGAAAAAATGCCTTCAAGGTTCCACGGACATGTTTTCATACAGCGTCCGCACATGGCGCCACCCTGGTTGGTAACCCGGAAGGTTGTGCACTTTTGGCTGTCTGACTTCCAGATTTCATAGCCGTTGAACATCAGCTTCGGCCCCGCGGTAATCGCGCCGGACGGGCATTCACGGGCACACTTGTTGCAATTCTCGCAAAAGTTCTGCAATCCGAACGAAATCGGCTTGTCGTGCGCAAGTGGCATCGTGGTGGTAACGGCACCAGACTTCAAACGCGGTCCCAGGTAGGGATTGAGAATAACCTCACCAATTCGGCTGACTTCGCCAAGACCGGACAGCAGCAAGAGCGGCGGCTGTAGAACTTCACCGTCCATGACCGTATGGGCGCGCGCCGGATACCCAAGGTTCCGGATCTGCTTGGCGACGATGCTGCCAAGAACGGAAAATCTCAAATAGGCCCGCATGGACTGGGATACAGCAATCCAATCATCCCCGGTCGCACCTTCCATCGTGTCAAACCCCTGATCGATCACCATGGATACGGCCTGGTCATGAGGTGGATTAATCTGTGCACCAGCCGCGTCATGGGAGTACCAGGCCCAGTCCGGGCAACGGGACAATCCAACTGCATCCACACCCAGGAAATACGACATAGCCTTCAGGTTTTCAGCATTCTCCTGCGCATTTGTGTGTTGATCCGCAAGCGCGGAGTTATGCTCGCCGTCCTGGAGAAGGACGAAGGCACCGAGCGCCCGTCTTTGGGCCATCGACGGGGCTGACTTGCGGACATACTGACCGCCGGTCGCGCCCTCTTGGTTCTTCTTGCCCATGTCGCCGAACAGAGCCCTGGCAAACATATCTGCCCGTTTGGGAACTCGCGGAACTCGTGCTTCGTCAATGAAGGTTGTTGGCGTATCGACCCTTTTGAGTTTTTCGAACGGATAGGCCCCATCGACATACCGGCGCTTTTGGAAGGGATCGAGTGTCCGCCCGCTCTTCGCTGTGCGATAGCCAAAATGCCAGGCCGGACCGTGCGTGCGCAAAGAAGATTGCCGGTCCAGGTCGGCCAGAGGTGCATCTTCTGCAATCTGAAAGTCGGTCGTGACAGCGGCAAGAGAAAACTCAGTCCCAATGTAGGGCGCGATCACAGCTCCCTGTTTAAAAACTGCGAGACCCGAAGCAACGGCCAGCCGGTTCAGATCAACATCGCTGGTGGAGTGACTGTGTGCACAAGCCGAGAAGCCGAGAAGGCGCAAATACTGCGCCAGCACTACCGCAACTTCCGCAGCCCGCAAGGCAGATCTGTGTTTGCCCGCTCCTTTCAACCAGGTTTCGCCGGGTTCACCTGAACGGACCTCACGAGGCGTTTGTACCGCGATTATCAATGCATGACTGTGATTGCTAACATCCGGCGCTGGGGCTTCCATCGCATCTCGCAAGTCCGCCATGATCATATCGATCCCGGACGCAAGAGACTTGGTCTGTGTCGTTTTCAACTTGTGAGCCAGAACACCGATGTCCGAATTCCGAAACGGGTGCTCAAGCAACATCTCCGGCCGGAGAGCGCAGGTTGCCATCATCGAGGCATCGGCGAAATACCCAAAGGCCTTCAGATGGTTCTGGCGCTCCAACAAATCACCGGGCACCTCCGCCTGGGCCTCATTGATGACACCGTCTCGCAGAGCGTCGAGCATTGCTTGTGCTTCACTCATTGCGTTGACGATGCTTTCCGGCCGTGCCTTCTCCCGGAAGCTCATTCCCTTGAAAACCGGCAATGCAGATAGGTCAGCAAGTTCTGAAATTCTCGCCAAACGCTCCAGTGGGAACGACCCCAGATGAGGCGCCCGGTTTCGATCGGAAAACAACTTCATCCGCGCTGCCACGCGCACTTAAGATGCTGTCTGCAACCTGGTTTTACGACGTCGTTTGTCAAATCTGTTTCCTCCCCAAGATATCGCTTTCAAAGCCGCATCAGCTGGATGTTCTCGCCCTCAGTCATTTGGTCGATCACTGTCATGAACAGCTCGTAGCTGTCCTGACCCACTTTGCTCGAGAAGTGATCGTTCAACTCACGCACCAGAACGTGGCAGAGCTTCATTTTCTCCGTCCCCAATTCGGTTAAATCCACTTCAGTGAAACGCTTGTCATCGTCGATCCCGGTGCGCCGAACCAATCCACGTTCTTCCATGGTATTGAGCAGCCGTGAGATGGCCGGCCGGGTAATGCAGATGTAGTCCGCCAATTGGGAGGGAGTGGTAACGTTTTCCATTCCGATCCCCCGAAGAGCGCACCACATCAACCGCGTCACTCCGTGTTCGGTCAATTGCGATTCCAGACGGGTTTCCATGATCCGCGCCAAACGGGTGACTTTGAAGCCGATACGTTTGTGCAGTGTGTATTCGCCGGACATGCCTGCCTCTTCCTTAGCTCGAACCAGAGAGATGTGCCGCGAGCTATATAATTAACAATGTTAATTACTAATGTTAACTATCCGTTTGATCAAGGCTAAGCGGACTCCAGAGAAAACCAAAACCATGCACCCGCGGAGCTAAGATCCTAAAGTACCCAAATTGGGCGCTGCCAACTCAGTCCGAAGACTAGGCGAGAAACAAATGAGAAATCTGTGGTGCGTAGAGCGCGTCCACCGCAGTCGCGGTTGCCCCCAGTGCGACTGCTGTTACCCCGGCCTCGCCGATCATGATCCGTTCAACCTTTTGTCCCGTGCCGAAGGGACGCTCTGGCAGCGGTGAGGCTTTGGATAGCAATTCCCGGAGGAATGCGGGGGCGATTATCCCCCCAATGATGATTGCTTCCGGATCCAACATCATATCAATCACATCGATCAATTTCCAAAGATGCGGAGCAACCTCTGACATCCAATCGAGAATAGCTGGATCCCGTTGTTCAAAAAGCGCCTCGATCTTAGCAACAGACGTATGATCTGTCGGTTCAAGCCTCAACCGTTCGCATAAGGCATTTATCGAGAGGTATTTTTCCAGACACCCTCGACGGCCGCAGGTGCAATTCGGACCGGCTGGATCGACGCAGATATGCCCAACCTCGCCTGCATTCTTGGTTGCGCCTGAATACAAGGCGCCGTTGAGAATCAACCCTGAGCCAAGCCCCATACCGAACTGCACAAAGGCGAAACTGCTGAAACTTTGCCCGAGGCCATAAACGTGTTCTCCGAGAGCTGCAGCAGAGGCATCATTTTGAATGACAACCGGGAGCCCCAATGTGGTCTGCAATTTGGCGAGATTATCTGGAGCTCCGAACTCGGAAAAAACCGTGGCATCAAATCCCTCTGAAATTTCCTCCTCAGAAAGGAATGGGCCAGGAGCCGCCAATCCGACCCCAAATACTTTTTCACAAAGATCTGGTTTGTCCTTCCGGAGCTGATTTGTCAGCTGCACCACGAGGTTGTTGGCAGCCGTTGCTGATGCGGGTCCTGATGGCAGGACAGCAGACTGCTGCCAGACAATTTGCCCGAAAAGATCACAAGCGATAGCAACAACAGAGAGCCGGTTGACGTGGAACCCAAGGCTGAACGCATGATCCGCTTTCAGCTGCACCTTCATACCCGGATGCCCCCGGCCGACAGCTTTGCTCGCCTGCATTGTCACTACACCACGGCTTTCCATATCCGCCACAATGTTTTGTACGGTCTGGCGGGAAAGCGATGTAATTTCAGAGATTTCGGTGCGGCTAACAGGGCCGCGTGTCCGGATGATTTCAAGGACGACCCGATGGTTGTGCAGCTTTGCGCGCTTGAGGTTTGTACCGCTGGTCCGAAAGGCCACCGACGAAAAAGATGTATCGTTCATCCTTCTCGCAAACCACATTTTATTTTTTATATCAATTTGACAAAATAAAAAATCCACATAGGATGCCGCTCGCCAGATAAAAACCGGAGGGCAAAATGAAGACGATTGGAAAACTGTTTGTCGGGAGTGTTCTGACAGCCTTCTCACTGTCATCGTCGGCTTTCGCCGATACAACTCTGAACGCTTTGTTCATGAGCCAGGCCGCCTACAGCGAGGCGGACATCAAATCGATGACCGAGAAATTTGAAACAACAAATCCGGGCATCAAAGTCGACTTGGAATTTGTGCCTTATGAAGCGCTCCACGACAAGATTGTCGCCGCGGCCGGCGCTGGAGACAACGGCTATGATGTCGTGCTTTACGATGTGATTTGGCCTGCGGAATTCGCGTCCCGCGGTTTCCTAACAGATGTCACAGACCGGATTCCGGCTGATTTGACCGGGCAGATTTTCGACGGCGCCTGGACCACCGTTGAGTACGGCGGAAAACGCTATGGCATGCCATGGATCCTCGACACGAAATACCTGTTTTACAATTCAGAGATGCTTGAAAAAGCCGGAATCTCCGCACCGCCTAAGACGTGGTCGGAACTGGCAAACCAGGCAAAAACCCTCAAGGCCAAAGGCGTGGTTGAGTATCCGCTCGTCTGGAGCTGGTCCCAATCAGAGGCCATGATTTGCGACTTCACAACCTTAACCGCGGCAAATGACGGAGCGTTTTTCTCCGAGGGCGAGCCTGCCTTCACTGCAGGTGGAGCGCGGGACGCGGTTGAATTCATGAAGATGACCTTGGATGAAGGTCTGACCAACCCGGCCTCACGTGAATACTTTGAAGAAGACGTCCGTCGGGTATTCTCAAACGGAGAAGCAGCGTTCGCCTTGAACTGGACATACATGAACGCCATGGCGAATGATCCGGCCGAAAGTAAGGTTGCCGGCAAGGTCAAAGTCGCTCCAGCCCCCGGCGTCGACGGAAAGTCCTCTGCGTCCAGCGTAAACGGATCGATGGGCCTCGGCATCCCGTCCAACAGCCCGCATGTTGAAGAGGCTTGGGCATTCATTTCCTTCCTGACCCAGAAAGACATCCAGGATGACTATGCAAAGTTAAGCCTGCCGATCTGGAAAGCGTCCTACAGCGAACCCAAGGTGCTGGAAGGTCAAGAAGACCTGATTGCTGCTGCAGAACAAAGCATTGCTGTCATGTATCCGCGCCCGCTTGTTCCCTCCTACACCGAAGTCTCCGACATCCTTCAAAAGAACATTCATCAGGTCCTGCTGGATCAAGCCAGTGTTGATGATGCTCTGAAAGCGGCGGCAGATCGCGTGAAGCGCATCCGCTAATTCTGACCGTTGCTTTCAAGGAGACACGCTATGCACGGCCGACGCCAGAAACGAGAAAAATGGATCCTTCTGGCGCCGGCCGTAGCGGTTCTTGGAACAATTACCCTTTTGCCTCTCGCAAACACGGTTTGGCTGAGTTTCACAGACACGCGGATTTCGGCTCTACCAACACCGGTGCACTTCATCGGGCTCGAGAATTATATCTTCGCACTCACAGACCCTGATTTTCAGGACGCATTGCTGCGTACCCTCTACTTCACAATTGTGTCGGTGGGACTGGAGGGTGTGCTCGGTGTCGCAGCCGCAGTGTTGCTTAATCAGAAATTCCGCGGACAACTCCTTTTACGAGCCCTAATTATCCTCCCTTGGGCGGTACCGACAATAGTCAACGCGGTCGCCTGGCGGCTGATATATCATCCGGACTATGGCGCCCTGAACTCCTTGCTCTTTCAACTGGGGCTCATCAGTGATTACCAAAGCTGGATCGGCAATCCAGCGACCGCGCTTAACATGGTAATCTTGGCCGATGTTTGGAAGAACTTCCCACTTGTTGCCTATGTCGCGTTGGCAGCCTTGCAGACTGTACCAGGCGACCTTGAAAAAGCTGCCGCGGTTGAAGGCGCCAACCCATGGAAACGGTTTTGGACGATCACACTGCCCTGGATATCAGGCCCGTTACTGGTCGTAATGGTTTTACGAACCATTGAGGCATTCCGCGTCTTCGACATTGTTTATGTGATGACCGGCGGCGGTCCGGCAGATTCAACTAAAACCGCAAGTTTTTACATCTACCAAGAGTACTTCAATTACCTCAGAAGCGGCAGCGGTGCGTCTTATGCCGTGTTGCTAGCAGGCTTAAGCGCCGTTCTCATTCTCTTTTACTACACACAGGCAAAGCGCCAAGGACAAGGGGCTGCAGGATGAAACGTACTGCTCCCCAGACAGCTGCGATTTACGTCTCTGCAGTCATGCTCGCCTGCTTCACAGTTGCACCGCTTTTATGGCTTGTGGTCATGAGCGTTAGCGCTCCAACCGACTTGACTGAAGTTCCCTTGCGCTGGATCCCCTCAGAATTTGACATTAGCCGGTACGCGGCATTGCTGGATATCGACGGCGGCAGCGGCGAACGGTTTCTCTACGCACTCCGGAATTCATTGTTGACCGCAGGCGGAGCCACGTTTGCCGCAGTGATCCTTTCTATTCCCGCGGCTTATGCTTTTTCGCGGCGAAACGCATCGATGGTGCTTCTGTTTGCGTTCCTGGCAACAATCATGATGCCGCCAATCACTTACATTTTGCCGCTCTATTCGACCTTCAGCAAATTCGGAATGTTGAACCATACCGCTACGCTCGTCATCGTTTACACAGCCATGTTGTTGCCATTCGCAACCTGGCTGATGAAGGCAAACATTGACGTGCTGCCGGTTGAAGTCGAATTGGCCGCGTTTATGGAAGGCGCAAGTACGGCCTATACCGTCCGGCACGTTGTTTTGCCTCTAGCACTACCAGCCATAGCCGCAACAGCGATGTTGTCGTTCCTGGTCGCCTGGGATGAGTTTTTCTATGCGCTCATTTTTACAAACGATCAAAGCGCCAAGACGCTTCCCGTTGCTATCGCAGATTTCTCCGCCGGCCGGGTCACAGATTACGGCGTGATCGCATCGGTAGGGGTCTTGGCGACACTTCCTCCGGCGATACTCGCGATCTGCTTCCAGAAATTTATCGTCTCCGGTCTCGTCGCCGGATCCGTAAAGGGCTGACGCCTGACAAGACAGCGTTGAAGGACGCAATTCAGAACATGGCTTTGGATCAGATCTTAAAGATCGACAAGCTCGCGAAGAAGTACGGCGACGTTGATGTGCTGAAAGACATCAATATTTCGATGAAACAAGGAGAATTTCTCGTCCTTGTCGGACCATCGGGATGCGGAAAGTCGACATTGCTGAGTTGCATTTCCGGTTTGACCGAGACGTCGTCTGGGGCAATTCACATTGCTGGTACCGACTGTACTTATGTCGAGCCATCAAAACGGGATATCGCCTTGGTTTTCCAATCCTATGCGCTCTTCCCCAACATGAGTGTTGAGCGGAATATCGGCTTCGGTTTGGAAGTTCGAAAAGTCCCTGACGCGATTAAGAAGCAGAAAGTTACAGAAGTCTCCGAGCTCCTGAAGATCGGACATTTACTGCAACGCCGGCCTGCTGAGTTATCAGGTGGCCAGCGGCAACGTGTGGCCATGGGCCGCGCTCTAGTCCGTGATCCAAAACTGTTTTTATTCGATGAACCCTTATCCAATTTGGACGCAAAGTTGCGCGTGACTATGCGCACAGAAATCAAAAGAATTCATCAGCAGACAAACGCGTCGATAGTCTACGTCACTCACGATCAGATCGAAGCGATGACACTGGCAACCCGCATTGTCGTACTTAAGGATGGGATTGTTCAGCAGATTGGAACCCCGCACGAAATCTATAACCAGCCGGTCAACACATTCGTAGCAGATTTTATGGGGTCGCCGGCAATGAACCTCATGCGTGGAACGGCTCACCGATTAAGTGATCACATCCGTCTGGAAATAAAGGCGGAACAAGGCCGTGAAATCGTTCTGATCGACAAGGAGACCCCTCCCGACCTCTTATCGTCTGAAACAAGCGATCTAATTGTCGGTCTCCGCCCGGAAGCCATATCCGATAAATCGCCGAATGAACGGCCAAACCTTCAAACCGCGGACTGCCTGCTCGAAGTTGTTGAACCAGCGGGGGCTGACACCTATGCCGTGACCAATCTTGGCGGCACTGAAGCTATTGCCCGGCTGTCTGCCGATGCACGGCCAAAACCCGGAGATTTGGCTCCGATTACGTTCGACCTCTCTAAAATCTCATATTTCGATCCATCCTCCGGAAACAGACTATGATGAACTCTATCGGCCTTGCGGCGGATATCGGCGGCACAAACGCGCGTTTGGCTTTGGTGGAAAACAATGAGGTGCGCAGGGATAGCATTGTCCGGTACGCCAATTCTGAGTTCCCAACACCCGAAGCTGCGATCGCATCCTATCTCCGTGAAATCGGTCAGAAAGGCTGCTCTCAGGCGGTTATTGCTGTTGCCGCGCCCATCGAGGGGCCTTCCGTTGAAATGACAAACCACCCCTGGACACTGAATTCCAGCAGCATTGGGCGTGTTCTCGGCAGTGCTGAAATCCGCTTTATCAATGACTTTGAAGCCCTAGCCCATTCACTTGGCAAAATCGAACCGGAACGGATCAAACCGGTCCTGTCCCCTGAGGCTACGGCGCCAGACAAGGCCTCAAGACTTGTGGTTGGTGCTGGAACCGGCTTCAACGCAGCCCCCCTCTATTTCAAAGCGAACGGCCTCATCGTTGGCGCAGGGGAATGCGGTCACAGCACTCTGCCGGCGACGTCTTCAACTGAGCTTGATCTCTGGTCCTACCTGGCCAGAGGCCGGGGCCGGGCGTCAGTGGAACGTGCCCTATCTGGCAACGGACTGCGGGAGATTTATGAATGGCAGTGCTTGCGTTCTGGAACGGCCGCTGCACCATATACTTCTGCCGAGATCGCCCAGCGCGCAAGAGAAGAAACCGATCCGAATTGTGTAGCCACTGCACGCCAGTGGGTGACCCTTCTTGGACGGGTTGTTGGAGACCTTGCTCTCATCTTTCTCGCCCGGGGTGGAATTTTTCTCACAGGTGGTGTCACCCGCGCGCTATCTCAATTTCTGGACAGCCCGGATTTTAGGACCGCTTTTTGTGCCAAGGGGCGTCAGTCGAAGCTCGTTTCGGAAATTCCGGTTCACCTGCTCGACGATGACTTCGCCGCTTTGAGCGGGTGTGCTGCGCAGATGCGTTAGCCGCTGTAACAGTCACTTCGTCCCAGTGATCTGGCTTTGACACTCTCCAGACTTTCATCTGCTTCAATTTCTTAGATTGGACCACCGCTCATGCCCAGCGATCAATCAACTCAGATGGCGACAGAAATCGCTGAAATTCCCGCAATGATCGAGCGCCAGCTGACGGAAGGACTGGAACAGTACTGGCAAACCGGTGCCCGCTGGCGAACCGATAACCCCCATGGGTTCGTCACATGTGCACGCGGAACGTCGGATCACGCCGCTACGTTTTTTAAGTACATGATGGAAACTGCAACCGGTCGCCCTGTCGCCTCGATCGGCCCGTCTGTTGCGTCAATCCACGATACGAAACTCAAGTTAGATGGATTTGTCTCCCTCGCTTTTTCTCAATCGGGCGGAAGTCCTGATCTGGTCGCATTGCAAAAGGCAACGGCAAAGGGCGGCGCCGATACCGTCGCCATTCTCAACGAAACACAAAGCCCGCTTGGCACTGCTTCTGGAACAGTCCTCCCGGTCTTGGCCGGGCCAGAAAAAGCGGTTGCCGCAACCAAGTCTTTTGTTGGAATGCTGGTTGCTTCGCTCAGTCTGGTTGCCGGCTACACAAACGATGTTGATCTAAAAATGAGCTTGGGTTCCCTTCCGGACCTGACCCGATTGGTGCTGGAGAGCAACTGGTCTCATGCGATAACACCGGTCGCTCGCGCCAGTTCCATCTATTGTTTGGGTCGCGGCACAAGCTTGGCCGTTGCGGCTGAAGCTGCGCTCAAGTTGAAGGAAACCTGTAGGATCCATGCCGAGGCCTATTCGGCGGCGGAACTCCTGCATGGACCAATCGTTATTGCAGACAGAAAACTTGCTGTATTGTCTTTTGACAGCGGCCTGGCGGCTTCGGCCTCAGTCCATGCTGCAGAAACCAGATTGGTCAACAATGGCGCGCGTGTATTCTCGGTCAATGGTCGTCATGGGATTCTACCGCTGAATCTACCCGGCGGCGTGACAGAGCCGGTATTGCCAATACTCCAGGCAGTGGCTTTTTATAGTTTTGTCGAAACCCTTTCCTGTCTCCTCGGCGAAAACCCGGATGCTCCTGAAGGTCTGCTCAAGGTAACGGAAACCGTCTAGAAAGAGCGAGCGTCTGCTCTGAGCCGACGGCACTCAAAAGCCTCTGACGCTCCGCGACTGTTTGAATTAAAGGAAGCTGCGGCTATCTACCGGCATTAAAGCCAAAAATTTCCAAAATGGTTGTAAATCACATCCTGCTTTCAATGTTCTGCGCATTGCCTCTATTCCAGCGAGACCCAAAGGATCTTTGCATCTTCTTTACTTGTGGAAACACAGCCATGCCCCATACCACTGTCGTAATAGACTGAGTCACCGGCTTTCAGCTCGAGTGGACGGTAATGTTCGGTGAAGAACGTGAGTTCTCCGCTGATCACATACATAAACTCTTCGCCCCGGTGCCGGACCCAAGCCTCATACTCTGAGACATCCCGGGCCTTGACCGTGGCGATGTAAGGAAGCATGCGCTTGCTGGTCAGCTCTGTGCAGAGCAATTCGTGACTATAGGTCGGCGTTTCCTGCTTTTCACCCTGCCCCGCCAAGGTCACGTCACGTCGGCCCGAGATATCGTTCGGTCCGCTTTGGACAAACAATTGCGGCGTTTTGAGATCCAGCGCTTTGGTCAGCCGGCGCACAATATCAAAACTCGGCCGCGTCTGGTTGTTTTCGATCTTGGACAGAGTTGACCGGCCAATGCCCGCCGCCTTGCCCGCCTCTTCGAGTGTCCACCCTTTTTGGGCGCGCGCTTCCCGGATCATCTTGCCCAGATGATCGTGATCTTGTGCGTCGATGACCTCGTCATCCTTGCTTTGCGAAACCGGTTCCATCTTCCGCCTCTTAGGTCCTCCAGCGTATTTCGCACACTCCCGAAACACCGTCAAATTTCCGCCAGACTAAACTTTTGTTGCATTTTGAGGATATTTCCCTTATTGGAAACTTCAGGAGACAAAAGGGAACTCATCCCTTTTTTGGGAAACACGTTGGAGGACAGACATGTTTCAGACAAACCTAGACGTCGCAGATCCGGTTATTGCCAAGTCGATTGACCGGGAAGCCACCCGTCAGGCCGATCAGATCGAATTGATTGCGTCTGAAAACATCGTCTCCAAGGCCGTGCTGCAAGCACAGGGCTCCGTCCTGACCAACAAATATGCCGAGGGTTACCCTGGCCGCCGGTACTACGGCGGCTGTGAGTTTGTCGACGAAGTTGAAGCTGAAGCCATTGCCCGGCTGAAAACACTTTTCGGCGCCGGCTTTGCAAACGTTCAACCACATTCTGGCGCCCAGGCGAATGGCGCGGTCAAGTTGGCTTTGCTGAAACCAGGCGACACCATTTTGGGCATGTCACTCGATGCCGGTGGTCATCTCACCCACGGCGCCAAACCTGCACAATCGGGTAAATGGTTCCGGCCCGTCCAATATGGCCTGACACCGGAAGGCCTGATCGACTACGAACACGTTGCCGAACTCGCAAATGCTGAAAAGCCGCAGATGATCATCGCCGGCGCCTCAGCCTATTCGCGGGTGATCGATTTCAAGAAGTTTCGGGAAATCGCGGATGAGGTCGGAGCTTGGCTGCTGGTAGACATGGCACACATCGCCGGCCTGGTGGCCACAGGCCTCCACCCTTCCCCGATGCCGCATGCCCATGTTGTGACATCCACCACTCATAAAACCCTTCGCGGGCCACGCGGCGGCATCATCCTGACTAATGATGAGGCGATCGCAAAGAAGATCAACTCCGCCGTGTTTCCGGGTCTTCAAGGCGGACCGCTCATGCATGTTATTGCGGCCAAGGCTGTCGCATTCGGCGAAGCTTTGAAACCGGAATTTAAAGACTACACCACACGCGTCATCGACAGTGCGCGGGCTCTGTCAGAGGTCATGATCGCCCGTGGATGCGCTATAGTATCCGGCGGCACGGACAATCACCTGATGCTGGTCGACCTTCGACCAAAAGGTGTCAAAGGGAATGCGGCTGAAGCGGCCTTGGAACGCGCCGGTTTCACCTGCAACAAGAACGGCGTTCCAAACGATCCGGAAAAACCAACTGTTACCAGCGGTATCCGACTCGGCACGTCCGCCGGTTGCTCCCGTGGGTTTGGCCCGGAAGAGTTCCGCAAGATCGGCCATCTCATCAGCGACGTTCTGGATGCGCTTGCCGCCAACCCGGATGGCGATGCTCATATCGAAGCCGAGACCCGCAAACAGGTGGCAGAAATCTGCAAACAATTCCCGATCTACGATCTTTAAGGCGAGAAGATGAGCAACTTTGATCTCGTTGTTATCGGCGGCGGCCCCGGAGGATACGTGGCCGCAATTCGGGCAGCTCAGCTTGGACTGAAGGTCGCTTGCGTGGAAGGCCGTGGTTCACTTGGCGGAACCTGCCTGAACGTTGGCTGCATTCCCTCCAAAGCGCTGCTGACCTCTTCTGCCAAATTTGCGGAGCTGAAACATCTTGCGGTCCATGGGATCAGCACAGGCGAAGCAAGCCTGGACATCGCCGCAATGATGGGCCGCAAGGATAAAATCGTTGGAGACCTGACCAAAGGCATATCCTTTCTTTTTAAGAAAAACGGCGTGGAATCGATTGAGGGCTGGGCCTCCATTCCTGCACCGGGTCAGGTTTTGGTGAAAAACGGTGCCGGCGAAACAGTACTAACCGCAAAGAACATCCTCATCGCGACCGGATCTGAGCCGACACCGCTTCCAGGCATCGACTTTGACGAGACTAACATTTTGAGCAGCACCGGTGCGCTCACGCTTTCTGAAGTGCCGGATCATCTTGTTGTCATTGGGGCTGGCGTGATCGGCCTCGAACTCGGGCAAGTCTGGTCCCGGCTTGGGGCGAAGGTGACCGTTGTGGAATACCTCGACCGCATTCTTCCCGGAATGGACAGCGACATTGCCAAATTGGCGCAACGGGCACTGACTAAAAGAGGTCTCAAATTTCAGCTTGGCCGCAAGTTGACCGGAATTGAACAAACACCAACTGGTCTTGTCCTGAACCTTGAACGGATCGGCAAGGACACAACCGAAGTCCTTGAAGCTGACAAAGTGCTCATAGCCGTCGGGCGTCGGCCAGTGACACGAGGCCTTGGCGCGGAAGCGCTCGGCATCAAACGAAACGACCGCGGCTTCATCTCTGTCGATGACCGGTTCATGACTTCCGTTCCAGGCATCTACGCCATCGGCGATTGCGTTCCCGGTCCAATGCTTGCCCATAAGGCCGAAGAAGATGGCGTGGCATGTGTTGAGATGCTGGCGGGTCAACCTAGCCACATTGACTACAACGCCGTTCCTGCCGTGGTTTACACCGACCCAGAAGTCGCTTCAGTCGGAGCGACCGAAGACGACCTGAAAACTGCCGGCACAGAGTACATCAGTGGCAAGTTCAGTTTCATGGCAAACAGCCGCGCCCGTTCCAGTGGTGAAACCGACGGCGCGGTTAAAATTCTGGCGACACCAGAGGGAAAGCTACTCGGCGCTCACATATGCGGTGCCCATGGTGGAGACCTGATTGCAGAACTGGTTCTGGCGCTGACCAAGGGCGCGAGTGTCGAAGACATCAGTCGAACCTGCCATGCCCATCCAGCCCTCGGCGAAGCAGTTAAGGAAGCCTGCCTTGACGTGCTTGGCCGCGCAATACACGCTTAAGGAGTGCTACAGATGCCATTTGGTATCCCCCACACTCGCTCTGAAACAGAGGCTTACGAGCCGCTGCAAAAACAATGCATTCGAAAAAGAATGCGCCTTGTGCGCTCCAGAAGAGATCACTCGAGCCTTACTGGCACACCCATCGCACCACGTTTTTTGAAACCGGGCTCTGCACAAATGCGCCTTGCAACTGAGCAGCAAAGCCCGAGCCGAAACGCATTGGGAGGAAATCCATGGAAGCGTTGAATAATATCGTAGGAGCCATCAATGGCATTGTATGGGGACCGGTGATGCTGGTTCTTATTCTCGGTGTCGGGTTTTTCCTGCAGGTTGGCTTGAAGTTCATGCCAATCCTTCGCTTGGGCAAAGGCTTCAGCCTTTTGTTTCAAGGGCGTTCAAGCCAGGGCGAAGGCCAGATAAGCCCGTTTAATGCTTTGATGACTTCCCTTTCGGCTACCATCGGCACCGGTAATATCGCAGGTGTTGCGACCGCGATTTTCTTGGGAGGACCAGGCGCCTTATTCTGGATGTGGATGACTGCGCTGGTGGGTATGGCCACCAAATATGCTGAAGCTGTTTGCGCGGTGAAATACCGTGAGGTTGATGAGCTTGGCAACTATGTTGGTGGCCCGATGTACTACATCAAAAACGGCCTGGCATCACACTGGCACTGGCTCGCATGGGCATTCGCCCTGTTTGGTGCAATCGCAGCCTTCGGTATTGGCAACGGCGTTCAGGCCAATGGTGTTGCTGACGTTCTCGAAGCCAATTTTGGTGTCAACACGTCGGTCACTGGGGTGATTTTGATGGTTTTGACCGCTGCAGTCATTTTGGGCGGCATCTCTCGGATTGGTGCCGTTGCCGGTAAGCTGGTTCCGTTTATGGCGGTCGCTTACATTGTCGCAGGTTTCCTGGTTCTTCTCATCAACATCGGCGCGATCGGTGACACGATTGGTCTTGTCTTCACGCATGCTTTCACACCGTCCGCTGCGCAAGGCGGGTTTGCCGGAGCTGCTGTTTGGGCAGCCATCCGCTTTGGTGTTGCACGGGGCGTGTTCTCCAACGAAGCTGGTCTCGGGTCCGCACCTATCGCTCACGCTGCAGCATCGACCAAAGGTCCGGTCAACCAGGGTCTCGTCGCCATGCTCGGCACATTCATAGACACGATCATTGTATGTTCCATCACTGGCCTTGCGATCATCGCCTCCGGCGCCTGGACCAGCGGTGAATCAGGTGCAGCTCTCACCTCGCTCGCCTTCGAGACGTCCCTTCCCGGAATTGGTGGCTCTTTGATCGCGATCTCTCTGTCGATCTTTGCCTTCACCACAATCCTGGGCTGGTCTTTCTACGGCGAAAAATGTGTCGGATTCTTCTTTGGACACCGCGCATTGATGCCATACCGTGTCCTGTGGATCGCAATGATCTACTTCGGCGCGACTGCGGATCTCGGCTTCATCTGGCTGCTAGCTGATACGCTGAATGCGATGATGGCGATCCCGAACCTAATTGCTCTTGCCTTGCTCAGCCCGATTGTTTTCAAGCTGACGAAAGAGTTCTTCGCTTCCGATGGCGCAAGTGAGGAAACCAGTTCAAAGCCGGCGGAATAAGAGACTTGGGGAGGGCCGCAACTTGGCTCTCCCCACACCTTAAGCCGATTTGTGGAGACAAGACATGACCACTAAAATTCTATTACCGATTGACCATACCGACGACCGGTCCTGGAAAAAGGCCATTCCGTTTGCGTTGGAACAGGCTCGGTTTTACGGAGCTGAATTGCATGCGGTTTCGGTCATTCCCGAAATCATCCAACTACCCAACTTGCCCGCCAACTATGGATCCGGCGCAAAAGACTTCGTTCGTGGCAAAGTGAGTGAAATTCTTGCGGCTAACGGCGCAGAGGACATTCCGATCCATATTGAAGAAGGCAGCGTATATCGTGAAATTCTCAAACTCGCCCATAAAGATGGCTACGACCACATTATCATGGCTTCAGCAAAGGGCGACTTCCCGAACTACGAGATAGGACCGAACCTGGCCCGAATAGTACGCAATGCGCATTGCACTGTCTCCGTCGTGCGTGACTGATAGTCTTTAGAACAAGAAAGGGCCTGCAGATGGCTGACACACCGAAACGCACTCCGCTCTATGACCTTCACGTCGAACTTGGCGGCAAGATGGTTGATTTTGCTGGTTGGGAGATGCCGGTTCAATATCCCATGGGCATCATGGGAGAACACAAGCAGTGCCGTGAAAAAGCGGCCTTGTTCGATGTCAGCCATATGGGTCAGGTAATCCTCAGAGGCGAAAACATCGGCGAAAAACTGGAAAAGATCTGCCCGCAAGCCTATTCCACTCTCAAAGAGGGCAAGGCCCGATACGGCTTCTTCACTAACGAAGATGGCGGCATCATGGACGATCTGATCGTCTCGAATGCGGGCGATCATTTCTTTGTTGTCGTCAATGCCTCCATGCGTCATCAGGACATTCCGCATATGGCGAAACACCTCGACGGTGTTGAAGTTGAGGAAATATTCGATCGCGCACTTGTTGCCGTTCAGGGCCCCAAAGCGGAGGATGTTGTCGGTTCTCTGTGCCCAGCTGCGCGCGACCTGAAGTTCATGGAAACAATGGTTGGTGAGATTTCAGGTGTTGAGTGCCGGATTTCACGCCTTGGCTATACCGGGGAAGACGGTTACGAAATCTCAATTCCCGAAGATAAGGCAGTCGAGGTTTCACGCGCTTTCCTGGCCGATGAAAACTGTGAACCTGCTGGATTGGGCGCTCGCGATTCCCTGCGGCTGGAGGCTGGTCTTTGTCTTTACGGAAACGACATCGACAATGACACATCACCAATCGAAGCATCATTGGTCTGGGCAATTCAGAAGCGCCGGCGTGAAGAAGGCGGATTTCCGGGCGCTGAGCGCATTCAGAAAGAAATTGCCGAAGGCACTTCTAGAAAACTGGTTGGCATCAAGCCCAAAGGCCGTGCGCCCGCTCGGCATGGCGTTGAAATTCAAAGCGTGGATGGCAACAATATCGGCGTCATCACTTCAGGTGGCTTTGGACCGACTGCAGGCAGTCCGGTCGCCATGGGTTACGTTGCAACAGCTTGCAGTGAACCGGGAACAGAGATCAATTTGATGATCCGCGGGAAAGCGCAACCTGCCGAGATTGTCTCGCTGCCCTTCGTGCAGCAAAACTACAAACGTTAAATCGGGAGAAATCAGCGTGACCACCTATTACTCAGAAGAACACGAGTGGATGACCGTTGAGGGCGACACCGCCACCTTGGGCATCACGGCCCATGCTGCCGAACAGCTCGGCGAAATTGTCTATGTCGAACAAAAAGAAGCTGGCGACACATTCGCCAAGAGCGATGAAATCGGTGTAGTTGAATCCGTCAAAGCGGCTTCTGAAATCTATGCACCAGTCGATGGAGAGATCGTCGAGGCAAACGAAGCTCTTGCAGAATCTCCGGCGACACTAAATGAAAGTCCTGAAGGAGACGGCTGGCTGTACAAGATAAAGCTGTCGGACACCTCTCAACTCAATGATCTTATGGATCTCGACGCTTACAAGGCCTTCATAGGTTAAAGGATTGCAGGGATGCCTTTTGAACTCACCACGTATCAAGCTTACGACTTTGCCAACCGCAGGCACATCGGCCCTTCTCCCGCCGAAATGGAGGAAATGCTGAAGGTTGTCGGCTTTGCCTCTCTCGACGATCTTATCGATGCGACAGTGCCACCGTCCATACGCCAGAAACAGCCGCTGGATTGGGGGGGACCTGGCCTTTCGGAACGTGATGCCCTCTTCCACATGAAAGAAGTTGCTGGCAAGAACAAGGTGCTGACGTCACTCATCGGTCAAGGCTATTACGGCACAACGACACCTGCCCCGATTTTGCGCAACATTCTGGAAAATCCGGCGTGGTACACAGCCTACACGCCTTATCAGCCGGAAATCTCCCAAGGCCGCCTCGAAGCTCTTTTGAACTTCCAGACCATGGTGTCTGACCTTACCGGTCTCGACATTGCCAACGCATCTCTGCTGGATGAATCAACAGCGGCCGCGGAAGCCATGACAATGGCCAAACGCTCTGCAAAGTCGAAGTCCAACACGTTTTTCATTGATGAAAACTGTCATCCGCAGAACATTGCGGTCATTAAAACCCGCGCAGAGCCTTTAGGCATCGAAATCCAGGTTGGCAACCCCGATGAGCTAGATCCAGCAACCGTTTTCGGAGCCATCTTCCAGTATCCTGGAACTTACGGTCATGTTCGTGATTTCACTGAGATCATCGCGCAACTGCACGAAAACAAGGCACTTGCCATTGTCGCAGCCGACCCGCTTGCTTTGGCGCTGTTGAAATCACCGGGTGAAATGGGTGCCGACATCGCTGTTGGGTCCACACAGCGCTTTGGCGTTCCAATGGGCTTTGGTGGTCCTCACGCTGCTTACATGTCTTGCAAGGATGCGTTCAAACGCAGCATGCCAGGCCGTATCATTGGTGTCTCTATCGACAGTCGCGGCAAGAAGGCCTACCGCCTTTCCCTGCAGACCCGCGAGCAACATATCCGCCGAGAGAAAGCCAATTCCAACGTCTGTACAGCGCAGGCGCTTCTGGCAGTCATCGCGTCCATGTACGCGGTTTATCATGGCCCGGACGGCATCAAGGCGATCGCTCAGTCCGTTCACCGCAAGACCTCCCGCCTGGCAAAAGGCCTTGAAGCTCTCGGTTTCGAAGTCAAACCGGATGTCTTCTTCGACACAATCACCGTTGAAGTCGGCGCATTGCAAGGTGTGATTCTCAACGCTGCCGTCGACAACGGCATCAACTTGCGTAAAGTTGGCGACAACAAAGTCGGCATTTCACTCGACGAGCAGACCCGCCCGGAAACCATCGAAGCCGTTTGGCGTGCGTTCGGCGGCACCATGCAGGACGACAGTGAGGCAAACCGGGAATACCGGCTGCCGCAACATGCTCTGCGCGAAAGTGAATACCTCACGCACCCGATTTTCCACTTGAACCGGGCAGAAGCGGAAATCACCCGCTACATGCGCCGCCTTGCAGACCGTGATCTGGCACTTGACCGTGCAATGATCCCGCTCGGCTCCTGCACGATGAAACTCAACGCGACGATCGAAATGATCCCAGTCACATGGCCCGAATTCTCGGACATGCATCCGTTCGTCCCAGCTGATCAGGCTGCCGGCTATCATGAGATGATCGCAGACCTGAACGAAAAGCTATGTGACATCACTGGCTATGACGCCATCAGCCAACAGCCAAACTCAGGCGCACAAGGGGAATACGCGGGTCTCCTGACCATTCGCAACTACCATGATGCACGCGGCGAAGCACACCGGAACATCTGCCTGATTCCGACGTCAGCACACGGAACCAACCCGGCCTCTGCTCAAATGGTTGGTTACAAGGTCGTGCCGGTCAAGGCTGACGAAGACGGCAACATTGATCTGGCTGACTTCCGGGAAAAGGCAGAGAAACACTCTGCGGATCTTGCTGGCTGCATGATCACCTATCCTTCGACACACGGCGTGTTTGAGGAAACCGTTCAGGAAGTCTGCCAGATTACCCATGATCATGGTGGTCAGGTCTATATTGACGGCGCCAACATGAACGCCATGGTCGGCCTGGTGAAGCCTGGCGACATCGGCGGCGATGTCAGCCACTTGAACCTGCACAAAACGTTCTGCATTCCGCATGGCGGTGGCGGTCCTGGCATGGGGCCGATCGGTGTCAAATCCCATCTGGAAGCCTATCTCCCCGGCCACCCGGAATATGGCAGCTCGGTGGGGCCCGTCTCCGCGGCGCCTTTCGGGTCACCATCAATTCTGCCGGTCAGCTGGGCCTACATCTTACTGATGGGTGGCGAGGGTCTGACTCAGGCAACAAAGGTGGCAATTCTGAACGCCAACTACATCGCGGCACGTCTGGAGCAGGGCTACGATATTCTCTACAAGTCCGAAACAGGACGTGTGGCGCATGAATGTATCCTTGATACCAGACCTCTTGCGGACAGCGCCGGTGTCACGGTTGAAGACATTGCTAAACGCTTGATGGACAGCGGTTTCCATGCCCCGACCATGTCATGGCCGGTTGCCGGAACTTTGATGGTCGAGCCGACAGAGTCAGAACCAAAGGCCGAACTCGACCGCTTCTGTGAGGCAATGCTGTCCATCCGTGCCGAAGCTCAGGACATCATCGATGGCAAGATCGATCCGGAAAACAATCCTCTGAAGCGGGCGCCACACACGGTGGCAGACCTCGTTGGTGAATGGGATCGCCCCTATAGCCGAAAACAGGCGTGTTATCCTGCAGGATCGTTTGATGTCGACAAGTACTGGTCACCAGTCAATCGCGTCGACAACGCATACGGCGACCGGAACTTGGTCTGCACCTGCCCGCCAATGTCGGACTACGCGGAAGCAGCTGAATAATCAGCATCTGAGCGCGGCACCTTTCATTTGGCGCCGCGCTCCACATCGGATCAAGAACAATGTTCCTAAGTGTCTTCGACATCTTCAAAATCGGGATCGGCCCTTCATCCTCACATACGATGGGGCCGATGACCGCAGCTGTTGATTTTCTCGACAAGCTAAAGAAGGGAGAAGGCGGGCGCTTCGATCCACGGTCGGTTGCCCGGATAAGAGCGTCGCTGCACGGATCGCTGGCTTTCACCGGCAAAGGCCACGCTACGGATCGCGCAGTCATGCTCGGTCTACTGGGCTTCCGTCCAGATGCAGTCAATGCTGACCTGGCAGAACAACAATTAGGTGATCTGCAGAACTCCGAAAAACTCACGTTGCCAGAATGTGGTGACGTTGCCTTCAGTCCTGAAGCAGATCTTACTTTCGATTACGGCCCGGCCCTGCCGTATCATGCCAATGGCATGAGACTTACAGCGCTGGATGCGTCTGGCGAAGTTCTGCTGACCGAGACGTATTACTCAATCGGTGGCGGGTTCGTGATGACCGAAGCAGAACTCATCGCCTCCGAGAAAGCACCGGATGCAGACCTGCATCAAGAACAAGAAGCCGTAGGTTATCCCTATCCATTCGGCTCTGCTTCCGAAATGCTTGAAATGGGGGAAGCTTCGAACCTGTCCATCGCCGAGATGAAACGGATCAACGAAGAAACCGCCCTTGGCCCAGACACTTTGACCAACCGGCTGGACGCTATTTGGACCGTCATGAACGCGTGTATCGATCGCGGTCTCGAGCAGGAAGGAACGTTGCCCGGCGGCCTGAGTGTTAAACGCCGCGCAAGAGCGATCCATCAACGCCTCTTGGATCAAAGCGGTGCCAACTCCAAACAGCCACATACCATCAACGATTGGCTGTCTGTTTATGCAATGGCAGTCAACGAAGAAAACGCCGCCGGCGGTCAGGTTGTGACATCGCCCACCAATGGTGCGGCGGGTGTTGTTCCAGCGGTAATCCGCTATTATCGAGATCACTGCGTCGATGTCACGCGCGAGGGCATCGATACATTCCTGCTGACTGCTGCAGCCATCGGCGGCCTGATCAAGCACAACGCTTCAATTTCCGGCGCCGAATGTGGTTGCCAGGCGGAAGTGGGTTCAGCGTCCGCCATGGCTGCGGCCGGCCTATGCGCCGCGCTCGGCGGCAGCAACGCGCAGATCGAAAATGCCGCCGAAATTGCCCTGGAGCATCACTTGGGAATGACCTGCGACCCGGTCAAAGGTCTTGTGCAGGTGCCCTGTATTGAGCGGAACGGCATGGGCGCTATCAAAGCAGTTTCTGCAGCTTCGCTTGCCCTTCACGGTGACGGTTCACACTTCATGCCCCTGGACAATTGCATTGAGACCATGCGCCAAACTGGCCAGGACATGCGGGAGAAATACAAGGAAACCTCACTGGGCGGACTAGCTGTTAATCTGCCAGAGTGCTGACCAAAGCTTCTTGTTACCTTCAAAACATTGCTCTGCAAGTTTTTCGAACCAATGACCGATGCATGTGGCCTGCAGTGACGGTAAATCACCACCGATAACTTCTCCTGCTTTTCATGTTCACAAGAACAAGGTCTCAGCACTCACGCCGTCAACGGCGTAACCGCTCCGGCCTTCCAGAGCACCCAAGAGGATGAAGTGCTCATACGCTGAGCTGAAGTCACCGGACTGGACAGCAGCAGCGACATCCGTGTTGGCAGCCAGATAATCCGCTGCACCAAAATACTGGCTCGCGGACCGGCCTTCAGCAGCCCCGTAAAGACTGAAATGATCGTAGGCAGAAGCAAACCCGCCAGAATCGAGGGCGACCATCACATCCGCATTTTGAGCCAGGTAGTAAGCAGCATCGAATAACGGATTTGGATCCCGGCCTTCCGATCGGCCATGGGCGGCAAAATGGATTGACCCCGATGACACCAAACCGGCTGCAACGGCGGCAGCAACATCAGCATTTTCTTCTAAGTACCACGCCTCATCGATATCATTTCCAAACAGGCGCCCTTCTTGGGCGCCGTGGTTTTGATAATGTTCGAGCCCGCTGGCAATGCTCCCTGACTGTACGGCTTCCGCGACATCGCTGTTGAGAGCCAAATAGACTGCTTCATCAAAATCAGTTGGTGCGTTTTCCTGCAACAGCCTGATTTCATTTCCGATCATCAGAAGTTCGACACCGCTCAGGTGATCAGTATCGGCGCCGGTGACAACCACGGTGCTTGAACGCGGACCAGAAATTTCTATGCCAACAAAACTCGCGCCCTCCAGCTTGGCGATGTCACGGCCCGTTCCGCCCACAATCTGATCATTGCCGGCGTCGCCAGACAGGCGGTCATCCCCTGATCCGCCAGAGACGAAGTCATTACCTTCCCCGCCAAAGACAAAGTCATTGCCGGCATCGCCGAAGAGCTTGTCGTCCCCGCCTTCAGATCCAATGGTGTCATCGCCGCCACCGCCATGCAGTTCATCGTCGTCTGCGCCCAGGACAATGTATTGCGCGCCCTCATCACCGACGGCGATATTGCTACCGGCACCACCCGTCATTCTCACATCGCCAATGATCTGAATGAATTCAACATCATTGATTTGCAGCTCTGTGCCTGATGGCAACCCGCTGACATCGATAACAAAGGCTTCGCGAGTGGTACTCGTGTCGCCACCGTCAATCACAATTGGCCCGGACGCGGCTTGGTCTGCCGTCAACTCCAGAGACCGCACTTGATATTCGGTATCCTCAGGCAGACTGTTGATCCAGGTGTTTGCAGCCGTCTCTGCCGCCGCATTCTGTTCCGGAGTTCCGCCCAGTATGCCAAGCAGATATTCCAACGCTTGCGTATTCATCTCTGGCGTATCTGGCCCCCGGCTTTGAACGCCAACACCACCTGGCAGAATCGCGACAAGACCATCTTGTTCATTGTCTCCTAACAAGAAGACACTTGCAGTTTCGGTTCCCTGATTGCTGAAGTTTCGCTCCGAAATAGGCACTCCGGAGGGTGTCTGTATGGGACCGGATCCCGGCGGTTGATCTGCGATAGGGAGAGGGGCGGAAGGCGGGACAGATGGCCCTGAACCACCAGGTGCTGAGCCCCCATTTCCTCCGCCGGTTTGCCCGCCGTTCCCGCCACCGGTCTGACCACCATTGGTGTCAGGAAGATCGTTCACCGAAATTGTCAGAGTTTGATCGACGCTCAGCCCCCCGGCATCAACAGCGCGCAATGTGATCTGACGGCTAGTCGCCGTCTCATAGTCGAGCGGCCCGCTGACGACCAGATTGCGATTTTCCAGGGCGAAAAGCCCACCTGCATCATCGACGAGGCTCACAATATGAGTATCTCCGCCGTCCGGGTCGGTGACCGTGATCTGACCAACAACAGTCGCAACCGGAGAATTCTCGTCGATGGAGTTTGTTGATATTGAAATAGACGTCGGCGCCGCATTTCCAGTAGGCTGAGCTGGAACAGGCGGCTTTTCGAGGAGAAACCGGTCGATGGTTACATCCGCGACTTGGGACTGGGTAAAGACCCGCTTTCCATTTGGCAGCCTGATCTCTGCAAAGCCTTGAAAATCCTCTACGATTGCAACGTCGGAATATGAGAAACCTTCGATGTAGATCCAGTCCTCAAGCGCATTGAAATCGGTGAAGTCGTTTCCGCCGCTCGAGGAAATGACAAAGGTGTCCTGCCCTACTCCACCTACAACCTCATCAAACCCGGCACCAGCCAGAAGAATATCGTTGCCGGCCTCGCCGCGCAGTATGTCGTCCCCATCACCGCCGCTGATGTAGTCATCCCCATCGCCGCCGCTAAGGAAATCATCGAGCACAGTATTCGGGTCAGCCAAATTGCCTGCAGCAATGATGACATCGTTGCCATCGCCGCCATCAACGTTATCGCGGCCATCGCCGGTTTCGGCATAGTCGTTTCCGGCGCCAAGGTCCGCGGTGTCATCGCCAGAACCCAAATCGACACGATCATCACCCTCACCGGCTTCAACATCATCATTGCCGCCGCCAGATGTAATCTGATCGTCTCCGCCAAGCCCTTCCAGCTTCTGATCACCATCGCCAGACACAAGAACATCGCGCCGACCATCTGACCCAATCACTCTTTCCAGGCCAGATGCGGTGACTTCGTCGCCATTTTCAAAAACGGCTCTGCCTGTTGTCAGGTCAAGCGTGACACCAAAAGCCGATCCAGAATAGTCGGCGGTATCTGTGCCGTCGCCACCCTGAACATTATCGTTGCTTTCGAGAGCCAGAAATGTGTCATTGCCAGCCCCTCCAATGAGGATGTTGGCAGCATCAGACGCCGTAATCCGGTCATTGCCGCTGGAGGTGATGACCCGTTCAAATCCGGTCAACTGAACCGACACACCACTAACGAGCTGATTGCTACCGTTGGAGAGATCGACGACCAGATTTCGAGATGTTGGCTCAAAAATGTAAGTGTCTAAACCAGCGCCACCGGTCGCGGTTTCTGCTTGCGCGATGATATCATCGCCGCCGAGACCTTCCGCCCGTTGTGCTGTGACGAGAACATCGTTCCCACCATCACGGCCAACGACGTTTTCAAAATTGACAATAGTGATGGCATTGGTCCCGAAGGTCAGAACCTGGTGCGCGCTTACCAAATCAATGAACAGGACACCGGTATTCTCGGCTCCGCTCATATTCAATACGTCTGCTACACCACTGCCGCCGTCGAGGAACAGATCGTCAAGATCTGCGAATATTTCATCGTCACCCAAGTTGCCGATGAGGGTGTCCGCACCAGCACCACCAATCAGAATGTCGGCGCTGCGCCCCCCTTCCAGAACATCATCGCCAGCTTCGCCGTCCAGGGTCGTTGTTGCAAAGACATTCGTTACCGAGATCGTGTCGTTACCTTCGCCACCGGCAACTGACACGGTACTGACAGCGCTTCCCACCTGATCCACGGAGATTTCATTGTCTTCAGCATTACCGGAGATATCGGCCGAACCGTCGGTATTGAAGTCCAGATTCTCGAAGTTCAGTGCCTGAGCTGACGCTCCACTGCTGTCACTCAGGGCACCGCTTGCGAGATCAATCAGATAGGTTACAGGCGCGCCAGGCACCGAATTTAGCGCATTCAGGATGAGATGATTCGTGCCGGCACCGCCATCTGCAGAGATACCCTCCACCAGCGACATCGTGACGGTATCATCACCCTGCCCCGCTGTAATCGTATCCGCACCACCACCGCTCGTAATGGTGTCAGCCCCATCGCCACCATCCAAGATTTCCGCGTCCGCTGATCCGTCGAGCTTGTCGTCGCCGTCACCGCCCTCAAGCGAGATTGATGCACCTGTGGCGGTTAGATTGTCATCGCCTGAACCACCGACCAAACGCCCCGTGCCCCGGAGCGTATCATTACCGTCACCACCGTCGAGAAGGCCACTGCCGGTTAGAGTGTCATTTCCCGCGCCGCCCCGCTGTGTTGCATTGTCGCCTGTAATGACATCGTCGCCTGTTCCACCGATGAGCGTGGCGT
This sequence comes from Labrenzia sp. PHM005, assembly GCF_006517275.1. NCBI lineage: Bacteria > Pseudomonadati > Pseudomonadota > Alphaproteobacteria > Hyphomicrobiales > Stappiaceae > Labrenzia > Labrenzia sp. PHM005. Next base: position 2,302,341 of record NZ_CP041191.1, on the reverse strand, counting down.
CGTCACCGTCCAACCGGTCATTACCGGATCCACCGTCAATGAAATCACTGCCGCCATTTCCGTAGATGGTATCATCTCCGGAACCACCGAACAGGGTGTCCGCCTCCCCGCCATTTGCGATGTCGCCGCGGATTGTATCATTACCGCCGCCGCCATGAATGCTGTCCGGTTGATCCACCCGGCTGCCGTCGTTTTGCTCAACAGTCGTCCCTTCGAGGACTTCACCCCCGGGACCGCCAACAATCGGATTTTGGCCGGCGAGGTTTCCGCCATCTTCAGGCTCGATTTGCAGCCGTGCTGTTACGTAGGTCGTGTTTCCGGAAAGGTCGTCGGTGAGGATCTGAAGCTCCGCGGCATTGCCCTGAATGTCCGGCGCAAAAAACACCCTTGTAGAGGTTGCCAGAAACGCAGACAGGTTCTCTGCAGTTCCCCGCAGCGTGAGCTGATTACTGCCACTGCCTGTCACAGCAACATTGGCTGTCGGATCAGCAGACAATGTGCCGTTATCTACAGAGAACCGAACCAGAAGCTCGCCCACAGTATCATCGTCAACGACCTGGATTTGCCCAAGGGCTAACGGGTTGAAGGCGCCTTCAAACACTGCAAGCGGATCGGAAAAAGTCAGGTCGTTTCCTGCACCGTCCAACAAGCGCGGTTGTGCATTGACCGGGATTTCACCATCAAGAGCAATTGAAAAAGGAACAACGACTTCCGGGAAAAAGTCGTCGGGCAGATCAACGGTGATTGGCGCAAAGATATTGAAAGAACCTGTGCCTGAAGCACCCGTGACAGAGTTCTCGAAAACCGGACCTACCGAAGCAGAACTTTCTTCGCCATCCACGGTAATGGAGCCGGCCGCAGCAAGCGCCTCAAAGCCGATTGTCCCGACTGGAGCGATCTGGAAATCGAGCGCGACTTCGCCTCCAAGATCAAAGCGCAGCTCACCATCCAGCGTGCCATCAATCAGGTTCGCGTCACCTGCGAGCAAGGGAGCGGTCAAGTTAAAGTCCGTTGACAAAAACCCGCTGTCGACCTGCTGCCCTTCAAAAAACACCTCAACATCGACCAGGCTATTTGGCGTGAAGGAAACATTCTGTACAACGCCAAAGCCGCCAGAAATGAACGGCGCGAACACCACAGCTTCAAGGGCGGCCTCAACCTGATGGCCAAGGATATCAACTTCCGGAAACTCAAACGTCTCGCTGAGCGCCCCCAACGGGCTCAAACTTGGGATCAGGCTTAGAAGCTCGAGTGGGTTGATCGTGACGTCGGCCAAGGTCTCGATGAGCTGAAGCTCAAGCGGTTCAAAGGTGTTGGCAGCTGCAATTTCGAGCGTCGCATCGGCTTCAACGCCCGAGGGCGTTGCGAAATTGAAATCGACACCGTCTATAGGGCTGATCGAGGTATCACCTGCCGGCAGCTCAAGAATTGGCACCTCGATATTGAGCGGGTCAAAGACGAGGTTGTTGTCCAAAGTGAAGGCAGAGCCGAAAGACGTGTTCAGCAGAGAAATATCCGAAAGTCCGGACCGCTCCGAACGGAAAAACAGGTCGATACTGAAACCATCGAAATTGAGAGACTCCGCAGTAATTGTTGCTGGCGAGTGTCCTGTCTGCGCGGCTGTATCCTCGTCAATAACCTGTAGCTGGTCCTGACGAAACGAAATCTCGAAGCTTTCGCCTTCCGTGATCCGGTCCGGCAGATCAATATCGAGCAGCATCGGATAATCGATTTGGAGATTACCCAATGAGCTGTCGTGCAGATTGAGCTGAAGGCCTGTGGAGAATGTAAAATCGTAATTGGCAGAGGCAAGAAAGCTTTCAAAGCTGCCACTTTCCTGGAACGACAAGGTGAAGATGTCATTGATCGCACTGATATCTACCGGCGCAACATTCGGCAGATCTTCAAGCGCAGTCGATTGGGATGAAAAGAAAATATTTTGAGTAAGTGCCATCTATGAAATCCCCGCTCGGACATCCCGGGGCAACCCTATGGACATGTCGTTTTTCGGAATAGCTGTTCGTATCGACAGGTACACACAGCCGATTGTTGGATTGGCTGGCTTTAATGAATTCAGAAACAACCGGACATTCGGCAGCTTTAATAAAAAAAACAAAAAAACTGCATAAAGTGGCCTGCAGCAACAAGCCACCATCTCAAGAAAAACCATAACAATGCCGACCTGATTTACTTACATGACATTATTGTTTTTCTTAAAAAGGCCAAAACTCGGGATTGAACGCAATTCCCACAAATTCGGTTAACGAAAATTAATTACCCTAAAATTAGGGAGTCACCCGCAGCAATTAGATACGGAAAAGGCCATATTTCAACGCGCGCGCAACAGCTTGTGCTTGCGAACGCGCGTTCAGCTTGTTGGTTCCAGATTTGAGATATTGCCGGACCGTGTGGACACTGATGCCTTCTATTGTGGCAATTTCATTGGCTGTTTTTCCAAATGCACACCATCGCAGGCAATCGACTTCCCGCGGCGAAAGCTTTGACCTCCGGTCAGAATTTGCCCGATGTTTCAGCGTATTGCGGACAACTCCTCTAGTGTCCGGACTTGGGTCCATCTCTGTCAGGTAAGCGTGGAAATGGAGCGCCAGCTGATGGACGATTTCCTTGTTGTCCGGAAGGCGATGATAATCATCCGGATCGGCAATGACATGAACGCCGCCAATAAATCCCGGCTTTGAGGTCGGAAACACCCATCCCCGGTTCAATCTCATTTCCCTCAAGATCTCCCAACGTGGTGCGGCCGACGGCAAAGGGTTGGACCACGCGTCTTCCACGTCAAATGGCCGGATTTCACCAGATGCCAAGCGCGCGACGACCGGGTCATCCGACCACCAAGGTGTCTCTTCATCCAGAGGCGAAAATACATCTGGCATAGAGGTATAAAGAAGGAGGTCAGAACGGTCATCAATCGAATAATCCGCCGCAACAAACCCGATCGTTCCAAAGACCTTTATCTGATCGACAAAGAGATCAATCAAAACATCAGCGGTCCGGCAACTCTCAAATTGCGAAACGGCAGATTGAATAAAACTTGCATCCATCAATAAATCTCAACAAGAAAATCAGGCACTCATTATTTGCAATGCAACACGGCAGATTACGAAATAAATTTACAAAAAAACAAAATCACCGCAAGGGAAACATCCTGAAATCTAGGAAAAGAAATCCGAAGCTATGGATATTCACTTATCACCCTAATAATCATCCTCAACAAACTCGCGAAATACTAAGTCGACGATTGCCGGTTCCACCGTTCTTTCGACCTAGGTTTAGCAGCTGAAACCAGCTCCTAACGTCGCAACCCGCTGTACGCGACATGAACATTCTATTGGCCCTTTGAAGAGAAAGCTGTCTGTCTAGACAGGTTCAATTCCTAAAACAAATCGCTAGTATCAGTCCAAGAATGAACGGATTGCTGAAAGATGGGGGCAGTGAACCTGGCGCAAGACAAAATTCGTGTCGTCATGGCGGATGACCATCAAATGTTTCTGGATGGTCTTTCACGCCTGCTGTCGGGAAACGACCGGTTATTCGTGGATGGCACATGCGCTGATGGCAATAGCCTGATCCGGCTGGTCTCAGACAAAAAGCCGGATGTCGCCATCATAGATATATCTATGCCCGGCCCCGGACCTGCCGGGATCCTGGAACAGATCGATCGACTGGCTCAAGACACGAAAACTCTCGCATTGACCATGCATCTTGAGCCGTCTTTCGCTCGCGAGTTGCTGGCTCTTGGCATGAACGGCTATGTGGTTAAGGAAGCTGCTTTTGATGAACTGATAGAAGCAATCCTGACAGTCGCGCGGGGGGACCAATATCTGTGCCGAACTCTGGTCGAGGCCATGTCTGAGGAGACACCCCTGACAGATCGGGAGCGGGAATGCCTCGCAGGCGCAGCCCGTGGCCAAACGGCGAAGATGATCGCCATTGATCTGGACATCACCGAACGGACGGTCCGGTTTCACTTTGCGAATGCTTGCCGGAAGATGGGTGTCCAACGCGTGACGGAAGCTGTTGCTGCGGCTTTCAAATTGCGCCTTTTGTCGACGTGAGCCGGTCCATGACACCGCATCACGGACGCATTCTCCTATTGGGCATTCTTCTTCTGCTGTTCATTTGGCCACTTGGAGTGCAAGCCAAAGGTTTGAACCTGGCCGAGATCCCGTTTCGTTTCACAATTGGCGATAGCAAAGACTATGCAGGTCCAACTTACGACGACAGCGGGTGGGCTGAATATCCGATCCTCTTGTCCGGAGGATGGGCAGAACGTGGGGCCGGGCTTGATGATCGCAATTTCTGGCAAAGGGTCACTTTCGACGGATCGGCTTTGGCAGATATTTCCAGTCCTGCACTTCATATTGGTGTTCTGCAGGCAGGCAACATTTTTTATCTTAACGGCGTGGAGTTCGCCCGGGTGGCTATGCTCGACCCGCCATATGCCGGGTTGGTCAGCGACAACAATATGCCGTTGCCGCGCACGTTTGCCTTTCCGCCAAACTTGCTGAACCTGCAGGGAGAGAATGTTCTTGCCATTCGATCCACCCGCAACGGGCTGGAAAACACTTTCCTATCCGGGCCAATTGAAATCATCGAAGAGGTAGACGCACTCAAGAAGTCCAATGCCCGAACGGCGTTTTTCATTCTCTACAACAGCCTGTCGGTCTTCGTGCTTGTGCTCGCGTTTTTTATCACTTTCGGTATTTGGTTGGTTGCCCGCAAAGACACAGGGATTCATTGGCTACTGATTGCTTTCGTAGTTCTACTACCGGTGTGTCTCTTGAACTCATCGGCTGCCGCGTACTTGGAGTGGAAATTCCCGCCGGCCCTATTCCCGTTCTTCGTTTTAAACCTGTCCTCTTATGTACTCGTTCCGGTCATCGAATTCTCTGCAATACATTTGAGAGTTCGTATCCGTTGGTACACACGCATGCTGCAAGTCTCCATATTGGCGCTTCCGTTCATCCCAGACGGAACAGCTGACTTTCTATTCCCGATCTCCCGTGCCGACACGTTGATCTGGTCTATGCTTTCTGCCTTGACGTTTTTACAGATCAGTATCTGGGCAATCCGCGGGGCCCTGCACAGAGACAGCAGAGCTTATCCGGTCATAGTCGGCGCTGCCGTCATCTGGATCTCAACCACGATGTCCTTGCTCGGGTTAGAAGACTGGGCGCTGCGGACCACCGGTTCCGGTTTTGGTGCGGTGACCGTTCCAATATTTCTGCTTTCCCTCACCTGGGCAGGTATCCAACCTCTGTTTGAGGCCAAAGCGCGACTGGCTGAAGCCCAGAGTGAGGTTCTGCGCGCGCAGGAACATGAACGGCGTCGTGTGGCTTACGACATTCATGATGGTGTTGGTCAATGGCTTTCAACGATCAAACTGAACTTGCAAATGCTGCAGGGACAACACCGCGGAACATCCGCCGAAAGCGGCTTTTCCGAAGTGGTCGGGCATGTTGATGCCGCCATTTCAGATACCCGCAGGATCGCTCATGACCTTTCACCAGCGATGATCGAAAAGAAAGGACTTGCAGCTGCGATCCGCAGTCATGCGGATATCATACGTCATCGATCCAGGCTGACAGTATCTGTTGATGTCGATGACAGCATCACTTTTGCCCCAACTGTCCAGGGACACCTTTACCGCATCTTTCAAGAGGCACTGCAAAACGCCGTCAGGCATGGCAAGGCGACCGCAATTGACATCCGCCTCGCTCAAGAGAAGAAAAAATACTGCCTTGAAATAAAGGACAATGGCATCGGGTTTGATTCAACTGTGCAGAGTGATGGGCTCGGGCTGAAATCTATGCGACAGCGCACCGAGCTGGTCGGTGCACATCTTGATGTCATATCAAGCCCTGCCTCAGGAACAACTCTCAGGGTCACAAGCCGGAACTAGAGAATTTTCCATAAAAACGCCAGCTTTTGTGAGGGCATCTTCGAGCTTATGTAACTGGCTTGTAGGCGACCGCGTCGATTTCAACCTTGGCGTCGACCATCAATTGGGAACGAACCGTAGACCGGGCTGGGCCGCCATTTGGAAAATAACCCGCATAGACTTTGTTGAAGGTCCAAAAATCACGCGTATCGTCCAACCACACACCAATCTTCACAACATCGTCCAAAGTGCAATCCGCAAGTGCCAGTGCGGCGATGACGTTTTCCATGGTTCGTTTCGTCTGGCTCTCCACACCGCCCGGCTCGATTTCACCGTTTTCCTTCATGGCGACTTGCCCAGAAATAAAGACAAAATCGCCGGCCCGGACGGCCGTTGCAAATGGGAGTGGCTGCCCTCCCGCGCCGGTTTTGCCACCGCCGAAACGTTCAATTGTTGCTTGGCTCATATCAAGCGTCCTTTGTTTTGGAAGACTTTTGTAGTCAGTCTGTTGGATCACAGCACCTTACCGCGGGCAGAAACGGGAGATGTCCCCAGAACTTTATCCCCGCGAATGAGTTGAACTTCATCGACCATGTTGCTGACGACACAGACATGATTGGGAACGATCCGGATCTTGTCACCGACTTCAAGATCGATCGCATCGGCTCTCAAAACACCGTGTTCTTCAGATAGGGCGTCAACTGTTATGTCAGGACGGCCGAGAACATGACCATGCCCTTTCAAGCCCAGCAAATCGGAGGTCAGGACTTTGGTACCTGCGTCAATCACAGCCCGGTCCGATGCTGGTACTGAAACCACGGTCGCCAGAACCGTCAACGCGCAATCGTCCCAGTCACAAATGCCACGATCCTGCAGGGAGCGGTCATTGTAAACATAGGTACCGATCCGGTATTCGGTCGCCACCGGCACTTTTTGCGCCTGCCACATACCGGGCGACCCACCGTTGGAAATCACAGGAACGGAAAGTCCGGCAGTTTCGATCAAATCTTTCGCGCTAGAGAGCCAGTCCTGAACGTCTGCCTCCTTCCCAACAGGCGGATAGGTCATCAAACCACCAAAGCTCAAACTAGATTTGTTTGAGATGTAGAGTGCGAGCATGGCAGCATCTTCTGGACGCATCACACCGCAGCGACGTGCACCTGTATCGCACTCAACGAGGACATTGAGTGGCTCCACCGCATCCTGAAACGCCTCTGAAAGCCCGTCGACGGTTTGAGTGTTGTCGGCGACGACGCTCAAGCGGACCTTTTCCGCAAGAGCCCGCAATCGGCCGAGTTTTTCGGCGCCCAAGATGTTGAACGTGATCAACACATCTTCAATGCCGCCTTCGGCGATCATGGCCTCCGCTTCACTGACTTTCTGGCACGTGATGCCGATTGCACCCGCTTCAATCTGGCGTTTGGCGAGAAAGGGCAGCTTGTGGGTCTTGATGTGCGGTCTGAGCGCAAAGCCATGTTCAGAACAATATGCCTGATAGCTATCGATGTTGGCCTCGGCGATATTAAGATCAACGAGGACAGCAGGCGTTTGGACGTCTGGAAACATCATGACTCAGCAACTTCAAAGGGGTTGGCAACAATCGGCCAAACAGGCCGCTTTAGACGGGTGTAAGGGGTCGTTCTCGGGTTGTTCGGATAAGGGCCGTCGACCGACGCATAAAGAACTTCAGCAGCAATATTTGAAAACGCCCCGTAGAAGTGGTTCGTGGATTTTACCACAACAACTTTCTTCGACGAAATGCCGATCCCAAGGTTGGTGAAAAGATCCGGCGAAAACGCCTGACTCCGGTTGGAATTTAGAACCACTTCAATGCCGCCCAGCCGGATGACAGAACAATTCCCTAGGGGAACAACCGATGTGCCGAAGCTCTGCACCGCATCGCGTTGATTTCGCAAGACAGTCACATGTGCATCAATCGGATCGCCTGCTGTCGCAGAGGTCTTGCCGCCAAAACGCAGGTTGAGTGTTGCGCCCTCACCTGCGGCATGACATAGGCGAACAGCCATCGGATCCCAGATCGTGCCAAAAGCAGCCGATTGCAGATTTTGTTTGATGGCTTCTTGAAGCAGCAAAGTAGAGTCGCCTGCGACACCACCGCCGGGGTTGTCCCATACGTCGGCAACCACAACCGGTCCGCTCCTCGCACTGTTTGCACGCCTCAAGGCATCTGCGGCATTCAAAAAAACTGGCTTGGTTTGTCCGCGAAAGGAAAACAACTCCTCACCGAGGCGTTTGGCGATCGCTATACCCTTCTCTTTATCATTGTCAGTGACCACGACGATTTTGGCACCCAGATCCGGAGAGTCGCCGGCCATAAAACCATGGATAGCCGACACAGAAAGGACCGTGCCGTCTTCTTCCATTGCTTTCATGCGGTCAACAAAACCGCGCATCGGGGCCTGACTTGTCGGCAATATGTCCATCATTCGAACATCGAACGCACTAACAACGGGTATGATCTCGCCTCGCAAAGCGCGCAAAACCAGATCAACACAGGCCTCTCCTGTTTCGGCAAAATCCGTATGAGGAAATTCCTTGAAAACAGTGATGATATCGGCGTTATCGACCCGTTTTTGGCTGAGGTGGCTATGCGGATCAAAGGTGACACCGACAATCGTTTCTGAACCGACAATATCCCGAACAGCTTCCAGAAGAACACCTTCGCAATCCGAGCAGCCATCTGCAATCATCGCGCCGTGAAGTCCGAGGACCACAGCATCCAGCGGTAGGGCAGCTCGCACTTGGTCGAGGATTTCATCACGCAAGTATGTCCAGGTTTCAGCATTCAACAGTCCGCCCGGTTCCGCCCATGTAGCCGTGCCTTCAATCAAGTCGAAATCCTGATCCTGGGACGCTCGGCGGAGAGCGGGAAACACGCCGCTACACAAGGTCGGTGTCTCTGGATGTGCGCCAGGAGGCGCGTAAAAACTCTGCTTGAAGTCAGCAAAATCTGTCCGCAAGGGCGAAAAGGTATTCGTCTCTGTGGCGAGCGATGCACAGAAGATCCGCATTGAAGGGTCCTGTCCGGGTTATTGTTATGAGCCGAAGGCCAAGCAAATGGCCTCCGGCGGATCTTGAGACAGCCATCCGGCCGTGCGGATCAGTTCAGATATGAGGCCGCATTCGCTTTGCCGACCGCATCACGGAACTTCGCCAGAAGCTCATTGGCTTTCGGGTCGAGGTTCTCTGCCACGTGTGTTTCAAACGCCGGCTGGGTAGCTGCGGCCATTTCTGCACGTTGCTCGTCGCTCAAGGCTGTGACCTTGATGGCATCGGCAAGACCGGCGAGACCGCGGTCAGAGGCTTCAATGATGCGGGACAGGCCACGGCTGGCGGCTACGCAGTTTTCAGCCGCCGTCCGGACATTCGCCTTTTCGCTATCGGACAAGCCCTCGTAGAACGCACGGTTCATGAGGAACGTGTAAGGCGAGAACAGGTGATTGGTGAGTGTCAGGTATTCCTGTACTTCCGCGAAATTAGCGAAGGAAATGATCGGCACCGGGTTCATCTGGCCATCAATCACGCCGGTTTGCAGACCGGAGTAAACTTCACCCCAAGACAGTGGATAAGCCTCTGCGCCGAGCGCCTTCACGATGGTCTGGTGGGACGGCAAAGTCATGGTGCGAATGCGGATGCCGTCAAAATCGGCAAGATTTGCGATTTCGCGCTGCGAGTTTGTCACGGCAAAGAACCCGCCAGTATCCGGAAACCCGAGCACAACAACATCGCCGAGTTCAGCTTCGATATCAGCAGCCAACGCCTTGCCGAATTCACCGTCGAAAACTTCATAGGTGGCCGCGTTGCCATTAAAAGCAAACGGCAGGTTCAAAACGTCGATGCGCGGATAATAGCTGGCGAGCGCCCCAGTTGACGTCAGAGTTGCTTGAAGCAGACCATCACGTACCTGCTGGACATGTTCTGCCGCAGAACCGAGCTGGTTCGAGCCGAAGACCTCTACCGATACACTGCCGTTCGTGCCGGACGTGACGAGATTATCGAACACAGCGGTACACGCATGGGCCGGATTTTCAAACGGGTCGGTCTTGTTGTCGTGACCAAAGCGGATCACACCGCCGTCCGCAAAAGCTGTGCTCGCGGTTAGAGTTGCGGCAAGCGCCGCGATCAAAGCAGTCCGTTTCATGTCATTTCCCTCTCTGGTATTTATTTTTGGTTAGCTGGCAAAGCCAAGGAGCCTGGGAAGGAGCAACGCTGCGTCCTCCCAGAAAGCGAAGATGAAGAGAATGGCGACTTCGGCGAGAAGGAACGGCATAAGCTTCAAGGAAATGCGTTCCAGCCGCTCGCCGGTCACCGACGAGAGCACGAAGAGGCAAGCGCCCACTGGCGGCGTCATCAGCGAGATGTTGAGCGCCAGCACAAAAATGATGCCGGCATGGATCGGCTCAAGGCCAACTTGTTCGGTCAAGGGCACGAGGACCGGCGCAAGAATGATCAGGATCGCGGTGATGTCCATGACCATGCCGACCACCAGCAAAAGGCCGATGATGATCGCGATGACAGCATAGCGGTTGTCAGAGAGAGCCAAGACAGTCTCGGCCATCAGCTGCGGAATGCGTTCAAAACTCATCCACCACCCAAGCACTCCGGCAAAGGCAATGATGACGAAGATCACTCCGGTGATCCGTGCTGTGCGCACCAGCATGGAATAGAAGCTCTTGAAGGTCAGCGTGCGATAGACCACCGCGCCAATGAAGAGCGCATAGGCAACGGCGATGGAGGCGGCTTCTGTTGGTGTAACGATGCCGCCAAGGATTCCGCCCAGAATGATCACTGGCATGGCAAGCGCTGTCAGCGAGGACACAAACGTTTGCCAAACTTCCTTGAGGCTTGCCCCGCGAACGGCTTTGGGCAGTTTCTCCCGTTTGCCGCCAATGACGATGACGCCCATGCAGACTGCACAAATGACAAGCCCTGGAAGAATACCAGCTGCAAAGAGGCCGGCGATCGAGACCCCCATGAGCGAACCATAAACCACCATCAAACCGGACGGCGGGATGGTTGGCCCAATGATCGACCCAGCCGCTGTAACAGCACAGGCATAGTCGCGCTTGTAGCCTTCTTTCACCATGGCCGGCACGAGGGTGCGGCCAAAGGCGGCCGCATCGGCCGTGGCAGATCCGGTTAGACCTGCAAAGAAGACAGACGCCAGCATGTTGGTGTGGGCAAGCCCGCCACGGAACCGGCCCACCAGCACTTGAGCGAGGCTTACCAACCGGGTGGTGATGCCCGTTCCATTCATGATTTCCCCGGCCAGAATGAAGAACGGCATGGCAAGGAACGGGAAGATGTTGAGCCCGTTAAAGATCTTGCTGGGCCCGATCGCGAGGAAAGACCCGCCGCCCATATCGATCAGACCAACGACACCGGCGAGACCGATGGCAAACCCGATGGGCATGCCATAGAGGATCAGGATGACAAAAGCTATTGCGACGATCACGGGCCCTCCTCCGTGACTGGTTCGGAGAAGACCGGCTTATCCAGATGACCACCAAGATCGCGCAGGAGAACTAGAACGAGCTGCACCGAACACAAGGCTGCCGACACAGGGATAGCCGCATAAAACGGCGCCAAACTCATACCAAAGATCATGGCGTGACGCGGCGCACCACTTTGAGCAAAAGCAATCCCGTACCAGGCGACATAGAGAAAAAGCGCCAGCGACAACACATCAACCGCGATCAGAACAAGTCGGCGAACAGATAAGGGAAAGACCATAACAAAAGCAGTCAGACCAATGTGATCCCGCCGCGCAATGCCGGAGGAGACAGCCAGCATGGCCGCCCAGATCATCAGATAGCGGGCCAGTGTTTCCGGCCAGGGCAGCTGCCAACGGAAGTAGTAACGGTCCACGACACCTAGCCAGACGTCCAGAACGAGCGCGAGCATCAAGCCCGCAACCACGAACTCCACGGCCTTGTTGACACGCTCACTTGCAGTAGCTGCCCAATCTTGAACCAACACCTTCCCCCCAGAAACGCGATCCGTAACTCGGTTACATATATGCCCGTATATCTCATCTTAAGCAACGCAAAAATGAAATTTAGTTACATTTTTTATTAGATAATATCTAACTACGGAGAAATTCTTGATTATTTTGACATAGATATGTAACTTAGTTTCATGACTTATGAACCTGACTCGACGCTCGAAACTCAAACACAAGACGCGACCAACAACCCAATGCAGCCGCCTCAAAAAGGCGGCCCAGGCGTGTTTGACGTGATTTCAGCGCTGAATAATCTGGATGGGAAATTTGCTGCACAGGAGCAACGGGTCGCAACCTACGTCAAGAACCACCTGGATGCGATCAGCGGAATGACGATTGGTGACTTGGCACATCATTGCGAGGTCAGCAAACCGACCGTCATCCGGTTCTGCCGTAGCTTAGGATGTTCAGGTTTCAAGGATTTCAAACTGCGACTGGTGCAGAACTTGGCTGTGAGCGCGCAATACATGAGCGCCAGCGCCATTCCGGAGCTGCCGGATACAGACACAGCAATTGATCAGGTTATTGGCGCTCTGTACGCGTCTGTCGGCACGCTCCGCAAACAAATGCAAACGAGCGCACTCGATGTTGCGAAAGATGTAATTCTGGAAACCAAGCAAATCCTTTTTGCGGGCATCGGCGGCGGCTCTTCGATGATCACTCAAGAAGCGGCCAACCGTTTTTTTCGCCTCGGGATCCCATCGTTTCACGTTAGCGACAGTTATCTTTTACAAATGCGCGCGGCGACGCTTGGCCCGGGAGACACCCTGTTTTTGGTCTCTGCAAGCGGCGAAGCTGACGCGATCGTCGGTGCGGCAGAAATCGCCAATGGATATGGGGCGACAACAATTTGCATTACCAAGCCGAATACCCGGTTGGCAAATGCCGCAAAGATCCCGATCCTGATCGACGTTCCAGAAGACCGGGCCATCTTCAAACCAACGGCCTCGCGCTATGTGCATTTGGTGATCGTAGATGCGCTGGCAACTTCTGTGGCGCAGGAAGCGGCTGAGACAACAAAGGAAAACCTCAGGCGCATTCGAGCATCTCTTACAGCCTATCACGGCCGCACCGGACCTCAACCGCTTGGAGATTGATGCGCAAGCGCGCAGATCTCAACATTCGTTCTGCGTGAATCGCACTGCAGAGGCGACCAGACACTCCAATTAACTCCGCCCACTCAAAAGCCGGATAAGCGAACTAACAGGCTTTTCGGCTTTTTCATCTCGCACCAGCTATTGCGGATCGGATTTCTCCTGCTTATATACTGAACGAACGTTCGCTCTTTGCAAATCACTCTCTGAGGTAGTTAAAGAGCGGGCATCTCAAAAATTTGCGGACGACTATTGCAGAGACGATTGACCATGCGGATCCCGATAGATCTCACCTACATTTTGCAAACCTTTCGGGCACGTATCGCGCTCACCTGGACAATCGTTATTGCGGAAAACATCCTGATCGCCTTGATCCCGTTGTTAATCGGTTGGTCCATCGACGGCCTTCTTGCAGGCAAAGTGACCGAACTCGGCTGGATGGTCGCAACCCTCGGCGGTCTGGGTGTCATCGCAGTCGGACGGCGGATTTACGATACACGCGCCTATGGAACGATCCGGTTGCATCTTGGCGCTGAATTGCATCGGCGCTCCTCCGCTCTGCAGATCTCAAAACGGAACGCCCGCATCGACATGTCCCGGGAGTTTGTGGATTTCCTGGAGGAGGAAGCCCCGCAATTGATAACCGCCTTCATTCAGATAGGTGTTAGCCTGGCAGTCCTCACTTACTTCGACCCTGCTCTGGGCTTGTCATCGATCTTGGTGATTGCCGGTATGCTGCTTGTTTATGGCTGCTTCCACAGGCGGTTCTACAACGTGAACAGCCGCCTCAACGAGCAACGCGAACAACAAGTGGATGTGCTCGCGAAAGGTAAGCTGCTAGGAGTTTATCAGCATCTGCGCGCTTTGCGCCGGCATGAAGTTGCAATCTCCGACACAGAAGCCGTGGTCTACGGCGGGATCTTTCTGCTTCAGATCGGATTTATCGCTTTCAACCTTTATCAAGCGGCCGGCTTGCCTGGCATCACCGCCGGGCGGATTTTTTCCATTGCAAGCTACTCCTGGGAGTATGTCGAAGCAGCTTTGATGCTGCCGATAGCGCTGCAAAGCTGGTCTCGCCTCAATGAAATCACCCGGCGTATCAACTCAAGTGGAGATCTATCCCTTGGCTAACATCGTTACGACCTTGGCATATACAGGCGGAATGCTCGCATCCTGCTTTGCCTCTTCACCTCTAATGGCCGAGGAACCGCCGGAAGCGCTATGGCTCACTGATGACCGCGGGATTGTCGTTGCGACAGGTCCTTGCAAAGCAGGAAGCAAAACACTCTGCGGCATAATCGCCGGTCTGCCAGGCGCAGTAACAGATAGGAACCTAGCCCAGCATAAAAACGCGTTGTGCGATTTGCCCCTCCTTTGGGACCTCGTCTGGGATCCCGCAAGACAATCGTGGATCAATGGCAAGGTTCTCGATCCATCCACGGAGGAAGTCTTCAATCTCTCAGCGACGACTTTTGGTGAAACGATGAAGCTGCGCGCCTGGTCGGGAAATCAATGGATGGCCACTGACATGGTTTGGCAAAAAGTCCAGACACATGAACAACCCTGCCCAATTCCAGAATAGACGGCGAGAGCAGTCCGTTGCCTTTTTGATGGCTTCGCGTCTCGCGGAGATACTTGATGATAAGAAAAGCTCTTTGGATTGGCCTTGCTTGTCTTGCATTGGCCGGGGTCTTGGGTGTGTTGACCGTACTGGAAGACACCGCTGACGTTGAGACTGCGGCGGCTCAACAGCCGTTGCGCCAAGTTACGGTAATCACTGCGCAAATCGGCGCACATACCGGGTCGGTCAGTGTTTTTGCAGAAGTAACACCGCGTTGGCAAGTCGACTTACGCTCCCGCGTTTCCGGAATTGTGAGTGATGCAGTCCCTGTCGCTTTGGCCGGATCCCGCGTTTCCAAAGGCGATGTTCTCTTACAATTGGAAGACGCTCCATATGTAGCCAGCTTGTCAGATGCACGTTCGGTTCTTGAAAACGCCCAGTTTGAACTCCGCAAGAAGAAAAACAAACACACGATTGCCTTGAAAGACTGGCGCGCGGTTAATCCCGACCGGCAGCCGCCCGAAATGGCGGTTCACATCCCTGAAGTTCGGGTCGCCGAACGTGCTGTAAGCGCTGCTGAAGCGCGAGTTGCGGCGGCAGACTACGATCTAAGCTCGACTCTTTTACGCGCGCCCTTTCCCGCTATTGTAACAAAACGAAACGTTAGCCCTGGTGCGACCGTCAATGAAGGCGATGTCCTTTTCAGTGTTTTGGACGATAGTCTGCTAGACATACAGGCGTCCGTCGGCGCACGGGATTGGTCTTTGCTGAACCGGAACTGGCAATCTCTAGGCGTCACAGTCTACAGCGATACCGATCAAAAAATTGGAACCGCCAAGGTGCGTCAGGGCGGCGGATTTCTCGATCCGCAGTCGCGCAAATACCAACTTTTTCTCGAGGTCGAGCGGGCAACCGAAACCGCCATCCTGCCTGGCGCCTTTGTCCGGGTCAATTTGCCCGGACGGGCGCTTGAACAAACACTCCGCATTCCTGAAAGTGCGCTCACCCAAAATGGGTTTGTCTGGTTTCTCGACGACACAGACCGGCTTCAACGGTTCGAGGCACGGCCACTGTTTCGTGACAATGGCGCAGTTGTAGTTAGAGTGCCCGATTTCTTGCGGAAACATGAAGATTTCCGTGTTGTATCCTTGCCAATGAGTGCCTACCTGCCGGGACAAAAAGTCGAGCCTGTAAAGCGGGAGGCTGGCCAATGACGTGGCTCACGAATTGGTTCATCCGGAACCCTGTCGCGGCAAACCTGCTGATGATCTTCATCCTCTTTGTCGGTGTGTCATCCCTTTTGACGGTTCGTATCGAAGGGTTTCCGAAAATCCCGGCAGATATCGTTACTGTCGCCACATCCTTTCCCAACGCACACACCGCCCAAATCGACGAGCAGATTACACGTAAAATCGAAAAGGCTGTCGAGGGATTGGAAGGCGTCAAATCGGTCCGATCCGAAACCCAACCTGGTCTCTCCGTGGTTTCAATTCAAAAAACCAACGGATCAAAGCTGCAGAAGCTGCTCGACAATGTCCGTCTCAAGGTCGACAGCATCTACGACCTGCCCAAGGATGCAAGGCGCCCGGTTATCGAAACAAACAATTTTGATCTGCCAGCGCTTTACGTGCAGGTGTATGGCGAAACCGATCTGAAAACGCTTCAAACCATCGCTCGGGAATTGCGGGCCGACCTGCTTGCTGACCCAGAAATATCCCGGATCGACAATTGGGGTCTTCAAACCCAAGAGATCGCAATCGAGTTCGCACCTGGGACTCTGCAACGTTTGAATTTGACCATTTCGGATGTGATGGAACGCATTCAGCAATCGTCTTTGTTTTTTCAAGGCGGAACGCTGCGCACTGAAGGTGGGGACATTACACTGCGCGCCGATAGTCAGGCCTACTCTGTCCGTGATTTTGAAGACATTGCGATTGTAACCTGGCCGGATGGTACGTCGACACGACTTGGCGAGATCGCAACCATCACGGACGGTTTCGAGGAAGTCCCGATCGAAACCCGTTTCAATCAAAAGCCATCGGTTGGCATGGAGGTTCTGATAGGCCGCAAAGACAACCTCTTGCAGGTGTCAGATGCAGCCGAACAAGTCGTCGCGAATATCTCGAAACGGCTGCCGCAGGGTGTGACAATTGCAATTTGGGGCAATTCGCGCGACTACATTTCAGATCGCTTGCAGCTCCTCTCAAGCAGCGCTGTCCAGGGTTTGATCCTTGTGACGCTCATGCTGGCTCTTTTCTTGAACGTGAAACTGGCGTTCTGGGTTGCCATGGGAATTCCCATCTCGCTGGCAGGTGCATTTGCTGTATCCACCAGCGGATGGATCGACTATTCGCTCAATGACATCACGACATTCGGTTTCATTATCGTGCTCGGTATTCTGGTCGATGATGCGGTTGTAGTCGGTGAAAGTGTTCACGAGCAGCGCCGGAAGTTCGCCGATCCGATAAAGGGCACAGAAATCGGTGTTGAGAAGGTTTCCGTTGCCACTGTCTTTGGTGTCCTGACCACAGTCGCAGCGTTCTTTCCATTGCTTCTTATTCAAAGCCCGCTCGGAAAGGTGCTGGCTGGCTTTGCAGGTGTTGTGATCCTGGCCCTGTTGTTTTCGCTGATAGAAAGCAAGCTGATTTTGCCGGCGCATTTGGCGCACCTCAACACCAAAGAGACCAAAAATCCTGGAGTGTTTTCTCGGATTTGGGGAAGACTGCAAGGCATCGCTCAATCCGGGTTGAGAGCTTTTCGTGACCGGATTTATGCACCGTCACTGCGTTGGGCGCTGGCCAACAGGTATGCAGTTTTGATTGCCTTTATCGCGGTAGCCAGCCTGGTATTTGGACTGATGGCAAAGGGGCAGATCAAGTCTGTGTTCTTTCCGAATGTTCCGGGCCAGGTAATTTCGGTGGCACTTCAAATGGATCAACGTGCCCCGGCTCACCTTACGAAGAATAACGTCTTGGTTATAGAAAAGGCGGCGTTTTCAGTTGACCAGGACTCGGATTTGAAAACGCCTGCAGGAGCCGGCCCAGTCGCACACGTCTTTGCGTTTGTCACAGGCGCAACAACCGCAGAACTCTATATGGAACTGACGCCATCTGCGGAACGGCCCAATCTGACCACAACGGACATTCTTGAAGCCTGGAAATCCCGCATTGGGTCGTTGGAAGGGGTATCGGAGATAACCTTTTCCGCCTTTGAAAATTTTGGGGGCGGTTTCCAGATCCGGCTACTTGCAAAGGATCGTCAGCTTTTGGAACTGGCAAGCCGCGACGTCAGAGAAAAACTGGATCAGTTTGATGGTGTCTCCAACACAAGAGACACTATCCTAACCGGACAGCCTGAGTTGCGCCTCCGCCTCAAGCCCGAAGCCAGATCATTGGGTTTTACATCTGAATTGCTGGCCAGCCAAATCGGCTACGCCTTTGGTGGCGGCGAAGCCCAACGAATTCAGCGCGGAGATGCAGAAGTGCGCGTTGTGGTTCGAAATGCGCTGAGCGCGCGGGACCGGATTGAAGACCTGATGGATCTTCAGCTCAAAAGCAGCAAGGGTACTTGGATCCCGCTCTCCGCTGTTGCCGACATTGAGGCCAGTTATGTTCCAGAACGAATCCAGCGGCGCAATGGCGCTCTGATCACAACAGTCATGGCCGATATCAATCGAGAAATCGTCGCTCCGGAAGAGGTTGCCGAAACCATCTTTGGTGAGTTTTCGCGAAACCTGGAAGCAAAATACCCCGGCCTCACAATCGATGCGGGCGGCGAGCTGGAGGAAATCGGCGAGATGAGAGGCGGTTTGCTGCGTGCGTTTCTGATCGCCTGTCTGCTGATCTACATCCTGATGGCCATCCCGCTAAAATCGTATTGGAAACCGCTGATCATCATGTCGGTTGTGCCGTTCGGATTTGTTGGTGCGGTCATCGGCCATACAGTCATGGACCTACCATTCTCATTGTTGTCGTTTTTTGGCGTACTTGCGCTAACCGGCGTGGTGGTGAACGACTCTCTGGTAATGATGACCCACTACGTTCAGTCTCGAGAAGAGGGTGTGGCGCATGAAGACGCTGTAATAAACAGCGGCATTGCCCGGTTTCAGGCGATTTTCTTGACAACTGCCACCACAGTCGTCGGCCTTATTCCATTGATGAGCGAAACCTCAGAACAGGCCCGGTATCTTGTCCCGGCAGCGGTGTCACTCGCCTACGGCGAAATCTTCGCGACACTGATCACCTTGATCCTGATCCCAGTGCTACTGGCCATTTCGAATGACATCCGGCGCTTGATTTTTTCGGATGCTCCCAAAGCTGTTCAGCAAGCATCATGATTAAGAGATAACGGAGCACAAACGCACCGGGCATCAACTGGACGGCCAAACACAAGACCCTAGATGAGATGCCATCGTTTCAGGACTTCTCTTAAACCATCTGGCGTGATGGGTTTTGCCACCATTTCGAAACGCGGTAGCAACTCCTCATCCAGGTCTGCGACATCGGGCAGTTTGCTGGACATGAGAATCGCATGACTGTTTTCATCCGACCCCAAAACCTCTCGGACCAAGTCCCATCCGCTTTTGTCGTGATCAAGATAAAAGTCCGTGACAACAAGGCGGATGTTCTCCAGCTCTGCCGTAGCCCTTAAACCATCAGAAAACGTCAGTGCTGATTCAGTGGCAAAGCCTAAATCCTTCAGAACTTTTTGCGTGTTCTCTGCCGAAACCATGTCGTCGTCGACAATCAAGGCCAAACCATCCGCATGAAAGTGGCCTGTTTCGTCGCCAAGGTCTTTGAGGATCGGGAAGCGCAGCCGGACTGTTGTTCCCTGGCCAACTGTGCTTTCAATCTCCATTGTCCCGCCGGACTGGTGAACAAAACCGTGCACCATGGACAAACCAAGACCGGTGCCAGCGCCATCAGAGCGTTTGGTAAAGAATGGTTCTGATGCGCGATGCAAAATATCCGGAGGCATGCCGCAACCTGTGTCGGTGATTTCCAGAACGATGAAATCGGTGTTGTCTCCAAACACCGAAATTCGAACAGAGCCTTCATCGGAAATTGCTTGTCCCGCGTTGATGCAAAGGTTCAAGATCGCACTCTCAAGCTGCCCCGGATCGACTTTTGCACTCAATGAGGAATTGCGAATGTCCAGGGACAGGTTGATGCCGTCGGACAGGGCAACATCCAAAAGATCGCTCATCCCTTCAACCAGGGTGCCGATTTCGACTGCCTCGGGTTCTAAGTGTTGTTTCCTCGCAAAAGCAAGCAGCCGTTCGGTTAGCGTAACTCCAAGGTCAACGGCCGCAGAAATCCTGCGAAGATGCTCGGGCGCCCGGTCTGTGCTGGTTGTTTCCAAGAGATGGATGTTACCGGAAATGGTCGACAGGATATTGCCGAAGTCGTGAGCAACTTCCCCTGTCAGTTTGCCAAGGGATTCAACGCGGCGGATTTCTTCCAAGCGTTCATCAATCTTTCTGCGTTCGGTTGTTTCCGAAAACAGCCAAACCGAGCCTCCGTCGGGCAGTTTTGATTGTCGGATTTCGATCACATGTCCAGCCGGATGGATGTACTCCTCAAGACCAACAACGCTGGCTTCGGTCGCCTCACGACGGAAATCTGATGATCCAATTACGTCTACCAAAAGGTCTTTGCCACCAGGCTTTGCCTCGGGCAAACGCAACAAGGCGCGAACGTTCTCGTTTTCAGCTTCGATATTCCCATCGGCAGACAGGATGGCTACCCCATCATTGATGTTGCGAAACACGTTGGCAAACAGCGCATTTTGGCGATTGATTAGATTGGTATGCCGCTCCAGTTTGCGAGCGTTGGCACGAAACACATTAAAGGCGTCGAACAGCTGGCCAATCTCATCGTCTTGTTTTGTGTTGGGCTGTAATTGGGTATGCAAGTCACCCGCCGCGAGCTGCCGCATAGCCTCTGCAATCC
Organism: Labrenzia sp. PHM005; assembly: GCF_006517275.1. Taxonomy (NCBI): domain Bacteria; kingdom Pseudomonadati; phylum Pseudomonadota; class Alphaproteobacteria; order Hyphomicrobiales; family Stappiaceae; genus Labrenzia; species Labrenzia sp. PHM005. Next base: position 2,281,808 of record NZ_CP041191.1, on the reverse strand, counting down.
GGCGTAGATTTGCTGCGACATACCGGGAGACAAACAAGGCAGAGCCGATCGCGATCAGAGAACTGAGCAATGCCAGCCCAAGCACCACCCTTTGGGCAATAACGAGGTTTCGCGTCGTTTGCGTCTGAGCAAGGGTCAGCCGGTCTTCGGCCTCCTCCACCTTCTTATCCGCATAGGCAGTAAGTTGATTGGATGCCCGCCTGATCCGAAATAGCGCATTTTCCGCATCAAGCGATGAGGTTAAAGCCCGATGTTTGACCACAAAAAGATGGTCTGGTCCGTATTCAAGAACACTCTTCAGCTCCCTTAAGCCGGACTCCATAGCCACATTCAACGGCTCCGGGAGACTTGCGAGGATCTTTTGGAAACGGCGACCATATTCACCGACCGATATCATTTCCTGTGCCCGCGCCGCACCAATCGCCTCGGCGGTCAATTGCTGCAACTGTGCCCAATAAAGCCGTTCGTTCAAGGTGGTTTGGGTCATACTGGCGCGGCGTTTGAACCGGTTTTGCAGCCGTACCAGATCCCGGTCGATCCGTGCGACTTCCGTTTCTAGAGCGCTTTTGGGAGACGCCGCCCGGTTCATGTCCAGGATTGCGACTCGCATGCGTGAAAGAGGAATGGACAGTGCCGGATCGTCACCGGCAATCGCCTCAATCGTGGAAATTGTTTCCAGAACAGACGTGACCTCAGCGTCCATCAGGGCTGGAATCTGCACCGTGATCAGAAACGGTGCAGACGTTGCCAGGTCGGCCGCCCCACTGGAAAGCTCCAGAGCCCGCGAAACCTCCGCCAATGTGTCGCGATGAACAATGTCCAGCCAGCCCTCCGCATTGCGCAAGGTTGTCAGCGCAATCGCTGAAATCGACAGGATCACCAGAAACAGGATCGCGATCGCCGTCGACAGACGCAGCTGAACACTTTGTCGGAATATCGGGGCGGTCACTGGGTTACTGGCCATTGAGCTGAAAGACATACCCTTGCGAACGGCGGGTCTGAAGATGAACGGGTTTGGAAGGCACAGCTTCAATTTTCCGGCGCAGGCGCAGAATTAGAACATCGATGGTCCGGTCAACATAGCGCTCCATGTCGGTCCCCAGTTCTTGCAGCAACTCCGGACGTGTGATCACGCGGTCCGGGTTCTTCAAGAAATACTCCAGGAGCCTGTACTCACCGTTGGTCAGCGGTATTTCATCGCCGTTCGGGTCAATTAGCTGCCGCTGTTTCAAATCGACATGTTTGTCGCCAAACTTGATTGAGATGTCAGACGAAGCTGTAACTCGGCCCGGTCCAGTGCCTGAGCGGCGCAATACGGCGCGAATGCGGGCCACCAGTTCGCGCGGATTGAAGGGCTTTGTGACATAATCGTCAGCGCCGGTCTCAAGACCGATGATTTTGTCAATTTCATCGCCTACCCCGGTCAGCATCACAATGGGCAAGGGATAACGTTCACGAATATGGATGGCGAGTTCCAGACCAGATTCGCCCCGCAAACGCAGGTCAATCAGGGCAAGATCAATCGGCGGCGGGTCTCCCAATGCTAGAAAATCCGCAATTCGTGAACAGACTACTGGCGAAAAACCACCTTCAGATAGCAATACAGAGAGGGTTTCGCTCATGTCTTGATCGTCATCGACGATCGCAATTGCAGGACGGTGTTCAGAACCGCTCATTCTCACTCCCAGAGATTTAGTTTTTGCCAGATTAGCACAGGCCCCAGCGTCAAAAACCTCTGGTTTATTACAATTGTTACTGGACCCATCTCACCTTGTAACACTGTTAACATAAAGGCTTTGATTGGTTGCTTTTGTTAATACTTCGCCGCTGTCACGATAAGGCCGTGCAGCAATAGGGTCTTGTTTGCGTAATCCAAACACCGCCTGGGACGTGCCCAAACGCGGTGGTAAAACACCTTGGGAGGAAATTATGCATACTCATTTGATCCGGACCGCCGCAGCGGCGTTTCTACTGTCTGCCGCCAGCGTTCCGGCCTTCGCCGCCGATGATTGCAAAAACCGTGGCGCACTGGATGTTCTGTATTGTGATGCCAACGGCGATATGGTCGCGGACGCACCAACCGACCCGTCCAAGCTGAGCGACCCGGACACACTTGTCTTTGCCTACACCCCGGTTGAAGACCCGGCCGTTTACGAAGATATCTGGGAGCCTTTCATCCAGCACCTGGAAAAGGAAACCGGTAAGGACGTTCAGTTCTTCGCGGTTCAGTCGAATTCTGCCGAAGTTGAAGCCATGCGCTCTGGCCGCCTGCACATTGCTGGTTTCTCCACTGGTCCGACCCCGTTTGCCGTGAACCTCGCTGGCGCTGTGCCGTTCGCTATCATGGGCGCGGAAGGCGGCAAGTTCGGCTACAAGCTGCAGGTGTTCACCCAAGCGGATTCCGATATCAAGACTGTTGCTGATCTGGCCGGCAAACGCGTTGCGCATACCTCCCCGACCTCCAACTCCGGCAACCAGGCGCCGCGCGCCCTCTTCCCGGCCCAAGGCGTGACCCCGGATAAGGACTATGAAGTCGTTTATTCCGGCTCTCATGATCAGTCCCTACTGGGTGTTGTCGCCGGCGACTATGACGCGGCTCCGGTTGCCTCTGAAGTGGTTGAGCGCATGGCCGCCCGCGGTCTTTACGATACCAAAGACGTGCGCCTAGTTTGGGAAAGTGATCCGTTCCCGACCACATCCTACACGCTGGCCCACGATCTGGATCCGGAACTGGCTCAGAACATCAAAGACGCCTTCTTCTCCTTCGACTTTGCAGGCACCGCGCTTGGTGAGGAATTTGAAGGCGTGAGCCGGTTCATTCCGATCACTTACAAGAAACAGTGGGCTGTTATCCGCCAGATCCAGGCATCCAATGGTGTTGAATACACACCTCAGGGCCTGGCCGGAAAATAAGCTCTCGACCACTTGTCTGCCGCTTCAGCCCTGTGCTGGAGCGGCATCTTTGTTTCGGCGGATATCATGTTAGAAATCAATCATCTCATTAAGAGCTACGGCGATGCTGCGCCGGTCCTGAAAGACTTGCACCTGAAGGTGGAAGGCGAACAGGTCGTTTCCGTCATAGGCTCTTCCGGCGCAGGCAAAAGTACACTGCTGCGCTGTATCAACCGGCTTGTGGAACCGACCTCCGGCTCCATCGTGCTCAACGGCACGGAATTTACCACTCTCGGCAAGCGCGAGTTGCGGACCGCCCGCCGCCGGATCGGCATGGTGTTCCAGAGCTTCAATCTGGTTGATCGCCTGACTGTCATGGAAAACGTTCAGTCCGGCCGGCTGGGCTACATCTCCACTTGGGCGGCTCTAACCCGCAACTATCCGAAGGACGACATCCGCCGCGCCTTCGAACTGATGGAACGGGTAGGTATCGCACAATATGCCAACAAGCGCGCCGATGAACTCTCTGGCGGTGAACGTCAGCGCGTTGGTGTTGTGCGCGCCCTGATGCAGCGCCCAGAAATTCTCCTGGCTGATGAGCCAACCGCGTCGCTCGACCCAAAGACCTCCGAACAGATCATGGGATTGTTGCGCGATCTGGCGAGCGAATTGAACCTGCCAGTGATCATCAACATCCACAATGTTGGCGAGGCCAAGGAATACAGCGACCGGATCGTCGGAATGCGCTACGGCAAGATCATCTTCGACGATCGGCCTGCATCCCTTGGAACCGAAGAAATGGATGCCATCTATTCCGGCACCCCGGCTGACGAACGGCCCAGCATGGGCGCGGCGGCATGAGCACGGTACAAGACCATTGGCAAAAACCGCCTTTCATAGAGAACAAGCTGCTGCGCTATGGGCTCTATGTAGCTGTATTCGGGTATCTCGGCGTGACGCTGGTGACCTTGCCAATCAATTGGCAACGCGTGGCAGAAGGCATGGAACGGGCCGGACGGATTTTTGGCGGCGCCTTTCCGCCCAGCTTTGAACGCTCCGGCCTGTTGATCGACGGATTTTTGGAAAGCCTGAAAATCGCCATTCTGGCAAGTGTCGGCGGCATCCTGCTGTCGATTCCGCTGGCCTTCATGGCCGCCAAAAACATCTCGATCAAACCAATCTATCTGCTTGGCCGCGGCCTCATCATCATCGCTCGTAGTTTCCACCCGGTGATCGTCGCCATCATCTTCGTGAAAGCCGTTGGTTTTGGCCCGCTCGCCGGTGTCCTGACACTTGTCGTCTATTCCATCGGTTTTGTTGCAAAACTGCTCGCTGAAAAAATCGAGGAGATCGACTTCGGTCAGGTGGAAGCAATGAAATCGGCTGGCGCACCGTTCCTCTCGACCATTGCCTACGCGGTGTTTCCTCAGATCATGCCCCGCCTCGTTGGCCTCAGCATCTATCAGTTGGACAGTAACCTCAGGGCCTCAGCCGTGGTCGGAATTGTCGGCGCGGGCGGGATCGGCGCCACTCTGGCGAACGCCTTTGGCCGCTACGACTATGACTTTGCGCTCGCCATCACCATGGTGATCGTCGGGGTGATCCTGATCTCTGAAGCCTTCAGCGGCGTGATCAGAAAGCGAATCTCATGACCAGTCAGACCACTCTCGACAGTTGGGCACGGTATTCGCCCCAGCAAAGGTTCCAGCGATACGTAGCTTTTGCGTTGGCCGCACTGACCATTTCCTGGGCCCTCAGCAGCATTGATGTCATCTGGGCCTGGGTCTGGGACGCACCGGAACAGATGCTGGATCTCTTTAACCGGATGATCCCACCGGATCCGAAAAACCTGCCGTCAATCCTGGAAGCCATCTGGCAGACGATCAACATTGCAACGCTCGCAACAGCTATCGCCGTTGTTGTCTCCCTGCCGGTTGCTTACATCGCCGCGCAGAACACCACACCCAATCGCTTAGCGCTCTGGGTCGGGCGCTTCATTCTCGTGTCCTCCCGCTCTGTGAACACGATCATATGGGCGCTGTTGTTCGTGGCAATCTTTGGCCCGGGCATCATCGCCGGTATCGTCGCGATCATGTTCCGCTCCATCGGCTTTCTCGGCAAACTGCTGGGTGAAGCTATCGAGGAAATCGATCCCAAGCCAATCGAAGCACTGGAAGCCTGCGGAGCCTCCAGGTTCAAGGTGGTGCTTTACGGAATTGTTCCGCAGGTCGCACCGGCATTTTTTGCCATCGCCATCCTGCGCTGGGACATCAACTTGCGGGAATCCACTGTTCTCGGGCTTGTTGGTGCAGGCGGGATCGGTGTGATCTTGCAAGGGGCTATCGACACCTTCAATTGGCCGGAAGTCTCCATGGTGCTCTTGACCATTCTGGCCCTGGTGATCCTGGGTGAAATGATTTCATCCAAACTGCGCAGCAAAATCCTTTAAGCAAAATTGAAGGGGCGGCCATTCGCCCCTTCAGCCACATCCTCGGAATGAACCGTCTTAATTGCCCCTATCAGCGAGACGTTGATCTTCGGCGCCACGGTCTAAGGGCAATACACCGGGTCGGCCTCAATGCGGGTGAGCAGTCCCATGACTTCTTGCTGCCAGCCTTCTTTGATCCGGCGGGCAAGTTGGGACAGCGGACGATAAATTGGCGTTATGATCGAATAGTCATAGCGGAAGGCTTCCGACAGCTTACGGAAGACGACACGCCCCGCTGCAGAATTGATTTCCTGTTCTGTGACCATCGTCAGGGGATCCACGATCGATAGGCAACGCCCGACACTGATGAACTGCATGATGGGCAGGAAAAACTGACTGTCCAACACGACGTTTGGCGTTACGCCTGCCGCTAGCATTGTCTGCACGGTTTTTTGCCGGACAATATGAGAGCTTTGAAGCAGCCCGAGCGGCACGTGATCTAAATCCTTCCAGGAAATGGTGTCTTTGTCTGCCAATGGATGGTCTATCGGCAACGCACAGAAACAATTCGCCGAGATCGTTTCCTGCCGGAAAGTTACGGTTGACGGCTCCCGCCCGATCAGGTCGGCAAACCCAAAATCCAACCCTTGTGTCGCCCCTAATTCGCGAATTTGCGGCGAAGACCGGCTGGAAAACACAATATGAACATCCGGATTGGCGCCAACAGCCTGGCTGATATACCTCGGCATTAAAAAAGTAGATGGACCAGGCATGCAGGCGACATTCAGGCTGCCGCTTTGGCCAGCTTTCAAGCTTTTCATCGTTCCGGCAACGCTCGACACCCTATCAAGAATTTCGCTCGCCTCTGCCATAAGGTATTGGGCTTCGGGTACTGGCACCAGTTGACGGCCGCGCCGTTCAAACAGTTTTAGCCCGAGCGTCTCCTCGAGTGAGCGAATTGCCGCGCTCACCGCCGGCTGTGTTCTGCCAAGCTTTTCAGCAGCTTCGGATAGGGACGCGGAATTCATAACAGCGCGAAATGCGGTCATCTGAGACAAGTTCATGAGTTTCTCTGTCGAGTTGGCAGGACAACGGCAATTAAACAATACATAAACAAAATTTTGAAATATCAAAAATATTAAAATTTGTTTTTATCATAAACCTGCATCACTCTGCGTTCATATCGATCCGGGGCGCGACGATCCTGGACGAAACCAGAGGGACTGAAGATCATGTTTTATCGATTGGCCGTTGCAGCCATCGCGGCGTCACTCACGGCAGGAACTGCTCTTGCCGAAGATCCGAAATTTTTCCGCATCGGCACTGGCAGTGCAGGCGGGACTTACTTTCCGATTGGCGGCACGATAGCCAACGGCATTTCCGCACCTCCCGGCTCCCGACCTTGCGACAAGGGCGGTCAATGCGGCGTACCTGGCCTCATCGCCATTGCACAATCAACGACAGCTTCGGTCTTCAACAACGCCGCAGTTCAAAATGGTGAATTGGAAGCTGGTCTGGCCGGTGCCTATTCAACCCGGGATATGTATTTGGGCGAAGGCAAGTTTGAAGGCAAACCGCATCCAAAGCTGCGGGTTGTTGCCAATCTTTATCCGGAAGACCTTCACCTGGTCCTGGCCAAGGGCACCAAGATCAACGATTTGGGTGATCTGAAAGGCAAACGGGTCGGCATCGCACAGGCAGGTTCGGGAACACAGGTCGCTGTGGAGGCTATGCTCGGTCTTTGGGGCGTCAGCCGGGACAACATTGACGAAGCTGAACTGAACAACAGCCAGTCAGCCGAACGCCTCGCTGACGGTCAGATCGACGCCTATTTCTATGCTGCAGGGTGGCCGGTGTCTGCGATGGTGCAACTCGCTACCACCAAAGGCATGGATTTGCACAGCTTCACTGACGAAGACATGGCCAAGATCAACGCGGCCGTGCCGGCCTATATTCCGTCCATGATCCCGGCAGGGGCTTATGAAGGTGTCGATTACGACGCCAAAACACCGGCCGTTTCAGCCTTACTGGTCGTCTCATCGGATCTCTCCGAAGACTTCGTCTACGCTATCACCAAGGCGCTCTGGAACGACAACACCCGGAAGTTGCTCGACAATGGTCACGCGAAGGGCAAGCAGATCACACTAGATACGGCCCTGGATGGCGTTGCCGCTCTTGGTGTTCCGCTCCATGACGGCGCTAAGAAGTTCTACAAAGAAGCAGGCATGATGGAATAATCAACGCCGCATGCAGCCTGCAATTGGGCGGCGCGCGCCCTGTCGTGCCGCCTCTTTTCCATAAGACATAAAAATCAGGATATTGCGCGATGAGCGAGATGTCTCAGGCCACAAACCGCAACCCGGTGGTGGAAGAGCTATCGGCGGACGAATTGGCCGCGATCGAGAAAAAATATGACGAAGGCGCGGCCACACGCCAGGTGTCGACTCATTTCGCCAAGGTTCTGCGGTATGTCGCGCTCGTTTTTGCCACCTACCACTATCTGACTGCAGGATTTGGCCTGCCGCCCGATTATTGGCATATGGGCTGGCACCTGTCGGGCCTGTTTATCCTGATTTATGCGCTGTTTCCGCATGTCAAAACCAAAACATCCTTCGACTTGAACACCGGCGCCCTGCATCTTGGCGGCGTCCCGTTTCTCGATATCATCCTGATGGTTCTGGGCATTGCCGCCTCCCTCTATCTCGGGTTTGCATGGCACGGCATTCCCGCTTTGGGAATCGAGGAACAAACGTTCCGGATGGGCAACCCCAACACCTATGACCTGGTCTTCGGCTGCATCCTGATTGCTCTGGTCCTCGACATCGCTCGGCGCACCTTGGGCTGGGTTCTGCCGCTCATCATCTGCGTCTTCATATCCTACGCCTTATTCGGCCCGATCTTCCCGGGAATTCTTCAGCATCCCGGCGTGAAATTCCGCACCTTTGTGTCATCAATGTATTTCCCGCAGGAAGGTATCTTTGGCGTGACCTTGTGGGTTGTCTCAACCATCGTCTTTCATTTTGTCCTGTTCGGTGTCATCGCCCAGCGCACCGGACTGGGCCAGCTCTTCATCGACAACGCCACTATACTAGCGGGACGTTATACTGGCGGGCCAGCGAAGGTCTCGGTTGTCTCCTCGGCCTTTTTCGGCACGATCTCCGGATCTTCGGTCGCAAACACTGTCTCCACTGGAGCCTTGACCATCCCCAACATGAAACGACTGGGCTATCCGGGTCACTTTGCGGGTGGGGTTGAAGCCGCCGCATCAGCTGGAGGACAAATCACACCACCGATCATGGGCGCAGCCGCTTTCATCATGGCGGAATTTCTGGAGGTGCCCTACACCACCATCGTCGTTGCCGCGATTTTCCCGGCGCTTCTGCATTACACGGGCGTGTTTGCCGTTGTGCATTTGATGGCCCGCCGTTTGGGCCTAAAGGGTATGTCAGCCGATATGTTGCCGAAATTGGGGCAAGTCTGGCGTGATGGCTGGGCCAATATGGTGCCGCTGGTAGGCCTGTTGACAGTGCTCTTTTCCGGCTACACGCCTTATATGTCCGCTTTTTGCGGCATATCCCTCACCTTGATCGCTGGAATGGCGCGTGTGAAGTCGCCACTCACACTGGTCTATCCGGCAGCCTTTATCGCTTTTGTAGTTTGGAAATTTGCGGGCGGCGGATTTGATCTACCAATGTCGGCGCTGCTCATCGCCGGTGCGGCCTTGGCAACGTTCAATCCCCAGCGCCGAACAACTGTGAGCGAAATGGCCGATACGATGGAAACGGGAGTGAAATACGCTCTCGCAGTAGGGGCCGCAGCGGCTGCTGTCGGCATCGTGATTGGCGTCATCAACACCACCGGCGTCGGTTTCCGCATTGGCTTCATGGTGACACAAGCGGCCGCCAATCTGGGCGGCGACCTGCATGGACTGTTCAGCATTGGCAACTTCGAGCTGTTCAGTGTTGAGGATCTGACTCTCTTTATCAGCCTCGTCTTTATCGCGATTGCCTGCATTCTGATGGGCGCGGGTGTTCCAACAACAGCGCTTTACATCATGCTGGTTTCGGTCGCCCAACCTGCCTTGGCTCAGCTCGGAATTCCTCCGATCGCAAGCCATATGTTTGTGCTCTACTACGGTGTCGTTGCCGAGATCACACCACCGGTTTGCACATCAGCCTATGCTGCTGCTGCCATCGCCAATTCCAATCCCTTCAGAACGGGCATCTCGGCCTTTTCCCTGGGACTTGGAAAAGTCGTTGCGCCGATGGCCTTTGTCTATGCGCCGGTCTTGCTGCTTGTCTCTTCGACCGGCTTCGATTTCTTCGAGTTCACCTATACCGCTGCAAGCTGTATTGCAGGTGTCATCGCCCTGTCGGCAGCGGTGGTGGGGTATTGGCTCGTTCCCATGGGAATGATCTTCCGAGTTCTGCTCGCGCTTTCCGGGTTGGTCTTCATTGCGCCCTCACTGCAGGCAGACTTGATTGCGCTTGCAATTGCCAGCCCGGCCATTCTGAGCCAGATCATTCAGTCGCGCCTCTTGCGAGCAGAAGCTGTCTGAACAGCCATGGTCCAAAGCGTAACAATTCTTGGTGCAGGCGCGATTGGTCTGTGCACCGCCCTGTCCTTGGCTGAACGCGGCATTTCGGTTCGGTTGATTGATCGTGGGAAACCAGGCCAAGAAGCCTCCTTTGGCAATGCGGGCGTCATTTCGCCTTGGTCATTTGTCCCCCAGTCGCAGCCAGGTATCTGGAAGAAAATGCCAGCACTTATGTTCGGCAAACACCGCCCGCTAAGCGTTCGCACTGGCTTCTGGCCGCGCATGCTGCCGTGGGGCCTACAATTCCTGCGCAACAGTTCCGAAGTCCGCACCCGGCAAATTTCTGACGCCATGGAACCCTTGTGCGCACCATCGATAGATCTTTACCGTCGCCATCTGAAAGGGACAGGACAAGAACATCTGATAAAAGACTGCGCCTACGTCCATGCCTTCCGAGACGAAAATCCAGACCGGCTAAAAGCCTTGGATTATCGGATCCGGCAGGAGAAAGGCGCGGACCTTGAGCTGGTTGGGCAAAGCAGTTTGCAAAAGATCGAACCTGCCCTCTCCCCCGAATTCAAAGCTGCGGTGTTAATTCACGGACAAGCTCGCGCTCAGTCTCCCGGTCAGATCATGACAGCGCTGGCAAACAAGGCAGAACGCCTCGGCGTAGACATTCTGCAACAGACGGTCACGAGCATTAGACGTACGGAAAACGGTTGGGACATCGACTGCAGTGGAATGAGGCTGTCTGCATCACGCGTCATCGTTGCCATGGGAGCCTGGTCAGCTGACTTGCTGAAGCCCCTGGGCATTTCAGTGCCGCTTGTGGCTGAGCGGGGCTATCATGTCGAATTTCCGTTAGCCGGGATCGAACTCCAGAACTCCGTGATGGATACAGACGCAAAAATTGTTGCAAGTTCCATGGAAGGTGGTTTGCGGGTGGCTGGTCAGGCGGAATTCGCCCATGTCGATGAGCCGGAAGACATGAATAAAGCCCAGCGCATGCAAAATCAGGCCAAAGCTGCCATTCCAGACCTCCAAGTCAGTGAACCCCGTTATTGGATGGGGAGCCGTCCGTCGTTTCCCGACAGCTTGCCAATGATTGGCGAATTTGAAGGATTGAAGGGTCTTTATGCCGGTTTTGGCCACAGCCACTATGGTTTGATGATGGCCCCAAAGACTGGAGAGCTGCTGGCTGACCTGATTACAGGCCGAACTCCAAATCTCCAATTGGCTGCGTACTCGGCAGAGCGGTTCAACATGTCTTGAACGTCCTCATCTTGAACACTTTGTGCAGCTGCGACCCAGCGATTTCGCACATTAAAGCGGCACGAAGGGATCCGGAAAACCGGATCCCAAAACTCAAGCTCAGCCAAGGACCTCTGTGACGGCTTTTCTGACGCCGTCAACAATCGTATCAGCCTCTTCTTTGGTTACGCAAAGCGGTGGTGCAAACCCGAGAATATCGCCTTGAGGCATCGCACGCGCGATAACACCGTTCTTAAGCAACGCGGCCGCCAGTGCCGGACCGATTTTCCGGGCCGGATCGAAGAAGGTCCGTGTAATCCGGTCTTCAATAAACTCTGCCGCAATCAACAGGCCCTCGCCGCGAACCTCACCGACATTCGGATGATCTCCAATGGCATCAAGTAACGCCTGCTTCAGATAGGCGCCAGTTTCTCCGGCATTAAAGACCAGACCCATGCTGTCAACCAGCTCCAAATTGGCAATTGCAGCGGCCGCCCCAATCGGATGGGCTGAGTAGGTCCAGCCATGCCCGATTGGACCAGTTTCGTCTGTGCCGGTCATCAGGACCTCCCAAACCCGGTTGGATATGATCGATCCGGAAAGCGGCGCATACGCTGAGGTCAAGCCTTTGGCGATTGTGATGATGTCTGCTTCAAGGCCGTAGTGGTCTGATCCGAACATCGACCCAAGACGCCCGAAACCGGTGACAACTTCATCGGCGATCAACAGGATGTCGTGCTTTTTAAGGATCGGCTGAATGGCAGCCCAGTACCCGGCAGGCGGAGGAACAAGACCACCTGTCCCCATGGCTGGTTCACCGATAAACGCCGCGATCGTATCTGCGCCTTCACGTTCAATCAGGGCTTCCAATTCAGCAGCGCAATGCGCCACAAAATCGGCTTCGCTCATGGAGACATCCGAACGGCGGAAGTAGTATGGTGCTTCCGTATGCAGGACGTTGTCGAACGGCAAATCGAATTTCTTGTGGAACAGCTCCAGGCCGGTCAAAGACCCAGTCATCAACCCGGAACCGTGGTAGCCACGCCAGCGTGAGATGATCTTCTTTTTTTCCGGACGGCCTAGAATGTTGTTGTAGTACCAGACCAATTTGATGTTGGTTTCGTTCGCATCAGAGCCGCCGAGGCCGAAATACACCTTGGACATGTTGGCCGGTGCCCGGTCGAGGATCATTTTTGACAGGGTTATGGACGCTTCCGTGCCGTGCCCAACATAGGCATGGTAATAGGCGAGTTTCTTGGCCTGTTCTGCGATGGCTTCCGCAATTTCCTGACGGCCATAACCAACGTTGACACAGTATAGGCCGGCAAAAGCATCCAGAAGTTTGTTGCCGTCTCGGTCCTCAATATAGACACCAGACCCGGTCTCAACGATCCGGCTGGGCGCTTCGCCGCGGGCGTGCTGGCCAAGATGGGTTGACGGATGAAAGAAGTTTTCCCGATCCCACTGATCGAGCTGGTCGTTTCGAAGCATATCGTTTCCTCGTTTTTATAGGTTCAAGCCCAATCACGGCAGACGTATTTGACATCCATGAAGTCAGCCATGCCCATGCGGGCACCTTCGCGGCCGAGGCCCGACTGTTTCATACCGCCAAAGGGGATTGGTGCACCGGTCACCTTGGTTCTGTTAATGGCAACCATGCCGAACCGGAGACAACGGCTGGCGCGGTAAATGCGGCGAGGATCGCGGGTGTGGACATAAGCCACCAGGCCATATTCGGTGTCGTTTGCCCGGCGCATGGCATCTTCTTCCGTGTCAAACGACGCGATTGCGGCCACCGGGCCGAAGGTCTCCTCGTGCATGACCTTAGCGGTCTCTGGAACGTCGCAGAGGACCGTAGGTTCGTAGAACAAAGGTCCGGCAGCATGTTGTTTGCCGCCACACAGGAGCGTCGCACCGGCTGCCAGGGCATCGGCGACATGGCTCTTCTGCTTGTCGACTGCATTTCGGTTCATCAACGGGCCAATGTCAGGATCGCTGTAACCTGGTCCGACCGCTAGCTCGCAAGTGCGGGCAGCAAAACGTTCACAAAATTCCTGATAAACCGGCCACTCGACCAAAAACCGGTTCGCCCCGAGGCAATCCTGACCGGAAGTCGCGAATTTGGCTTTCACAGCTTCTTCAACCGCCAGATCCAGATCGCAATCCGCAAAGACAAGAAAGGGCGCATGCCCACCGAGTTCCAACACCATGCGCTTGATGGTATTTGCGCTCTGGCGATACAGCAGTTTGCCGATTTCCGTCGAACCAGTGAAGGAGATTGCCCGGACGCGCGGGTCGTCCATCCACGGCTGAACAACGATTGCCGGTTCACCAGTCACCACATTGAAGACGCCGGCCGGCATCCCCGCACGTTCGGCGAGTTCCGCCAATGCCAAACACGAAAATGGCGTTTCGCCAGATGGGTGCACAACCACGGTACAGCCGGCAGCAAGAGCCGCCGCAGCTTTACGCGTTACCATGGCACTGGGAAAATTCCACGGTGTGATCAAAGCAGCCACTCCGACCGGTTCCAGCCAGATTTCCACCTCTGCGTCGGCAAGATGAGACGTTACACCCTCAACATTCGGGCGTTTGGCTTCTTCGGAATAAAACTCGACGAATGAAGCACCGTAATCCACCTCACCTCGGGATTCTGAAATGGGTTTGCCCTGCTCGAGCGTCATGATCTGCGCAAGATCCTCACGGTGCTCGGTGACCAGTTCAAACCAACGCCGCAAGATGGCTGCCCGTTGCTGCGGCAACAATCCGGCCCAGCTGTCAAAACTTTTGTGTGCAGCGTCAACAGCGGCAGAACTTTCGGCAGAATTCAGGTTTGCGACGTCACCAATCCAGTCCCCCGTTGCCGGGTCGGTGACCGGAAGCGTGTGTCCTTTTCCGTTTGCGGTCCACTTGCCATCAATATAGGCAAATGAGCGGAACAATCGTTTGTCGTTGAGATGAAATGTCGTCGTTTCCTGATGAATGGGCATTGCCATTGATCCGGCCTCCTTTTGCTTGACCGGATCGTAAGAGGAGTTTCATGGAAGAAACGACTAAAGAAAGACGTCGGCGAAGACGTTACATTCTTATTCGGTGCCGTCGCCAGCAGATCCATCTGGCAGATCCCGACCGAGGAGGAATTTCAATGGAGGAGCTCCGCGGAGTTTGACCGGCTTCGTCACAACGTAGGTATAGTATCTTGCGAAACCTACCTTCCCCTCCAGCAGTGTATCGATAAGCCGCTGATAGCTGTCGATGTCCCGGGTGATAACCTGAAGAACATAATCAAACCCGCCACCTACGGCCCAGCAAGCCACTATCTCTTCGTGCCGGTCCATGGAACGTTCAAAAGCCTGGAAACTCTCTGCCTTGTGGTTCTCAAGCTCGACGGTAACAAAGACTTCAATATGCGGAGCCACGCTTTTTAGCGAGATATCAGCATTATAGCCGCGGATAATACCTGCGTTTTCCAAACGCTTCAGGCGCTCCCACAGAGGGGTGGGAGACAGGTTCACCCGTTTGGCAAGGTCCGCTTTGGAAAGCCGTCCCTCTTGTGACAAAAGGGACAGGATCTTCAGGTCGCGGTCGTCAAGTTTCAGCCCAATCATGGCGCGACCATGGCTGTGATGATATGCCTTGTCAATTGTTATGATTAGCTCCAATATCAAATCATGACAATATGGAAAAGCTTCCCACAGCCCATTCAAAGGCCTGCCTATCGTTCGCTTGCGGACCTGATTGCAACTGCAATTAAAAACGGTGAACTAAACGTCGGTGAGAAACTACCCCCGCACAGAGAACTCGCTTATCAACTGAACATCAGCGTGCAGACAGTCAGCCGAGCCTATGATCTCTTAATACGGCGGGGGATGATATCCGGTCAGGTTGGTCGCGGAACTTATGTAAATTCAAAGCCCGTTGAGACGGATGCCCCGTATTTGTCCGCGAGCCTTGGCGAGTCTTTGGTGGACTTTTCCAACCTCAAGCCGGTAAGCGGGCATATTCACCTGGACAAGATGCGCAATGCGTTGACGGATCTGTCCGAAACGCTTCCGCCATCAGCAGTCTTTTCCTTCCGGCCAGCCAACGCTTTGCGCCCGTATCAAGCGGCCGCGGCCTCATGGCTGGAGCAATGCGGTGTTGTCTGCTCGCCCGATCGGGTTGTGCTTACAAACGGAAGCAGTTCCGCCATGACAACAGCGTTTATGAGTGTGATCGATGGCAGCGCGATCGTCGTGACGGATGGGGTTTGTCATCACCCGCTGATCCGTCTTTCCAGATATATGGATTTTGACATACAGGGGCTGGCAACGGATCAGGAAGGTATCATCCCGGAAGCCCTGGAGCTTGCCTGCCGCAACAAAGAAATCAAGATACTGTTTCTATTGCCGAATGGTCTGAATCCAATGGCCCATGTCATGGGCCTTGAGCGCCGCAGGCGTCTTGTTTCCATTGCCCAGGCCCATGATCTTTTGATCATCGAGAACGACGCTTGGGGCCCGCTCCAGCCACGGCGTCTTCCGCCTGTCGCGGCCCTGGCTCCTGAGCGGACATTCTATTTCACAAGCTTTACCAAATGTCTTATGCCGGGACTTCGGCAAGGGTATCTTGTTGCGCCTGAACACCTGGCTCCGGTAGCGGCAAACCGGCATTTGGCGATCGATTGGATGGCAACCCCGCTCGTTGCAGAGATCGCGGCTAAATGGATTGAGGATGGCACGGCGGACCAGCTTATTGACTGGCAGAAATCTGCTTTGGCGCGAAGGAATGCGCTTGCTCAGGACGCATTATCCTCCGTGCCGTTCAACAGCAGCCCGAATGGTCTTCACATATGGATGCCCCTGCCGGATGGTTGGTCAGAGGAGGTTTTTATTGAAGCGGCGCGGCAGCGCGGTGTGGTTGTTGCCCCCGGATCGGCGTTCGCGCTTCCAGGGATAAAGGTTGAGCCAGGCATTCGGATTTGCCTTGGCAACACCGGTGAGGACCAGTTCATTTTTGGCTTGGAGCAACTGGCCGCGATCTGCCAAAACCCGCCAGGACCTTACACGGACATCTTTTAGCATCCGTCGACAAAATTGTCATGATTTAATATATATATTGACCTGTAATTGTCCTTTCTTCAGTCTCCACAAACAATCTCTGAGGAACTGGAAATGGATCATGTTTGTTGGACATCGATAGTTGTGCTGAGGGAGGACCAGTGAGCGCAAGCTGTCGGTTTCAGGTGGCGGATTTTGTTGCCGCCCGCTCGGCGATTTCAACCGCCGTTCGGCACACGCCGGTGGTGCCGTCTGCCAATCTCGGTGCACATGCAGGCGTACCTGTTCATCTCAAGCTGGAACACCTGCAGGACACCGGCAGTTTCAAACTCCGGGGCGCAACGAATGCTGTTGCGAAATTGGATCACGAAGCGCGCCGCCGTGGTATCGTCGGCGTTTCAACCGGAAACCACGGCCGGGCACTCGCATTTGCGGCCAAACAAGCTGGCGTTTCCTGCACAATATGCATGTCTCGCCTAGTGCCGGAAAACAAGGTTGCGGCAATCCGGGACCTGGGTGCCGAAATCCTGATTACCGGCAACTCGCAGGATGAAGCGCAGATCGAGGCGGACCGGCTGGTCGCTGAAAAGGGGCTTGTACTCCTGCCGCCTTTCGATAATCGGGATGTCATATGCGGACAGGGCACACTTGGTCTCGAAATTCTTGAAGATGTTCCCGATGTTGGTACCGTGCTGGTTCCGCTTTCGGGCGGCGGGCTGATTTCAGGTGTTGCCGCGGCAATCAAAGCAACGAAACCGTCGGTCAAGGTGATCGGGATCTCCATGGAAAGAGGCCCGGCCATGATTGCATCGTTGAAAGCAGGTTGCCCCGTTCAGGTCACCGAAGAACCCAGCCTTGCCGACTCCCTTGGCGGCGGCATCGGATTGGATAACCGGTTCACGTTTCAGATGACCCGGGATCTGGTCGATGAGGTGGTTTTGGTAAGCGAAGCCGAAATCGCCGCTGGAATACGTCATGCGTATTGGCAGGAAAAACAGATCATTGAAGGTGCTGCAGCTGTTGGCATTGCAGCGCTGATCAGCTGGAAAGTGCGATCAGATGCCTCAATTGTCGCGGTTCTGTCTGGCGGAAACATCGACATGAAGCTGCATCACCGGATCACCTCCGGCGAAGATGTCGATCTCACGGCTGAAGGGGACGCATAAACCATGCCTGACATTGCCATTCTGACGGAAGATGAATTGCGAAAAGCGGTCCAGCTTGACCTGACCGCAATTGACAAGGTTGAGCGGGGATTTGCTGCATTGGCCGCCGGCGGTGTCATCATGCCGCCGATCTTGTCGATGGACATTGCTCAGTTCAACGGTGAGGTTGATGTAAAGACAGCTTATGTCCCGGGGATCGACAGCTTTGCAATTAAAGTGTCGCCGGGTTTTTTCGACAATCCCAAGATTGGTTTGCCGAGCACGTCGGGATTGATGATCCTGTTTTCGGCGAAAACCGGAATGGTCGAGGCATTGCTGCTGGACAACGGTTATCTGACAGATATCCGCACAGCTGCTGCGGGAGCTGTTGCGGCGAGACATCTGGCACCGGAAGAAGCCTCCACTGCCTGTATTGTCGGGGCAGGAACCCAAGCCAGGTTGCAGCTCCAGGCTTTGTGCCTAGTCCGGCCAATCAGGAAAGCTCTGATCTGGGCGCGTGACCCGGAAAAGGCATCAAGTGCGGCAAGCCAGATGACGAAACAGCTCGGTATCGAGGTGTTGCCGGCTTCCGATCTGCCGGCAGCAGTCTCTCAAACCGATGTGATTGTGACGACGACTCCCAGCAGCGCACCCCTCATAAGCGCGGAATGGTTACAGCCGGGACAGCACGTCACTGCAATGGGCTCGGACCAATCTCACAAGAGTGAACTCGCGCCTGAGTGTTTGGCCAAGGCAGATCTTTATGTTCCAGATCGTCAATCTCAAACCGAGTTGATGGGAGAACTACGCGCGGCTCTAGCAGCCGGCACCGTAACCAAAGGCACGCAGTTTGATGATCTGGGCGCGATTGTATCGGGAAAGGCGGCCGGCCGGACCTCGGATGCAGCCATCACGATCTGTGACCTGACCGGAACCGGCGTTCAGGATACCGCAATTGCAACATTTGCCCGAGCCCGGGCACAGGCCGCAAATGCCGGCATAACCATCGAAGCATAAGCAAGGGATTGCGCCTGTGATTGAGCTTACTCTCCGCTTTACTAGAGACGAATATCATCAGCGGGTCAAAAAGACCCGGGAAGCGATGCAAGCCGCTGGCCTGGATTTGCTCATCGTTTCAGATCCTTCCAACATGAACTGGCTGACTGGCTATGACGGCTGGTCATTCTACGTGCATCAGGCTGTGCTGGTCGGTCTGGACGGCGAACCGATCTGGTTCGGGCGCGGGCAGGATGCAAACGGAGCGCTTCGGACCTGCTTCATGCATCCGGACCGAATTATCGGATATCCGGATCACTATGTGCAATCGACGGATTGCCATCCGATGGATTACCTTTCAACCAGGATTGAAGACTTTGATTGGAGCAAATCCAACATTGGCGTGGAGATGGACAATTACTATTTCTCCGCAGCCGCTTTTGCATCCCTGCAAAAGAACCTGCCAAATGCCCACTTTCACGATGCCAACGGTCTTGTGAATTGGCAACGCGCAGTCAAATCCGAACGGGAACTCGAATATCTCCGAATTGCCGGTAAAAAAGTCGAGAACATTCATGCCCGTATCCTAGAAAAGGCCGAGGTTGGTCTGCGCAAATGCGACCTGGTCGCGGAAATCTACGATGCGGGACTTAAATATGATGCCAACTTGGATGCAGGTGGCGACTATCCGGCCATCGTTCCTCTTGTGCCGTCGGGAAGCGACGCCGCTGCGCCGCACCTGACATGGGACGATCAGCCAATGCTTGCCGGCGAAGGGACATTCTTCGAAGTCGCCGGTGTCCACAATCGCTATCACTGCCCGCTGTCGCGCACTCTTTTTTTAGGGAAACCTGACCAGAAATTCCTGGATGCCGAGCAGGCTGTATTAGAAGGACTTGAAGCGGGGCTGGAGGCGGCAAGAGCCGGGAACCTGTGTGAAGATATTGCACATGCCTTTTTCGCAGTCCTAAAAAAACACGGCATCACAAAGGACAATCGCACGGGGTATCCGATCGGATTGTCCTATCCGCCGGACTGGGGCGAGCGCACCATGTCTTTGCGCAGTGGCGACCGCACGGTCTTGCAGGAAAACATGACGTTTCATTTCATGACCGGCCTTTGGATGGAAGACTGGGGATTTGAGATCACGGAAAGCATTGTCATCCGGGACGGTGAACCCGAATGCCTTGCAAATGTTCCGCGCAAATTGTTTGTGAAAGCCTGACCCATGACCAAAAATCCGATTGTTCCAACGATCCCGTTTGACGAAGACGGGGTCCATCATGGGTATCTGCGCCTGCCCTATAGCCGCGATGATTCCGCCTGGGGCTCGGTCATGATTCCCATTACGGTGATCCGGAACGGCAACGGCCCGACGGCTTTGTTGACCGGCGGCAATCACGGCGATGAATATGAAGGCCCGGTCGCCCTGCAAGATTTGTCCATTTCCTTGTCTCCAGAGGACATCACAGGCCGGGTCATCATTATACCGGCCTTCAACTACCCGGCGTTTCAAGCAGGAACGCGAACCTCCCCGATCGACAAAGGCAACTTGAACCGGTCCTTTCCCGGCCGCCCAGACGGGACAGTGACAGAGAAGATCGCGCACTATTTCGAGACCGTGCTGATCCCATTGGCCGACATCGTTCTCGATTTCCACTCCGGTGGAAAGACACTGGATTTTGTGCCCTTTGCCTCTGCACATGTGCTCGAGAATAAGGCCCAGCAGGAAGCCTGTGTTGCCGCTGCCAACGCCTTCAATGCGCCCTACACAGCGATCATGCTCGAGATTGACAATGTCGGCATGTATGACACCGCGGTTGAAGAACAGGGCAAGGTTTTCGTGACGACCGAACTTGGTGGCGGCGGCACGTCGACCGCCCGGTCTATCGCAATTGCAAAGAAGGGGATCCGAAATGTTCTGCGGCACGCCGGCATCATGCACGGTGACCTTGAACTCGGCCCGACAATTTTGCTCGACATGCCCGATGGCGACTGTTTTGTCTTCTGCGAAGGCAAGGGCATGATTGAACCGGTTTTGGATCTCGGTGATGACGTGGCTGCCGGTGATGTGGTTGCCAAAGTCTGGGCAACGGATCGGACAGGTGTTGCCCCGGTTGAATACCATGCCAAACGATCCGGCATCCTGATGGCCCGCCATTTTCCCGGACTGATCAAATCTGGAGACTGCCTCGCAGTTGTCGCGGACGTTGTTTAATCGCAGAGCGATCCGCGAGATTGTGATACCTCTCGTGGAAATGCTGCGGCCCTATCAATAGCCGCTGACAAGGCATTCGAAATCGAAAACATCTCTTTGCTTTCATGATCTTTGCCGCTTGACCCTGACACTAGTGTCAATCCTCTAAGCCTATGCGCACATCAAAATGTGCCGCATTCGAAGATAGGATTAAACTCAGGATGACACGGGAAACCACTTGGCAGAACAAGGTCGCAATCATCACCGGAGGAAGTTCTGGCATCGGAGAGGCCACTGCGCTCGCATTGGCAGAACGCGGCACAAAAGTCCTTGTCACAGGGCGCGATGAGGCGAAGCTGGCCAATGTGGCGTCAGCGGATAAGGCAATCGTTACATTAAAGGCAGACAGTTCAGATCCCGCCAGCGCTGCGCGCATTGTTGACACTGCATTAGACCGGTGGGGACGGCTGGATCTGATCGTCAACAACTCAGGTGCCGGTCAGCCTCTGCCGGTTATGGCCTATGACGCCGACCTGATCTCCAAGATGTCAGCCGTCAATATCGTTGCCCCTTCTCTGCTGGTAAAAGAAGGTCATTCAGCGTTACGCACAACCAAAGGGGCGATTGTCAACATTGGAACTGCTGTATCGCGGAACGCGGTTCCTATGGTGGCGCATTATGCAGCCACAAAAGCCGCTCTGGAACATTTGACCCGTTCCTGGGCTATCGAGTTTGCCGGCGATGGCATCCGAGTAAATGCCGTTGCGCCAGGGCCAGTCAAAAGTGGCGCGTTGACCGGCATGATGGGATTGCCGGACGAGATGGCTCAGCAGATCGAAGCGCAAGAAGAAGCTCAAGTTCCTCTCGGCCGGCGTGGTGTTCCCGCCGATATCGTCCCTTGGATCCTCCGGCTGGGCAGTTCGGAAAACGAGTGGCTGACTGGACAGGTCCTGACCGTGGATGGCGGCTGGTCGCTTCGAACCTAATACTTGGGCAAATCGGGCGAAGACCCCCTACCGCCGACATTATTGATCTTCAATCCAGCCCCTAACATATTTGTCAAAGTTAGTTGGAAAGGGAATGGGATGCAGGCCAAGGAAGCTGCCGAACGACTTGGGATCACCCAACGCATGTTACGCCACTATGAGAAGGCTGGGTTACTGGATGTGCGCAGGTCCGAAAACGGATATCGCACTTATAGCGAAGCTGATTTGCGCCGCGCCGGGCGAATTCGGGACTTCATAGCGACGGGATTTTCCACCCGTGAAATTCGCGCCATGAGTGCCTGTCTATCAGACGAGGGAGCCCGGCCTTGTGAAGGCGGCATCGCCAAACTGACAGAAAAGCTCGAACATATCGACCGGCTGAGGGCCGATCTCGATGCCCGCCGGAATGCCGTCCTTGATCGTCTATCTGTATTAAAGGCGGAGCTTTTGAAGGATCACACGTCGGATGGCTCGAACCGAACCGGGTTTTCTGACGCAATCCTGCTGATCCAATCGACGAAGATGCCGGCTTCCGCAGTTTCACGGTTGATCGATAAGAAATAACCTTCGTTCGAGCTCAGCAGGATTGGGCGAATGGGTACCGCCATATTGCTTCTAAGCGGATGGCGGGCGAGCATTTCATTGACAAGACACCCCCCATTTCCTTTGACCGCCAATTCAAGTGCCGCGCCATATGAATCGACAAAGATCGAAGGTTTGGGGCATTTGATCTTCGCAGCAGCACTCCACGTATCCCAGCCACCGGAAACTCCGACAGCTTCAATCAACGGATAGTCTCCCATCTCGCCGCTAAGGTTTGCTGGCTTCAGCGCGATCAAACTGTTGCTGCCGAGCAAAACAGCCTTCGGGCCGGCCTGTTTGCGCGAGCCAAAACTGATGACGATATCTGCCAGAGACCGCCTGAATTCATCAGGCCAGACTGCGCCCATGAAACGAAGCGATATATCAGGATGTTCAACCTGAAAGGTAGGCAGAACAGGTGCGATGACCCATTGAAGCACACTGATTGAAAGAGAGATCGTCAATAATTTTTCCGGCTTCTCCGGTAGAAACGACCGGGAGGCCTCGGTCAGCTGATCAAGGGCAGCATCAACCTGGGGCAACAAACGCCGGCCATTGTCGGTCAAGGCAAGCCCGCGCGGTTTGCGCTCGAATAACGGCACCCCCAATCGAAGTTCCAGCGATTTGATCTGCTGGCTGACAGCGGATTGTGTCATGCCGATTTCTTCCGCTGCGGCGGTGAAGCTCAAATGCCTGGCCGCGGCCTCAAATGCGCGGAACCAGTTTAGCGGCGGTAGAGCTGAAGCCATGCGCAAGTTACCCATTAGTTTGACTAATACCTAAGTGTCAAAATCATTCGTTTGTGCGGATTGTCAAGCAAGCGAATACTTCGGGCCGACGCTGGTAGGAACCAAACGGAGAAGATGGATGCAGCCCGAAGTCCGGAAAATAGTCACGTTCGAAGAAGAGATCTTCATTGAGGGTTTTAAGAAGACCGAGCACCCATGGCATCTGTTTGCGGCTGCAGCCGTTGTGAAAAACCCTTGGGCTGGTCGTTTTGTTGAAGACCTAAAATCGGAAATTCTGGCTTTCGGCCCCGTTCTAGGTGAGTTGCTGACAGAGCGTATGATCAAGCTTGGCGGAAGCGGTGAGGCTATCGAAGCTTATGGCAAGGCCGCGGTTGTCGGTCTTGACGGGGAAATCGAGCACGCCTCCGGTCTGATCCATACCTTGCGCTTCGGTAATCATTACCGAGAAGCCGTCGGCGCAAAGTCCTATCTCGCCTTTACCAACACCCGAGGACCGGCCGATGCGCCGATCATGATTCCGCTCATGGATAAAAACGACGCCGGGCGACGATCTCACTATCTGACAATTCAGTTTTCTATCCCCGATGCTCCGCGCGCTGACGAAGTGGTTGTCGTCCTCGGCGGAGCAACGTCTGGCCGGCCATTCCATCGCATTGGCGACCGATATCAGGATCTGAAGGAGATGGGTCGTGACGTGGACAACCCGGCCGCGGTCTAAAAGCGCTGGTATCGCCAGCATCCGCCAGGGAGAAGGGCCGAATGTGTTCCTGATCCATGGTGTCGGACTGCGCGCGGAGGCCTGGAATGCTCAGATTGACGAGCTCAACGGGGAGTTTCAGATGGTTGCGGTCGATATGCCCGGCCATGGTGAAAGCGTTCCTCTTGATGGCCCTGCGACCCTCGCTGCGTTCACCGCGCGCATTGCAGCGGTATTAGATCAGCCGGCCGTGATCATCGGTCACTCTATGGGGGCTATGATCGCGCTCGATCTGGCGGCCCGAGCCCCGGAATTGGTTCGCGGTGTTGTCGCTTTAAACGCGATCTACCGGCGCACAATTGACGCAAAAGGGGCTGTCCAACAACGCAGTAATGCGCTTAGCAACTCGGTTTCTCAAGACTTTGAGCCCACGCTGGCGCGCTGGTTTGGATCTGATCAGTCAGACGCACGCAAAGCCTGCGAATACTGGCTAAAGACCACAGATTTTCAAGGGTACAGCGCTGCCTATCAAGTCTTTGCCGAGGAGGACGGACCATCGGATGACCTGCTCCAAGGGCTGTCCTGCCCAGCCTTATTTATGACTGGCGGACTTGAGCCGAATTCGACGCCGGAAATGTCCGAAACGATGGCTCGATTGGCGCCCCGAGGAAAGGCCCAAGTGATTGCGGATGCCGCGCATATGATGCCGATGACGCATCCGGACCAAGTCAACAAAGCTCTGCTGGATTTTGTGAGGGAGTGCACGACATGAAGCCTATCGATCCCCGCGAGTTACGGACTGCCTTTGGCCGTTTCATGACCGGTGTTACGGTGGTTACAGCACGGGACAAAAGCGGAAAGCCGGTTGGTTTCACGGCAAACTCCTTTACATCCGTATCTTTGGACCCACCGCTATTGCTGGTCTGCCCGGGAAAATTCCTATCAAGCTATGAGGCCTTTGCTACCTGCGACCGCTTTTGCGTAAGCGTCTTGGAAGAAAGCCAGACCGATGTCGCAAATACCTTTGCTGGTTTCAAAGGTGATCGATTTGCCAAGACTGATCATCTGCTGGATGCCCATGGCATCCCTGCCCCGCGAGGGGCAATTGCAAGATTCTCGTGCCAAACCCACAACGCCATTCCCGCCGGTGACCATGTCATCCTGATCGGCGAAGTAACTGCATTCGAGCAAACGGCTGGAGCAGGCCTTGGGTATGCGGAAGGTCAATTCTTCAGCCTAACGCGCGAACGTAACGCACGTGATCCGTCCGCAAAAATGAATGTCGTAGGAGCACTGGTACGTCATCAAGGCAACGTTCTTCTGGAAAAGACCGCCGACGGTTACCGGCTGCCCGAATGCACGGTTCCTGAAAGAACAGCTCTCCGGAAATCCCTTACAGCCACGTTAAGACAACAGGGCGTGACAGCCAGTTTTGGCCCTGTCTATTCAGTTTTCGATGATCCCGGTGAGGATACGCATTTCGCGTACCTCCTTGCGGAAGCAACCAGTGTAGCAGCTGACACCAAATTGACTTCGGTTGCTCCAAAAGACCTTCCCGGTCTGAAATTCACCAGTCCGCCTCTTGCCAGCTTGTTGTCCCGCTACGCCCAAGAATGCAGGACCGGAAACCTCAATTGTTATCTCGGTGACACGGTCTCAGGAGAGATCCACGCATTGACAGAGGGGATTTGATCCATGGAGTTTTCTCTTTTTGCCCATATGGAACGGCTCACGCCCGACCAGCCCCATGAAAAACTCTACGAGGAGTTTTTGTCCCTATGCAAACTCGCCGATGGCGGTGGTATGCGGGCTATTTGGACCGGTGAACACCATGGCATGGAATTCACAATTGCGCCCAACCCGTTCCTGACGCTTGTCGACCTCGCGCATCACACAAAAAATGTGCGACTGGGAACCGGTACTGTGATTGCCCCTTTCTGGCACCCGATAAAACTAGCTGGCGAAGCGGCCGCAGCCGATTTGATGACCGGCGGCCGGATCGAACTTGGCGTCGCCAGGGGCGCATACTCCTATGAATATGAGCGTCTGATGCCCGGACTGGAAGCCTGGGAAGCCGGCCAGCGCATGCGCGAAACGGCCCCCTTGCTGAGACCTCTGTGGCAAGGAGACTGTGAGCATCATGGCGGTTTCTACAACTTCCCCGCCACGACGTCAGCTCCCAAGCCCTTACAGGAAAACGGCCCGCCAATCTGGATAGCAGCCCGGGACCCGAACAGCCACCAATTCGGCGTTCACCAAGGTTTCAACATCCAGGTCACGCCGCTTTGGCAGGGAATGGAGGAAATTGAATGTCTGATGGACCGCTTCAACGATGCTTGCGCCACCTACGACGGCCCAAGGCCTAAGGTCATGCTGCTTCATCACACATATGTAGCTTCGGATGGCGATGATGCAGCACTGGCGGCCCGGGAACTTTCCCGTTTTTATTGTTATTTTGGGGCCTGGTTCCAGAATAAACGGGCTGTATCAAAGGGCCTTATTGCTGAACTTTCTGAAGAAGAAATGGCAGCCAACAAAATGATGGCGCCAGAAAACATGGCCCGTGACCTGACGATCGGAACCGCGCAAGAGGTCATTGACCTGCTCAAACGCTATGAAGATCTTGGATACGACGAGTTTTCATTTTGGATCGACAACGGCATGAGCCATGAACGCAAAACAGCGTCTTTGAACAGATTCATCGAGGACGTGATGCCGGCATTCGGCTGAGGGGGAAGAATGCAGCACTATCAGCTCTATATTGATGGCCGCTGGCGCGATGGCGCAGACGGCCAAGTGATGCACAGCCAGAACCCTGCCACTGGTGAAAGCTGGGCATCCTTTGCGGGTGCAGCGCTGTCAGATGTTGAAGAAGCAATTGGCGCTGCTCGCCGGGCTCTGAACGACCCCGATTGGCGGGATTTGAGCCCAACCCAGCGTGGCAAGTTGCTTTACCGGCTAGCCGAATTGATCGAACAAAAGGCCGAAGATCTTGGCCGATTGGAAACCACGGACAGCGGCAAATTACTCGCCGAAACCCTCAGCCAGACAAAATACGTCGCCGACTACTACCGCTATTACGCAGGACTGGCGGATAAGATCGAAGGCGCCGTATTGCCAATCGATAAACCAGATATGCATGTCTACACCCGCCGCGAACCGATCGGCGTTGTGGCAGCGGTGGTTCCATGGAATGCGCAGATGTTCCTGACTGCGACGAAGCTGGGTCCGGCACTTGCCGCGGGCTGCACTGTTGTCCTCAAGGCATCTGAAATTGCACCGGTGCCAATGCTCGAATTTGCAAAACTCATTGAGGAAGCTGGATTTCCTCCAGGCGTGGTATCAGTCGTCACAGGCGATGCTGAGAACTGTGCCATTCCCCTTACCCGGCACCCTGATGTGGACAGAATTGCCTTTACCGGCGGCCCAGAAACGGCTCGCCATGTTGTCCGCAACTCGGCGGAGAATTTCGCGGTGACGAGTTTGGAATTGGGCGGAAAATCTCCAGTCCTGGTTTTCGATGACGCTGACCTGGACGGTGCCGCAAATGGACTAATAGCCGGCAACTTTGGAGCCTCCGGCCAAAGCTGTGTAGCCGGATCACGCGCCCTCGTTCAAAAAAGTGTCTTCGAAAATCTGGTTGAGCGCATTTCTGAAAAAGCGGCCACAATCGCTGTTGGTGATCCGTTGGATGCGGCGACCCATGTCGGGCCACTTTGCACAAAGGCGCAGA
This sequence comes from Labrenzia sp. PHM005, assembly GCF_006517275.1. Taxonomy (NCBI): domain Bacteria; kingdom Pseudomonadati; phylum Pseudomonadota; class Alphaproteobacteria; order Hyphomicrobiales; family Stappiaceae; genus Labrenzia; species Labrenzia sp. PHM005. The sequence goes on along the minus strand of NZ_CP041191.1, from coordinate 2,254,576 downwards.
TCAACAAAATTACAGCGACACTGGAAAACGCCAAGGCGCAAGGAGCCAGAATCCGTTTTGGTGGGGCGCCCCTGTCGCGGCCAGGAAACTACATGGCTCCAACGCTGGTGGAATGTCCATCTTCAGATATTGAAACTCTTAAGGTGGAAATGTTCGGTCCTGTCATGTCTTTGCTGCCCTTCGACACGGAAGAGGAGGCCATCGCCCTGGCAAACGATACGCCCTACGGGTTGGCATCCGGGGTCTTTACCCGGGACGTTGCACGCGCCCACCGAGTTTCAGAGAGGTTGCGAGCTGGCATCTGCTGGATCAACACATACCGCGCCATATCTCCCATGGCCCCGTTTGGCGGCTTCAACCAGTCCGGCTATGGACGGGAAGCCGGTGTTGAGGCTGTTCTGGATTACACCCGCACGAAGACCGTCTGGATCAACATTTCCGGGAAACCAATGGCCAATCCATTCGTGATGCGATGAGGTATTGCAAAGGCTGAACCAGCAATACATTGCATTAGCCGAAGTCAACGGCCTTTACTCCAGTGAGCCTTCGCTTAGACTCCGGCCAAAATCCATTTTGCTGCTTTTTCGGCGATCATCAGCGTCGGGGCATTGGTGTTCCCGCTGGTGATTTCCGGCATGATGCTGGCATCCACAACGCGTAGCCCGGACACGCCCTTGAAACGGAGATGAGGGTCAAGAACCGCTGAGGCATCGTCCTCCCGGCCCATTTTAACCGTGCCGACCGGATGGAAGATCGTAGTGGCGATATCTCCTGCCAATTTGGCCAGTTCGTCATCGCTCTGGTACTGGATACCTGGTTTGTATTCTTCCGGGGCGTATTGTTTCATCGCTGGCTTCGCCATGATTTCGCGCACTTGACGCAGGCTATCGGCAGCGACTTTGCGGTCCTCTTCCGTCGCAAGATAGTTCGGCGAGATTTTCGGGGCATCCCGGAAATCGCCGGAACGGATTTGAACATGTCCGCGGCTTGTCGGGTTTAGATTACAAACGCTTACTGTGATGGCTGGGAAGTCGTGCAGATCTTCCCCGAATGCTTCCAGACTGAGCGGCTGCACGTGATATTCCAGATTGGCATACGAGCGGTCGGGATCAGACCGGGAAAAAGCGCCGAGCTGGCTTGGTGACATGCTCATGGGCCCTGACCGCTTGAAGGCGTATTCCAGGCCAATTGCCGCTTTCCCGAACAGGGAATTGGCCAGCGTGTTGAGTGTGCGTGTCCCCTTGACCTTGAACACGGCCCGGATCTGCAAATGGTCTTGCAAGTTCCCACCAACCGCCGGCGCATCCAGAACCACATCAATACCATGGGACTTCAACAGACCAGCCGGGCCAATGCCGGACAGCTGCAGGATCTGCGGCGACCCAATGGCTCCGGCAGATAGCACAACTTCCTTGGCGGCCGTCACAGAGGTGGAACGCCCCTTGCGGTTGACGATCGCGCCGGAGCAAGCAAGCTGCCCGTCTCCGTTTTTAGCAATAGTCAGGCGCTCGACTTGAGCTTCGGTCCAAACGGTCAGGTTTGGCCGCTGCTTGGCTGGTTTGAGGAAGGCCTTCGATGTGTTCCATCTCCAGCCCGAGCGTTGATTCACATCGAAATAGCCGACGCCAGCATTGTCTCCCGTGTTGAAGTCGTCAGTCTTTTCGATGCCCGCCTCCACAGCAGCTTCGGCAAAACTGTCCAGAACATCCCAACGCAGCCGTTGTTTCTCGACCCGCCATTCCCCTCCATGACCGTGCATGTCAGAAAAACGGCTGTTGCCGCCGGTCGCCGGATCCGCCCCGTTGTCGAGCGCGTGATGATCCTCATGCGCCATGAAATCTGTTAGGCAGTTGTCCCAGTTCCAATCGTCAGCGCCGGTCAGATTGGCCCAGTTGTTATAATCCCGGGCCTGGCCGCGCATGTAGATCATGCCGTTGATTGACGAACAACCACCGAGGGTTTTGCCGCGCGGATACCGCAAGCTGCGGCCATTAAGGCCTTTGTCAGGCTCGGTTTGGAACAGCCAGTCGGTCCGTGGATTGCCGATGCAATACAAATATCCAACCGGAATATGGATCCAGGGATAGGTATCAGCCTTGCCTGCCTCCAACAGAAGCACCCGGTTTTCAGGGTTCTTGCTCAGGCGGTTGGCCAAAAGGCATCCTGCTGAACCGCCGCCAATGACGATGTAATCGAAACCCTGATCAGACTCGTTTACAGATGGCATAGGTACCCCTGACTTTGCTGGTTTTCTGTACTGGTGGCAGGGAGGACTTATGGCACAACGGAATTGGCAGCAGGATTTACATTCCGAGGTATCTTGTCATGCCGCCGTGAGGAGGTTCCTCCCAGAACACTCTTTTTGAAATCCATACTGATGCCATGCAAAAAATCTAATGACGAATTGAACAGAGCAATATTAGAATTTTGAATATGGAACGATTTTCTAATATAAATACACTGTTAGCTTTCATCACCGTGGCCCGGGAAGGGAGCGTTTCTCAGGCAGCTGAGGTGCTGAACCTCAGTCAACCCGCCATCAGCCATCAAATAAAACGCCTCAGCGAAGACGCCGGCGTGTTGCTGTTTTCGCGCACCGCCAAGGGATTGAGGCTGACACCGGATGGATCGGCCCTTCTGGCAAAAGCCGAAAAGGTGCTTGATGCATTAGAGGATTTCCGGCGCAGCGCGGAGCAACGCACCAATCAAATCAGCGGCAAGCTCAGGCTCGGAACAATCGTTGATCCGGAATTTATCCGCCTGGGCCAGTTGCTCATTCAGGTCCGCGAAAATTTTCCGAATATAGAGACTGAGTTGAAACATGGTGTGAGTGGCGAGATTGTTACCCGTCTTCAGCGCAACCAAATAGATGCTGGTTATTACCTTAGCGGGCCGAAGCCCGGTAAGGATGAAGTGACGGAAAGCGAATCGGGCCTGCATTTTATGAAGCTCGCCGATTTCAGCTATCACGTCATTGCCCCATCCGGCTGGCAAGGACGCCTGGAAGGCAAATCCTGGCCGGAGCTTGCCAAACTGCCGTGGATCGGAACCCCTGACGTGTCGGTTCATCGGCGGCTGCTAAGCGGGATTTTTGAGGAAGCTGGATGCCACCAAAACATCGTTGCTTTGGTGGATCAGGAAGCTTCCATGCTGGAAATGGTTCGTGCCGGTGTTGGGCTCAGCCTTTGCCGCGAGTCGATTGCCCTCCATCAGCAACAAGCGTTCGGGATCGCGGTATCGGACACAGTTTCCGTTCCAGCCAGTTTGAGTTTTGTGACGCTGGACGCCCACAAGAAACTGCCGGCAATTGACGCCGTGATCACTCTGTTGCGCGATATCTGGCAACTAGAGACCGCTTAGACTTCGAATTCGCACCAAAGACACCCGGTTCCACTCCCATAAGGCTTTCTGCGCTAGGGACAGCTGACAAGCATGTCAAAGCTAAAATGACCGGCCCCTTTCCGGCTTCCTGAAAACTTGACCAGTTTTCAAAGTAACAAAAATTGGAAATTTTATATTTTCGCGCGTAAATATTCTAAACTCCCTGCCGCGCTTCAAAAGGTGCATTGGGTCCAAACACGATGTCGAATACGAATAGGCAAATAAATGGGCGACCGGAAGGTGAAGAATATGGAGGAGTTTGCAGCTGTCAGCGGCATCTCCCGGCCGACCATTTCAAAATACTTCAATGATCCTGAAAGCGTCCGCACGTCAACGCGCGAACGGATAGAGGCCGCTTTAGAGCGGTTCGACTACCGCCCGAACATTTATGCAATGAACCAAAACAGGCGGATGACGAAGAATATCGGCATCGTTGTCCCCTACTTGGCGGACCCGTTCTTTGCCGAGATCGTCCGAGTGATCGAGCGGCGTTGTATTGACGCCGGGTTCGCCCCGACCCTCTTCGGCTCACATGGTGAGCAGGAGCGGGAAAACGACATTCTAAATAGCCTACGTTCGTTAAAGCCAGCAGGTGTTTTGCTCGCTCCGCTTGGGCGACAGTCTGACAAATCCGCAATCGAGGCCTTCTGCAAGGAAGTTCCAACGGTATTGTTTGATAGCAATATCGAAGGAATGGGAGAGGCCTTTGTTGGCTCGGACAACTACAGTTTCGTGTCACAAACTGTCGAGTATTTAAGCCGAACGGGCGAACCGCCTTGTTTCTTCGAGATGCGTTATCCGGCGAACCCGAACGCGAACAAAAGGCGTGAGGCATATTTGAGCATGATGCAGCGCCTGCAGCTGGAGCCCCATGTCATTCGCATCGAGGGGCAAGGTTGGGGTTTTGAAGAAATCGGGCGCCAGGGAGGGCTCGAACTCCTGGAAAACAGGGCCCTTCCAGTCAACACAGTCTTATGTAGCAACGATCGCCTGGCCATCGGGTTTTTGTCTGCTTGCTATGAATTGGGTGTGAAGGTCGGACGGGGTGAAGACTGTGACCTTCGCGTCGCATCGCATGATGGCCACCCTTTTTCACGCTTCACTTGCCCGTCGTTAACAACAGCTTCGCATGATTATGCAGCGGTGTCGGAACATGTCGTTAACACCTTGTTCCGATTGATCGAAAATGGAGGGCGGTTTGAGCAACGGGAGGAAATCCGATTCCCGGCCCGCTTGATTATGCGCGACTCTGCCTAGTCAAATTTTACGCGCGTAAAAATTTTCTTGACGCGGGAAAACTTTTCGCGTTCACTGGCCGTGGGTATAGCGCCCAGTCCAGGGAGGAATAAATGCTACTGAAGAACACACTGACCGCAGCCACAGCGCTGTCTTTGCTCGCAGTAGGAGGAGCTGCGGCAGAAACCTTGACCATCGCCACCGTGAACAACGGCGACATGATCCGCATGCAGGGCTACACCGAGGACTTCACAGCCAAGACAGGCCATACCGTCGAGTGGGTCACGTTGGAAGAAAACGTCTTGCGCCAGCGCGTTACGACAGACATCAGCACCAAAGGCGGTGCTTTCGACATCATGACCATTGGTATGTACGAAACTCCAATTTGGGGTGCCAACGGCTGGCTAGTACCGCTGAATGACCTTTCAGCTGAATATGATGTTGATGATATACTGCCTGCTATGCGCAGTGGCCTAAGCCACGATGGAACGCTTTTTGCCGCTCCATTTTACGGTGAAAGCTCGATGGTCATGTACCGAACCGACCTCATGGCAAATGCCGGGTTGGAAATGCCGGAAGCACCGACTTGGGAGTTCATCCGCGAAGCTGCGAAGGCGATGACCGACCGTGACAACGACATCAACGGCATCTGCCTGCGGGGCAAGGCCGGTTGGGGTGAAGGCGGCGCCTTTATTACTGTGACCGGAAATTCCTTCGGTGCCCGTTGGTTTGACGAAAACTGGAACGCCCAGTTTGATCAGCCGGAGTGGGCAAACGCGCTCAACTTCTTTGTCGGTATGATGAAAGAATCCGGCCCTCCAGGATACGCAACCAACGGCTTCAACGAAAACCTGTCTCTGTTTCAGCAGGGCAAATGCGGCATGTGGATTGACGCTACCGTTGCAGCATCTTTCGTAACCAACCCGAAGGACTCTACGGTTGCAGATAGCGTCGGTTTTGCGCTGGCGCCCGATACAGGCCTCGGCAAGCGCTCCAACTGGCTATGGGCATGGGCACTGGCCGTTCCTGCAGGCACTCAGAAAGAAGCAGCTGCCAAGCAGTTCATCGAATGGGCCACGTCCAAGGACTACATTGAATTGGTCGCTGCGGAAGAAGGCTGGGCCAACGTACCTCCTGGCGCACGCACTTCGCTCTATGAGACGCCAGAATATCAGGCCGTTCCATTTGCACAGATGACCCTCGATTCCATCAACGCGGCGGATCCTGCCAATCCAACCGTCAAACCGGTTCCTTATGTTGGCATCCAGTTCGTAGCAATTCCGGAATTTGCAGGCATTGCGACAGAAGTCAGCCAGGAATTCTCAGCTGTATACGCAGGTCAACAGAGTGTTGAAGACGCTTTGGCAAAGGCTCAAGCCCTGACCAATGATGCAATGGAAGCGGCGGGATACCGCTAAGCTTCACTGCTCCCGGAGGGCGGGACTCCTGCCCTCTGGTCCTCTAGTCTGATTGCACCCAAAACAATCGAATTGGCATCTGAGGCGGCGTTGCCGTCAACAGAGGAGGCGTATTCATGGCCACCCAGCACTCACGATCTGCAGCCAGACTTATGATGGCACCCGCTGTAATCCTGCTCCTAGGATGGATGCTCGTTCCATTGACTATGACCCTTTTCTTTTCATTCAAAAAGTACTTGCCGCTTAGAGGCGACTCGATGGCCAACGGTCTCGATTGGGTCGGCTTTACCAACTATACGCGGTTTATATCGTCCAGCTCCTTTTGGCCCAGCATCTACGCCACCCTCATTATCGTCGGAGGGGTATTGGTTATTACGATTGTTTTGGGCGTTCTGCTGGCCATTCTCCTTGATCAGCCAATGTGGGGCCAAGGGGTTGTCCGCATCCTTGTCATTGCACCGTTCTTTGTCATGCCGACTGTATCGGCGCTGGTCTGGAAGAACATGTTCATGGACCCCGTGAACGGTCTCTTAGCGCATATTTGGCGGTTCTTTGGCGCCGAACCCATATTGTGGCTTAGTCAGGCGTCCCTGCCCTCCATCATCCTCATCGTTTCCTGGCAATGGCTGCCATTTGCAACGCTGATCCTGTTGACCGCCATCCAGTCGCTCGACAGCGAACAACTGGAAGCTGCGGAAATGGATGGCGCACCGCCGCTCGCCCGCTTTGGATTTATAATCCTGCCGCACTTGGCGCGTGCAATCACCATTGTGGTGCTGATCCAAACGATCTTCTTGTTATCGATCTTTGCCGAAATCTTCGTCACCACCGCCGGCGCATTTGGCACCAAAACGCTGACCTATCTGATTTTCCAGCGGGTTCTAGAAAGCCAGAACATTGGCCTCGGATCGGCCGGCGGTGTCTACGCCATCATTCTCGCCAACATCGTTGCCGTCTTCCTGATGCGGATTGTCGGCAAGAACCTGGACGCTTGAGGGGAGGACGGATCATGGCTCGTGCAGTCACCAACCAGCGCAAAATCGTCAACACGCTCGGTGCATGGATCATCGGTTTGTTGATCTTCTTCCCAATCCTTTGGACCATCCTGACCAGCTTCAAAACCGAAGCCCAGGCGATCAATGATCCCCCGCTGTTTTTCTTCTTTGACTGGACACTGGAAAACTATGCGATCGTTCAGGAACGGTCGGATTACATGCGGTTCTTGTGGAATTCTGTAATCATCGCCGGCGGCTCGACACTATTGGGGATCATAATTGCCGTCCCCGCGGCCTGGTCGATGGCCTTTGTACCGTCCAAGCGCACCAAAGATATCCTGCTTTGGATGCTGTCCACCAAGATGCTGCCAGCCGTTGGTGTGCTCTATCCGATCTATCTCTTGTTTATCAAACTGGGACTGCTCGATACGCGCATCGGACTGACAGTCGTGCTGATGTTGATCAACCTGCCGATCATCGTTTGGATGCTCTACACATACTTCAAGGAAATTCCAGGCGAAATACTTGAAGCGGCCCGAATGGACGGTGCGAGCCTGAAGGAAGAGATTCTCTACATCCTGACACCAATGGCGATCCCCGGCATCGCTTCAACAGTGCTGCTCAATATAATTCTGGCGTGGAACGAAGCCTTCTGGACGCTCAACCTGACGGCGGCCGATGCGGCACCGCTAACAGCCTTTATCGCAAGCTACTCAAGCCCTGAAGGCCTCTTCTACGCCAAGCTCAGCGCGGCCTCGACCATGGCCATTGCGCCGATCCTCATCCTCGGCTGGTTCAGTCAGAAGCAACTCGTTCGCGGCCTCACGTTCGGCGCGGTTAAGTAGGAAACGCTCTCATGGGACAAATCTCACTCAAGCAGGTGACAAAGAGGTTCGGCGATGTGGAAGTTATTCCGTCGCTTGATCTGGAAATCGAAGATGGCGAATTCACTGTCTTTGTCGGCCCATCCGGATGCGGTAAGTCAACACTGCTTAGATTGATCGCGGGTCTGGAAGATATCACATCCGGCACGATCTTTATTGACGGTCAAGACGCAACCAGCGTTCCGCCGGCCAAGCGCGGCCTTGCCATGGTCTTCCAATCTTACGCGCTTTATCCGCATATGTCGGTGCGCAAGAACATCGCCTTTCCGTTGCGCATGGCCAAGCTCGACAAGGCCGAACAGGATCGCCGGGTGGAACAAGCAGCCGCCGTTCTGAACCTGACAGACTATCTGGACCGCCGACCGGGACAGCTGTCGGGCGGCCAACGCCAACGCGTTGCGATTGGAAGAGCCATTGTCCGCGAACCCTCAGCGTTTTTGTTCGATGAACCGCTGTCCAATCTCGACGCCGCTTTGCGGGTCGGCATGCGTCTGGAGATTTCCGAGCTTCACGAGCGCCTTAAAACGACAATGATTTATGTCACCCACGATCAGGTCGAAGCGATGACCATGGCGGACAAGATCGTGGTCTTGCGGGCGGGTAACATTGAGCAAGTTGGCTCTCCGCTTGAGCTTTATAAGACCCCGCGCAACCAGTTCGTCGCCGGTTTCATCGGCTCCCCGAAGATGAACTTCATCAAAGGATCGGAAGCCGCCAAGCATAACGCTCACACGATTGGAGTTCGCCCAGAACACATCACAGTTTCGGAATCCGAAGGCTTGTGGTCCGGAGTGGTCAGCGTCTCAGAACACTTGGGTTCCGACACCTTCTTCCACGTGAACGGCACAGGCCTTGCGGACACGATAACCGTTCGGGCCGATGGGGAAGTCGGCTTTCGTCACGGCGACCGCATCCACATGACACCGCGCGCAGATGTCATTCATAAGTTCGATGAAAAAGGCCTGAGGCTTCCATGAAGCGTTTAGAAGGAAAAACAGCACTGATTACCGGTGCTGCACGCGGTATCGGTCTGGCCTTCGCAAAAGCCTACATTGCGGAAGGCGCCCGGGTGGCGATCGCTGACATTGATTTTCAACGCGCGCAACAGTCCGCAAGTGACTTGGGCGAAGCTGCCATCGCTGTAAAAGTGGATGTCACAGACCAAGAAAGCATTGATCGTGCTGTGACCGAGACCGTTTCCGCATTGGGTCACATCGACATCCTCATCAACAATGCGGCGATCTTTACCGCAGCTCCGATCGTCGAAATTGAAAGAGCCGACTACCAACGGGTCTTCGACATCAATGTCAGTGGCACTCTCTTCACAATGCAAGCGGTCGCCCGCCACATGATCGGCCGGGGCGGTGGCGGCAAGATCATCAACATGGCCAGCCAGGCCGGCCGCCGCGGCGAGCCTCTTGTTGCCGTCTACTGTGCAAGCAAAGCAGCTATCATCAGTCTCACTCAATCCGCGGCTCTCAACCTCATTGATCATGGCATCAATGTGAACGCGATCGCCCCTGGCGTCGTTGACGGCGAACACTGGGATGGCGTTGATGCGTTTTTCGCAAAATATGAGAACAAAGCGCCCGGACAGAAGAAAAGAGAAGTCGGCGAATCTGTTCCCTTTGGGCGCATGGGGACCGCAGAAGATTTGACTGGAATGGCGGTGTTTCTCGCCAGCGACGAAGCCAACTACATCCTGGCACAAACCTACAATGTGGATGGCGGCCAATGGATGAGCTGATCCCACTTTGTGATGCCAATCTTGACAGGATTCCAGCAAGCACTGCCCGGCCAACCTATGACCGGTCCAGGCTGACACCAGGCATTGTCCATATCGGTGTCGGCAATTTCCATAGGGCGCATCAAGCTTGGTATTTGCACCGTCTCATGCAAGAAAATCAGGCTCTTGATTGGGCCATTATTGGCGCTGGTGTCCGCTCATATGACGCTGCCATGCGCAACAAGCTTCTTGATCAGGACTGCCTGACCACACTCATCGAGTTGAAACCCTCTCACGCCACTGCCGAAGTCGTTGGTTCAATGATCGATTACCTACCGATCGAACCAGATAACCGGTGCCTCATCACACAGATGGCAGATCCCGCTGTCAGGATCGTCGCACTGACTGTGACCGAAGGCGGATATTACATTGATCCCGTGACAAAAGAACTCGACGCCGGGCACCCGGACATTGCGCATGATGCACATCACCCCGATGCGCCGCGCACAGCATTCGGTGCCATTGTTGCGGCACTCAAAATTCGCCGTGACCTCGGAATTGGGCCATTCACCGGACTGAGCTGCGACAACCTTCTGGCAAACGGCCATGTTTTGCGCCAAACGATTGCGGGGCTAGCACGCTTGTCAGATCCGGACCTCGGAGACTGGATCGATACAAACTGCAGTTTTCCCAATTCGATGGTTGATTGCATCGTCCCGGCGACCGGCCCTCGCGAGATCGCTCTTGCACGGGACATCGGCATCGACGACCAAGCTCCGGTAACCCATGAGTCCTTCCGGCAGTGGGTTATTGAGGATGATTTTTGTGCCGCTCGCCCTTTATGGGAGAAGGTAGGGGCGACATTTACTGATGACGTCCACGCGTATGAGATGATGAAGCTTCGCCTTCTGAATGCTGGTCATCAGATCCTTGCAGGACCTGGAGAAATTCTTGCGCTTGATACAGTCGCTGACTGCATGGTTCATCCGCTGATCTCCCAGTTATTCAGGACGGTTCTGACTAACGAAATCGTGCCACATGTGGCAGATGTTCCAGGTATGACGGCGGCACAATATGTTGATCTGATCGAAGATCGGTTCAAAAATCCTGCAATTGTCGACACACCCAGGCGCGTTGCGTTCGATGGGTCGTCGCGGCATGCGGGCTTTGTTTTACCCATAATTCGAGATGCACTTGCGTCCGGAACACCCGTAGAAGGCCTTGCTTTGGTAGAAGCTCTCTGGGCACGGATGTGCGCAGGGACCCGCGAAGATGGGTCCACGATTGAACCGAACGACCCAAATTGGTCCGAACTGACTTATATTGCGGAAAAAGCTCGCACGCGGCCTCAAACCTGGCTGACAGAAAACAGCATCTATGGCGATATCGCTGCCGCCCGCCCCTTCGCAAATGCATTTGACCACTGGCTGGAAATGATTTGGACACACGGGTGCGAAGAAGCGATGAGAACCTACACCGGTGAGAAAGCTCAACTTAGAGCGCAGTCCTAAGTGCTCAGTTATCTCAGTTCCGGTTACGCCGATAAAGCGATGCGAGTCTGTTGTTCCTATAACCAAGCTACGAACAGAGTTGCGAAGGTTTGCCTTGGGCGCTCATCAGCAAGGGAATGACCTCCATACCGAAGCGGAAGCCCCCTTCCCGCGTTAGTATCCCGTGAATGAAAGAACGGCGCCGCAGTGATGGCTGGGCTTCAAGTCGCAATAGGCAAATCGAAACAACTGAGCCGCTGGGTCAATCCCTTCAGGTTGTTCGGACTACTGCCCTTTTTGCCGGCTAGATGTCCGAAAGGGTGCGGGCAAATAGCCGCGCGGATCACTGAAGACTTCATCGAATATCGATATCGGTGTTGGCCACGCCATACCGAGCGTCGCTTCGATATTGCCACTTTCGATTTTCAGATGTGCATCGTGCTTCCGGACTAAATTCCGCATTCGAATATTCTCGTGCAGGCAAAGCATATTGAGCTTCTTAATTCCACGCTTCTGGGCGGCAGCAAGCAGACGGTTAAACATTGCTTCGCCAATTCCTCGATCCTGCCAGGCAGGCTCCACCACAAGAGCTATTTCCGCGCTCCGAGGCCAACTATCTAAAAGCCCGCGCAATTCCGCTACGCCCCGCAATTCACCATCAGGAAAAGCGCCAAAATTCACATAATCGGTCGATAAAATTGTCTCGGCATACTCAGTCAGAAAACTGTCGCTTACTGTCCCGCCAAATCTAAGATGCCGCGTATGTTTGTCGAGCCGCTGAAAGTGATCAACCAACTTTAATTGGTCGGACTTCCACAATCGCCTAATTCCAGTCTGAGAAAAAATTGTTCTATAAATCATGAGTTTGGACCTCTTTGTTACGCCAGTTGTCGGCAACGAAAGTGTCCTCCCGCAAAGAGAGTAATATCGCAACGCAGCATAGTCTAGCTGTAAGAGGCAAACTCGTTTTCGACTTGGTCAAAGACAGCGCCGAAACAGCTGATGAAAGTCTATCGCGATATCCGATGCACAACTTGCCTTCATTGTGTTTTCTTGGCTGACTGGTTAGATCCTCTTCTGCAAGAACAGCAGGCATGATGGAGACCGGATTTGGTAGACTTTCTGGACACAGCCGAAGCTCTAGCCCGTGAGTTGGAGCTTCTCGAAGACGTCAGCCGCAATCCGGACAACCGCCATTTGTGGTTCTGGGAAAGCCCCAGGTCTCTCGTTTCTCCGAAGAGCCTGAGCACCAAGCCTCGGTTCGGCGAGGCCTCTCATCGCCTAGCAGCAGAAGGTTGGACGGTGAACTTGCGCAGTACCGGCGGCGATGTCACGCCGCAGGGCGCCGGCATCTTAAATGTCACCCATGTCTATGCGACTGAACCGGGAAAACCCGTCGATTTAAAAGAAGAATACAATAGGCTTTGCACTCCGATCGAGCAGGCTCTGGGCCCGGGCGCGAGCAGAGGCTGGAAACCCGGGGCCTTTTGCGATGGGGAGTATAACGTTCAGCTGAACGGCCTGAAATTCGCCGGCACCGCAATGCGCATCCGGCGGGGAAAAGCCGACCGGACCCGAAGCGCCATTATGGCCCATGCCATCATGCTGATTGAACCAGTCTCAATTGACGCCATTGATGCCATCAACCGCTTTTTAAACCTGCTCGGCGAAGAGCGGACGATTGACCTTAAGGCCCATACCTGCCTGCCGGAGGATGATACGAAACCGGCGTTCATCGCCAGGCTAACAAAGGCTTTCAATGCGCAAGCCTAGAAGGGTCAGCGCGTTCTCAAAAACCAGCCTCTGCGAAATGGGCGCTACCTTGACCGTCTAAGACGATCGTCAGATGCCGAACACACGGGACCGTTCGTCTGTAGTTTTTAACAGGCAGTACAACTGCACCCTACCCTCCTCCTGAAAACAGACTAAAGAGCTGAGAAAGCGCCGGTTTTCTCACACCTGGACTCTCCAATAACTGAAAACCATAATGCGTCTGACAAAGGCGCATATTCATAACTTGCGCAACGTCAGTTAAATTGGTAAATAATTTATACCAATATGAACAATCGGCAATGAACACGCTTTCGGCGCCAATTGCTGACGCCTTTGTGTCCAAACAGACAGGATTGAGACAAGGGTTTGAATTGACCAGAAATCTGGAGATTGCCAATGCAAACGCCCGTGTCCCCCAATACTGCCGATCAACTCCTGGCAAAGCTGAAGGACATCGTTGGCAACCGGCATGTGATTACCAATCCCCGGTCGATGGAACGGTTCTGCAAGGGGTTTCGCTCTGGAGAAGGCACAGCACTTGCCGTGGTTCAACCCGGCACCCTGCTGGAACAATGGCAGGTGCTGAAGGCCTGTGTTGAGGCCGACAAGATCGTCATCATGCAGGCCGCCAACACCGGCTTGACAGAAGGCTCCACACCAAACGGGGACTACGACCGGGACGCCGTTGTGCTCAGCACCAAACGCATGGACAAAATCCAGGTTCTGAAGGACGGGCGGCAAATCATTAGCTTTCCAGGTGCAACGTTGTTTTCCCTTGAAAAACTGATGGCGCCTTATGACCGTGAACCGCATTCAGTCATCGGATCATCCTGCATCGGCGCGTCAATCATCGGCGGGGTCTGCAACAACTCCGGGGGTTCCCTGGTAGAGCGCGGACCGTCCTACACCGAGCTCTCTCTTTACGCCCAGATCCGTGAAGACGGCCAGCTGGAGCTGGTCAATCACCTGGGCATTTCCCTTGGGCAAGATCCGGAAACGATCCTAACCCGGCTTGAAAACGGCGACTATTCCGACCAGGACGTCGACGACACCAATCTCAAGGCCTCCGACACGGACTATCACCGGCGGGTGCGCGAAATCGACGAACCCAGCCCCGCCCGCTTTAATGCCGACAAACGGCGCCTCCATGAGGCCTCCGGCTGTGCCGGCAAACTTGCAGTGTTTGCAGCCCGTTTGGACACCTATCCAAAGCCGGATACTGAGAAAGTCTTTTACATCGGCACCAACGACACCCAGGTTCTGACACGCCTACGCCGGCACATTCTGGCAGAGTTCGAGCATCTACCCGTCTCCGGGGAATACATGCATGCCGAGATCTATGACATCTCAAAGCGTTACGGGAAGGATACACTTATCCTGATCGACAAGCTCGGCACTGACTGGTTGCCAGGGATCTTTGCGCTGAAAGGCTGGGCTGACGCGCGGCTTTCCAAGATCCCGCTTTTGCCCGCAAACCTGACCGACCGCTTCATGCAGGTGCTCACCAAGTTATGGCCCAACATCTTGCCGAAACGCATGGAAGATTTCCGGGCACACTATGAGCACCACCTGATCCTGAAAATGCGCGATGGCGGCGTTCAAGAAGCCGAAGACTTTCTGAGCAAGTTCTTCGGGCAAGAAAAAGGCGACTGGTTTATCTGTTCGCCGCGCGAAGGCAAAATAGCCGGCCTTCACCGGTTTGCGGCCGCGGGAGCGGCGGTGCGTTATCAGGCAGTTCATTCGAACGAAGTCGAAGACATTCTGGCCCTCGACATTGCTCTTCGCCGGGACGACAGAGACTGGTTCGAACAGCTCCCCACCGAGATCGAAGGCGGCTTGGTGCACAAGCTCTACTACGGTCACTTCTTCTGCCACGTCCTGCATCAGGACTACATCGTCAAGAAGGGCCAGGATCCGAAAGCTCTGAAGGAAAAAATGCTCAAGATCCTAGATGAACGCGGCGCCGAATACCCGGCAGAACACAACGTTGGCCATCTCTACAAGGCCAAGCCGGACTTGGCGGAATTCTATAAAGACTGCGATCCGACCAACACGCTGAATCCTGGCATCGGAAAGATGTCCCGGCGCAAGTGTTACCACTAAGAGGAAGCCCGTAGATCCTCCACTCTCGCCATACAAAAAGGCCGGTGCGCGGGTTATTCCCGCACTCCGGCCTTATTACTTCTTAGCAGAACAGCCTAGATATGCAGCGCGTGTCCCAGCGCGCGCAAACAGGCTTCCTGCAGGCCTTCCGACTGGGTCGGATGGGCATGGATCGTGGATGCAATGTCTTCCAGGCAGGCACCCATCTCAATCGCCAGCGAAAACGCAGCCGACATTTCTGAAATACCTGCGCCGACAGCCTGGATGCCAACGACGGCATGATCCGCCTCCCGCCAGACAACGCGGATGAATCCGTCCTCGCGTTCCGTTGTCATGGCACGGCCATTGGCCATGAACGGGAACTCGGCAAACTTGGTGCCTTCAAGCTCACCTGGCAGCGCGCCACATGTCACGACTTCCGGATCAGTGAAACAAACAGCCGGAATGGCCCGCTTGTCCCACTCCACGGAATGTCCGGCAATACGCTCGGCAACCATTTCACCCTGAGCCATCGCCCGGTGGGCCAGCATCGGTTCGCCCGTGACGTCGCCAATGGCAAAAATCCCGCGCATAGACGTCTGGCAGAACTTGTCGATCTTCACGAAAGGCCCGTCCTGGGTGAGGGCCAGCTCTTCAATCCCAATCCCGGCGGTGCGCGGACGCCGACCAACAGTGACCAGCACTTTTTCAGCGGCAATATCACCCTTGTCGGTGCTCAGCGTTCCATCCGCATAGCCTTGCGCCTTTGTCCCGGTCATCACAGTGACGCCGAGATCTTTCAGCCGCTTCGCAACGGGAGCCGTCAATGCTTTGTCGTAGAGCGGAAGGATACGATCTTCTGCTTCAACCACTGTGACCTTGGCGCCGAGTTTGGCAAAGACAGTACCCAGCTCAAGTCCGATATAGCCGCCACCAACGACAGCCAGGCTGTCCGGCACTTCAGTCAAGTTGAGCGCATCGGTCGACGATAATATTGAACCGCCAAACGGCAGGAACGGCAGCTCGACCGGAGCAGAACCGGACGCAACGACGATATATTCGGCGCGGATTGTCTTAGTGCCGTCGTTGTCGGTCACTTCAACGGTTTTGCCATCAAGGAAACGGGCCCGGCCAGAAACGAACCGCGCCTTGGCCTTTTTCATCAAGCCAGCAACACCTGTGTTCAGGCGTTCAACGATGCCGTCTTTCCAGGCGACCGTCTGCTTCAGATCGATGGTTGGGCTACCGGCGGAAATCCCGAGTGGTCCGGAACCGGCATGGGCCATCTTGTAGAATTCATCTGCCGCGTGGATCATCGCTTTTGAGGGAATACAGCCGACATTGAGGCAGGTTCCGCCGGGTTTGCCTTCATCCACGACAATCGTGTCGACGCCGAGCTGCCCTGCCCGGATCGCACAAATGTAACCGCCAGGGCCAGCGCCGATGATAAGAAGTTTGCAATTCAAATCTGACATTTAGCCCTCGACAAACAGCATGGCCGGGGTTTCCAGCAGGGTTTTCAGTTTCTGGACAAAGACAGCTGCATCCCAGCCATCAATGACCCGGTGGTCGAAGCTGCAGGAGATGTTCATCATCTTGCGCGGCTGGAATTGCTGTCCGTCCCAGATCGGGCGGATCTGCATCTTGTTGACGCCGACGATCGCCACTTCCGGGTGATTGATGATCGGCGTCGTTGCAATAGCACCCAGCGCTCCGAGTGAGGTGATGGTAATCGTGCCGCCGTTTAGCTCTTCCCGTTTGATCGAACCGTCCCGCGCAGCTTCTGCAAGCCGAGAGACGGTCTCCGCGTTGTCCCAAAGGCTTCCAGCTTCCGCGTGATGCACGACCGGAACGTTCAGCCCCTGCGGTGTCTGGGTCGCAATCCCGACATGCACGCCGCCGTGACGGTAGATGATGCCAGCTTCGTCATCGTAGCGCGCATTCAGTCCCGGTTGTTCCCGCACGGCTTCAACAATCGCCCGCATCAGGAATGGGAGAAGCGTCAATTTGGCGCGTTCACCCTTGTATTTGGTATTGAGCACCGCCCGCAGGTCTTCCAAAGCCGACATTTCGACTTCTTCGACAATGGTGATGTGCGGAATATGTTTTTTGGAAAGCGCCATCTTTTCGGCGATCTTGCGCCGCATGCCGATGACACGCACTTCCTCAATGCCCGTGTTCTGGCCGCGGGTGACCCCGCCCTGCTGGATCCCGCCAGAAGCGATCCAGTTGTCCAGGTCCGAATGGCTGATCCGGCCTGCTGGGCCGCTACCCGGAACCTGACGCAGATCGACCCCTTCTTCACGGGCGCGGGCCCGCACAGACGGCGCCGCCAGAGGTTTGGTTCCGCTTGCCCGTGGAACCGGTGCAGAAGCTGTTGCTGGTTGAGCCGGTGTTGAAACCGGCACAGGTGCAGCCGGTGCATCCAATTTTTGCTGGGGCTTTGTGTCCGCGACGGGAGCCGGGCTCGGGTCTTTGGCAACTGCAGCTGCAGGAACTTCGGTGCTCCCTTCGGCCTCATTGCCTTCACCCTGGACTTCAATGCGAACCAGAATGGAGCCGATGGCCATCATCTGACCGACGTCGCCACCATGTTCCAGCACCTTGCCATCAACCGATGACGGCACTTCGACGGTCGCCTTGTCGGTCATGACCTCGGCCAGAACATCGTCTTCGCGAACCAGATCGCCAGGTTGGACATGCCATTCGATCAGTTCTGCTTCGGCGATGCCTTCGCCCACATCCGGCAGCCGGATTGCAAAAACACCCATGAGCTTAGTCCTCCATGACTTTGCGAAGGGCCTCACCCACGCGGCCTGGGCCTGGGAAGTACTCCCACTCCTGCGCATGCGGATAAGGCGTATCCCAGCCGGTGACACGGATCATGGGGGCTTCGAGATGATAAAAACAGCTTTCCTGGACAAGGCTCATGAGTTCAGCCCCAAACCCGGAGGTGCGGGTCGCCTCATGAACGATCACACAGCGGCCGGTCTTTTTGACAGATTCCGTGATCGCCTCCAGATCCAGCGGCAACAGGGTGCGCAGATCGATGATTTCCGCGTCAACACCTGTTTCTTCTGCGGCGGCTTCGGCGACATAGACCATCGTGCCATAGGCCAGAACGGTGACATCCGAGCCTTCCCGGAACGTATGCGCCTTGCCGAGCGGGACAATCTCATCGCCATCCGGGACGTCACCCAGTGCATGGTTCTTCCAGCTGACAATCGGCTTGTCATGATGGCCATCAAATGGGCCATTGTAGAGCCGTTTCGGTTCCAGGAAAATCACCGGGTCCGGATCTGCAATGGAGGCCAGCAGCAGGCCCTTCGCATCGCGGGGATTGGATGGGAGCACCACCTTCAAACCCGAAACATGGGTAAAGAGCGCTTCCGGGCTCTGGCTGTGGGTTTGTCCACCAAAGATGCCACCACCGGTCGGCATGCGGATCACGAGCGGACAAGTAAAATCGCCATTTGAGCGGTGGCGCAACCGAGCTGCCTCAGACGCGATCTGGTCAAATGCCGGATAGACGTAATCGGCAAACTGGATCTCAATCACCGGTTTCAAGCCATAAGCCGCCATGCCGATAGCCGTTCCGACGATGCCGCTTTCGTTGATGGGCGCATCAAAGCAGCGGGATTTGCCGTATTTTTCCTGAAGGCCTGCCGTACAGCGGAACACACCACCGAAGAAACCGACATCCTCGCCGTAGACCACAACACGTTTGTCGGTACCCATCGCCACATCATGGGCTTCACGGATCGCCTCGATCATTGTCATCTGAGCCATGATCAGAACCCCGCTTCCTGCCGTTGCCGGACCAAGTGCGGCGGCATGGTTTCATAAACCCCTTCAAACATGTCCCGCGGCGATGGCGCTTCCCCACCCGCCAGCGTGCCTACGGATTCAGCCTCTTTCTGCAGGGTAATCACCGTGTCGAGGATTTCCGCTTCAGCCTGGCTTTGCCGTTCCTCGCTCCATTCACCGATGGTGATCAGGTGGTTTTTCAAACGTTCGATCGGATCGCCGAGCGGCCAGGCGGCCGCCTCGCTTTTTGCGCGGTATGCAGATGGATCATCTGAGGTCGAGTGGCCACCTGCACGGTAGGTCACATGTTCGATCAACGTCGGGCCGAAGCCTTTGCGCGCACGTTCTGCCGCCCATCTGGCGACAGCGTGAACGGCGAGGTAATCGTTACCATCAACCCGGATGGAGGCGATGCCAAACCCATGGCCACGGGCGGCAAACGTACCAACACCGCCCCGTGCGATCCCTTGAAACGTTGAGATGGCCCACTGGTTGTTGACGATGTTCAGAACGACTGGCGCCTTATAGGTCGAAGCAAAAACCATGGCCGCATGAAAATCACTTTCCGCGGTCGAGCCATCGCCGATCCAGCCGGTCGCGATCTTTGTGTCCCCGGAGATCGCTGAAGCCATCGCCCAGCCGACGGATTGCACAAATTGGGTTCCGAGGTTGCCGGAAATCGAGAAGAACCCATGTTCCTTGGACGAATACATGATCGGCAGCTGGCGACCTGCCAGAGGATCTTTTGCATTCGAGTAGATCTGGTTCATCATCGTCAGCATCGGATAATCGACGGCGAACAATAGACCAGCCTGACGATAGGTCGGGAAATTCATATCTCCCGGCTCCAAAGCTCGGGCAAAGGCACAAGACACGGCCTCTTCACCCAAATGCTGCATATAGAAACTGGTCTTGCCTTGGCGCTGCGCGTTCTGCATGCGCGCATCAAAAGTGCGCAGCAACAACATGTGGCGCAGACCTAAGCGCAGCTCCTCAACGCTGAGCGCTCCAGCCCATTCGCCGACCGCCTTGCCTTCCTTGTTCAAGACCCGAACGATGGAAAAGGCCATGTCCCGGATTTCATCCGGATCGACGTCTACCGGGGGGCGGCCAACCGCACCGGCCCGGGGAATTTCGAAATCGGAAAAATCCGGTGTGTCGCCGGGCCGGCAGCCCGGCTCCGGCACATTCAACGATAGAGGAGCAGTATCCTGGGTCATGCAGCGCCTTTCTGAAGGCTGCGGGCGTCAGCAATGATCTTTGCAACCAGTTCATCGGCAACACGTGTTGTGGTCTTGCCGCTTTGGTCGCTCAGATCCAAAATCTCGCGGATCCGCCCGGCGAGCAAATTCAAACGGTCATCCCGGTAGTCTTCACCAGTTTTATGGATCTCACTGGCAACACTGATGATACCACCAGCATTGACGACGTAATCCGGCAAATAACGTATGTCGCGTGCACGCAGTGTTTCAGCCACACCCGGAGTGGCGAGCTGATTGTTGGCCGCTCCACAGACGAGCTTGGCCTTCAATCGCGCAGCACTCTCCTCAGTCAGCACGCCGCCAAGAGCGCAAGGCGCAAAAATGTCCATTTGCGCGTCAAACACCGCGTCGACAGCACAGACCTCAGCACCAAGGTCTTTTGCCGCACGCTTCAAGGCAGCTTCGTTGATGTCAGCGACGATCAGCTGCGCGCCAGCTTCATGAAGCTTTTCCGCCAGCGACATACCGACATGGCCAAGACCCTGAACCAGAACCCGGCGCCCGGTAAAGTCAGACGTTGCAAAGACGTTTTCTGCGCCAACTTTCAGACACTGGAACACACCTTCCGCAGTGAAAGGAGACGGATCACCGCTACCATGTTGACCGCATTCCAGGCCAACGGCATAGTCGGTTTCGGCTGCTACCATCGCCATATCTTCCGGCGAAATCCCGACATCTTCCGCGGTGTAGTAAGTTCCTTTCAGGGATTCTACAGCCTGGCCAAACGCTCGGAACAGAGCTTCAGACTTATCGGTTTTTGCATCGCCAACGATCACCGACTTGCCGCCCCCAAGTCCTAAGCCCGCCATGGCATTCTTGCTGGTCATGCCCGAGGCAAGGCGCAAGACATCGGTGCGAGCTTGATCCAAGGAACCATATTTCCACATGCGGCAGCCACCCGCCGCCGGGCCAAGTACAGTAGAATGGACGCAGATAAACGCCTGCAAGCCGCTGTCCGGTTCCTCAACAAAAAGCAGGCGTTCAAAGCCCGCCGGCGGCGTTTCTTGGGTGATCTTAAGCTGCATGATTTCCTCGCCAACAGTAGAAAACTACGTCCCGCTTTAGCGTAGTCAGGTTCGTTAGACGAAAAATCGTTTTCTTAGCTTCAGAATTGTGATTATTAGCGGATATCGCTCATAAATTGGAGAATTGGAGTGGAAGTCACCATCGATGACATCGATCGGAAGATTCTTCGCGCAGTCTGTGAAGATGGCCGCATTTCGATCGTGCAGTTAGCCGATCGGGTTGGGCTCTCAGCAACGCCCTGTAAGCGCCGCCTCAGACACTTGGAAGACAGCGGTGTGATTTCCGGTTACCGCGCCCGGATCGACCGGAAAGCGGCCGGCTTTGGCATTACAGCCTACGTTTCCGTCGAACTTGAACGGCAAGATGCCGATGAAGTCTTAAATTTTCAGAGCCAGGTGGCCCTCTTTGAAGAGGTCGTAACCGGCACACTGATGACCGGCGCCCAGGACTTTCTGCTGGAAATCTGGGTCGAAAGCCTAGAGGAGTTTGAGAGTTTTCTCCAAACCAAGCTCATGCGCCTTCCAGGGCTGCGGGTGGTCCGGTCACGTTTTGCTCTGCGCAAGTTCGTTGATCGCACACGTATTCCCTAAAAGCCTGCAAATGGCCCTTTGGACCTACGACACCCAGCCACCTGATAAATCACCCTACCCGATCGTGTAAGGATTGACCGCTTCGAAATCATCCGGATCGATCGATGTGTTCATCAACTCAGCATTTGCCTTCACGCTGCCAGCCTTGGCAGAGCCGATGAGAACCGATTTGATCACTGGAGAAGTTAAAGGGAACTGCAATGCGGCCTGAGGCAGCTGATGCCCTTTCGCCTCCAGGTGTTTTTGGATGTGCGCGACCTTCTCGCAGATGTCGCGCGGCGCTGGAGCATAGTCAAAGTAAGCGCCGTCAATTGGCCCCGTTGCGAGAATACCGGAGTTAAACACCCCGCCGGCGACAATCGAAACGCCACGCTGTTCACATAGCGGCAGGAGTACCTTTGCGCCACGACGATCTAAAAGCGAAAAGCGCCCCGCCAACAGAATAACGTCGAGATCGGCCTGAACCAATATGTTCAGACACGCCTGAACTTCATTGACCCCAAGGCCAAAGGCTTTGATTGCACCGCTGGATTTCAACTCGGTTAGAGCCAGATGACCGCCGCCGAAAAAATCTGTCAGGTGCTTTTTATAGGTCGCCTCATCAAAGCCGCGCGGCTCCAGATCATGCACGTAGAGAATGTCGATCCGATTGAGACCCAGCCGGGCGAGCGACATCTCGTATGATTTCATGATGCCATTGTAGGTGTAGTCGAAGTCGACCGTGAAAGGCAGCGGGTCAACAAAACCATGATCGGGAATATCGGCCTCGACAACCGGACGCAACAGCTTGCCAACCTTGCTCGACAGAACCCAACCGTCTTTGTCTCGCAGAAAATCACCAACCCGCCGTTCAGACAGCCCGTGCCCATAGAATGGCGCCGTATCGAAATATCGGATTCTGGCGTCCCAGGCCGCTTGCATAGCGGCCATGGCAGAATCGCGGTCAACCGGCCGGTAGAGATTCCCAATAGCTCCTGCCCCGAAACTGAGTTCGGTCAGGTTGAGCCCCGTTTCTCCAAGAGTTCGCGTGCGCATCACGCCGCCCTTTCTTCAGAGGTGGCAGCAATGAGACCGCGCAATTCCGCAAGCCCTTTCAAGCGGCCAATATAGGAATATCCTGGATTGGAGTCGCTACCGATGTCGGTCGCAATGAGATGCCCGTGATCCGGCCGCATCGGGATGGCCTGTTCATTCTTTTCTTCCCCAGCGCGAATGTGTTTTATCACTTCAAGCAATTCGTCCAACCGGTGCAGATGCTCCGCTTCATGGAAACATTGTCCGGGTTCCAGACGTACCATGCGCAAATGGGCGAAATTAATGCGGTCTGCGAATTCCTGCGCCATCTCTGGCAAATTGTTGTCAGCCCGCGCTCCGTAGGAGCCGGTACAGAAGGTCAGCCCGTTCTCCGGTGCGTCATAGGCTGCCAGAATAGCGCGGGCATCGGCTTGTGTGGAAACCACCCGCGGCAGACTGAACAGGGGAAACGGCGGATCATCGGGGTGAATTGCGAGTTTGACATCAAACTCTTGCGCAACCGGGACCACTTCTTTCAAAAAAGCCGCGAGGTTTGAGCGGATGTCGTCCTCACTCAGTCCTTGAAAACTCTGAATGGCGTTTGCGATTGTCTGCCGCGTTTGAGCCTCGGCCCCGCCCGGAAGACCGGCAATGATGTTCTGTTCCAGGCGGATTTTATCCGCATCGCTCATACCCTCAAAACGAGCTCGAGCGGCTGCAATCACGTCCGCGGAGTAATCCTGGGCAGCATTTGGCCTCTTCAGGATGAAGATGTCATAAGCGGCAAAATCAGTGTGATCGTAGCGTAACGCGTAGCCGCCACCCGGCAGTTGAAACATCAAATCGGTCCGCGTCCAGTCAACCACCGGCATGAAGTTATAACACACAGTCTTGATGCCAGTTTGTCCGACGCGCGCGAGGGTATCTTTCCAGGCATTGACCTCAGCACGGGCACCAGTGCCGTCCCGCTTGATTGCATCCGGTACGGGAATGGATTCACAAACTGACCAAGCCAATCCTGCGCGCTCAATCAAGTCTTTCCGCTTTTGGATATCCTCAACCGTCCAAACTTGTCCCGGAACATATTGGTGCATGGCGGTCACGATGCCTTCAACGCCGGCTTGCCGGATATGTGCCAGGGGAACGGGGTCTTCTGGTCCAAACCAGCGCCAAGTTTCAATCATCAGGTTTTCCAATATTGGTGAGTAGGCCAGACAGAGTGGCGTTGGTGTCAAGCATATAGACTGTAGGCTTCTATGGCTGAGGTCCGCAGGATCTGCTCCTGTTCGCGAGCCGGGCGACCGGCAATCGCTGCCCGCACCAGATCAAGCGTGCTGCCATAGTCAGCCGCCAATGTGCAAACCGGCCAGTCCGAACCGGTCATCACCCGGTCAGCGCCAAACAGATTAATGACGTGGTTGATGTAGGGCACGATGTCGTCTGCAGACCAGTTGGCCCAGTCAGCTTCTGTTACCAGACCAGAGAGTTTGATCCAGACACGATCTTTAAAGATCGCCAGACGGGCAATACCCTCTTCCCAATCAGTATCCCAGCCATCGGCAATGCGTGGCTTGGCGATGTGATCGATGACAAACTTCAGGTCCGGTTGCCTTTCGACACAAGCGGCAGACGCGGCCAGTTCACGCGGACGGATCAGCAAATCATAAACAAGTCCGCGCCTGGCTACTTCCAGCAACGATGCCTGGACATCGGCCCGCAGAAGCCAATTCGGGTCGGCCTCGTCATGTACCTGATGGCGAATGCCTTTCAGGTATTTTGCTGCGGGATGCTGCTTAAGACGGTCAAGTTGCGCTACCGCATCCTTGGTGAGATCAATCCAGCCAACGACACCGGCAATGAAGTCGGTTTTGCCGGCAAGATCGAGAAACGTTTCGGTTTCTTCAAGGCTGGACCATGTCTGAACAAGGATGGTGTGGGAGACTTGCGCGCTGGTGAGAAGTGGCGCCAGATCTTCGACCGAAAACACCTTGTTGATCGGTTCATGTTCTGCGCCCATCCAGGTAAAATCCCCCCGTGACGGGTCCCAGATATGATGGTGGCTGTCTATCGCAAACATTGGTTTCAGGCTCTTAGAAAATGCTGGGTCAGTCGAACTGCAGGCCGCCATTCATATCGATCACTTCGCCGGTAATAAATCCAGCCAGGGGCGACGCAAGAAACGCGACCGTATGCGCCACCTCTTCAGGAGAGCAAAACCGGCCAACAGGAATTTCAGACAAGAGATGCTGGCGCTGGTCTTCGCACAGCTGTTCCGACACCATTGGAGACATCACATAGGCCGGAGCAATTGCATTGGCAGTAACACCTTTGCCCGCATACTCCCTGGCAACAGAAAATGTTAAACCGGTTAAAGCTGCTTTTGACGTGGTATAGGCGGTTCCGGCAGTCAGACCGCCGCATTTGGACGCCCAGGACGACATGTTAATCACACGCCCCCAGCCGCGGCTGACCATTTTTGGCAGAGCGTTTTGGGATAACAGAAAAGCAGCGTCCAGATTGATCCGGTGAATCCGGTGCCAATCTGTCAGGGATTGTTTTTCAAGTTTGTCATTGGACAAGACGCCAGCGTTGTTCACCAGTATATCGACTGGAGCAAGCTCCCCAATAACGGTTTCGAGCGAACGCGGATCACCCAGGTCTGTACATATCGGTGTTGCGCCCGTTGTCTCTGCGAGCTTTTCTAGGTGTGTTTGGTCGATGTCGAGCGCGATGATATTTGCACCGTCAGCCGCAAGGCGCTCACAGATGGCAGCTCCAAGAGCTCCAGCTGCACCTGTTACCAGCGCCGTTTTTCCATCAAGGTTCATTTCGAATGCTTTCCAAGAGGGACCGGGGCATCACTGCCCCGGTACGCAAGATTACAGCGATGGCGGGTTCAAGAGCGAACGGATCGCCATATCGCCCTGAACAAGGATGGCCACACCGGTATCGATGTCGGCTGTGGGAACCTGCCCCATGCCCGGGTTTGTCATGCTGTCGAACTGTGTCGGATGCGCAGCCGACCAAAGCTGCCAGAAAGATTGCACACCCATCATGTATGGGTTTTGAGCAACAGTCGCGAGGTACTCGCCATCGTCGATACCCATCAGGATCGGCGCATCAATTGACCAGGCCAATACGCCAACCTGATTTTCACCACGGTCCCGGCCGACGTTGCGGGTTGCCGCTTGCGCGCCGGTCGCAGGGTTGCCATGTGCACAGAAAATGACATTGATTTCCGGATTGGCCTGTAGCATCGCCGTGTTCACGGTCTCAGCTTTTTGCAGGTCGCCTTCATCATTGACTTCCGCAACAACCTTTGCGCCGGGTGCGACGGAAGCCATGCCCTCTTTAAAGCCGCGCAGGCGGTGGTTGATGGAATCGAGGCCGGGGATCAAGGACACGCCAACACGGGCTTTGTCGCCATAGATCTCACCAATTGCTTTGCCGGCAGCGTAACCTGCGTTGTAGTTGTTGGTGCCGACGAACAGGAGGCGGTTGGATTCCGGACTGTCACTATCAAACGTCAGTGTTGGTACGCCTGCTTCCATGGCTGCATCGATGGCACCCGTCAGCGTGTCGGCATCACCGGCAGTCACTGCAATTCCCTTGACGCCTTTGGCAACAAGCTGTTCCACCGCACGAGCTTCGGCCGAAGCGTCCCAGTCGGCTGGACCTTGCAACTCTGTTGTTGCACCAACAGTTGCAGCTGCATCCTTGAAGCCGGCATAAGCCCAATTGAAGAACTCAGAGCCCTTCAAGAATACCACCATGCCGTAGTGTTCTTTGTCTTCCGCCAAGGCGGGGGTGGTAAATGTTGCGCTCAAGGTTAGAGCGGCAACAGCCAGTCCTTTGATGAGGTTCATTCTCAACTCTCCTCCACGATCAATTTTTTAGGGGTCTGGTCCAGTTTCATTTGCCTTGCACTAAGCAAGTCCCGCCGGTTTTTGAGAGCGATCATGCGGCTCAAGAGGACCGCCAGCAGAAGCATGGCGCCATTGACGACGTCATACCAAAATGGGTTGATGGCTGAGGTGACGAAGACGTTGTGCACAACAGCCAGAAAAATGACGCCAAGCACGGTACCGAACATGGTTCCCGATCCGCCCATGATGTCAGCGCCACCAACAGCAACAGCTGCAATGGCTTTCAATTCGGCGAGGTTTCCATGGCCCCAGTGGGCCGCACCATAGCGGGCAGCGGCCATGATCCCGGCACATCCAGCCAAGGTTGAGCACAGGACGTAGATAGAGATTTTTACCCGATCTGTGTTGACGCCAGAAAACCGGGCCGAGCGCTCAGAACCGCCAATGAAATAGAGCTGGCGGAAGTACCGGTGGTGGGCGAGCAACAAGCCAAGCACCAACGCCGCGATGGCAAAAAACCAAATCGGAACATCGATACCAAGGATCTGGCCCTGACCGAGATAGAGGAAACTGTCGGAAAATCCCGAGATCGACTTTCCATCGGTAATAGCCAGATTAACACCGCGCAGCGTGAGCAGCATGCCCAATGTGATAATAAGCGGATGAACACGCAGCAGTACAATCAGCGTGCCGTTGATCGCGCCAATCAGCATGGAGGCCAGAACCGTCAGTGAGACTGCAAGAAACACTGGCAGTCCGGCCTCCACCATCAACTTTGCAACCAAGATTTCGGCAAATGCAAAGACTGATGCAACAGATAGATCGATGCCGCCCATGATGATCACAAAGGTCATGCCGATAGCCATGATGCCTTCGAACACCATATTCATCGCCAGAACCCGCAAGTTTGCGCCAGTCAGCACGTTGCCGAACACCATCTGGAAGCCAATGGCGATAGCGAGTGTCACCAGGATCAGGCCTATGTACTGGACCTGTTCAGGGCGTATCTTTTTGGTTTTCTGATTCATTATTGAATGCCCTATTCAATGGCCGCAGCCATGACCTCTTCCTGGCCAAGCTCAGTCTTGCTGTTGTCAAGGAGTGCGGAGACCCGCCCGCTGCGAAAAACCAGAACGCGGTCCGACATGCCAAGGACCTCAGGCATTTCAGAGGACACCATAATCACGGCCGCCCCGGCCTCAGCGAGATCCCTGAGACGCTGGTGAATAAGGGATTTCGCACCGACATCGACGCCGCGGGTCGGCTCGTCGACGATGAGCAACTTTGGTTCTGCTTCCAGAGCTTTGGAGAGCAGAACTTTTTGCTGGTTGCCGCCTGACAAGTCGATCACCGCCACTGATGGCCGGGCGGGACGGATGTCCATGCGGACAATGTAGGTGTTCGCTGCCTCCGCCATGGCGCCGCTGTTGACCATGGCCATCGATCCGGACTTTCTCATCAGGGATGCCGCGGCGATGTTCTGTTCAATCGAATATGTCAGGAAGAGCCCAGAACCCTTGCGATCTTCCGAGACATAAACAATTCCCTTTTTCATGGCATCGGCAGGATCTGAGATATCGATCCCGGCCCCCTCCAGTTCAAAAGAGCCAGCAATTCTGGGTGTTGCGTTGATCAGCGCCAGCATCGCCTCTGTCCGGCCAGAACCGACGAGCCCTGCAACACCGAGGATTTCACCGCGCCGCACTTCAAAGGAGACGTCGGCAACGGTGCCGAAGGCCGAAAGGCCACTGCAACGGAACATGACCTCACCTGGTGCACTGGCCTTGGGCGGATAAAGGTCGGTCAGATGACGGCCGACCATCATGGCAATGATTTCACCGGTATCGGTTTCCGCAACCAGCCGCGTTCCGATGAAGCGGCCATCACGCAACACAGTGATCCGATCGGAAATCTCGAAGAGCTCGGACAGCTTGTGAGAAATAAAAACAATTCCCAGCCCTTTGTCCCGCAGATCCCGGACTACTTGGAAAAGTTCCTGGATTTCCTTCTCTGACAAAGAAGACGTCGGCTCGTCCATAAAGATGTATTTGGCATCCAGGGAGACGGCCTTGGCGACCTCGACCAGCTGCTGCATCCCGGTAGAGAGCGAACCGGCGAGCGCATTCGGGTCGATATCGACACCCATCCGGTCGAAGATTTCTTGTGCTGCCCGGGTCATTGCAGGCCAGTCATTCAGACCAAACCGATTGGTGATTTCCCGGCGCAGGAACATGTTTTCCGCAACCGTAGCATTCGGCACCAGGCTGAGCTCCTGGTGAACCACGGCGATTCCGGCACGCATGGCTTCCAGCGGATGGCCAAACGCATGCTCATCTCCATCCAAAAGCACCTTGCCCGTGTCATACCGCAGGTTGCCGGAAATGATGTTGACGAGGGTGGATTTGCCGGCACCATTTTCTCCGATCAAGGCGTGGATTTCGCCTGGCACCAACTCAAAATCGACACCGTGCAACACAGTGTTTCCGTGAAAACTTTTGGTAATTTCTTGCGCGAGGAGCATCAGGAATCTCCTCCGCGGGCCCGGCGGACAGCATCGATCGCAACAGCCAGGATAAGAACGGCACCAACAGTCGCCTGCTGCCAGTTGGGGTCACCGTTTAGCAACACAAATCCGTTGCCGATGAGCGCAAGCAGCAGAACGCCAAGAAAGGTTCCAAGAACAGATCCAGCCCCGCCAGATAGGCTGGCGCCGCCGATGACGGCTGCCGCGAGAGCGCGTAATTCAGCGCCGATCCCATAGTTTGCGTAGCCAATCTTGTTTGCCGAAGTCATGAGTACAGCGGCAACCCAGACAAAAGCAGCTGCGAGCACATAGGCGGAAATGGCGATCCGGTCGACTTTCAAACCAGACAGTTTGGCCGCTTCCGGGCTTTCGCCGAGGTAAAAGAAGCCGCGCATTGGCGCCCAACGCCAGAGCAAGAGGCCAAACAGACCTGTCACCGCAAGAGTGATCAACAGCATATTCGGGAAGCCATAGACCATGTCACCAATGGGGATCCGGACTTCGTCACGGGCAAACTTGGAAAACCAGCGGGCAGCATACGGAAAAGAGACGTATTGTCCGGTCGTCAGAACCGTTGCGACCCCGCGCGCCGCCGTCATCATCGCAAGAGTGACAAGGAAGGGCAGCAGGCCAGCCTTGACGATCAAGACGCCATTGATCGCTCCGCATAGGAGCGCAACACCGAGGCTTAAGATTAGAGCCAGATAGACCGGAGTTCCGTCTTTCAGCAACATGGCAAGAACGACAGAGGTCAGAGCAAGAACCGAGCCGACCGACAGATCCAGCCCTCGCACGATCAACACTACGGTCATCGCCACCGCCAGCAGAAGATCGTAGGACATCAAGGTCAGCACCGCCTTGAAATTGGTCCAGCTCAAAAAAGCATCTGGCCGGAAAAAGCCGATCAATGCGATGACTGCCAGGTTGATCATCAACAGCCAGAACTGGCGATTGGCGGCAAAAGCCAAATTCATACGCTCGCGCGGTTTGGTCGCGGCGGCTATCGCCATTTTTTATCCTCCCACAGAACCGAAGCTTTGACGTCTATGCAAGCTGAGACCCTCGGTTCAATTTGCTATTTCGCAATCAATATACCGATATATTGGTTTTTGCAAGAGACAAATTTTGTTCTAACGAGACGTGAGGTGGACCTCGACAAAAAACCGATATTTCGGTATTTAGAGTTTTGTTTTTTGAAATGATTGAACGACCAGCAGGAGCACAGCGTGCCAAGGCCTAGGAAAAAAGATATTGAAAATAATGCCTTGCTGCAGGAACCCTTTATAGTTCCAGACCGGATCCTGGCCGGGATTGACGACAACCAGCCACGCGCTCAGCAAATGTACAGCCTGATCCGCAGCTTGATCATCGAGATGGAACTCAACCCCGGCAGCCCAATTTCGGAAAAGGCCATCGGCGAAGCCATGTCGGTGTCACGCACTCCTCTGCGCGAGGCACTTTTAAAGCTTGCCGACGAAGGCTTTGTCACCATCGTGCCCAACATGGGCACGTTCGTATCGAAGATCGATCTAGCAACGGTTTTCGAAGGGCAATTCGTCCGGCGGGCCTTGGAATTGGAAACAACCCGGGTTGCCGCACTAAAGATGGACGCCGAATTTCTTCGCGAGCTCGACGTCAACATGTACCAGCAGCAGCGCTGCGCATCAGACATGGATGAAGCGGCTTTTTATCAAGCGGATGAGGAGTTTCACCGAATTATTAGCTCAATCGCGGCCTCAAAACGGGTCTGGAAAACCATTCATGTCGCCAAGGGCCAGCTGGACAGAGTACGCAGACTGGCGTTCCCCCTGCCTGATCATATGAAGGTCGTCTTGGAAGAACACACGGCGATTTATGAGGGATTGAAAAACAACGATCCGGCGGCAGCAGTCGCGGCGATGGAGATCCATCTTGCCCGGATTTTCATAACACTCCAGACCTTGTGCGAGAGCCGGCCCGAACTGTTTTCAGAAGATGCGGCCGATATGATTGCAGAACATGCCAAATTGCTGTCGCCTTAAGCGCGCATCAAACAAATATGTTTTGGCCAGCAGCACTGGTGCGCGCAGCTGGCCAATCTTTGACATGCCCCCTTAAGCAGAAAGCGCGTGCCTGGTGAGAATTTGCTCAAACAACAGCGCGACAGCTTCGGCTCCCGGGTCGTTGTGGCCTGACAGACTGCTCTCAGAGACATAACTAGCCCGCCCCGCTCTGGCACGGGTAATCCGGGAGGTTGCATCTGCCCCCTGGCGCGCGGCCGAAGCCGCCGCCTCCAAGCCATTATCAAGCGCATCCAAGGCCGGCAGAAGCGCATCGATCATTGTCCGATCGCCCGGACCAGCGCCGCCCACCTGCATGACCCTTTCAAGTCCCGCTTTCAAAGCCCCGATTGAATTCTGACCACTGGAGGACGCGTCTCCGGCAGCAGCGAAAAAGATCGCCAGAAGCACGCCGGACGATCCCCCCATAACCTGGCTCAATTCCAAGCCAATCGCCCGATAAAGCTGCGTTGTGTCGGCCAAAGGAAGCCTGGGAAGTGCTTCGATCAGCGCGCGGGCAGCGGCCGCCAATGTTGTCCCGGTGTCTCCATCCCCCGATTTTGCGTCCAGAGCATTCAGATCCGCCTCAGCGGCAATCAAGATGCTGCAACACCGTTCAATGAAATCTTGTGTCCTTTCATCCTGTGATGGCAGCGGCTGGATCGGTGAGAGCCCATCTGGAAGCGGCAGAACCGAAACCGCCCCGAGCGCCAGACACCCAGGCCAGGCCCACGGTGCCACGGGGGCCTGCAAGAGAGCTTCTTCCGTCTGGCTCACCGGCAACAAAGAAACCGAAAAGCCATGCATATCCAGGGACGTCATCAACGGAGCCGGACCGATCAGCCAGCGAATTTGCGGCCCAATACGCGAGTGGGTCAACTCTTCGGCCAAAACGGCCATCTCAAGGGGTGTTGTTCCACCCAAATTGTTCAATAGGGCGACATGAGGACCTGGTTGAAGTGACGTTTCGAGCCGATCGACAACCATCGCCATGGCTGTTTTGGCATTTGAAAATGCGACTTGCTCAACACCGGCTTCGCCGTGAATGCCAAGCCCCAGTTCTGCCTTGCCGGGTTCGATCCGGTCTTCCTTCGGTGAGCCCGGGACTGTACAGGTATCCAATGACATGCCAATTGACACAGCACCATCAATCACGCGTTCAGCAGCGTCGGTGACCGCCTGCAAACCGGCACCTTGATCGGCCAGGGCGCCAGCGATTTTGTGCACAAAGAGGGTCCCTGCAACACCGCGGGATTGCGGCAGGTCCGGCAACGCAATGTCATCGTCGACGATGACCATGTTGACCTTGAGGCCAAACGCACGGGCCCTTTCGACAGCAAGGCCAAAATTCAATCGATCACCGGTATAGTTCTTCACAATGACAAGGCAGCCGGCCTTGCCGGTTACGGCCAGAATACCGGCAAGAACCGCATCGACCGATGGCGAAGCAAACACTTCACCGCAGACAGCGGCCGTCAACATCCCCTGTCCGACAAAACCCGCATGGCTCGGCTCGTGGCCGGAACCGCCACCAGACACCAGCGCAACTTTGGATTTATCCCAGTCGGTGCGCACGACCACTTTGATATGCGGGTAGCCGTCGAGCCTGGCCAACCGCCCGCCACCTGTCCGAAGCGAGCCATCGATAGCTTCGGTGACCAGCGTTTCTTTTGTATTGATAAATTGTTTCATGACTGGTCTCCTCAGGCGACTCGCGCGCCCGCTGCGTCAAAATACAGAGCATTGTTGGGTTGAATAGCAAGGGTATCGCCGGGTTCCAGGCCGGTATGGACATCTGCCAGTGTCACGATGTCGTGACCCTCCAGAGATAGGTGTAATCGGGTTTGGTCGCCAAGGCGCTCTATGCGCGTGACCTGTGACTGCTTGCCCTCTCCTTGCCGGATATGTTCTGGCCGAAGTGCAATGGTCTTGGCACCAACTGGAGCACCGGAAAAGATGTCTGCAGGCAGCGCATTGATGCGCGGCAATCCAAGCCGTCCGGCAACGTATAGGTTCACCGGATTATCGTAAATTTCACGTGGGCTGCCGACTTGCACCAAACGCCCTTCATCCAGAACGCCGACATGTGTCGCCATCGTCATCGCTTCAATCTGGTCGTGTGTCACATAAAGAAACGTGGCCCCAAGGCTTGCATGAACGCGTTTTAGTTCAATGCGCAAGTCCGCCCGAAGTTTGGCATCAAGAGAACTGAGCGGTTCGTCCATCAAATAGATCGATGGATCCCGCACAAGCGCTCGCCCAATGGAGACCCGTTGCATTTCCCCGCCCGAAAGCGCGGTCGCCTTGTTGTCAAGTTTATGAGCAATCCGCAGAACTTCCGCAACTTCAGACACTTTGCGGACAACCTCATCCTCTGGTGTTTTGAGCATTGGAGACCGCAGCGGGAACGCTAGGTTATCCCGAACACTCATGTGCGGGTACAAAGAGTACTGCTGAAACACCATCGCGACATTGCGCTGTGCTGGCGTATCCCCAACGACAGAACGCCCGCCGATCAGAATGTCGCCTTGGTCCGGCTTCTCCAACCCAGCGATCAACCGCAAAGTCGTCGTCTTTCCCGCACCCGTTGGTCCCAGGAGAACCACAAAAGCACCGTCTGGAACCGTTAAGGTCACATCATCGACTGCATTGGTGGTGTCAAAGGTTTTTGAGATATTGCGAAGAGAGACATCAGCCATGGGACAGCACTCCTTCGTTTAAGTCTGATCGGATTGCCCGGCCGGATTGATTGTCGAACAGCGTCACGGTGGCACCATTAAACTCGAGCCCTACCCTGTCGCCGGTCCGGGCCGGTTGATTGGATGCGATGCGCGCTTTGACCTCACCATTGTGGGTGTTCAGAGTGACAATCTGGGTCGTTCCGAGATACTCGGTTGCAATCACCTCGCCCCGGTATCCGCCTGTATCGGAAAAGGAAATGTGCTCAGGCCGCACGCCATAGACGATGTCGCCATCAAACGGTTCGCGCAGTGCCGGTATGTTTAGTTTTTCATGGTGCATCTCAACTTCGGTTGCGCCGAAATCAAGACTGCCGTGAAACTTCAGGAAGTTCATGGACGGCGACCCAATGAACTCCGCGACAAACATGGTGGCCGGTTTATCGTAGATGTCCTGCGGCGTACCGAACTGCTCAACAACGCCGTGGTTCATCACGACGATTTTGTCGCCCATCTGCATCGCTTCCAGTTGATCATGAGTCACATAGACCGTCGTTGCGCCCATCCGGTCGTGAAGCGCCCGCAGTTCCTCCGACATATATTCGCGAAATTCCGCATCGAGTGCCCCAAGCGGTTCATCCATGAGAAAACACTTCGGATTTCGCACGATTGCACGCCCGAGCGCGACACGCTGGCGGTCGCCGCCCGATAGCCCGCCGACGGGTCTATTGAGGATGTTTTCAATCCCCAATGTCTTGGCAACTTCCGCGACTTTCTCGTTCACCTGCGCCCGCGGCATGCCTTGGCTGACCAGCGGGTAGCTGATGTTCTTGCGCACATTCAGGTGCGGATACAGAGCAAACATCTGAAACACAAAGGCGATGTCGCGTTGACTGGCAGGTTTTTGCCCGACTTCCTCTCCGCCGATGTAGATCTCGCCGGAAGTTGGAAGTTCTAGGCCGGCAATCATCCGAAGGGTTGTCGTCTTACCGCAGCCAGACGGCCCCAGCAGCATGAAGAATTCACCATCTTCAATCTTGAACGACGAGGATTGCACCGCCGTGAAAGACCCGAACTCTTTGCGCAGATTTTGAATTACGATTTCTGCCATCGGTCACTCCGGAAAATGGCTGACGACGATGAACATGACGGTGCCCACCAGCGTTACGATGAAGGAGTAGGTGAAGGCCCACATCACATGCGGCTGCATCAGCATGACAACACCGATTGCGATGAGAAGAGAGGCGATCAGCTCCCATGGGCCACGGCGCAGCCGCTGCAAATCTTTTATGAACTCGGTCATTTGCGGACTGCTCCAAATGTGATGCCGCGCAGAAGGTGTTTGCGCAGAAGGATGGTGAACACCATCACGGGCAGCAGGAAGATGGTTGCCCCGGCAGCCACAGCCGGCCAATCCTGCCCGCCGACACCAATGATGGTTGGAATGAAGGGTGGGGCCGTCTGTGCCGTGCCTGATGTCAGCAACACCGCAAAGGCATATTCGTTCCAGGCAAAGATCAGGCAGAATATGGCGGTTGATGCGATGCCCGTTGCCGCCTGTGGCAGAACCACTTTGTAGAAGGCCTGGAACCGGGTGTACCCGTCGATGAGCGCTGCCTCTTCATATTCGCGCGGTATTTCGTCAATAAACCCCTTCAGCAACCAAACGGAGAGAGAGAGGTTCACAGCCGTATAAAGCAGGATCATTCCGGCGTGCGTGTCGCTCAATCCAAGTGACCGGAACATCAGAAAAATCGGAATTGCGACAGCAATTGGTGGCATCATTCGTGTGGAGAGGATGAAGAACAGAAGATCATCCTTCAGCGGGACCCGAAAACGGGAAAACGCATAGGCCGCAAGTGTCCCCAGAAAGACCGACAGGAAGGTTGAGCCAAAACCGATGATGACGGAGTTTGCAAACCGCTCGCCATAGCGGGACGGCCCGGCAATCACCATGCCTTTGCCATGGACGATTTCTTCGACCCAATTGGTCGGTGGATTGGCGTCCAGAAACTCCTGTGTCTGACGGGTTTGGGTCGTGAAGAGATTGACGTAGCCTTCCAAAGACGGCTCAAAAACCACTTTCGGTGGATAGGCGATCGCATCGGCAGAGGACTTGAAGCCTGTTGCGACGATCCACAACAACGGCAGCATGGTGACAAGGGCATAGCCGATAACGAGTGATCCCGCGATCCACTTCTGCCCGTTAGACGGCTCAGTGACAGAATAGCTGCTCATCTTTCTTTCACCTTGTTGAGGGCTTTCACGTAGATCGAGGCCAGGCCAAATACAGTGACGAAGAGGATCACGGCGTAAGCTGATGAATACCCTGTCCGCCATTTTTCAAAGGCTTCCCGCTTCAGGTCGATTGACGTGAGCGTTGTGGTGTTGCCGGGTCCGCCTCCGGTGAGCTGAACCACCAAATCGAACATCTTGAAGTTCTCAATGCCGCGGAACAGAACTGCCAACATGAGGAACGGAAGCGCCATCGGAACCGTGATCGTCCAGAACTGCCGCCACGGGGACGCGCGGTCACACTCAGCTGCTTCATAAATCGTATCCGGGATCGATCTAAGGCCGGCAAGGCAGATCAGCATCACGAACGGCGTCCACATCCAGGTGTCGACGATCACGAGCGCCCAGGGTGCCAGATTGACATCTCCGATCATGGAAAAGGTAGTCGGATCCGCACCTGTAAAGAACGCCACGATGTTGTTAAATAGGCCAATCTGCGGCTGATAGAGCAAGGTCCAAAAATTGCCGACGACGGCTGGCGACAACATCATCGGCAATACGATGATTGTCGTCCAAAGATCATTTCCCTTGAATTTCCGATTGATCAGCCAGGCCAAGGCAAAACCGATCAAAACCTGAAAGAACAGCGTCCAGAACAGGAAGTGTGCGGTGGCCTGCATGGTCATCCAGACATCGCTGTCAGTCAGGATGCGCTCGTAGTTGCGCAGCCCCACCCATTTGACATCCGCATTCGGCCGGTTCGCCCGGAAGTTCGTGAAGCTCAGCCGGATGGTCCAAATGAGCGGAAAGATGTTCACCGCCAGCAAAAGGAAAATGGTGGGCGCAACAAAGAGCCAGGCGATGGTGCGGTCAGAGATCCCTCTTACTTGGCGCGCGAGTGTTGGAGGCGTTGCTTTGGCAACGCGGTCCATCGTTGTCTCAGTCATGAGACGCCTTTCCAAGAATTCTTGTGATGGAGGCGCGGGACTTCAGGTTAGGCAATCAGCCCCGCGCACCTTTATGCAAAGCCGCTCTGGAACCTGAGCGGCTGCGACTTATGCGCTTAGAGCTTGCCTTCGTCTTCGAAGACTTCGACCCAATCTTTGACCAAGCCGTCGAGCGCTTCCTGGGCGGTTCCTTGACCGGCAACCACATAGTTGTGGACGCGGTCCTGCATGGCGAGCAGCAGGGACGCATAGGCCGGCTCCGCCCAGAAGTCCTTCACGATCGCCATGGAATCGAGGAAAGTCTGAGCATAGGGCTGGCTGGTTGCAAATGAGGGATCCTCCACCACGGCCCGCAGCGCGGAATATCCGCCCAGTTCCCACCATTGTTTTTGGATCTCAGGCTGTGCAAACCACTTGATGTACTCCAGCGCCGCATCTTGATCTTCAGAGTAGGACACCACCGAAATGCCCTGCCCGCCGAGCTGTGCAAAATGCCCACCTGGCCCCGCCGGGTTCGGGAAATAGCCGGATTTATCGCCGCCGACATTCGGATCGGCATGAACCCCCGGCCAAATGAAGGCAAAGTTCATTTGCAGTGCAACCTGACCGGATTTGTAGGCATCAATGTTTTCAGACATGTACCAGTCAGACGATCCCGGTGCGGTACAGCAGTCATAGAGGGTCTTGTAGAACTCCAGCCCGGACGCTGCTTCCGGTGAGTTCACAAACCCCGCGAGTTCATATGGGTTTTCCGGATTTCCGTATTTGAACCCATAATTATAAAGGGCATTCGTAACGCCCATGGTGATCCCTTCAGAACCGCGCTCGGTATAGATCGCGGCGCCATAAACCTTGTTGCCGTCAATTTCACGGCCCTGAAAAAACTCAGCGATGTCTTTGAGTTCTTCCAGTGTTTTAGGAACAGTCAGCTCCCGCTCATATTTGGCGCTGAACTCGGCCTTGAGTTCCGGCCGCTCGAACCAGTCCTTCCGGTAGGTCCAGCCGACCACGTCTCCAAACGCCGGAAGCGCCCAATAGTTCGGCGTCCCCTTTGGCCATTCGGCATAACCGGTCACCGTTGCCGGAATGAAGTCGTCCATTGAAATGCCTTCGGCATCAAAGAAGTCATTCAACTTCACATAGTGGCCCGCTTCGGCACCCAGACCAATCCACTGACTGTCTCCGATCATCAGGTCACACAGCTTGCCGCCGGAGTTGAGCTCATTGAGCATCCGGTCGGCGAAATTCGGCCAGGGCACAAACTCGAAGCTCATGTTGTGGCCGGATTTTTTCTCAAAATCTTTTGACAATTCAATCAGCGCATTTGCCGGATCCCAGGACGCCCAGCAAAGCGTCAAATCGGCGGCCTGTGCCGGCGCAACAAAAGAGCTGCTTGCCGCAACAAGGGCAGACGCAGCGAGAAGTTTTGCAGATTTCATGGATCATCCTCCCAAAAAGACAGTGCATCGGCGCTCGCCGGGCAGAGGCACTCCTCCAAGTGCGTCACGAAGCTATTTGACATACGTCTGTCAAGTCAAGAACAAAACTGACATACGTCTTTCTTTTTGAGTTAAAACGAGCAGATACACCGCCTCTCCAACACCGAAAAACGCAGGACAGTTCAGATTAAGGCAATGATTTTAATAGAGGTTTTCACGCATTGTGATTTCAACGCGGATTTGCTCTTGGGCTTCCAGAATTTCGGCACCGTCGCACTTTGCCCGCAATACCCGAAGGGCGCTGCGCACAAGATGGCCAACATTTTGCGTGATAACAGCGTCAACTTCACCGTCAAGCAGCGCCTGGCGGGTGACCGCGGTCAGATCATGCGCAACAATGACCAGGCGGTTGTCATCGACACAGCCGCGCAACGCCTCAAGCATGACAGCGTTGCCAGATCCCATCGAATAGACCCCGACGATGTCCTGATAAGATGTAAAGGCAGCCTTGAGGGTTTGCTGGATCCTTTGAGGATCGTCATAGAACTCTATTGTTGGAAGCGCATGAATCTGCGGGAAATCGCGCATCAAAACTTCGTCCAAGCCAAACCGCCGTTCAATGCTGTCCCGAGACGTCATTGAATTGGTCACCACCAGGATCTTGCCGGTTTCATTTCGAAGAAAGCGCCCAAGCAAGGCTCCAGCAGTGCGGCCAGCCGAGAAGTTGTCTATGCCTACGAAGTGATCACACTGAGAATTGGGAAGGTCCGACACCAAAGCAACAACCCGGGCGCCCGCCTCCTTAAGGTGCGTGATCGCATCACGAACCTGCGGAGTTTCCGGCACCATCAGGGCCACTCCGTCCAGTTCTTCCGGCTTCAAGAAACTCAGCCGTGCTGCAACGGCATGCGGATCGCCTACATTGACAAAGAGCTTTTGAATGTCCGTCCGGTCCGCAAGCGGTGATCCGATAAGGCCATCTACCGCTGCATCGATCGTTTCAATGAAATGGTTCGGCCCTTCCGGCAGGATAAACAAGAACCGGTATCTCTTTTGCTTGGCCAGATTGGCAGCGTTGGTATCGCGCACATAACCAAGTTTTTGAACGGCAGCTTTTACCCGCTCTGCGTTCTTGGGACGGACATCTGTCCGGCCATTTAAAACCCGATCGACAGTCGACAAGCTCACGCCGGCTTCGCGCGCAATATCATGTACTGTTGGCCGTGCCATTCGATCCCCTTGAACCGGCAAAAACGGGCAGCATTCTGACATGCGTAAATCAAAATGATCAACGATTCGAAGCCCTCATTATTTTTCCTTAAATATCAAACAATTATCAAGGGGCTTTCCGATCCACACTTTGGCCTCACCGAAGTCAGTGGTCAGGAAAGGGATCAAAAAGGAGCTGGCAAGCTATTCGAAACCACAAATTGACTAATCCGTATTGTGGAACAATCAGCCTCTAATGCGCAGAACATGAAATACGCTGCGTCTACATTATTCTTGCATCTGCAATGGGTATTGCAAACAAATGTCGGCGCTATTATCCCGCTCGCCTTCTGCTCCGGGAGCTAGGGTCGTGTCCTTATCAACCTCGTTCAGAAGGTTCATGTCGGATGTCGGTTTTAGCCGCGATATTGCGCGGCCCTTTGCCGTTTCAAAGTCAGTATTTGACCACCAGCTTTCCAATCATCGCGCCCTTTTCGATGATCCTGTGCGCCTCACTTAATGTGGCGGCCGACAACCCGTTCAAAACACGAGTCTCCAAGGTGGAAATGACACCATCCTCCACCAGACGCGCCATCCGCGTGAGGATCAGGCCCTGCCGGCTCATGTCAGGTGTGCCATAGAGCGAACGTGTAAACATGAGCTCCCACATCAAGGCTGCTGACTTGCCTTGAAGAGCAGAAATGTCGAGCTTGTCAGGTGTTTCAACAATCGTCCCAATGCGCCCCTGGGGCGCGATCAACTCACACATCGCGTCCCAGTGCTGCGACGTGTCTGCGTATTGAGCAATGTGGTCCACGTATTCAAAACCAGTCGCGCGCGCGCTTGCAATCAGGTCACGATGATCCACGATCTCATGCGCCCCCATTTGCCGGCACCAATCAGCCGTTTCCGGACGGGAGGCCGTGGCAATCACCGCCGCACTAGTGAGTTTGCGGGCAAGTTGCGTTGTAATTGAACCGACCCCACCTGCCCCGCCAATGATCAAAAGGGAAAAAGGCTGTTCGTTGGATGGAACTTGCAAACGGGAAAACAGCATTTCCCAGGCGGTCAAGGAAACAAGAGGCAAGGATGCTGCTGCTTCCGCTGAAACCCCATAGGGCGCATGTGCCGCGATCCGATGGTCTACACATTGCAGCTCAGCATAAGATCCCGGGCGCGAAGCATCCCCGGCATACCAGACCCGGTCGCCATCTTTAAAACCGGCCACGCCGCTCCCGCAGGAGCGCACCCTTCCCACAGCATCGTATCCAAGCACAAAAGCAGTCTCGTGAGGTGCATCTGCAGCCGTCCGGATCCGGCGTTTTGCATCGGCCGGATTGATCGATATTGCTTCGATTTCGACAAGCAAATCGTTTTCGCCGACCAACGGGTCTGGAAGGTCGACATCCAGCAAGCTTTCCGGATGTTCAATAGGCAGGGAGTTGAAAAAACCAACAGCTTTCATGTCTCAAACGCCTTGATCAGTTGGAAGAAGCCCAAGTGCTCCAAAAGGCCTTCATGGCCTCCGTCAGGTTCAGGTAAGTTTGGTAACGCCGGTCGTAAAACGCCTTCATGGCAGTGTCCGGCTGGTAGGTTCTGCGGATATCAGTCATTGCCGAAACTGCGTCTTCATAAGACGCAAACAACCCGGTACCGACACCGGCACCGATCGCGGCTCCCAGTGCCCCTGTTTCGCGTGCATCAGCAACCGCGATGGGAACACCAAGGCAATCTGCAAACATTTGCGGCCAAACAGGGCTGCGTGCGCCGCCACCAGACAAGGTGGCTGCGTCAAACTGAACACCGGAAGACTGAAGCACCCCTATGTGCCGCCGGTGTTCAAACAGGACCCCTTCAAACAACGCCCTGAGCAAATGCCCTTCGCTATGCCATCCAGCAAGTCCGTAAAACCCGGCCCTGTAGTCCGCTCCTTGCCCTGATCCATAAAGAAATGGATGAAAATAGGGATCATCAGCCGCCGGTGTAGTTTCGGCTATGCGGTCGTTGCAATAGCCGAAGGGGTCATCGTGATGTTCGCCGCGTTCGATGAACTCGCGCACATACCATTCCAGATTGGCTGCCGACGTTGCGCTTGCTTCAATGTTCACAAACCGGCCCGGCGCAAAACCGGAAGCCATGAACATCGACCGGTCGACAACCGGCGCATCGGAAAACACCTGATTGATGCTCCAAGTCCCTGCAA
Organism: Labrenzia sp. PHM005; assembly: GCF_006517275.1. Taxonomy (NCBI): domain Bacteria; kingdom Pseudomonadati; phylum Pseudomonadota; class Alphaproteobacteria; order Hyphomicrobiales; family Stappiaceae; genus Labrenzia; species Labrenzia sp. PHM005. The sequence goes on along the minus strand of NZ_CP041191.1, from coordinate 2,212,752 downwards.
TGATCGATGCCTCACCGGGATTGACCACGCCGGAGCCGATGGCACTTGCAACGACATCGAAGTAACCGCCGATCACGGGCGTGCCGGCCACAAGTCCTGTCAATTCAGCCGCGACTTCTGAAATCCGCCCGGCAACATCCGTTGGCCGGATAAGGCGGGGCAACAACTGACGCGCATCTGAAAGGCCATAGAGGGATAGCAAGTCCTCGTCGTAGACGCATTCCGGCATCCGTGTCAGACCGCAGCCGGACATGTCCGAGATATCGCTCACACGCTCGCCGGTCAGCTTGAACGTCATGAAATCCTTGCATAAAAGCAACGTTCCGGCCTTTTGATAAAGATCCGGCCGGTTGGCTTTGATCCAGGCAAGCAGCACGGGCGTTTGGGATGGCCAGGGTTCTTGAAGACATAGGGCATGGAGCGCTGCGCCATTGGCCGTCCTCAGCTCTTCAGCATGGCCCGCAGCTCTCGTATCTAAAGACTGAATCCCGACAAGTGGCTCGTCTTGCCGATCCAGCAGATAAAGGCCATTGCCGTGCCCCGCGCAGCCAATCGCGGCGATCTGAGATGGTTTGATGTTTGCGTTTTCAATGCAGCCCTTGATAGCTTGCTGCGCATTGTCCCAAAGTTCGTTCAGATCACGTTCCACATGCCCCGGCTGCGGAGTGCTGGACTGTCCGTCCAGAGCGTGCATGGCAATTTGCCGGCCATGAAGGTCGAAGAGCACAGCCTTGATAACGGTGTTTCCCGCATCAAGGCCCAGCACATATGTGTTCTCATCAACCACGGCTGTAGATATCCCAGGCTTCGTCACCATCTGCACCATGATGGATCATGGCCATAAGAGCCGAAACTACCGCCCGCGGATTGTCGTGCTGATAGATGTTCCGGCCGTAGACCATGCCCTTGGCACCCTGTTGCATCAGTGCGGCCGACTTGTTGAGGACCGTTCTCAGATCCTCTTTGCCGCCGCCGCGCACCAGTACGGGCACCCGGGCAGCTTCGATCACACGATGAAAATCTTCAGGGTTTTCGGTGGGATCCGCCTTAATAATGTCTGCTCCCATTTCACTTGCCAGCCGGACCAGTGTGACAATCTTTTCCGCATTGCCGTCAACCTGATATCCACCACGCACCTCATTCGGCAGCATGACCAAGGGCTCGATCATCAGCGGCATGCCATATTTGTGGCAAGCGGCTCGCACGCGGGAGATGTTGTCGACACACTGACGGAACAGTTCGGGCTCGTCCGGCAGCATGAACAGGTTCACCACAACACATGCTGCATCCATTTCAAGGGCACCGATGATCGGCTCATCCGAGTTTTGCAGCATCGACCACATCACCCGGTGGCGCTGATCATTGTAGGGGTTGCCCATATCGATCCGCATGACCAAGGCCGGTTTGTCCTTTTCCGGGCGGTTTTGCAGTAGATCGGCCTGACCATATGCCATCTGAATGGCATCGGGTTTCGCATCAACCAAAGTATCGACAACACCGGCCATATCTTCCAGGCCAACCATGAAACTCGGTTCGTTGCACACGCCGTGATCAATCGCCACATCCAGGCAACCGCCATGCGTGAACATCCGGTTCATGCGGGCTTTCGTGCTAACTCGCATTCTTCACTCCAATTTTGATTACGGAATTCCAGCGTTTTCTTGGAAACGCCGTGATAGTCACCAAGTTCTTCAATGAGATCCGAACGCTGCCGTTCGGCTTCCTGTGGGGAAAGACTTCGCTCCTGGCGCAGCAAGGCTGTCAGCTGATCGATGATGTCCAGAGAAACGCTACCGTCGATTGCTAGCGACGTGCGGCGGAGAACAAGATCAGAGACTGTTTCGACAAACTCGTTTCGGATCAGGTAAATCACTTCATTCTTCGTCAGGGCACATCCGGGGATCAGCTGGTCGTTTCCCTGAGAAAAGCAGAATTTCTGAAGTTCAACCGCCGCCGCACCGTAAGTCCGAACCAGATGCCGTGCCCGGTCGAACTGGACAGCAAAGTCATTTATCAGGTCTATCTCAAACCGATTGGTATCCTTCGGGAAAGCCTGTCCGCCGCCAATTGGAAGACCAAGCGTATTTGTCTGCCTTGGGCGTCCAAATTCCGCCAAAACTTCGTCTGCGGTCTGCTCGGCAAAGGCCCGGAATGTCGTCCACTTGCCACCCACCATGCACAGCTGAGGAACTGGGCCTTCAAGCCGTTTGGTGAAATGCCCCCGGGAAATCCGGCCGGTATAATCATGGTCGCTTTTAGGAAGCGGGCGGATGCCCGCATAGCTGAAGACAATTTGGTCAACCCGGACAGCAATTCCCGGAAAGACGAGACGCAAGGACTCTAGGATATAGTCTCTTTCATCATCCTCGCAGCGAACTCTGGCTGCGGATTTCACCCGGATATCGGTCGAACCGGCCAGTACCTTCCCGAGATAAGGAAACACGATACAGACCCGGCCGTCGGCATTTTCAAAATAGACCATGTGCCCGTCGAGAGCGTCTGCCAGGTCATCATTGTCGATTATGAGATGAGAACCTTTGGTCCCTGACACCAGCCGCTCCCGCTTCGTCTCGCCGCTGATCTGTCTGATCGTCTCATCCAGCCAGGCTCCGGTGGCGTTGACTACGAGACGTGCCGAGACGTTCACCGCTTCACCGGTCCGGAGGTTTTGGACATCAAATCCACCGCTCTGACGAGCGCCAACCTCTACATAGTTCAAGGCCACACAGTTCGGCGCCTGTTCCTGCACATCGGAAATCAACTCAATTCCAAGACGTTCCGGATGGCTGATCCAGGCATCGTGATAGACCGCCGAAAACCTCAGATCCGGTATCAACTTCGGCCATCGGGCACGCGTTGCTTTTTTGCCCTGAAACATATGTTTGGGCAGCAAACGCTGTGAGCGTGTCACCCAATCGTAAAGCATCAGACCAAGTTTGATCGGCAAAGCTCCGCGGCTCGACGGTTGACCGGATAAACCAAAAAAACTCGCCGCAGAATTCAAGAGCCCCGAAAACACCGATTTGATTGGAATGACCGTCGGGAGCGGATGAACCAAATGCGGTGCATTTTTGAGCAAAGCATCCCGTTCGCGCAGAGACTCCCTAACCAAGTCAAACTCGCCGTTTTCAAGATACCGCAAGCCACCATGGATCATGCGCGATGGAGCGGCACTGCAGCCGGAACAAAAATCATTCCGCTCAACGAGAAGAACGCGCAGTCCCTGGAGCGCTAGTTCTCTGTAAACGCCAATACCATTGATGCCGCCACCGACGACTATGACATCGAACGCGCTGCCGCTGCGCAGGCTGCCCCAGTTTTCTTGCCGTTGATCGGACATAGATCTCCCGTTCGCCGAAAAGAGTTCCGGCGTTCCTTACTGCTAGATTTTGTTGTGCACCTGGTGTGGTTGGATCAGGCGGCGAGTTGGGTCAAATGCGTTTGTGCTGCGGCGCTGATGGCATCCAGATCTGATTGTGACAAACGAAGCCTACCCGCTTTGGCGTTTTCTACTGCCTGGCCGGGGTCGCGGGCTCCGCATAATGAAAAAGTGATACCCGGTTGCTGCAAGGTCCAGGCAATCACGACTTGGGCCTTGCTGGCCTCATGCGCCTCGGCAATTGGCGAGATGGTTTCCATCAAGAGAGCCACCTTCTGACGGTTTTCTATCGAGAAACGAGGATTGTCTTTGCGCTGATCGTCCCCACTGAAAGTGCGGTCTGGTCCGATTTTTCCGGTCAAAAGCCCAAGTGCCAACGACGAGTAACTCAGAACCGAAACGCCTTTGTCCAGGCACGTCGGAACGTGGGTCGTTTCAATATCCCGTTTCACCATGCTGTATTCTTCTTGAACAGCATCAAGCTGACCGGCTTGGATATAGGCATTCAGGTCATCAACTGATGTGTTGCTTGCTCCGATGGAGCGGATCTTGCCCTGGGACTTGAGCAACTCAAGGGCTTCCATAGTCTCGTCAATCAGGGTGGTCGAGTCCTGCCAATGCGTGATGTAATGATCGATGTAATCAGTTCCGAGACGCTTCAGACTTTGTTCAATCTCATAGACGATGGCGTCCTTGCCAAGATACCGGTGCACCGGCTTACCGTCATAGTCGAAGAAATGACTTCCCTTCTGGGTATGCCAGACCAAGCCGCATTTTGTCGCGAGGACCACCTTGTCGCGGCGTCCCACCAAAGCCTTGCCGACGATTTCTTCTGCCAGCCCCTGACCATAAGCAGGCGCAGTGTCGATTAGCGTGACACCTTCGTCGATCGATGCGCGGATGGCGTCAACAGACCGGTTTTCGTCAGTCCCGCCCCACATCCAGCCACCGATGGCCCATGTCCCCAGGCCGACAGCAGACGCCTCAATGCCCGAGTGACCGATTGTTCGTGTCAGCATGTCATGCAACATTTTGAGCACCTTCCGTTGCCGCCAGAACTTCGCTGGCAGTGTCTTCGTCCAAAATAAGTGAGTCCATGTGATGGCCGTTCAGGATTGCCCGGATCGGCATCACCTTCTCAGCGCCTGATGCCACCCCGATCACCCGTTTGCATTGCCGCAATTCCTCCGGCTTCAAAGCAACAAGCCGTGAGTTCAAAGCGTAGTCGGCAACGGTTCCGTCCGGACGCATTAAATGCGCGAGAAACTCGGCCGTGATCCCGGTGCCCACCAGCATCTTGCGGTCACTTTCCGGCATGGGATGCAGATCGTAATAACTGGAGCCCGGTGTCTGGATCGAGCCAACTCCGACCAACGCAACGTTCGCCTGCCGGGCCGTTTCGAAAGCCTGTTTGATAGATGCCACGTCCATCAGCATGTCCCGCTGTTCCCGGCTCTCGGCGAAGAGGGGTGCATGAACAAGAATGGCCTCGCCGCCAAGCCGGTCAGCCAATTGTGTCGCCAGATGATTAACGTCCGTGTAGAACTTCCCCTGGACCCCGCCGGTTAGCGGAACGACGGTAACGTCAAACTTGCGATCGGTCTCTATGTTCTGGACGACGGCACTCACCGCCTTACCGCCAGATATTGCGATCACATCCCCATCCCGGATGGTCTCGATGAGATGATTGGCGGCAGCGAGCCCAACCTGTTTCAAGGTCGTGTCCGGACTGCCTGGAACCGCTGACGTCACAAGCGCCCGGTTCAAGGGAACTTGCTCTTCAAGAAGCGCTTCAAGATCGGTCAGCCGCTGGAACGGATTTTCGATATCGATCTTCACCATGCCCATCTTCCGGCCTTGCGTGATCAGCCGGTTGACCTTGGATGTCGACAAGTTGAGCGTTTCAGCAATTTCAGATTGTTTCCTGCCTTCCAGGAAATGCAGCACCAAAACAGTGTGCATCTGACGCATCAGCTCTATGTCGTTTTTCTTGTCTGCCATCAGGAAACCCTTTTTCTTCAAGGCCGTATCAGGCGCGTTTTTTGACAAGGTAATGGTCGATGGATACCGCTGCGAGCAGGATCGATCCGCGAATAATGTCCTGCCAGTAGACCGAGACATCCAGGAGCGCGAGTGAACTGGAGACCACCGATAGAAGGACAGCGCCCAGGATCGCACCAAAAATCGTGCCCGATCCGCCTGAGAGACTGGCGCCGCCAATGACAGCTGCCGCAATGACGTTCAGTTCCATGCCGATGCCGAAAGTCGGCTGGGCTGATCCAAAACGTGCCATGTAGATGATCCCGGCAAAGCCGCACAGTGCTGAACACAATGTCGTCGTCAGGAACACCACTTTCTTGGTCCGGATCCCGGAGTAAGCCGCGGCCTTCTCGTTGCTGCCGGTATAAAACACCTTCCGGAACATGGTTGTCCGGCGCAGCATGAAATCGAAGGCTACAACCACGACGATGAACAGAATGATGACAACCGGGATCGGACCAATCGAGCCTTGGCCGATGAATTTGAACTCCGGCGGCAAGGTGTAAAGGCCCAGCGGACGGCCGCCCGTTCCCAACAGACATGCACCCCGGGCGATCACCATCACCCCAAGCGAAACAATGAAATGATGCAACCCAATCCGCGTGGTGAAAAAACCCATGAATGCGCCGATTGCAGTACAGGCCGCGATCGAGATCGCCGAGGCCACCCAAGGGTCAACGCCGTTCAAGAACAGCCAGCCCGCAATCACCATGGCCAGCGCCGTGACAGATCCCACCGACAGGTCAATGCCGCCCGAAATCAACAAAATGGTCATTCCGACGACAACTATGCCTTCCACGGCGAATGCCATGACCATCGCGCGCATGTTCACCCAGGTCAAAAAGTAGGGTGATGCAAAGGACATCACGATAAACAACAACAGGATGATCGCGATCAGGCCGGTTTCGCGCATGCGTAGAATACGGCGGATGAACGAGGCTTCCGCCTTCTTAGTGTCCGGTGTGTCGGTCAGGGAGACTGCGTCTTCCATTTTAATCCCACCCTTAGTGTATCGTTGCCTCGGCATCGCCGACCGATGCGAGGTGCATGATGTTTTCTTCTGTCATTTGATCGCCGGTAACTTCACCGCTGATCCGTCCCTCCCGAACGACCAGAACCCGGTCGCATACGCCGATCAGTTCGGGCAGCTCCGACGAGATCACGACGATCCCAACACCGCTGCGCGCCAGATTGCGCAAGATGCGGTGGATCTCAGCCTTGGCCCCGACGTCAACACCGCGGGTCGGCTCATCAAGAAAGATGAGCTTCGGATTGACCGACAGCATCTTGGCAATCGCAACTTTTTGCTGGTTGCCACCAGATAGCGAAGAAACGGGATCAGACAGCGTTCCACATTTCAGATTGAGCCGATCGCCCAGATCTTGGGCCTGCTCTTCTTCTTTATGTTTCTGGATCAATCCAAATCCACTCGCCACCTGTTCCGGCTTAAGGGCCGAAATGTTGGAGGCGATCGACATATCGAGAAAGACGCCATCGCCTTTCCGGTCTTCCGAAAGATAGACAATTCCTTCAGATATGCTGTCGCGATAACAGGTCAGGTCGAGTGTCTTGCCGTTGAGGACGACTTCACCCGTGACCTCCCCCTCCAGCTTACAGATGCCCTTGACGATCTCGCTGCGCCCGGCGCCGATCAGGCCGGCAATGCCGAGGATTTCGCCCTTCTCAAGTTGAAAGGACACATCCTGGAACCGCGTCCGCTCATTTAGGTGCCGAACGTCGAGAATGATCTCGCCAGACTTTTCGGTATCCGTCTGTTTTTTCGGATAAAGGTCATCAATAACCCGGCCGACCATGGCATTGACCACGTCACTCGGCTGGATATCGGCAACATTCTGTGTGGTGATGTAGCTGCCGTCCCGATAGACGGAAACCCGGTCGCAGTTGTCGAATATTTCGACCATGCGATGCGAGATGTAGATGATGGAAATACCCTGATCTGCAAGCCGCCGCATGATCTTAAACAGGATCTGAGCTTCTTTTTCCGTCAATGCGGCCGTCGGTTCGTCCAGGATCAGGATCCGGCAGTCCAATGTCAGCGCCTTTGCGATCTCAACCAGCTGCTGATGGGAGATCGACAGGTTGCGTACAAGGGTTGCCGGGTTGATGTCGCTCAGCTGACCAAGAACAGCAGCAGCTTTCTTTTCAAGCGCTGCATAATCCATCAGGAACGAACGGCTGACATTGGTGGTTGCCATGAAAATATTTTCAGCAACCGAGACATCCGGACAGAGCGCGATCTCCTGATGAACAAAACCAATTCCCAGCTTCTGCGCCACAGCCGGTGATCCGATTTTCACGCGCGCGCCGTCAAAGATGATGTCGCCATCATCGGGTTGCAGGATGCCGTCGATCACATTCATCAGCGTGGATTTCCCGGCACCGTTTTCACCAGCAATCGCGTGGATCTCGCCTTTGCGGAGTTCGAAATCAACGCCCCTAAGTGCACGGATCGGTCCGAACGATTTGCTCAAGTTTGAGATTTTCAGGATCACGTCATCGCGCATGACTGAAACACTCTGCTAAACGAAGGTATTTTTTTGGGAAAGTGGGTTGTCTATCCGCCACTTGTTGACAGACAACCCAGGAGTTTGGGGCGCACTAAGCCCCGGACCAGGATCAGCTCGGATCGCGGCCTTCCATGTATGTGTTCAGGTCAAAACTGTCGGCATTGTCCTTGGTAATGACAGCGAACCCATTATCGACATAGGGGATCTGAACCGGATTGTAGCCGGAGACCTTGTAGTCGTTGAAGGGATCGAACACATCAGAGTGCGAGGCCAGGAAAGTTGCCATAAAGCCCATGAAACCTTGCATGCCCTGGTTCGGGTTCAAGGCCATGTGGATGTTGCCCGCCTTAATGTGTTCCAACGTGGTCGGTGTCACATCAGCGTGCATGATCAGGACTTTGGCTTCCGCTTCCAGAACCGCAGCCACAGCCCCTTCTGCGGACCCGGCTTCAGGGATCCACAAAGCGCCGAGGTTCGGGTTCGCCTGAAGGATTGAACCGGTCGCACGGTAAGCCGCGTTGCTGTCCTGGTTCGTTGCCTGACGGCCAACCAGTTTCATGTTCGGGTAGTTGTCTTCCATATAGGAAATCAGCGCAGTCACCCGAAGATCGTGATTGGACTGGCCCGGATTTTCCAAAACGGCATATTCCGCGCTGTCGCCGATCTGCTTGACAATTTCCTCAGCAGCGAATTTGGCTTCAGCCAGATTGTCGGACGTGATGTAGGCCGTGCGGTTGGATTTCGGAGAGTCAGCCGCAAATGTGACGATTTGCGTTCCGCTGTCGATCGCCCGGTTGATCGGCTCGATGAACGGATCGGATTGCATTGGGTGAACCAGAATACCGGCCGGTTGTTTCACCATATCCTGTTCAAAGGACGCGATTTGCTTGGTTATGTCGTAGTCCGGTGTACCTGAAAAGATTGTCTCGCAGCCAAAGGCTTCGGCCGCCTGCTTGAACCCCTGATAGACAGGCACCCAGTATGGATGACCAGAGACCATAACATTCATGATGTAGGTCTCACCCGGCTCGCATTTCAGTCCGTTTGCAGTCGCTGGTGTTGCAGACAATACGGCCGTCGACAGCGCTGCAGACACCAGTAAAGCCTTCAATTTCAAAGCGCCCATAGTTTCCTCCCTAGAGCAACTCCTCCTCATCTTGCAGTACAGCTTTTCAAACCCAAAGCAGCATTGCAAGAAATTTCATGAACCGGTTTTTATCCCGGACAAGGAATTGATAAGGCGCACGTCAAACGATGGTCAACAGGATTTGGTATTTATTTCTATTAGTGAAATTTATTTCACGCACAGATACAACGCCGCGCTTAACCTAAGGGAGATCAGAGAAATCTATCCATTTGTAATATTTGAGGAATTCGAACGGATATCGGTCAGAATTTTCAATTCACGGTCAAACCATAAACGCAGTTCGAAAACGGGCTTACGGTCTGTCTGCTCGACCAACTCGGCAAAAAGAAAGAGGCAGTTTCCTCCCCCTTCTCAAATTTCGGCGATAGTGTAGCGCTCCGTTTCCGGCAAATTGCCAGTTACCGTAGCCCTTCATTGATACTATTGAGAACGCGGCTACCGGGGCAAAGCTCATCCGTGCTCAAACTGTTCAACGGTTTGTCGGCGAGTGCCAGAGTGTGATTGAGGTCCTGCGCATTCGGGTCGAGGTAGAAAAGTCCGGTCAGGACTTTCCCATTGCGATTGGCCTCCTGGAGTGCCATCAGCGCGTCGTCCCGGCTGTCGGCTTTGTATTTGCTGCTGGCCTTGTGCAATTGGATGTTCGAGCCGTCGTGCAGTGTCACCGTCTGGCTTGATCCTTCTTTGTATTGGGTTCGGATCTCTTCACGCATGGGTACAAAATCAACCGGCATCGCATCCAGGTTCTCACGGGTTGCGGCATAACTTTTAGTCGACCCGGCATTGTTGGCAAAGGTCACACAGGGCGACACAACGTCAATAAACGCAAAGCCTCTATGGGCCATTGCCGCGCGGATCAACGGCTCCAGCTGCTCCTTGTCACCGGAAAAACTGCGCCCCACGAAACTGGCGCCTTGCAACACAGCGAGACTGGCCAGATCAATGCCTTCAAACGGATTTTCGCCGCCGTATTTGCCGATCGATCCGAGATCCGAGGTGGCACTGGTCTGGCCCTTGGTCAGGCCATAACAGCCGTTGTTGGCCACAATATAAGTCATATTCACATTGCGCCGGATCAGGTGGACGAATTGGCCCATCCCGATCGACGCCGTGTCACCGTCGCCTGAAACGCCAAGATAAATAAGGTCCCGATTGGCGACGCTCGCCCCTGTGGCAACAGACGGCATGCGTCCGTGCACGGAATTGAATCCGTGGCTGCGCCCCAGAAAGTAGGTGGGCATCTTCGACGAACAACCGATACCGGACAGTTTCGCGATGCGGTGCGGGGGAATGGCCGAGAGATAACAGGCGTTGCGGACGGCAGCGGAAATGCTGTCATGTCCACACCCCGCGCAAAGCGTTGAGACCGCGCCGTCATAATCGGCAACCGTGTAGCCCAGCTCGTTTTTGGGCAGTTTCGGGTGTTGAAATTTCGGCTTATAGTAAGACATCAGGCGGTCTCCGGATGCAGCTTGACAACGTCGGCGCTGGCGACATTCAGCGCTTTTCGGATTTGGCCGGCAATCGTGCGGGCTGTGATCGGTGTCCCGGAGTAGTTGAGAACCGATGTCAATTTGTCTGGTGCGATATGGCACTCATTCATGATCAGCTGGCGCATTTGACCATCGCGGTTTTGCTCGATCACAAAAACGATATCGTGCTCATGCACGAATGCATCGAGGTCTTTATGAAACGGGAAAGCCCGGATGCGCATGACATCAATGGGGTAGCCTTCACTCGCAAGGATTTCGACTGCTTCATAGGACGGTGACGCCGAAGTGCCAAAGAACAGAGCACCGAGTTTCTTCTTGGTCTTCGGTTTCTTCACCGGAATTGGATCGTGAACCTTGGGTGCGGGAACATAGGTTTTGGCGGTCTCGAATTTGCGGACCAGCCTGTCCACATTCTTGACGTAGTCTTCGCCCTTTTCGGAATAGATCGCCATGTCATTCTTTGACGACCCCCGGGTGAAGAAGGCGCCCTTGTCCGGATGCGTCCCTGGCAGCGTCCGGTAACAAATGCCATCGCCATCGACATCAAGATAACGGCCCCAGACCTCCGCCTCGTCCAAAGCAGCGGCGTCCAGAACCTTGCCGCGCTTCATCTCGTAGCTGTCGTCCCATTCAAGTGGCGGCGACATCCAGTCGTTCATGCCAAGATCAAGGTCTGACATGACAATGACCGGGGTTTGCAGCTGCTCGGCCAGATCAAAGGCCTGCACTGTCATTTCAAAACATTCCTGCGGCGTCGCCGGGAACAAAAGAATGTGTTTCGTGTCGCCGTGGCTGGCGTAAGCAGCAGCAAGAATGTCCGATTGCTGGCTTCGCGTCGGCATGCCGGTCGATGGCCCGGATCGTTGTACGTCGATCAAGACAACCGGTACTTCCGCAAAATATGCCAGCCCCAAAAACTCACTCATTAAGGAAAGGCCCGGGCCAGATGTGGCGGTGAATGCCCGCGCGCCATTCCAGCTAGCACCAACGACAATCCCCATAGCCGCAAGTTCATCTTCCGCCTGCAAGATCGCGAAATTTCGTTTGCCCGTTCCGGCATCGATCCGCATGCGTTCAGCGTATTTTGCAAAGGCGTCGACCACGGATGTCGACGGAGTGATCGGATACCAAGCCGCGACGGTGGCCCCGCCATAGATGGCACCAAGGGCAGCCGCCGTATTGCCGTTCATCAAAATGTGCTGGCTTTCACGGATATGCGGTGCATCGCTAACCCCCCGCTCCAGCCGGATCGGCAACGGACAGGTGAAATTCTCCTGGGCAAACTGATAGCCCATCTCAAGCGCATGTACGTTCGGGGAGACAAGCTTTTCCTTGCCCTTGAACTGGTCATGCAGCAGATCCTTTAAGATCTTAAAATCGACATCCAGCAGTGCCGCAAGTGCGCCGACATAGACCACGTTCTTTAAGAGCTGCTGCAACCGCGCAACTTCGAATTCGCGCATGCACATGGCCGTCAGCGGAATACCGAAATAGCTGATGTCGTCCCGCTTAAGATGCGGAGCCAATGGCCGGGTGGAATCGTAGACGAAGTACCCACCGGGCTCGACGCTGGCAACATCGTCTTCCATCGTTTGCGGGTTCACGCAGAGCATAAGGTCTACACCGCCGCGCCGGCCGAGATACCCCTTGGAGCTCACCCGCACCTCATACCAGGTCGGCAGGCCCTGAATGTTCGATGGAAAGATGTTACGCGGGCTTACCGGAATGCCCATCCGAAAAATCGCTTTTGCGAACATATGGTTGGCAGATGCCGATCCTGTGCCATTCACATTGGCGAATTTCACCACAAAATCGTTGACGCCTTTGATCTGTTTCATTTGAAGTCCACCAGGTTGGGCGCCGCTTTTGCCATGTTGTAGAAGAACATCTGCATGTCCCAGGCCGCCGTTGGGCAGCGTTCCGCGCACAAACCGCAGTGCAGGCAAACATCCTCATCTTTGACCAGCACTCGCCCTGTAGGCAGCGTGCCTGAGACAAACAGGTCCTGATCTGTGTTCTCGGCTGGAACCAGAAGCTTGTTCCGCAGTTCCCCTTCCGGAGCGTTTTGCGTGAAAGTTATGCAGCTTGTCGGGCATACATCCGTGCACGCATCGCACTCGATGCAATTGACATCTGTAAAGACCGTTTGCGCATCACAATTCAGGCAGCGTTCCGCTTCAATAAAGGCAGTTTCAGGATCAAAGCCCAGTTCGACCTCAACCAACCTGTCGCTCAGGGACTTTTTGAGATCCTCCAGCGGGACGGTCTTGCGTTCGTCGGTGATGGGAATGGAATCGTAACTCCATTCGTGGATGCCCATCTTCTGACCCACCAAGGTGACATTCGGCGGCGGCCGTTTGGAAAGATCCTTTCCTTGGCAGTAAAGGTCGATAGACACCGCCGCTTTGTGACCGTGCGCAACGGCCGTGATGATGTTCGAGGGGCCAAAGGCCGAATCCCCGCCAAAAAACACTTCCTTGCGGGTGGATTGGAACGTCTCGTCATCGTTGATGATCGGTGTTCCCCAGCTAGTGAACCGGATGCCCGTTTCCTTTTCGATCCAGGGGAATGCGTTTTCCTGGCCAATCGCAATCAGCACATCATCGCAAGGGAAAAACTCCGGCTCCTCACCGGTCGGCACCAGCTCACGTTTTCCATCATCACTGTAGACCGCTTCGACCTTGTCGAACGTCATGCCGACAAGTTTGCCATCTTCGATTACAAACTCACGCGGAACGTGATTGTCGATGATCGGAATACCTTCGTGAACGGCGTCTTCTTTCTCCCAAGGCGATGCTTTCATATCCGCAAACGGGCTGCGAACGATGACCTTCACGTCTTCCCCGCCCAGCCGGCGCGACGTCCGGCAACAGTCCATGGCGGTGTTCCCGCCACCGAGCACAATGACGCGCTTGCCAATTTGCTTGGTGTGTTCAAAAGCGACATTGGCCAGCCAGTTAATTCCGATATGGATATTTGCATCAGCTTCTTTGCGGCCGGGCAGCTTGGGCAGATCACGCCCACGCGGCGCTCCGGACCCAACGAAGATCGCGTCATATCCCTTGGTCAGCATCTCCGCCATGCTGTCAACATAGGTGTTGAAAACGGTCTTGATGCCCATATCGAGAACATAACCGATCTCTTCGTCGAGCACGCTTTCCGGCAATCGGAACGAAGGGATCTGGCTGCGCATGAAGCCGCCGCCTTTGGCCTGTTCGTCGTAGAGATGCAGCTCGTAGCCAAGTGGAGCCAAATCGCGGGCCACAGTTAGCGACGCAGGTCCCCCGCCAATCAGCGCGATCTTTTTGCCATTGGGCGGACCTGCTTTTGGAAGCATACTAGCAACTTCGTCTTTGAAGTCCGCCGCTACCCGCTTCAAACGGCAGATCGCAACGGGCTCTTCTTCAACGCGACCGCGCCGGCATGCAGGTTCACAAGGCCGGTCACAGGTACGGCCCAGCACACCAGGAAAGACATTGCTTTCCCAATTGATCAGATAGGCGTCTGTATACTTTTGCTGGGCTATTAGGCGGATATAGGCTGGCACGGGCGTATGCGCCGGGCAGGCATATTGGCAGTCGACGACTTTGTGGAAGTATTCCGGGTTCGTCGTATCGGTGGCTTGCACGTCCAGTTCCCCTCCCATCAGGTCCAACGTAGCTGGCTCAGAGAAATTTAAACGCCTTGCAAACGCCTCTGTAAAGATGGCATTGCTTTTTCAGGCAAATTTTCTGACTTTCGAGGTCTTGGAAACACCAAGGCTGGCACATGAGAAGCTGTTTCAGCCAGCGCAGTGTAGTGGGAGCAGTGTAGTGGGAAATGTTCCTCTCATCCCTTCCACTCACCGATTGTCCGGTCGTATGATCCGACTGATACGGGATCCCGCACCTTTTTGGCGGGACAGATGAAAGGTCAGAGACATCGAACCCTCCAGTGAGACATCCACCCCGCCGCGAAAGTCCGCCCAAAAAACAAAAAGCGATGCAACACGTGCCCGCATCCTAAAAGCCGCTGTCGGGGTCCTGATCGAACACGGTCTTTCAAAGACAACAACGCTGGAAGTTCAAAAACAGGCCGCGGTCAGCCGAGGCGCATTGCTCCACCATTTTCCGACCCACGCTGACTTGTTGTCGAAGACCGTCAATGAGTTGGTCACTTTGAACGAGCAGGCGGTCTGGACCGAGGCGGCAAAACTTGAACATCTTACCGACCCGATCGCAAAACCCATTTGGATCTTGGCCAATGCCTATGCCCATCCCTCATTCGGCGCTGAGCTTGAACTTTGGGTGGCATCAAGGTCGGACCCAACACTCAGAAAAGCATTGCGCGCCGCCGAGAAGGACGCCGTCGAGGATCACGACAGGGTGCTGGCGAAACTCTTCGGCGAACTTCCGGACCAACCCGGCGGCCAAAAAGTCATCTTCTTGACCATCGAATTCGTGCGTGGGCTGGCGGTATCAACCTTGCTTCGCAACGACCCACGCTTGCGGAACCGGTTGATTGAAGACTGGATCGAAACCGTCAAAAATCTGCTGAAATCTGAGACCAAATAAGCAGCTCCCAACCCAGCGGCGGCCATCCGTCAATCAATGCAATTAAAACAGTCAGCATTGACTGTTTTTAACAATCTTGCGATTGTGACCCCATCTGCTGATGCCGATGGAGGACACCATGCCGGAATACTCAACGCTTCGGATTGACCCTTTGGACGACGAACCGCGCATTGCCCGGTTGCTGTTGAACCGGCCGGAGCGCTTCAATGCAATCACCGACAACACGCCCCGTGAAATCCGTGCGGCCGTTGAATGGGCCGAAGACAGCAAAGATATTCACGCCATCATCGTTGAAGGCGCAGGAAAGGGGTTTTGCGGCGGCTATGACCTAACGTTTTATGCCGAAAATGACGCAGATCATCCTTGTCAGCAGGAAAGCAACCCTTGGGACCCGATGGTCGACTACGCTGTCATGAAACGCAACACTGAGGACTTCATGGCCTTGTGGCGGTCCCGGAAACCAACAATCGCAAAGGTTCACGGTGCTGCCGTTGCCGGGGGAAGCGACATTGCCCTGTGTTGTGACTTGCTGGTTATGGCCGACGATGCCCGTATCGGATATATGCCGACCCGGGTTTGGGGCTGCCCCACGACAGCCATGTGGACTTACCGGCTGGGCCCGGCCCGGGCCAAACAACTGATGTTCACTGGCGATATGATAACGGGCAAAACCGCCGCCGATTGGGGTTTGGCGAATATGTCATGTCCGGCAGAAGATCTCGACGAGACAACGTTGCAACTCGCCAAGCGTATTTCTGGAGTACCGGCAAGTCACCTCGCCATGCACAAGCTGGTCGTCAATCAGATTATGCTGACCATGGGCCTGGAACAGGCGCAAATGTCTGCTACCGTCTTTGACGGGATCACCCGGCACAATCCGGAAGGCATGTGGTTCCGCCGGTACGCCCAGACTGAGGGTTTCAAAGCGGCGATTGAATGGCGTGACAGTGGCCGCCCAATCCCGGAAGGCGATGAAGCCCGGGATCTGATCCGCGAAATGGAAAGCAGATCAGATCCCAACTAGTAGGTCGGACTGTTAAATCATTTGACCAGACATAACGCGGTGCCGCGGGTCAAAGACCTGCGACACACATGTATTTGCTCTCCAGGTAATCATCGAGCCCCTGAGTTCCGCCCTCTTTGCCCATTCCGCTTTGTTTCAAACCGCCGAAAGGCGCTTCAACGGTGGTGATCAAGCCAGCGTTGATACCGATCAGCCCGTATTGCAGACCCTCGTTCAGGCGGAAGATACGGGCCAGGTCTTTGGTGTAGGCATAGGCAGCAAGCCCAAACTCCGTTGCGTTGGCCGCCGAGATGGCCTCTTCTTCGGTTTCGAAC
This sequence comes from Labrenzia sp. PHM005, assembly GCF_006517275.1. Lineage (NCBI taxonomy): Bacteria > Pseudomonadati > Pseudomonadota > Alphaproteobacteria > Hyphomicrobiales > Stappiaceae > Labrenzia > Labrenzia sp. PHM005. The sequence continues at coordinate 2,196,277 of NZ_CP041191.1, read as the reverse complement.
TTAAATACGGCCGAGAGCGGACCAAAGATTTCTTCGGTTGCAAAAGCCATATCGGCTGTTGCTCCGGTGATGACGGTTGGCTGAAAATATGTGCCGCCAAGCGCATGGCGCCCACCGCCTTCAACCACCTGCCCGCCTTTGCCAACAGCATCCGCAATCAGGTCTTCCACCTTGGCGACCGCGGCGTCATCGATCAACGGCCCTTGCATGGTCCCCGGTTCTATTCCCTCACCGACTTTGAGATCCGCGGTTGCGGCTCGCAATTTTTCGACAAACGCGTCATGAACACCGGCTTGAACGTAGAACCGGTTGGTGCAAACGCAGGTCTGTCCCATGTTGCGGTACTTGGCGATCATGGCACCTTCGATGGCCGCATCAATGTCCGCATCGTCGAACACGATAAACGGTGCATTGCCGCCAAGCTCCATGGATACTTTTTTGACGGTGTCGGCGGATTGCCGGATGAGTGTCCGCCCCACCTCGGTTGATCCGGTAAAGGTCACTTTGCGCACCAGCGGGCTGTCCATTATCGCCCCGCCAATATCCCTTGCTCCACCTGTTACGATATTCAAAACACCGGCCGGATAGCCAACCTCTTCGGCAAGCTTACCCCAGGCAAGACCCGAATACGGTGTGTTCGTCGCGGGCTTGGCAACAACCGTGCAGCCCGCAGCCAAAGCTGGCCCGAGCTTGCGTGCCAACATGGACGACGGGAAGTTCCACGGTGTGATTGCCGCAACAACACCGACAGGGTGGCGGGTGACAAACAGCCTGCGGTCACTGCCAGGCGCCGGCACGATTTCCCCTTTGGCGCGCCGAATTTCCTCTGCGAACCAGCGGATATATGCTGCGCCAATGGCGATCTCTCCGCGAGATTCAAACAAAGGTTTCCCTTGCTCAGCGGTCAGCAATTGGGCGAGCGCTTCCTGATTGTCCATCAGTGCATCGTGCAGATCTTGCAGCAGCTTCACCCGTTGGCTCAGATCGCTCCGCCCAAAGCTGTCGAAGGCTTTCGCAGCCGCCGCGATAGCACGGTCCGTTTCGACCCGGCCGCATTTGGGGATATGTCCGATGACATCGCCGGTTGCTGGATTGGTCACCGCGATCCTGGCGCCGTCATCTGCACCGGTCCAGACGCCACCAATCAGGTTGTCTTCGCAGAGGTAAGTCTTGTAGTCGCTCATGGTCTATCCAGTTCGAAAATATATTGGCTATGCTGCCGGTATGTTTCGCCGGGGCGCAGCAAGGCAGATGGAAAGTCAGGGTGATGCGGCGCATCCGGCCAAATTTGCGGCTCCAGGGCGATACCTGCATGCGCGCCCATTTTCATGCCGCCAAGACCCGGCTCATCGATATCAATCCGGGCGCCGTCATAGATTTGAAGACCCGGCTCAGTGGTTCTGCATCGCATGGTTACCCCAGAGGACGGATTACGAAGGACCGCAACATCACGCAGTTGCAGGTGATCAGGGCTGATACAGAAATTGTGATCGAAGGTTCCAGAAGGTCCGCCTTGTGCAACTGGCGCCGGCTTGCGGAAGTCGAAGGGTGTTCCTTCAACCGGAGCAATCTCTCCTGTCGGGATCAGCTCTTCATTGACCGGCAGATAATAGCCAGCGTTGATTTGCAGCTGATGTTCGAGAACCGTGTCACTGCCGAGATTGAAGTAGCTGTGATGGGCCAGATTGCACAACGTCGGTGCATCGGTCGTTGCTGAATAAACGACATCCAGTACACCACCTTCCAGAAGCGAAAACCTGGCCTTGGCCTTGAGTTTTCCCGGAAACCCCATCTCGCCATCTGCAAGGTCAATGGCAAATACGGCGGCATTCTTAGAGCTGTCCTCCAGGTGCCACAGGCGCTTTCCCATACTGACCGCACCGCCATGAAGCGCATGTTTGCCCAGAAAATTCCGGTCCAACTGATAGGTATTGCCGTCGATCTCAAGGTGGCCATCACGGATCCGGTTGGCATACCGGCCCGCAGTTGCCCCAAAATAGGGGGATTTGGTCAGATAGGGATCAAACGTCTCGAACCCCAACACCAGCGGCTTGGCATGACCTTCCAACCTGAGGTCTTGAAGAACTGTGCCGTAGGTTAGGAACGAAGCAGTCAGACCGCCACCTTCAAGTGAAATGCGCTTGACGGGTATCCCGTCAGGCATCTCGCCAAACACGTCCATTTCCTAACCTTTCAATAAAGCTGCCCAGATCATTGGGGCCGGCTCCGCGAACGCAGATTTCCGGCAACCATTGAGAAAACTGAGATAGCGGATGGGCTCCTGGCCTATCCTCTCCAGACAGGCCAGCCCGCAGCGGTGGTTTTGTTGTCAAATCTCAAGAAGGGGCAAATCAAGCGCCCCTGCCGCAGCCCGGAGCGTTTGCCGGTGGTCGCCATAAGCAAGAGCCATGTGGTGTTCCAATCCGGAAGCAATCAGATCAGCCAGAACATCGGAGGCCGGCCGGTCAAACCGCAGAACACCCGACGTGCCGGTATAAGCTGCCGGACGGGCGAGCATTTCGCCATATGACAACACCAGCTTCGGCTCGTTGAACGACTGGCTGACCCGGACAAGGGTCACCTCACCCGGTTTCAACGGAAATTGATAAAGCAGCGGCTGCTTGCGATTTGTGTGAACGGTTGCGGTCGCTTTAACCGCCGGATCACACATCGACAGCGGCGCCTGGCCACAGTGCCAGACCACAGCGGTGCCGTCTTCACAATCAACGTCCACGAGATCTGTCAGAAAAACCGGCGCTTGTGCTGCTTCCATCAAAAGCAGTTGGGTCAAAGCCCCATAAACATCTGCTTCGCAGGCGCAGGGCACTTTTGCCTCCCCCATCATCGCTGCAGGTCCACAAACCGCGCCGCCATATTCTGTGAAGGTTTCCGGCCAGCACCGGATCGCAAACGCATCGAATTCGCCAGAATTGCGAATGCTGTCGAGGCCCAGTTTCAAGCGCAAAGACCGGTCGAGTTGATCTTTGTCGACATCATCCGCATTGGACACTTGGCTGTCGAGTTTTTGGCGCAGCTCCGCGACATCGGCCGCCTCGGCCTGGCGGGCCGTGTCGAACAGGGTTTCCAACTCCAGTGCTTCGACCGCAACACCCGCGAGCTGATCAATCCTCTTGGGGTCGTATGCGCAGGTATCAAATCCTTCCGGGTGTTCGCCAATCCGGGCGATCCGCCGGCCTTTCAAGGCCGCAGCCACGGCTTCACCTTCGGAGTCCGTGCTCGGCACAGCACCCGCACCAAGCTTCCCAGCGGGGCGTTCCCCGGACAGCAGAGCAGCAAGATCAGGAGCGATGCTCCCATCCGGGTCCGCATAAAGCCACGAGAAGGCCCGGTCATTCAGCCCGAGCGCATGAGCAGCCAGATTGAGACCGCAAAAGGCATTCAACCGCAAGCGGCCACCTTCCCGCGGCTCCGGCACTGCCCATATGGACAGCGGCTGAGAAAACGCATTTGCAGCCGCAACAGCCATGCTCGCATCGGTGAAGGTCACCTGTAGGATCAGAACCTGATCGACATTCTCTTGTTTCAGGTTCTCGATCGCAGCAAGGGTGGCAGCTTCATCGAACAACAGCGTCCGCGCCCCCACCACCTCATGTCCGCAAGCGTCAACGGCTGACAACATGGCCGCCAGTTTGCTCTCCGCAAACGGCACATCAAAGGTTGGACGCCCAAGGGGCAGCAAACCAAGTTTCATAGTTACTCTCCAAAACCCGCATAGCCATGCCGGAAACTTGCATCGGCCGGCTGGAATGCGGCTCGCTCCGGACCATAACAAGAATGGCTGGACCAAGGAGCTGCTTTGGCATCAGCGAGAGCGGAGATGTCGGCGAGATAAGCGCTGGCATCGGTTTCAAGCGCCGAACGGATTTTGTCCCAATCCGGATAAGCCTGAAACGCCTCAAGCCAGATTGCCCGGCCAGCCAGGAACCCGGAAGCACCAGCTGCAAACGCATGGTCCAATACATTGCGGAATTCGGCTTTGCCTGCGCCTGCCGACAGCATCACCCAAGGACGTCCGGCCAGACGGCCCATTTCATCAAACACAGCCTGGACTTCCGCAGACCCGTCCGCGTCCTTGGCATTGACCGGGCTTTCCAGTTTGAAAACGTCAACACCATAATCCGGCTTGGCGAATTCTTCGACAGAGGCCAGAACATCGTCCGCCTTCTTGCCCTTCATTTCGATGTAGTCCGTGGTCTGATGCGCATCGGCCGCGAGCGGATAGACAAGCAATTCAAACAGGAACGGAATGTCATAGCGGGCACAGTCTTCACCGATCTTTTTGACGTAATCCTGCTGCGCCGCGCAAACACTTTCACCAGCATCGGGCCGATACCAGGCCAGCACCTTGACCGCATCGCCGCCCATGCGTTTAATTTTTTCAACCGACCAGTCGTCGATATTCGAGCTCAACCGCCCGTCCGGTGTTTCCGTGAACAGGCTGTCTTCCAACGTGACGATCAGCCCCTTTGCCGGAGACAATGTATCGATCGCTTTCGGAATGGCGTAATGCGGATCGAGCAGCATAGCTGTCGACTGGTCTTGCAGGGTTTCAACCAGCAGCGCCTTGAACCGGGCGACCTCCTCCCACGGCGCGGTTTCGACGCCCAAATGTGCCGCAATCGGGCCCTTGATCGGTGGACGCTGATCGACAGCGGTCATTTTGAAAATACCGTTGGCATCGGCCATCCGGCGCATACTCCACTGTTTGCCTGGGGAAAGCGTCATTGGGAGTTCTCCTTTAGAAATTGGGTGACCGCAGTGCGATCAGGGGTTCCATTCCGGCCGCCGGGCCAGGTGCATTTGAGCGCTGCAGCAGCACTGGCAAAGCGGACCGCATCTTCAACGGTCTGATTTTCACCAAGCGCGAGCGCAAAGGCGCCATGCCAGACATCGCCGGCGCCCAAGGTATCGATAGCTGTCACTTGAAAAGCGGGAGTATGCGCGATGCCGCCGGGCGTCTTGTGACGAACGCCGTTCGCACCGTCAGTCATGCAAACCCAGTTGTTATGACGTACTGCGATCTCGTCTAGAGCTTCATCTGGATCACGCCCCGGCATCACGGCTTCAAGTCCCTGCCGGGAAAAGGCCACATGGCTGGCCTCAGCGATCAGGCGGGAATCGACCGGCGCTTCACCGTCCAGAATTCCCGGAATGCCGTGTGATCGCGCCAGTTGCAAACCGGCAAGCGCGGCTTCCGGCAGCCGGGTGTCGACCAAAACCGCATTAATATCTGCCGCGCCCTCAAAGGAGTTGCCATCCAGATGGAGGCCCTCGCCGCGGAAATTGACGATCTGGCGCTCGCCTTGCGCGTCGATGTAAACAGAGGAATAGGACGAGCGGCCACCTGCAGCCCGACTGACGAGCGAAACATCAACGTTTTCCGCACGGAGCCCGGAAAGGATCGTCTCGCCGATGGTATCGTCGCCAAGTTGCGCCCCGAGCAAGGCAGTCCCGCCCAATCGGGCCACGGCAATGGCAGCGTTCGCGGCAATACCTCCGCCGACCACTTCAGCAGAGCGTGCCACATACTTCTCAGCCCGATCCGGCAACTGGTCGAAGGTGAACGTGAAATCGACCACAGCGGAGCCGATGCACAGGACACGGGTCATGACAACACCATAGAGGCCACTGGGAAGCTCACGCACGGCCCAAGACCGGAAGCGGGAGCCTCCCATGGATTGAAATTCAAGACAAACATGTCGCGGTAAGGGGTGTTCGCGGCCCCAGGGCAGAAAGATCTGCCCTGGGGTCCTGTTGTTGAGTTTCTAGTTCAGGTCAGCATTTCTGGCTGCATTGATGTCGGTTTCTGCGGCTTTGACGGCCTCTTCGAGGGCGCCGAAGATTTCGCCGCCGCGGCCGACGTTTTCCTTAAACCAGGCATAGACCGGGGTTGCCGCTTCCTTGAAGGCCGCTTTTTCGGCCGGGGTCGGCACATAAAGATCGCCGCCTCCGGCGACAAAGTCTTCATAGGCCTTGATCGACTTGCGCTTCGGTGAGGCGAAGGTTGCCTGCTGCAGGGCATAAAAGCCGTCAACCACCACCCGGCGCATGTCTTCCGGCAAGGACAGGAACTTTTCGTTGCTCATCCACCACAGCGCGCCCATGTAGGCATGACCGTCGAGGGTGACATACTGCAGGCCGGCATCCGGGAACTTCATGCCCATGATGTCGGTGATGCCGTTCTTGGAGCCCTCCACAACGCCGGTCTGGAAGGAGGTGAACAGCTCCGGCCACGGGATCGGGGTGGGCGACGCACCCAGGGCTTTCACCAGCTCCTGCGGCAGGTCGGCGACAACCGTGCGGATCTTGAGGCCTTCCATGTCGGCCGGGGCGGCCACGCGGCGTTTGGTGTTGGCAAAGTTGCGCCAGCCACCGGTGTTGCCGATGGTCATCAAGCGGATGGTGTTGTCTGAATCTTCCAGCGCCATGGTGCGCATGGTGCGGGTGAAGTCCCCGCTCAGAACATGCTCGGCAATGCGGTCATCGCTCATCATGTAGGGCAGGTCGAGCACCTGGACATACGGGAAGATGCCGGACGCCCCGCCGGAGGTGGAGATGTAGATGTCGATCGCGCCGCCCGCGACCCCTTGCAGGCACTCCGCACCGTTCGAGCACAGCTGCGTGCCGATGTAGAGCTCCACTTCGATGGCGCCGTTGGAGGCTGCTTCCACGAAGTTCTTGAACACCACAAGACCGTCGTAGTCTTCATCGTTTTCATTGGAGTTGGCGGTGGCGCGCAGCGTGTAGTCGGCAGCCGCCGCACTCAAGGCGGAGCCGGCGAGCATCGCCGCGACCGTTAGGGATTTCAGGGCAGATTTGAGCATGAGGTTCCTCCCTTTTGAGCTCAGATCAGTTGGCAAATCCGGTCAGACGCGGGATCGTCATGGACAGTGCCGGAATGTAGGTGATCAAAAAGATCACCGCGATCTCCACCGCCAGAAACGGCAGAATGGCCTTGGCAATCGTCTCCACCCGCTCTTTGGAGACAGAGGCCGCAACAAACAGAACCAGCCCCATCGGCGGCGTCGCCAGACCGATGGTCAGGTTGACGCTCATGATGATGGCAAAGTGGATGGAATCGACCCCCATTGAGGTGAAGATCGGCCCCAGGATCGGCCCCAGGATGATGATCGCCGGTCCGGCGTCCAAAAACATACCGACCACAAACAAAAGCAGGTTGATTAAGAACAACAAGATCAGCGGGTTGTCGGTCAGGCTGAGCACAAAGTCCGCCATGATCTCCGGCGCATGGCTCAAGCTGACCACGGTCTTGAAGGCCATCGCCGCGCCAACCAAAAGCAGAACCACGGCCGAGGTGATGCCGGCCCGGTTCAAGACACCCGGGATCTCATGAGGCTTCAAGGTTCGAAGCACAAACAGACCAATCACCAGCGCATAGGCCACGGCGACGGCCGCGGCTTCTGTCGGCGTGAAGACGCCGGCCAGAATGCCGCCCAGAATGATCACCGGGGTCATCAGCGGAAAGAAGGCTTTTAGGGACGCCCGGCCGCGCTCGCGCCAGGTCGACTTTCTGGAGGCAACCGGAAAGTCGTATTTGTCGGCCATGACCTTGACCATCAGCATCAGGCCAACACCGACCATGACGCCGGGCACAATGCCGGCCAGGAACAGCGCGGCAACACTCTCGCCCATGACATAGGCATAGATGATCATGATGCCGGACGGCGGAATGATCGGGCCAATGACGGAGGAGGCCGCGGTGATGGCGGCGGCAAAGCGGCGGGTGTACCCCTGTTTTTCCATCGCCGGGATCAGCATGGAGCCGAGCGCAGACGTGTCGGCGACCGCCGAACCGGAGAGACCGGCAAACAGCATCGACGACAGGATGTTGACATGGGCAAGGCCGCCGCGCAGATGCCCCATCAAGGCCTGAGAGAACTCCACCAGGCGCATCGTAATGCCGCCCTTGTTCATCAATTCTCCGGCCAGCATGAAGAACGGGATCGCCATCAGCGGGAAGCTATCCATGCCGTTATAGACATTGCGGTACAAAAGCGTGATGTCGCGCTCCTGACCGTTCAGCCACAACAACAGCCCCGGAGCGGCCAGAAGGCCGAAGAACACCGGCAGGCCGATCATCAGGAACACAAGAAAGACAGGCAGGAACCAGATCAGCATCAGTCTGCCCCCGCCATATCTGCATCGGGAATGCGGGGCAGCTGATCTTCACCGCCGAACAAGCCGATCAGGGAACGCAGGATCAGTTCCACATTCACCAGGATAAGCAGCACCACGCCAACCAGCAGCGACAGCATCATCCAGCTGCGCGGCACCCGCATCCACTCACTCAAGCTCAAATTGCTGGGCACATAGAGCGAGGCGGTGGCAAATTTGCCGCCAAAACCGGTGACTTCCGCATAGCCGATCTGAACGGCAACAACGAGAACGGCAAGCGAGACAAACAACAGCACCAGGGACAAGGCGCTTGCCAGCTGCCTGGGCAGCATGATCACCAGGGTATCGATGGCGACAAATCCGCCCCGCCGCAGCGCCGTCGGCGCCATCAGGCCGGTCATCCACAACATGCAGAACCGCGCCGCCTCATCGGGCCAGGGCAGCGCATTGTTGAACCCATAGCGGAACACAACCTGGATCAGGATCGCAACCACCATCAAAGCAACCGCAACAACCCCAACACCACGACCAACCCGCAACAAATGCGAATTGAAAAAGGAAAGCGGCGCCAGAACGGCCAATAGGTATCCAGGTTTTGATTGCATCCGCTCCTCCCAAAGCGCATTTCATATCGCATTACCGGATCATATCATTTTTCGTTATTTTCGTTTTACAAATCAAAACGAAAATTTTGTCAAGCTAATTCGGCACCGGCCTCCTCCCTCTGATCAGCGATCACCACTTCAACGCCATTCTTCGCGCAAGCTTCAAGGAACGGTTTGCCGGCGCCTGCATCCGTAATCAGGGTATCGATTTGCTCCAAGTGACCGAAACACACCGGCGCGCCATGGCCAAACTTCCGGCAATCGGCCGCCAAAAACACATGGCGTGCAGCTGCGATGATGGCACGTGTGACCGAGGCTTCCCGAAGATCATAATCAAGCAACGCCCCGTCCGCGGCGATTGCAGCAGTGCCCACCAGAGCAAAATCAGCCCGGAACTGCCGAATAAATTCCACGGCGCTTTCACCAAGAACGACACCGTCCGCCCCTCGAATGACACCAGCAGGGATCATCACCTCAAGCCCGGTGAAATGCCGTAATTTATCTGCGAGATGCACCGAATCTGTAACGACCTTCAGCCCATAATGGTGCTCAAGATGCGGGATCACCGCTTCCGTTGTCGTCCCTGCGTTCAGGATGATCGAACAATTGTCCGGGATCCGGGATGCCAGGCTTTTGCCGATGCTTTCCTTTTCCGCCCGAGCTATTTCGCGCCGCGCCTCGAAACCGGTGTATACGGTCCCCGCCAGCAGCGCCGCACCACCGTGAAAACGCGAAATCTGATTGGCTTCAGAGAGTGTTGTCAGGTCTTTGCGGATCGTTTGTGGCGTTGCACGGAAGAGCTCCGCCAGCTCATCGACCGTGGCGCTGCCCACATGCTTCAGATGCTGCAAGATCTCCGATTGGCGCGTCTGCGAATTGGTCGCCTTCTTCATTACTCTCCCCAAAAACGTCATTAAAAGAGAGAATACGAAAAAAACGAAAACTTGTACGAAAAAATTTGCACAGCTTTCTAGTCCATGCGGACGGCATAACTGGCATTCGTGGTCAGATAGACGCTGGCACGAAGTTCTACGACACGATCAAGCAAATCGTAGCTGCGCCGCTGCCCAAAAAGAACCGGCGTTTCAGCAGGCAGATGAAACACCTCAGCCAGCTTCGCGCCAAGCAGCCCAGCTTTGAGATCATCTTCTGCTGCGATAACAGCGCAGGCATAGGCCTGCTGAAACAGCACATAAAGGGTATTGGGCAAAGGCGCCCGCTCTGCCAATCCAGGAAACAAATCCACTGGCACGACACTCACTTCTTGACACAGCGGCTTACCGTGCCAACCCCTGGTGCGTTCAATTTCAAAAACCTGAGCCGGGTTTCCAAAAAGCTGCCTTTGTTCGGCTGCAGTCGATTTCCGCCGACGTACGGTTTCTGCCGACAGCTCCGGAACAACCTGCTGGCCATCCGCATCGCGCAGGCGGAAAAAGTGGAAGAGGGAACTTTCCGGCGTCCGTTGGGTGACAAATGATCCTTTACCTTGCCGGCGTTCGATGACGCCTTTTCGCTCCAGCTCGATTAGAGCCTTGCGCGCCGTTCCCTGGCTGACCCCAAGTTCAGCCGCAAGATCAAATTCGCTCGGCAGCATCGAACCAGGACCATAATCGCCGGATACAATACGCTCGATGATGGCGTCAAACACGGTTTGATAGAGTTTTGGCTGCGCGCGCTTTTCAGTCATGCGCGCAAGTTAACATGGGCTGGAGCTTGACGAAACATCTACATTGACTCTTATATAAGACTTATTATACATGCCCTTCATGTTTCCAGTCTCTTGAGGAGCTAAATGATGTCAGAGATACCGCATTTGCTTGTCCACGAGCATGCCGACAATGTCGGTGTTGTTGTTGTGGAAGGCTTGAGTGCCGGCACGGATATGCTGTGCTGCGTCACCCATGACAATTCCACGTTCCGGTTGACTGCCGGCGCGGATGTGCCGATCGGTCACAAGATCGCGCTGAAGGACCTGAAGGACGGCGACACGGCGATCAAATACGGCGAGGACATCGGCAAGATCATCGCCGATATCGAAAAGGGCGGCCACGTTCACACCCACAATTGCAAAACCAAGCGCTGGTAAGGAGCCGTTTCATGTCGTCCAAATATTCGAATATCACGGTGAAGGCCTACCGGCGGGAAAACGGCCGCGTCGGCGTGCGCAATCACGTTCTCATCCTGCCCGTCGATGATATCTCCAACGCCGCTTGTGAAGCCGTCGCCAACAACGTCAAGGGCACGCTCGCCATTCCGCATGCCTATGGCCGGCTGCAGTTCGGGGAAGATCTGGAACTGCATTTCCGCACCATCATCGGCACCGGCGCCAACCCGAATGTTGCCGCCGTCGTTGTCATCGGCATCGAGCCGGGCTGGACCAAACGCATCGCCGACGGCATCCGGAAAACCGGCAAGCCGGTCGCTGAGTTTTCCATCGAGCAGAAAGGCGACTTCGAAACGATCCGTCAGGCGTCCTGGGCTGCGAAGGACTTCGTCCATATGGCGTCGGAATACCAGCGCGAGGAATGCTCGATCTCCGATCTATGGGTGTCGACCAAATGCGGCGAGAGCGACACCACCACCGGTCTTGGCTCCTGTCCGACCGTTGGCAACATGTATGACAAGCTCTTGCCTGAGGGCATCACGGGTTTCTTTGGTGAAACGTCCGAAATCACTGGCGCCGAACACATCTGTCAGAAGCGGGCGATCAACGAAGAAGTCGGCGAACGCTGGTACAAGATGTGGAAAGCCTATTCGGACGACGTCATCTTTGCCCACCAGACAGATGACCTCTCTGACAGTCAGCCGACCAAGGGCAACATTGAGGGCGGCCTGACCACCATTGAAGAAAAGGCGCTCGGCAATCTGGAGAAGATTGGCCGGACTTCCCAGTACATCGACATTCTAGAGCCGGCCGAAGCGCCGAATTCCGGCAATGGCCTTTACTTCATGGATTCCTCGTCTGCGGCGGCAGAATGCGTGACGCTGATGGCAGCGGGCGGTGCTGTCATTCACACCTTCCCGACCGGCCAGGGCAATGTGGTTGGCAATCCGATTGTACCGGTGATCAAGATCACCGCCAATCCGCGCACGGTGCGCACCATGAGTGAACACGTGGATGTGGATGTCTCCGGCATCCTGCGCCGCGAGATGACCATTGATGAGGCCGGCGATGCGCTGATCGAGATGATCCGCCGCACCGCCAACGGCCGCAACACCGCTGCCGAAGCCCTCGGTCACCGCGAGTTCTCAATGACAAAACTCTACAGAAGCGCGTGAGGCCCATGAAAATCGTTGTTTCAGAATTCATGGACGAAACAGCGCTTTCTGGTTTTTCTAACGAAGACCAGGTGCTTTACGCACCTGGTCTGGTCGATGACCGGGGCGCGCTATTGGGAGAACTTGCCGATGCAGATGCCCTGATTGTCCGCAACCGGACACAGGTGAACCAGGAGCTTCTAGACGCAGCCCCAAATCTCCAGGTGGTTGGCCGATTGGGTGTCGGTCTCGACAATATTGATCTCGACACTTGCGCCAGCCGTCAGGTCGCCGTTTGCCCCGCGACGGGCGCCAACACATTGTCAGTCGCAGAGTATGTCATTACCGCCGCTCTTGTTCTGGTACGTGGCGCCTATCATTCCGCAGCTGAAATGCAGGCTGGTGATTGGCCGCGCAATGCGCTGATCGGCGGAGAAGTTTCTGGCCGCTGCCTGGGACTTTGGGGTTTTGGCGGCATTGCCCGGGCTGTTGCCGTGCGTGCGCAAGCCCTGGGAATGACAATTGCGGCCTATGATCCCTTTGTTGCCGCCGATGACCCGGCCTGGTCCGGAGTTCAGCGCTGTGAAAGTGGAGATGAGTTGCTTGGCCAATCTAATGTGCTGTCGCTTCATGTGCCGCTTACTGACAGTACCCGGAACCTGATTGATGCGGCAGCCATTGCAAAAATGCCGGTAGGTGCTGTCCTGATCAATACAGCCCGTGGCGGTGTTGTCGATGAAACAGCCGTTGCTGAGGCGTTGCTCTCAGGGGCCTTGGGTGGTGCGGCCTTGGACGTCTTCGAGAGCGAACCTTTGACGGAAGATGCCGCCTCCCGCTTCAAGGATGTTCCAAATCTTATTCTGACACCGCACATTGCCGGTGTGACCAAAGAAGGCAATGTCCGCGTGTCTTCCGTGACAGTCGAAAATGTCAAACGGGTACTCAATCATGGCTGATGATGTCGTTTATATGCCGCGCCAAGCCGCCGAGGACATGGTCCAGGCCGTGCTTGAAAAGAGCGGCACCAGTCCCGGCAATGCATTATCTGTGGCCCGGGCGCTTGTCGCTGCGGAAATCGACGGTCAGGCTGGCCATGGTTTTTCCAGAGTGGCCAGTTATGCGGCGCAAGCCCGGTCAGGCAAGGTGGATGGCAGAGCAACACCAGAAATTGTCCAACGTGCTGCAGCTTATGCCGGGATTGATGCGGGCAATGGCTTTGCCTTTCCGGCCATTGACTTGGCAATCGACACGCTCACCGAGTTAACTCCCAAAACCGGCATTGCGGGCGCAGGCATCCGGCGATCGCACCACTGTGGCCAATTGGGCGCTCATGTGGAGCGCCTGGCCGAGCAGGGTTTGGTTGCGCTGATGGTGGCCAATGCACCGCAGGCGATGGCGCCCTGGGGCGGTCATGCACCGCTTTTCGGCACCAATCCAATCGCTTTTGCCGCCCCTCGCAAAGATACTGCGCCTTTGGTGATTGATCTGTCCCTGTCAAAGGTTGCCCGCGGTAAAGTGATGGCAGCCTCAAAAGCCGGTAGGCCTATCCCGGAAGGCTGGGCACTGGATAAAGACGGTCAACCGACGACGGACCCAAAGGCCGCGCTCGCCGGCACAATGATCCCGGCCGGAGACGCTAAAGGTGCCGCATTGGCACTCATCGTTGAGATCCTGGCAGCCACTTTGATCGGGGCCAATCACTCCTTTGAAGCAACGTCCTTTTTCGACGCTGATGGCGCGCCTCCCGGTGTTGGGCAAACCATAATCACTTTTGCCCCGGACCTGGTTTCTGGAAACAATTTCGCCGATCGAATAGAGGTGCTGATTGGTGAAATTGAGGCCCAGGACGGCACGCGCCTTCCTGGCAACCGCCGCTTCAATGCGCGTGAGGAGGCGCGTAACCGGGGCGTCGCCGTTCCGGCTCATTTGTTGGAGGAGATCAAAAAAACCGGTTCAGCCTGAACCGTTGGCCACGGGGTGGCACCCGTGTCTGGAAAAAGAAAGCCAATTTTTTGAGGAGGAAATTCATGAAGTTCAGAACCAGCATCATTGCGGCCGCCCTTTCGGCCGTGGCCAGTATAGCTGCAGCCGAAGATTTTCCGGCAGGAAGTGTCGATTACGTCATTCCCTTTGGTCCCGGTGGTGAATCTGATATCACTGCCCGGTTTCAGCAACCCTTCTTTGAAAAACTCTACGGTCAGCAGCTTGTTGTCTCCTACAAGCCCGGCGGCGGCGGTGCCGTTGGCTGGTCGCAGTTGAACTCCATGGCGGGCGACGGTTCGGTGATCATGGGCATTAACCTGCCGCACATTGTCATCAAACCGCAACAGGGCGACGTCGGTTTCAAGACTGAAGACGTCACTGCTGTTTACATGTTCCACTACACGCCAGACGCGATCGTTGTTAAAGCCGACAGCGACTTCAAGAGCCTGCAGGACCTCATTGACCATGCCAAGGCCAACCCGAAACAGGTCATCTTCTCCGGCTCGGGCAAAGGAACAGCGAACCATCTGGCACAGGTCCAGTTTGATGCGCTTGCCGGGATCGAAACCACATATGTTGCTTTCAAAGGGACCGGCGCTGCCGTTGCCGCACTGTTGGGCAATCAGGTGAAAGCTGAATGGGGCTACACAACCGTCGGCGCAAAGCAGGGCGACAAGGTCCGTATGTTGGCTGTTGCCATGGAAGAGCGGCACCCTGCCTTCCCGGATGTGCCGACATTCCGCGAGCTCGGTTTTGACCTTGTGTCCGGTGCCTATCGCGGCGTCGCAGTTCCAAACTCTGCCTCAGAAGAAACCCGCAAGCAGGTTTCAGATGCAATTGCGGCGATCAACGCCGACCCCGATTTTCAGAAGCAGATGCTTGATGGCGGTTTTGCCCTTCTGGATGTTGGCTATGGCGACAGCATGAATGCTTTCCTCACCGAAAAGGCTGAAGGCTACATTGGTGCAGCCAAAGCTGCGGGTATCATCGAATAAATCTGGACTTGGGAGCGTGCCATTTTGCGCGCTCCCGCCCTTTGTTTTGTTCCTACCGCCCCTGAACCGCCGCCCAGGGAGATACATTTGCTCGATTTCTGGTTAAACGCCCTTTCGCCATTGAACCTGTTGCTTGCCCTTCTGGGGGTCGCAGCAGGAACGATTATCGGTTCGATACCGGGACTTACAGCCACCATGGCCGTTGCAGTTCTGGTGCCGTTGACGTTCACCATGGCACCTGACAGCGCGCTAATCTTGATGGGGGCCATCTATACCGGAGCCATTTATGGCGGTGCCTACGCGGCCATTTTGTTGAACACTCCCGGAACACCTTCTGCGATTGCGACGACCTTCGACGGTTACCCCATGGCAAAACGGGGGGACGGCGATCTCGCAGTTTCGATTGCCTGCCTGGCCTCCGTTGCTGGAGGTCTTGTAGGAGCCTTGGCGTTGCTGATTTTTGCCCCGCCATTGGCTGAGGCTGCCCTCGCCTTCGGTCCGGTTGAATATTTCTGGCTGGCGATATTCGGCTTGTCGCTGATCGCAGCCCTTTCAACAGGGGACTTTCTGAAAGGTGTCATAGGTGCCTGTTTTGGCCTGCTGATCGCCATGATCGGTATTTCTGAAACCAGCGCAGAAGTACGCTTCACGTTCGGATCCAGCACCCTGCTTGGTGGTATCGAGACCGTGTCCGCCTTGATCGGGCTTTACTGTATTCCGGTGCTGATCGATCTCGTTGCAACGCCAAACAAGCATTTGCAGGAACCTGAGGACACCCGCGGCTTCCGCTTGCCGGAGGCTGTCATGGCGCTGGCACGCAACAAGTTCAACCTCATTCGCAGTTCCGTCATCGGCACGATGGTCGGTGCCCTTCCGGGCGCTGGTGGATCCATCGCCGGCCTGGTTGCCTATTCGGAAGCGCGCCGCAGCAACAAAGGCGACGAGAAATTTGGCGAAGGCAACCCCGGCGGCATTATCGCGACGGAATCGGCCAACAATGCCACAGTCGGCGGCGGCTTTATTCCCACATTGGTCCTAGGCATTCCCGGCACGCCGCCGGATGCGGTCATTTTGGGCGCGCTGCTGGTTCAAGGTGTGCGCACCGGACCGAGCCTGTTCTCCGAGGGCGCTGACATCGTCTATACCTTCATTTTCGGGCTCCTGCTTGCCACCGTGCTGATGCTGCCGGTCGGGTTGCTCATCGGGCGGTTCGCCTACCGCGCGATCGTTCAAGCCCCCAAAGCTGCGCTTGTACCCGCCGTTGCCTTCATGACCGTCATTGGCACCTTCGCCATTCGCAACAGCGTTTCCGACATTGTCATCATGATCGTACTTGGTGTGATCGGCTGGCTGGCATCCAAACGCGGCTTCTCTGCGTCTCCAATTGTGCTGGGACTGATCCTTGGACGCATTGCCGAACAGGGCTTTGTGCAGAGCTGGACCATAGGGGATGCCATCGGCGATCTATGGGGCCAATTTTTTGGCCGGCCGCTCTCAATGGTGATCATCGCCCTGACGGTGCTCAGTTTCCTTTACCCCTTCTGGCCGCAAATCAAGAAGCTGGTCATCAAGTCCAGTGGCGAGCCGGTTCTGGACCGGGATCCGGCACCGAGAAATGCCGTGTTGCGCGATCTTGCCAGCCTTGTTGTATTCGGCGGCATTGCCCTGATCGCGATCTCCCAATCGGCAAGCCTCAATCAGGAAGCGGCAGTCTTTCCCAGAACGATCGCCATTGCCATGTTCGCCTTGACTGCCTTGGCCGTGATCAAGCTCTTCATCACCCGCCATGTCACCGAAGTTGCTGTGGAAGGGTCGTGGCTACGGATGACCGCCGTGCCGGTCATGATGCTGGGGGCTATCGCGTTGCTCCCAATTTTCGGCTTCCAAAGCTCGGCAATCCTGATGGGATTGGCGTTGATCCTACCTGCTCAACATGAGGCCTATTCGGCAAAGGGTTGGGTGATCCTTGTGACCGGCGTTGCGGCGATCATCTTCTGTTTCACCCTGCTCTTCAAAGAGGTTCTGGGCGTTCCGCTGCCGTGATTTTCCCTCACACGAACAAAAAGACTACGGCAGTTATGCTGCCGTAGTCTGCGAAATCGAGCAGCCAGATGCTACTTTGTTACAAGTCCCGTTCTTTGACGGCACACCAAATCTGATCGATGGCAGAAGTGTTAGCCTGCAGCTGCCACAACGATGATTTCTACGGTGTAGTCTGGCGTTGCCAATTTGCTTTCGCCGCACGCGCGGGCCGGCGGATTGGCAGGATCAACCCAAGCGTCCCACACTTCGTTCATCTCAGCAAAGTCATCCATGCTGGCAAGCCAGATTGTCGCTTGCAAGATGCGGGACTTGTCGCTGCCTGCATCTGCAAGAAGTTTTTCGATTTTTTGCAGGATCACTTTGGTCTGATC
Organism: Labrenzia sp. PHM005; assembly: GCF_006517275.1. Classification (NCBI taxonomy): domain Bacteria; kingdom Pseudomonadati; phylum Pseudomonadota; class Alphaproteobacteria; order Hyphomicrobiales; family Stappiaceae; genus Labrenzia; species Labrenzia sp. PHM005. The sequence goes on along the minus strand of NZ_CP041191.1, from coordinate 2,178,865 downwards.
GGCCACACTGTCACCTGGAGTGCCAACCTGTCCGGCCAACCACACAAGGCCGCCATGGACAACTGCCTGACTCATGCGCGGACCGACTTCAAGCCGTTTGATATCTGACATTGTGTTTTCCTAAATATGAGAATGAAGACTATATTAGGCGGGAGGGATCGAGAGCCTGCACCACGTCAAGCGGCAAGTCCGATTTCCGGTGAAGGCAAAGATCTGCCACAAGCTGAGATAAGGCAGGAGCTGTCTGAACACCATAGCCACCTTGCCCGGCAAGCCAGAAAAATCCGTTCGCATCTGGCTTGGCGTACCAGGTTTCTGAAGCGCTGGCGACCAATGGCCAGGACGTGACATCAAGTCCATCCGGCGGCGATACGATGGCTGCGGACCGGCACATTGGCTGTTACCAGGAAGAAAGCGGGGGAGCCGCCACCCATTATTTGTGCAGTTCCCACATGAGGCGCTGATAGCCATCCTTCGCGCTTTTGCTGGCTTTAAGCTTGGAGATCTTTTCGTAATCCTCTTGCGTCGGCTCAACGTCGCCGACAGCAACCAGCATCACCATTCCGTATTTGCCGTGGCGGCGGCAGGTGACCCCGTAAAGTCCGGGAGTATCGAAGACAACATCGGCTTCAAGCTGCCCCGTGATGTCGACCTCAGGTGCTCCTTCCGGCCAGAACCCTTTTTGAGATTTTACCGTGTGTGCGCCCCTGCTGTTCAAGAAAGTAAGCGTTTCGCCCGGCTCAATCCGCACAAGATTGGGCGCGAACTGAAACATCCCGGAAGCGGACGAGACCGAGAAATTCGTGATCTGATCCACCGTCCGGTGCGACATGGCTGCCATGGCGTAGCCGGCAACGGCACACATGGAAAGGGCAAGGGCTGGTTTCAGCGCAGCTATTAGGCCTCTTGCGATAAATGCGGTCAACTGATGATGTCTAGACATGACTTTTCTTTCGTCATCTGAGCGAGTGCGCTCAATACGATGAAGGATCTCTTTGGAGGCCACTCTTGAATGAGGAGGTCGTGTTTCAGCTGCCGGAAAAGGCCAGCTGAGGTGGACAGCAGTTTGGAAAGCGTGTCGATGCGTTCTGCCGAAATCAGGATCTCGGCCGCCTCTCCGATTATCTTCGGTGTATCTGCGGTCAAGACCCGTGTGAGCGCGGTGGTCCGAACAAGGGAAATCTGGTCGCCAAGATGGAGGATCGCCTCTTCCGGCGCCACGAACTGAACGGCCGCAGCACGCATGAGGGCATCCTCATCTATCAGGGCTGCAGCCAGCAGGCCTGCGTCTGGTTCAGCGCCGGCGATGATCTTGAATGCAGCCAGCCGGATAACCGGATCTTTATGGCCAAACGCTATCTTGGCGGCAGCCAAAAGGTCGTCATCGGTTTCGGAGATTGCGTTTTGCTGCTCAAGGGCCACCCAGGCTTCACGCACCAGCTCGTCCTGCGGATCGTCCAGGCACTCAACGAGAGCAGACCGAATTTGTGGGGCAGCAAGGTCAGCGCAAGCGCGGATCGCTTCCTTGCGCAGGGCCGATGAAGCGGCATCCGGCCCCTCGACCGGCCGGCGTTTGCGGTCCTTGGCGCTTGTGTGGGTGCCCTTTGGCAGGGCATCTGAGCTGGTGGAAAAAGGTTCTGGCTGATTGCCCTTCAGGATCGATGACAAGGTCGATTGACCCGCCGGGGCGTTCTCCTTGAGGGTATCGGTTTCAACGATGTCACCGTCTTCCGTGATGATAATGTTGCGCTTGCCGATCGCGTCGTCTTTCGGTGTTGAAGCATCCAAACCACGACTGGCAACAGACCGTGACCGGATCTCCCCGGCCTCCTTCAGAACCACACCAGCAATCGCATCGGCAATGGCCTCAATACCGTCTCTGTCACTAGCTGCCGCCCGAGACTTCAGTGCGGTCAGAACTTTCACCCGGACCTGCTGTGCCGGATTGGACAACAGCGCACGCAATTCAGATACCGAAAAACCAAGAGCCGGGTTCTCCAACGCTTCAACGGCTTGAAGGCGGCATTCCAGCGGGCAGCTCTGATCCTCAATGACGGCGCACAGGAGTTCACATGCCTGATCGGGGATCACGTCTGCCAACCGCCTGGTAGCTGCCATCTTCAGCGGAAGAGCCGCTGTTTTTAGCCAGGCCTGCATGTTATCGCCAAGGGCTGACTGAATGCTGTTCGGGAGTGGCAGCTCGACAAGTTCGAGGGCAGCCGCCTGTACCGGTTGGTCGGGATCGATTAGACATCCGACGACCAGATCCGGCCGGGCCGTATGAGCGTGACGCAGTGCGGTGATGCGTACGGCTGGATCGGGATCATCCTTGATGAGGCGTTCAATGTCCGCGCTACCGGATCCTAAAAGGGGAATGGCTGCTTGGCGCAGCAAAGGTTCATCGGAGGCAATCAGAAGGTGGCAATGGTCTTGCAAAACATGCGGGGCCAATTTCCCCAGGGTCTGCACGACTCGGGTCTTTGAAAGACCACGCTCCCGCTTGAGAGCATCCAGCAGTTTTTCAACGCCAGTACCGACCATTTGGCCGAGTGCATTGAACACCGCAATATCCAGATCTTGACCGAATTCATCAGCGCGCGCCGCCATCAGGTCATCGACGGCCTCAACGGCCTGCAACTGGCCGAGAGCACCAATGGCCGCAATCTGAATATCAAGCCAGTCTTCCCAGTCGCCGGCTTCATCTTCCCATGCCACGTGTTCGTTGCAGTGATCGGTGACCAAGCGGCGCAGCAGAGGGACGGAGGATTGGTCTTTCAAACGGGCAAGGCCGGAGATGGCCGCAAGTTTAACCTCACGGACCGGATCGCCCGTTAAGCTGTCTCGCAGTAGCGGGGCGTCAGCCAGGTTTGCAAGAGAGGCAAAGAGCTCCATCGCATCTGCCCGTGTGTCCGGATCCGGATCCTGCAAAGCCTCGATAAGCGCCTGACGGGTGCTGTCAGGATCGAGATCCATCACCGGGATAGCCCGCACCGCCATATTGCGCACCACATCATTGCCGCTCGTCAGGTGGCGCTTGAACAGCTCCAACTCAGAAGCCGGGTCTTCCTGTCGGCGCTCCGCATACATCAGGCAATATCCCGGCGGGCGAAGGACATTGACCGGAACTGGGTTTTGTAAGGGCTCTCGCCCATCTTCCGGACTTTGCCGACACCCATCTTGTAATTGTAGTTGCCGCTGATCCAGTCGACGACCCGCCCAGCCAAAGCGTTCGCCGGTTGCGCGGTGTGCAGGAAGTCCATGTAACCCATGTTTTCCTTCACCGCAGGGGTGACAATCGCGACCGCTGTGATCGATGCTTTGGTCAATTCAATGTGGCCGTTTTTCATCAGGCTGGCGAAATCGAAGTCACTGCTTTCAACCCCGACAATGGTATCTTTCTGGACCGGGATACGGTCGGAATAGACTTGAACATAATCACCTGATTCAATGCCGCGCGCTTTGGCGGCCTTCGGATGGATTTCAATCCAGTTTTCCGGCCAGCGCTGGACGATATACGGCCGTCGGCGGTCGTCGTAGCCGGACTGCCAGCGCTCGTTGATGCGGCCTGAACTGATCCAGATTTCATCTTCCCTTGGTTTCAACCATTCCCAGTAACTGGCAAACAAATCCCACGGCGCTTTCTGGATGTTGCATTTGCCCGTCTGGCTGTTGAAATGGGTCAGCTTCTTGTTGAAGACGTTCTTGCCAATAGGACCTTCTTCAGGAAGCACCCTGTTCACATCATGCAGCCGTTTTGTTTCAACCAAATTGCCATCCCGATCCATCAAGATCGGCCCCTGGATGCCATTGGTACCGAACTCGGCGAATTTCTCGTGCAAGGTTTTGCCTTCGCGACGGGCAGCAACTAGCACCATGTTGAAGTCTTTGCGGCTGCCGCGCGAATGACGGGCGCCTTCTTCAAGAACCTCGTTGGAGTTGCGCCAGTCAAATCCTTCAAAGCCCATTTTCTTGGAGAGTTGGGCGATGATCCACCAATCCGGTTTTGCTTCGCCTGGGGCGTCATAGAACTTCGGATAGAGGCGCAGCCGCCGCTCGCCGTTGGCGCGGGTGAAGGTGTCTTCGCCCCAGCCGGAGGCCGGGAAGACAATGTCGGCGTAGCGGGCGCCGATCGGGTCGACCAGATAGATATCCTGATCCCAGACCACCATGCCGCCGCTGTCAGCCCGCCGTTTTAGCGTATCGATGATGTCCTGTTTCTCAGACGACATCACCTGATGCGGATTGCGGGTCGTCAGTTCATCGAATTTTGCCTGCAAGGATTGGCTGCCGCACATCGCCTGCACCCAGGTGTTGCCGATGACGTGGGCGAGCCGTGTGTGGCCGGACATCAGATAGCGGTCGGTGTCCATGGCTCGGCGCCGGCGTCCGGGTAGTTTTTCAGGTGATTTGTTGCGCGGATATCCGCCGCCGCGCAGGCCGCCGCGCTGGTGCCCGCCAGCCCGGCCGATCACCTGACCCGGCCGTCCGCCCGCACCAACGACGATCCCGAGTGCGGAAATCGCCTGGGTGTTGCCAGTGTTGTTAGACCAGTAAAAGCCCTTTTCGATCATCACCGACGTTTTGGGGCGGCTACCATCGGCGCGAGGTTTGGCCATCCATTCCGCGGCCTTATAGATCTTCTCAACATCTACCTGCGCCATTTCGGCGGCAACTTCCGGTTCGGAATACTCCTGACCCAGAAGCCACTCTTTCCAGTCGTCAAAACCCTTGGTCTGGAACTTGCCCCAGGTCGTGCGCCACTGCCACGGCGTGTTCCGGGTGCCCTGACCGAACCCGGAGGAGGACTCCCATTTGTTGTTGACCCATTTCTTGATCCATTCAGAATCTTCCCAGCCGTTCTCAACGATCACCCGGGCAATCGCGAGCACTACCGGCAGGTCCGTGCCCGGCTGGATGTCAATGCACATGCCGCCGTGCTTTTCAGCATAGGCAACGCCGCCGGTCCGGCGCGGCAACAGGAAGATGGTTTTCTGGCCGTTCTGGATCGCCGGCATGATGTAGTCAGTGAAGAGAATGGTCTTGGATTCGTATGGATCCGTGCCGCAGATCATCAGCGTGTCGGCCTCGGCCCAATCGTCATAGGACGGGCCGAAATTATCAAATCCTGCGTCCCGGAACCCCGGCGTAGACGTCACATCGGATGGCGTGTCGTGAAAGGTGAAATTCGCGGTGCGGATATTGCGCAAGGCATACTTCGTGATTGCATAGGTGTTCTCCATGTAGCCATAAGAGAACGTCTTGACGCAGTAGGCGTTGGTGCCGTGTTTTTCCAGAACGTGCTTGCCGACTTCCGCGGCAATATCGAGAGCAAAGTCCCAGGTGACCGGCATCAAGACACCGAACATACGCACCATGGGCGATTTCAGCCGGTCGCGGGTCGGGGTTTGCGGGTTGTAAACTTTCTTGGCCAGTGCGCCGCCGCGGATGGATGAATTGCCGGTGTAATTGACGTATTTGGTGTCCTTGTCCGGAATGATGATGATGTGATGCGGTTCGCCGTTGTGAAGCACAATGTTGTGCTGGTTCGGCGCGATCCAGGTCCCCAACGGCGCCACCGGGAAATCTTCACCAAAGGCGTTTTGATCGGCTTTCGGCCCGCCGATTTTGCCGCCAGCGACCGGCCAGCGGTAGACCTTGTAGCCGCACGCCACGATGCAGTAGTCGCAGGCGGTCGAAATGACTTCGGCATCAGGCGGCGGGAGCGGAACAGAAGTTTCCGGGACATAGTAAGGAGTGGACATCAGAAAACCTCCTCAGCCCTGAAGATTGTCAAAGCGGCCGTAGATCAGGCCGAACATGCCAACGGCGTAAATGTCATCGCCATCAAGCTCCAATAGCACTTGCGGCAGCGACTGATACGCCTGGCCGGAAATGAAAATTCCATGCCGGGTCAGATCGAAGGTCGTCAGATGCAAGGGACAGGGTCCGAGTGCCTTGTCGGCCGCCTGATAAGTGCCCTGAAGCGGGCCACCCTGGTGGGTGCAGGTGTAGTTGAAGGCAACAACGTCTTCGTCGGGGCCCAGTCCGCCGCCAGCCTTGCGGCCGAGTTTCACCAGAATGGATTCTGCATATTGGCCTTCGTCCGGGTATACAAAGTCAAAGGGCTCATCGACCTTGAGGTCACTCAGCATGGCGATCAGCTTGCGCGGATATGTGGAGACGGCCGCTGGTGTGCTGGCTTCCGGCATGCCCGGAATGCCGACCATCACCACCGTGGTTGATATACCGCTGGACAAGAGAAACTGCCGCCGGTTCATCAGGCAGCGGCGGGTTCCGGCATTTTCCGCTTCTCCACCTTCTCCATTGATGGCTGCGAGGATTTTCGGGTCAACTTGGGTCATTTTTCAATCCTCCGCATCAGTTCTGAACCGCTGGCAGCGGCTCCATAAACGGCAGGTCAGGCTGGTCGATCAGGATTTCTTCGCCGGACAGGCTTTCCAGGAAAACGACGAGATCGTCGATTTCACTGTCACTCAATCCAAGCGGCTTGATCAATTCGGACTTGTTTTTGGCAAATTCGTTTTCACCGCCGCCGTCGTTATAAAAGGCAACCACGTCGCGCAGCGTCTCCAGCATGCCGTTGTGCATGTAGGGGTAGGTGTATTTGGTATAGCGCAGAGACGGCACACGGAACTTGCCCTTGTCGGCGGCCTGTTTGGTGCGGAAATAAAGCCCTGGGTCGTCCTTGGTCGACCGGTACATCTCTTCCGTCACGCCTTTTGCATAAAGCTCGAACCGGAAAGTTATCTGGGCGACCGGATCTTCGTCCCAGCCGCTGTAAGGCGGAACACCGGTGTTGTAGTAGGCTTCATTGCTTAATAGCGGACCATTGTGGCAGGCAATGCAATTGGCTTTGCCTGCGAAGAGCTTGAGGCCGCGCTTTTGCTGAGCGCTCAGCGCATCATCATTGCCGCGCATATAGTCGTCGAACGGTGTGTCGGTCTGAACGAGCGTGCGTTGATAGGCGGCGATTGCCATATAGGCGTGGCGGATATTCGGCCAGTCGTCGCCGAAGACCTCCCTGAACGCTTCTCGGTATTCAGGAACGAAGGCAATACGCGCCTCCATCATGTCGTCTTCGCCGTTTCCGGCAACTCCGCCTCTTGCGGCGGACCGGGCCTGATGTTCCAAGCTGCCACTGGCGCCAGCCCAGAAGAGTTTGCCGTAATAGGCGGAGTTGATGATCGTCTGGCTGTTGCGCCAATGAACCGTGCCCGGGTAGCCAAAGCTGATCGGCGCTTGTACGGCCCATCCGGCTGAAGGTTCATGACAGGCCGAACACCCCATCACATAGTTGCCGGACAGGATCGGGTCGAAGAACAGCTTCTTGCCGAGTTCCACCTTTTCCGGCGTCATCCGGTTGTCGGCCGGGACTGGCGGTGGACCAAGGGGCGCAAGCCCTTCCGGACGGGGAGTGTCGGCTGCGAACAACGGGCTGATCGCCAGAGCGAGCGAGACAATCGCGAGAACGGATCGAATGGTCATCTTTGCCTCCCTCAATTTTGCACGTTGCGCCAGTCGTCGATCAGGGCGTAGCCATAATCGTCCTTACGCCAGATGTATGTGTCGGTGTCGAAGCTGTCTCCGGAAAGGCTTTCAAGAAATGCAATCAGGTCGGCTTTTTCAGACGGGACCAGACCAAGGGGTTTCAGCCGCGAGTCTTTGAGCGGATCAGAACCGCCACCCGCGTCATAAAAATCGACCACCTCTTCCAGCGTCGCGAAAATGCCGTTGTGCATGTAAGGCGCTGTGTAGGTCAGCTCCCGCAAAGTCGGCGTCAGGAAACTGCGGCGGGTCTCGTCCCGGTGGGTCTGGATGTAGGCGCCCAGATCTTCGCGGATATTCATGTAGTTCGGCACACCGAAGAACTTCGCGTAGGTCACGAAGGCGGAATGCCGCTCTGGATCAGCCCAGATCTCCGGATTGTCTGGTACGCCGGTATTGTGTGGCTGGTCATCGGTAAACCGGATGCCCGAATGGCAGGCCGCACATTGCCCTTTGCCTTCAAAGATCACCTGACCGCGCTTGGCCGCATCGGACATAGTGCCCGTGTCGTAAGGCGCGTTCTGCGACTGGATGGTCTTCATGAAATCCATCAGGGCGTTGCGGGCGCCCCCATTGGAAGGTTCGGACATGCCGGCTGCCTTGAACATCTCCACATAGACCGGGTCCTGTTTCAACCGTTCCTGCATGATCCGCATGTCGAGGTTCATGAGATAGGTCTCGGTGATCATCTCGCGTGCGGTGTCATTGAGATTGGTGCCGAGCCGCCCGTCATGCATCCAGGCCTTGCGGTAGCCGGTGTTGGCAAGTGTCGGGGTGTTGCGGAAGTGCGCTGCCCCCGAATAGGCAGCAGATAGTGGCAGGCCGTCGGTAAAGGCCTTGTCTGGTTGGTGGCAGCTGGAACAGGAAAGCGAGGTGTCACCGGAAAGGCGATAGTCATAAAAAAGGCGCTTGCCGAGTTCGGCGCGGGCCTCATCGACTACCAGCGGCGCTTCCGGTGTGACAGGTTCTGCCGCCAATGCCGGAGCCCCTAGTAGCATGGCACTCACAAGGATCCTGAGAAACATCCGAGGCTTCCTTTCCTGGCTGGTCAGGAAAAGTGCCTGGGTTCTTGGCCAAACCTCAATCCTGATAAGCGCTGGGGGCGTCATGGACATGAACAGCCAAGACGGATTTCAGCTCAGGATGAGTTAGCGCACGGATCGAGGTGGCAGGAATTGACTTGCGTCAATATGCGAGCACGAACTGCTAAAAATTTGATTTATTAGAACTTTTCAAAAGTAATACCCCATAACTTCCCGGTCTTCCAGCTCAGCTTTATAATGGATAGTTTGAAGCGCTCATCGCTTGATCCATGGCTTCAACCATCTCTTTTACGCGCTGTTCTGAAGTCTGTTTGAGACCGCCGAGCGGCGCAAAACTCAATTCTTCATCACCATCAGCAACCACCACTGAACAAGAGGCATGAAGCTCCCGGACACCCGTCATTTGAAGGATTTTCCCGGCATTTTCGGGCGTCACCCCGGAGCCCGGCATAATGCCGATCCGACCAGTCGCGGCTTCAAAAAGTTTCTGGATCAAAGGCAAGCCTTGCTCTGCCGCTGGCTCTGAGCCCGATGTCAGAACACGTTCAAAACCAAGGTCGATTGCCACTTCCAAGTCAGCAATCGGGTCCGGAACCCTATCAATCACCCGATGCAAGGTTTGCCCCATTCCGGCAGCCTTTGAAGACAACCGTTCAAGCATGTCCCGATCGAGAGTTCCGTCTTGGCATTGAGCCCCCAGCACAACACCGGCAAGCCCGAGGGACTTCGCCACTTCAATGTCCCTCGCCATGATCTTTTCTTCCTCTTTCGAGAAGTGGAAAAGCCCAGTGCGCGGGCGGATCATGACATAGACAGGAACCGGAAGGTCGGCAGCGGCAGCCATAAGCCCGGCGGACGGGGTTAGGCCACCTTCCGACAACGCAGAACAGAGTTCGATCCGCCCTGCCCCACCCCGAATTGCATTCCAGGCACCGTCAATCGTATCGACACAGACTTCGAGCAGCATCTTCGACTCCCGGCCAACCATCAACCCAGGGTGAGTGGCATGGTGGTTTTGAGGTCTTTTGAGATGCGGATGAAGTCATCAGCAGGCATCCCAACAACTTGAAACGGCGCCTTCGAAATGAGGTCAAACGGGGTCTTGGTGGCCGCGTTCAAAGCATCTGCCAAGGGAATCCCAACCTGCTCAACCAGAACGCGGACGGCAGTCAACAAATCAAGATCAGCGCCCGCCAAAGTGCCGTTCTCAAGGGTCAATTTCCCCCCTGCCCGCAATATTTTCCGGCCATCGAGCTCAAAGGAGTCGTCGGTGGTTCCGGCGACAGCCATCGCGTCACTTACCAGAAGAATTTTGCCCGGCTCCTGTTTGGCATCCCAGGCGATGCGGATCATGTCAGGATGAACATGAATGCCATCTGCGATCAGTCCGGCCGAGAGGTTACCTGACGCCAAAGCCGCACCGACCACACCGGGTTCGCGGTTCCCCATCTGGCTCATGGCGTTGAACAAATGCGTGACGCACAGCGCCCCAGCTTCCGCATAGGCCATAACGGTGTCGAAATCGGCATCCGAATGCCCGATTGACACCACCACACCAGCCTTAGACAGCGCTGCCACTTGTTCCAGAGAAACGTTCTCCGGGGCAATCGTGACGAGCAGCGCAGGAAGCTGCTTTGCTGCCTGAAGCAAGGTTTCAAGATCGCCATCCTCCATCGGCCGGATGTAGGCCGCATCATGAGCGCCTTTCCTGGCAACAGACAAATGCGGTCCTTCCAGATGAAGTCCAGCAACTCCCGGCACCGTTTCCCCTACAGCATCAATAACTGCCGCGATAACAGCTTCGGTCGTTTCCGGCGTGTCGGTGATCAGTGTCGGCAAGAAATGGCGCGTGCCCAAAGACCAATGCGCCTCCGCAATTCGGCGCACCGTCTCAACACTGGGCGTATCATTGAGCATGATGCCACCGCCGCCATTGACCTGAAGATCAACAAAGCCAGGGCTGATGCAATCCTCGCCGAAGTCAATGATCCGCGTATTATCAGCGACACTTTCGACGGGGCTGATACGCTCCAACCCGTTTGGGCCAAATAATAAACCAGCGCCGGTGTGCAGCGTGTCGCCGTCAAAGATCGCAGCCGCTTTTACAAGAACAGTCTCGGTCATACGGTTTCCGTGACTTTGTTCAAATGCCTTGGGGCATCCGGATTGATGCCTTGCAGTCCGGCTACATGTTCCACCAATCCATAAAACGATACGATGGACGCAATCGGATCCGTCAGCCAATGTTCCGTGCGAATTACCGGGAGAACATCAGCCTTTTGCGCTTTTGAACTGGTCACAAAAACCCGAGCGCCCATTTGAGACAGTTTATCGGCAACATCCACCACGGCTTGCTCGGCTGCGTCGGCGGCGGCAAAGGCGATAACCGGAAAATCTTTTGAGATAATTGAAACCGGCCCGTGCAGCACTTCAGCCGAGGAATAGCTTTCGGCGTGAAGCTGGCACGTTTCCTTGAACTTCAACGCAGCTTCATTGGAAACTGCCCAGGATGGTCCACGGCCCAGTGTAAACAGAGACCCAACATCCTTGCTCGGCGCCGCTTTCGACCAGTCGCATGTCACGGCTTTTTCGAGATCTCTGGGCAGATTTCTGATCGCACTGATGAGCGCGGCATCAGACTTCAATTCTGCAAGCAGCCACAATCCCGCAACAAGCGAGGTTACAAAGGTCTTGGTTGCAGCGACCGACAGTTCCGGACCAGCATGGATCGGAACTGTCGCTGTAGAGGCATTCGCCAGTGGTGAGCCTGGATTGTTCGTGATTGCCAGTGTCGTGGCACCACTATCCGTCAGCGATTGCGTCATCCGGGTGATGTCGGGGCTTTTGCCAGATTGAGACACCGAAAAGCAGAGCATGCCCTTCGCGCGCAAATTGGCGCCATAGACAGAGGCAAGCGAAGGTCCAACAGAAGCCATAGGCAACCCAAGGAGTAGTTCCGCGGCATATTTCAAATACGTGCAGGCATGATCGGAAGATCCACGCGCAACCGACAAAAGGCAGCGGATATCCCTGCCACGCACTTCAGAGGAAATGGCTTTGATGTCCGCTTCGCCTGCGCTCAGCAACCGCTCTACAGCGACCGGGATCTCAGCGATTTCCTGTTTCATCTTGGTGGCTTGCGCCATCGGAAAGGCCTCACTAGTCAGACAACCGGAGCTCTGCGACAAAGTCATAAGCATCTCCGCGATAGATGGATTGGGTAAATTCAGCGACACGTCCGCTTTCAAGATAAGAAATCCGCTGGATCTTCAAACCTGCAGTCCCTTCAGGAACACCGAGCAAATGTGCTTCGACTGGCTCCAGATTGATTGCCGCAATCTTCTGTGTTGCTCGGACCGGCCGGTGACCGTGTTTTGCGAGCACCTCGTAGAGAGAGGTTACAACCTCAAGCGGGTTGGGAAGGATATCAAGCGGCAAAGCAGCACGTTCCAGTGCCATTGGTTGACCGCCGGCTTCGCGCAATCGATAGATGCGTGCCACTTGGTCTTCATGCGAAAGAGACAGCGTCCTGATTTCATCCTGGGTTGGCATGAACACTCCGCGCTCCAACCACCGGGAACTCGTTTCCATGCCACGATTGGCCATGTCTTCGGTAAAGGAAGTAAGGTGCGACAGGGATTGCTCCACCCGCGGCGGCGCCTCCCGGACAAAGGACCCTGAGCCCTGGCGCTGCTCGATCGCGCCATCCTTGACCATCTCCTGGATAGCCTTGCGGACAGTAACCCGGGAAAACCCCGTAATATCAGCAATTTCGCGTTCAGGCGGCAAAGAACTATTTGCCGGAAGAAGGCCTGTTTCAATCGCCTCTTCCAGCCGCTGGCGGAGCTGCACGTATCTCGGGCCTGCGCTTTGCGTGAACCAATGGTCAGGGACAAGGAAATCACTCAGCATGAGACCTGCACCTCCTCTGCAAACATTCGGGCCAGGGAAACAGCTCCATCAAGCGGCGTTCCAGTGACGGCCGATAAATTGCTTTGAACATCTGCTGTGAGATACGGTGCCAGATGCGGCGCTAAACCGCCGGTCAAACACACAGGCAAATCCGCCGACCAGCCAATTGCACGCAGATTTCGCTCAAAGTGACTTGCCGCTCTCTGGACGAGAATTTGTGCGACAGGGTCATTGGGAACATCAAGAACAATCGGCGCCAGCTCGCCAAAATCTGCAGGCCTCGCGTTGTTTGCGAACTCCAGTATTCCAGAAGGAGTTTTAAAACGGACGAGCAAAGCTTGAGTAAGAGTGGTTTTTTCCAGAAGTCCATCTTCTGCATCAAGAACCAAAGCCAAGGCACTTTTGCCAAACCAAGCTGCTGAACCACAATCACCCAGGATTGCCCCCCAACCGCCAGAGAATTTCTTTTTACCGCCTACTTGAACTCCGAAAAACGACCCGGTCCCGCTGTGAATCAGCGCCCCGTTCCTCGCACCGAGAGCACCCTGTAGCGCAGCAGGGCGATCATCTTCGACTTTCATGAAACGAAGCGGCAGCCCTTCGTTGAGACGCGCCAGATTTTTTTCGGCATGAAACCCTGCCAATCCAAGGTAGGCCGGCATTTTGCCGAGATCTTCCAAAGCAAGGCCAGCCTTTCCAGACAAGCTCGACAGTCCCAAATTGATCTCGTGAACAGCCGCCTCAATATCGGTCGTCACGTTCGCCGCCCCGACCTCCACCCGCATGTTGCCAGCTCCTGACACCAACGCCAGACGGCACCGAGTGCCGCCGCCATCTACAGCGAGAATACAGCTATGCGCGGGTTCAAACATAACAATACCTATATAATACCTTTCAGCAAAATCAATTAAAAAAACAAGACCAACCGCGCCCCACCGCCCTCAAACCGCAAAATTCCCTGAATCAAAATTAAAGTCTGGACAAATGGTATTAAAAAGGTATTGTTCTGTTGATTGAAGGAGGATCGCGTGCCGAAGGCCACCACAGAAAAGCTGCATCATTTGGCTGCCGGGATCGATTCCCAGCCCGCAGCAGACGTGGCGTCCATTCTTATTCAAGGACAAATTTCAGCCGCTCAATCCGTGGAAAATGCCAAAGCTGCAATCACCACAGCAGCTATGGCCATGGCCCGAACAATCCGCGCCGGCGGTTCGCTTTATTACATTGCCGCCGGTTCTTCAGGGTTGATGGCCGCAGCAGATGCAATGGAGCTTGGCGGCACGTTCGGGATCCCAGCCGATCAAATTCGCATCATGATGGCAGGAGGCATTCCAACTTCGGCTTACATGCCAGGAGATACCGAAGACGCAACTGCAGACCTGGAAGCTAATCTCGCAAACCTATCGGAAAAAGATACGGTCCTTGTGGTGTCGGCAAGTGGATCAACGCCCTACACGCTCGAAGCTGCGCGCCTTGCAGTCGCCGCCAAATCGACCTTGATTGCCATTGCCAACAATGCGGATGCGCTATTGTTCGAGATGAGCACTCACGCGATTCACCTGCCGACAGCGCCCGAAATCGTTTCCGGTTCAACCCGAATGGGCGCAGGCACCGCGCAAAAAATAGCACTCAACACCTTGTCGACGCTCATGGCCCTGGAGTTGGGGCACATATACGACGGAATGATGGTGAACCTGCGGGCGGACAACATCAAACTGCGCGAACGTGCACGCCGCATTGTCACAACGATCACAGGTGCAACGCTAGAAGCAGCATCTGCAGCCATCGAAAAATCAAACGGCAATGTCAAATACGCCTGCCTGCTCGCCGCAGGCGCGCAAAGCATTACAGAGGCATCTGACCTCTTAGGAGAAAGCGGCGGGCACTTGCGCCCAGCGCTCGAAAAAATTCGGGCAAAGACCCGATGGGAAACAACACATCATCGAACAGAGGGGACACGCTCATGAAACTGAAAACGTTAGGTATTGCCCTTGCATCAACAGCGCTGGTTAGCACAGCTGCAATCGCTGAAGATGTCACACTGACAATTGAAAGCTGGCGGACGGACGATCTGACGCTCTGGCAAGACAAGATCATTCCTGCCTTTGAGAAAGACAATCCGGGTATCAAGATTGTTTTCTCACCAACCGCACCGACAGAATACAATGCCGCCCTCAATTCTAAACTGGCAGCAGGCAGTGCTGGCGACCTGATCACCTGCCGCCCGTTTGATGCGTCGCTTGCACTCTTTGAAGATGGTCACCTGGCGAATCTCAACGATATGCAAGCCATGTCGAATTTCTCAGATGTCGCGAAGTCCGCTTGGCAAACGGATGATGGATCCGCTTCCTTCTGCGTTCCGATGGCCTCGGTCATTCATGGGTTCATCTACAACAAAGACGCCTTCAAAGAACTTGGCCTCGAGGCCCCGAAAACCGAAGATGAGTTCTTCGCAGCCCTCGCCAAAATCAAGGACGACGGCAGTTACATTCCGATGGCCATGGGCACCAGTGACCAATGGGAAGCGGCCACCATGGGCTACAACAACATCGGTCCGAACTATTGGAAAGGCGAAGAAGGCCGCCAAGCCTTGATCAAGGGCGAACAGAAACTGACGGACGAGGCCTGGGTCGCCCCTTACGCTACACTGGCAAAGTGGGCTCCATATCTGGGTGACGGCTATGAAGCACAAACCTACCCAGACAGCCAAAACCTGTTCATGCTCGGCCGCGCTGCTGTTTACCCGGCCGGCAGCTGGGAAATCGCCGGCTTCAATGCGCAAGTCGACTTTGAAATGGGTGCCTTCAAAGCGCCGGTCAAAAACGCCGGAGACACTTGCTACATCTCTGACCATACGGATATCGGCATCGGAATGAACGCTGCCAGCCCGAATGCAGAGGCTGCAAAAACCTTCCTGGCTTGGGTCGCAAGCCCCGAGTTTGCGTCAATCTTCGGCAATGCACTGCCGGGTTTCTTCCCGCTGTCTAAAACACCGGTGGAACTGGAAGATCCGCTTGCCAAGGAGTTCGCGAGCTGGCGTGGTGAGTGCGAATCCACTATCCGCTCGACCTACCAGATCTTGTCCCGCGGCACGCCAAACCTGGAAAACGACACCTGGGGCGCAAGTGTGGCCGCGATCAAAGGCACAGAAACTCCGGAAGCACTGGGCGCCAAACTTCAGGAAGGCCTGTCCAGCTGGTACGCACCGCACAAGTAAACAACACCTAGAAACGTACCTCCGGGTAGCCATTGAGCTACCCGGATTGGCATCGGAGGCCGCATGAACCGCCCCCGCATTCGCTGGCATATTGTCGTTTTTCTGGCACCTGCAGTGCTTGTTTATTCGACGATCATGATTTTCCCTCTGTTTAATACCCTGCGTCTGGCCCTCTATAGCCGCATTGACCAGGAGCGGATTTTTGTCGGCCTACAAAACTTCATGACGCTCTTTGGCGACCCGGTCTGGTCTGACCAGTTCTGGAATGCTCTGGGTAACAATATCTGGTTCTTTGTCATCCATATGCTCGTCCAAAACCCGATTGGGATTGCGCTTGCAGCGATGCTATCTCATCCAAAACTCCGCTTCGCGGCGCTTTACCGGTCTGCGATTTTCATTCCGACTATTTTGTCCTTCGTGATCGTCGGATTTGCCTGGAAACTTATTCTTTCACCGATTTGGGGGATAGCGCCGTCGATGCTGGACGCCGTCGGATTGAAATTCCTGTTCGCGCCCTGGCTCGGAAAAGAAGAATACGCGCTGACAACCTTGTCGCTGATTTCCGTTTGGCAGTTCATCGGGATCCCGATGATGCTGATTTATGCCGCGCTCTTGTCGATCCCGGAAGAGATCCTGGAAGCCGGAGAGATCGACGGAATTACCGGCATGGCCGCGTTCTGGAAGATTAAGCTCCCTTTGATCCTGCCTTCGATCGGGATCATCTCCATCCTGACATTTGTCGGCAATTTCAACGCTTTTGACCTGATTTATGCCTCCCAAGGCGCTCTGGCCGGTCCCAATTTCTCCACCGACATTCTCGGAACCTTCTTCTACCGCACGTTCTACGGTTTCCAGCTTCAATTGGGTGATACGCATATGGGCGCCGCCGTTGCCAGTGCCATGTTCGTGATTATTCTAGCTGGCGTGAGCGTCTACCTCTTCGGCATTCAAACACGGCTCCGCCGGTACCAATTATGAGGTCGAAAGAATGAGCCAGGCCCGCACCAATCCCATCAACACTGTGGCAATGCACGGCGCGTTGATCGTATATACGCTGATCGCGCTGTTCCCTGTGTTCGTCATCCTGATCAACAGCTTCAAGAGCCGGAAGTTCATTTTCCGCGAACCTCTCGCACTTCCAAGTGCGGACAGCTTTTCGATGATCGGTTATCAGACCGTGATGAAACAGGGAGATTTCTTCCTGTATTTCCAGAATTCCATGATCGTCACGGTCGCGTCCCTCTTCTTCATTTTGTTGTTTGGCTCGATGGCGGCCTTTGCCTTGAGCGAATACCGGTTCCGCGGAAACATGTTGCTCGGACTTTACATGGCGCTTGGCATCATGGTGCCGATCAGGATCGGCACTGTCGCGATCTTAGAAATGATGGTGACAACAGGTCTCGTTAACTCGCTCTGGGCACTAATCCTTGTCTACACCGCTCAAGGTTTACCACTGGCAGTATTCATCCTGACGGAGTTTATGCGTCAGGTATCAGACGACCTGAAGAACGCCGCACGGGTCGATGGCCTTAGCGAATATACGATCTTCTTGCGGTTGGTCTTGCCGTTGGTCCGCCCGGCTTTGGCAACCGTCGCCGTCTTCAACATGATCCCGATCTGGAACGACCTTTGGTTCCCTCTGATCCTGGCACCGGCTGAAGAAACTAAGACTCTGACGCTCGGCAGTCAGGTCTTTATCGGCCAGTTCGTCACCGACTGGAACGCGGTGCTCTCGGCGCTGTCCATGGCGATCTTGCCGGTCTTGGTCCTTTACGTGATCTTCTCTCGCCAGCTGATCCGCGGCCTCACATCAGGAGCTGTCAAATGATCCGTGCTGTTGTTGCCGGGCTTGGCAACATGGGCTTGTCCCATGCTCTGGCCCTTCACAAACACCCCGGCGTAGAGATCGTTGGTTTGGTCAACCGCTCTCCGGTAGACTTACCTGATGAATTGAGAACCTACCCCCTCTTAAACCATTTTGAAGATGGATTGGCGCTCAAACCAGATCTTGTTGTCGTCGCGACCTATTCCGACAGCCACGCGGATTATGCTTGTGCTGCGATGGAGGCCGGTGCCCATGTTTTCGTTGAAAAACCGCTGGCAACAACTGTCGAAGATGCTGAACGGGTGGTTGCAAAGGCTATCGAAACGAACAGAAAACTGGTGATCGGTTACATCCTGCGTCACCATCCATCCTGGGTTCGCCTGATCACCGAGGCTCGCGATCTTGGCGGTCCCTTCGTCTTCCGGCTCAATCTCAATCAGCAATCCTCAGGTCCGGAATGGGAAACGCACAAATCCCTGATGCGAACGACAAGTCCGATTGTCGACTGCGGGGTGCATTATGTTGATGTCATGTGTCAGATCACAGATGGAAAGCCGGTCCGTGTTAATGGCATGGGGGTGCGTCTTTCTGACGAGATCGCCGAGGACATGTACAACTATGGCCAGTTTCAGGTGATTTTCGACGATGGATCCGTCGGATGGTATGAAGCCGGCTGGGGGCCGATGATGTCGGAAACAGCCTTCTTCGTGAAAGACATCGTCTCGCCGAACGGTTCTGTTTCGATCACTGACGGCAACAAAGGTGCGTCTGCGGATATCGACGGACACACCAAAGTCGGCAGTATCCTGGTACATCGGCCAGAAGGTGATGAGACCATCGACATGCCCGGTGAACCTGGCCATCAGGAACTCTGCGATGCAGAACAAGCCTATATGGTTCGAGCAATCACCGAGAACATCGATCTGACCCGTCACATGCAGGACGCCGTTCAGTCACTTGCAATCTGCCTTGCGGCCGATGAAAGCATCCGCACCGGCCAACCGATTACCTTAGGACCAGCGCAATGACCGCTCTTTCTCTCTCCAATGTGCACAAATCGTTCGGCGCTGTTGAGGTTCTAAAAGACATCAACATTGAAGTCGAAGAGGGAGAATTTGTCGTCTTCGTCGGCCCGTCCGGCTGCGGCAAATCCACTTTGCTGCGGATCATTGCGGGTCTTGAAGACGCGACTTCTGGTGAGGTTCGGATTGGTGGTGACATCGTCAACAATACCCCGCCTTCCAAGCGCGGCATTGCCATGGTGTTCCAGAGCTATGCTCTGTATCCGCACTTGAACGTGCGCGGGAATATGTCTCTCGCGTTGAAACAAGAAGGGCAAAGTAAAACAGAGATCAGCAGCCGGGTAGGCGAGGCCAGCCGAATGCTCAATCTGGAAGAGTATCTCGACCGGTACCCATCTGAGCTCTCCGGCGGACAGCGCCAGCGGGTTGCCATTGGACGGGCTATTGTTCGGCAGCCCAAACTTTTCCTGTTTGATGAGCCACTGTCTAACCTTGATGCCGCGCTCCGCATGAACACTCGGCTGGAAATTGCCAACTTGCATCGCCAGCTTGGCACATCGATCGTCTATGTGACCCACGACCAGACAGAAGCCATGACATTGGCTGACAAGATCGTCGTCCTGCGTGATGGCCGTGTCGAACAGATCGGCAGCCCAATGGAGCTCTACAACAACCCTGTAAATCAGTTTGTCGCCGGGTTCCTCGGGTCACCCTCCATGAATTTCTTGCCTGCAGACACGATTACACCGGGAGATACACGCACGCTTGGAGTTCGGCCTGAAGACCTTGTTGTTGCATCTGACGGACCGATCAAAGCGATCGTTCAGCATGTGGAACATCTCGGCGGCGATACCAATGTGATTGCCAAAACTGGAGAGAAACAAATCACGGCACGGTTCTTTGGCCAGCATGATATTCCAGAGGGTCAGGAAGTCTCTTTGGGTTTTACAGCCGAAAAGGCCCGTTACTTTGACACCGAAGGTCGCCGCTCTGTTTAACAGTGCGGCGAAGCTGGTAACAAGCTCAAATTGACGCAGCGTCATTTTTACACCACCACTGATTGAATACATTTTATTATTCAGCGGTTTTTACATAAAATTTAGCCATTCCCCCTACGCTCCAACCAGCTCACTTATGTGCCACAGAGCGAGTACAGTCCGTACGAAAGGGCCGATGATGAAAACAGGTGCTCCCGCGCCCATTGGGGAAACAGATCTACAACGCCTGGAAAATTACGGTTCTGCTGTGCGCCAAATGCGGGCCGGGCAATTCGACAAAGTGTCCGCACCGAACAATGTTGCAGATCCCATCGATGCATTCGGACACGAGTTGGCACAGCTCGGCCAGTGGCTCGAAGTGAGGTTCAGCGAATTCCGAAAACTTCAAGAGCTGTCGGAAGAAATCGGCAGCGAACTGTTTGCTGAAAACGTTCTCGACAGAATATACAAAACCTTCCGTTCACTCATTCCTTATGACCGGATCGGTTGCGCTCTTTTAGAGGACGATGGCCAGTTTTTGTGTGCCTATTGGGCAAGAGCAGATTACTTGGACACGCGGCTCAACAAAAACTATACAGCAAAGATGGCAGGCAGCAGCCTGGAACAGATTATCGCGACTGGAAAGCCGCGGATCATCAATGATCTTGAGGAGTATTTGGCCCAAAACCCGGGTTCAAAAGCCACACGGACAATCATTGCAGAAGGCATACGCTCCAGCTTGACATGCCCGCTCATTGCCAACGGCAAACCTATCGGGTTTCTATTCTTTTCAAGCCGCGAGAAGAACACCTACGACAATGTCCACCATGACATTTTTTTGCAGATCGCTGGTCAAGTCTCGGTTCTGATCGAAAAGAGTCTACTCTATCAGCAGCTCTTTGACCTAAACACCCTCCTTTCTGAGGCGCACCAGCAGTTAAAAGAACAGTCGATGCACGATGCACTCACCGGTGTCTTGAACAGAGGCGCGATTTTCGAGCTGCTAGAGCACGACCTTAGCAAAGCCAAAAGGAACAACAAACCAGTCACGGTCATCATGGCCGATATTGATCACTTCAAGTCCGTCAACGACAACCATGGGCATATTGCTGGTGACGCAGTCCTGAATTTGGTGGCCACTCGGATCAAAAATGCCTTGCGCGGCTATGATCACGTTGGCCGCTATGGCGGCGAAGAATTCATGGTTGTTCTCAGCGACACTGACCTTACGGCAACCGCCGATATTGCGGAGCGTGTGCGTCAATCTGTCGAGGTTCTTGAAGTGCAGCACGAGGACCATACCATCCAGGTTACCCTCAGCCAGGGCATTGCAATGTCCAACGGCAATGAAACGATTGATGATCTCGTTGCGCGGGCGGATAAGGCACTTTACCGTGCCAAGCAAGACGGTCGAAACCGTTATTGTATGGAAACCTCCAGCCTCTATTAGGCACTTGGCAACTGCATCACGAAGGGGACTTCTCAAAAAGGTCCTTCAGATATGCCGCGGTTTGTGATCTTGGATGATATGTACATCCATCGATGACCTCCAGGTCTCCAGCCTTATTCAAAGTATGCAGCTTGCGCCCGGGCCAAACAGCGCCTGGTGTCAGAGTTTTATGGACGGTTTGCTTGAAAGTTGACGGGGTCAGTTCATCGACTGTCGCAAGAGCAAGAGCAGCGCCATACCCATTTCTGCAATCCTGCACCGGCCTCCAGAGTTTGCCAGCTTGGCGGTAGAACTCTCCGGCTGGTCTGGCTGTGCGGTCGTTGACAACAACCGGATTACCTTTATGCGGCTGCCAGGGTCCCGTGAGCTCATCCGCAAAATAGATGCTCAAGGTGTCGGAATAACCGCCGACGCCATGACGCGTAACCGCGAACATCCAAAGCCGCCCTTCATGCTCAACGAGCGTTGCGTCTGCCGCCTCAACACCGGACAGTAAGACCGAGTGCCGCTCCCATCGCAGTGGAAACTCTGCGGCCTTATAAAGAACCACTTCATGGTTCGTGGAACTTTCCGGGATCATCCAAATGCTGCCGTCCCGTTCGAACACAAATGGATAGGAGAGATGCCATGGTTCTTCCAAAACCGTTTGAACCTCGGACACGGGCCCGCGAGGCGACATTTCAACCATAGAAATGACGCCCTTTTGGGTCTTTTGCGGCAGATCTTCAAAAAACAAAAATTGCCGGCCGTCTTTTTCGAACAGGAAAGGGTCGGCATAAAAATGATCGTGCGGACTGGCTAAAACTTTCCAAGGTGCACCGCCTAAATCCTGATTAGCAGCTACACTTTCTGCGGCACCATAGCGCCAGCCAATACGCCAATGTGATGCATGAAAACACTTCCTGTAGATCGCACGAATGACCGTAACCACGCTCTCCCGAAGCATACGGGTCGCGACTTGTTTCACGGATATCGGAGGGAGAGTGTCGGTTTTAGCTGGTGTTCCGTGTTCATGCGCGCGCCCTATAACCCGGCCAATCAAGATTGCCACGCGCGAATAGACAGCCTCCATCGCACCGCCAGTTCCAACCGCCGCCTCCAAAGAAGCTGTCCCATGCGCTGCAATTTGGCCGGAACTCAGATCAATGATCTCAATGGTGGGTGTTCCATTTGTTATCAACGCTGCAAACAAAGCCTCCTCTCCCAGCGCACCATCAAACCTGATATCAAACGTTTGACCGGAAAAAGCTGAAGGGGATTTGGGCGTCAGGTTGAACGTCCAGTCTGCCTGGGCCTCCCCGTCTCGCGCCTGTGGCAAACGATCAACGTCGATCAACTCCGATCCGCAAGGCCGGTGGGAGCGCATCAAGACCTTTTCAAACGCCAAAAGCGTTTTCAATGCGCTGGAAACCGGCGGTTCGGGATCGACAAACCGAAACACAACATCTGCGGAACGAGACTTTTGCAGAACGTCCATCAAATGCAGGAGCCAGCCGCGTGCCCGATCTTTTTCAATGACAATTTCAACCCGCATCAGGATGCCAACGCCTCGTTAGTGGAAAACGAAACATCATTACCGACTGCAAGGTTCTCATAGGCGTCCACCATAGCGTCGAGCGAATAGCGCATCTTCAAATCATCGCTTCGATCACGAAGGGAATTGGCGAGGTCCTGATCCGTCAAAACCGTTTCAATCGCACTAGAGAATTCAGCAGTGTTTGAAACATCTGCAAACAGCGCACAAGGCGCTCCGTTTGCCTGAAGCACTTCTTGCAAAACAGGTAGAGAATTTGCAACAACCGGCACGCCAACTTGTGCCGCTTCTATGGCCGCCAATCCAAAACTTTCGGCAGCGGACGGAAACACAAACACATCCAGGCTCGCGAGAAAAACACCAATGCGATCCGGAGAGAACTCACCCAGAAAGTGGACTTGAGAAGTCACACCGTGTTTTGCGGCCAACTCCATCAAGCGATTATAATCCGGCCCCTGTCCGGCAATTGCAAAGTGCCAATCCGGTTTATTTGGTAGGATTGCTATCACCTTGTCCAATTGTTTTGCCGGATTTAACCGCGCCGAACATCCGAGCAGCGCCACATCCTCAGGCAATCCAAGTTCGAGACGGGCGGTCGCCTTGTCAACGTCCGACTTCTTGGTCTCAAACCCTTGAGGAATTAGCGTGAGCTTTTCGACATAGCGTTTTGGCCGCTGGGTGTACGCATCAAGAAGGAAATTGGAATTCACGGTAATGCTGTCATATAGCCCGATCACTCCGAATACCTTGTCGAGAGCAGTTAAAACCGGATTGATTAGGCTTGGCGCTGTCACCTGATTTGCAACGATCACCGGACATCCTGCCAGGCGGGCAACAGGTGCCCCAAGCACATTGCCAAAGTGCTGAAAGCAGAACACACAGTCCGGTTCGAACTCCTTGATGAATTTGTAAAGGCCAGTCAGGAAAGAAAAAATCTCAGCTTTGGACGGCCGCTTGTCACAAATGATGAAAGTGTTCGGCGGCGCCGAGAAATCTTCTGATTTCCTATAAAAAAAGACGTGACGGACCTCATGGCCACGGTTCGTCAATTGCTCGCCAAGAAGCCGGGAAACTTCCTGCGCACCCGCATTTTCCGCCTGTGTCTGGACGAAGACGATGCGGCGCCTCTTCATTCTCACAATTCTCTGACCTTTATGCGACCGGAATACCAGTCAGTTAATACACGTGTCGCCGTCACATTATAACCAGTCGATACTTGCGCCTTGATGCTAACCAACACAGCCATGACAAGAAGCGATACTGCTGTCGTTGACGCTGCACCAACGATTCCGAATAGCGGCACAACAAAAACAAACCCGACAGCACGTACTAACACACTGATTGCAACAATACGAAGATACGCGCCTTCATGTCCCGTCAACATCAAAACCGGTGCTGCAGGTCCGGTTGCCGCCAACACGGCTGTCCCCAAGCACAAAATCAACAGAACGTGGTAGTAGCCCATGTATTCTTCGCCGAATATCAGCAAGAGCCAATCCCCCGCAAAGCCGACGACAACCAGGCCGGAAACCACAGCCAATCCGGTTAAAATCGCGAGCGTCTGCAGCAAACGCACAAGGCCGACATTGTCGCGCTTGTAATAGAGCTCAGGAAATTGGCGCATAGCAAATGTGTTGAATGCGTCGGCAACCGAAGCAAATCCATTGGCAAGGCGCGTCGTGACGAAATAGGCGCCGGCCGCAACCGGATCTAGAAAATACCCTACCAGAATGACGTCGAGATACTGGTTCGACACCTCCAGCATACTGGCCCCCCAAAGCCGGAGCGACGACGGAAACCAAATCTCCGGCGTATAAGACCAGGAGCTTTTGAAGATGTCTGGCTGAGTTCTTCGCAAGACGCGCAGCAAATAGAAGATCTGACAAGCCACGGCCAACACCATTCCAAGTGTCAGCAGATTGACAACCCAGGTAACGGAAAGGCTCAAGCTCAAGGCTAGGCAAATACCAAGACCAAGGTTAGCCGGCAAAAAGGCTGTCATTTCCCGTTGCCCGTCGCCCATCAAAATGCTGACTACTGATCTGGCCAGGCTGGAGAGAAAAAGTAGAAAAACGGCGACCGCAACGAACACACTGGCGCTGAGTGCAGCGGCAAAAGAATGATAGAAAAAGACAATCAGCCCCATGACGGCAGCGCCCAACGCCCCACCAGCTGCTGAGACAGCCAGGCCAAAAACAATCCCGCCTTTAACCAGATCCAAACGGCCAGCCGCAATGTGCTCGTTCCAGACCCGTACGATCAGCATTTCCTGGCCGAAGACAGCAGCAACCGACACCATGGATGCGGCACTAAAGAACAGGGCGAATTGCCCGAATTGCTCCTCCCCTAAGACCCGTGCGCTCAAGGTGAACAGCAAAAATGCAGAAAGTATCGATACGGCTTTTATTACGATGGACGTAATGACACCCATCACTTCGGTCCGTCGGACAAAAGCGGCAAAAGAGGCAAACACGTTTTTCATGCCTATGGAATGAAGCCTTTTCGGATAGCCTGGCCAAGCGCCATGCCGTTGAGAGTGATCAAGAGACCGAGCGCAAGCGGTGAAAATAGAGCTTCTTCTTGAAAGATTCCGTTCACAAGTACAGTTAACAGAGCAAAACTCGCAGCAATGTGAAGTGAATTGCCAGTATAAGATGCAACTCGAAGCGTTTGCCACGCAATCCAGACGTAAAGTCCCAACAGAATAAACGCACCCGGCCCCATCTGATACAGCAAAACACCAACGGCGCTCTCAATAGCAACTGGCGTTCGCCCCAGCGCTTGATAAGCAGGCCAATCGAGTTTGGTAAAATCCGTCGCAAGGTTTCCACCGACACCTATGCCATGCCCGAAAGGGAAACTCAGGAAATTATGCAGGCCGCCCATAAAGCCCAGAACATGGAAATCACCGATTTGAAGGCCGACTACGACCCCGGCCAAAGTGTAGACCGTTAGGAGCAACCCCATTGCCCAAAAACTCAATCGTGCACCAAGTAGTCTAAATGCGCACCAGCCTGCACCCACCAAGACCAGAAGAATGAGGGCCCCTTTCGCGTTGGCAAAGACCAGCAATGGAAAGAGCAGCGCAGCACTTATAGGCGTGCCCCGGAACAGCGCAAAAATCAACAAAAACGCGACCGCATAGGAATAGCTGATCGCATGCATATTCGGGCCCATGAGACGGGTGATCCTCAAATCCAGTCCATCCAGGAGCGGAGTATTAAAAAAGTCGACCTTAAAGGCATCCAGATAACTGGTCGTAACACGCCCCGACTCACGCGCTTCCCGGTCCCACTCCAAAGAAAGACGCTCACCGCGCATATCCAATTCCCAGTAGTTATTGCCACCGGTGAGATTGAGCCAATCCGCACGCGACGTTAGCTCAACGTATCCCAACAAGATAAAAATAAGAGAGATGAAGAACAGCGCTGCTGAAATCCGGAACTCAAGTCGGCAAAATACCAAAACTGTTATTTGAAAAAGCATGATCGGCGAAACAATGTTCCGCAAATAAATAACTGCCGGTGTTGGGTTTTGAATGAAACCGAACAAAAAATAGATAAACACGATCCCCATAACGCAAGACGTCACGTTCATCAGCTTATCGATTGATCTGTTTGCTCCACGTAGCCGGGTTAAATATCCTGCTGCTATCGTCACCCAAACCATGACCAGAATTATGAAATTGTAGCCCCGGATGATCTTGAATTCATCCGGCCCGCTTAAGTATTCCGAGACCAGCGAAACAAACAAATTCTGAAACAAAAGCGCGACAATAACGCTAACCACGGCGGTGCGCGGCGCGTAATTTGCCACGAATGCGCTGAGCAACGCCGCCAATGGGATCGCTATCAACGGGGATAGCAAATGCCCAATAACAGAAATGCCGATGAGCAAAAAGCCGCCTGCCAATGCCCCCAATGCATCAACGGTGTCGCGGTTCCAGGTTCGGAACCGCAAGGATATCTGAACAGAATGATTTTTACCGGCAACTCTCATACAAACGACAAGCTTTGAAGACGCACCTGATAGGAACCAATACACACCGAATCCTGGTATGTTTAACGGATAGTTATTGAATTAGTGCTAACTTTTTGACCATCGCCACCAACCACTTACGCCCCTAGGCGTATTAACAATCGTATAGATTTGAGTGCTTTTCGATGGGACTGGAGCGCGTTGACATGACCGCCATTCCAGGTAGAGCCTGGACCAAAAACACCTCGAAAGGTGATTTCTCCCGCGAAGACAATCGGTTTTACGGTCCTTTCGATCAGGGTTTGGTGGACTTTTCCGAACTCTTGGCATTTGCCCGCCACAATCTCGTCCGGATTTCGATCGTCACGATAGTTTTGACGCTTGTTTTTCTAGTGCTGTTTTCTCTCTATCCGTTCCCGTACCGCGCTACAGCTCTGGTTCTGGTTGATCCAAGGGAGCGCAGGGTCACGTTGACGGAAAACGTTCTGCCTGGAATTGGGTCTGACGCGGCATTCTTGGAAAGTATCGTTCAGATTGTTCATTCCGACGGCTTTTTGCGGCCCGTGATTGATAATCTGAACGTCAAAGAAGACCCCTTGTTCGCCAGCTCTGCTGGATCGGATGACCGCAAGCTGCTGGCCGCCTTCAAACGCAAGCTTGAGGTTGATCGTGTCGGCGCAACCTTCATCGTAGAAATCTCATTTTCCTCGAACAGCGCTGATAAATCAGCCCTTTACGCCAACGCTGTCGCTCAGGCCTTTGTTGATAGCCAAACACAATCGCGGGTGTTAGCGACTGAGACCGCGGCTTCTTCGCTGCTAGAACGCTTAAATGTGCTCCAAGGCAATCTTGAGACATCGGAAAAAGCGGTTGCTCGTTTCAAGGCAAAAAATGGCATCATCGACGTCACGGAAGACAGCACTCTGCTGCAACGTGAGCTGATCACGCTAAACGAACAAATTGTTGCAGCCAAAGCGCAAACCGAGGCAGCCCGGGCACGTCATGATAAAATCCGCACCGGGTCTGGTGTCCTACCGGCAGCAGAGCAATCAGATGCCGCGCAGCTCGTAGAACTACGCCGTGAACGCGGCCAAGTTTTGCAAACCCTGTCTGAGTTCAGCCGGGTATATGGTGACCGCCACCCGCGTGTGACCTCCGAACGCAGCAAATTATCCGGCATCGACCGGCAAATTGCAGAAGAACGCAGACGCCTCCTGGCCATCCAAAAGGAGCGTTTAGAAAGCAGCACCTCCGCATTGGAGGCCCTAACCCAGGAACTGACGAAGCGAAAGCAAGCAGCGCTCGAAACTGAGCGCGCCATGGTGCAGCTGGCTGGCTTGGAACGTGAAGCGGCAGCAAACCGCCGACTTTACGAAGAATTCCTTGCCAGGTTCAAAGCCACGGAAGAACAAAGTGGACTTGAAACCGAACAGGCCAGGATTGCGTCCCCAGCTCTGCCACCTTTGAAGAAAAGCAAACCAGGTACTATCCTCGCAACAATCGTTTTCGGCTTGCTATCGGGGTTTATTGCAGTAGCGTATGCCGTAGCTCGAGAAACGTTTTTTGCTACGCCAATAATACTCTCGGGAAAAACGGCTTTGCCATTCGGATCAAAGAGATCCGCAGAGCATACGACGGCAGTTTCTCACGTAACAGGCCAAGAAAAATCGGCGCGGAAACTACACGCGACTATCCAGAAGATCGGTTTTGTGGATGTAGACGCAGATTACGACCGGACTGAGCCGCCCCAAAGTTCAAACCACAACAATGCTGAACGGTTTGACGATCAGGAAATCCTTGATCCTCTAGAAATGGCCCAACGCCTGGAACACGGACCATTGCGCCGCGATCTCAACCGCATGCTCCGGCACGGAGCGGTCATTGTATTGAGCTCACCGATCGCACATCCTGGCAAGTCAGATCTAGCCCTAGGCCTGACTGCACTCGCTGGCCAACGATCGATTCCTATCTTACTGCTTACGGCCAACACTGCCCTCAGTGATATGAACCGGCCGGATCTGGATGCTCTGGGCTTCCCAAAAAGTCAGCAAATATCGATCGTTAATCCAACTGAGATCACTGCGAAACACTTCGGAAACCGCCGGTCGATCTGGGAGATCGTTGAGGGCTTTTCTGTCAGCAATGTCGGCCGGGAATCCTGCATGATTGTTGATGCGCCGCCGGTGAAAAACCAAGATCAGATCCAAAGACTGGTAGAATTTGCCGACTTTTTCGTGCTGATAGAATCTGCTCACGAGCCGGAAAGCCCGCGTACCAAGGCCTTATTAGGCGAACTTTCCTCGAAGACACACAACAGAATTCGCCGGATTTTACTCTAATGCCTCCCCGCGTAAACCATACGTGTTTGCCGAACATTAATCCCCTACAGGTAATTATAGGCTTGTAAGAATTCGGGAGCCTCGCTGGATCACATGAACGGTCAGCAAACATCAAAACAGGCACGGAGTGTCCAGGCGCGTTCGGCAGACGCAAAACACCTAGCGGAGCTGGCACGTTCATATCTGCCGGTAAAGACCCTCGGCGGACTGCCAATTACGTGGACCGACCGCACTACGGCCGCCGAAACACTTATTGCTCAGGCTCTCGCCAAACGGGGGCAGCCTGCGAAACCGTTTTATTCGACTTCGGCAAATGGTCAGGTTGTCGTGATGTGCAGCGAAGACAGCGCTGTGCTTGATGAGTTCTTGCATGCCGACCAAATTCTGGCCGACGGAATGCCAATGGTCTGGCTATCAAAATTCAAACACAAACTTCCGAACGTTGAGCGGGTCGCAACAACAGATCTTTATCACGACGTTGCCGAGATCGCGCAAAAAATCGGCGCATCGTTCTATTTGCTCGGAAGCGATGAAGAGTCCAATGAGGCTGCAGTGAATCGGACCGCGGAGCTTTATCCGGATCTGGAGATCGCTGGTCGCCGGAATGGCTATTTCTCTGCAAACGAAGAAGACAAAATTGTCGCAGAGATCAACAAACTGGGGCCTGACTTTTTGTGGGTTGGAATGGGTGTTCCCAGAGAACAGCAATTTGTATCGCGGAACCTCAACAAATTGACAAATGTCGGTGTCATTAAGACTTCCGGCGGACTGTTTGACTTTTTGTCATTAAAGCGCTCAAGAGCCCCAAAGTGGATGCAAGCGCTCGGTTTGGAATGGCTCTACAGAACAATTCTTGAGCCGCGCCGACTGGGGCCTAGATATCTCCAGACAAACCACAAGGCGCTTTTTAAGTTTCTTGAAGATTGACCAGTATGCGGTTCCTTCTTCCGATCAAGCGCAGTTTGTGGGCGAGCCTTCTGGCAATCGCGGTGAATACTTCTTCAGCTTTCAGCCAACCAGCTAATCACTGTTTCACTCAGGATACCTTTCCGGCGTTTGCCAATGCGCCGCTTTTGAAAAAAATGGCCCGCGGTGTGAACCTGCCGAATTGGGATACCGACCACATCGAGTACCGTCCCAACTTTGCGACTGTGCGCGACCTTTATGGCCAGGGTTTCACCCATATCCGTTTACCGGTTTTCCACTCAGCATTTAACGATGCGGACTTTGGATCCGCAGATCTAGCGGACTACACGCATTGGGTTTTGTCTGTGATCGAAAAGCTGACTGGGATCGGATACGCAGTAACAATCGACTTCCACCCGGATGGAGATTTCAATCGGCTTCTCAGAACTAACACGGAAGCGGGATACCGGCGCTTGGAACAGAGTTGGCGCTTTCTGGCAGAAGCACTTCAGGACACGCCCCCAGAATTAGTCGCTATCGAGTTTTTGAATGAACCGGACCTGACACCAGAAATTTGGCACAGCCACGCGGAAAGGCTAGCTCACAAGATGCGGCAATGGCTGCCTCGTCATACGATTGTTGTTGGGCCATCCGGGCCTATGCGCCATGAAAGTCTTGCCGATTTTCATCCCTTAGACGACCCGAATGTCATTTATGCAGTCCATTTCTACGACCCGTTCATCTTCACCCATCAGGGCGCTGAATGGCATCCGCCTTCAGATCCTGTCCGGCTTTCCGTCGGTGTTCCTTTCCCATCCCGCGAAAATGACCCACGGATTGACGCGCTGATTGACCGATTGACCGAAGAGGGCCATTTGCAAGCGGCAGAAGAAGTCCGTCAAATTTTTGAAGAACCCTGGACCGCCAAAGACATCGAGAACGCATTCAACACCGTTCAAAGGTGGTCGCAAAAACATGGCCGTCCGGTGGTAGTGAATGAATTCGGCGTACTATCTTACGACGCTCCACGAACCGACCGCTTGTTCTGGTTGGGTACAGTTGTAAATGCAGTGGAAGAACGGTGCATCGGATGGACGCACTGGGATTATTCTGACGGATTTGGAATAGTGGATCCAAGGACGCATGAGCCTGACAAAGACGCAATAAATGCGCTTTTGAAATCCAAAGACGCCTCCATTCCCCAAAATCAATAGGGTACAGGTTTCATGAACCGCCAAGCTGCCATCGACGTTTCCGATTACCGGATCGAAACAAGCGATGCCTACGACTTTTTGTCTGATCATTTTTCAGCGTTGTTTGACCGCTCCAGCGCAACGGCGTTTCAAGGCCCATTGTGGCTCGAGCAGTTTTACAAAACGATCGTACCAGGAGCAGGCGCAACTCCGATTATCGTCACGATTTACCTGAATGGCTCTCAAGATCCGGCTGTTGTAATCCCGCTTGTACGGGAAACCCATTTTGGCATTCAAATCATCCAGCCCGCCGACCTCGGTGTCGCTGATTATAACGCGGTCATTGGCTCAGACGAAAACCTCGAAGTACTTGCTAAAACACCCAGTTTTTCAAAGGATCTCCTGAAAGCTATCCGGCCTTATGATTTGATTTTATTCCGCAAACAGCCGCCTTGGGTTTTTGACGCTGCACAGCTGTTTTCTGGCGCTGAAAAAAGACCGAATATTAGCAGCTCCTATGAGGCGGTTATTGGCCGGGACTATGATCAATGGCTGAATAACGTGGTCTCTAAAAACATGCGCAAAGGGTTACGACGCAAACGGAACGGTTTTGAAAAAGACTATGGCGAGCTTAGTTTTCATGAACTCGCCGAAGAGAAAGAGATCGACGAAGCGTTCAAACTCATGCGGGAGTTGAGAGCGGCCCGATATGAGGACGATCTGTTTTCGCGGCTGGAGTATTTCCAGTTTTACCGGAACGTCGCGGTGCTCGGTAGCCAACAAGGAATTGCATCAACTTTCGTTGGGAAATTTGAAGATCAGATCATATCAGTTGATTTTGGCCTTCGCCAAAATGACCGGTTTTTATTCCTGCTCGGCGGTTTTTCGAACAACGAGGAATATCAACGATATTCTCTTGGCTTGATTGGCCTGTGTGAAAAAATTCGCGATGAGACGGAACGAGGCCGAACGATCTTCGACTTCACAATTGGAGATGAAGATTACAAGCAATCGTTTCGCGCCGATAGAATTCCTCTCACCAATGTGACCGCGACGTCCGGATTGGTCGGCCGGTTGGCCTTTTCCGCTTATCAATCGCGAGGTTCACTTCGCGGTGTTCTCAAGAAACTGATGCCTAAGTTCAACTAGGCACAGTCTGGAATTAGGCCGTTTGGACGAATTGTGAACTTCGCCAATATGGTGAAATGGAAACGGCCAAACTGTCATGGCAAAACAAACATACCGTTGGGTAACCATATCGCCCATTTTATCGGTATTCACCCGGATTTTTACTCCGTTTATAGAAGAAAGCGCTTAAACCCAAAGGCTTACTCATCACCTTGGGGGAACATCCGTGAAGGCAGCATTGCTGTTGGGAAACTATCGGCCAACTTTTATACTCGCTCGCAGTCTAAAGCAGCGTGGGTATAACGTTATTTGCGGACTGGATGGTTTTGACCGCGGAGCAGAAGTTTCCAAATATGTTGATACGGTTTGGCGGCACAGTTCCTACTCCTCAGAAGTAGACACCTTTCAACAAGAGCTCGACGTTCTCCTAGCATCCCGGCCTGATATCTCGGATATCTATCCGGTTGCAGAGCCGGTCATACGTGCATTTGCAGACGGCAAATTGACGTTGGCTCGTCCCGTGAGGTTGGGCTCGACAGCAGGAGAACTTGTTCTTCGCTGCCTCGACAAACAGAGTCTGCTTGCCGAAGCAAAAGAGTTGTCAGTTCCAGTTGCCCCCTTTACCGAAACGTCCGGCAAAGAGCATTTTTATTATTCTGCTTCGGAGATCGGCTTTCCTCTGGTAATCCGTCCCCTTCAAACCGGCAAATTGCTCGACGGTCAAAAAGCCATCACGGTTGACCACTTGGAGGCCTTGAAGGGACTCGATCCCATTTGGATCGATTGTGACTACCGGCTTTTAGTTCAACGGCATTCGCCAGGATTGCGGGAAAACATCTATTTCGCAGCCCAAGACGGCGAAATCTATCGCTATCTTCACGCGAAAATCACCCGGACAGATCAGCCTGACGGATCTGGATTGGCAATCGAAGGCAAGACGGTTGCGCCATGCCCGGCGCTGAAGCAGCACACTAAAGCACTCGTCAAGAACTTGAACTACACTGGGATTGGATGTGCTCAATATCTTGTTGAGCCTGAGACAGGCAATGTGAATTTTCTTGAACTAAACCCGCGTATTGCGGGCAATCACGCTGTGCCTGAGGAATGCAATCTTGGCCTTGGAGACTGCTTGATCGACTTGACAGAGGGCCGTAATTCCCCCGCTTCTTATCTAGAAGGGACTGTTGGAATTTCCTACGGTTGGCTGGCTGGCGAACTGGCTTCCATCAAAAAAGCTTGGCAAACAGGAAAACTCTCCTTCTGGCAGGCATTGGTTGCCGCCCGTAAGGCCTATTCCTACTTCAAGCACACAGATATTGACGTTGGGTTTGTCCAAAATGACCGATTACCGGGTCTTTTCACACTCTGTGACAGCTTACCTCTGATCGGTGGCATAACACGGCTCCGGTTCACGCAACCTGCCTTCTTTCGGGTCGTGATGCGCAAGGAGTGCCTGTGATGCCGGCACTCCAACAAGCTCAGCAAACGCAAGCGGAAATCGTCAATGATTTGGACAACCTTGAGTCAAAGTTTGTTCCGCCATCCAAGTGGGATGAAATCGCGGTTCAATTTCGTGATGTGCTTCACGAACAGACCGAATGTTTCAACGCCCTCCGCTGGCCCCCTCATCAACTCGATCGCGTTGCGTTCTACAAAAACGGTCACTTGGTCAGCGCCGCTGTAATTCTCAAGATGCGGTTTCCGGTCATCGGCGGCGGGATAGCAGTCGTCAAATGGGGTCCGCTTTGGCGCCCGAAAGGCCGACCGGACGATCCCAAGAACCTTCAACGAACAATTGATGCCCTCAAACAAATCTACGCGCTCGATGGGGGTTATTTTCTGAGTTTTTTTCCGCGGGCCGATCCGGAAATATCAGGCATTGAAACACAGGCATTGGAGCAAAGCGGGTTTCATCCCGGTGAAGAACTGGCATCACCCGACCGATATTTTGTGAATATGGATCTGTCGCTCAAGGGCTTGCGCGAAAGCCTGTCGCAAAAGTGGCGTTACAATCTCAAAAAGGCGGAAAAGAACGAACTGTCAGCACGCTTCGTAGAGGGCGAAGATGGCTTCAAGACCTTCATGCAACTCTACAACGCCATGATTGACCGAAAGGCGTTTCACGACACGTCCGCGATCAATACGTTGCAGGCGTTGATGGACGCCAAAGAACCTGCGTTGAGACCATTGATCCTGATCGTCGAACAGAATGGAGAACCGATTGCTGGCGGCGTTGTCGACGCGAGCGGCGAACGTGCGGTTTATTTATACGGAGCCACCAACAACAGAGCTCTGCCGCTCAAGGCCGGGTATGTCATGCATTGGGAGATTTCAAAACACTTGGTCGCTGCGCCACATGTGCGTTGGTATGATCTTGGCGGTGCCGACAAGGATTGCCATTTGCATCAATTCAAACGCGGCTTTGTTGGCAAGCGCGGCCAAATATCGGTTACGCCAAGATATTATCATTTTGGTGCCACCCTCAAAGTGCGCGCACTGGGGCACGCGCTCTACTTTACAAGGCGCAAGAAGGGTGAGTTCGCCCGGATCCTTCACGACTACCGTAATCGGACAAAGCCGGCTCAGGTACCTAACGCTTCGAGGCAAGCGTGAGACGTGAATTCAATAGCCGTTTGTTTTCTGGGATGGCGTTCCTGACCGGGGCACGGATCGTCGGTTCATTATGTATATTTGCGACAACGCTTTTGATCACACGCCAATTTGGTGCGGACATGATGGCGAAATACGCCGTCTATCTGGCAATCGCCAGTGTTTTGTCTGTGCTGCTGCCGTGCGGTTTTCATGCCATCGGCTCGATGCTTGCCGCCGAATATGTTTCACAAGACAATCCGGCAATGCTTCGAGCTTATATCGGTTATGGGCAGAAACTGATTTTTGGGACTGGCCTGCTCGTTGCGGGAACAGCAATCCTGTTGTTTTCCATTTGGCCTGACAGTCAACTTCACAAATACGGACTGATTTCCGCCTTTGCCGTTCCGTCTGCCGTGGCGATGGCGCTCATCTATTTCAACAGCAGCATTTTGATCGGCCTACAGCATCCTTTTGCCGGACAATTGCCGGATATGCTCTTGCGCCCCTTGCTGGTGATACTGGTGACAGTCTTGTTTGCTGGTTTCGTTCCGGACATCGAAACCTGGACATTTCTGCTTGCGGCAACCTGCATTTTCTGGGTCACAGCTAGTCTTTTGTGGCTGAGCTTACGGCGGCACTCGGGCTCAGGTCCAGTTGATCCAGCGTCTTTCAAAAAAGAAAAGAAAAAATGGTGGCAGATCGCGCCCAGCTGGGCACTGATCACGCTGCTTTGGGACTATTTCATCGAGATTCAGATCTTGCTTGCCAGCTTGCTGTTCGCATCCTTTGAAATTGCCCTGCTTCACATTTGTTTCCGCATGCGACAACTGGCGGGTTTCGGCATGAAAGCCCTGTATTCTTTGCTCATGCCCAAGGTCTTTGCAGCCAATGCAATCGAAAATGACAGCGAAGCACAAGGCCTCATCCGCCTGTCCAGCAGGGTGGCGTTTGTCTACGCCCTTGCCGCCTGGACCGCTGTGGCACTCGCTGGTCCATTCCTGCTGGGATTGTTTGGAGAACAGTTCAGGCAAGGCCACGAGGTTCTGATGATCATCATGGCAACTTTGCCGATCCGGGCTTTGTTTGGTCCCGCCCCGGCAGTTCTTGGTATGAAGCGCAATCAGAACCGCGTCCTCCAGATACTCGTGTTGGCTCTTTTCGTTTCCATCGCCGTGTTGATCGCCACACATCAAAGTGTAGGGCTAACAGCTGTTGCAATTGGATATTTGGCTGCAGGTGTTGTGAGCACTTTGTTGATGTGGTTTTCGGCAAGACAGAAAACCGGGATTAATTGTGCAGCTTGGGCATGACGGCTTAGCCTCGTGCCAGGAAAGGCATATTTGAAATGATTACGACAAAACCAGACGCTGACAAAATCATTGCTGAACGCAACACCGTCCGCAGGTTTACGGTGTCCGAAGGAACAGTGATCCGTGCTGCGATTTTCATTATGTTTGCGTTTCCAGTTCTGCTCTTGGCCGCCGTGTTTTTGCAGCCGTTTGCCGAACCGAAATGGATGTTCCTCGATCCCCTAGCAGCTGCTGAAATGGCTCCCGAATGCTGCCATGTCTATTATGGTTTCATATCCAACATCGGTTTGGTTTTCTGGATCGGAACGGCAGCCGTCTGTCTCGTCGTTGGGCTGGCTTTTTGGGCGGTGTCCGGAGCCGATCGCTTCACACGCTTTGCGTTGAGTGCCGGTTGCCTGTCCGGCTGGATCGGGCTCGATGACATGTTCCTGGTTCATGAAAAAGTCATGCCAAAACTAGGTGTTCCTCAAGAACTGGTAATGATTATCTACCTTGCTCTAGCTGCTCTTTATGTCGCCGTTAGCTGGCGTTTTATCTTCGCTCAGAGTTGGTGGATCTTGGTCTTGGGGGCAGCTGCACTTGGGCTTTCCATGTTTGTCGATCAGTTTTTTCACAGCGTTGAGGCGGGGATCGTATACTTGGAAGACAGCGCCAAGTTTTTCGGCATTATGTGTTGGAGCACATTCCATCTGCTGGCCGTGTTTGAGCACTTGTGTGCAAGACTCCAGCCGAAAGAACGCGGCTCGCTGAGCTAGTACTAAAGCTGAAACAGCTTGTGCTTTTTCAATAGTTCGATCAGCACTTCCCGGGCGTGCTGACGGTGGCTGTGGTGCCGCTCACGCGCCAAGTTGGCATCACCTTTTCGGATCGCATCAAAAACAGCTCTGTGATCCTCATTGGATTTGAGCGGCAGCGGCCGGATGTAGAGCGTCATGGCACGCGCCCGGCGCACCTGGTTGGCCATCATCGCAACGATGGTCTGAATCCGAGAATTGCCGCCAAGACGGACCAATTCCGTATGAAACGCGTCATCGGCCAACGCCCAGGCTTCCCGGTCCTCGTCGGCCAGCGCTTTCTCCATGGCCTCAATCGCCTTTTTGAGGTCGGCCAGATCCGCGTCCTTGTAGCCACGTCTGGCTGCTTCTTCGGCTGCCAGGCTCTCAAGCTCTGTTAGGACAGCATAGATTTCTTCCATATCCTTGAGAGACAAAGTGACGATCCGTACACCTTTGCGCGGGCGTACTTCCAGCAAACCTTGCTGCGCGAGCATTAAAGTCGCTTCCCGGACCGGAGTTCGGGACATCCCCAAACGTCCGGCAAGTTCGCTTTCAAGATGATCGGACCCCGCCGCCAATTCGCCATCAAAAATCAGTTGCCGGATTTTTTCCATGGCCTGCGTTGTGATGGTTTTTTGTTTTGGGGTTTCAAGCATGGGCGAAGTCCCGGATTTTTCGCTCCTGACGGTCGGAGTCGTAGATTGCCTGTTCGATGACAATGACCCTCAAATACTCTCTTGCCTGATTCTCAAGGGGTTTTCCGTCCAAAATCCCATCAACCACGTGCGCGATCAGGTTTTTCACACAATCACCGCCAAATCCTGGCCATTTTTTGGCTGCCAGAAGGTCTTTTTCAGCCTGATCGCCAAAACGCCGTAGCTTTACCGAACCTTCTCCGGTCAAAGCGAGTGTGCCTTCGGTTCCTTCAATCAGGGCTTCGCCCAAAGTTGTCCGGCAGTTTTCAGCTGCATGATCTAGCAACCGATTGCCATCAAAGAGCGCACGGACCCCATTGTCGTAATCGAAGACAAAATAGCCAGCGTCTTCTCCTTTGATGACCGGGTTCATCTTGCGCAAATCTGCATAGACCGCAGACGGCTCGCCAAGAAGGAATAGGAAAGTATCAATCCAGTGGACCCCCGTTTCGTGGATCAAAAGTTTTGGCATCTCCTGGAAGTAGGGTTGCCGGTCAAGATAGGCATGAGGGCCCTGCCCGTCGCCAGTTCTCAACCGGAACGTCAGTTGAAGCACATCGCCAATCAATTTGGTGTCCAGCGCTTGTTTAATCGTCCGGTACCATGGCTGGAACCGAAAATTTTCATGGATGACCAACGTAACACCGGCATCTTCAGCGAGCCGGGTTGCCGCTTGTGCTTCATCTAGAGACAAGCAAAACGGCTTCTGACAGATGACCGTGTTCACGCCATGTTCGATGGCAAGCTTGATTGCTTCATAATGCGTTTGCGGCGGTGTGATGATGTCCAGGAGGTCTGGCTGCGCCATGGTTAGCATGGACGCCAAATCCGTAAAGGCGGCTAGGCCAGTGGCCACTGCCTTATCCCGGCCCTGATCGCACGCGCCAACCAGGCGGGTACGGTCGATCTTGCGCCAGGCCTCATAGTGAAATCCGGCAAAATACCCCGCTCCCAAACAGGCGACCCTTAGCGGCTCGGCGCCATTCTTCATTCTTTCCTCCTGCACACCAATTGAGCGCGTGGTTCGCGGTTCCCGCAGCGAGGCAGCTGCAATCACCCCTTGCGGATTCTTGATAGTCGACCTTGCTGCCGTTGACAAGGGATTGAATTATGTATACGCAATGAAATGTGCAAATCAATACGGCTCGAGGGCCGTGGGAGGAGTTTGAAATGATTGACAAGAAATCCCTTGGTCGTTTGCTGGCTGGTGCAGCAATACTCGCCGTAGGCATGAGCAGTGCGATCGCGGCTGAAAAACTGCGGTTCAGCCACACCGACAATCCAGGCGGTTCCCGCCAGGCAGCTGCTGAACTGTTTGCTGAGAAAGTCGCCGAATACACAGACGGCCGCTATGAAGTGCAGATCTTCCCGTCAGGTCAGCTCGCCAACGATCCTAAAGCCATCGAAATGCTGCAACTGGGCGGCATCGACTTCACCGTTTCGGCCACGGGCAGCTATGCAACCCACCTGCCATCCCTCAACCTGACCGCCATGCCATTCCTTGTCGACACCTACGAGCAAGGCTGGGAGCTTTACGACAAGTCAGCCTGGCTCCAAGGTGAGTTTGAAAAACTTCCAAGCAAAGGTTTCCGCGTATTATCCACTTGGGAAGCTGGGTTCCGCAGCTTCACAACCAACGAACCGCTGACGTCTCCAAAAGACGCAGAATCCATGAAAATGCGCGTTTTCCCGAACGACATGATCCGCTGGTCCATGGAAGCCATCGGTTTCCAGACCGTCGTTATGCCGATCACGGATGTGTATCTGTCGATCCAGCAAGGTATCGTGAACGGTCAGGAAAACCCGGTCGACACCATCAAGTCGCTGCGCTTTTATGAAGTTGCGCCGAACATCACACTGACCCGTCACGTTTACAGCCCTCTACCGCTAACAGTGGCAGAGAAAACCTGGCAGTCATTCTCGGCAGATGATCAGTTAGCTATCCGGAAAGCAGCGGCGGAATCGGCAGCCTTCAGCCGAAATCTCGTCAAGAGTTCGGTTGATAGCCAGCTGACTGAAATGCAGGAAGACGGTGCGTCGGTCAGCGTTCCGGAGATTGGGCCGTTCCGTGAAGCGGTTCAGCCGGTCTACGCAAAAGCAAAGGATGTTTACGGCGCCGAAGCCGTCGACAAGATCCTGGCCGACGCGGCGACGATCCGGGAAGCACTCCCAGCCCAGAACTGACCAATCCGTAGGGGCTAACTGAACCGGAACCTTATCGTAGAACCCGTGAGGTTCCGGTCTTTTTCCTGAAAGTGAAATTCCTTGGACTACCGAGATCATTATCCGGCTGCGCTTCGCTGGCTCAGCCATCTGGTCGACTTTTGCCTTGCGCTTGGCGGCATCGCGATCATCACACTTGTTTTCTGCAACGCGTCTCTGAGAGGCTTTGCCGGATTTGACCTGGCCTGGTCTCTTGAGGTCACCAGTTTCCTACTGCTGTGGAGCACCTTTATCGGATGTTCGGCGGCTATTGCGCGCGGAGCGCACATGCGGGTCACTGAGATCGTTGAGAAACTGCTGCCGACATCCGTCCAGCGCAGCTTGTCGGTCCTGATTGATGTGATCATTGCGGGCCTTTTGATCAGCCTGATCTACACCGGCTACCACATCTCCGTTCATACATGGGCGCAGAAAACCACCGTACTCTATTGGCCGGTCGGACTACTCTATGCCTCCATGCCTGCCGGTATGACCATCAGCCTGATTTTCCATCTGTTCAACATGACATACGACCTGCGCAATCCGGTCGTCCCCCATGCCGCCCACTCTGATGGCGGGGAGGCAGTCACATGATCCTTCTGTTTGTTGTCGCGGTTTTCCTGACCACGGTTTTCCTGGGTATTCCGCTTGTCTGGGCCATCCTTCTGACAGCCGTGCTACCAATTTTTTTCTTTGATCTCGGCTATCCGCTTCAGGCCTTGTTCCTGAATTTCATTGGCGGTGTGGAACCGAACCACTTCCTGGCAATTCCGCTGTTTATCGTAGCCGGCGAGATGATGAGCCGCGGCGGTGTCGGCCTGCGCATCATTGGCTTTGCCCGCGCCGCCTTCGGCTTCATGGCCGGCGGCCTTGGGATGGTTGTCGTGGGTGCCTCGATGATTTTCGGCGGCATTTCCGGATCGGCCATCGCCGATTCCGCAGCCATTGGCTCCGTCATGATCAAGAACATGTCGCGCGAGGGCTACAACACTGCTTTTGCCGCCGGTCTGGTGGCTGCTGCTGGCACCATCGGCATTATCATTCCGCCGTCCATTCCAATGCTGATCTACGGTTTTGTCGGCAGCGTGTCCGTCGCCGACCTCTTTCTGGCCGGCATGGTCCCCGGCATCTTGTTCGGCGCAATGTTCATGGGTGTCTGTTATTACGTTGGCAAGACATCCAAGTGTGACCCCGGCGGCCGCACAACAAGCTTAAATGAACTGGTGTCATCCTTCATCGGCACCGCCCCGGCGCTGTTCATGCCTGTGCTCATTCTCGGCGGTATCTTTACCGGCTGGGTCACGCCGACCGAAGCCGCAGCGCTTGCTGTGATCTACGGTCTGTTTGTCACCACGGTGGTCTACCGGGACTTTAAGCTGCGTGATCTACCCCGACTGATGGTCGACTCTTTCGTGACCAGCGCCGTGGTTATGGTTGTGATTGGCGCGACGACTGTTCTTGGTTGGCTGATCACCCTGGAACAAATGCCTCAGATCCTGGTCGGCTTCGTTCAAGACTTCTCGTCCAGCCCCTGGATGTTCTTGCTCCTCGTCAACATCGTGCTTTTGGTTCTTGGACTTGTCCTGGATCCGGTCCCTGCGATCTTGCTGACAGCACCGCTGTTCCTGCCGACTGCCAAAGCCTTTGGTGTCGATCCAGTGCATCTCGGTGTCATCATG
Organism: Labrenzia sp. PHM005; assembly: GCF_006517275.1. NCBI lineage: Bacteria > Pseudomonadati > Pseudomonadota > Alphaproteobacteria > Hyphomicrobiales > Stappiaceae > Labrenzia > Labrenzia sp. PHM005. The sequence continues at coordinate 2,137,521 of NZ_CP041191.1, read as the reverse complement.
ACTTGTAACGTGGCGGTCGGGCTGTTCACGCCGCCAGTTGGAGCAACGCTCTACGTCGCTTCACGGATCTCTGGCGTCGGTGTCTTGTCGATTGCCCGCAATATGGCCTCGCTCTACATCGCGGCGATCGCGGCTCTCCTGGCAGTGACCTATCTGCCGTTCATCTCCATGTCTATGGTGTATTTGTTCCGATGAAAGGGGAGCAATCGATGTTCGCAGTTACAGTGATGTTTGAAATTAAGGCATCGCATGTCAACGACTTCCTGCCTCTCATGACCGCCAACGCAAAAGCATCCTTGAAGGAAGAACCCGGCTGCCGGCAGTTTGATGTGTGTTGCAATCCGGCAAAACTCCACGAGGTTTTCCTCTATGAGCTCTATGACGATGAAGCGGCTTTCAGAGCACACCTTCTGACTCGGCACTTCAAGGTCTTTGATGCCAAGGTGGCTTCGATGGTTGCAAACAAGACAGTGCAGACCTTTACACAGGTGATCCAATGACGCCCTGGGAAGTCTATGCGGTCAAGTATGCGGACAGAAATGCCCGCATGCGCAAAGACAGCTTCATTTTTGAAGACAATCACGATGCTCCCCATCCAATGGACTATTTCATCTGGGTCCTACGGCGCGGGGACGAGGTTCTTCTTGTCGACACAGGTTACGACCATGAGGAAGGAAAGGACCGTGGCCGGCCCGTCCTCATGAATCCGGCCGAAGCGCTGGCGCCACTTGGCATTACGACTGAAAACATTTCGACCATCATCGTCACGCATCTTCATTATGACCATGCCGGTGGGCTCAAGCATTTCCCCAATGCCACAATTCATCTGCAAGAAGCCGAGATGACTTATGCGACTGGGCCTTGCATGTGTCACGACGCCCTGAAACACCCGTTCACGGCTGAGCATGTGTGCGAAGCGGTCAAACGGCTCTATTCCGGCCGCCTGGTGTTTCATAACGGCAGCTCGGAAGTGCGTGAAGGTATTCTGGTCCACCGGATTGGCGGGCACAGCAAAGGCCTGCAAGCCGTTCAGGTCATGACCGCATCCGGCTGGCTGTGTCTTGCTTCTGATGCCTCCCATTTTTACGAGAATTTCTTGGAAGAAAAACCGTTCCCAATCGTCGCTGACCTGAAAGAAATGCTGGACGGGTTCAGAACAATCCAAACGCTCGCCAGTTCCGTTGATCTTGTGGTTCCAGGCCATGATCCGTTGGTACGGGAGTTGTTCCCGGTTCATGGACCGGACCATATTGTCCGGCTGGACAATGGGCCATTGAAGGGGATCGGGGTATGAAACTGGGTGTCGTTGCCGACGACTTTACCGGCGCCTCTGATATTGCCTTGATGATTTCGGAAGGCGGCATGCCAACCGTTCAATATGTTGGCATTCCAAACCGACCTGCAGATCCCGGTTTCAGCGCCGGTGTCATCAGTTTGAAATCGCGCACAATTGCCGCGCGCGACGCCGTTCAACAATCACTGGATGCCTGTGACTGGTTGAGCGCCCAAGGCTGCGAACAGATTATCTTCAAATTCTGTTCCACCTTCGATTCCACGGATGATGGCAACATTGGTCCAGTCGCAGAGGCCTTGGCCGACCGGCTTGGCGAAACGTCGGTGCTTGTCTGCCCGGCATTTCCTGAAAATGGCCGGACCGTCTATCAGGGGCATCTCTTTGTCCACGACAAGCTCCTGAGTGAAAGCGGGATGCAGCATCACCCGCTCACGCCAATGACCGATCCTGACATCCGGCGCGTCCTTACCCGCCAAACCAGCTGGCAGATCGGTCATGTCCCCCTATCCGTGGTCGATAGCGGTGCGGCAGCAATCCAGACTGCGACCAGCAGCCAATCTAAAACCATGTTTATTGTCGATGCAGTCAGCGACGCCGATCTCATTACCATTGGACAAGCAGCCGCGAACCGAAAGCTTGTCGCGGGTGGCTCGGGTATTGCGCTTGGCCTTGCCGAGAACTTGACCGCATCGCAAAGCCGCAGTCACTGGAACGGCTGCAGCGGTAAAGCGGCAGTGCTCTCTGGTTCGTGTTCGAATGCAACTCGGCAACAAGTCGCGAAGTACCAAACCAAGGCGCCATTCCGCGAACTGGCTGCAAGTGACATCATGAACGGTAAGGTCGAAATTGCCGAAATTGTTGATTGGACAATGCAACAAGACACACCGCCCCTGCTTTTTACATCAGCAGACCCAACAATCGTCAAGGAAGCTCAACGAATTCATGGGCGGGTTGAAAGCGCGGCAGCGATTGAAACCTTGTTTCACAAGCTGGCAGCTGCCTTGTCAGAGGCCGGGGTCAATCGCATTGTGGTTGCCGGAGGAGAAACCTCCGGGGCTGTTGTCTCCGGACTTAAAGCCGATACGCTAGAAATCGGCCCCAAAATTGCGGCTGGTGTTCCGGCACTGAAAGTTTCCGGCCAACCGCTCGCGCTCGCCCTGAAATCCGGAAATTTTGGTGGTCCGGACTTCTTCTCAGAAGCTCTGGAAATTCTGGAGCAAACCGCATGAGTGAGACGACCCAGGCCCGCGAAAAAATCACGCAGATGGCAAAGTCAATGTTTGACCGCGGCCTAACCCATGGTTCAACAGGCAACATTTCCATGCGCCTCAGCGATGGCAGCTTGCTGGTGACACCAACGGGGTCATCTATGGGGTTTCTCGATCCAGAGCGGATCAGCCACCTCTCAGAAGACGGCACCCTTCTGTCGGGCGACAAACCAACCAAAGAGATGCCGCTTCATTCGGCTTTTTATCAAACACGAGCCGCAACCGGAGCCGTAGTTCATCTTCATTCCTGCCATTCGGTTGCCCTCTCACTCCTACCCGGCATTGATCCGGACAATGTGCTTCCGCCACTGACGGCCTATGGGATCATGCAACTGGGAAAGGTCAAACTGCTGCCGTTTTTTGTGCCCGGCGATCCCGAAATGGGCAACGCAGTCCGGGGATTGGCCGGAAAACGCTCCGCGGTGCTGCTGGCTAATCACGGTCCTGTTGTTGCGGGTAAGGATTTGGAAGCCGCTGTTTTTGCGATGGAAGAATTGGAAGCCAACGCCCGTCTTGCCGTGCTCCTGCACGGCATGCCGGTGGCAGCCCTCACCCCGGATCAGATTTCCCGGGTTATAGACCGTTTTGATGTAGATTGGACTTAAGGACCGGCCATGAGAATTGCCCTAATCAAAGGTGACGGGATCGGCGTTGATGTGGCGGAAGCTGCAATAGCTGTTGTTGAGGCTGCTCTTGCCAAGACGGGTCAGCTCCCCCCCAGGTACGACGAAATCCAAGCTGGTGCCGGCTATTACAAGGAAACGCAACACGACATTGAGCCGGGCGGTGAAGACCGAGCGGAAGCTGCCGATGCGATCTTTCTTGGAGCGATCGGACTGCCCTCAATCCGCCATGCCGATGGCACGGAAATATCACCACACTTGCGCCTGCGCGACAGGTTCGAGCTTTATGCCGGTGTCCGCCCTGTAAAAGCCTATCCGAACGCCCCACAACGCTTGGCCGATCCGCGCGCGGCCAACATTGATCTGATAATCTTGCGAGAGTCGACCGAAGGACTATTTTACTCCGCTGCCACCCACAACCGTACTTTGCTCGCCAATGACGACGAAGTTCGAGACGTCCTGCGTATTACCCGCAAGACGACCACAAAGCTGCATGAGTTTGCCTTCAACCTTGCCCGCAAACGCCGGGACAAGGGCAGTGCCGGCACGCTGACTTGTGTCGACAAGGCCAATGTTTTCACCTCCCTCGCCTTCTTCCGTCAGATCTTCGATGAGGTACGGCAAAACCATCCTGATGTTGCGGTCGGTTACAATTATGTCGACGCGCAAGCTTTGGATCTTGTCCGCAAGCCCTGGGACTTTGATGTGCTGGTGATGGAAAACATGTTCGGCGATATCCTGTCTGATCTCGCTGGCGGCCTTGTCGGGGGCATGGGCATGGCTGCCTGTGCCGAAATTGGCGACAAGAATGGTCTATTCCAGCCGGCGCACGGCAGCGCCCCGGATATCATTGGGCAAGATAAGGCCAATCCGCTCGCTGCGATCCTGAGCGGTGCCTTGATGCTGGATTATGTGGCAGAAACGCAAGACCAACCAGCGCTATCGGACGCGGCTGACCTTATCAATGCGGCAGTCGAAACAGGCTTTCAGAACAACATGCTGCGGCCGATGGAATTTGGCGGTGACATGGGAACACGTGCGATCACGAAAACACTGATTTCCGTCATTTCCGAAACAGCTCAGGTGGCCGCGCAGTAGAACTGCGCGGCTCACTTTGAAGGATAATTGTCAGCTGCGTCCTTTCCAGGGGACAAGCCAGCTCTCGGCACGGCGCATCAAAACATCAATGGCAAAACCAATCACACCGATGAGTACAATGCCCATGATTACAATGTCGGTCAGCTGAAACTTGCTGGCCGCCACAATCATCTTGCCGGCCCCCTTTTCTGCTGCCACCAGTTCGGCAGCAACAACCGTTCCCCAGCAAACACCCATGGCGACCCGCGCACCGGTAAAGATTTCGGGCAGCGAGTTCGGCACGATCACATGCATAAGGATCTGCAGTTTTGAGGCACCAAGCGAATAGGCTGCATGGACCTTGGATATGTTGACACCCGACACACCAGCGCGGGCGGCAATAGTCATGATCCAAAGAGCGGCGAGGAACAACAAAATGATCTTCCCAGACTCACCAATACCGAACCAGATGATCACCAGCGGGATGAGAGCCAGCGGCGGAACGGGACGCATGAATTCTACAATTGGGTCGAACCAGCCACGGAACCAGCCGGACAGCCCCATGGCATAGCCAAGTGGAATACCAATCAGACTGCCGAGCACAAAACCTGCAAAGACGCGGAGCAGCGACCATCCTAGATGTTCCACCAGGGTAATGCCCTGATACCCCTCGCCAAATATTTCGACATAGCGATTCCAGACAGCTTCTGGTGACGGCAGCCAGATCGGCTCCATCTGCATGCCTTTGTCCGGTGTGAAATTCAGCGACCCCTTTGCTGTTAGTGCGACAGAGCCGTCGGCAACTTCAACCGGAGAGCCGACGGAAATCGGCTGTCCGTCAATGGCGATGATCTTGAAGCCGTCTTCTTTATAGCCGGTGTCATTGCGGTTGACTTTGATCAGACCGCTGCGCCAGGCCGCAATACTATCGACATCGTTCTGGGCAAAACCGCTGCTTGACGCCGGTTCAGGCAGCTCTACCTTCTCGTCCAGTTTGTGAACAACGACCGTAACCGTTGCGCTGTCGGTCGCTCCAGATGCATCTTCAGCGGTGTACGTGAACTCCGTCGTGCCGATAAATGGGCCCGGAACGTGGATCGGAGTTAACTTGGACCCTGTGAAGGCTGCCCAGATGAAGAACACTGCCAAGACAGAAATGACTGAAGCGACGCGGTTCGCTTTGACGGCGCTTTCATCTCCGAAAGTCACTGTCTTCAAACTGGTGAAATCGATCCGGTGCACAAGCCTGATGGTTATAAACCGGACAATGAGAAATGCGGCGATAAAGATCACGATGTAGGCAAGGAGAATGGTCATTCGGCAGCCTCCGCCCGGCCCATGATCTCTTCTTCCATTTCCCAGATCATATTGAGGATCTCATCCCGCGTTTCTGAAAAGCCTTTCTGCTTTTTCACAGCTCGCAGATCCGCGTTCACCGCGCTATCGGCGAAGGGCAATTGATATTCCTTATGAATTCGCCCCGGACGCGGCGCCATCACCAAAAGCCTTTCGCCAAGCAGCAAAGCTTCTTCAACCGAGTGAGTGATAAGAATGACGGTTTTGCCGGTTTCCTTCCAAAGTTTCAGAACCAGTCCTTGCATCTTTTCCCGGGTCAAAGCGTCGAGCGCCCCGAGCGGCTCGTCCATCAGGATCACATCGGGTTCATTGGCAAGACACCTGGCCAGCGCTACACGCTGCTGCATCCCGCCGGAGAGTTCATAAACTGCCTTCTCCTTAAAGTCCTGCAGCCCAACAATTTCCAACAAGTGATCGGTGATTTCGTCCCGCCGTTTTTTAGGCATGCCTTTCATGCGCGGCCCAAAATCAACATTTGACCGGACATTCATCCACTCAAACAGAGCCCCTTTTTGGAACACCATGCCACGCTCAGGAGCCGGGCCGGTGACCACGTCGCCGTTCAGCACCACCTGGCCTTCTGTCGGCGCTAAAAACCCTGCCAGAATGTTCAGCAACGTCGTCTTGCCGCAGCCGGAAGGCCCCAGTACCGACAGCAGTTCACCATCTTTTAATGTCAGGGAAACGTCTTTGAGCGCTTGAATGGAGCTGCCGTTCGGCAGATCGAAGCGCATCGAAATATTCTCAAGTATCAGCGGCACGTTACACTCCCGGTAGCCCAACCCTGGAGATGCAGCGGACCAAGCCCGCTGCATCGTGTCAGCCAGATCGCAATTTACATTTTCGAAGCTGCGCCAAGCGGTGACGTGTCAACAGCGCCCTCATAAGAGTCGCGGGCAGAAGGAATGCTTCCAGCTTTCACGAAGACCTCAGCAACACCCTTCATGAAATTCTGGGACCCGCCACCCAGCCATTTACCGCTAAGCTGGTCATCCACATTGGGGAACTCGAAAGTTGCCATTGTGCTTGCTGTGTCATCTTCCGACATACCAGCATCTTTTGCAATCACAGGCAGCATTTCCGCCGTGTTATCGCCCGAGTTCCACATAGCGTTGGCATCTGCGGTGACTTTAAGGAACTTCGCCAGAGTTTCGCTCTCTTCAGCAACAAATGAAGCAGGAGCCGATGTCACATCGAACACCAGGATACCAAGTTCTTCCTTTTCCTTACCAGTCAGGAGAACATTGCCATGCTCTTTCATTCGGCGCAGCGCGCCACCCCAGCCACACACCATATCAAGGCTGCCTTGCGCAAAAGCAGCAGCACCATCCGGCGGAGCCATATCGACAATATCCATTGTGTTGATGTCGACGCCAAAATGCTCCATCTGCTTCAAGAAGCCGTAATGCGCAGCCGTTCCGATAGGAACACCGACCTTCTTGCCGGCCAATTCACCTGCGCTGTCTTTGTCGATTTCCAACTTCTCAGCAACGACACAATTGTCATTTTCTGCGTAACTGACAGCAACATCGACAATCTGCAGATCTTGGCCCGCGGATGTGGCGACAACGAATGGCGGCACGCCCTGGCTGACAGCAATCTGAACATCGCCAGAAGCCATGGCGGCGGACATGGCGGTTCCGGTGTCGAAGGACACCCAATTGACCTTCATACCCAGAGCCTCATCATACTTGCCGGTCACCTTGGCATATTGAAATGGCATCGGCCATTCAAGGAAGTAAGCAACAGTCAACTCTTCCGCCGATGCAGGTTGAAACATTCCCATCAAGGCCAAGAGCCCCACAGCACCACCAAGTTTCGATTTCAACGCCATTGTTCCACTCCATCTGTTATTTGCCCTACCGGGAGGTTCCTGAAAATTCGAGATCAGATTCCCGGAAATTGCCACGGTTCTTGTTCTGTTGAGCACGGCAATTCTTCCGCTGCCGTTTATCCGTGAAAAAGCGTATGAGCTGAGATTTCAGCTGGCAAGCAATGGAACAAGTCTGGACTTACACCTGGCAACACACTGGCCCTATTGCGTGGTTGGTGGCTATGCACAGTGACGCAAGATTGTGCATTGCGATGGTTTATCTGCAAAGGAATTTGCGGCTGGCCAACCGCAAAGCTAAGGCCGAAGGCCAAATGGATTTCCACCAAAACCATGGAGGTGTTACCGTGGATGCTGTTCTCGCAAAAAACGACAATTCCGATGTCATTGCAGCCGATAAGGCACACGTTTGGCACCATTTAATTCAGCACAAAGCCTTTGAAACCGTTGATCCCCGGATCATAGTTGAGGGCAAAGGCCTCAAGGTCTGGGATGCGAACGGCAAAGAACACCTTGATGCCGTCTCCGGCGGTGTGTGGACCGTGAATGTCGGATATGGCCGGGAAAGCATCGCCGACGCTGTACGTGACCAGCTTGTGTCGATGAACTTCTTTGCAAATACGCTCGGCTCTGTTCCTGGCGCTCTGTTTGCCGAACGGTTGATCTCTAAAATGCCGGGCATGAGCCGCGTATTTTATTCAAACTCCGGATCAGAGGCGAACGAAAAAGTCTTCAAGATGGTGCGGCAGATTTCTCAGCTGCATCACGGGGGGAAGAAATCGAAAATCCTTTATCGGGACCGGGACTATCACGGTACGACCATCACGGCTTTGTCTGCCGGTGGTCAAGACGAGCGCTCAGCGCATTATGGCCCCTTCACTCCAGGATTTGTTCCTGTCCCGCATTGTTTGGAATACCGCAATCAATATGACAGTGCGGACGCCTACGGCGAGCGAGCTGCCGATGCGATTGAAGAAGTGATCCTGCGCGAAGGACCGGATACAATCGGTGCGATCTGTCTGGAAACTATGACGGCCGGTGGCGGTGTCATTGTTCCGCCCGAAGGGTATTGGGAGCGCGTCCAAGAGATCTGCAAACGGCACCAAATCCTGATCCATCTGGATGAAGTGGTTTGCGGTGTTGGCCGGCTTGGAACTTGGTTCGGCTATCAGCAATTTGGTATCAAACCGGATTTCGTCACCATGGCAAAAGGAGTTGCCTCCGGGTATGCAGCAATCTCCTGCACAGTGACAACGGAAGAAGTCTTTGACATGTTCAAAGATGGTTCAGGCGATCCCCTCAGCTACTTCCGGGACATTTCGACCTATGCCGGATGTGCAGCTGGACCTGCGGCGGCACTTGAAAACATGCGTATCATCGAAGACGAGGGTCTGCTCGACAACACCCTCGCCATGGGCGCACGGCTTATGGAAAATCTGGAAGGCCTAAAAGCCAAACATGCAGTGATCGGCGATGTCCGTGGCCGCGGGTTGTTTGCTGGCGCAGAACTGGTCGCCGACCGGCAAAGCAAGGAACCGGCTGATGAAGCCAAAGTTCAAGCTGTCGTCGGGCATTGTATGGCGCAAGGTGTGATCATCGGCATGACAAACCGGGCATTGCCAGGGTTAAACAACACCCTGTGCCTGGCACCTGCCCTGATCGCGACAGCTGACGACATTGATCAGATCACAAATACGATCGATGAAGCTTTGACTGCGGTTTTCGGCTGAGGCAAGAGCGAACCTAACTCCTCTCCGCCCCGGCGTTTTGTCGACCTCAAAAAAAGACCCCGGCCATTGGCCGGGGGAGTCGAGGGGAAGGATCGAAGTTTTCAACGGCAGCCGACTGATCCGGCTGCCGTTCTAGCTACTAGTTGAAGTAAATGTTCAGGCGGTCGCGGATCGCACGATCAAGGTCTTCTGCAATCTGGCTCGGGGCCGTTGCTAGGATCTCGTTCTTACGTGCGATTGCCTTTTCCAGAAGGATTGGCCGATCCGCTTCCACCCACTCTTTTGGGCTCATGCGGTTGCCAAGGGCCGGGTAGACATATTCTGTCTGCATCAACGCCAGAGTCTGCTCGCTGCCGAGATAGTGGCCGGGACCTTCCAGACAGACCGATTTCATGACCTCGATTGACGTGCTGTCCTCGGTGACATCAATGCCCCGCACAGTTCTCAAAGACTGGCCGAGTACATCGTCACCGAGGATCAGCGATTCCAGACAGAAACCCAGCAGAGACGCGTGCATGCCGACGGCCTCATAGACCATATTCAGACCGGAGAGCCCAGCCAGCGTATTGTTGTTGGCCTGTTCCCAGCCAGCTTGCATGTCCGGCAATTTGGAATCCGAAATACCACCCGCAGCACCACCAGGCAGGTCGTAGAAACGGTGCATTTGGGCACAGCCTGCAGTCAGAAGCGCTTGCTCAGCAGAACCGCCCGACATGGCGCCCGTGCGCAGATCGCTTACAAACGGCCAGGTACCAAAAATCGCCGGATGCCCCGGTTTGATGCTGTTGACATATACGACACCTGCCAAACATTCAGCCACGGCCTGAACAATAGCAGAAGCAATCGGTGCCGGCGCCGTGGCTCCTGCCTGACCAGCGCTGAGCAGCAGAACCGGCATGCCGCCACGGATACAGTGTTCCATGGCAACACAGCTTTCCTCGGCAAACTTCATAGGCGGCACAACAAAACAGTTGGAATTGGAGATGAATGGCCGATCTCGCCAAACATCTTCCCCACCAGCGATTTCGTGGATCAACTCAAAGCATGGCGCCACATAAGAAGGGTCTGAAAAGGACGTGCCAATATGTTTTTGCGTACCGGAACAGCAGGCATAAAGCGTGTTCAGGTCCATTTCCAAATTGTCGGTCACATCCCGGCAGACCATAGCCCGCTGGAAGAAGTGGACATTGTCTAGATTCTGGACAATGCGGGCAGCGTCATAAAGATCTTGCGCGGTCGTTTCCCGGTAGGTGTTGGTTTCCAGGTCGACCAGATGCACGGCCGCGCCACCCGTACCGTAATGAACATTTGATCCGCTGAGGTGCAGGTCGTATTTCGGATCCCTGCCGTGCAGCGTTATGTTGCGGGCCGCCTTTGCCAGCATGTCTTCCACCAGTGCCCGGGGAAACCGCAGACGGCCATCATCGCCAAGGTCCGCACCTGCTGCCGTCATCGCATCGATGCCGGATTGTGGGGCTTGAGACAAGCCGATCACTTCCAATGCTTCGAGTGCAGCCTGGTGAATGCGTTCAACACCGGCATCAGTCATTGGCTTGTAACGCCCACCGCTCATTCCGGGGCGGATTGGCCGGATGTTGTCGGCAAGAGGAGCTGCCCGCAAGGCCTTGCGCGCAGCCCGTCCACCGGAACGCCCGGACCGGCGCGGGGCCGGTGTCATCTCTTCCTGAACCATCGACTCTCCTCCCTTAAGATCGACTTGCGCTTTATGCTTTCACCCGCTCTGACCGCGGGTCGTACATTGGTTTGAGGGACGCCTGAGCAGCAATCCGTTGCCCGGCCACTTCAATTTCGTATGTAGATGCCAAAACATCTGCCGCGCTCTCGCCTTCGCACGGCACATAGCCGAGGCCAGCAGCAGCACCCAACGCATGTGCGTAAGCGCCAGAAGACAAGTAGCCGCAGACTTTGCCGTCGCGCAGGATCGGCTCCGCGTGGTAGAGCATGGGTTCCGGATCCGTCAGCAGGAACTGAACCAATCGGTTTTTAGGACCAGTTTCCTTGCGTTTCAGGACGGCATCGCGGCCAATGAAATCCGGTTTGGCTGTCTTGGCGGCAAAGCCAAGACCGGCGTCAATGACATGATCTTCGCAGGTGATGTCATGGCCGAAGTGCCGGAAGGCCTTTTCCATCCGGCAACTGTCCATAGCGTGAAGACCGCAGAGTTTCAGCCCGTCGTCCTGCCCTGCCTCCCGAAGAGTTTCGAACGCATGAGCAGCAAATTCGGTCGGCACATAGATTTCCCAGCCCAATTCGCCGACATAGCTGACCCGGTGTGCCCGGGCGAGCGCCATACCAATTTCGATGTCTTGAGCGGTGCCGAACGGATTAACCCCATTGGAAAAATCATTCGGCGAAACACGGCCAAGCAAATCCCGGGACTTTGGCCCCATAACCGCCAGAACGGCTTCACCGCTGGTCACATCGGTGAGGACAACCTGATGGTCGCCTATATGCCGGCGCAACCAAGTCTGATCGGCCAGACGGGTCGCGGCCGGGGTGACCATCAGATAGGCGGTCTCGCTAAGCCGTGTAACCGTCACATCCGCCTCGATGCCGCCTTTGCTGTTGAGCATTTGAGTATAAACGATCCGGCCAGCTGGCACGCTCATATCCGCGCCGCAGACATGGTTCAGGAAACGTTCGGCATCCGGTCCTTCAACTCGGATCTTTCCGAACGAACTCATGTCGTAGATGCCAACATTTTCCCGGATCGCCATGTGCTCGCGCGCACTGTTTTCAAACCAATTCTGACGCTTCCAGGAGTATTGATAGGCTGGGTCTTGACCCTGGTCTGCATACCAGTTGGCGCGTTCCCAACCGGAGAGTTCCCCCATCACGGCACCTTGCTCCAAAAGATGCGCGTGAAGCGGTGAACGGCGAATGCCTCGAGCGGTCGCTTTTTGACGGTACGGGAAATGATCTGCGTAAAGTAGTCCCAAGGTTTCCTTGGACCGTTCGAACAAATAGGTCTTGTTCCCCTGGAACGATTGCATGCGGGAAATGTCGACATCACCGAGATCAAACGGTTTTTCGCCGCTATCCATCCAGGCGGCCAGCGCCATTCCGGCCCCTCCAGCGGACTGAATGCCGATGGAATTGAACCCTGCCGCGACCCAGAAGTTTTCCAGTTCCGGCGCCAGTCCTAGATGATAAGCGTCATCCGGCGTGAAGCTTTCCGGCCCATTGAAGAACGTGTGAATGCCCGCTTCGGCCAGCATCGGCATGCGCTCGACAGCGGCTGCCAGGATCGGTTCGAAATGATCGAAGTCCTCCGGCAGCTGATCGAATTCAAACCGGTCGGGAATACCGTTCATGCCCCATGGCTTGGCATTCGGTTCGAACGCCCCAAGCAGCATCTTGCCGGCATCTTCCTTGTAGTAGGCACACTCGTCGGGGACACGCAGGACGGGCAGTTGCCCCAATCCATCAATCTGTTCGGTGACGATATAAAAATGTTCGCAGGCATGAAGCGGAACATTGACCCCGGCCATGCGGCCTACCTCGTGGCCCCACATGCCGCCACAATTGACGACCATGTCGGCCTCAACAAACCCAGTTTCACCCTCGTGTTCCCAGGAAACACCAGTGGCACGGCGGTCTTTGACATCGATCCCGGTTACCTTGACCCGCTCAAGAACCTTGGCACCTTTTTGCCGGGCGCCTTTGGCAAGTGCCAGCGCGATGTTGGCTGGATCGCCCTGCCCATCGAGCGGGAGATAGACGGCCGCTGTGGCTCCATCGGTGCTGACATGCGGATAGCGCTGATTGACTTCTGAAAGCGAAATCTCCTCGACTTCAACACCAAAAGCCCGCGCCATTGAGGCCTGACGGAGGATTTCCTCCCGGCGTTCATCCGTCAGAGCCATAGTGATCGACCCGCATCGCCGGAAGCCTGTCGACAGACCGGTTTCCTCTTCCAGAGAGCCGTAGAGCTCCTGGCTGTATTTGGCGAGGCGGGTCATGTTCTGGGTCGCCCGAAGCTGGGCAATCAGCCCCGCCGCATGCCATGTCGTGCCGCTTGTGAGCTGTTTACGCTCTAAAAGAAGGATGTCGCTCCAGCCCTGCTTTGCCAGATGGTAGGCAACGGAACACCCGATAACACCGCCACCGATAATGACAACACGGGCTTTTGAAGGAATGGCCATGGGACCTCGTCCAAATAGCAATTGATCAAAGTGTCTTGGTCAGACGGCGCGCGTTCAGGCTCTAAGCCTTTGGTTTTGAGGATCCCAAAGCGGACCATCCGGCTGGACAGTCGCAGCGACGCGCTGCCCATAGACTTCAACCTCAAGAGCGGTATCTGGATGGGCCAAATCTTCCCGAACCATGCCAAGCGCCACACAGGCATCAATCCGGAAACCGTAGGCCGCGGACGTTGTCTCGCCCACAATGTTTCCATTCATCCAGATGTTCGACATATACGGCGGATCGATCTCGTCGCTGTCCACCTTGAGTGTCACGAAGCGCTGTTTCGAACCTTGTTGCTTTTCATTCAGCAGCGCGGCTTTACCAGGGAAGTCTTCTTCCTTGTCCAGCTTGGTGAACCGGTCCAGACCGGATTCCAGCAAGGTGTAGTCGGTGCTGAGATCACCCTTCCATGCCCGGTATCCTTTTTCGATCCGCAGGCTGTTGAGAGCATACATTCCAAACGGCGCCGCCCCCGCCTTCGTCACGGCAGCATAAAGCGCAGGAATATCGGCCAGCGGCGCATGGATTTCCCATCCAAGTTCGCCGGCAAAACTCACCCGGTAAAGCTCACATGCGATCCCGGCAACGTGTGCTTTTTGAATACTCAGCCATGGCAAACTAAGATCGGCACTGGTTCCGATCGCTTCGAAAAGCTCCCGTGATTTCGGCCCAGTGACAATGAGAGTCGACAGCTCAGAGGTGATGTCGGTGAGGCTGAGATGATCTGGCATGTGCATGGCAAGGATTTCAAAATCATGCCATTGCGCCGCAGCCGCGGTGATCAATACGAAGTCATCTTCACCGTAGCGAATGATCGACATTTCCGTATGAACCCGGCCCTTCGAGGTCGGGAAGTAGGCAAGCGTCATGCGGCCAATCTTCGGCAACCCACCCGCGATGCGTCCTCGCAGCCAACCTGCAGCTCCCGGCCCGGACAATTTGAAACGTGAAAATCCGGGTAGATCAAGAACGCCGACACCATCCCGAACAGCAAGCGCTTCTTCGCGCACCCGCTCGAACCAAGGCCCCTTCCGCATCCAGGTCTCGGCACCCTCCAATGAGGTATCGTCACCTTCTTTAGCGAACCAATTGGCCCGCTCCCAACCGTTGTAAGCGCCAAACTGGGCGCCAGAAGCTTTCAGGGTCTCATGCACAGGCGAGAGCTTTTTGTCCCGCCCTTCCGGCCATTCGTAATGCGGATAATGCATTGCGTATTCATGGCCATAAATCTCCATTCCTTTGGCAACACAATAGTCGTGGTCGGTGTAATCGGTGTAACGCCGGGGATCGAGTCCCCAACAGTCCCACTCAGTTTCCCCTTCGGTGATCCACTCGGTGAGGATCTTGCCAGCACCACCCGCCTGGGCGATCCCGAAGGTAAACACACAGGCTTCAAAGGCGTTCTTCACACCCGGCATCGGACCGATTAGCGGATTGCCGTCCGGGGCATATGGGATGGGGCCATTAATAACCTTTGAAATTCCAGACTGGCCAAGCAGCGGCACCCGAGCCATGGCATCTTCTATGTACCATTCCAGGCGGTCGAGATCGTCCGGGTAGAGCTGGAAGCTGAAATCATCCGGCATCGGATCATCGGGCGTGATCCAATGTGCTTTACAGTTTCGCTCATACGGCCCGAGGTTCAGGCCGGTGTTTTCCTGGCGCAGATAATAAGACGAATCCACATCCCGAAGGAGCGGCAGTTTTTTGCCACTTTCCTTGGTCCAGGCGGCCAGCTCATCCATCTGTTCAGTCAGGAGATATTGATGGCTCATCACCATCATTGGCACAGTGCGGCCACCATAGGGCTTGAACCATTCACCAACACGCTGCGCGTAATACCCAGCGGCATTAACAACATACTCGCAGCGGATATCTCCCTTTTCGGTCTCTACGATCCATTCATCGTTCTCCCGGCGGACACCAGTCGCGGGTGTAAAGCGCAGGATCTTCTGCCCCATGGCGCGCGCACCTTTTGCCAGCGCCTGGGTAAGCTGGGCCGGATCCATATCGCCGTCAGTGGGATCCCAGAACGCGCCCTCCAGATCATGTGTTTCCAGGAACGGATAAGCGTCCTTAAGGTCCGCAAGCGACATCATGGCTGAGTCAATGCCCTGCCGCCGGGCCATGCTGTTGGCCCGTTCAAACTCCATCATCCGGTTTTTGGAATGCGCCAGCCGAACAGATCCCGTGACATGGTAGTTGATCGGATAGTCCACCTCATCACCCAGCCGCCGGTAGAGCTCGGTGGAATAGCGCTGCATGTTCATGACCGCCCAACTGGACGAGAATGTCGGAATGTTGCCGGCCGCATGCCAGGTACTTCCGGCTGTCAGCTCGTTCTTTTCCAAAAGAACACAATCGTTCCATCCAGCCAGACCAAGATGATAGAGAACCGAGGCACCGACAGCCCCTCCCCCGATGATCACGACACGTGCTGTGCTAGGAAATTCCGACATGGCTGGCTCCGGTTGAGTCAGGGATTAATAAACAGGAGGTGAAATGATCCAGACTGCGACAGCTGGTTCATCATAAGGATTTGCCCAGCGATACTTGTCTCCCCGGATCCGAAAGGAGTCGCCTTGGCGGATGAGAAATGGCTCATCTTCGAGCCAGATTTTCAGTTTTCCGGACACCAGAAAGGCCAGTTCCTGGGTCGGTCTGTTGATTGCATCTTCCCGTTCTGAGCCTGGAAGAAATGTTGAGTGGATGACTTCAAAACTGTCTGTGAGATCGGGCGAGAGAAGTTCCTCGACCAGCCCCGGCACCCTCTCGCCAATCATGCGCCGATCAGACGACCGGACAATTATTCCATTTTCCCGAGCGTCCGGACCTTCCCTGCCGTCCAGGAGCGATGGAGCAACGTCAAACACATCGGCAAGGCGATCGATATCCTCGCTCGACAGTTTTGAGATGCCGCGCTCGATCTGGCTGAGCCATCCAACCGATTTGCCGAGACGTTCTGCAAGTTCGGTCAGAGTAATGCCTTTTGTTTTTCGAAGTGCGCGTAAATCCGCGCCCAGATCAGCCATACCAATTCCGGCTCCGTGAAATTTATTCAAAAAATTTCACACAAAAAATGAAAAAAGAAAAGAAATTTTCACGACATCTGTTGTCGAAAAACGACATTTCTGATGAGAGCAACCGGAATTCAGCCTAGTCGTACTGCTTCAGCAGCCTTTGCGTTTCCGCCGCTATTGTTTTTTCTTCTTCGGCTTCAACGATCCAAATCGGGATTGAAGAACCGACGGCATCGATCCGAAACGCATTGTTTTCATTGGCTTTCGTGTCAAAACCGGTATCGAGCCAAGTCAACCCTGAAAGAATTTTATGCCGGACCAGCGCATCATTCTCACCGATCCCCCCGGCAAACGCGATTCCATCCAGACCACCCATCGCGGCAATCATCGATCCCGCATGACGGACCGCCCAATAACAAAAGTGATCGATGGCGAACTGTGCAGCATCAGTTCCGGATGCATGCAAGGCCCTCATGTCCGAAATACCACCGAGACCAAGAAGTCCGCTTTTCCGGTTCAAAATCTGAGATGTCTCGTCGACCCCGAATTGCTCGGCCAAACGCAAGACCAAATTGCCGTCGATGCCGCCGCACCGTGTCCCCATGGTAAGGCCTTCTAGCGGCGAGTAGCCCATGGTCGTTGCGACCGATTGGCCAGATTTAATGGCGCAAAGACTGGCACCGTTGCCCAGGTGGAGCGCAAGCAGCCGATCCGGCACACCGTCTGGAGCGCGATCGGCCAATGTGTTCACTAGCCCTTGATAGGAAATGCCGTGAAACCCGTACCGCCGGAAGTTTTTCATCTCCGGACTGTCCGGTAGTGCGTAACGCTGGGCCACTTCCGGATTGGTGGCATGGAAAGCAGTATCGAAACACGCGACCTGCAACAAATCTGGCGCCAAGTCACTAAGCGCCTCAATCGCTGCCAGATTGTGAGGATTGTGCAAGGGAGCTAGATCACTGCAGCGCTGGATTTCCTTGATAACCGCCGCATCCACGCCGATGGAGGCTTGGAGTGACGCCCCCCCATGCACAACGCGATGACCTACTCCCGCCAGATCCGTGACATCGATGCCCGTTTTGTGAACCACCTCCAGAATTGCGCTAAGCGCAGCAGAGTGGTTCGGCAAAGAAGCTGACGTTTCCTCGCTGCTCTTACCTTTGGAAGTAATCTTCAGAACCGAAGCGCCACCGATCTCGGTAGCACTGCCGGACAGAATTTGTTCGAGGTGTCCGTCAAAAACAGCGAACTTGACGGACGACGACCCGGAATTGAGAACCAATATGCCGCCCATCAAGCAATCACCTTAGTATATTTACTGCGCGCACATATCAGCCGGGTCAATCCCGGCGACCACGACCGGTTTCTTCATAGCATCGCGGCGGAAGGGCTCACCAAGTTCCTGGTTGATCAGAACTTCGACAAGGGTGGTTTTGCCGTTTTCCATCTGATCTTTGACCGCGGCATCAAGCTTTTCGGTCAACTCGTCCATGGTTCGGGCGACTTCCCCCTGAAGACCGCACGCTTTTGCAATCGCCGCGTAGCTGACATTGTCATCAAGTTCCGTCCCGACGAAATTGTCGTCGTACCAGAGCGTCGAGTTCCGTTTTTCAGCACCCCATTGATAATTTCGGAAAACTACCATTGTGATCGCCGGCCATTCGCTACGGCCGATGGCGGTGAGCTCGGTAACCGCGATCCCAAATGCGCCATCCCCGGCAAACCCAACAACCGGGGTGTCCGGACAACCGATCTTGGCGCCTACAATCGCAGGAAGACCGTAACCGCACGGCCCAAAAAGACCCGGTGCAAGATATTTCCGCCCGGCTTCAAAGCTCGGATAGGCATTGCCGATCGCGCAGTTGTTGCCAATATCGGAGCTGATGATCGCTTCGCGCGGAAGAGCTGCCTGGATCGCCCGCCAAGCTTTGCGCGGGCTGAGCCAGTCCGGCTTCGCAGCCCGTGCACGCTCATTCCAAGAAGTCCCTGGATCATCGTCCTCATGATCCATGGACGACAATTGCTGGGCCCAGCGTGATTTTGTCTGTCCAATCTCGTGCTTCCGCTCCTCGCGGCCGCTGTTCCCAGCATCTGGAGCAAGCTTTGCGAGCAAGGATTGCGCAACTTTCTTGGCATCACCGACAATTCCGACGCTCACGGGTTTGGTCAGGCCGATCCGGTCCGGGTTGATGTCGATCTGGATAATCTTCGCGTCTTTCGGCCAGTAATCCATGCCGTATCCCGGCAATGTTGAGAATGGATTGAGCCGTGTGCCAAGCGCCAAAACCACATCCGCTTTGGCAATCAGCTCCATCCCCGCTTTGGATCCATTGTAACCGAGAGGCCCTGCAAACAACCGGTGCGATCCCGGAAACGCATCATTGTGCTGATAACCGCAGCAGACCGGCGCATCGAGCCGTTCGGCGAGCGCAATGCTGTCTTCAATAGCATCCGCCAGAACCACACCGGCCCCATTGAGGATCACCGGATTCTTGGCACTGCTCAAAAGATCTGCCGCTTCCTGGATAGCCGCATCTCCTCCGGAGGGGCGCTCAAAATCAACGATGGCCGGCAGATCGATATCGATCACTTGCGTCCAGAAATCACGCGGCATGTTGATCT
This sequence comes from Labrenzia sp. PHM005, assembly GCF_006517275.1. NCBI lineage: Bacteria > Pseudomonadati > Pseudomonadota > Alphaproteobacteria > Hyphomicrobiales > Stappiaceae > Labrenzia > Labrenzia sp. PHM005. The sequence continues at coordinate 2,118,491 of NZ_CP041191.1, read as the reverse complement.
GTGCCGGCGCACTGGCACGTTTGGCTTGAAGGATAACCCGGTTAAGAACTTCCGCGACACGCGATGGATCCCGCACTTCTTCCTGGTAGGCGACCATGTCTTTGAACAAGGCCATTTGCTCCACTTCCTGGAAACCTCCCTGCCCCAAAGTTTTGTTGGCAGCTTGCGGTGTGACCAGAAGCAATGGCGTATGATTCCAGTAGGCGGTTTTAACAGCGGTGACGAAGTTCGTAATGCCTGGGCCGTTTTGGGCAATCATCATGCTGAGTTTGCCGGTTGCACGGGTGTAACCGTCAGCCATCATTCCGCCCGAGCCTTCATGAGCACAATCCCAGAAGGTGATGCCCGCTTTCGGAAACAGGTCAGAAATTGGCATAAAGGCGGATCCAATGATCCCGAAGGCATGCTCAATCCCGTGTCTTTGCAAGACCTTTACGAAAGCTTCCTCTGTTGTCATTTTCATTTGAAACGCACTCCCTCGCCTTGACCCAACGGCTGGCTGATATGAACTTGAAGTGATTTCATGCCGCGCTTCGAGCGCCGGTCTTAGGGCCAGTTTCAGGGGCTTGGTATAGCCAGTTTAGGCGCCTGATGCGAAGCTTACCTCATAGCCTCTGCAATCCGGCCAATTCCTTCGGGGATCCGTGCTGAAGGAATCGAGGAGTATGCCAACCGATAATAGCAATGATTGTCATCAGAGCGGTCAAAAAAGGCTCGGCCTTGATCGATCACGACGCCGCTTCGGCGAAGTGTTATGGCCAGTTCGCTGGTGTTGACCCGCTCTGGCGCCCGCATCCAAAAACTCGATCCACCATGATTGCCGCCGCTGGCGATTTGAAGACCGTAATCCCGGATAGCTTTATCCATGACGGACCGTCTGCGGCGATAGGCCTGCCCCATCCGGTTGACCATCGCATCATGGTAGCCGAGCGACAGAAAGTAAGCTGTTGTCCGCTGGATATGACCGGGTGGGTGCCGTAGCACCAGCGCCCTTAGCGCCCGTGCTTCACGGATCAGTGGTTTCGCGGCAACGATGTACCCCAGCCGCAATCCTGGAAACAATGATTTGGAAAATGACCCGACATAAACAACGGTCCCGGCCCGATCGAGAGACTTCAGCGCTGGCGTTGGCGCTTTTTGAAAAGCCATTTCGAACTCGTAGTCGTCTTCCACGATCACAAAGCCGTCTTCGACTGAACGGGAAAGCAAGGCGCGGCGGCGGTCCAAAGGCATCGTGGTGTTGGTCGGACACTGATGGCTCGCCGTGGTGAACACCACCTGCGTATCTTTCGGAATATTATCTGGCGGCAGGCCATTCTCGTCGACATTCACCTGATCGATTTGGCAGCTGGTTTGATCCAGAATATCGCGTAGTCCAGGATAACACGGGTTCTCGATCGCAGCGACTCGGCCATTGTTCAGCAACACCTGCGCGCACAGCCAAAGCGCGTTTTGAGCTCCCATCGTAATCAGGATTTCATCCTGCTGTGCGGAGATCCCCCGCCGAGGAAGAATATTGCGGACAATATATTCGATCAGCTTGGGATCATCCTGTTCATATGGATCAGCCGTCATGCTTTCGAAATTTTTCCGCCCTAACGCTTCAAGCGCACAACGCCGCCAATTGTCGTGATCAAACAGGCGCGCATCCGGCTGTCCATATATGAAGGGAAACGGATACTCACGCCAGTCCGAGGGGCGCACCAGGCTCGAGCGGTAGGAGAAGCGGGTGGTGATCATTCCCTGCCAACTGACTGCCTCTTGCTGCTCCTTGTCCGCTACATTGATCATGGGCGGCGGCGGGGCGCTATCGGACACGAAATATCCAGAGCGCCCCCGAGAGGTCAGGTAATCATTTGCGACCAATTCCGCATAAGCCAGTGTTACCGTAATTCGGCTCACGCCCAGCCAACTGGCCAACTTCCGGCTAGACGGCATCCGTTCATTTGGCAAGAACCGGCCAGACAAAACCCCCTGGCTGACAAGATGCTGGATTTGTTGCTGAAGGGTACCTTCGAATTTCGGATCTAAGTGGAATTGCTCTGGTTTGATCGCCACTTCTGGACCTATCATAGACATCAACTGGTCTGATCAGTTGACACCAGGCGTCCTAGGCGTTTCAAGCTTTTTTTGCTCCAATATCCTTCCAGAGCCGCCCCAACTTTTAATCAGCGCCGCGGCTTAGAACACCTGCTCGACGGTTTCAGTGCCGGAAAGACGGTTTAAAAGCCGAACATAAACATGGTCCGGCCTGGTATTTCCAATGGCGATAGAACCAGAATATTTGAGTGTTTTAACTGATTGAGCACAGAGACCAGGTTGATGAAGAATTTCAACGTTGAAAATGATACTTGAACTTCTCCCCTTGTCCGATTTCTTTTCAAAATGGCTCACCCGGCCATTTTTGTAACAATGGTTGGGCACCAATACCGAGAAACGATAATTTAGCTTCCCGCCTGAAAAACGAACAGAATACTTGTTGTTTTTCATGTTCACTTGCTGTGAATCGATCACCCTTTCTGGCATCATTTTGTTCACTTGGCCTGCGATGTTTGTAATCTCACCGCGGCTTAATCCCATTTTTGAGTAATCCATTCCAAACGCAATCCCGGCGCTACCAATAGCCCAAAACAAACATCCAACGAAACACGGCATCCGGATCATAAAATCGGCCCTTCTTGTCGTGCTGAACAGCCTGCATGCCATCAAGAAACGCAAAGTTGCTGACGCAGATGGAAAAAGGGGCAAATTGTTGCCCCTTCCACCAACATCAGCTCCGGTCTGCAGCTCAGATTCACTCTACATCCCCGCAAACGGATCTAGAACCTCAGTTGCGGCAAGTACTTGCACTCCGGCATCATCTGCGAGACGTGCCCCGGACAGAGCGCTTGTTCCGGTGACCGTCACCAGCAACTGATAGTCGCCGGTATAAAAGCCGCCGTAGGAATCGGCTTCTATGTAAACCCGTCCTGAGCTTGTCGCAGTAACATTTAGCAGCGAGTCAAGACCGGTGCCGCCGTCATCGTTCGACAACAACACGCTTGTGCCGGTGGAATCATAGATCCGGAGAAGAGGATCCGACAGTTCATTGGATCCAACACCAGCAAGCGAGACTTGATAGGATGTTCCGGCGACGATATCCCAGGCAAACCAGTCTTCATCTCCTACAAAGCCCAAGTCGCTTTGCATAGCGGAGTTGAGCGTGACCGTTTGGGTCGTCGAGGTATCATCAGGGATATCTGCACCGCCAACGGACGTTTGCACCACGGTCAGCTGATAATCTCCGCTGTAATAGTTTCCGTAGGCTTCAGCTGAGATATAGACCGTGCCGGTCGTGGTTGGCGAATAGATGAGTTGCGAGTTCAAGCCAGTCCCGCCGTCATCGTTCCGGGCCAGTTCTGTACCTGCGGCTGTCACCACACGAACCAATGGATCGGACAACGCACTTGATCCAGTTCCTTCCAGATCAATCTGGTAAGAGCTACCGGCCGTTACATCAAGCCGGAACCAATCGGTGTCACCGGCAGATTCAAGCGTGCTGGTATTGACGCTTGTCGTCCCTGTGATGACCGAAGTCGTCGATGAATCTCCAGGAATATCCTGTGTCGACTGTCCCGTTTGGCTGACACTCAGTGAATAAGTCCCAAGATCCGTGTTCCGGAAAGATCCCGCCGAGATGTAGTAAGTTCCGGTGGTGCTTGGCGTGTACTGCAACAAGGATTCCAGCCCAGTACCACCGTCGTCATTGTAATCGACCAGCTGACCGGAAGAGTTGTAGAGGCGAACATATGGGTCGGCAATCGTACCGGCACCTGATGGCGCCCCTTTCAAATCAATCTGGTAGATACCACCAGCGGTGAGCTGGATTTGGTACCAGTCCCGGTCCACCGCAAAATCAAGCGTGCCGGTGACCGTGCTGCCAGCTGTTATCGTCGCAGTCGTTGATGTATCGCCTGCAATGTCGGTGCTGCCGCCAGTAGAAGATGTTCTGACTACGTAAGAGCCAGTCGCGCTCCCGTATGCGGCCACATCCAGATAATACGTCCCTGAGCTCGTAGGCGTATATTCCAGCCGTGACTCGTACCCGGTGCCACCATCGTCATTATAAGTAATGACATTCCCAAGACTGTCACGAAGTGTCAGCGTCGGGTCGGAGAGCGTTCCAGCGGACGACGGCGAACCCAGGATATCAATTGTATAGGTTTGCCCCGCTGTCAGAGACGCCCGAATCCAGTCCGAGTCTCCTGAGAAGTCGATGCTGGATCCGAGGTCTGTGCCAATTGTCACAGCGGCCGTTGTTGAGGTGTCATTCGGGATTGTGTCGGTCGGATTGGGTGTTGGGGTCGTCCCGCCTCCGAGCGATAATATGGCTTCACCCAAAGCTAAAACATCAACACGTTGATAGTTCGTGTTGGTTGCAGCAAGGCTGTTATCTTCATCGTCGCCGTCGAAGACGGTTACACCCGTTTGCAGCAGGAGGCTTTCAAATTCGGCCGGTGACAAGGACCGTCCGATCGTTTGGTTCGCAAGCTGCTGCGCCAGCGCGGCAATACCGGCAATATGCGGAGCGGCCATACTGGTTCCTTGGAGCTGAACCGTTCCGCCGCCTGGCGCTGCCCCGGTGATAAGTGCGCCCGGCGCCATCACTGATGGAATATCATCGCTGCGCTGGGAGAAGTTCGTAATCCTGTCGGCAGCCGTTGTGTTGTCCAGACCGACTTTCCCGAAATCACCCGACCAAACCGCACCAACGGCAATCGAGTTCGGATCGGCCGACAGGTTGGAGGTACCTTCGGTTTGGAACTGAGCATAGTCGTTCCCGGCCGCCACAATTGTAATCACACCGAGGTTGGTCAGCGCTGCCAACTCGTCATCCAAGCCGTAGGGGTTTGCAGCTTCGGTGTTGCGGTTGGTCGTCGCACCGAGCGACATATTCACCGCAGTGATGTTATAGGCCGAAGCGTTGCGAACCACCCACTGCAGGGCTTTCTCAACGTCCCCGAAGCTACCGCCACCGTTGTTTCCTAGGCCTTGCAGCGCAATGATGTTCGCATTGGGAGCCATCCCCGTATAGCCGGAGGCGGAACTTGCAACGATGGACGCGACATGCGACCCGTGGCCGTCAACATCATTGACCGTCCCATCGCCATCCTGGGAAAAGTCTTGATGATAGACAATCCTATCTGAGACGCCATCTCCGTTGGTGTCAGGACCGAAAGCAGAATGGTCGAGGTCGATACCTGTGTCGATTACCACGACTGTCTGGCCGGTTCCATCAATCCCGGCAAACCGTGAATCTGATCTAAACGCGGTCAGATTGATCTGATCCGAGCTTTGGGCTGTCATCCCTTCGAGTTCAGTGGGCTCATACGCCAGTTCAATCGTTGTAGTGCCGACTTTTTCGTCACTATCACCATAATTGATACCGGAATCCGGATCGGTCTTTGCACCGTCATCAACTCCGGTCGAACTGATGAAATAGGCAGCGCCTTCATTCACTCCGTTAAGCTGATTAATAAGGATATCAATCTCAGCCTGGTTGGAAGAATACACATGACTGTTCAAAGCCGGGACGTATATCCGAACAACTGATAGGTCATACCCAGTTGCCCCTCCTTCGGTCGCGCTGACATACCAGGCTGCTGTGTCTTGGATGACAAATCCCTGCGTTTGGACGATCTCTATTTCAGCAGCGTTTGACGTGAACAAATACCGGCCAGTATCAGCATTATAGAGGCGCATGACCGGAGTTGTGCCAGCTATTTGTGACGTAAGCGCCTGAAAGGCGACTCCTTCATTTAGCCAAGTTGGATTTGCAGCGGCGATTTCTGCTCTCGCCGTATCCCCCACCGCAAAATAGTGAGACCCGGTTGCGGGATTAAAAAACCTAAAAACATCAGCCATATTGCCCTCCCATTGACAATGTCCGGACACTTTGGGATTTACTTGACGCAGATGATTTCGCGGACTCCGCGCAAATCAACACGCGACTAGATATGAAATTATGAATATATTAAAGTTTAACTGGCTTTGATCTACGTCAAATTATGATGCCAAGCGCTAAACTTAACATACTTGACGCAGGGTAACCAAGATGCACCGGCCGCCGCCACATACCATTGGTTTAATTTGACCTAGAATGATCTTTCTACGCGTAGCCAGGAACCATTCTGGTGAGTACTATTTGCCCCGATTGATCAACCGGCCAAATGTTCAGCATCTGAAACAAAAGAGGGTCAGCCATGAGCCAACCCTCTCCAGATTTTTGATCGCCATTGATTGAGCGAGAGATGTGTTATCCGCCGAAGTCGTCCAGCATGATGTCTTCGCGGTCAACGCCAAGTTCAAGCAGCATATTGATGACGGACTGGTTCATGATGGGTGGTCCGCACATGTAGAATTCGCAGTCTTCTGGAGCAGGGTGATCTCTCAGATACTCGTGATAGAGCACATTGTGAATGAACCCGGTGTAGCCTTCCCACTCGTCTTCCGGCAGTGCGTCGGACAAAGCCACATGCCACTCAAAGTTCTCGTTCTCGGCGGCAAGACTGTCAAAGTCCTCAACGAAAAACATTTCGCGTTTGGAGCGGGCGCCATACCAGAAGCTGATCTTGCGTTTGGAGTGAAGCCGCTTGAGCTGGTCAAAGATGTGGCTGCGCATCGGCGCCATGCCGGCACCTCCACCGATGAAGACCATTTCCTTTTCGGTATCGCGCGCAAAGAACTCGCCAAAGGGACCGGAAATCGTGACCTTATCACCGGGCTTCAGATTGAAGATGTAGCTGGACATCTTGCCCGGAGGAATGCCCGCAGAGCCCGGAGGCGGTGACGCTACGCGGACATTGAGCATGATCATGCCTTTTTCTTCCGGATAGTTGGCCATGGAATAGGCCCTCTCAACCGGTTCATCGACATTGGATTCATATTGCCAGAGGTTGAAGCGGTCCCAGTCTTCCCGGTACTCTTCTTCAACGTCAAATTCGGTGTATTTCAGGTGATGCTCCGGGGCCTCAATCTGAATGTATCCACCTGCACGGAAGTTGACATCTTCGCCTTCCGGCAATTCAAGAACAAGAGCCTTGATGAACGTCGCAACGTTCTCATTGGAACGAACCGTACATTCCCACTTTTTGACGCCGAAGACCTCTTCAGGAACCTCGATCTCCATGTCCTGTTTGACAGCAACCTGGCAGGACAAGCGGTCGCCGCAGGCCGCTTCACGCTTGGTGATATGGCTTTCCTCGGTCGGCAAAATAGACCCGCCGCCGGAATGAACCTTCACCCGGCACTGGGCACATGTGCCGCCACCGCCGCAAGCAGAGGGAACAAACAACTTTTGTTCGGCCAGAGTTTGCAGCAGCTTGCCGCCGGCCGGAACAGAGATCGTCTTCTCACCGTTGATGGAGATGTTGACGTTGCCGGTCGACACGAGCTTTGAGCGCGCTGCAAGAATGATCGTGACAAGTGCCAGCACGATCAGGGTAAAGAGCAGTATGCCTAGTCCTAATGTGGCCACAAGGCTCTCCCGTTACAGTTTGACGCCGCTGAAGGACATGAAGGCCAGCGCCATCAGACCTGCGGTGATAAAGGTGATGCCCAGACCCTGAAGGCCTTCCGGAATGTCGGAGTACTTCAACTTCTCGCGTACGCCGGCCATGGCTGTGATCGCCAACGCCCAACCAAAGCCTGAGGACAAGCCGTAGGTAACGGCTTCCGGGAAGTTGTAGTCCCGCTCCACCATGAAAAGTGAGCCGCCAAGAATGGCGCAATTCACGGTGATCAGAGGCAGAAACACGCCGAGCGCGTTGTAAAGCGGAGGGAAATACTTATCGAGCACCATTTCCAGAATCTGAACCAGGGCTGCAATCACTCCGATATAAGAGATCAATCCCAAGAAGGTCAGATCGACATCGCTAAATCCAGCCCAAGCCAATGCACCCGGGGCCAGGAGATAGGTCAGAATGAGATTGTTGGCCGGAACGGTGATCGCCTGAACGACCATGACCGAAATGCCAAGACCAAGCGCCGTTGAGATCTTCTTCGACACGGCGATGAACGTACACATGCCAAGGAAAAACGACAGTGCGAGATTCTCGACAAAGATGGCCTTAACGGCAAGGGAAATCAGCTGTTCCATCAGTGCGCATCCACCACTTGGATCTTGTACTCAGGTTCTTCGACCTGCTCCGGTTTCCAGGACCGGAACGCCCAGATCAGCAAACCGATGATGAAGAATGCCGAAGGCGGCAGCAGCAGCATGCCATTCGGGACATACCAACCGCCATTGTTCACGGTTTCCAGAATGGTCACACCGAAGAGGCTGCCGGAGCCGAACAATTCGCGGATGACGCCAACCAGCATCAGGATCAAGCCGTAGCCGAGCCCGTTGCCGATCCCGTCGATAAAGGAGTCGAGCGGCGGGTTTTTCATCGCAAACGCTTCAGCGCGGCCCATCACGATACAGTTGGTAATGATCAGGCCAACAAAAACCGAAAGCGTTTTAGAGATTTCGAAGAGGTAAGCCTTGAGCACCTGGTCCACCAGGATCACCAGCGATGCGATAATGACCATCTGAACGATAATCCGGATCGCACCCGGAATATGGTTTCTCAAAATCGAGATGAACATCGACGAGAAAGCCGTCACGAATGTCACCGCGACCGTCATCACAAAGGCAACTTGCAAGGACGAAGTCACCGCAAGGGCAGAACAAATCCCAAGAACCTGAAGAGTGATCGGATTGTTGTCGACCAGCGGGTCGATCAACATGCTTCTTCTGGTCTGCGCCATCAGATCTCTCCTGCTTTAAGGTTTTCAAGGAACGGTGCAAACCCAGCCTCACCCATCCAGAAACGGACAAGGTTGTCGACACCGACTGTTGTCAGCGTTGCACCGGCTAAGGCATCGACATGAAAGTCCTCGCCTTGTGCAGGTGCGGTCTTAGCCACGGTGATGAGCAGTTCGCCGCTGTCATCCGCCAACTTCTTGCCCTTCCAAAGTGATTTCCAGCGCGGATTGTCCACTTCAGCACCAAGGCCCGGTGTTTCGCCGTGACTGTAGAACTGCAGGCCATAGATGTCGTTGCCATTCGCCTCAAGCGAGATAAAGCCGTACAGCGTTGACCAAAGGCCATAGCCGTGGATCGGCAAAACCACTTTGTCGAGGCTGCCGTCGTCCTTGCGGAGCAGATAGACCGTCACATACTTGGACTTGCGGCCGATCGATGCGGGATCATTGGTCAACGCCACTGACAAGGCAGGATCGGAGGCCGCTGCCCGGTCATCGAACGTTGCAGCATCAAACTGATCGGTAAACTTGCCTGTTTCCAGTTCCAGCACCTGCGGCTCAAAAACCGAGAAAGCCTCAACAACATCGGCCTGCGGGTCGTAAAGACCAGCAACCTGCAGAATGTTGATCTGCTTGTCTTTCAGTTTGTTCACTTCTTGCAGCGGGCGCAGCGAAACCGCCGCAGCCGACACGATCATGGACGCGACCAGACAGACCGAAACGGCGACGAAAATCGTCTTCGGAATGGAGTCCGTCGGTAGGTCTAGAAAGCGCCGCAGGAAGCCTTTGTTTTCGTTGTGTCCGCTGTCTTCAGGCATTTCGCTTCGCCCTGCGTTTGATGTTTGCTTGCACCACGAAATAATCGATAAGTGGTGCGAAAACATTACCGAACAGAATTGCCAGCATCATTCCTTCCGGGAAAGCCGGATTGATGACCCGGATCATCACTACCATAACCCCGATCAAGGCACCGTAGATGTACCGTCCGAGATTGGTGTGAGAGGCCGACACTGGTTCGGTGACCATAAAGACCAAGCCAAATGCAAAGCCACCGACCACGAGGTGCCAGTACCACGGCATAGCAAACATCGGATTGCTGTCTGAGCCAATGATGTTGAGCAAAGTGGAGAAGGCCATCATTCCGGCCATACAGCCAACGATTAGGCGCCAGTTTGCGATTTTGGTGATCAGCAGGAAGGCCAAACCGATCAAACAGGCCAAGGTTGAGGTTTCACCAATACTGCCTTGAATCGTGCCAAGGAAAGACGTCGTCCAGCTCATGCCATTGGCTGCCAGCTGTTGATAGCCTTCGGAGGCGGAGACAGAAAGAGCCGTCGCCCCGGAAAAACCATCAACAGGCGTCCAAATCGTATCGCCGGACATTTGCGCTGGATAGGCAAAATACAGGAACGCCCGCCCGACCAGCGCCGGATTGAGAAAGTTCTTGCCAGTTCCGCCGAACACTTCCTTGCCGATCACAACACCGAAGGAAATCCCAAGCGCGACCTGCCACAAAGGTGCCGAAGCCGGAAGGATCAAGGAATACAGCATCGATGTGACGAGAAAACCCTCGTTCACCTCGTGGCCACGAACGGTCGCAAAGAGAACTTCCCAGATACCGCCAACGACCAGAGTCGTCAGATAGATCGGTAGGAAGTACATCAGGCCGTGCATGAAGTTAGCGAACGGATTGGCCGGATTGAAGCCGATGCCAAGCGCCTCAATTATCCAAGCCCGCCAGCCGGACGGCTCTGTGCCCGTCAGCGCCAAGTTGACTTGAAAGCCGACATTATACAGCCCGAACAAAATACATGGGAACGTTGCGATGACCACGTAGGTCATGATCCGTTTCATGTCGACATAAGACCGCGCATGCGGCGCGGCTGTCGTCACTGTTTTCGGTGTGTAGACCAAGCTTTCCACCATCTCGTAGATGGGGAAGAACTTCTCGTATTTGCCGCCCTTGACGAAATAAGGCTCGATGCGGTCGAAGAAGTTGCGCAGACCCAAGGTCTAGCCCTCCTTTTCGATTTTGGTGAGGCAGTCGCGAAGCGCCATGCCATATTCATATTTGGCAGGGCAAGCAAAGCCCACCAGCCCCAGATCTTCTTCATCCAGTTCCAAAGCGCCAAGCGCTTGGGCCTGATCCGTATCCATTACCAGCAATGCACGCAACAGCTGAGTGGGCAGAAAATCCTGCGGCATAAGCTCTTCGAACGTACCCAGTGGCACCATTGCACGACGTCCGCCATTCAGGTTCGACGTCAGCGCATATAGTTTTTTGGAGAAGGCTGAGCCCAGAACTGGTTGAACAGCATACTTGGATGGCATTGGTAGGATCCATCCGAGCATATTCTGTTTCTGATCCTCTTCGATCAGGGTCATCTGCCGGGCATACCGTCCAAGATAAGCACTATGCCCTTCTCCCAGACGGCCACTCAGGATAGAGCCAGAAATGAGGCGAATAGGCGCATCACTAGAGATTTCACCGTCGGCCAGTTCGGCCATGGAAGCACCGGCAACCGTTCGGATGAGGCGCGGCTTGGAACACATTGGGCCGGACAGTGCGATGACTCTAGCCGGATCATACTGGCCGGTTTCCAGCAGGCGGCCAATCGCGATGACGTCCTGATAGCCGATCGCCCAAACGGTTTTTTCTGCGCTCGGCGCATCCAGGAAATGGATGTGGGTTCCAGCCAGACCTGCAGGATGCGGCCCGGAGAAACCAGCAACTTCAATCCCGTCCATTGAAAGACCTGGGATGTTCGCCCCGGTCTCACAGCAAAGATACGTTTTTCCTGCACTCAGGATTTTGATTGCCTCAAGGCCTTTTTCGAAAGCGGCACTGCTGTCATTGATGATGACAGCTGCATCGGCAGATAACGGCTCCGTATCCATTGCAGTTACAAAAAGCGCGGCAGGCCGTGTCGCTGGGTCCGGGACTTTCGAATACGGACGGGTCTGGAAAGACGTCCACAATCCGGATGCACAAAGCCGTTCAACAAGTCCTTCTGGTGTCGACACATCGCCTACCCCAGAAAAATCAACCGGTTCGGCCGTAGATGCATCTACTTCGATCTCAACGCTGATCAGAACACGACGGGCACCGCGGTTAATCGCCTTCACGCGACCAGAGACCGGAGAGGTAACCATCACATCCGGTGTATCCTTGTGGAAAAACACCGGAGCGCCAACACCGACCGAATCACCTTCTTGAACAACCAGGCGGGGTTTCAAACCAATATAGTCCGCGGCAAGCACCGCAGCGGTTCGGATCTCCCCTTTAGCGTCAATCTCTTGGACTGGCGCTCCCTGTACAGGTAGATCCAGACCTTTTTTGAGTTTAAAACTTTGCACGCATCCGGCCTCCAGAATTCGATAAAGCGCCATATGCTACGTTTTCGCGCCCTTAAAAAGCACTATTTTGCCGCATGGGTACATTTTTTTGTTGAATCGGCTCTAAAAACCAATGAAAAGCGCCGCATGAAGTGCGACGCTTGTCGCTTCAGATCAATCGGAGAAGGTTACCGTGCCAACTAACATCAAATTCTCCCGGCGCAGCTTCATCCTGATGTCGCTGACCTTGGCTGCCTGCAAAGGTGGTGCGGATGTAATCGAGCTTTCTGGCTCTACCATGGGGACCAATTATTCGGTCACCGCTCTCGATCATGATCGAAACGTCGACAAGGCGGCTTTGAAGAGCGCTCTTGAAAAGAGCCTTTTGGCCGTCAACGCACAAATGTCGAACTGGGATGCTTCCTCGGAAGTGTCGCGCTTTAACGCGCATAATTCCACGGCACCAATGCACGTTTCCGAAGGCCTGGCCAAAGTTGTGCAGGCTTCCCGCGAGATTCATGAAGCCAGCAACGGTCAATTTGACATTACCCTTGGCCCAGTCATCGAAGCCTGGGGCTTCGGCGCACAAAATGCAGGTCAGCGTCCAAGTGCTGACTCCAGCGCATTGACTGCAGCTCTAGAAGTTGCCGGTCAGACTCAGGGTCTCAAAGTCAACGGCACGCAGCTGAGCAAGAGCCATCCGGATGCACAAATCTATTTGCCGTCCATCGGCAAAGGTTATGGCGTTGATCAGATGGCAGAAGTTGCCAAGAGCTTCGGCCTGACAGATTTCATGGTTGAAATCGGCGGTGACATTTACGTTTCTGGACGCAATGCCGACAGCATGGATTGGCAGATCGGTATTGAGACGCCTGATTCCATCAGCAAGAAGGTATTCCAAGTCGCCAGCGTCTCCAACATGGGCATGGCGACGTCCGGTGACTACCGCAACTATTTCGAACGCGATGGCGAGCGATTCTCTCACATTATTGATGCGCATACCGGCAAACCGATCACTCACAAAACAGCGTCTGTGACTGTTTTGGCTGAAAACACAATGCTGGCAGACGCGTGGTCAACTGCAATGCTGGTTCTTGGAACAGAGCGCGGCCTTGAGATCGCAAATAAACTCGACCTCGCGGTTTTGTTTATTGATCGCAAGGCAGAGGCCGGAAATAACGGGTTTGTTTCTGCAGCCAGCAAGCGCTTCACCCAACTGCAGGCCTAATACCCAACAAGAAGGCGTTCACCGTGCTGACTTTTTTTCTGGCTTTTGGATTGCTTCTGACCGTCGTGCTCGGCATGGCGCTTGGGGTGATTTTTGCAGGCAAGACGATCAAGGGCAGCTGCGGCGGGCTAAATGCGATTTCCGGAGCCGACCATTGTGTGGTCTGCAACAAGGAAATCGACCCGAACAGCCCGCTGCGGGATCGGTTGACGTGCCCCAATGCCCGCAAAAAGCTGGCTGAAATGGAAGGCTGACCGGATTTTACCGGAAGCTTTTGTTACCGCACCGGGATAAATGCGACCAGCGCCAGGCAGCTGCCGGCGATAATGCCGAACAACCAAAGCTGCCAGCGCGGCCCCTCTTTGACCCAGACCCGGCGATACTGATACCCCGCAAAACAGGCTAAAACGAATAGAATCGTTGCCGTGAGCGGCGTCAATACCAAATCAGCCAATTTGTAGAGTTCCTTAAGCCGCCAAGTTTCGGTTAAGCTGGTTCATCACTTCGAAAGTGGATAGACCAGCAGGGAGCCATATTTCATGCCAAGCTCTTATCAGGCCCCAAGCCGAAAAGACAAGATTCACGAGACGACCCACAGCCAGTCCCAACAATCAAACACCTCACATGAGGTCGTGACGGTTGGAAAGATCCTCGATTCGAAGGGCAAAGACATTTTTGCGCTGCGTCCGCAAAACACCCTTCACGAGGCCGTCGTGATGCTCAAAGAAAAAGGGATCGGTGCGCTACTGGTGAAAGATGCAGACGGCAAGCTCCAAGGCATCTTATCGGAGCGCGACATTGTCCGCCGGCTTGCAGAAACGCCCGGCCAAACCCTTCCTCAGAAGGTCGAAGACATCATGACCCGGAAAGTGGAAGTCTGCAGTCCAAACGATCCCTTGATTGCGGTTCTTCGCAAGATGAAAGAAGGCCGTTTCCGTCATATGCCGGTTCTCGACGACGACAACATCGTCGGGATCGTTACCATCGGAGATGTGGTGAACTACCGGCTGAATGAGCTGGAATACGAATCTCTGCAGCTCAAACAGCTGATCGTCGGCTAGGCCTATTTCAGAAACCCAGAACGCAAACGGCACAGGGCCCTGCCCTGTGCCGCAATTTGATACAGTTTTGGATGAAACGGCTGATAGACCACCGCCTCCTAAACTTGATTAGGCTGGCATTTTCACTTTGCGCAAGTATGGCAGAACAGCATCGAAACTGCCGAATTTTGCCTTTGCGTCCTCATCGCTCACAGCCGGCGGCACAATCACGTCCTCACCAACCTGCCAGTTTGCAGGGGTAGCGACGCCTTTTGCGGATGTCTGCAGCCCATCAAGCGCCCGGACAACCTCGGCAAAATTCCGGCCAACGGTCATTGGGTAGGTCATAGACAGCTTCAGCTGTTTGTCTGGACCGATGATGAAAACAGAACGGACTGTCGCACTGTCAGCTGGTGTACGGCCATCCGGCAGATAGGCTTCTGCCGGCAGCATGTCGAAAGCTTTGGAGACTTCCAGGCCTTCATCTGCGATGATCGGAAAACCAGCGGCCGCTCCGCCGACTTTTTCGATGTCAGTTTTCCATTTCTTGTGATCATCCGCGCTGTCGACCGATACTCCGATCACTTTGGTACCGCGCTTTTCCCACTCGTCAGCTAGCTGAGCAACAACACCAAATTCGGTGGTGCAGACCGGTGTAAAGTCCTTCGGATGGCTGAAAAGGATGGCCCAGCTATCTCCGATCCAATCATGAAATGTGATCTGGCCCTGATCGGTTTCGGCAGTAAAATTAGGAACAGTGTCATTGATGCGAAGTGACATGAGAAAGGTGTCCTTTTCCGGGGCGAATAACAAAAGACGTGGAGCGGACGATAGTTCAATCCGGCACGCCTTGTTTGTAAACCGCATTTAAGGTCAAAAACCAGCAGCACAACGAAGAGATTGTATAAAAATGCGGATTGCAAGCAGCGGCGTGTTAACTGGCCGGCCTATCGCCCGGGGCCCAAAGATCCATCACCTCAGATAATCGTGCAAATTGAGGCTGGTCAGGGTCTTGATCGCAGAAAAACTGGCTTGCAGCTGAACATTGTAACTTGCCGCCTGGACAGCAGCCGCAGCAACATCGACAGAAGCCAACTCGAGGGAAAGTCTCCCTGCTTCCGCTGCATATTGCGTTTCGTTATCGATAAACGTTTTCAATCGGCTTGCCGTTGCCCCGTTGATGCTCTGATCCGCAATTACATCGTCTTGCGCGCTGACCAATAAGTCAGACACGTCTTTGAGTTTGTCCAGTGTTAACGGGGATGCCGTTGCCACGTAAGACAGTGCCCGGAGTGTCTTCTCAAATCCCGGCCTATCCCCAGTCAGGCCATAGTCAACTGAATTGTCCGGCCCCAATCGCACGGTTTGAACATAGCTGTCGCCTTTATAAAAGCTTGTATCTGTGGCTGTAAGCGACGTTGCCTTATAGCCGGTCAGGTCGGCAGGCGGTGTCTCCGTGAGACTGCCAGCAAAAAGATATCTGCCCGAGAATTGAGAATTCACCAGCTGCGCAGCATCTTTCAGATGGGCCGCAGCCTCGCTCTGCAAGGCGCTAATCTGGTCTTCCGACGTTGTACCGTTCACCGTGGCGCGCATTTTGGTCAAGATGTCGGAGAGTTTGCCCAGAGTGGCGTGCACCATATCCACACGGCTTTGCGTTTCTTTCGCAGCACCAATTACGGTTTCTGAACGAGAGACCGACACTTCGAGATTGGCAAGGATAGCAGCATCCGTTCCGAGCCCCGCATAGTCCGCAGACTTGAGACCGCTTGCCTGCTGTGTTTGCACCGAAGCCAGACGCGCCTGAGTCTCCATCGCGTGCTGAAGTACCAGAGTGCTTTGATGAAAGGTTGCAACACGCATTCAACAATTCCTCAATTCACAGCAGCTCTTAGGTCTTGAAACATTTCCTGAATTATCTTCAGAACGGTCGAGGATACCGAATAAAGCTGCTTTAATTGCGCAAGATTGGCTGTTTCCTCATTCACGTTGACTCCATGCATGGAAGCAATCGTTCCCGACACAGTGTCGAGCTCAAGCCGCGCAGAGGCCAGGATCGCCTTTTCGGCGTTGGTTTCACTCACCGCCTTTGACAGTATTTCGTTGGCATAGCCGGAAAAGGTTCTGTTGCCCGCTGCGATACCACCAGCCGCGCCAAAGGACGTAGGTTTTTGCATGACATCAAGCAGTGCATTGGCAACCTTCGCCGGCTGAGTCGTTCCAAGCATAGATTTGGGGTTGTTCAACACGGTGGAATTGACCGTGATATCCCGTGCATTTGTGCCGACCAGCAAATTCGGGCGCACGGCATTCAATCCAGAAATTAGGTTTCCAGCGAGCTCATGAAAGGTTTCCTGATAAGCTGGAAGCATCTTATCCCGCACTTCCGCTAGGCCACCCAGTTTTCCACCGTTGAGAGCACCCGTGATATCTGCCCCATTGGCCGAAACCCGTGTGTGGCCATTCGCATCCTTTGATGTTGCTAAGGGATGTGGTGAATTATCGACCAAAACCTGACCTGACAGGGAGTAGACCTTCACGGAACCGTCTGCCGCGCGGAACGGCTTGATCCCAAGCTGCTCGGAGAGTTTTCCAAGTGCCAAGTTGAGTTTGTCTTCATATTCCGCTGACGGCTGCCCGCTCGCTCCAGCTTGCCTAATCTGTTGATTGATCTGGTGGATCTCTGTAATCGCCTGGTTTGCCGCTTTGACACCGAGATCCATCTGGCTGTCGGCTTGCAGGATTTGATCATCGACTTTGATCGAAAACTTTTGAAGCTGCCGGGTCACATCCTGCAGAGCTTGAACAGCGCTGTTTGCAAGACTGGCGCTTTCCGGTGTGCCCGCAAGTTTCGTCAGAGCTTCCTCGAATTTGGCGATCGTGCTAGCAAGCGACGTGCTTTCACCATTTGGTCCCGTTATCGCGCCAAATGTCTTTTGAAGACTATCCATGTAGCTGGCTTGAGTCTCAGCGGCCACAGTCGCGGTGGTCGCCGAGAGCAGATCATCAAGTAGAAACTTGCTGACATTCGACAGAACCCGCTCGATCGACAATCCCGAACCGAACCCGGAGGTGACAAGTGCGGACTGGCTGGTTTGTTTCGCCGTAAATCCCTTAGTGTCCGCATTGGCAATGTTGTTCGCCGCTACAGACAGTTTTACCTGAGTTGCACCAAGTGATCCGGAAGCAATCTGTAGCGCCGTACTCAGGGAGGTCATGGCTCACATCCTTTACCGTATTGAGAATTACGCCTTGTGGCCCGTATGCATGGAAATTGGTGCCTGCCCTTGATGACGCTGAACCCCATTTGCACCATACGGCGATACCGAAGTCTGCTGTTCCCGGATCGCCCGCATGATGGTTTCAATGCGGCGCTCATTTGCGGTCATCGCGCGTTTCAAATGATCCGTGTTCTCAATCAGAATTTTGGCTAGGTGATTGGTTTTGACCTGCAACGCCTCAAAACGTTCATCCGAAGCGAGCATGAACAGATTGCGCTCTGCCTTATACTTCTGGAGAAACTCCTCAAAATCCGAAGCCAGTTTTTTCTTGCGGGCAACAAGCTCCTCAATCGCTTCGGGCCGCCCGCTGGAAAGGCGCCGCGTCTCCTCTTCCGTGACCGAGATCAGTTCTTCGGCAACAGCAATGGCGTTTGAGATGGCTGCTTCCACTTCCGCGATATATGTTTGCGGTAAGCGCACTCTGCTTGGTGTTTTCTGGGGCATCACTCACCTGCTTTTTTGCGGAACCTGAGCGTAGGCTCCTGCTACTCTGTTGGCTTCCGTTGTTCGGGCCATTTTGTATTTCAGCTCCAACTGAGCGGCCGACATGCGGCCAATCAGGGCTTCCAGCTCTTGTTTTAAAACCAGCAGTTGGAGCCGGCTTGCAGTTTGGGCGGGGCTGGACGAGAGACGATTCATCTCAATTTTGAGCCGATGGCGTTCTGCACGACAGCCGTCCAGGTCCTCTTCCATGACTGTTACCTCACAGCATTCAGCAGCGTGTCGAACATCTTGTTAGAAGTCGACATGATCTGAGATGCTGACGAATAGGCTTGTTGCGCGGCCAGCATGTCAGCGAATTCAGCACTGGTATCGACCGTGCTGCGCTCCAAGTGACCGCCCTTGATCGACCCGGCACCGCCGTTACTCGGAACATGCAAAGTCGAATTGCCGCTTTCCGCTGAGCGCGCATAAAGGCCATTACTCATTGCGGTGAGACCGTTGATATTCCGGAAGTTGGCAATCGGGATCTGATAGATGGTCCGTTGCTCACCGTTGTCGAAGAACGCGACAACCTGACCATCCTTGGCAATCTGCACGTTTTTCAAGTTGCCGTATGCCAAGCCGTTTTGCTGAATATCCTGAACGTCGATATCCGGTTTGTTCGGGTTTTTTGATGCATGCTGTGTCATGCCATCTTTTTTGCCCGGCGTTCCTAGACTGATATCGATGGTGCTGTTGGCTGCGCCGGTCGTCCAGCTGCCGATGGTCAGCTGCGGATTGGCTGGTGTGGTGCTGGCAAGCGTGCCATCCGTAGAATTAAACTTCAGCGTGATTGCGGCAGATGTCACCGTGCCGGTCTTCGCCTTGGTAGACGGCGACACCGGATCGGCATAGGTCAGCTTCCACTCGTTTGCGGCAGTTTTTTCATAAGTGGCCGTTATTGTGCTGGTCGTCCCCAGCGCATCATAAACCTCAAAGCTGGTTTGGTATTTTGTGCCAACAGCCGCTTCGGATGGCAAATTCGCCTGAGTGTGTACTTTATTGGTCGCCTCAACCGAACTGCGGATTGCGTTCAGATTGATCGGCTGCAAGTTCGTCTCGCTTGTTCCACCAGTCGGGTTCCCAGACGCATCTGTTGTCCAACCGAGAAGATAGTGACCACCGTTGACAAGATAACCGCCAGTGTCGACGTTGAATTCACCGTTCCGCGTGTAATAGCGCGAACGCGAGTCAGCGTTGTCGGAGACCACAAAAAAGCCGTTACCTTCAATGCCCAAATGAGTTGTATGCGTGGATTGAGTGACCAAACCTTGCTGGCTGATGTTCGACCGTGTCGTTGCAGCGACCCCGCCGCTTGTGTTTGATCCGGTTCCCGCCACCAGGTTGTTAAAACTGGTTTTGGAAGACTTGTAGGCTGTCGTATCTGAATTGGCGAGATTGTTGGCGATCGTGGACAAAGCGTGGCTTTGAGCAGCCAGTGCCGAAATCGCTGAATTCATTGCACCCATCAAACTCATGACCGTCCCCTTACTTAGATTCGAGGACAGCCAGAACGTTCTGCATCAGAACGCTTATGCCGCCGATTTGAAGAACAGATTTGTCACCCGTGGCATCGATGCCGGTGACCTTGCCGAAAATCGTGGTGCCTGTCGGAACGGCCTTGTCATTGCCGTCTAGAGCTGTGACCTTGAGCGTGTATTTACCGCCATCAGGCAATTGCTTTCCGTCTTTGTCCTTGCCATCCCAGGAGAAACTTTGCTTGCCGGGATCTGTCTTCCCGGCCGTCTCAAAAACCACCGCGCCTTTTTCATCCAGCACCTGCAGTTTGACCGATTGCGCCTTACCATTTGTCGCGTAGGACCATTTGGCCTGCCCGCTTTGGAGAGCGGTCGTGTCACCAGCTGCCTCAACCGTACGGCCGATGTACCCAAGACCATTGCCGGACAGCAGGGCACTAAGCGACGATGTAATCGCATCCAGTTTTTTGCCGGTGTCGACCTGCGCTTCATAGCCCGCTAGATCCATCATCTGTTTCATGACCTGGTTCGGGTCAGATGGAGATGTCGGGTTCTGATTTTTCAGCTGCAACACCATCAATTGAAGAAAATCAGATGTCGTCAGCTTCGAGCCTTTGATCGGCGTGGCACCAGCCTGCGCCTGAGCTTGCGGCGTTTGTGTTATGGAAGTAATCGACATTTTCGCCCCACCTTGAAGGATCTACGGAAGAGGACGAAGACACCGCCTTACGGCAAAACATCGCCCGTTATTTCTGAAACGGACACGAAGCCAAGTTCAGGCGAAGTTTTTTTATATTTTTTACTTCGGAAATATTTTCCCATAAGAAGAATTTACCAAGGAAAATATTGCCCACCAACAATAATGAAGGCGCTTCCTATTGGCTTTCTGATGAAAATGATGAAAAAACGGGAGAAATTGGCCAAATATTCCGGCCTTCACATCAGGTGAAGCGGTCTGGCACAGCCTTCCCTTAACGAAGTCATTTAAAATCTGATGCACATCAAGGAAGTCGCCCAGACCGGGCAAAGAAGAAATCTACATATTAAGAAGCTGCAATCGAACTTCCATGAAAACGATTATGCTAGCTTTTTTTCGCCTTATCCATGATTGAATCAATCAAAGACGCTGGCGCTTTGGGGGTATCTCCGGAACGAATCAGATCATCCATGCCCTGTTCAAATTGGAAGAGCGCTTTTGCCGCGGGAGAATGATCGAGAAGATACCTGGCGCTTTCTTGTTCCATTTCCGGCCATTTCCCGATGTCTGGTCCATGCCGCTTTAGCAGTTCATCGAACTGCTCTAACGACATTTCAGATTTTGATCCGGCCATGCGCCACCTGATAACTAATACTCAGGCGAACGCTACAGGCCTGACTAAGCCGTGTCTACCAAAGCCAGTCCGTCGACAACAGATCTTTCCGTCAAAATATCGTTTCTGAGTGTTTCCAGCCCCCGAGGCGCTAGAGTCGTCATCTCCGCCCAGGAGTTGCGGAACTCAAGCAGACCTTCGGCAAGATCGGCAAATTGCTCGATCGCATCCGCAGCCGGATAAGCCATGTTGATCGCAAAAATGTTGCGCGTGTACATGTCGACAAGCTGGTGTCCCATCTCAAGATCGTACTCCAGGTCCACATTCTGGCGCAGACCGCGCAGAATTCCGGACGCCCGGTTCACGCGGGCAAACGCGTCTTCGTGTTCATTGTTGCGCATGTGGCCTGCAGCCAGGACAAAAGCGTTCAACACCTCATCCAGCAAAAGAGTGACAGCGGCAGGCGGCGCCACGGTGGTTGCAGCGGTTTGATAGGCCCCGATCGCGCGGTTCATTGCATAACTCACAACACTCAGTCCTTTATTCCCAAGATTGCTTTCAAATA
Source organism: Labrenzia sp. PHM005 (assembly GCF_006517275.1). Classification (NCBI taxonomy): domain Bacteria; kingdom Pseudomonadati; phylum Pseudomonadota; class Alphaproteobacteria; order Hyphomicrobiales; family Stappiaceae; genus Labrenzia; species Labrenzia sp. PHM005. The sequence goes on along the minus strand of NZ_CP041191.1, from coordinate 2,096,983 downwards.
GTTCAGGTCCGACTCAGCGCGCACAATCTCTTTCTGATATTCAGAAAACAGCTTGATCAGGCGCGTGCGGAATTGGTTCACATCGCTCATCATGCGATTGTATCTCTTTGTATGGCCTTCGTTGTCGGCCGTCATTTCGGTCACAACCTTTTGGATCAGGCCGTTTTGCGGATCCGAATACTGCGTAACACTTTGATAAAGCCGCTCTGCGATGCCGGACGAAAACGACAGGTTCGCCGTCGTGTCTGTCTTGCCGGTAAAAACAAGCGTCATCCCTGCGTAGGCCGTGCCTTCCGCACCGACGATCCGCTGGCCGCTGACCACAAACTGATCTGCCTTGCCGTCTGCTAAAACTGAAGTAATTTTGCCATTGCCGTCGGTTTTGATATCCAGCGACAGGCTGGCTGGCATGTTCGCCCCCCGCGTCAGCAAACCAACATCGGCGGAACTGGACGAGGCCTGGAACCCCAGGATCTTTTCAACATCCGGCAGCCGGTTGATCAAGGCGTCGTTCAACTTGGTAGCGTCGATCTGCAGCATGTTGTTGGGGTCGTATGACAAACCCAGGAGCGCCATGCTTTCGGTGTTGATCGTGGTCGATAAAGCACCGGCAATCCCTGTGTTGGCGTTGCGCAGGATGCTTTCACCAAACAAAGCTGCATCGGCCGACACCTGCCCGCCTGTGGCGACTTGCTGCTGGCTGATCGCGAACGTGCGGTAGGCGTTGTAGCTGTCGACAAGTCCCTTGATCGCGGTGTTGATGTCGTTCAGCGACTGCGCGACTTCCACCGATACCGAATTGCCGGCCCCGGTTTCCTTGTAGAGCGAGAAAGTGACGCCCTTGACCAGATCGTCGATCACGTTTGAATCGCGGCTCGCCTGAACACCATCCAGTTCAACAAGCGCATCGGTGGCAGCTTGAAGCTGATTGGCAAACCCGCCGCCCGGCGCGACGAGGCCGAGAGACTGGCCGATGTTGGCGCCCGCAACCGGCGTCATGAGGATGTTCTTGCCGGTTTTGTCCGCATTCAATATCAACTTGGATTCGGTCTCGGACACCTTGACGACCGCCGCGGACACACCGGTTCCGGCCTTCTTGGCATTGATCGCCTCGGCGATTTCAGCCAGAGGCATATCTTTTTTGATATCGATGGTGGTGGCGGCACCGGCCGCGCCGTCGAGCTTCAGCGAAAACGAACCTTCCAGATTGAGGTCCGTCTTGGAATCAGGAAAGGACTGGCTGGCCACCTTTTGCGCCGTCGCCACCTTCAGGATCTTCAGATCATAAGTACGCACATCCGCGCCATTGGTGGCGGTGACAACGACATTGGACTGCGGGTTGGTCACGCCGCGCCCGGTCAAATACGCCTGGCGCTTGGAAAAGATGTCGTCATTGCGGGTTAGCGAACTGTCGGAGCCCCGGATAGACTTCAAGGACGAGGCAAGGTTCTGCATCAGCCCTTGCATCTTTTGATAGGCTTTGATTTCTGTTGTGTTTTCCTTGATTTTCAAGTCCAGCCGAACCGCAGGGGCCTTCTTCTGCACAACGGAGGCTTCGACCAGCGAATTCCAATCGACAGAATCGCTGCCGTTTGCAGATTTGCTGGAAGGTTGCGGTACGGATTGTGGGGTTGTTTTTGCCGGAGACTGGGTCGCCGTATTTGCCGTTGAAGCGGTGCCACCGACATTCATCAACTCACTCCCTAAACCCGAGATCTATTTGCCCAAAGGGAAAATGAAGAGCCGGACCGGCTGACGCAGCGCTAGGTGGGGGCAGTCACTACGGTCACCCGGTCCGGCCTATGCCGGTAAAAATTTACCGCATCAGCTGAAGCAGATTTTCCGGCATTTGGTTGGCCTGGCTGGCAGCTGCGACCGCCGCCTGAACCTTGACTTTGGACGCAGCAAGCTTGGCCTGCTCCTTGGCGATATCGACATCGGAGATCGCCGATTTGGCTGCATCCAGGTTTTCAACACTGGTTGCGATCTGGGACGAGCGGAACTCGAAGCGCGACATGGTGGCACCCATATCGGCCCGGGCGTTGGAGACTTTGTCGATCGCTGTATCCAGAGCTGAAATAGCCGCCTTTGCACCGGATTGGCTCGATACATTCAATGATGACAATCCGAGAGTTGTCGTATCCAGTGTGGGCAGCACAAGATTAATCGTATCGGATGCGGATGAACCAACCACGATATCGGCACCGGTCGTAGCAGCTACAGTGGTTGAGCCATTTGTGGTGCCAGCGGTTAGACCCACAGTTCCTAAGCCGAGAGTGCCCGTTCCCGCAGCAATCGTAATGCTCGCATCAGCACCCTTAGCCGAAGAAGTTAACGTTAGGGTGCCGGAGTTGTTTGAAGCAACAACACTGGTGTTACCAGCGGCAGTCAGCCCTGCGTTAATCTGCGTAACCATGTCAGCAACAGTCATAGACGTTGCCGTAGTGGAGAGAGTTATGGTCGCTCCATTGATCTGGATTGTCCCGCTCGTGTTAGCCGTCAAACCAGTGGCATTTGCAGTCGCACCGGTCACCGTAGCAGCGGTATAAGTGTTATCGTCCGAGAAGTCGCTTTTGCCGTCCAGGAGACTGACACCGTTGTACCGGGTGCTCTTGGAGATGCCGTCAATTTCCTGTTTCAGCTGATCGAATTCCGCCTGAACATAGGCGCGCTCGGTGTCGGTCACGGTCCCGGATGCCGATTGGGAGGCCAGGGTCTTCATCCGCTCCAGAATGTCGGCAACGTTGGCCGCGCCGCCGTCTGCGGTTCGCAGCACGGAAATGCCGTGGGAGGAGTTGGTCGCGGCCTGGTCGAGCGCGGCAATGTCGGAGGAGATCTTGGTGGCGATCGCAAGACCGGCCGCATCGTCAGAGGCCTTGTTGATCCGCGAACCGCTGGCGAGCTTGGCCAGGGAATCGGATTGATCCAGCGAATTCATGTTAAGATAGCGAACCGCAGTGTTTGCGGCAGTGTTCGTTGAAATAACGGGCATAGTCTAACTCCTGCAGTCAAGCGGGCCGCACAAAAGAAGCGGCGCGGGCGGCGCGGGTTTCCCGTGCCTTGTCCCTACAACGAAGCAACTGCATGAATTCAGGCGGAGTTTCTCCGCTTCACTTCAGGTTTATTGTTAACCAGAAGTAAACAACGCCAAGATTTCGACACTGTGTGATTTAAGCAAATCCCGGAGTTTCTGCCGCCCACGCTTTAAAAGCGACTCCACTGCGGAAACTGTTGTTTCCATGATCTCGGCAATTTCTGGATTGCTCAAGCTTTCATTATACGACAAGACGATGGCAATGCGTTGCTGATCCGGCAGCTTTCCCATTGCCCCCTCGAGAATTTCGGCTGCCTCCGTCCGCTCCAATTCTTCAGACTGGTCGCATGCATCGTCTTCCAGCTCCGGCAGCTCGTCCGTCACATCCACCTTGCTCTTGCGCAGGAGGTCGATGCAGCGGTTGGTGACGACCCGGAAGAGCCAGGTGGAGAACTTGGCCTTCCCCGCTTGCCAGGTTCCGCGTTGCGTCCAGACTTTCAAAAACGCATCCTGGACCGCATCTTCAGCATCCGGACCATTGTGCAAAATCCGGTAGGCAACCGCGTAGGCTCGATCAATATGCCGCTGGATCAAAAGCCGGAACGCATCTTCCCGATGCTGGCCTATCAACTCCAAAAGCGCATCGTCTCCCAAATCCGTAAGATTCACGCTTTGCGTCGGCTGTTCTGGCGCCCGTTCATTGCCGGGCAAGTCCATTTCCGGATGTGAACTTGTTGCCGCGATTGTCATATTTGCTCACCCGCCCACAGGTCCTTTGCCTGGCCCCAAACTTGGTTGTACAAGTCTATAACGTACCAATACTCCAGATCAGGCGGAGATTTATTAATTTTTTTAGATTTTTTACTAGGAATTTTTTGCTTTAATTTGGGAAAATTTTGCCTTTAAGTGGGAAAAATGTGCCTACTAGTAATATTTCTATGAATTATACTTAAAAGATGCGCGAATTTTATAGTTAATCAAGTGTTAACACCGCCAAAAAGTCCGGATAAAATGAGATTACTTAGAAAAATACTCGATCAGGCAGAATTTGCCGGAGAGCCTATTTTTGCCGGGAACTGTTGTGCATACATTATATCGGCCACAATTTCTCACCAGCACTCACCTAACCGATATATCACCCTTTGGAGCAAGCAAAACATGCTCGCTTCGAAACGTTTGCGCATTGGCAATTGAAGCCCGTTGCCGCATTCGGGCGGCGCCTTATGGTGACGTGAGCTTGCCGCAGCAAGCTACTTTTTTGGCAGGAACTGCAGCAGTGAGGATTTTGCCCCCATAATGTGTGCCCGGGTCAGGTCGGCGGCCTTTTCCGCTTCCCCCTTCTCACAAGCTTCAAGAATACCAAAATGCTCGCGACCGGCCCGCTCCATACCATTGCTCATCACCAATTGAGCCCGGATTTGCCTCTCCACCCGGTCAATCGCATTGCCAGCAATTTCAAGAAAATACTTCAAGTCGCTGGCACTATAGAGCGTTTCGTGAAAATCACGGTTGAGGTTGCCCCACTCCATCGGATCCTTTGAGGCCGAAAAATCAGAGCATTTCTCCCGGGCCTGGGAGAGCAGCTCCATGGACATCCTCGGAACCGCATTCTTGATGATCTCCGGCTCCACGAGTGCCCTTAAGTTAAAAATCTCTTCGACTTCCTCCGGCGACAGACCAGCGACAACCGCCCCTTTGTAGCGCTGCGTTTTAACCAGGCCTTGCTCTTCAAGACGGGAAATAGCTTCCCGAACCGGAATCCGGCTCGTGTTGAAAAGGCGCGCGATTTCATCCTGGCGTAAGGGTTCCCCCTCCTCCAGCTGACCTTCGATAATGGCCGTTCGCAAGGCATCGAAGACAATCGATGACGCCGATGCCGTTGCAGAAATGTCCATTGATTTCAGTTTCATACCAACGCCTCTCCGTTCGGGATCTTTTTAGGCGAACGCCCTGTTTTGGTACAGCGGGAAATTTTTTGAATATTTTATATTGAATATTGGATCCGATTTGGATTATCAATTCCGCGCTGACCAAAAATCTTCGAAAAGAAGAGGGGAAAATCATGTTTAGGAAATTCGCAGCCGCAGCAGCGCTTACGCTCGTTGCCACTTTACCAGCCAAGGCTGACACTCTGGACGATGTCGTTGATCGCGGTGAACTTCGCTGTGGCGTAGTCCTCGACTTTCCGCCGATCGGTTACCGGGACGCCAACAACGAGCCTGCGGGCTTTGACGTCGAATACTGCAATGATCTCGCAGCCGCTCTGGAAGTTGAACCGTCCATTTACCCAGTAACGTGGGCCGAGCGCCTCCCGGTCATCGTCACCGGTCGTGCAGATGTTGTCTTTGGAGCCACATCGGACAGTCTGGCCCGCGCCCGAACTGTTGGGTTCACCATTCCTTATGCAATCTACTACGCGCAGGGCGTCGTCAACGCGGAAAGCGGTATCGAGTCGTTCGAGGATATCCGCGGCAAAACTGTTGCTGGCGCGATCGGCACCGTCCCAGAGCAGGAATGGCTCAAAATCGCCAAAGAATGGGGCGAAGAACACCTTTATCAGGGGTATCAGTCGGAAAACGAAGTGTTTCTGGCAGTCGCCCAAGGCAAAGCCGATATCGGCATCACAACCAACACAGCGGTCAAGCCCATCACGGACCAGTATGACACTGTTCTGGCCGGCCCACGCATGCCCTGGACAACAGATTACACTTCCGTTGTCGGAAAACGTGAAGATGTGACCTGGCTGAACTTCCTCAACCTGTTTGTCACCCATCAGGTCCGCTCCGGCCGTTACGATGAGCTTTGGGGCAAGTACGTCGGAGGCGAAGCTCCGGAACTCCGCATCCCGGGCGTCATGTACTGACGATATGCAGGGCATGCCACCCCACCAAAGGCATGCCCTGCGTCCCTTTGTTCAAGAGGTCTTTGAAAACGGCTCAATGCTGATTTCCCACTTCCTCTTTCCGCAGACACCCAGTTCACAGACTGGCAGATCTGGTGGAGCATCCTGAGAATGTTTGACTACAATTTCCATTGGCGCCCGGTGATGAAAAGCTTGCCGGACCTTTTGGAAGCAGGTTTGCTGACCTTGCAGGTCGCAACGCTTTCAATGGTCATCGGCATCATCATTGGCCTGGGGCTCGCCCTCATCCGCCTGAACTGGAGTGGACCGGCCTATTGGTTCGCGACCGCTTGGGTCGAGTTGGCACGGAACACCCCGGCTCTATTTCAGCTGTTCTTTTTCGGATTTGGTCTGGGCGCCTTCGGACTGCACCTCAGTCCCTTCACCATCGTCCTCGCGGGCCTTAGCTTCAACTGCGCAGGATATCTGGCGGAAAACTTCCGCGGTGGTTTCCAATCAATTCCAAACACCCAATTGCGCGCCGCCCGCAGCCTTGGCATGTCGTCCTGGCAAGCCTACACACGGATCATCATTCCTCAGGTGTTTCGCGTAGTTTATCACCCGCTGACCAACCAGCTGGTCTGGGCTGTGCTCATGTCATCATTAGGCATGCTCGTAGGATTCCGGGAACTCAGCGGTGAAACACAATTTTTCGCCAGCCGGACCTTCCGCATCTTCGAATACTTCGCCGTGACCGCGATCATCTACTACGTGATCGTCAAGGTCATCCTTGCGGCCTCGCGCCTGCTTGCTCTGCGCCTGTTCCGCTACTGAGGAGATGACCGTGCAAGAGACGATAAGCTTCTTCAGTGGCTTTACCATCAATGACCTGTGGTTTCTGGGCGAGGCAGCGCTCCGTACACTCTGGATCTCGGCCGTATCAATTTCCCTTGGAACGGTCCTCGGAATCTTCTTTGGCTGGCTGCTCTACGAAGGCAAACTTCTGGGAGCCATGGCGCTGGCGCCGGTTCTGGATATCTTCCGGTCGATCCCGCTGATCATCCAGCTGGTCCTTTTCTACAACTTCGCGCCGATTATCGGCCTGGATTTTGGTCCGTTTGGCTCCGGAGTGGTGGTTCTGACGATCTATACGGCGTCTTTGGTCGCCAATGTTGCCCGCGGCGGCATTGAGGCTGTTGGCAAACCGATGCGCCGCGCCGCCCGCTCGCTTGGCCTGAGCTATTGGCAGGACATGCGCCATGTTGTTCTGCCGATCGGTGGCCGTGCGGTCTTTCCATCCTGGGTCGGTGTTGCGCTCGGCGTCATGAAGGACAGCGCCCTGGTCTCTGTCCTTGGATATGTCGAACTTCTGAAAGCCAGCCAGATCCTGATTACCCGGACCCAGGAACCCTTCCTGATCCTAGCAATTGCCGGTGCGTTCTATTTCGCGCTGTCCTTTCCGATCTCGCGCTATGCCGCACAACTAGAAAAAAGGTGGGCCCAATGATCGAGATACGCGGTCTAGAAAAATACTTCGGTGCGCTTCAAGTCCTCAAAGGCATCGACTTGGATGTCGACAAGGGCGAAGTACTCTCCGTCATCGGCGCGTCCGGCTCCGGCAAATCAACTCTGCTCTATTGCATCAATGGACTGGAGCCGATCCAAAAAGGCTCGGTTCTCGTGGACGGCACCAACGTTCATGACAAGAGCACAGACATCAACAAACTGCGCCAGAAACTCGGCATGGTATTCCAACAGTGGAACAGCTTCCCGCATTTGACAGCCTTGGAGAATGTGGCCCTGGCGCCAAAGATCGTGAAAGGCAAATCTCGTGCGGAAGCCAATGCGATCGCCGAACAACAACTCAAGCATGTCGGCCTGGAAGACAAACTGAATGTCTATCCAAGTGCTCTGTCCGGCGGCCAGCAGCAGCGGCTCGCAATCGCAAGGGCGCTCGCCATGGAACCGGCCTATATGCTGTTTGACGAAGCAACATCGGCGCTCGATCCCGAACTGGTTGGCGAGGTGCTCGACACCATGCGGCTTCTGGCCGAAGAGGGCATGACGATGATTTGTGTCACCCATGAAATGGGGTTTGCGCGCGATGTCTCCGACCGCGTCGCCTACTTCCACCACGGTGTTATGGAAGAGATTGGCCCGCCTGAACAAGTGTTTGGGGACGCACAATCCGAACACACCCGAAAATTCCTGTCCAATGTGCGCTGAACAGCGCTGATTTAAATTTCGAAGCCAACGGTTTACGCTCGGTTTTCCAGCGACCGTTCGGCTCGTCTCAAAAGGAGAAGGCAATGTCCTCAAACATTTTTTCCGGCACCATTCCGGCCCTGATGACCCCGTGTAAAGCAGACCGGACGCCGGACTTCGATGCGCTGGTGAAAAAGGGACAGGACCTGATTTCCAAAGGCATGTCAGCTGTTGTTTATTGCGGCTCCATGGGCGATTGGCCGCTCTTGACCGATGAAGAGCGCATGGAAGGCGTCGAGCGCCTGGTCAAAGCTGGCGTCCCGACAATTGTCGGGACGGGCGCAGTCAACACCAAGTCGGCTGTTGCGCATGCAGCTCATGCCGCAAAGGTGGGTGCTCATGGTTTGATGGTGATCCCGAGAGTTTTATCCCGCGGTGTTTCAGCGATAGCCCAGCGCAATCACTTCAGTGCCATTCTGGCTGCAGCGCCGAGCCTTCCGGCTGTCATCTACAACAGCCCCTATTATGGCTTTGCAACCCGAGCAGATCTCTTCTTCGACCTGCGAAAGCAGTTTCCAAACCTGATTGGCTTCAAGGAATTCGGCGGCCACGATGACCTACGCTATGCAGCCGAAAACATCACGTCTCAGGATGCTGATGTTACTTTGATGGTCGGGGTCGACACCGCAGTCTACCATGGCTTTGTCAATTGCGGTGCAACCGGCGCCATCACGGGCATCGGCAATGCCCTGCCGGATGCGGTTCTGCACCTTGTGGCACTTTGTAAAAAAGCCGCAGAAGGAAACGCGGAAGCTCGGAACCGGGCAAAGGAACTGGAAGAGGCGCTCGGCGTGCTATCCAGCTTCGATGAGGGACCGGATCTTGTGCTCTACTACAAACACCTGATGGTTCTGAACGGCGAAGACGAATACCGCCTTCACTTCAATGAGACAGACGCCCTGACAGACGCCCAGCGCGGCTACATCGAAGCGCAATATGACCTCTTCAAAACCTGGTATGCTGACTGGTGCGGGCAAGGCGGAGTTTTGGCCGAATGCGCGTAATCGACAGCCACACAGCAGGAGAACCGACCCGGCTGGTCGTCGATGGTGGACCGGATCTTGGATCCGGCTCCCTTGCCGAACGAGCGGCGCGCCTGGAAGCAGAGCATCTTGATTTCTGCTCATCCGTGGTCCTGGAACCACGGGGGCACGATGCAATTGTTGGGGCATTGCTCTTACCGCCGTCCCAACCAGACTGCACAGCAGCGGTGATCTACTTCAACAACCTGCAAAATCTCGGGATGTGCGGCCACGCGACGATAGGTTTGGCGGTTACGCTCGCCCATCTTGGAAGATTGCCGCACGGACAACACCGCATAGAAACCCCAGTTGGCATTGTCGAAGTCGACCTGCTTGATGCCAACACAGTCGCTGTTTCGAATGTGGAAAGCTATCGCCTACAAAAAGACGTGTCTGTTGATGTTCCGGGGCGCGGGAAAGTAACTGGAGATGTTGCTTACGGCGGCAATTGGTTTTTCCTGGTTAAAGAAAGCCCGATCGACCTGACTTTGGCGAATGTCACGGATTTGACCGCCTATACAAAGGACATCCGCACAGCTCTTGAAGACGCAGATATCACCGGAACAGATGGGGCCTGGATTGACCATATCGAACTCTTTGGGCCGCCTGTCGATCCATCTTCAAACAGCCGGAACTTCGTTCTTTGCCCTGGCGGCGCTTACGACCGGTCACCTTGCGGGACCGGGTGTTCAGCCAAACTCGCCTGCCTCGCTGAAGACGGCGTTCTAGCGCCGGGAGAAACCTGGATACAGGAAAGCGTCATCGGCAGTACTTACCGGGCCTCATACCAGCCCGGAACAGGCAAGGGGGTTCTCCCGACCATCACCGGACAAGCCTTTGTCACGTCTGACGCAAATCTGATTTTCAATCTGGCCGACCCCTATCGTCTGGGCATCCGGCCTTAAAACTGGACCACATCATGGACTATAAAAATTTCATCGGCGGAGCGTGGGCCGCAACCGCTGAAAGCATCCCGAACATCAATCCCTCCGACACAACAGATACAATCGGTTTTGCCGCCAAGGGTACCGTTTCCGATCTTGATAAGGCCATTGATGCAGCGCACGAAGCAGCTCCAGGCTGGGCAACTTCGACGCCGCAACAACGATTTGATGTTCTGGACTTCATCGGCACGGAGATCCTGGCGCGCGAGGAAGAACTGGGAAGATTGCTTTCCAGAGAAGAAGGCAAAACCCTGCCAGAAGGGATCGGAGAAGCTGCCCGCGCAGGACAGATCTTCAAATTCTTTGCCGGCGAAGCACTACGCCAGTCGGGAGATCATCTTGCGTCTGTCCGTCCTGGCATAGAGGTGGATGTCACCCGGTCACCGGTCGGAGTTGTCGGTCTGATTACGCCGTGGAACTTCCCGATTGCCATTCCGGCTTGGAAACTGGCTCCGGCAATTTGCTTCGGCAATGCAGTTGTCCTGAAGCCCGCCGAATTGGTTCCTGCCAGCGCGCATGCGCTTGTCGAAATTGTGTCCCGGGCTGGCCTTCCAGACGGTGTGGTCAATCTTGTGTTCGGACGTGGTTCCGAACTCGGTCCGCGCATGATCGACAATGAAAAGGTCAATGCCATCTCCTTCACAGGGTCGGTTCCGACCGGCCGCGGTATTGCAGCAGCCTGTGGCGCAAAACTAAAAAAAGTTCAGCTGGAGATGGGCGGCAAAAACCCGATGGTGATCCTAGATGATGCCGATCTCGACGTTGCGGTGGAGACCTGTCTCAACGGTGCGTTCTTCTCAACGGGTCAACGCTGTACCGCCAGCTCCCGCTTGATCGTAACAGAGAAAATCCATGATCAGTTCGTCGCAACGCTCTACGACCGGATGGTCGCGCTGAAAGTCGGGCACGCGTTGGAAGCCGGTATCCAGATGGGCCCTGTTGTCGATAATCGGCAGCTGGAACAAAATCTCTCCTATGTCGACATTGCTAGCAGTGAAGGTGGCAAGGTTCTGGGCGGACAGCGCCTGGATCTGGCGACAAAAGGGTTCTTCATGGCGCCCGCGCTGGTGACCGAAACCAGCAACGACATGCGCATCAACCGCGAAGAAGTCTTCGGTCCGGTCGCGTCTGTGGTTCGGGTAAAGGATTACGATGAAGCCCTTGCCGTTGCCAATGACACGGAGTTTGGTCTGAGCGCTGGTATCTGCACGACATCGCTGAAACACGCCCATCACTTCAAACGGAACTCACAGGCAGGAATGGTGATGGTCAACTTGCCGACAGCAGGTGTCGACTATCACGTTCCATTTGGCGGCACGAAGGGCTCCAGCTTCGGTTCCCGCGAGCAAGGACGCTACGCGGCGGAATTCTATACGACGGTAAAAACCGCCTACACTCTCCCCTAACTTCTATTCGGTTCCCGCCAGGCACTCTGTTCTGGCGGGAAAGTGCGGCTGATTTTCCATGACGGATCCAAATATCAAAGACGTGATTGTGATCGGCTCCGGGATCGTTGGAACCTGCACGGCTCTTGCCCTCCAGGCAGAAGGGCGGAAGGTGACGATCCTCGACCGGCAAGACGCCCCCCCCCGGGCATCTGAAATGAACGCGGGTGCCTTTGCGTTTGCCGACATCATGCCGCTGGCTGCGCCCGGTATTATGCTTAAGGCACCGAAGTGGTTGCTTGATCCGCTCGGTCCTCTGTCGATCCCGCCGGCCTACGCGCTCCAGATCCTGCCGTGGCTGCTGCGGTTTTGGCGGGCAAGTCTTCCGGACCGTTACCATAAGAGCCTCGCCGCTCAAGCAAGCCTGATGAAACTGTCGCAAGCGGCACTTGAGCAGCAGATTAAGGATACGTCAGCCGAACACCTGATCCAGCGGGATGGGCAGCTACAGCTCTATGAAAGCGAACGGGAATTCCGTACCAGCCTTCCAGGCTGGGATCTCCGCCGGGAGCATGGCGTGGATTTCAATCTCCTGAAAAGTGCTGCCGAAATTGCAAAAATCCAGCCGGGTATCAATGGCCGGTTCGCCTATGCGGGCTACACCCCGGAATGGATCAACACTTGTGATCCCGCTGCATGGCTTGCGCATCTGACGGACCTTTTCAAATCCAGAGGCGGCGTGATGTCCACGGCTACGATCACTTCGCTCCAACCAAAAGAAAATGCCATCCAACTCAATACACCAGAAAGACAGCATTCTGCACAGCAGGTCATCATCTGCGCCGGCGCCTGGTCGCATCACCTTGCGCAGTCAATTGGCGACAAAATCCCGCTAGAAACCGAGCGGGGCTACAATTCGACTATTTCGGATGAATCTTTCGATCTTCGAACACATCTGACCTTTCCCGGTCATGGCTTTGTTGTGACCCGCATTAACAATGGCATCCGGGTGGGCGGCGCGGTTGAACTGGGCGGGCTCAAGCTGCCGCCGAACTACAAACGATCACAAATCCTTTTTGATAAAGCCAAATCCTTCTTGCCCGGCATAGAAGCAAACACCGGCAGACAATGGATGGGCTTCCGTCCGTCTCTTCCGGACAGCCTGCCGGTCATCGGCCACTCTTCCAAGGATCCTCGTATCATTTATGCGTTCGGCCATGGCCATCTGGGTCTCACACAGGCGGCAGGCACTGCTGAAATTGTTGCGACCATCGCGAAAGGCGCACCGCCGCCGATCGACCTTTCTGCTTATTCACCCAACCGCTTCTGAGCCTCAACAATTGGAGGGACACCATGAAAATCACTGCCATCAATGTCTATCAGGTGGACCTTCCTTTGAAGGAGGGCCGCTACAGTTGGTCTAACGGCAATTTCGTCGAAGTATTCGACAGCACAGTGCTGGAAGTCATCACCGATGAAGGGCTGAAGGGCTATGCTGAATGCTGCCCGCTCGGATCGGCCTATCTGCCGAGCTACGCGCTGGGTGTGCGAAGCGGGATACAGGAGCTTGCGCCGCACCTAATTGGCAAGGATCCGCTCAACATCGGCGAGATCAACCGGGTGATGGATGCAGCGCTAAGAGGTCATCCCTACGCCAAGGCCCCAGTCGACATCGCCTGCTGGGATCTTCTGGGCAAGGCCACCGGCCAGCCCGTCTATACACTTCTTGGCGGCGCCGCGCAGGACGATGTTGTGCTTTACCGCGCCATCAGCCAAGAAGCGCCTGAAACCATGGCGGCCAAGATCGAAGGCTATGCGGCAGAAGGGTACACCAAGTTCCAGTTGAAGGTTGGCGGCGATGCCAATGATGACATCGAGCGTATCAAGGCCACACGTGCAGTTTTACGATCCACGGATATTCTGGTTGCCGACGCTAACACAGGCTGGACACGCCATGAGGCGGCCCGGGTTGTGGGCGCAGTGTCGGCGCTGGATGTCTACATCGAACAGCCCTGTCTGACCTACGAAGAAAGTATCTCCATCCGCCGCCGAACAGCGCTGCCGTTTGTCATGGATGAAGTGATCGACGGGCCGAACATGCTGGTCCGCGGCCTCGCCGATGACGCCATGGATTGCATCAACCTGAAGATCTCCAAGGTCGGCGGCCTGACGAAGGCCAAACTCATGCGGGATTTGTGCGTTGTGCACGGCATCCCAATGACCATTGAAGACACTTGGGGCGGCGACATCACTACGGCTACGATCGCCCATCTGGCCCGGTCGACACCGTCCGAATTCACCTTCTCCGCCACGGACTTCAACAGCTACGGCACAGTCGATATCGCTGAGGGGGCACCGCAGCGGGTCAACGGCCGGATGACCGCCTCAGACCGGCCGGGCCTCGGCATCACACCGATCTTTGAAGCCCTCGGCGATCCCGTCGCCAGCTATTCGTGAGGACAAGACAATGCGCAGCAATAAAACCATCCATGTTGTCTCTTGTCATGCCGAAGGCGAAGTCGGTGACGTGATCGTAGGAGGTGTCACCCCGCCCCCCGGCGAAACCGTATGGGATCAGCGCAGTTTCATCGCCAAGGACCAAACACTCCGGAACTTCGTTTTGAACGAACCGCGTGGCGGTGTCTTCCGGCATGTCAATTTGCTTGTGCCGCCGAAACATCCAGCGGCAGATGCGGCTTTCATCATAATGGAGCCCGAGGACACGCCTCCGATGTCAGGCTCCAATTCGATTTGTGTGTCGACGGTCCTGTTGGACAGCGGTATTCTTCCAATGACCGAGCCAGTCACGGAGCTGACTTTGGAAGCTCCCGGTGGGCTTGTCCGAGTGAAAGCAGACTGCCGGGACGGCAAAGCCGAGCGCATTCATGTCCAGAACGTTGCCAGTTTCGCGGATAAACTGGATGCAAAGCTGGAAGTTGAAGGTATCGGAACGTTGACCGTCGACACTGCCTATGGCGGAGACAGCTTTGTCGTTGTGGATGCAAAAGCGCTCGGAATGGACATCGTCGAAAGCGAAGCTGCTAAAATCGCACATCTTGGTGTTCGTATCACCAATGCTGCAAACGAGCAGCTGGGTTTCTCACATCCTGAGAACTCCGATTGGAACAGCATTTCATTTTGCGCGTTTTGCGGTCCGGTTGAAAAGACTGAAAGAGGCTTTGCCGGTAAATCGGCGATCGCCATCCAACCAGGAAAAGTAGACCGCTCTCCGTGTGGAACAGCGGTTTCAGCGCGCATGGCGCTTATGGCTGCGCGTGGACAAATGTCCGTCGGTCAAGAGTTTGAAGCGATTTCGATCATCGGCTCCAGGTTCACCGGAAAAATACTGTCTGAACATTCAGTCGGCGGGCGGCCAGGCATCGTCCCGCAAATCAGTGGCCGGGGCTGGATCACCGGAACCCACCAGCACATGCTGGATCCCAGCGATCCTTGGCCAGCCGGTTACAAGCTGAGTGACACCTGGGGCGCTTAAGTCCCCACCCAACCTGCAACTTATCTCACCTGCTGCGGAAAGATGCGCACCTCTGCGGCAGGTGAGACGTTTTTTGCACTTAGGTCAGTTTGACCCAAGCCGCATTCCTGGAAGACGAACGGACACACGCATCAACGAACCGGACACCGGCAACACCTTCAGCGATACCTGGAACCAGTGTTTCTGCGGTCTGGCCGTTTTTATGAGCCCGGATTACCTCTGCCGCTTCCTTGTAGAGGTTTGCAAATCCCTCCAGGTACCCTTCCGGATGACCGGGCGGGATCCGTGTAGTCGGCCCCACGCTCTCCAGCATGCCTGCGCCACCACGGGTGATCAGTTGCTGCGGCTGTCCGAACGGCGTGAAATGAAGATGGTTCGGATGTTCCTGATGCCACTCAAGCCCACCCTTATCTCCATAGACTCGGATCTTCAGGTTATTCTCGTTACCCGGCGCGACCTGTGAACACCACAGCATACCGCGGGCACCGCTAGCAAAGCGTAAGAGCACATGACCGTTGTCATCGACCTGACGGCCCGGAACAAAGGATTGAAGATCCGCAGCCAAGCTTTCGGCTGTCTGACCTGTGATAAAACACGCCAGGTTATAGGCATGGGTGCCAATGTCGCCTGTTGATCCGCCTGCACCTGAACGGCTTGGATCCGTGCGCCAATCTGCTTGTTTGTTATGCTGTTCGACTGTCAGCCAATCCTGAGGATATTCGACCTGAACAACGCGGATCTCGCCGAGGTCTCCATTCGCGGCCATTTCCCGCGCCTGCCGGACCATTGGATAGCCGGTGTAATTGTGGGTCAGAAAGAACAATCCATTCGACGCCTCGACAGCCTTCGCCAGTTTATTGGCATCGGCCAGTGTCGATGTCAGCGGCTTATCGCAAATGACATGAATGCCACGCTTCAAGAACTCGCGGGCAGCCGGATAATGCACATGGTTCGGGGTGACGATCGCCACAGCATCAATTCCGTCCTTCAGCCGGGCTTCACGCTTGGCCATATCAGAATAGGAATCATAGATCCGGTCATCCTTGAGCCCGAGCGCACGGCCGGACTCCTGTGCTTTTTCCGGTGTTGATGACAATGCGCCAGCCACAAGCTCAAAACTCGCATCCAGCCGCGCTGCAATCCGGTGAACCGCACCAATGAAGGCGTCTTTGCCGCCGCCGACCATACCAAGTCGGAGAGGCCTATCGGCTGTATTTTCTTTTCCTTCAATAGCCATCAATCTCTCCTAGGAAATGCCCAGCATCTTGCGGTTGGCCGCTTCGTCCGTCCCGCCATCAGCGAAATCGTCAAAGGCCTTTTCCGTCACACGGATTATGTGGTCAGCGACGAACTGGGCCCCTTCCCGCGCGCCGTCTTCCGGGTGTTTCAGACAGCATTCCCATTCAACCACAGCCCAACCGTCGAAGTTGTTGGCCGCCATTTTTGAAAAGATCGCCCCAAAATCGACCTGGCCATCGCCGAGCGATCGGAAACGTCCTGCCCGGTCAACCCACGGCTGATAACCGCTGTAAACGCCTTGCCGACCCGTCGGATTAAACTCAGCATCCTTAACGTGGAACATACCGATCCGGTCTTTGTAGATGTCGATGTTGTCCAGATAGTCGAGGCACTGGAGAACGTAGTGGGACGGGTCATAGAGCATCTTTGCGCGCGCGTGATTATCAACCCGCTCCAGGAACATCTCATACGTAATGCCGTCATGAAGATCTTCGCCGGGATGGATCTCGTAACAAACGTCGACGCCCATATCGTTGGCATAATCGAGGATCGGCCGCCAGCGTTTGGCGAGTTCATCAAAAGCGGTTTCAACAAGACCAGCCGGACGTTGCGGCCACGGATAAATGTAAGGCCAGGCAAGAGCACCGGAGAATGTCGCATGGGCGGAGATGCCGAGGTTCCGGCTTGCGGTCAGTGCCTGTTTCAGCTGCTCTACGGCCCAGGCTTGACGTGCAGCCGGATTGCCGCGGACTTCCGGCGCTGCAAAACCGTCAAAGGCTGAATCATACGCAGGATGAACCGCAACCAGCTGACCTTGCAGATGTGTTGAAAGCTCGGTGACTTCGACACCGTTTTCCTTCGCCGTTCCAGCAAAGTCCTCACAATAGCCTATGGAACTCGCGGCCTTCTCCAGATCGATCAGTCGGCCATCCCAGCTGGGAACCTGGACACCCTTGTAGCCACAATCGGCTGCCCATTTGGTGATCGAATCCCAGGAATTGAACGGGGCTTCATCCCCTGCGAATTGAGCCAGAAACAACGCCGGCCCTTTGATTGTTTTCATGATGGCCTCCCAAAATCTAAAGACAAAGAGGGCCGGTGTTCTCGATCAAACTCCGGCCCCGGTTTTCGTGCCAGGTCTTAGAACGGTGACTCTGGGAAGTAGTAGCTTTCCGCGTTCTCACGTGTGATCAGGGTCGCACCGAGAATGTAGCGACCGGCAACCGGACCGTTGGACTTGAAAGCAGAAACCGTTGCATCCATTGCAGTTGCGATCATTGCCGGCGGATACAGCACATCGACCGGGATCAGCTCATCGCCGTCCATGATGCCCTTGATGATTTCCTTCATGCCGGCACCACCGACAACGAACATGCCATTGCCATCCCGGCCCGCCTGTTTCAGAGCGGCAACCACACCAATTGCGATGTCATCATCCTGGGCCCAGACCGCATCGATATCCGGAAAGCGGGATAGGAAGTCCTGCATGACTTCAAAGCCATCATCGCGATTCCAGTTGGCATGTTTGTGATCAAGAACATTGATGCCGGAGCCTTCGATCTCGGTCATGAAAGCATCAAAGCGCTCATTGTCGATGACAGTCGGAATGCCGCGCAGAACAACGATGTTGTCGCCATCCTTCAAACGGCCCTTCATGTATTGGGCGGACACCCGGCCGAGTTCCGGATTGTTACCAGCGACATAAAGATCCTCGATGCCCGGCTGGCTGAGGCCGCGGTCAACAACGGTGATCCAGGCACCCGATTTCTTAACGTTCAGCACCGGGTCGGTCAGCGGCTCGGATTCGAACGGCAGCACGACCAAGGCGTCAATCTGATGAACGGACACCAGGTCCTCCAGAGCACTTGCCTGCGCGCCCGGGTCCGGTGAGTTTACCAGGATCAGATCCACATCCGGATAGAGCTTTTCCAGCCGTTTTTCGGCCTGTTCCGCATGCCAGTTCATACCGGCGGCCCAGGCATGCGTCGGTGTCGGATAGCTGACACCAATCTTGATTTTGTCTGCAGCTGCCGCAGCGCCCGCAAATGCAAGCAATCCAGTTACAGCTAATGCTCCCAAAGTTTTTCTTACCAGCATTGTTTCCTCCTCCAATACCTTCGATTAGACGCACCTCTCCCGTCCGGTGCGAGCCGGTTCAAGTTGGGGACGGGTCCCGATTCCTTGGATTAACGAGCTACTCTTTGTTGCTCTTGGTCAGTTTCCAGTCGCTTCGCTGCAAAAGAACAGCCACGATGATGATCAAACCTTGCATGGTGCCGTTCAGATAGTTCGAGATCATATCAGTGAAGTTCAAAATATTGCCGATGGTGGTCAGGATCAAAGCCCCCAGAATAGTCCCGCCAATCCGGCCATAACCGCCTTTCAGCACGGTTCCGCCAATAATCACCGCCGCAATTGCTTCCAATTCCCACAGCACGCCGGTCGACGCAGAGGCTGACCCAAGACGGGGCACATAGATGATTGTAGCAAAGGAAACGCACAACCCCTGAATGATGTAGGTGAGCGTTTTAACCCGGTCGACGTTGATCGCGGAATACTTGGCAACAGCCTCGTTCGATCCGATCGCTGTGCAGTAACGGCCAAAAGCTGTCCGGTTCAGAAGTAGCCAGCCGCAGATGGCAACACCGATGAAGACCCAGACCGGAATCGGCAGTCCCAAGAAGCTGTCGTAATAGACCGGCCGGTAGGTGCCGCGGATGTCAAAGTTCAGAGACAGGGTGCCGCCATCGGCAAAATAAGTCACCAGCGAACGATAAATCCCCATCGTTCCAAGGGTCACGATAAAAGCCTCGATTTTGCCTTTGGTGGTCAGCGCGCCATTGATCCAACCCGCACCGATGCCAAGCAGAATTGCCAGTCCGCAGCCGAAAAGAACAGTCGGAATACCGGTTCCTAGAGTATCGACTGCATTGTTCATAACAATGATCATCACGCCGGAAATCGCTGCCGCCATGGATCCGACCGACAGATCTATGCCACCAGCAGTGATCACAAATGTTGCTCCAACCGCGATGATGCCAATAAAGGCAGATCGCGTGAGCAGATTGGCAAGATTGCCTTCGCTGACAAAGGCCGGGTTCAGCAGAAAACCGATAATACAAAGCAGCAGCAGCGCGAGTGCAGGTCCGAGAGTTTTAAGGTCTACGGACCACCGCTTGGCCGGTTTTACGCCGGCGTTTTCCGATGCAGTCATCATGGTCAATGGATTTCCTCCCGTTTCAGCCCGGCGGCATAGCGCATGATTTCGTTTTCGTTGATGTGATCGCCAGTCAAAACACCAGTGATCTGGCCTTCGCGCATCACCACGACACGATGGCAAATTCCGATGATTTCAGGCATTTCCGAGGAGATCACGACGACGGAAACCCCTTCTGCGGCGAGTGCCGCAATGAAATGGTAGATCTGCTGCTTGGTGCCGACATCGATGCCCCGCGTCGGTTCATCGATGATGACGATCCGTGGGTCACACTCCATAATCTTGGCGAGGAGCAGCTTCTGCTGATTGCCCCCGGAAAGCTTGCCAACGATGATGTCCTGATCGCGTGACCGGACATCAAAGCGCCGGATCGCCCGTTCGAGAGCAGCTCCCTCCGCTTTCCGGTCGAGCGCGAAGTTTTTGACAAACTTAGGTAGCGCAAAAAGGGTCAAATTCGGCTGCATTTTCTTGTCGAGCAGCAGTCCTTTTTCTTTCCGGTCCTTGGTCAGATAGGCGAGCCCGGCATCTCGGGCAGCAGCGACCGACAAATGGCCGACATCTTCACCAAAAAGCCGGATCGTGCCGTTCTCGATCGGAGCCAAGCCGCAAACCGCTTCGAAAACGGCTGTCCGGCCAGATCCGATCAGTCCGGAAAATCCGAGAATTTCGCCGCTCCGCAAATTGAAACTGACATTTTCAATGCCCGGAGCGGTCAGGTTTTGCACCTCCAGCACCAGGTCTGCATCGACATCTGCTTCCTGCATCGGCGGATAAAGATCCGACAGTTCGCGCCCTACCATCATCTGAGCCATGGTGTCTGGAGTAAGCTCGTTGGCCGGGCGGGTGTCGATCCATTGACCGTCCCTAAGAACCGTTACGCGATCGGCAATCGCCTTAACCTCATTGAGCTTATGCGACACAAAAACAATGCCAACGCCGCTTTCTTTCAGTTTTTGAACCTGGCGGAAGAAGATTTCTGTTTCTTCTTCCGTCAAAACCGCAGTCGGCTCATCCATAATGAGAATGCGCGCATTCCGGCTAACCGCCTTGACGATCTCAACCATCTGCTTTTGCGCAATTGTCAGATCCGATATCCGGTCCGCAGGTGAGATATCCAGCCCCACGTCATCCAAGTACTTTTGAACCACCGCGCGCATGCCAGCCCGATCCAGGAAACCCTTCGCCTTCATTTCACGGCCGAGAAACACGTTCTCTTCGACCGTCATTTGTTCGGCAAGATTGAGTTCCTGGTGGATGAGGACAATGCCGAGTTTCTCCGCCGCACCGTTGGCCGGAAGGTCTGTTGTCTCTCCATCCAGCTTGATGTGGCCGGATGTCGGATCATGAAACCCTGAAAGGATTTTCATCAAGGTCGACTTACCCGCGCCGTTCTCACCGATCAACGCATGCACTTCGCCCGGACGGATATCCATACTGACGCTGAATAGAACCGGTACAGGCCCAAAGGACTTGCTGATGTTAACGGCTTCGATCACCGTCTGCGACTGAGACGCATGCTGCTGCATCTGTAACTCCTCCCAGACCCCGACATCCTCTACCACATCGGCGTCATAACGGATATGTAAACGTTTTCATATGCGATGTAAACCTTTACATTATCCCTTGTAAACCTTTTCAATAGGGCTCTTAAACCCTATACAGCGTAGAGAGGTGTGCAATTTCATGGGCTTAATGGAACGGCGCACCGCAGCATAATCGGGGATAAAAAATGGACGAACCGGGCAACCGGCCGGCGACAATCGAAGATGTTGCAAAGCTCGCGGGCGTATCGATTGCGACCGTAAGCCGGGCACTGCGCTCCCCCGAGAAGGTTGCTGAGAGCACACGAAAAAAGGTTACCGCTGCAATTGCCCGCACGGGTTATACAGCCAACGCCATGGCGCAGAACCTGCGCATGCAACGGTCGCAAATGGTGCTGGTCCTCGCTTCCGCCATCGCAGATCCGAATTTCGCCGGCTTGCTCACCGGCCTTGAAAAAGCGGCCAATGACCGTGGTTATGGCGTTCTGATCGGCAACACCGAAGGCACGACCGGCCTGGAACAGAATTACCTGAGATTTCTGTCTACCGGCATGGCGGATGGCCTGATCCTGCTTACAGGCCATATTCCGGTCGCAGGCGAACCTCAGACACCGCTCACCGCCCTTCCACCGATTGTCGCGACAGAGCGGCCTGTCGACCGGCCAGATATCAGCTACGTTGGCGTGGACGATGTCGCCAGCTCAAAGATGGCGACGGAATATCTGATTTCCCTCGGCCACCGGCGGATCGTGTTTATCTCCGGCGGACCAGCCGACATCCGCAGCGATTTGCGCCATACCGGTTATCAAAAGGGGCTTCAGGAATCTGCTGTATCCTTGCGCGACTGGCGCATGGAAGGCGACGGCTCTGCCGAAAGCGGGCGCGCTGCGGTCGAACGACTGTTTATCAAGGATGATCTGCCGACCGCGTTTTTCTGCTTCAATGACAACACCGCCATCGGTGTAATTTCAGCTCTGCAATTGCGCGGCTACAACGTTCCTGAAGACTTTTCCGTGCTTGGCTTTGACGACATTCCTTTCGCCAACAACTTTACGCCAGGCCTGACAACGATCCGCCAGCCCCGGCATCATATCGGCGAACTCGCCATGAATATCTTGCTCGACAAGCTCGCCAATAAATCTCTGCCTGCCCAAACGCACCTACTGCATGGCGACCTCGTCGTCCGCGAAAGCTGCTCCGGTCTTCACCGGAAATCGTGATTGGCATCAGGCACTGAAGCGTGCTCGGTCGTTGATCAACCCCAATTGTGAGACCGGGATTAATGCACCCTTGTGGCTAACAACATGGCGCGCCAAAACGCATCCAGCCCGCACAGCATCCCGCAACCGGCTGTGCTGCAGATAATCTGCAAGGAAGGCTGCGTTAAAAGCATCGCCAGCCGCTGTTGTATCGACAACCTTATCTAAAACAGCAGGCTGGTACTGAAACCGGTCACCATCCGATGCTTGCACCACCACTGGATCAGGACCGTTTTTGACAACAACAAGGGTCGCACCGTTTTCGATGTAGCGCTGTGCAGTTGCGTCGGAACTTACGTCTCCGAAATGGGCCGCCTCGTCTTCATGAGACGGTAAAACGATGTCGGCAATCGCCGCGGCCGTCATAGTCCACCGGGTCATGGTTTCGGCGTCCGGCCAAAGATGCGGCCTCAGATTAGGGTCAAAAACAACTTGAGCGCCGGCATTTGAAAGCTCCGCTAATCGCCCCAGCAGTTCGACCCGCCGCAGTTCCGGCAATATCGCCGCTGTGATACCGGAGAAATAAACGACATCCCCATACACGATTGACGGAAACCGGTCGAGATCGTCCGCAAGGTGCCGCGCTGCGGATGTGGAGCGCCAGTACTGAAAACTCCGCTCTCCGTCTTTCAACTGGATCATGTAGAGGCCTGGCCCAGATTCCTGCACCTTGGCAAGATGCGGCTCTATTCCGGCCGCGCACATGAAATCTGCCATCTGCCTGGAGAGATCATCGCTACCTACGGCACTGAAGTACCCCACCTTCAGGGCTTCCGGCTCAGTCAGCTGCCGGGCGTACCAGGCCGTGTTGAACGTGTCTCCCGCAAAGCCGAGCTTGTAGGAGGCTCCTTGTTCCGGAGCCAGTTCAACCATGCACTCGCCAATTGCGAGAAAACGGCGAGTCATCGGGCTCTCCGAATAGTCACGCGATCCATCATTTGCGGTTACTCAAACAAGGACGGCAGGAACAAGGAGAACGCCGGCACATAGGTGATCAGCATGAGCGCCGCGAAGAGTGCCAGATAGAACGGCCAGATCGATTTCAACGCCTCTTCGATTTTGATCTTGCCAACTGCGCAGCCGACAAACAGGCAGGTGCCAACAGGCGGTGTACAAAGACCCAGACCAAGGTTCACCAACATCATGATACCAAACTGAACCGGGTCCATTCCAAGATCGCGGGCAATTGGCAAGAAGATCGGTGTACAGATCAAGATCAGCGCAGCCATATCCATGATCATGCCAAGCACCAGCAGCATGATGTTGATCATCAGCAAGATAGCGATCTTATTATCCGAAATGCCAACCAGGAAATCGCTCAGTTTTGACGGCACCTGATAAAGCGCGAGCAGATAGGCAAATGAGCTGGCAAAACCGATCAGGATCATCACCATCGCGGTTGTGCGCATGGCCGACGTGACCGAGATCTTGAATTCTTCCCAACCAAGGGTCCGATACACGACCGCTGTCAGGGCCAAAGCGTAGATCGCTCCAAAGGCACCAGACTCAGTGACGGTGAAAATACCGGACAGCACGCCACCAACGATAATCACTGCGGTGATCAAGCCCGGAATGGCACTGATCGCTGTGTGCGCCACAACACGCCAACCTGGAAAAGGTTCTGCGCCGTAATTGTGCTTCAGGGCAACAAAATAGGCAGCAACAGCGAGGCACAAGCACATCAAGATGCCAGGGATCACACCTGCCAGGAACAGCTTGGAGATCGAGATCCCTCCGCCAGCAGCCACCACAAAGATGATCATGTTGTGACTCGGTGGAATGACGATCCCGGCGATCGATGATGTCACGGTCACATTGACCGCGTAGTCGGGCCGGTACCCTTTTTCCTTCATGACAGGAATGAGAAGCGAGCCCAGCGCAGAGATGTCGGCAATTGCGGATCCGGAAATGCCGCCAAAGAGCATGCTGGAAAAAATGTTCACAGACGCCAGGCCGCCACGGATGTGGCCGACCAAAGAGGATGCAAAGCGGACAAGGCGGACCGCGATACCGCCATGGAGCATCAACTCGCCGGCAAAGACAAAGAACGGAATCGCCAGCAGGGAGAACGTTGAAATGCCTGAGATCGACCTTTGAAAGGTCATCAGTAGGGGAAAGCCTTCATACCAGAAGGCAGCGGCGGCAGAGATGCCCATGGCAAAGGCGACCGGGACTCCGAGAATGACACTCACCCCGAAGACACCCAGCAAGATTGCGAGACCCATTATTTCACCTCTTCAAATTCGCGGATCTCGCCACGGAGGGCGCTATAGCCTCTCAAGAAGACGCGTGCTCCAGCAAAGATAACCATTAGCCCGCCGCAAATCACAGCCGCTGCGGTGCGAATGCTTTCCGGGATGTTCAACATCGGAAGAAGTGTGGACCAGCCGAACTCGAACAATTCGAGACTTGCGGTCAACATCACCGCTCCGAAGAGAGCGAGAACAAAATCCGTCAAGAGAAACAAGATCTGCCTCAGCTTAGGAGGAAGCGCGTCACGTAGCAGCGTCACGCCAAGATGGGATTGCTCATGAATGCCGACAGCGGCACCAAGAAAGGTGATGTAGCAGATCAGCAGGAGTGCAAGCTGCTCCACCCAGGTTGGTGTTGCATTAAGCACATATCGCCCGAAGACCAGCCAACCAAATGTTGCCACGAGAACAACCAAAGCCAAGGACCCAAAAAACACGCAGATTTGTTTTAGTTGGGTCAACCATTTTTCGATTTGGTCCGCGATACTTCCAGAGCGTTCCATTTATTCCCCCGAATAAAATACGGGCGGCACCCCGCGAAAAGAGTGCCGCCCGCCGGTGATGTTAGTTTGCGTTCCGGAACATATCGACCAGGTTGCGCAGATCCGGGCTTTGGGTCAGGAACTGCTCGTAAACCGGAGCCATAGCGGCCTGGAATGCAGCTTTGTCTTCGACAGAATTAACTGTGACACCGCCAGCTTCAACCTTTTTCATGGACGCAGCTTCGCGCTCCTGCCACAGTTTGCGCTGCAGTTCAGTTGAATTGCGGCCAGCTTCCTTGACGATTTTCTGTTGCTCAGGCGTCAGCGCATCAAATGTGCGTTTGCTCATGCACAGGCACTCAGGAATGATCAAATGCTGCGTCAAAGAGTAGTACTGGGCCACTTCAAAGTGGTTCGTGGATTCGTAGGACGGCGGATTGTTTTCCGCACCATCAACAACGCCGGTTTTGATGGCCTGATAAACTTCAGCAAAAGCCATTGGCGTCGCGTTGCCACCCATGGAGTCAACCATGCCAACAAATAGGTCGTTGTTCATGACACGGATTTTCAGGCTCTCAACATCCGCCGGATCATTGATTGGCTTGACGGACGTATAGAAGGAGCGTGCACCGGCGTCATAGTACCCAAGCGCGATAATACCTTTGGCTTCCAGCCCCTTGCTCAGGGCCTCACCTTGCTCGCCATCCATCAGCTCATACATCTGCGGGACGCTTTTGAAAATAAACGGCAATGAAACAACATTTGCTTCAGGCACAACCTGCCCCATCGGCCCAAGGCTGAACACACCAAAATCAATCACACCAAGGCGTGTCTGTTCGATCGCGTCAGGCTGAGAGCCAAGTACGCCGCTGTGAAAGACTTTACCGGTGATCTCACCGCCGGTCTTTTCCGAGACTTCTTTTATGAACGCTTCCATGCCGTGGGAAACGGGGTAGTCCTCAACGTGGATGTTCCACCCGCGGATTTCTTTTGCTTCGGCAGTGACTGCGGCGAAGGCCAAGGCTACGGCAGCTACTGATCCAAGCAGTGCGCCTGACTTGATAGATTTAAACAAGGTCATTGGTTCCTCCCTTTTGACCAACTTCACGATATGCAATTTACAAATTTTTACAAGTTAAAAAATTAATTGAACAAATAATTTTTGCCATTCGATATAAAGCATTGTATTTGTTGATCTATTTTGGCTCCAGGGATTTCGATACTTGTAAAAATACCGAAACAAACCTTCTCCGGCGCCATAAACAAGAAAGGCGGGGCCGACTGGAAGCCCCGCCCTGTATTCACGAGAAGAAAAGACCGCCGTTGATGTCTACGCAGGCACCCGTGACGAATGCCGCCTTGTCTGACGCGAGATAAACTGCAAGGTTCGCCACATCTTCGGAAGTTCCCTCACGCTTGAGCGGGGTAATCCCAGCAACATGCTGCCGAACTTCAGGCTTGGTAAAAGTGTTGTGAAAGTCGGTATCGATCATACCCGGGCACAACGCATTGACACGAATATTGGGCGCAAGCTCTTTCGCCATGCTGCGCGTCATTGTCAGAACAGCCCCCTTAGTGGCCGCGTATGCCATCGCGCCAGGCCCACCGCCATCGCGCGCAGCTTGCGATGCCATATTAACTATCGCCCCTCCCGTGTTCATGTGCGGCAGCGCGGCCTGAATGATGGAAAACGCAGTCATCACATTGAGATCAAAGACAGTCTTCCAATGCTCTGGAGTGATCTCTGAAATCGTTTTGCGCGCAACCAATCCACCCGTGACCGGAATAACAACATCAATCGCCCCAAATTCGGCGACGGTTTTTTCAACAAAAGCCCGGACATCCGCCTCTTGGGTCATATCGCCTTGAAGTGCAAACGCCTTACCGCCTGCCGCAATTATTTCAGCGACTGCACTATCAGCCCCTGCTGAACTGCTGTGATAATTTACGGCAACATTCGCGCCGGCCTCTGCAAGCGCCAGAACACACGCCCGGCCAATATCGCGCCCGCCTCCAGTCACGATTGCTGTTTTTCCGTTGAGGTTCATACTCATTGTCTCCTGAACACGTGAGAGTGACTATTTTTGGTTTCAAAGGCGCTCTAAAGGTCGTGGATCCGCGGCTGAAAGTTGCTGATTTACAAATTCTCGTCAAAACCTCGTCCGAAACATTTCCGCTTGGTTGATGCCCATGACCGGCTAGGATGATCATGAAGCATTTCAAACACTCTATATCATTGATATGTATAGCTTTTGTTCGGATTTTTTGACTTCTTCGCAGCCTTCAGATCAGGAATCGTATGTCCATAGCAGTCAACACCTCGGACCAACTAACCAATTCGATACAGCACCTGACCGGCACAAATCAATACAAATTATTACAAATAAGTTTTCCAAAGCTGAACACGACGTTCGAAAACAGTAATTCGTTACTCTAACGAGATCGATCCGGCAGTCAAAAATGAGAATGAAAAATACTCTAAACTATTGTTTATATACAAAATTTCAGCAGATAAATTCTCCACTTCATAGCACCCCTTCACTCAAAAAGGCGAGATTTACAAATATTTGACAAATTCATTCCAGCTGACTAATCATTCCAATGAGAACAAAAATCAGAAGGCGCTCATTTTAAAAATGCGCATGGAGGAGCGTGCTTGATGTCCGGTCTAACCAAACAAACTCAGGAAACGCTAATGGCCGTCAGCACGGCAACACTGACCACCGTCCTGTTCAAACGCGGCTTGCGGAACATTTTCCTGCAAGGCCTGCATCGGTTGCGTCCCGGCGCCAATATGGTCGGCATGGCTTATACTTTGAGATACATTCCGGCGCGCGAGGATCTGGATCATCTAGACTCGTTTGCCGATCGCACAAACGCACAAAGAAAGGGCGTTGAGGAGTGTCCGGCCGGCGCTGTTTTTGTGATTGATTCCAGAGGAGATGCGTCTGCAGCCTCGGCGGGTTGCATTCTAGCCGCTCGGCTGCAGGCCCGCGGCTGTAGAGGCATTGTCACTGACGGTGGTTTTCGTGATACGCCTGAAATTGCGGACCTCGACATGCCGAGTTTTCACGCCCGACCCAGCGCACCGACAAACTTGACGAAGCACCATGCAGTCGCCGTCAACGACCCGATTGCTTGTGGTGGTGTTTCGATTTTCCCGGGTGACATCATCGTTGGAGACAACGAAGGAGTTGTTTGTATACCGCAACATATGGCAAATGAAGTTGCAGACGAAGCTGCAGAGATGACAGTCTTTGAAGACTTTGTGATGGAGATGGTGCAACAAGGCGCTTCGACATTCGGGCTCTATCCCCCGACCGATCCGTCGACTATGGACAGGTTTAAAGCGTGGCGGCAAGCAAACGGCAGGTAAAAAGTTCCGCGGCAAGCGAGCGGCAAGTGCGGGACCGGACGCTCTCAGACAAAGCGTATGAAAACATCCTTGCCAAGATCATGGATGGCGACATCCCGGTCGGCGGTAAATTGCCCACTGAACAAGTTCTTTCTGAGGAACTCGGCGTTTCCCGCCCGGTTCTTCGCCAGGCCTTGAAGCAATTGCGCGAAGACGATGTGGTCGTTTCACGTCAAGGCTCCGGATCCTATGTCAAACGCCGTCCCGAGGGAGCGGTGCGCGATTTTGCGCCGGTCGGCTCCATCGCGGACATTCAGCGGACATTTGAGTTCAGGGCTGCCATTGAGGGGGAAGCAGCTTATCTTGCAGCCGAACGGCGCACGGATGCCGACCTGAAAGACATGCAAGATGCGCTGACCGAACTGGAACGCTGTATTGCGGAAGGCGAACTCGGCGTTGCGGCCGATGAAGTTTTCCACGCCGCGGTCTGCAACGCGGCTGACAACCAATATTTTGCTGCTGCCAGATCCTCCATGAAATCGAACATTCTGACTGGAATGAACTTGACCCGGAACTTGTCGCTGACCAAGCCACAGGACCGTATGCGTCTGGTTCAAAGCGAGCACTACGACATCTTCGATGCGATTGAAGCCCGTGACAGTGATGCAGCAAGAACGGCTATGCGGGCGCATGTCGAAAATGCCCGCAAACGTATTTTCGAAGGTTAGCGCAGCCCTGTCCCAATAAAAGGCTGCAGGTTAGGGCTG
Source organism: Labrenzia sp. PHM005 (assembly GCF_006517275.1). Classification (NCBI taxonomy): domain Bacteria; kingdom Pseudomonadati; phylum Pseudomonadota; class Alphaproteobacteria; order Hyphomicrobiales; family Stappiaceae; genus Labrenzia; species Labrenzia sp. PHM005. The sequence continues at coordinate 2,067,886 of NZ_CP041191.1, read as the reverse complement.
CGCCGGTCCGGACAAGCCGGACGATAGGTTTGGAAAACTCAGCTTACCGGCCAGCCATGTGCTGCAAGAAAGTCATCCCGGCGCGGTGAAAAGGCATCATAGAGATTGCCGGCCTCTTCACAGACACACGAATGCATCGCGTTGGATGGGATCACCATAGCATCTCCCGGACGAAGCACTTTTGTCTCACCATCGACAGTGAAACGAAACCGGCCGGACGCAACATAGGTTGTCTGTGTATGCGGGTGATTGTGCAATGCGCCCTCGCCGCCTTCTTCAAAACGAAATTCCACCATCATGATATCCTTGCTTTCACACAGGATTCTCCGCTTGGCACCCGGCCCGGAATCCATCCACTCAGACGGCTTGTCAGCATGAACAATCATCAATCACCTCACTTGTTATATTTGTAATAAATTTGTATAATTTGCAAATAACAAATGCAACAATCAAAGTGAATTTTAACCGTGCACAGACTATTGGGATTGTCGGAATTTCCGACACTTTGAAACAGCATCTCCGGCTACGCTCTTAGCCGTTCCGCGCTGTCCAAAACATGCGGCGCTAAAGAAGCCCAATAGAATTTTTCGTGAACGAAACCTGCTTAAGTCAGTGAGGGTAGCTGCTTTTCAATGTCTCAATAGGGGTCTCACCGAAGTGCCGCTTGTAGAGACCTGCCAATCGTCCAAGTTCGGTAAAACCACTGTCATTTGCGATTGATGTGACCGTCGTTTCATCGGAACAAGCAGCCTTGAGTGTCGACCTTAGCTGGTAAAGTCGGCGCAGTTCAAAATAACGCCGAGGCCCAACGCCTAAAGTTTGCCGGAAAGCCCGGAACAAAGTCCTGCGAGAAACACCTAGCTCGCGGCACAATATCCCAATTTCCAACTGAGCCGGATCGGAAAATTCGCGAAACAAATCTTCTGCCCGGGTCATTATACGGTAATCTTTGGAGATGGAGCTGGTTTGAGAGGCAGCATCTGAACTGGTCCAAGGCACAAGGATCGGTTCAAGAAGATCCAATACCTGATCACGCATCGCCGTCTTTAGTGGCTTTGCTGGACTTGCTGTACCTAGCCTTTCAAGGATCCGGCTGCAATCAGAGCAATAGTGAAGCAATTTCTGAAGAAATTCGTTTGTTGTTTCGGCGATAGGCAGCCTGTTGATTGACCACCCCAATTCTTCGACCAGCCAGCTCTCAATGCCAATATCAAGTGAGATGAGCGGGCCTTGCATGATGAAATCCATTTCTACGCCAGGGTGCCAAACTGCAACCTCCGTTCTAGCGACATCTGATCCCCTGAACTGGATCGATCCATCACTCTCTACGGCGATCCCAAGGTGCAGGCCATCGCCGGTCATGTAATCTTTCCAGCGCTGCCGACCTTTCGAACGGGTCCAGATCAAAGTGACCCCACCAAGATCAACGGTTTCTAAACTGAGGTCGATAACTCCCGCGGACAATTGGAAGAAGCCAGGTTTCATCCCAGTCATTTCCAGAAAGAAAGCTGCGATCTCCTCGCTGTCCCGTAAGACGCATGTCTCGATTGCCATACCGGGGTCCCTCCTTCCCAGCTGCAAATCCATCCGACAACGGCGCATTGGCACCACGTGGTATCCCACAAATATCGCAACGCCTTCAGAACCATACTGGGAATTCACCCAATTGGAAGCACTGATCAATTTTAAAGCTTTGGCACTTTCTGCATAGCGCTACAGATCTGCCTTCGGCAACATCAAAAGGCTTAAGACAGATCCTGCGAGAATGGACGGAACCCAGTGATGTTAAAGTTGCCTTGGATTAGGATTTGGCTCGTCACCTGCGCACTGTGCTCCGGCATCAGTTTTGAGGCACATGCTCAAGACAACCCTGCGCCAGATCTGTCAAATGACACTCTCATCGATGGTTTGCCAGAAACACTATTGCCTTGGCGCGACCCAAACAATCCAAACGTCCAATTGCTCGATAAGGGGTGGAACAAGTACTACCTGCGGAAGGACATGATGGGTGATAACCCGAAGCGCGAACCGGGCCCAATTGACTTGCAGCGCTATCACGTCCTGCCGACAAAACACGCCTTTCCTACCTATTTTGGCTTACCCTATGCAATGACAACCGAAGACCTCATTGCTGGCGAAGTTGACGTTGCGCTTGTCGGCGCGCCTTCGTCCTTTAACCCCTCCGCAGGTACGGGTTGGGCTGCCAACTATATGCGCCTGATCCACAACTACGACTTCGCGCAGACGGGCCACGACATGTGGTTCAACAATCAATATTTTGATCTGTTGAACATTGTCGATTACGGCAATGCCAACCAGCATCCTTCCCTAATGGTCCAAAATTTCGCCGATCAGGCGCTTGTTTTTAAAGAGATCCTTGAAGGCGGCGCCATGCCGATGGTCATTGGCGGGGAGCACGGCACTCAGGTTGCCTCGCTTTTGGCACTTTATAGTCATTTCGGGCCAAAGAGCTTCACGGTGGTTCACTTCGATGCACACACCGATCTTGCTCCACCCGATGGACGATTGGGGATGTTTACACACGGCGGTGCTGCGCTGCGTTGGGCGCATGAACAAGGTCTGATTAACGGTGACCAAATTTTTCACGTTGGCTTGCGCGGTGCCTATGAAAGCGTCGAACGGATGAACTGGATGCAGGACACCAAGACGAATTATTACTTCATGCCGCGGTTCGAACGAAACGGTTTCGAAGAAACGGCACAAGAACTGTTTGAAGAGTTGAAGGGACGCCGGATCTACATTTCCATTGATGTCGATGTTATGGACCCATCAGTCGTACCTGGCACATCCAACCCCGAGACCGGCGGTTTCACCTCCTTGCAAATGATGAAACTGCTGCGCGGACTAATGCTACAGAATGAAGTGATCATGGTGGACTGGACGGAATACTCACCACTTTTGGACGACCGCCGCCGCAATACAGCCAACACCATCAGCCGCTTACAGCGGCACATGTTTGCCGCGATGGCCGCTCGCAAAGAAGGGATCACCGATCCGAACTATGTTCATCCCGCCATGCTGAAGGACAACAGTGCCGAGAATTAAGCGGCTTGTGAGTGGAGCCTAGCTTCCCTCACCTCACCCCTCAAAAGATTGAGCAAAATCAATAGCGGTCGCCTGTGCATCTGAAAGGCGGCGCCGATGCGCAGTTCAATTTCGGGATTTCGGTGTTCTTCTGAAGACAGCAGGCGCAAAATTCTCCTAGCTGACACCTATAAGGAATTTCATAAGCAACTAATCCTGTGTAATGTCACGAGGAACAAGCACCTGATCCAACTAGACAAAAGGGAGCCGCTCATGCGTTCCAAAACCTTTATTTGCATGACCCTTCTGGTTGTTTTTTCTTTCATCATTTCCGAACCCGCACTCGCCCATTCCGGCGGCGGATACGGCGGCGGCTTTATCAGCGGATTTGTACATCCCATCCTCGGCTGGGATCATGTCGCTGCCATGGTCGCCGTTGGCTTGTGGGGGGCCTTTCTGGGAGCGCCCTCAATCTGGGTCCTTCCGGTCGTCTTTCCTATAGTTATGGCCTTCGGTGCCATTCTTGGGATCCTGGGTGTGCCTGTCCCGGCCGTTGAAACCGGTATAGCGCTTTCCGCCGTGGTTCTCGGACTTATGATCGCTTTCGCGGTGAAAGCACCAATTTGGATGTCTGCTGTGCTCGTTGGCCTCTTCGCGATATTCCACGGCTATGCGCATGGCACTGAATTGCCCGCGTCTGCAAATATTTTTGCCTACGCCGTCGGGTTCGTCATAGCTACAGGCATGCTGCACATGATCGGGATTGCCTTTGGGCTTTTGGTCAAATGGCCAGCCGGGCGCGTTGCGGTGCGCAGCGCAGGCGGCGCTATTTCCCTCGCCGGTGTCGCGTTCCTGGTCGGCGCTGTTTGAGAATGAGAGCCGCCAGTCTTGCGATACTGGCCATATTGTGCCTCGCCACCCCAGCCGGTGCCCATAGCCCGGTGCCTGGGATTGAGGGCTTTTATCTCGGGCTTCTTCACCCAATTTCGACCCCAGCCCAAGCACTGTTAATGCTTGGACTGGGCCTTCTCACCGGTGGATTGGCAAAGGCGTCAGCACGATGGTTGCTGATCGCCTTTTTTGTGGCAACCGGTGCTGGGCTGTTGTGGACCAGCGGGGCCGTGCCGGACATGGCAGCCTTTGCCGTCGCGACGCTGGCAAGCACACTGGCTGCTTTGGCCGCCGGCCGATATTTTCCAGCTATGGCGGCCTTGGTTGTTCTCGGAGGGTTGGTAGTTGGCGCGATGTCTGTCCCGGAAGGTGGACTTTTGCGTGAACGGCTCATTACGATGGCCGGTTCTTTCATAGGTGCAAACCTGCTATTGCTCTACATTTCCGGATTGGTGATCATCGTGAAGGAGAGAGCGTCACGGGCCTGGATCCCAATTGCCTTGCGGGTTGCCGCAGCATGGGTCGCCGCTATTTCAGCGATGATGCTTGCGATCTATTTTGCGCCAAACCCATCTGTTGCAAGCCTTTGATCGAGATTGGACAGCTCTTATGCAAAACAACAGATTTGCGGATGCCCCAACGCCTCAGCAGGAACCGAGATGACCAGCTCCTCTCCTCCTGCAAAGACCTCTCCAAACGAGCCGCCTAAACAATCCATTTTCCAGCGCATCATCCGCGAACCTCTTCTGCATTTTCTGCTTCTGGCGTCAGCCTTGTTTGCAGTTCAAGGATTTGTCGGCAGTGATGAAAAAGAGCTGATCGTTGTTGATGCACAAGCACAAAAATACCTCTTTAAACAGGAAGAAAATCTGCGCCTAAGGCCGCTCACTAAAGACGACCAACAACGAATTATCGAAACTTACATTGAGGAAGAAATCCTGGTTCGCGAGGCGAAAGCCCGCGGCTTTACCGACAGCTCCCGTATCCGCGCCCTACTTCTTCAAAACATGCGCTTTTTCATCGGCAGTGATGTGCCCGAACCGACGGAAGAGGATCTGCGCACGCACTTTGAAACCAACATAGCCGAATTCACCAGCCCGCCGAGCCTCGACCTGAACCATGTCATGTTCAATGATCCTGAAAGGGTTCCCGATGACATTCTTCCATCGCTCAACGAGGCCGAAGACCCCTCCGAACTTGGTGATCTAGATACCCGTCTTGGCTATCACATGCGATACCTTGACCAACGGCGCCTCGTTGGTCTGTTTGGTGTTGAGACGGCCAAGGACCTTCTTTCTATACCGGTCGGAGACAACACATGGCGTGGGCCAATTGAGGCGCCCGATGGTACTTTGCATTTTTTGAGGGTCGCCAACCGAAATCTCCCACATACGCCAGAGTTCGAAACAGCCAAGGATTGGATTTCAACCCATTGGTTATCGTCTAAAACACGTGAACTGCTAGACGCTTCGCTCGACAAAATGCGGCAGAACTATCGTATAGAAATCCAGCCGGCGGACATCAAAACCAATGGATAAATTCCGCTCTGGCTGCTTGATCCTAATTGTTGTTTTGGCTGGATTCTTGTTGCCTGCAGTTGCAGCCGCCCATACCCTTGGTGTCGACAAGGCAGAATTGATTGAAAGAGAGCCGGGCTCCTACGAACTGATTTCAAAGGTCCCGCCGCGCCTTGCCAGCTTGATCACGACACCAATTCTTCCGCAGCAATGTGCCTTCGACGGACCGCCACGCGGTGAAAGAGGTGCCTATCAAGTCCGGTTTAAATTCACTTGCGCGACACCACTCACTGCCGACGATCAGCTCATCCTCCCCTGGAAACGCGAAGGTGCGCTCCTAACCGTCCAATGGCTTGACCAGACGCCGCTGACCAAATTGGTTTCGCGTCAAGGCGATGCCATAATCATCGAACTGGAGGAGTATCTTGCCGGATCCGGTTCTGTTTTGCGGGCGGCCAGCCGCTACACAAAGCTTGGCTTTGAACACATCCTGGAAGGGCTTGATCACCTTCTGTTTGTCCTCGCGCTGATGATCGTTGTCAGGGATGGTTGGCGGCTGGTCAAAACCATCACCGCCTTCACTGTCGCGCACAGCATCACGCTGGCTCTGGCCACATTTGGTTTCGTTAATCTGCCGAGCGCTCCTGTAGAAGCATCAATCGCCCTTTCTATCGTCTTCTTGTGCGTGGAGATCGTTCACGCTTCCAAGGGACGGAAAAGCCTCACCTATGCATATCCCTGGATCGTCGCCTTTGCCTTCGGCCTGTTGCACGGCCTTGGGTTTGCCGGTGCGCTGTCCGAAATCGGCTTGCCACCGAATGAAATTCCGATTGCCCTGCTGTTTTTCAACGTTGGCGTCGAACTTGGCCAATTGGCATTTGTCTTCGTGGTTCTTGTTGCGTTGAAGCTGCTGGCAACTTTGCGGTTCGGATTTCCAAGTTGGGCCGAGCTCGTTCCGACTTATGTGATCGGAACCTTGGCAATGTATTGGACCATGGAACGCGCGGCAGCGATTGTTGGGCTCTAACTAATCGCCCCGAGCCGGAATTCATCCAGATGGTCTGTACAAGGATTTTGTTTGAGGTGCGACCAGATTTTCTGCACCAGCGGAGAGGTTGCATCCCGTTTGATATAGGCCCAGATCTCCAGTTTGGTGTCATAGCGGCCATTTCCAGCCAGAACCAGCTCACCGGACTGTATCCGGTCATGCGCACTGCATCCTGGCAGCCAGGCCATCTTTTTTTCCAAGATCGCCAAGCGTTTCATGAACTCACATGTGTCGCTTTGTGACGTACAAACAAAAAGAGGCCCTTGGGGTGAAATGTTTGAAAATAGATAGTCTTCGATCTTGGCAAAATATCCTCCCTGACCGTAGCCGATGTATTCCAGACCACTGCGAGGCGGTCGGTCCGGGTCGAAAGCTGGTTCGCCATGCTCATTAACTGCAGTACAAAGATGCATAATGTCTTCCCCCAATTTGAGGAAGTCGAATTCATGGTGCTCAAAAAATACCGGTACCGATGGCTGAGAATAGAGCAGCACCATGTCCACCTTGCGATCCCGCAGCATCTCAATCATTTCATAGAAGTCATAGGTGTCGATCGACACCGAGAAATCTCCGCAAACCGCTTTGATCTGACGGAGCCATTCGGGAACAAAGCTGATGGCCAGAGTTGCCGCTGACGCCAGCCGGATATCTGGTGCCGTATTCAGGTTACGGCGCTGAAATTCAACGCGGTTGAGCTCCAGCTCTTTCAACACGTTTTGCGCGGTATCTTGAAAGGTTTGCCCCTCCGGTGTCAGCTTGACCGGGTAACTGCTGCGATCAAACAACTCGGCGCCCAGCCAGGTCTCCAGCGCCTTTATCCGCCGGCTGAAGGCCGACTGTGTGATATTGCGCTCAGCGGCGGCCTGGGAGAAATTTCCGCATTTGCTCAACACCAGAAAATCAGTCAGCCAATTGGTATCCACGAAACGTGCTCCAGTCCCAAAATGCCAAAATTATAAGCACCGCAATAAACTATGCATTTTTTGCATAACAAGCCTGTTGGTTGAATTCAATCACTCGCGTTAAGCTTCCTCCGTGATCTCAATGCAGAAAAACTGCTCACCTCATGAAGCAGAACTGCAATGACCATGCCGGTGTTTGCCGGCAATCCAAAATATTGTGTTGTTCCACAGGGGGAATGATCGTGAAAACATTTTCAACACTGAAGAGCATGTCTCTGGCAGCTCTTCTGGCGACATCTGTTGCGTTTCCGGTGATGGCGGCAACGCCAGCCGATACTTTCGTAATCGCCCGTAACACCGCGGATGCCATTACTCTCGATCCGGCAGAATGCTTTGAATTCACCGGCAGCCGTATCGTTGCGAACCTCTACGAACGCCTGTTTATGTTCGAGCCGGACAACCTGACCAAACTGGTTGGTGGTATCGCTGAATCCTATGAGTTCGCAGAAGACGGCAAGTCGATCACTGTCAAACTGCGTCCAGGTTTGACATTCCACTCCGGGAACCCGGTGACCGCGAACGATGTCGCCTATTCGCTGTCACGCGCCGTGAAGCTGGACAAGACCCCGGCGTTCATCATCAAGCAGATCGGCTGGACCGCGGACAACGTCGACAGTGCAGTGACTGCCGTTGACGATGGAACGGTCAAAATCGACATCCTGGCCGATCTTTCTCCAGCGCTTGTTCTGAACCTTTTGTCGTCAAGCGTGGCGTCAATCGTGGACATGAAGGAAGTCCAGAAGCACGAAGTCGATGGCGACATGGGTTATGCATGGCTGAAAGACCATTCGGCTGGCTCCGGCCCTTACAAGCTGAAAACCTGGAAAGCCAATGAACTGGTGATGCTGGACGCTTTCAGCGATTACCGTCACGGCGAACCGGCAATGAAACGGGTTGTCATCCGCCACGTCGCCGAACCGTCCGCACAGCGCCTGCTCTTGGAAAAAGGCGATGTCGACGCAGCGATGGAGCTGACATCCGACCAGCTTAAGGGCTTGGACGGCAATGCAGACGTTGCAGCACAGCAGTATCCGAAAGGGTATCTGATGTACCTGGCAACCAACATGGACCATCCGGTTCTGTCCAAACCGGAAGTCCGTGAAGCGCTGAACTACATCGTTGACTACAAAGGCATGACCGACACCATTTTGGACGGCCAGTACAAGATCCACCAGAGCTTCTGGCCATCCGGCATGTGGGCCGCTTCGCTCGACACGCCGTACAGCTATAACCTGGACAAGGCCAAAGCACTGATGGCTGATGCCGGTGTTGAGCCGGGCACAAAAATCACCATCGACACGCTCAACAAGTCGCCGTTCAAGGAAGTGGCTCAGAACGTCCAGGCTGCCTTGAAAGAAGTCGGGATCGATTCTGAAATCATCCTGTCTGACGGCAAGACCTTGTGGCCGAAATACCGTGCCCGCAAGCATGAGCTGATTGTCGCCCGTTGGGGTCCCGATTACTCCGATCCGCACTCCAACGCTGACGCTTTTGCGCACAACCCGGACAACCGCTTTGAAGCCAAACTGACCGGCAAGTTGACTTGGCGGAATGCTTGGGACGCGTCCGGTCTGACCGAGCTGACCAACCAGGCAGCTGCGGAATCCGATCCGGAAAAACGTGAGGCGATCTACGCGGAACTGCAACAGAAGGTGCGCGAAGACTCACCGTTCACTATCATGTTCCAGGCGATTGGCACCTTCGGCCAGCGCGCCAATGTTGATGGTTTCATCAACGGCGTGACATCCGATCAGGCCTACTACCGGACCGTGACGAAAAACTAAGACCCATGTAACCGCCGGATGATCTTTGTTGATCGCCCGGCGGTTTGGTTATCACCTTGATGCCGCCCGCACTTTTGAACAGTGTGGGCGGTGTTTGGAGATGCAGTCGCGGTTTTCGTCCAGGCGCCTCTTTTAGGGGCAACTTTGAAAACCATGACTGTAATCAGGGTGGCGAACGACCGGCAGGACACCTGAATGACAGACAGTTCCACAGCGCAAAGTACAGCGGTGGATTTTAGCCCCTATCTGACCATTGCGAAGAAAATCGGTGGGGGGCTTATGATGCTGGTCCTCACCTTCATTGGATTGACCGCGATCACCTTTGTGATTGGGCGGATCATGCCAAACGACCCCGTCGTCGCCATCGTCGGTGACCGGGCCTCCAAGGAAGTCTATGAGGCCATGTATCTCCAGCTGGGGCTCGATAAACCCATCTGGCAACAGTATCTCATCTTTCTGGGCAACATCCTACAGGGTGATTTCGGTAATTCGGTCATGACCACACGGCCAGTGATCGAAGACATCAAGCGCTTCTTCCCGGCAACACTGGAACTGGCTACCATTGCGACAATCGTCGGCATCATCATCGGCATTCCGGCGGGTGTTCTGGCCGCCGTGCGCCAGGGAAAGCTGATCGATCATATCGTCCGCATTGTCGGGCTCTTGGGACACTCCATTCCGATTTTCTGGCTCGGCATGGTCGCCCTTCTGATTTTCTACGCCAAGCTGGATTGGGTCGCAGGTCCCGGCCGGATCGATTTCTTTTACGACGGCATCGTGGATCCGGTGACCGGTGTCATTCTGATCGATTCAGCCCTCGCGGGCGAATGGGACGTCTTTCACAACGCCGTTTCGCACATCATCCTGCCCGCCTCCATGCTGGCGATTTATTCCCTTGCCTATATCTCCCGCATGACCCGGTCCTTCATGCTCGACCAGCTCAATCAGGAGTATGTCCTGACCGCGCGTGTCAAAGGCTTGAACGAAGGCGCCGTGATCTGGCACCACGCCTTCCGGAATGTTCTGGTGCAGCTGATCACGATTATTGGCCTCACCTATGCCAGTTTGCTGGAAGGATCTGTTCTAACGGAAACCGTCTTCGCCTGGCCCGGCATCGGACAGTACATCACCAATTCACTGTTTAATGCCGATATGAACGCCGTGATCGGCGGAACACTGGTTGTCGGGATTTCCTTCGTGTTCATCAACATGATGTCCGACATGCTCTACCGAATAGTCGATCCGAGGGCGAAGTAATGTCAGATGTAACCCTCAAAACAAATACGGGACTGACCGCCTGGCTATTGGCGGATTTTCCCAAGAACGCGTTTCAGGCCAAGTGTCAGCGCGCCTATATCGGCTGGCTGTCATTTAAGACCAATCCGATTGCAATGCTCGGCCTCATCATCGTTTCCTTTCTGTGCCTGGTCGCCCTGTTCGCGCCCTGGATTGCCGGTGGCGATGGTGTTGCACAGGATCTGCCCAACCGCCTGCAGCCACCGAGTGCAGAGCACTGGTTCGGTACGGATGAACTTGGCCGTGATGTCTTTGCCCGAATTGTCTGGGGCTCCCGAGTGACGCTTTACATCATCTTCCTTGTGTCGATCATTGTCATGCCGATCGGCCTGATCGTTGGCACAGCGTCTGGCTTGCTCGGCGGTGTCGTGGACAAGGTCTTGATGCGGATCACTGACATATTCCTAGCCTTCCCACGCTTGATCCTGGCGCTCGCCTTTGTCGCCGTCCTCGGACCGGGTCTTGAGAACGCTGTCCTGGCCATCGCGCTCACCACATGGTCGCCTTACGCCCGTCTGGCGCGGGCGGAAACGCTGACCTTGCGCAGCAGCGAATACATCATGGCCGCCGAGATCATGGGCGCTTCACGGATCCGCATTCTGTTCTCTCACATCATGCCGATGTGCCTGTCTTCGACAATTGTCCGCTTGACGCTCGACATGGCGGGGATCATCCTGACCGCTGCCGGCCTTGGCTTCCTCGGATTGGGTGCACAGCCGCCACTTGCCGAATGGGGGGCGATGATCGCGACCGGCCGCGATTATCTCTTGGATCAATGGTGGGTGCCGACCATCCCCGGAATTGCTATCCTTATGGTCTCTCTCGGGTTTAACCTGCTCGGTGATGGCCTCAGAGATGTGCTCGATCCGCGCAATTCGGGAGGGCATTGATCATGAACGAGATTGTCCATCCGATGCCGACGCCTGAAGCACAAAATACGTCACCGTTGATATCCGTCCGCGATCTTCACGTCCGTTTTTCAACGCCCAAAGGCCCGGTACATGCGGTTAGAGGCGTCAGTTTCGATCTTGGCCGGGAGCGGCTCGGAATTGTCGGGGAATCCGGTTCCGGCAAATCCCAGACCGGCCGCGCGCTACTCAGGCTGACCGCTGGGAACGGCTCGATCGATGCCAGCCAGATGACCTTCGACGGTATTGATCTGATGAAGGCGAATGAAAAGACCATGCGGTCCATTCGCGGCTCGCGCATTTCTATGATCATGCAGGATCCGAAGTATTCGCTAAATCCTGTGATGACCGTTGGCGCCCAGATCGCAGAGAGCTGCCGCAAACACGAAAAAGTTTCTAAAGCAGAAGCACGGCAACGTGCCTTGGCCATGCTGGAAACCGTTCGAATCCGGGAGCCGGAAAAGGTCTACAATCTTTATCCGCACCAGGTTTCCGGCGGCATGGGCCAGCGCATCATGATCGCCATGATGCTGATCACCAATCCGCAGGTGATGATCGCGGACGAACCGACATCTGCTCTCGACGTAACCGTACAGATGCAAGTTCTGGCGCTTTTGGATGACATGGTCCGTGAACGCGGTATGGGCCTTGTGCTGATCAGCCACGACCTGCATCTGGTCTCAAGCTTTTGCGACCGGGTCCTAGTCATGTATGGCGGCAGGATCATGGAAAGCCTGGACGCCAAACATCTCGACAAGGCGCAACATCCTTACACCAAGGGCCTCTTGAATTGCTTGCCGCAGCTCGATGGTAAACATGACGATCTGCCTGTCCTGAAACGTGATCCATCCTGGATGACTGGCGAAAATCACGCCGATGGAGTATTGCGCTGATGATCGAGATCCAGAATTTGGACATCGTGTTCGGGCACAAGGGCGCCGAAATCCACGCCGTGAAAAATGCAGCTCTCACTGTGCCTGAGGGCGAAAGCTACGGCCTGGTCGGCGAATCCGGTTCCGGCAAATCAACGATCCTGCGCGCCATGGTCGGGATCGTTCCGCACTGGAGCGGCACAATAAAGATTGACGGCACGCCGCTGGAGCACAAACGCTCCATCGCTTCCCGCAAACACATGCAGATGGTGTTTCAGGATCCTTACGGATCGCTGCACCCGCGCAAGACCGTCAATGACACGCTCAGCGAACCACTGGCCATTCATGGACTGGACAATCGGGATGATCGGATCATCCGCATCCTGAACGAGGTGGGCCTTGGGCCAGAATTCCGTTTCCGCTACCCGCACCAACTCTCCGGCGGCCAGCGCCAGCGCGTCGCCATTGCCCGGGCGCTGATCCTGGAACCCCGGGTTTTGTTGCTAGATGAGCCGACCAGCGCACTTGATGTGTCAGTCCAGGCGGAAATCCTGAACCTTCTGTCTGATCTCCGCCGCAAACATGGATTGACCTATTTGATGGTCAGTCATGATCTTGCAGTGGTTGGGCACCTGTGCAGCAAGATTGCAGTGATGAACCGGGGTGAAATCATCGAGGAAATCACCGAAGACCAAATGCGCTCCGGTGATGTCACGCATGAGTACACCCGCCAGCTCTGGACTGCCTCGCATGGCTACAGCCGCGAAGCCTTGCAGAATTTCAAAGAGTTCGCCTAGCTTTCAGGCGAACTCTTAATCTAAGCGAGTTCAAGCACCTTCTCCTGTTGCCGCGTATCAGTACAGCGGCGGCCGGATTTTTGGGCTTGGCCAGCGACATAAACCTCCTCAACTGAGCGGTCGTCGCCGAGCATCTGCAGGATAAAGAGTTCTTCAGACAATGTAGATGCCCGCTCCATCCTGAGCGCCATGGCATCCGTTGCCCTGGAATTCAGAACAACGATATCAGCCTCTGTTCCCACGTCGAGCGTGCCAATTTTGTCTTCCAGGCCAAGCGCCACCGCATTGCCACGGGTCATCCAGTGGAACGCGCGCAGCGGATGAAGCTTCTGGTCCTGAAGCTGCAGGATCTTGTATCCCTCGTTCAGCGTTTGCAGCATGGAGTAGCTGGTTCCGGCACCAATATCGGTCGCAATGCCACTGACAATCCCATTCTCACGCATCTTCTCTTCGTTGAAGAGGCCGCTGCCCAGGAACAGGTTTGAGGTCGGACAGAACACAGGCCGGGAGCCGGTTTCAGCCATCACGGCAATTTCCCGAGGTTCCAGATGGATCGAGTGGCCGAGCAGCATCTTATCACTCAAAAGGCCATAGTTCTGGTAGACATCGAGATAATCGCGCGCCCAGGGATAAAGCTCCAGGGTGTAAGCAATCTCGTTCTTGTTTTCAGACAAATGCGTCTGCACGAAACAGTCCGAATGCTCAGCGGCCAAAGCCCCCGCCATTTCCATTTGCTCCGGCGTTGACGTGATTGCAAACCGCGGTGTGATTGCATAACTCGCCCGGCCTTTACCGTGCCACTTGGCAATCAATTCCTTGGTGTCGTCATAGCCGCTTTTTGGGGTGTCTCGCAGGCCGTCCGGAGCGTTGCGGTCCATCAGAACCTTGCCGCCGATCACCCGCATATTGCGCTGTTCGGCCTCTTCAAAATAAGCATTTGCCGAGCCCTTATGGACCGAACAATAAGCAACCGAGGTGGTAGTGCCATGATTTGTCAGGAGATCAAAGAACCGGCAGGCCATAGAAGCGGCGTGGCCTTCGTTGGCAAAACGGGTTTCTTCCGGGAAAGTGTAGGTGTTCAGCCAATCGAGAAGCTGCGCGCCCCAAGACGCAATCACCTGCACTTGGGGAAAATGAATGTGCGTATCGATGAACCCGGCCATGATAAGATGCGGCCGGTGATCGACGATTTCGACTCCCGTCGCATCTACAATCAGATCGCTGAATTCGCCGCGGGCAACGATATGCCCGTTTTCAACAAGGAGCGCCCCATCCTCGATGTAATCATAGGAGGACGTGTCCTCCGCGCTTTGAGGCTCTGAATTAAAGGTCAGAAGGCGGCCACGGAGCATCAAACGGTCAGAGTGCATGGTCACAGCATCCTATTTTCGTTTTTGTCGGGGCGGCCAAGCCGCCCCGTCGGGTGTTTGGATTTAAGTTGTTATTCGCCCGGAGTGGCCTGCGGCTGCACAAGACCATCCGTTTCCGGAACAATCGCCTCTTCCTTGTGGAAGATCGGATAGATGACCAGGAACGCGGCCGCGATCAGGTATCCAAGGCTAACGGCACCGAATTCCGGCATATGCAGCGTCGCAGAATGAACCACGCCAACCGACGACATCACAAAGGCGGCGAATGCAAATCCTGCAGCAATCCGGAACTTGCCATCGATGACACTGGCGACAATCGCGCCCCAAATCAGGCCGGTAAGGATCGCGCCCTGACTGAGCGCCAGATGGCCGGCATAATGCGCGCCTTGCTGAAGCAATGCAGCAGTCAGTTCAGGCGACCCAAGTGGCAGGACTTCTTGTGCACCGGTCGCATTGAGCGCCCCCATCAAAGACCCCCACTTGATGACCAGGAACGCCGACACATGCGGCATCATTGCGATAGTAACAGCCGCCATGTGCTCAACCTTAACCGCATGAGCCGTGTTGGTGATCAGGCTAAGCGCGACAAACACCAGAACCGGAGCAGCAGCGGCAACCGGGATCAGATTGCTCAAGAAAGCCAGGAAACCGAACAGGGCTGCGAGCGGAATGACAATCCCAACACCGATGATGTAACCGGAATGTGCCCCCATGCGCTTGTAGGCCGGATGACCGATGTAGGCGGTGGTCGGGAACGGCGAGCCAAACAGAGCACCGATCATAGTACCGGCACCATCGGTGATCTGGCAGGCAGCAACCGGGTAGTGATCACCAGCAGCTTCCGCGCTCTCCACGTTGTTCATCGTTTCGATGAAGTTGTAGATCTGAACCGGAACCAGAACCAGGAACAGCTCCGGATGTGCAAAGAGGTGCTGGATACCGGCAAGCAAGTCACCGAAGTATGGAAGCGGCGGATAAAAACCAACACCTTCGAAGCTGAAGGACGATTGGCCGATCATCAGCGCGACAGCAGTACCGATGATGAGCGCAAGCAGGCCTGCCGGAATATTGAACGGCAAACGGAACCGGCCAACCAGGCCCCACAGAATGATGATCATCGAGGCAAAACCGATGAACGGATTTTCAAAAACCGTCGCCAGCGGAACCGTGCCGATGAAGACAAGCGCAATGCCGCACAAGGTGCCGAGCATGCCAGCACGTGGTGTGACCTTCTTCAGCCATGGCCCAATGATGGCGCCAAGAGCTGCAACAATACCGCCAAGGAAACCGGCACCGATGCCCACCTGCCACGCAAGAACCGGATCGTTTGTCGACCAATAGATCGGCCCAATCACGCCGAAGAGATAGACGAACATCACCGGTGTGGAGATACCGTACGGCAGCGCAGTAACGTCACGGCCATGCTCGGCAGCGGCACGCCGAGCCAGCAGCACATAGACCGCGACACCGGCCAGGATGGCTACTGCTGCCCCCGGAACGATGCGTCCGTAGACGATCTCGGCCGGCATCTGGAAGACAAACTGACAGATGCCACCAAGCACCATCAGATTGACAAGGTTGTCGGTGAACAGCGCCCAAAAGGCGCTGAAATCGCCTCTTGAGAACAATTTATAGTCGAAGCTCCCAACCCGCATACCGGGTCTCCTTTCCGTCAAAAAGACACACTTCGCCTCTCCTCAGGCGCAGTGAGCCTTGTGATTTACTGCGCGGCTTCCAGCAGCGCAGCTTCCTCCCTGCTGCGTGAGACCTGCTGATCCGCGGTCAGAGCGGTCAACACCTCAGCAGCGACAAATGAAGCGATGATTTCCGGCCTTTTGTCCCGGCTGGCAGTTGCCCCGATGGGACAGGTCAGCTGGTCAATGGTCAGACCGTTACAATGGGTCCAGCACCAGGAACGCAACTTGGCGCGTTTGGTGTCGGATCCGATCATGCCGACATAAGCGGCATGACCAAGTTCAAGGGCTGCCGACGTCAGCAAAAAGTCGAGCCCATGGTCATGTGTTAGCACGATAAATGCGCTGTTCGGCGGTGCGTTGAACACATCCACTTCTGGAAGCGCCCGCAGCCGCTTCTCGACCGCAGCATCGCACTTCTGCAATTCTTCCTGGCGCATATCGACCAGAACACATTTCACAGGTGCATGCTGCAGCACATTGGCAAGAGCCCGTCCGACATGCCCGGCACCCATGATGTAGACATGTTGCTGATCGTTTTCTTCTGCCCGGATCCGCTGCAAGGCTTCCCGGCGGTCTTGAGTGTGCATGCGGGTCAAGCGCAGACTTACATGACCGCCGCAGCATTGGCCGATTTCCGGGCCCAGTGGCACATCCATTGTTTCCGTGAGCTTGTTGTCTTCAAGCATGCCACGGCCGCGTTCGATGGCGATCTGCTCCAGCCGCCCACCACCGATTGTGCCCCAAAGCACGGTTGGGGCGACGAACATCTCGGTCCCCGCTTCGCGCGGAGAAGAACCGCGAACGGCTGTCAATTCGACGCGGATGATCGCGCTTTCTGCATCAAAAAACGCGGCCGCCTGGGCAGAAAGCGCAGTCATGATGCTATCCTTTCGACTTTAGCCGTTCAACGGCGAGCAGCACTCGCTCTGGCGTTGCAGGTGCGTCCAGACGCGGACATTCCCGGTAATCGGCAACGCTGGCAACCGCCATCGACAGGGCTTCCAGAACGGACACGCCGAGCATGAACGGCGGTTCGCCAACGGCTTTCGACCTCTTGATGGTCAGTTCACGGTTTTCCGACCAATCGGCCAGGTTGACGTTGAATGTGCGCGGCCGGTCTGAGGCGAGCGGAATCTTGTAGGTCGACGGCGCGTGGGTCCGCAGACGTCCGGCTTTGTCCCACCACAGTTCCTCAGTGGTCAGCCAGCCCATGCCCTGGATGAACGCGCCTTCAATCTGGCCCTTGTCGAGGATCGGGTTCAGCGACCTACCGACATCATGCAGGATATCGGTCCGCTCAACCCGGTACTCACCAGTGAGTGTGTCGATGGAGACTTCCGAGCAGGAGGCACCATAGGCGTAGTAATAGAACGGACGCCCTTTACCAGCTGCCCGGTCCCAGTGAATCTTTGGGGTCTTGTAGAAGCCGGCAGCAGACAGATGGACCCGCGCCATATAGGCCTTGCGCACAAGGTCGTCGAAGGACACGATCTCTTGGCCGACTTGGACGGCGTTGTTGCGGAAGATGATAGTTTCCGGTTCAACACCCCAAGCTTCAGCAGCAAAGGCCACCAGACGGGTTTTCAGTTGCTCTGCGGCATCCAGTGCCGCCATGCCATTCAGGTCCGTTCCGGAAGACGCTGCTGTCGCCGACGTGTTGGGGACCTTCTCCGTCGTCGTTTTGGTGATCTTGATGCGTTCAAAATCAACCTGAAGAGCATCGGCCACCACTTGGGCAATTTTGGTATTCAGCCCCTGCCCCATCTCTGTTCCGCCATGGTTCAGGTGGATGGAGCCATCGTTGTAGATGTGGATCAGTGCACCGGCCTGATTGTACCAGGTTGCAGTGAAGGAGATGCCGAATTTCACCGGCGTCAGTGCAATGCCCTTTTTGATGATCGTAGACGTCTTGTTGAATTCGATGATCGCGTCGCGGCGGGCTTGATAGTCCGCGCTTTCCTCCAGTTCAGCAATCAGGCGCGGCAGGATGTTGTCCTCAACCTCCTGATGATAGGGGGTCAGGTTGCGGCCGTCAGACGCATCACCATAGAAATTCGCCTTGCGGACTTCGAGAGGGTCCTTGCCAAGCGCATAGGCAATCTCTTCGATCATGCGTTCGGCGGCAACCACGCCCTGAGGGCCTCCGAACCCGCGAAACGCCGTATTCGAAACCGTGTTGGTTTTCATCGGCCGGCTGCGCAGGCGGACATGCGGATAATAGTAGGCATTGTCTGCATGAAACAGCGCCCGATCGGTCACAGGTCCTGAGAGATCGGCAGAATAGCCGCAGCGCGCAGCAAAAACACCGTCGACAGCCTCAATGCGACCGGCTTCATCAAAAGCAACGTCATAATCAACGACGAAGTCATGGCGTTTGCCGGTCGCGGTCATATCCTGGTCGCGGTCGGGCCGAATTTTGACCGGGCAATTCCACTTCTTTGCGGCCACCGCAGCAACGGCGGCAAAGAGGTTCATCTGGCTTTCCTTACCGCCGAACCCGCCGCCCATGCGCCGGACATTGACCGTGACAGCATTCGACGGCACACCCAACACATGGGCCACCATATGCTGGGCCTCACTCGGATGCTGGGTCGAACAATGCACGATGACGTCGTCATCCTCGCCGGGCAGAGCAAAGGCAATCTGCCCCTCCAGATACATGTGATCCTGACCACCGATCTGCATCTGCCCAGAGATCCGGTTTTCAGCCGCTTCAAACGCCGGGTCAACTTCACCGCGCTCCAGTTTCAACGGAGCGGTGACAAATGGATGACCAGCTTCTTGTGCTTCGACAGGATCCAGCGCGTGCGGAAGCACGTCGTATTCGACGGCGGCCAACTCAGCAGCGCGGCGGGCCGCATTCCGGCTTTCGGCGACAACCGCAAACAGCGGCTGACCATGAAATTCGGTCTTTTCCGTCGGGAAAACCGGCTCATCCTTCAAGCCGGTCGGGCTGATGTCGTTGACGCCGGGAATATCTTCGGCAGTCAACACACCAACTACACCTGGCGCAGCCAGAACAGCTGCCAAATCCATCGACTTGATAAGACCATGGGCGACGGTCGAGACACCCAGGTAAGCATGTAGCGTGCCTTGTGGCTCACCAATGTCGTCGCAATATTCTGCCCGACCGGTGACGTGTTTTTCCGCGCTGTCGTGCCGGCGGTTGGTATGCACGGCGCCGCTGACGGTCTGAGCTGCTTCTGTGATTTTATCGTGTTTCATGGATTTCTCGTCATCAGGCGGACAGCAGATCAACCGGCTCAGCGGTCTGGTCGTCATGGGCAAGGAAGAAACGCTGCAGCAGATTGCGCGCAACGGTGATCCGGTATTGAGCAGATGCCCGCCAATCCGAAAGTGGCTGGAAATCGACCTCAAGCGCTTTGCCCGCAGCCGCAAATGTTGCCGCATTCCACGGCTGACCGATCAAGACTGCTTCGGCAGCAGCCGCCCTCTTCGGCGTTCCGGCCATGCCGCCAAATGCCAAACGGGCTGCGGTGACAATTCCATTTTCAACCGTGACATTGAAACCGGCGGCCACCGAAGAAATATCCTCATCCCGGCGCTTGGAAATCTTGTAAGCGTCGTGACGCTGATTGGCTTTCGGACGCGGAATTGTGATTGCTTCGACAAATTCCCCCGGCGCCCGGTCTTGTTTGCCGTATTCAATGAAGAAATCTTCCAGTGGCAGCGTCCGCTGTGTCTTGCCTTTGCGAAGTGTGATTTCTGCTTCGAGTGCAATCAACACCGGTGGTGTGTCGCCGATCGGCGAACCATTGGCGATGTTGCCGCCTATCGTGCCCATGTTGCGGACCTGCTGACCGGCGATCCGGTCCCAATACGCCTCCAGATGAGGGAAAGCGGAGCGGATGCTGTCTTGGACTTCGGTGTAGGTAACCCCTGCTCCGATTTCGAGCGCCGTGTCAGAGAGGGTCACAGACTTCAACTCTTCCAGATGCGCAATAAAAACTGCCGGGCCAATCGGTCGCATGAATTTGGTGACCCAAAGACCAACATCGGTTGACCCAGCAACAATTGTCGCCTGCGGCCACTCTGTCAAAACGTCCGCTAGGTCTGCAACGCTCGCTGGGACAATCGCCCGGTTATCTTCAGGGCCACAGACCACCCGCAGGCCGTCATTGAGATCTGCCAAACGCTGTGAAATTGCTTCACGCTCGGCGTTCAGAAAATCTTTGGCGGGCGTTCCGTATTGATTGGCTGCCATCGCCGCGGCAATGATTGGCTGGTAACCTGTGCAGCGGCAGAGATTCCCCTGGATCGCCGTTTCAACTTGAGTTTCCGTCGGCTCCGGATTTCCCATCCAGAGCGCATAAAGCGACATGATGAACCCTGGTGTACAGAACCCGCATTGGCTGCCGTGAAAATCGACCATTGCCTGCTGGATCGGATGAAGCTGACCTGCTTCCCCTTTCAGATGTTCGATCGTCACCACATGACAGCCGTCGAGCGAGGCCACAAACCGGATACAAGCATTGACGGTTTCATAGATCAGCTGGCCGTCAAGGAGCCGCCCAACAAGAACCGTACACGCCCCGCAATCGCCTTCCGCGCAGCCTTCCTTCGTTCCAGTCAGGCGGCGTTCCAATCTCAGAAAGTCGAGTAGTGTGGCATCAGCTTCAACATCGCGGACCGCCACATCACGGCCGTTCAATAGAAACCGAATTTCATTGCGCTGGTTCATCACGTCCTCAAGTGCTCTCATCTCACCAAGGACCGTACTTCTACGCAGTCTTGCGAAAAATCAGGCGAATCCGGAAATTCTTTCAACAGATCATTGAAAATACCCGTGCGATACTCTGCATAAAGGCGGCTAGTCCCCAATTGGGAACAAATGCCAAACACGTGCAATAACAATGAGAAACCGAGCAACGGAGACTGATCATGGCCTATCTGGAAAGCCTGCGTGTATTCACACGTGTGGTGGAACTTGGCAGCATCACTGCTGGTGGCCGTGACCTTAGAATGACACCTGCTGTCGCCAGCAAGCGCATCAAGGAGCTGGAAAAGCATCTTGGCGCACGGCTGTTCAACCGGACCACCCGTTCTTTGACTCCAACCGAAGTCGGCAAAGTTTTTTACGAACACGCGCTCAAAGCGCTGCAGTCCATCGACGATGCGGAGGCGGCAGTTGCGAGTTTCTCCGACATGCCGCGGGGGGTTCTGCGAGTCACCGCACCGCTGGGTGCCGGCCGGCGCATTATCTCGCCACTGGTGCCAAAGTTCGTCGAGCAGTTCCCGGCGACGGAAGTCCACATGCGGCTCTCTGACCGCAAAGTCGACATTCTATCTGATGGCCTGGATGTCGCCTTTTTCATCGGCACACCGGAGGATTCCAATCTCAAGCTAAGAAAAATCGCCGATTGTCCGCGCGTGGTCTGTGCTGCGCCCGACTACCTCAAAAAACACGGCACACCGCAGACGCCTGACGATCTGTTGAGCGAGCAGCACAACTGTCTGCTCCTGCGTTATCCGCATTCGCCAGAATATTTTTGGGTTTTGCAGACAGCGGACGGACCGAAGAAACTCCAGGTATCCGGAAAATACGATGCCGATCACAGCGATGTTCTGACCGATTGGGCGCTCAATGGCTACGGCATCGTCAACAAACCCCGGTTTGATGTTGCTGAACATCTGCGCAATGGAGACTTGGTCGAAATTCTGACCGAGACACCGCCGCCGCCAACCATTTTCGGATGCCTTTATCCGCATCGGAGGCTGCAGGATCCGAAGATCCGGCATTTTGTCGACTTCATCATCAAACATGCCGACATAGGGCCCGGTGCTAGTTGACCCATGATGAAAAAACACGGCTCTGACCAATCAGTCGGTCAGAGCCCAAGTACCGCTCAGCTGCCGCGGTAGGTCGAGTAACTGAACGGCGAAACCAACAGCGGCACATGATAGTGCGCCTCTTCCGACATGCCAAAACGCAGCGGCACTACGTCCAAAAACTTCGGCTCCGGCAGATCAATACCAGCAGCATCAAAATAGGCGCCAACATGGAATTCGAGTTCATAGGTACCGGTCTTGAACTCGTCTGCCGGAAGGATATGACTGTCCGTTCGCCCATCATCATTGGTCACCAGACTGCGGATAAAAACCCGTTCTGCTGCAGTGATCTTATAAAGGTCGATTTTGATGCCCTTGCCCGGGCAGCCCTGGGCGGTGTCGAGAACATGGGTCGTAAGGTATCCAGCCATCTGGCGCTCCTGAAAAATCCGTTTTGCAAATAATGCGGCCCGCGTGCTTTGAAAGACACCTGCGGTTATCCGAAAGCACTTTCAGAAATTACCGGAAAATACGTAGATTATTTTGCTTTATAAGAAAAGCTGACAGCAATTGTTAGACGGATCAATAAAATGCCTGAAATCCCGGAGACAAATTCCGGACTGAGACTTCAGGTCCCAGCTGCCTATTACAGAGCAACTGGCCACGTCAGCATGGCTGCCTTCAGTCTTCACGCTGACAAAACAACATCCCCATCACCACGAACAAAAAAAACCGGACCAGCCATCGCAGAGAAACAACCGTTTCTGGCAAGTTCCGGGGTTAAGGCACCAAGCCCAATAAATCCCGATTTCCGGCTCCGGGAGCGCCGGGATTCAATCATGTGGCAGCTCAGCCAAACCAGGTAAGCCCGCCACATCAGGCCGATCATTGCCCATCAAACGAGGCAAGGACGGTCACTTGACCCTCAGAGGAGTGAATATGAGCAACGCATCTATTGGAACGCCAGAGCAGCTGCGCGATCCCAATTATACGCCACCCTTAACCAAGGCGATTCCACTTGGAATTCAACATGTCCTGGCCATGTTCGTATCTAACGTAACACCCGCAATAATTGTGGCGGGCGCCGCCGGTTTTGGTTTCGGATCGAATTCACCTGACTTCCCGGAACTTCTTTACCTGATCCAGATGTCGATGCTGTTTGCCGGTGTGGCGACACTGCTTCAAACCATCACGCTCGGCCCGGTCGGCGCTGGGCTGCCGATTGTTCAGGGCACGTCCTTTGCGTTCCTGCCAATCATGATTCCGCTTGTCGCCGGCAAAGGCGTTGACGGGCTCGCCGCAGTCTTTGGCGGGGTTATCATCGGCGGCATGTTCCATGCACTATTGGGTCTATTTATCGGCAAGATCCGCTTTGCCCTGCCGCCGCTTGTCACCGGATTGGTCGTTACAATGATCGGTCTGTCGCTGGTCAAAGTCGGCATCCAGTATTCCGCGGGTGGCGTCCCTGCTATTGGCACACCGGAATACGGCTCTTTGCTCAACTGGTCGGCAGCGCTGGTCGTCATCTTCGTCACACTTGGGCTGAAGTTCTATGCCAGAGGCATGCTGTCAGTCTCTGCAGTCCTGCTGGGCCTGATTGCCGGTTACATCTATGCCCTGATGACCGGGATGCTGACTTTCGACACCATTGCCTCGTCCTGGTCCAACGCCAGCGCATTTGCCCTGCCGCAGCCGTTCAAGTACGGATTTGAAATCTCTGCAGCTGCGGTCATCGGCTTCTGTCTCATGGGCTTTGTCTCGGCGATCGAAACCGTGGGCGACGTAACCGGGATTACAAAAGGCGGCGCAGGCCGCGACGCAACGGATGAGGAGATTTCCGGTGCGACCTACGCTGACGGTCTGGGTAGTACGGTAGCAGGTCTGTTCGGCGCGTTTCCGAACACCTCCTTCAGCCAGAACGTCGGCTTGATCGCCATGACCGGCGTCATGAGCCGGCATGTGGTGACTTGCGGGGCCATCTTCCTGATCATCTGCGGCCTTGTTCCCAAGGTCGGCGGCTTGATCCGCACCGTCCCGATTGAGGTTCTTGGCGGCGGTGTCATCGTCATGTTCGGAATGGTTGTCGCCGCGGGCGTGTCAATGCTCTCAGATGTAAACTGGAACCGCCGTAACATGGTGATCTTCGCGATTTCCCTGACAATCGGACTGGGCCTTAAACTGGATCCAGGCGCACTGCAGCATATGCCGGATACAGCCCGGATCCTGCTGACGACCGGGCTTCTGCCGGCTGCTGCGATCGCCATCATTCTGAACCTGATCCTTCCGGATGAACTATCCGAAGAAGCGACGGAAGAAGTCTCCGGTGGCATGGCCGGCCATGGCAAGGGATCATTGCCAGCGGAATAATCCGACGGTTTGACATCTACGAAATCGATTGGGGCCGCTGCAGCGGCCCTTTTCTTTTGGGCACTCAACATTTCAGAGAAACCGGCTAAACCCCCAGCTGAACCGCATTAGCACAGATCGTTGACATCGGCCCCGGATCAAGTCCGGGGCGGCACAGCAAAAGCGTCAAACACCAGTTCATTAAAACAGCGCACGAGCGTAAAAGACGCATAAAAGCGGCGGGTTGCGCTGTTTTTTTGTTTGAGGACCGAAGAACTCTTTATTGCCGTCCCGGCTCCGAGCCGGGACCTACAAACAGCACCATACTATCCTGATCAATAGGGTCCGGATCGATTTCAGGGGCAGCAACCCCATGATTGGTCTGTTTCCTGCGCGGTAGTCGAAAAGCTGAAAAAGTGCCTGTGAAAAACAAAAAAGAGGGCCAGCGTTTCCGCCGGCCCTAGGCAAGGTTCTTGGATATTGCTTTGGCAGAATGCTGTTAGAAATCGACGTTGATCGCGACGCCTTTTTCGACTGCAAGGTCGACAACCGCTGAAGCAACGGCCAAGTCCTGAAGACCAACGCCGGTGCCGTCGAACAGCGTGATTTCATCGTCCAAAGTCCGCCCGGCATGTGTGCCGTTAATGACCGCCCCGATTTCGTTGATATCGCTTTCGGATATCAGCCCGCTTGCAATAGCATGCTGGCATTCGCCGATGGTGGAGGACTGGGCAACCTCATCGGTGAACACGGTGGCCTTGGCAACCAGCTCCGCTTCGACTTCCTGCTTGCCTTTGGTGTCGGTGCCCATGCAGGCAATATGCGTTCCCGGGGTCACCTGAGCAGCTTTGAGAATCGGGTCAAAGCTCGACGTGATGGAAATGATCACATCTGCATCCGCACCCAATTGATCCAGTTCCACAGCTTCGAACGGCAAACCAAGCTCAGATGCGGTCTCTTCAAGACGGGACAGCATTTCCGGATGCAGGTTCCAGCCAATCACCTTTTCAAAGGAGCGCTGTTCAACAGCGGCCCGCATCTGAAACGCGGATTGATGACCAGCACCGATCATGCCCAGAACGTTGGCGTCCTTGCGGGCCAGGTGTTTGATGGAGACCGCAGAGGCGGCCGCCGTGCGCAGAGCCGTCAGCAGATTGCCGCCAACTACTGCTTTGGCCTTGCCGGTGTCCGCATCAAACAAAAACACCGTTGATTGGTGGTTGGTTAGGCCCTTGTCGGCATTGCCCGGCCAATACCCGCCGGATTTCAGGCCCAGCGCCAGGGATGAGCGGTCAAAACCGGATTTAAAGCCATAGAGCGCATCGGCATGCCCGATGGCTTCGCGAATGACCGGGAAATTATAGGCGGCCCCGCTCGACATGGCGGCAAAGACGCTCTCAACCGCATCAAAGGCTTCTGCGCGGCCGAGTAGCCCAGCAATTTCCTTTTCAGGAACGATGATCATTTGGTTCTCCAGAAAAAAAGGCTAAGCCCTTCCGAGCCTAGCCTGAAAACGGTTTAGACAGTGGATCAGTAAGCCTTGCCGCGGGCAGACACCGGCCAGACTGTCTCTACTTTGCCGCCGCGCACGCCGACGTACCAGTCGTGAACGTTGGCGGTCGGATCACAGTGCCCCGGAACCAGCTTCAGCTTCTCACCAACTTTCAGAACGCCTTGCGGGTCGGCGATGACGCCATGCTCATCAGAGCATTTGACGTATTCAACATCGTCGCGGCCATAGATGAACGGCAGACCGCTATCGACGGACTGGGCTTTCAAACCGGCATCACAGATCGCCTTGTCCGCTTTTGCGTGGCTCATCACTTGGGTCAGGATGAAAAACGCGTTTTCCCACTCTCCCTGGTCGATCCGCTTGCCGTCCTTATCGAGGATCCGGCCATAGTCAGCATCCATGAACGCATAGGACCCGCACTGCAGCTCGTTATAAACGCCAGAGTTGGATTCAAAATAGTAAGACCCCGTGCCGCCGCCAGAGACCAGCTCAGGCTCCAGTCCTTCGGCCTTCAAGCCTTCAACCGCGTCCTTGACCATCGCGATTGCGATATCGAGTTTTTCTTTGCGCGCTTCATATGTATCGAGGTGCTGCATGGCGCCCTGATAAGCCTGAATGCCGGTGAACTTCAGGTTCGAGGCAGCGTCAACGGCCTTCGCGATGGCAACAACATCTTCCGTTTTCGTGACACCGCAGCGGCCTGCGCCGCAGTCGATCTCGATGAAGATTTCCAGCGTCGTGCCCGCTTCAGTTGCAGCAGCAGACAATTCGGCAACATTGTCGATGTCATCGACACAGACAATGGTACGGGCGCCGAGCTTAGGCAGCTGGGCTAGGCGTTTGATCTTGGCCGGGTCGCGCACCTGGTTGGATACCAGAACGTCCTTGATGCCGCCGCGGGCAAAGACTTCCGCTTCACTGACCTTTTGGCAGCAAACGCCAACCGCACCGCCCAAACGTTCCTGCAATTTGGCAACGTCAACGGACTTGTGCATCTTGCCGTGAACCCGGTGGCGCATGCCATGGGCCTTGGCGTAATCGCCCATTTTTTTGATGTTGCGCTCCAGCGCGTCAAGATCGAGCACCAGGCACGGTGTTTGAATGTCAGCAGCATCCATGCCCGGGAGGGCCGGAACATCGTAACCGACTTCGAGTTTTTCAAATCCAGTGTGTGCGTTCATAAGAGTTATCTCCGAAAGGGACTTAAACGGTCCAGGGAAGTTTGTTCAAATCAACGTTGCCGCCGGTGATAATCACCCCAACGCGCTTACCTGCGAAAACGTCTTTGTTCTTTAAAATGGTGGCCAACGGGACTGCGGAAGACGGTTCCATGACGATCTTCATCCGCGCCCAGATCAGACGCATCGCATCAATGATTTCCTGTTCCGAAGCAGTCAGAATATCCGTGACGTGATTGGACACGAAGTGCCAGGTCAGATCCTTGAGCGGAACTTTCAAGCCATCCGCCACCGTATTTGGCGCATCATCGGCAATGATGTGGCCAGCGCGGAAACTGCGAGCTGCATCATCCGCCTGTTCCGGTTCCGCTGCGTAGATTTTCACTTCCGGCGCCAGGTTGGACAGCGTCAGGCAGGTGCCCGATACCATGCCGCCGCCGCCTATCGGCGCAATCACAGCATCCAGGCCGTCGGTCTGTTCCATCAACTCCTTGGAACACGTGCCCTGCCCAGCGATCACCCGGTGATCGTTGTAGGGGTGAACGAATTCCGCACCGGTTTTCTTTTCAACTTCGGCAAAGACCGCTTCGCGGCTGGAGGTCGACGGTTCGCACTCTGTGATGATGCCGCCATATCCGCGCACGGCGTCTTTCTTGGCCTGCGGCGCCGTGCGCGGCATGACCACATGACATGGAATGCCGCGGCGGCCAGCCGCATAGGACAAACTCAGAGCATGGTTGCCTGAGCTGTGCGTGGCAACACCCGCTTTTGCGGTGTCCTCATCAAGACCAAAGACGGCGTTGGACGCACCACGAACCTTGAAGGCACCGGCTTTTTGAAAATTCTCGCATTTGAAGAACAGTTCAACGCCGGTCAGATCATTCAAGAAGGACGACGTCAGAACGGGAGTGCGGTGAACATGCGGTTTGATCCGCTCATGAGCGACCAACATGTCTTCCAGCGTTGGAATATAGGTGTTTAGGGCGTCGGTTTTCACGCGGCCTCCTTTGAGGAAACAACTTCCTCAGTCCGGTAGTAATCTTGTGCTGCGGCAACGCCGGAGCCGAGTTTGATGGAAAGTCCGAGGTCCGCCATAACCATCTCAGCTGTTGCCAGGCCGGACAGGGTCATAACGTCGGTCAGACTGCCAAGGTGGCCGATCCGGAACACCTTGCCCGCAACCTCCCCAAGGCCAACGCCAAACGCGACACCGTATTTCCCGGCTGCATGGGTAACGATGTCGGTGGCGTTGAAGCCTTCGGGAGTGCGGATGGCGCTGACAGTGTCGGAATAGACATCCCGCGAACCGGCGCAAAGCTGCAGACCCCAAGCGCGGACAGCCGCGCGAACGCCTTCAGCAATCCGGTGGTGACGGGCAAAAACGTTGTCGAGGCCCTCGTCGAGCAGCATGTCACAACTCTGCTTCAAGCCATTCAAAAGGCCGACGGCAGGCGTATAAGGATACGCATTAACCGCATAGGATTTTCGCATGTCGCGGATATCAAAGAAGGTCCGGGGCAGCTTTGCTTTCTCAACAGCGGCTTGGGCTTTTGGCGAGAGGCCAACAATTGCGAGACCGGCGGGCAGCATGAAGCCTTTCTGCGAACCGGTGACAGCCGCATCGACGCCCCACTCATCCATCCGGAAGTCCATGGAAGCAATCGAGCTGACACCATCGACATACAAAAGCGCTGGGTGTTTGGCATTGTTGAGCGCCCGGCGGACAGCAGCAATGTCGGATTTAACGCCGGTCGCCGTCTCGTTGTGCGTCGCCAGAACAGCCTTGATCTCGTGGTATTTGTCGGCAGCCAGGATCTCTTCGTATTTGTCAGCCGGCAGGCCAGTGCCCCAAGGCGCCTCGACAATTTCAACTTCCAGACCGTGGCGCTGACACAGATCGATCCAGCGGTGGGAGAACATGCCGTTGCGCGCAGCCAGGATCTTGTCGCCAGGACTCAAGGTGTTGGTGATGACCGTTTCCCAGCCGCCGGTACCGGTCGACGGGAAGATGAAGACCTCCGCCAACTCCGTTTTCAGGATCTTTTTTACACCCGCCAGCGCAGGCTGAAGGATTTCTCCGAACAAGGGAGAGCGGTGGTCCAGGGTTGGCATATCGCAGGCCTTACGAAGCGCCTCGGGCATATTGGTCGGGCCTGGAATAAAAACAGGGTTTTGAAAGCTCATGGCCGTTTCCTCTCACGGTTTTGACCTGACGGTACCGGAGAGATGTAAGAGCCCGCAATTTTTTTAAAAAACTTTTTTAAAAATAGTATGTACCAAATATATCAATCTTGTCAAAGAGATAAGTTTTTCATATGATGAATTAATTTTTCACAATTTGAAGAGACTGTCTCATGGCAGAGCGTGGTATCGAAAAAAACTCTGAGCGCAAGGCCCGTGGCCGCCCAAGAGCCTGGGATGATAAAACAAGCCAGAACACCATCAAATCGCTTGATCGGGCGATGGCGGTTTTTGAGCACTTGAGTACCCAGTCCGGTGTGTCCTTGTCTGCCCTCTCCGAACAGATGGGAGAATCGACGGCCACTCTTTACCGAATCCTGTTCACGTTGGAGACACGCGGGCTGGTGGAATTCGATCAGGCTCAGCAGCTATGGCAAATCGGTCCGGCCGCTTTTATTGTCGGCGCCCGTTTTTTAAGGCGGACCAGCCTGGTTGAACGTGCCCGCCCGGTTCTGCGAGCCCTTATGGAAGAAACAGGAGAAACAGCAAATCTCGGCATCCAAAAAAGTGATCAGGTCCTGTTTGTCAGCCAGGTGGAAACCCACGCGAATATTCGCGCCTTTTTTCCGCCAGGCTCCCTGTCTCCCCTACATGCATCCGGCATCGGCAAAGCTCTTCTTGCTTTTATGGATCAAGAGCAATGCGATCGGCTAATTGTCAGCGCAGACCGGCAGCGGTTTACAGAACACACACTGTGCGAAGCAGATCAATTGAAAGAAGATTTGGTTCAGGCAAAGGCGCGCGGCTATTCTATTGACGGCGAGGAAAAAAACCTCGGTATGCGCTGTATTGCAGCACCAGTGTTCAATCACTACGGCGAAATCGTCGCCGGCATCTCTGTCTCGGGTCCAACAAGCCGGGTTTCCGTCGACAAGATTTCCAGCCTCGCCACGTCGGTCATGACAGCGGCCGGCAATTTGACAACCGCACTTGGAGGCGAACCGGCAGCGCACTGAGTGGAAAGGCGCCGCAGAATTGGCGTCTCACTTAAACTCAATGCCAGGATCACTGAAATATCGGATCTGTCAGTCCGATGGCCTCAGCCGAGGACCCACTCCCATATCCCTTATGATAGGCGGTGAAGGGAACATCGAAATCGGTGACAGTGTAAAGGCCGATTTTGAAGTAATAGCCGTCCACTTCTTCATCGGAATACCCCGTCGAACCTGAATAACGAATAATCTCCTCCCAAACACCTTCGGTACAAGCGACGTCCAACGGCCGGCATTGCCGTTTCCACCCGACCAATTCACCGTCCGCTTCCGGGGACCAGACAATTTTGTAGGCATATTCGTGGAAGACTTCGCGCTCCAATTCAGGGAGTGAGTAGACGATCTCTCCGTCCCCCTTTTTGGTCCCCAGTTCCTTGATGCGGGCATCGTTCCACAAGGTCACCACAAATCGGCCGTCCCACAACCGGTGTGACAACGGCGGCCGCAGGCTGTCATGCCCTTCCCGCATCCTTTCATGCCATTGAGCCGTCACCAGACGGTGCTTTGCCTCAACGGGAAAGTCGCTTGGGAGAAGAGTTGAAAACCGGTACCAGGTCTCATCCCCGTTTTTGGCGACATGCATATCCCGCAATTCCGCCCGGACGCCGGACGAAATTTTCTTGTCGTCCGGTGAAATCGTAAACTTGATTGCGCTGATGTTTTCATCTGGCAAATCAATTTCAACCACCTCGGCCGAGTTGCAATCGACAAGCCTTTTGGTGCTGATATCTTTGGGAATGTCAGCCGGGTCGATATCGCATTTGATCGACTGCTCGGTGATCGTAACCGGAACACCTTCGACAACGACCTCCTGCTGCGCAACAGCAACAGTGCCACCAACCAACCCATAGGCGACAATAAAACCGGCAATCCTTGTCAGGTTAGCCGACAACAATTGATTACTTATCCGATACATCTGCTGACGCCCCATCCTGATAATCCCCGCGATAACGGCCTCAACGACAAGATAGAGCAGCCAGCAGAAGACACAAGAAAATCAGACAGCAGCTGTCACAATGATTTCGACTTTAAGTTCCGGCCGGGCCAGTTTCGCCTCACCGCACGCACGTGCTGGCGCATGACCTTCCGGCACCCAGGCATCCCAAACTTCATTCATCTCAGCAAAGTCCGACATGTCCGCAAGCCAGACAATCGCCTGAAGAGTTTGTGATTTCGACGATCCCGCTTCTTCTAAAAGTTTCTCGACCCGGGAGAGACATTCACGGGTTTGATCCGCGACACTGTCTCCAGCAATCCCAACCTGTCCGCACAGATAGGCCACACCATTGTGTTTGACGATTTTGCTCATGCGGGCGGATGTATGTAGACGTTCAATCATTTTGATCCTTTGGAATTTCATTCAGCTTCATAAGCCGCCAGTTCGCCAAGGGTTACCGGTTTCAAAGGTGTCCGAATCCGAAACGCGCCGGTTTCATCTTGGCTCTGGCCCGTTTCCTTGGCCAAGATTTCTGTGACCGTCAAGCCGCAAAACCGGCCCTGACACGGCCCCATGCCAGATCGGCCAAAGGCTTTCGCTTGGTTCGGCCCTTTACAACCCAGCACAGCAAACCTCCGGATATCTCCGGCAGTTACTTCCTCACACCGGCAAATGATCGTGCCATCAGCCGGACGTAAGATCTCTTCCGGCGGCGCATAGGCCGTGTCCAAGAACGGCCGGATGGATAGCTCTTTTTCCCGCTTTAATAGAAGAGGCCTCGCCACTTCGTCGCGCGTGGTCTCGGCAATCATCTCTAACTTCTGTAACGCGCCCAGCGCAGCAATCCGGCCAGATAGGGCTGCAACAACGGCACCGCCAATACCAGCGCTATCACCAGCGATACTTATGGCATTTGAGGAAGTGTGACCGTATGCATCGCTTATCGGCTTAAAGCAGCGCTGTGTATCATCGTACCGGTGTTCTAGGCGCAAAGAACGCGTGATTTGCGTGTTTGGAACGACACCGAGATGCACAAGAAATGTTTCCGCTTCTATGCGGTGGTGCCTGCCCTTTGCTTTGAAAGACACAGCTTCGGCACAGTCACTCCCAGAAATCTCAATCTCCGTCGCGGCGGAATATCGTTGAACACCGGCCCGCTTCAACTGCGCGATCAGCCCAATGCCTTTCAGCAGATAGCGCCAACCTCGAAGAGCCCCGCCAAGATGTTCCAAAGCGGCCCGAAGATTTTTTTGCGTCTGGGTTTCGACCAGCGCCTTTGGCGGAGAACCGGCTGCGACCATTTGTGCTGCAACCAGGTAAAGCAAGGGTCCTGCTCCAACCAATACGGCAGAGGGAGCTGCAAAACCTCCCGATTTCAAAAGGATCTGGGCAGCACCCGCAGTCAATACACCTGGCAACGTCCAACCTGGTATCGGCACCGGCCGTTCCGTTGCACCAGTTGCAACAATTATATGCCGGGCCCTGATTTGATCTGCCTTACCGTCCTTGCTGAAGCCAATATGACCGCCTTGCGTAACTTGCCAGACGGACACCCCGGCAAGATGCATCACAGCAGATTCTAAAAACGGCTTAGCAAGCGCAGCGCCTTTAGCATAGTCAGAACCAAGGGTCGTGAACTGGCGGCGGGTCGCGGTGAGAACATTGCGGTAGATCTGACCACCAGGCTGCGATTGCTCATCAAGCAGAACAACCGATGCGCCATGTTTTTCCGCTTCCAAAGCTGCGGACATGCCAGCAGGACCGGCACCTATGACAGCGATATCGAAGACCTTATTTGACATGTTCAACAAAGCCCCCATCCCCATTCATGTGATCCGATTGGGTCTCTGACATGGTCCGAGGCACTTGCTGAACAACGAGGCCGTCTGCGACCGATGTCATGCATGCCTGAACGGTGACACCGTCTATCTGAACAAGGCAATCAAAACAGGCGCCCATCATGCAGAACGGTCCGCGTGGAGCTCCGGAAACCGGGGTTGCGCGTAGGCTCGGCCTGCCTGATGCAAGAAGAGCTGCTGCAACGCTGGCCCCGCGCGGTGCAGAAATTTTCTGACCTTCGAATTCAAACACCACGGTCTCAGCCGCATCAGGCTCAAAAGAAACGAACATCAAAACCGTGCCTCGCTGAAGTCTGAAAGATCGGGAGCCTGATTGGTGCCCATGACCCAGTCCGGCAACAGGGTCGCGTGCGCTGCGGCCAGCGTGATGCCGCTGTGACAAGTCACAAACCTGGCACCCTCATATTTGGCCGACCGCTGATAGATCGGCAGTCCATCGGGCGACATGACCCGCAAGGCCGCCCAGCTCCGGACGAGCTTCGCTTTCGCAAGATGCGGAAAAACCTCGACTGCATGTCGGGCCAGCCCGGCGAGTGTCTCCAGATCTTCCCTGTCATCCGGGCCAATCTCTGCCTTCGAAGCGCCAACCTGGACGCCACCTTCATTAACTTGTCGAAGGGTGCCGGACGGATACTCAAGAAAAAACGGCAGTTTTTCGGTGATTAGAACCTGGCCTTGTTGAGGCCGGACCGGAGCCTTGAAACCAAGGCTCTCACCGAGGTCGGCCGCACCTAGGCCTGCGGACAAGACTATACTTCCGCCTTCGACATGGTCTCCGCTTGCTAAAATCGCTGTGAACGCATGATCGGCAGCTTTAATCTCAACCACCTGTGCCCCAGTGCGGATGTCACCGCCGAGACTCTTGACGCCAATTGTGAGGGCTTTGAGCAACTGAAGCGGATTGACGTGGCCATCCATCGGCGAATAGAGCCCGCCAACCACTTTTGGACCGATCTGCGGTACAAGCTTTTTCAATCCCGTATGGTCGAGAACTTCGAACGGATAATCGCCGCCAACCGCCGTTCGCAACCCTTCAAGTGCTGAGACTTTGTCTGCGAGTTCTTCTTCGTCGGTGAAATAGTCGACACCGCCCTTCTGGCTCAAGGATACATCAATCCCAGACGCAGCTTTCAAATCGTTCGCATATCCTGGCCAGAGACCGGCGGACCGCCGTGACCAAGTCGAATAGGACGGGCAGTCAACGCCTTTGCCTTGGATCCAGACCAGGCCGAAATTTCCGCGTGAAGCCCGGAAATCGCCGTCGCCGCCATCCAGAACCAGGACGGACTTCCCCTGTTGCAGCAGGCCGAAGGCTATGGAAAGCCCGACCACACCGCCTCCAATAATCAGCGTGGTCATGGGTTACCCCTTTCCGACGAAAATCTTGTCGAGACCATAGAGCCGGTCGAGCAGCAGCATAACGGCAAAGGTCAGAACAATCAGAACGGTGGAGACCGAAGCGATCAACGGATCAATGGTTTGCGCGATGTGGTGATACATCCGCACCGGCAGTGTCTGGGTTGCCGGCGATGCGACGAAGACGCTCATGGTGAGCTCGTCGAAACTGGTGATGAACGACAGAAGCCAGCCACCTGCAACACCGGGCAATATGAGCGGCAAGGTTACCCGCCGGAACACAGTCAACTTGGATGCGCCAAGTGTGAGCGCTGCATTTTCCGCATCCTGCGGAAGGCCAGTCGCCGATGCTAAGGCAAGACGCAAGGCATAGGGAGTGATCAGGATAACGTGGGCCGCGGTCAAGCCGGCGAATGTGCCGCCCATACCGATCTTGGAATAGAACTGTAGGAAAGCGACACCAAGCACCAGATGGGGGATCATCAGAGGTGACAGCAAAAACGCTGCGATGACATCACGCCCCGGGAAGCGGTGGCGGGCAATTGCAAGCGCAGCCGGAACAGCAATCGCAACGGCGATTGAGGCAGATAAAAGCGCCAGCCAGCAGGACATCCAGAAAGCGGTGATGAAATCCGGATTTTCCAGGATCGCATAGAACCACCTGAGAGACAGGCCATCGGTCGGCAGGGACAGGTATCCCTTGTCGGTGAAGGAGACGGCGATCACCATCAGCAATGGCGCGAGAATGAAGGCCACAAAGACGGCGTGAAAAATCAGAGCAACAGGCCCAAGACGCTGCATTGCAGGCTCCTATTCGAAGATTTTGGCAAAGCGACGCTCAATCAGCTTGTTGTAGCTGACGATGATCGCGATGTTTGCAAGAAGCAGCAGAACCGCGATTGTCGCACCGAGCGGCCAATTGAGGGTGCTGAGATATTCGTCGTAAGCGGCCGTTGCCACCACCTTCATCCGGCGCCCGCCGATAATCGCTGGCGTCGCAAAGGCACTCGCTGTCAGAGCAAAGACGATGATGCTTCCTGACAAGATTCCGGGCATCGCCTGCGGCAAGGTGATCCGCCAAAGTACCGTCAGTTTGGATGCGCCCAGTGTTAGAGCTGCGTCTTCACTCTGGGTATCGATCTTTTGCA
This sequence comes from Labrenzia sp. PHM005, assembly GCF_006517275.1. Taxonomy (NCBI): domain Bacteria; kingdom Pseudomonadati; phylum Pseudomonadota; class Alphaproteobacteria; order Hyphomicrobiales; family Stappiaceae; genus Labrenzia; species Labrenzia sp. PHM005. The sequence goes on along the minus strand of NZ_CP041191.1, from coordinate 2,032,339 downwards.
ACGCCGCCCAAATGGAGATCACCATAAACGGCACCAGAACATGTACCAGAGCGATGGTCATACCAGTGAAAGTGAACATCAGGCTGACGGGTTTGTCTGAAAACCCGAGGCCCTGTGCCACCATGGTCAGCACACCGCTGCCGCCGAAAAACAGTGCCCACCCGAGAGTGCGCACAACAACGGAAATCAGCAGAGGTCCAAGAACGACCAACAGGAAAATCGACCGCCAAGGATTACTCAGCCGGGACAGAACGTAGGCTTCGGGAGCCCCGATCAACACACAAATGATCGTCACCAAGAGCGCAAGACCGAAGGTTCGGGCGAAGATCTTGTGAAAATAAGGATCTCCCAAAACGTCTGCGTAATTGGCCAGCGTCCAACCCGGCAGAACGCCTGCAGTGAAATCGTAAGCGTGTAGACTGAGCAGGAATGTCAGCACCATCGGCACACCGAGCAGCGCCGCAAAAAAGACCACCCCAGGGCCGGTCATTAGATAAGAAGTCAAACGCGAGGTCGTCATCATGCAGCCTCGGCAAACAAGGTCATGGCGTCTGCAGGCCAGCTAAGGCGTGCAGATTGACCGCGGGCAAAGCCCGGTGCGCCAGTGTTGGTCTGCGCGACGAACAATTCGCCCATCGGACTGTCAACTCTGTAGAGCCAGCTAGACCCCATGAAGATGGCTGCGCGGATGGTGGCCACATGGCCGTCGCCGTCGGCTGACAGAACGAATTTTTCCGGGCGGATCGACAAGGTGACGCCATCGCCTTTGGGATGCCCGTGACCAGGCGCAGACAGCACCTGACCATCAACCGTAATCGTATCCTCGCCGCACGCGATGCCGGTGATCAGATTGGTTTTGCCAACAAAGTCGGACACAAAGGTGTTGGTCGGCCGCTCATAAAGATCCAGCGGTGCTGCGATCTGCGCCATCTCCCCGTCTCGCATCACAACGATCCGGTCGGACATCGACAAGGCTTCTTCCTGGTCGTGCGTGACGAGAATGGTGGTGACACCGATGTCTTGCTGCAGAAGGCGCAGCTCGATCCGCATTTCTTCACGAAGCTTCGCATCAAGATTGGAAAGCGGCTCATCGAGAAGCAGAACTGGGGGTTCAATGACCAACGCCCGGGCCAAAGCGACCCGTTGCCGCTGCCCACCGGACATTTGTTTCGGATACCGGTGAATGAAATGAGACAGCTTGACCTGATCAAGTGCCTTTTCCGCCCGTTTCAAGCGTTCTGCCTTTCCGACACCGCGCATTTCCAGGCCAAAGGCAACATTTTCCAAGGCGGTCATATGCGGAAACAAGGCATAGCTCTGGAACACGATGCCCAATCCCCGCTTATTTGGCGGTGTCTTGGTGATGTCCTTGCCATCCAATAGAATACTGCCAGATGTCGGTGGCAAAAGCCCTGCTACCATCTGAAGAGTCGTCGTCTTGCCGCAGCCGGACGGCCCGAGAAGGGATATGAACTCACCCCGCTCGATGGATAGTGTCATGTCGCGAACGGCACGAAAATCCCCGAAGGACTTTGTGAGATTTTGAAGGGTGAGGAAAGTCATAAGGCGTCTCAGGTAAAAGTGCGAAGACGCGCAAGCGCGCGTCTCCAAAGGGAAGGCCGATCAGTTTTCGATACGACGGGTCCACTGCTGGGTCCAGGCACCGCGCTCTTTGTTGACGACGGTGTAGTCGATTGTGACAAGCTTATCGACACGTCCAGGACCGACCGGCAATGCACCAATCTCTTCGTCGGAAAGTTCGGTGTTCCGGTTGACCGGGCCCCAGCCTTTCTCAACAGCAAAATAGCGCTGCATTTCCGCTGAAACCATAAACTTCAAGAAGTCCTGCGCGAGTTCCGGCACATCGGAATCCACAACCGGGCACGCCCCGATCAGGAGATTGACAGCACCTTCATCCGGGTAGGCAAACGCCCCCGGAAAACCGGTGTCAGCGAGAGACTTCAAGCGGCCACTGCCCCAAACGGACATCGCGATTTCTCCATTTTGGAAGAGCTCGGACATCTTGCCGGAAGACGGCTCATAAACGAGTACATTATCGCCGATCTTGTCTTCAAACATCTTGAAACCAGGCTCGATGTTCGTTTCGCCGCCACCGTTCAGCTTGGCTGCCATGATGAGGGCAAGCAGGCCATAACCGTTGGTGATCGGCGGAATAGCGATCATTCCTTTAAACTTTGGATCGGCAAGATCCGCCCAGGATGTTGGCGCATTCCAACCTTTTTCTTCAAACATCTCTTTGTTGTAGGCAAGGCCGGTTGCGACGATACCGACACCCACAGCCTTGCCTTCCGGCATGCGCGCTGCGTCGTAAAGTCCACTAAAGGTCTCAGGGTCGACTGTGTCGCAGTATCCGAAATTGATGGCTTGGGTCATCGGACCGTCATCGATGAAGGCGATGTCAATTTCCTGTGCACCTTCTTGTGCGCGCAGCTTTGCCAGAGTGTCAGTGGAGTTACCGGACACATAAACGACTTTGGCGCCAGTCTTCTCCTGCCAGCGCGGGATGATGACATCCTTGAACAAAGCTTCAGTGGATCCGCCATAGGCGGCGAGATAAACGGTTTTTTCTTCTGCTTGAGCAAATGTGGCAGATACGGCCAGCGCAGCAGCGGCAGTGGTCAGCAAGGCACGCATGCGGGTTCCCCTCTTCTTTATTGACGTGACCTGTGATGCCGAACGGCATTCCATATATCAAGTTCCAATTTTTTAGAATATCATGCATAAATGTTATGATATGAAAATCTGGACGATCCTATGCGCTTGAATCACCGCCAACTCGAAGCCTTCCGGGCAATGATCGAAACCAGCAGCGTGACCGAGGCCGCCAAACGGATCCACATCACCCAACCCGCAGCAAGCCGGCTCCTATCCGACCTAGAACATCAAGTCGGTTACCCCTTGTTTTCACGAGTAAAAAACCGGCTCACGCCGACTCCAGAAGCACAGGCGCTCTTCGAAGAAGTCGAGCGTTCCTTTATTGGCCTTGAGACAATCGCAGAGGCTGCGCGTGAGATTGGAACCTACCGGCGCGGCACACTTCATATCGCAGGCATGCCCGCGATGGCCCTGGAATTCTTGCCATCAATAATTGGAAGTTTTTGTAAGGAGCGGCCGGATATTTCTGTCGCCTTGCAGATCCGCAGCTCACAAAAGGTCGCGGACTGCATCGCTACTCAGCAATACGATCTGGGATTTGCAGAGATCAGTGTCAAACACCCTGGCGTAACATCTGAAGTGCTCTTGACGGCACCGCTGGTAGCGATTTTGCCGATCGGCCATTCCCTAGCTGGTAAAGACAGCCTCAAACCCTCTGACATGGAAAACGAGCCGTTCATTTCACTCGGTGCCGGCTATCCGATCCGCCAGAAAATCGATGCGGTTTTTCATGCGGCCGATGTTGAACGCAAACTTCAAGTCGAAACCCAGCTCTCGGTCGCGGTGGGCCAGCTGGTGGCAAGTGGTGCCGGGGTCGGCCTGATAGATCCGATCACAGCAGCGCATCTCGAACAGCAGAACCGCGTAATTGTCCGACCATTTTCACCGAAGATCCAATACAGCTATCAGGCGCTTTACCCAAAACACAAACCGGTCTCACAAATCAGCCGCAGCTTTATGGATATTGTCGCCAAGCACCTTGAAACTTATGACGATAAAAGCGCGCCGGAATGACAAAGATTCCCAGTATCGCGCCAACGCTTATTTGTCAGTAGAACGCGCTTTCGGCATCGCGGGAGACGCGGGTGCCGACCGTATCGCTGTTCACCGCCTCCAAGACAGATGTGCCGGAATCAACACCGATGACGTGGATGTGGACATCGTGCTGTTTGGCCAAAACAAGCGCAGACCGGTCCATGAAACCAAGCGAATTGGTGATTGCGGTTTCGATTGAAAGTGTCTTGTACCGGCGGGCATCGGCATTGAGTTTGGGATCACTGTCATAGACCCCGTCGATGCCGTTTTTCAGGCACAGCACGCTGTTGCAATCAAGTTCGACCGCCCGCTGAACGGACGGATAATCGGTCGTCACATAGGGTTGACCAATGCCGCCGCTCAAGAGCACAAGGCGGCCGCGCTCAAGATGGCGCAAGGCCCGCCGGCGGATGTATTTCTCGCCGATCGCTGGAATATCAACGGCCGACATCAAGCGGACTTCAACATCCGAAGTTGCCTCGATCTTGGCGCGCAGCAAAATGCCGTTGGCAATGGTGCCGAGCATGCCGACATTGTCGGCTTCGACCCTCTCAATGTTCCAATCGGAGGAGGTGGTGCCGCGAAAGATATTGCCACCGCCAACAACGACCACTACTTCATGGCCATTGCGCGCCAGAGACACCAGATATTCAGTGACACGGGAAATCGCGTCGTCGGAAAACACACCACTGGAACCTTCGGCCAGTGCTTCACCGCTCACCTTGACCAACAGTCTCATCGCGCCACCTCGGTTTTGGAATCAAACTGACCAATGGCATCGGATGTGCCCCTTGGAGTCAAGGCACGTAAATTTATCATCCCTAATTGGCAGTGGATCTTACCGAAAGGTCTCAGTTTCCCGTTGGAGCATAATCTGCTGGGTCAACCACAGCGGGACGGCCATCGATCGCCAGTTGCGTTTGCCGAGGTTCAGCCGTCGCAATCACCTTGCCGGATTTCACCACGGCGAGCCGGTTGGCTTTCAGTCGGATCGCTTCGATAGTGTCTCGAGCCTGCAGCAAAACGAAGTCCGCCTTGCAGCCTACTTCAAGACCATAGCCCTCAAGACCCATGGCTTTTGCCGGGTGACTGGTAACACATTCAAAACAATAACGGATCGCCTCCCGGCTGGTCATCTGGGCCACATGCAGCCCCATACTGGCGACTTCCAGCATGTCGCCGGAACCCATGGAGTACCAGGGATCCATCACACAGTCATGGCCGAAGGCGACATTGATGCCGTAGGACCGCATTTCCGGGACGCGGGTCTGACCCCGCCGTTTCGGATAGGTGTCGTGACGCCCTTGAAGGGTGATATTGATCAGGGGATTGGCGATTGCATGAACTTCCGCTTCTGCAATGAGCGGCAGAAGCTTGGACACATAATAATTGTCCATGGAATGCATCGAGGTCAGATGGGATCCGGCCACCCGTCCCTGCAGCCCCAAACGTTGAGTCTCATAGGCAAGGGTCTCAATATGCCGCGACATCGGATCGTCGGTCTCATCGCAGTGCATGTCGACCATCAGGCCGCGTTCAGCTGCGATCTCGCACAGGCGGCGGACGGATTTCGCACCATCGTCCATGGTGCGCTCAAAATGTGGGATACCTCCGACAATATCGACACCCATATCGAGCGCTTTCAGAAGGTTCTTTTCTGCGTTCGGTGAGCGGAACAGGCCGTCCTGCGGAAAGGCGACAAGCTGCAGATCGATGTAATCCTTTACCTTCTCACGGACTTCCAGAAGCCCCTGCACACCCGTGAGTTTGTCATCACAGACATCCACGTGGGTGCGGATCGCGAGAAGGCCTTGAGAGACAGCGAGGTCACAATACTTCAACGCCCGCTCAACCACAGCCTCAACAGTCAGGATTTCCTTCAGCTCCCCCCAAAGCGCAATGCCTTCCAACAGGGTGCCGCTCTGGTTCATGCGCGGCAGGCCAAGCGAAAGAGTGGCATCCATATGAAAATGACTGTCGACAAACGGCGGAGAGACCAGTTTTCCGCCAGCATCAATCACCTTGCCGGCATCTGCCGTGATGCCCGCCTCAACAGCGGCGATCACACTGTCCTGACAAGCAATATCCACCCCGGTTCTGCCATCGGGCAGATTTGCGTTTTTGATGAGAAGGTCAAAGCTCATGAAGAAACACCTGTCAGCGTTGGCCGCGGAAATAGGGAACCAGTAGCGCGCGTGGATAGTCGGCTTTGCGGGCCACTACAATCAGCGCAAGGATCGAGAGAATATACGGCATCATCAGGAACACTTGGCCAGGAATGAAGCTGCCGACTTCGGTTTGTAATCGCACTTGGAAAGCATCAAAAGCGCCAAACAGAAGGGCCCCTATTAGAGCCTTGCCAGGCCGCCAGGAGGCAAACACCGTCAAGGCGATGCAGATCCAGCCCCGGCCGTTGACCATGCCGAAGAAGAAGGCATCGAAAGCAGACATCGTCAGGAACGCTCCGCCGAGCGCCATGATGGAGGATCCCACGACGACAGCCCCAATCCGCAGACCATAAACGGAAAGCCCCTGGGATTCGACCGCTGACGGATTGTCGCCAACAGCCTGGATCGCAAGACCCAATGGTGTGCGATAGAGCACATAGGCTGTTGCCAGAACCAGGATCAGCGCCAGAAACGTCAATGACGTCTGCTGGAAAAGAGCGGGCCCAATGAACGGCAGTTCGGACAAGACCGGAATATCGAGTGGTTTGAAAGCTTCGATCCGTGGCGGCGAAGACACATCCGGCAGAGCAGTCCGGTAGATGAAATAGCTGAGGGAGGTTGCAAACAACGTCACCCCGATCCCGGAGACGTGCTGCGACAAACCCAGCGGCACGGTCAAAATGGCGTGGATCAAGCCAAAGAACCCGCCCGCGAGTGCGGCCACCAAAACACCACCCCAGAGCCCAGCACCAAGCCAGACTGCCATCCAGCCGGCCATCGCCCCCGCGGTAAAGATGCCTTCAATGCCGAGATTGAGAACACCGGCGCGTTCACAGATCAGCGCACCAATCACTCCGAAGATCAGCGGCGTTGCGATCCGCAAGGCCGCTGCCCAGAAATTCGCAGAGACAAGAATGTCGAGGATCTCGATCATTTCGCGGCCTCCTTTGCGTGCGGCGCGCCGACAAAGCGGATCTTGAACCTCAAAAACAGTCCGGACACGAGCACACACAACAGCGCCATCGCAACGATCAGATCAGCAAGATAGTTCGACACTCCGGTTGCCCGCGACATGGAATCGGCGCCGACAAAAATGCTGGCAATGAACAGCGCAGAAAAGACAACGCCGATGGGCGATAGGCCTGCCAGCATGGCAACGACAATCCCGGAATAACCAAAGCCAGGGGACAGGTCTGCGGTCAGATAACCCTTGAGACCTGCGACTTCCCCAACACCGGCAAGACCGGCTAGCGCGCCAGAGAGCAGCCCCACACGAATGAAAGTCGCTGTTACCGGAATGCCTGCATGGCGGGCTGCGGCTGCATTTTCACCTACTGCGCGGATTTCAAAACCCCAGACCGTGCGTTTTAAAAGGAAATAGACACCCAGCGACGCGACGAGTGCGATCACCAAACCCCAGTGAATGCGCATGCGGGCCATGAGCTTCGGCAAAGCCGCTTCATCCAGAATGGGCTCAGATTGCGGCCAGCCCATTCCCATCGGGTCTTTCATTGGGCCTTCCAGCATCATCTGGACGAAGAGCAGTATGACGAAGTTCAACAAAAGCGTGGTGACAACCTCATCGACTCCGAGCCGCGTTTTCAGAAGCGTCGGCCCAAGCATAACCAGCCCGCCGGTCAAGGCTCCCGCAACGATGACCGTGGGAATAAGCACATAAGACGGTCCGGAGATCAGACCCGTCCCGACCGCAACGGCTGCCAATGCACCCGCATAAAGCTGGCCTTCAGCGCCGATGTTCCAGAGTTTTGCCCGGAACGCGACGGCCGCCGCCAATCCGGTGAGGATTAAGGGAGTTGCCCTTGTCAGCATCTCGGTAAAGGCGAATGCAGATCCGAATGCACCTTTGACCATCAAACCATAAGCTTCAAAAACGGACAGACCGGCGAACAGCATTGGAATCGCCGCCAGAATGAGCGCTGCAACAGCAGCCGCGACCGTCACCCCAACAACCTTGGAGACGGCAACCGGGCCTCTGGGTTCAAAACGGATCATGCTGCTTCTTCCCCATCATGTCCGGCCATACGCAGACCCAGTTTGCCACGGTCGAGCGTTTCGGTTGGTTCAGCTTCAGACAAATGTCCGCGGTGGATCACGGCTATCCGATCCGACAGGCGCATAAGTTCATCCAAGTCTTCGGAAATGAGAATGACACCAGCCCCGCGCGCCCGCGCAGCCAGCAGTCGTTTGTGGACATCAGAGGTCGCTCCGACATCCAGTCCGCGCGACGGCTGTGCCGCCAGAACGACCTTCGGCTGAGTTTCCAACGTTCGTGCCAGAACGATTTTCTGGATGTTGCCGCCGGAGAGCAGCCGGGCGGGACTGGTCTCGCTCTGACAGCGGATGTCATAGGCCTTGATAAGATCCTTGGCCCGCTCCCGCATGGCGGTAAACCGGAGCATCCCGAATTTCTGGTTTTCAGGTTTGCGGATCGCTTCAATGGCGAGGTTTTCAGAGACCGTCATCGCGCCAACGATGCCATCGTGATGGCGATCCTCAGGGATACGTGCAAGGCCGGTGTCGATCATCGTGCGCGGACTGGCCTGAGCCAAGTCCTCACCATCGAGGACGACTGTGCCCATCTCGACGGTTTCCAAACCGGAGATCACCCGCGCCAGTTTTGTTTGGCCATTGCCCGATACGCCGGCGATTCCAAGAATTTCGCCGGACAGAAGTTCAAGGGAAACATTCGAAATCACGTCTCGGCCATGACCGGCTGAAACCTCTTTGAGGGCAAACAGTGGCGCGCCGCGCGTTCCGGGCTCGCGCACGGTTTCGGTAATCTCGTGGCCTACCATCAGTTCAGCGAGCTGGCGCTGGGAACATTCTGATGTCGGTAAATCTGCCACTTTCCGGCCGCCGCGTAGAACCGCGATCCGATGCGAAGATGCCATGACCTCCGCGAGTTTGTGCGAGATGAAGATGATTCCGAGACCATCCTTCGCCAGCTTGGTCAGTGTTGCAAATAAGGTGTCAGATTCTTGTGGCGTGAGCACCGCGGTCGGCTCATCCAAAACCAGAACCCTCGCATCACGGTAAAGGGCTTTCAGGATTTCAACCCGTTGCTTTTCACCGACAGAAAGTTGCGAAATACGGGTATCCAGATTGACCGTCAATCCGGATCGTTGCATCAGGTCTTCAAGTTTCTTTCGAGCAGGCGCTCGGGCGGATTTGATCGCCGCCAACGGTTCGGTGCCAAGCAGAATGTTATCGAAGGCGCTGAGGTTCTCCGCCAGCGTGAAATGCTGGTGAACCATGCCGATGCCGGCATCCAACGCCGCGTGCGGAGATCCGGGTTCAAGTTCCTTAAGATCTTCACCGCCTGAGTGCACCAGAACTTGTCCTTCATCGGCCACGTAGTGCCCGAAAAGAATGTTCATGAGGGTGGTTTTTCCGGCGCCGTTTTCACCAAGCAGGGCCAGAATTTCGCCTTGCCTCAAATCAAGCGAAACATCGCCGTTGGCGGTCAAGGCGCCAAAGCGTTTGGTGATGCCGTCGAGCCTTAAAAGGACGGGTGCATCTGCTGCGGGCGGCGCCATGCCAACCTCCGGAAAATCAGATGATTAAACTGCGCCAAAGGACCTGGCGTATGCTAGGAAAACCGGCGGCTCGGAAGCCGCCAGTGAGATCTGAAGACTCCAATTACATGGTCGACTTCGGTTCGCTGTCATTGACATTGACGCGGAACAGGCCGCCGAGAATTTCCTGTTCCTTGGCCTTTGCGGCCGCAACAGCCTCTGCAGATGCTAGACCTTCATCAACCAGGAAGCTGCCACCACCGTAGCCCATGAAGCTGTAGGGGCCATAGTCTGCAGGCTCGAACTCGTCCGCCACAACAGCGGCAATTGCCTTGTCGATGGTCGGCTCCATGTGCCAAAGCGCAGACGACAGGATGGTGCCCGGATAATCGGCAGCGGTGTCGATCACATTGCCAATGGCCAGAATGCCCTTTTCCTTGGCTGCATCAGACACACCAAACCGCTCGGCGTAGAGAATGTCTGCGCCCTTATCGATCATTGCAAAGGCAGATTCTTTCGCCTTAGGCGGGTCGTACCAGGAGTTGATGAAGGTCACCAGGAACTTGACGTCCGGATTGACCGAAGTGGCACCATCCATGAAGGCGTGCATCAAGCGGTTCACCTCCGGGATCGCGTAACCGCCGACCATGCCAATGACATTGGATTTCGTGGTGGCGCCAGCAATCATGCCTGAGAGATAGCTCGGTTCGTGGATCCAGTTGTCAAAAACGGAGAAATTCGGCTTGGCCGCACCAAAGGACGAGCCCATCAGGAAGGCTGTTTCCGGGTATTCCGCGGCAACCTTGCGTGCTGCACGCTCCACTGCAAAAGCTTCACCAACGACCAGATCCATGCCTTGTTCAGCATATTCGCGCATGACGCGTTCATAGTCGGTGTTCGCGACATTTTCAGAGAAGGTGTAGGTGATGTCACCGCGTTCTGCGGCGGCTTTAAGCGCCTTGTCGATACGGCTCACCCATTGCTGCTCGACCGGAACGGTGTAGATCGCAGCAACCTTGATCGGATCTGCGGCCTCAGCAGAAGAAAGCGGAAACGTGGCGGCGGCTGTGACAGCCATGGCAGCCGCCAACAGGCCCCTGCGGACCTTTGAGAACGGTTTAACAGTGAACATCTGGAACCCCTGTAAAGTAATTTTACGGATAAAGATGACCACAGATCCGGCGTGCTCACAAGTTATGCAAGACCAGATTCAGCAAAAATTTTGAACAAACGGGCAAATTTGTAGCGTGTTTTATGGGCGTTCGCCGCGGATAGAATTGGAAAGCCGACAAAGTCACTCGATACTTTGCCGGCAAAAAACCTATTCAGTTAGAACAATCAGCTCTGAAAGCGCCTCAGCTTATAGGGCGACTCACCGCACCAGTAAGAATGCCCTCTGTCTCTTTCACTGTTCCTTCCGGAAGCTGCTCGGGGTGAAGGACCAGGATATAGAGCATGGTGAAATAGAAGCTCTTGGCGCAGATCACGGCCGCCTTGATGATGGCATCCAAGGTAAAGCTCAGCGACAAAAGCGCGAAGGATGGCAAGAGATTGACTGAAACGGCATCAAATTGCGCCTGGAACATCACAGGCAAGTTGTCGGCAAAAAAATATCCTACGGCTCCGCCGCCGATGAGTGCGGTAAATATCCCACCGGCAAAAACGGCAGATGCAACACCGCCCAGAAGATCAATCCCAAGCACGCCAACAAGTGTTTCGGGGACATGATCACGAAGCGATTTCAAGCGGGTAACAAGTGTCTTGATGGATGCATTCTCAACAACGATCCCGGATATCCCGAAATTGGAAATCAGATCCCAAACCTCTGCAACCGCAAACAAAATGAGTGCCATTAAGAACCCAAACACTCCATCACTTTTGCTGTCCGACGCCTTCCTAACAAATGCTCCGACCACGCCAATAAACAACAGCGAAAACAAGTTGCGCACCATGGTGTAAGCCACTCCGGGCCAGCTGATCCGGCCAAGCATCAAGGTGTCCCGCGCCATCCGTGACATTGCCGCCTGAAGGAAGGTTTGAATGATGATTTCGCAAGGAAGATAGATCATGGCAATCAGCATGAGCGGGAAAGCCTGATCCCAATCCTGCGTCACAAATCCGAGATATAGGAGATACAAAAGAAGGTAGGCCCGGACAGCCTTCAAAACGAACAGAAGCAGAAACGGGATTGTCGCAGCCCATCCGTTTTTAAGAACGGATAGAGACGCTGTTATCAGGCGGCTGATACGCGCACCGCTTGGTCCGAACATTGAAATTAGAGAGGCAACAAAATCCAAGTGGAAACTCCGCTTGTCTATCGAAATGGAATGATTGAGATCGATTGTCGTTGATTGCTTAAGGCATTAGGGGTGCCACTGCCGAAGCAGCCCTGCCCTCATACCCATTTGGATGCAGTCAAGACGTGATGCGGATCACCACTTTCACAGGTCTCTATTCAACGGTGACCGTCAAAGTCTGTACGATCCTGTCATGCGCGGCAAAGAAGTAGCGCAGTTCATATTCTCCCGGCTGGTCTGGCACAGGGATCGACAGCGGATTGCCTTCGCCTGTTTCCGCCATGGTCACAATATGCGGCAATGGCTCTCCGGGAAGTGCAAAAGCAATGTAATCCTTGGGATTGCTGGTCCCGTTCCAAAGAACATTGATGGTGCTTCCCGCCGCTGCCGTTTTGGGCGCCTTCATCGACAAGGACACGTCCTCAACGGTCACCGGAATTTTGGTCAGGATCTTCCGTGGATCGGTATTGGCGATGTAGCGGAGCTCATAGTCGCCAGGTTTGGACGGCATCCGTAGCGTGGCATTAGGGCCTTCCGACACGTCGAAATAATTGATGAAATGCGGAAGCACATCGTCTTTGACGGCAATGTCGACATAATCGCCGCTGTTCGCAGGTCCGGTCCAGCTCACCTCGAGAGTATCGCCTGCCGTTGCCGTGTCCGCAGCTGAAAGACTGGCAGAAACCTCCGTTACCTCAAACGGGGCGCGGGCGATGATGGTTCTGGCATCGGCATCAACATAAACCAGTTCATGTTGACCGATTTCCGGCGTCACCTTTATCTCCAGTGGGTTCCCCACCTTAACGTCTTTTTGACTGGCAAAGACCTCACCGTCACCATTCAACAAGATGGCAACATAATCGCCCCTATCAGCAGGCCCCTCCCAAGCAACGGATATGACGGAGCCTGCAGCAGCTTGGCTCGGGCCGCTGATGCTTGCTAACTGGGGCTCAGGGTCTGGTGCCGGCTCAGGCAAGGGGGCTGCTGCGGTCACCTGCGTCAAGGCATCTGCCAGGCCCGCCGCACTGTCCGCATTCAGATATTTACCGCCGGTTTCTTTTGCCAAACATTGCAGTTGTTCGCGGGTTTTGGCCTCCGCAATATCGAAACCGACCACGTGCACAGTAAAATCAATTCCGGTTTTTTCCAGTTCACGGCCGACCGCACATGGATCGAGATTGCAGGTCTCTTCCCCATCAGACACCAGAACGACCGTTGCTTTTTCTTCCGTATGGCGCAGTTCTTTGGCGGCCTGCAGCACGGCCGCTGAAAGTGGTGTTTTGCCCTTTGGCTTGATTTGGTTGACGCCTTTAATGATGGCCTCACGGCTATCTTTTGAGGGTTGGATCAGGCTTTCAATGTCGCCGCAATCGCCTTTCCGCCGGTGGCCATAGACGGTCAGGCCCAGTTCAATTTCACCCGGCAATTTCCGAACCAGGTCACTAATGACATTCTGCGCGATGGAGATCTTTGGCGTGCCGTCAATTTGCCCCCACATGGATCCTGAGGCATCCAGCACCAAGGTTGTCCGGGGCGCTTCGGCCGCGGCAACCGGAAAAGCAAAGCTCAGCGTCGTGAGCAGGCCGATCAACTGGCATCTAGTTAAAACATTCATTTGGTATCTCCTCCGCGACTTCCACGGGTTCAAAAATTCGATGTATCCGTGCCCGGGAGCGTGCTAACGGGCTGTGGTGTGCTCCCGGGCACTTGATCCAGATCTTCAAATCATCCTTGTTGAGGATGCGGCCTAATTGCCGACCCGGACCCAACGGTTGACGGTTTTGACGGAACAGGTATCGCCGCCCAATGCCGCAGCCGCTTCTTGCGGAATAACCACCTTCATACGGACGGTGTGCTCGATTTCGCTGTCTCCCAACACTTTCAACAGCCAGACCAGTTTTGAGCCTTGCCCGCCATCAACCGGCAATTGGGAGAACACCTCCTTCATGGCTTCGGTCTGCCAGTTGCCTTCACCAATGGATTGCCAGGAGACATTCATGATTTCGGTCATCGGCAATTGATTTGGATGAAAGGGCGCCTTCAGTTTCAGATGCCGAGGCGCTCCAAATTGCGCTATGTTGTTAGCCATCGACTGCGTGAAGGCCGCTTGCATCATGGGCGGGCAGACTTCGACCTCTGGAGTTCCGGACTTGAGTTGCCAGAGTCCGCTGCGCGGCTGCGGCCCGGAGGATAATTCTTCAAATACTTTGATCTCCTCGGCGGGCAAATCGCCGGTATCGATGGGAAGATCGTCAGGCGCGCAATAATCGGGGCCAAAATACCGGTACCCTTGTGTGTCTCCGCCAACTACAAAGACTGCTTCCCCAATCCGATCCCGAGTCATCCAGTAACCAGCCCCATCGCTCTCATCGATCACCAGGACATGACCTTTGCCGGGCGACTTGCCATGCTTTTGCATCATGTCGGCCAGTTCCGTGTCACTCGGTATCTTGTAATCCGATTTCTGCCCCTCGCGCATGGTCACAATGGGCGTATTGCACTCCGCAAGGGCAAGCGTTGGAACGAATAGAAAAGTTGCTGAAAAAAGCAGTAAAAATCGCATCAAAAAGGTAGACCTTCTACATCCAAAAAACTCCGGATTTTTGCGTATAGGCGGAATGGTCTGGATTGGCATGCCCAATATTGGTTATATGAGCCGTTCGCCCACATGACGCTGCGTTTCGGTTGTGAAAAATCTCTTATGAATCAGTATTCGGACTTTATCAGCTCCATTTATTCCACCGCTTTCAATGTCCAGAATTTCGACCGGCTGATCACCCTTTCAGAACAAACGTTGAGCAGCGAAACCGCGCATAATGCTGAGCTCCAAGCTTTGCGCCGCGAATGCGAAAAACACGTCATCGAAGCCGAAAAGCTTCTGGATCAGTTGCCAACTGCCCCGGATGAGGATCTGCAAAAACCGGTCTTTTTCGTCACGCCGAACGGCAAGTTCGAAAACCCAAATGAAATTGCCCGGAATTTGCTCAAAATTACGCATGGAGACGAGCTGGCCGCCCGGCCTGATCGTGATGCCTTTGAGAATGGGCGCAACAATATCCCATCTGATGCAGATCGCCATATTGCCGCAATCCGGTTACGCCAAGACGGTACCGGCAAACCGGTGATCCTGATCCCGGATGCTCCAGCTCCAGACGGCCGCGTCCGGTATGTTGGGCTGGATGCAATCTGGCACGGCACCGCAGAAAAAGCTGTGCAGGCGCTCTATGGTCTGACGCCTTCCGAAGCTGAAGTTCTTGGATTGCTGATGAGTGGATATGCCCCCACTGAAGTTGCCGATTCAAGAGACCGGTCGGTGGAAACCATCCGCCAGCAAATCAAGGCCATCACACAAAAACTGCATGCCAAGGGCCTGCAAGAAGCGATCCACCTGGCCCGCGCAGTTGCAGTGTCTTGCCAGCCAGCTCAAACGTCTCCGGAATTGGACCGCCGGCGCAGCCTGATCCTTCAAGATGGCCGCACGCTTGATTTCCATGAACAAGGATCTCCAACCGGCCACCCTGTTATTTTTCTTCATGGCTGCCTTGGAGGCAATCGTCTTCCGCAAGGAGCCGATCAGGCATTAAAGGCCGCCGGCATTCGGCTGATCGCACCAGCCCGTCCCTGGCATGGACAATCCAGTGGTCATCTTGCGCTTTTGAATGATCCGGGCCTTTATGCGAAGGATCTACTGGCTTTGGCCGATCATCTCGGCATCAGCCGGTTTTCGCTTCTAACGTATGATACGGGATCGATATTTGCATTGACTGGCGCGCAGGTTTTATCAGACAGGCTGGCGTCCATTGTCTGTACCGCCGCTCAGCCGCCGATGCGCAGTTTTTCCGACTTTGCATCAGCGCCCCAGCAGCACCGGATCTTTGCCATTCTTGCCCGCACATCCGTGCCGGTGCTGCGGTATCTGTCGCTGCTCGGCGACCGGAAACTGAAAAAGGAGGGCCGGGATCGGTTTCCCGAAACGATCTTTACCGGTTCTGAGGCCGATCTTGCAGCCTGCCGCGATGACGAGGTTTTGGACCTGATGTGGACCGGTCATCATTTCCACGTTGAAAATGGGTCCGACAGCTTCATCAACGACTGCCGGTTTATCGCATCGAACTGGAGCGAGAATCTTCAGAAACCGGCGTGCCCGGTTCACTTCCTGCACGGCACAAATGACGTGTCCATCCATGCCGACCGGATAAGCGTTCTGGCTACAAAGTTGAGAGCAAAGACAACCTGGATAGAAGGCGCCGGACACGCCCTCCCCTTAAGTCATTGGAAGCCGGTTGTTGATGCGCTTATCGAAGATCTTTCATCGCGACAAAATCCATGTCGGTGAAGTCCTGATTATCGCCAGCCATCGACCAGATGAAGCTGTAACGGCCAGTGCCGGCACCTGAATGGATCGACCAGCCCGGCGACAACACAGCCTGTTTCTCCTTCATGACCAGATGCCGGGTTTCCGTTGGCTCTCCCATGAAATGGAAGACACGGGTTTCCTCGTTCATATCGAAATAGAGGTAGACTTCCGACCGGCGGTCGTGGGTGTGGCACGGCATGGTGTTCCAAACGCTGCCATCCAGGATCGTTGTGATGCCCATGACCAGTTGGCAGCTTTTGCAGACATCCGGATGAATATACTGGCGCAAGATCCGGACATTGGCATCAGATGACGCGCCGAGCTCCAAACAGTTCGCATCGTCTTCGGTGATTTTCATCGCCGGAAAGGCGTGATGAGCCGGTGTGCTAATGAAATAAAACTCTGCCGGATCATCGGCAGTTGCACTGGAGAAGATGACAGAAACCGTGCCCATCGGCAGATAGAGGCACTCGCGTGACGCCAGTTCATAACTGCTGCCATCAGCTTCGATCGTGCCGGCCGCCCCAATGTTGATGATACCGATTTCCCGGCGGTCCAAAAAATTCTCAGACCCAATTTGTTTATTAGATTCAAGCTGAAGAGCGCCTGCAATCGGCACAACACCGCCAACAACAGTCCGGTCCAGATGGCTGTAGGCCATTGAGATCTTTCCGTGAGCAAACAGGTCTTCAACCAGAAAATTTGCGCGCAATTGATTTGTGTCGAACCCTTTGGCTTCCAAAGGGCTGCAGACCTGACGAACGTCCATGTTTGAAGTCTCCAGCAGTGATCAAACCGCTTTGCAGCGGCGGTGAGTTATATTTTCAAAAGCTCTGAGGGGTCACAGTCGTAGATGAAGTAATCCGGATGCGCGGCAACCACCGTTTCGATGTGCAATTGAAGTCCGGACAAGTGGGTTTCGATTGCCTTCACAGCCAAGTCCGAGTCCCCCGCCTCAATCGCATCTACTACCGCAGTATGTTCATCGATAATCAGCTTCAGGCGGCCTTCTTCGGGTAGAGTAAGACGGCGGAACCGATCGAGCTGCAACTTGACTTGCTGCACAAGGCGCCACAGGCCCGGCAGTTGACCAACACCGGCAAGCTGTTCGTGAAACCGCTCATCCGACTTATGGAAGAGTTCCCGGTCGCCAGTTGCCGCCAGCTCTTTGTGCTCTTCAAGTATGACGCGCAATGACAAAACCTGACTGCGGGTCGCCAGCTTGGCCGCTGCGCGGGCGGTCATTCCTTCAAGTGCCCGTCGAGCCAATACAGCTTCTGGAAGCGCTGAGACCGGAATTCTGGCAACGAATGTTCCTGATTTTGGAACAACCTCCACCAGGCCTTCCCGTGCTAGCCTTTGAATGGCCTCACGTACTGGGGTGCGGCTGACCCCTGCTTCAGCCGCCAATTCCGGTTCGGATATTGGTGCCCCCGGCAGCAGCTCCATCGTTGTAATCCGATCCAGCAGCCTTTGATATTGAACCTGCGCAAGGGTCTTAGCGCCGCCTGCCGGGTAGCGGATTTGCGATGTCGGCGGGGCGTTGGGCGCCCTTTTTCGCCGCGCTTCTCCTTTTGCTTCCAAGCCTTCGTCAGTCATATCGCCTCGTGCACTTCGTTTCATGGACACGCCCAAACAGCAGATTTCTGCCGAAAATCATAGGGGCTTGCCAAATCTGATAACTTGTATATTAGATATTCTAGTTGAAATCAACGGCCGGAATTCTGCGAGATCGGTTTTGCAGCTTCCGGTGATTTGGGAGGACTTAGGAATGTCACTACGCAATTTTGCATCGGCGCTTGCCGTAAGCTTTTCAGCTCTGGCCGCCACAGGGACGGCACTCGCCGCCGAATTGAAGTGGGCGCATGTTTATGAAACCGGCTCGGCCTATCACGAGGTTGCCGAATGGGCGGCAGAGGAAGTGGCCAAGCGCACAGATGGCCGGGTGGAGATCAAAGTGTTTCCGGCATCATCCCTTGGCAAGGAAGTCGAGATCAACGAAGGCCTTGGCATTGGCGCGGTGGACATCATCTACACCGGCCCGAGCTTCGTGGAACGGTATTACGGCCCGATCGCGATTTCAGATTATCCCTTCATCATGCGCGGCTGGAACCACTGGCTGAAGTACCGTGAGAGCGACCTCTTCTCCGAACTGTCCGCGGGCTACAACGACGCGACCGGCAACCACGTTCTCGGACTGGTTTATTACGGTCAGCGCCATGTGACTTCGAACAAACCGATCCTGACGCCGGCGGATATGAAAGGACTGAAGATCCGTGTTCCAAATTCCCCGCTGATGCTGATGTTCCCAAATGCGGTGGATGCCAACCCGACGCCAATGGCCTTTTCCGAAGTTTATCTCGCGCTCCAGCAAGGCGTGGTCGATGCGCAGGAAAATCCGCTGCCAACGATCAAGTTCAAGAAGTTCTATGAGGTTCAGTCCAACATCAACTTGACCGGCCACATCCTGAACTCCCTCCTGGTGATTGCGTCCGACCACGCTCTGTCCCAGCTTGCCGATGATGAAGCTGCGGTCCGGGAAATCCTGGACGAGGCAGCCATGAAAGCCTCCCGGACGATTTACCAGTCTGAACAAGAGCTTGTCGCCTGGTTCACGGAACAAGGCATTACCGTCAACGAAGTGGATCAAAAACCGTTCCAGGATGCGGTCCGCCCTCTGCTGACCGGTGACGGTGTACCCTATACGATGGAGCACTTCGAGCGTCTTGGCGCTCTCTAAGAAAACAGTGCAGGACACAAGCAGATGAGTATGACTCATGAACAGGATGGAGGCGCCGCCGAGGCGCTCCCTGACAGTGGTTCAAATGGGGCAGCGGCTTCACCCCCACCGGAAATCACGTTCGCCGATACCGGCACGGACATCTCGGATTTCGGCATTGCCGACTTACCCGGCCTAATCGCCATCTGGGCACTGGCGGCCATCGTGTTCCTGCAGTTTTTTACCAGATACGTTCTCAATGACAGCCTGGCCTGGACGGAGGAAATCGCCCGTTACATGCTGATCGTAGTCGGTTTTTTTGGCGGCATCTCCGTGACCCGCAAGGGCACGCACATCTTTCTAGAGTTCTTCTACCGGTATCTGAGCCCAAAAGCCGGCAAGTGGCTCGCGGTTGCGATGGAATTGCTGTCGACGCTGTTCTTTGGGTATCTCGCCTATCTCGCAGTTCTGCTCGCCCAAAAGACCCGGACCAAAATGGCCTCGGTCGAGATCCCGAAAAGCCTGCTTTATTGGTCCGTCTGTGCAGCTCTGGCCATCATGGCCGTTTATTCCGCGCTCTGGCTCATCCGCAAAGTCCGGCAGCAGCCGGAAGATGTGCTGCGCGAATTAGAAGAACATTCCCTTCACGACGCGATAGATCGCTGAGAACAGGAGACTGAACATGGCTTTAGTGCTGCTGTTCGTAATATTGTTTGCCCTTTTGATTGCCGGTGCGCCGGTTGCCGTGGCACTTGGCGTTGCCTCTCTGGTGTTCATCATGATGTCTGGCCTGCCGGATGTCGTGGTGCTGCACAACATGGTCAACGGCATCAACTCTTTCCCGTTGATCGCCGTGCCCTTCTTCATCATGGCCGGGCACCTGATGAATTCCGCTGGGATCACCTCCCGCATCTTTGCTTTTGCCCGGGCAACGGTCGGCTGGATGTATGGCGGTCTCGGCCACGTGAATGTCGGCGCCAGTGTTGTCTTTGCTGGCATGTCGGGTGCGGCGGTGGCCGATGCCGGCGGGCTCGGCAACATTGAAATCAAGGCCATGCGCGAGGCCGGCTACGACACGGATTTTTCCGTTGGTGTCACAGCAGCCTCTTCGACCATCGGGCCAATCATTCCGCCCTCCCTGCCGCTTGTCGTTTACGGGGTGATCTCCGACACGTCGATCGGCCAGCTTTTTGCGGCTGGGCTCATTCCCGGCCTCATCATGGCGATGGCCCTGATGGTTATGGTCGCCTTCTACGCAAAAATCAGAAACTACCCGCGCGATGAGCGTTTCCAGGTTAAAGCTTTTATCAAAGCGCTCGGCAATGCCCTGTTGCCGCTGTTCACTCCCTTAATCATCGTCGGCGGCATTCTGACCGGTATCTTTACCCCAACCGAAGCTGCCATTGCAGCTGTGGCTTATTCAGCCTTTCTGGGGTTGGTGGTCTACCGCACGCTCAATGCCAAGCGGTTGCTCCGGGTGTCCATGGACACGGTCGAAACCACCGCGTCGATCATGCTGATCGTGGCCGCGTCAGCAATCTTTGCCTGGATCCTGACGGCCAATCAGGTCGCCCAGATGTTTGCGCAAAACTTGCTGACCTTTGTTGACGGCAAGATTGCCATTCTCTTGATCATCATGCTGATCGTGCTGATTGTCGGCTGTTTTATGGAGACGCTGGCTGCAATCACCATCCTGACGCCCGTGCTGCTGCCGGTCGCCATGCAGGTTGGGGTCGATCCGGTTCACTTCGGCATCATCTTGATCCTCAACCTGATGATCGGGCTTTTGACGCCACCGGTCGGGCTGGTGCTCTACGTGCTTTCCAAGGTCTCCGATGTGCCATTTGAGCGCTGCTTTACGGCAACAGCCCCCTTCCTGATCCCTCTGGTTCTGGTGCTGCTCACCCTGACGTTTGTCCCCGAACTCTCCATGTGGCTACCGACAGCGGTTTACCGGTAACGGCCAAAACAGGTACTCTGAATGACTGATACGACATTTGATCTTTCCGGAAAAATCGCCTTGGTTTCCGGTTGCAAACGCGGTCTTGGCCGGGCGATGGCAAATGCCCTGGCCAAGGCCGGAGCCGACATCATCGGCGTCAGCGCAACACTGGACCCGAAGGGCAGCGATGTTCAAAGTGACATTAAGGCCTTAGGGCGGAACTTCACCGGCTACCAGTGCGACTTTTCCGAGAAAGATCAGGTCTTGGAGTTTGCCAATAAAGTCCGTTCTGACTTTGATCGGGTGGACATTCTGGTCAACAACTCCGGCACCATCAAACGCGCTCCAGCAGCAGAACATTCGGACGACGATTGGGATGAGGTCATCGAAGTCAATCTATCGTCGCAGTTCCGCCTGACCCGTGAAATTGGCCGAGGTATGGTTGGGCGCGGCAGCGGCAAGATCATCTTCACCGCCTCGCTCCTGAGTTTTCAGGGTGGGATTACCGTTCCAGGATATTCGGCGTCCAAAGGCGGCATTGCCCAACTGACCAAAGCGTTTGCAAATGAGTGGGCCGGACACGGTGTTAATGTGAATGCGATTGCCCCTGGGTATATCGCCACAGACAACACTCAGGCTCTGCGCGATGATCCTGTCCGCTCCAAGTCCATTCTGGACCGCATTCCGGCCGGCCGCTGGGGCAATCCGGAGGACTTGGCTGGCCCCGTCGTCTTTCTCGCTTCCGAGGCCTCCAACTACGTCCATGGGACAATCCTGACCGTCGATGGCGGCTGGATGGGGCGCTAGATGTAATCCAGTCAAAAGAAGCGCCTGGTGATTTCGGTCGGCAAATCACCGTTGAATTCACCGGGCGGGAGTTGAGGGAAGAAATCTGGAAGGTCTGCCTGAAATTGCTGGTAAAACGGATGTCAGTTCACTCAATAGATTCCAGTCCATGCCCCCGAGCCGGATTGGGCTGCAATACAATCCGGCCACAAAAGGGATTTTCGAAAACCAATTGAATGAAGTGGGATCAACTGAACCCATTTTGCCAGCAAACCAAGGCAGACCTTCTCTTCTTAGTTTTTAGTCGATGAGACCTTGCTCGCGGTAAAACTTCTCGGCGCCGGGATGCAGCGGCGCAGACAAGCTGGCCGAGACCATGTCTTGTTTGCTCAAATTGGCAAAAGCAGGATGGAATTTGCGGAATGCATCGAAGTTGTTGAAGACCGCCGAGACGAGCGCGTAGACAGCTTCATCTGACACATTGGCAGATGTCACCAAAGTCGCGCCGACCCCGAAGGTCTCCACAGCGCCATCCGTTCCGCGGTACATGCCGCCAGGAATGGTAGCGGACCGGTAGTAGGAGTTATCAGAAACAAGCTTGTCGACCGCTTCGCCTGTCACCGGAACCAGCTTGGCATCACATGTCGTGGCCGCTTCTGTGAGATTGCCTGACGGGTGTCCGGCGGTTATGACAAAGGCATCAATCTGATTGTCGCACAGCGCGCTGGACTGTTCGGCGGACCGAAGCTCCGCTGCCATTGAAAACGTGTCCATTGTCCAGCCTTTGGCGTCCATCAGAACTTCCATGGTGCCGCGCTGGCCGGATCCTGGATTGCCGACATTGACCCGCTTGCCTGCCAAATCATCAAAACTATCGATGCCGGCGTCCTTGCGTACCATCACGTTGAACGGTTCTGCATGAACAGAAAACACTGACCGCAGATGCTTGAACGGCCCCGCTTCTTTGAACTTCGATGTACCGTTATAGGCATGGAACTGCCAATCAGACTGGGCAACACCAAACTCCAACTCGCCAGCGCGGATCGTATTGATGTTGTAAACCGACCCACCGGTCGATTCCACGGTGCAGCGGACGCCTGTGTCCTTACGATTCTTGTTTACAAGCCGACAGATTGAGCCGCCGGTCGGATAATAGACCCCAGTCACACCACCGGTTCCAATGGTGACAAACTCTTCTGCGGCAACACCGGATGATAGCGTTAAGGCGGCAACAAGGGCCGGGAGTAATCTCGTTCTCATCATCGTCTCCTTCTGGAAGGTTTTGAGTGTGTCCGGCCCGTTTTCTTGTTGTTCCGGCAGTCACCTGCCGGACTTGGGTCTCGGACGAAGGACCTATCCCTATTGCGGAAAGGTCTAAGACGTCAGGCCACGTCCAGCTCCTCCTGGTACCCGAACAAGGCGGGCACACCACCGGTGTGGACCATGACAACTTTCTGGCCAGGCTTGATCCGCCCCTCCTTGAGGAGACCGAGAAGTCCGGCAAAGGTTTTGGCTGTGTAAACTGGGTCCAGGAACACCCCTTCGGTACGCGCCATCATTGTCAGCGCATCTCGTGTGAGATCACCAATACGGCCGTATCCTGGTGCAAGGGCTCCGTCCCATGTGATGATGTCCTCATCCGACAGGCCTTGCTCCAAGCCCAAGAGCCCAGCCAATTTATCGAGAACGACACGCATACGCTGGCTTTGCTGAGCCTGATCGCGGCGCACGCAAATGCCATATACATCTGCCGAAACGCCAGCCAATCGAAGACCGGTTAAAAACCCACCGTGCGTAGAACCACTGCCCGACGGAACAACAGCAATATCAAAGTCATCCAGCTGGCCCGCCAGCTCACCGGCACCAGCGACATATCCGAGCGCCCCCAAAGGCGGGTGGCCCAGGCCAAGATGTATGATGTAGGGGTTGCGCCCCTCGGCCCTTAGCTGATCTGCTTTTTCATGCAGCGCATTGTCCGCACCGGCTTCGTTTTCCCCTTCCGGAAAACTCATGTGTTCGGCGCCAAGCAATTTTGCGAGCAGGACATTTCCGGAGCGGTAATAGGCCTCGCCCATTCCGGACACCCGCTCTTCAAGCTGCAGAACGGACTTCATTCCAAGCAGCGCGGCCGCAGCTGCGGCAGAGCGGACAAAATTCGACTGGACGGCCCCGGTTATCAAGACGGTGTCGGCATTCTGCTCGACCGCTTCGCCAAAATAGAATTCCAACTGCCGCGTTTTGTTGCCACCCATACCAAGGCCGGTCAGATCATCCCGTTTGATCCAAAGATCAATATCCAGCAATTCAGACAAGCGGTTCAGCGGCTCTAAAGGTGTAGAGCCGGTCATCAGCTTTGCCCGGGAAAACTGGCCCAAATACTGATCAATTGTCTTTTTTGAAGTCACCGGTTTCACCCCAATAGATAGGCTTGGCGCACCAGGGCCACACAGGCAGCCACGGAAATCACGCAGATTGCAGTTTTGATTAGTTTTTGCGGCAGATGTTTTCCAGCGACCCGGCCAGCCAGTGCCCCAACAATGGCCGCAACAACCAATGGCGCAATGCTGGAAGGGTTGGAAACCAAAGCACCATTAAAGGCCCCGTGCAGAAGAAAAGCAGCGCCATAGCCGGCAAAAGCCACCGGCTGCACTAGGACTCGCGCTTCCTGCGCACTGCGCCCGCTAGTCAAAAGACCCAGAATGATCAAGGGGCCAGGTGTCGCCGTCCAAACCGTCGCCAATCCAGAGACACCGGAGAATGCGACGGCACCATGCCGCCCCAAGACTGGCGGCACCTGAACGAAATTCACAACAAGTCCAAAGAACAGAAACGCGGCTGTGGTCAGCAAAAGCGCGCCTTCGGAAAACAAGGAATAGACAGTCAGGCCGGCGCAAATACCCACAAAGGCGCTCAGAATAGATCTTGTGATCGTGCCCGTTTCTTGCGGCCAACTGCGCAGATCGATTGCTGCTGCCGACACCAATGTGTTCAGCAGAAGCAGCAGCGGCACAGCGGTCGTCACGCCTAAGCTGATCATCATCACCGGCGCCACGACAATGCTGAAACCGATGCCGACACCCGCCTGAAGCACGGATCCGGCAAAGACCGCAATCAGCAATGTGGACACATCCAGCAGCATCACAACTTGTCCCTCTAACGTAGGTCAGAATTACCGGACACATTGATTATTTGAAAATCATATTTCTGTATCTAATGATGTAATTTTGTTATCATTAGAAATGCGCATTTCAGCCCGCCAAATCGAACTTTTCCAAATGGCATACCGCCTGAAATCAACAAGGCGTGCTGCCGAGGCTCTTAACATCACTCAACCGGCGATCAGCCGGGCGGTAGCCGACATCGAAACGGAGATGGGCCTCGCGCTATTTGACCGAACAGGAAAGAAGTTTGAGCCAACGGCAGCCGCCCATAGTCTGCACAAAGCGGTGCAGCAGCATTACCAGGGTCTGCAACGTGTGCTAGAAGCTGCCGAGAAAATATCGACAGGAATTGGCGGCCTAATCCGCGTCGTGTCGGTTCCAGCCATTGCTGACACCAGAGTAGCGGCGTCTGCTGGAAGGCTCATGGCACGGTTCCCTGACTTGAGATTTGATGTCGATGTCATGAGCGAACAAGCCGCCCTCACTGCCCTCAGAGAAGGGAAAGCCGATTGCGCGATTATTTCCTCCGATCCAGGTGAGCCGAGCATGAAAACAACTGTGTTGGCCGATCTGAAACCGATCGCTATTTTGCCGGAAAACGACCCATTTGCGGATCTTAAAGAAATCACACCAGAGGTTCTTGCAAAGGCACCTTTGGTCATGCTCCCCGCCGACAGTCCATTCCGGCAGGTTGTGGAACGAATGCTCAGCGACGCTGGCGCATCCTTTGAGACTCGTGCAGCGGCACGCACGCAGTCTGCACTTATCTGGATGGTCAGCCAAGGCGCTGGCCGCGCCATCGTCGATGAAGAAACCCTCAACGCAACTGCCGGCGTCGATGTTATTCGTATTCCATTGCGCTCTACACTCCGCTGGCCAATCCGTGCTGTTACCGCCTCGGCCAACCAAAATGCCCCTGGACTGGCAAAACTGATCCAAGAATTGCAATTAGCTGATTAGGCCAACGCATTTTCGCCCCGGAGAAATCCGTTTCACCGGCAAATTCCACCAGCGCAGCAGCTTCGCCTTAAATTATTTTCAGAAATATTTTTCGCCCTTTCGCTCAACAACATAGAACTCAGGCAATCGGCATAAAATTTTGTTTTAACAACTCTATTTTGGCCCCAAACCATGTTTGCCCTCGTTCGGTTCCAATAGAAATTTTTGGCCCAAATATGAATGCATTCAAAAAAATGAAACGTTTCATATTGACGCTCAAAATGTGACGTGCTTTCAATATCGGGCCTGTTCATCTGCAAGTCCGGATCGAAGGGCGGCAGTCTTCTTTGGGAGGAAAACATGAAACTTTTTAAACTCGCTGCAGCCGCAGCGACCGGTCTCGCTTTGCTTGCTGGAACCGCCATGGCGGACGACAAACCAAAAGTCGGTCTGATCATGAAATCACTAGCCAATGAGTTCTTTCAGAACATGATGGCTGGCGCACAAGCGCACCAGGAAAAGCGCGGCGACTACGAACTGCTGGCTGTTGGCATGCAGAACGAAACCGACTTTGAATCACAAATCAACGCGGTCGAGAACTTCATCACACAAGGTGTCGATGCCATCGTCGTTGCGCCCGCTGATTCCCGCGCGATGGTGCGTCCGCTGAAGAAGGCGATGAAGGCCGGGATCGTTGTCGTGAACTTCGATGTGGCGCTTGACGAAGATGCCAAGAAGCAGCAGGGCGTCGAGCTGGCCTTTGTTGGCCCGGACAACCGTGGCGGCGCAAAACTGGCCGGTGATGCCCTTGGCAAGACCCTGGGTGAAGGCGGCAAAGTCGTCATCATTGAAGGCAACCCGGGCGCAGACAACGCCAACCAGCGCCGTATGGGCTTTGAAGATTCAGTTTCTGAATACAAGCTGGACCTTCTCGACAGCCGGACAGCTCATTGGGAAACAGAAGAAGCCAACACAGTCTTTTCGAACATGCTGACCGCTCATCCGGATATCCAGGGCGTGATGGCAGCAAACGACTCCATGGCAATTGGCGTGGTCAAGGCGCTTGAAAGCGCAGGTCGCAAAGACATTCTGGTTGTCGGCTTCGACAACATCCCGGCTGTCGGCCCGATGATCGAAGACGGCCGCATGCTGGCAACCGTAGATCAGTTCGGTACCGACATGGCCGCGAACTCCATTGATCTAGCGCTGGAAGTTGTCGCTGGCGGCAATGAACTCAAAGGCTGGGTCAAGACCCCGATCGAATTGGTGGCCGCTCAATAACCGGCCCCATCTGCCCCCGCTTAGGTCAGCTTAGAAGCGGGGGCACCTCTAATGACATTCTTCATCAGCTAAACGACTGGACGCATCATGGTAGCAGCGACGCACTCCGCGGCGCCAAGCCCAGCACATTCCCAGCCCTTTTTGTCCGTTGAAGGACTGAAGAAATATTTTGGCGGCGTGAAAGCCCTTGATGGCGTGAGTTTTTTCCTCGAGGAAGGCGAAGTTCATGCGCTGGTCGGCGAAAACGGCGCCGGCAAATCCACACTGATCAAAATACTGTCTGGTGTTTTTCCCTTTGACGAAGGGGATATCTCGCTCGCAGGCTCTGCCTACCGGCCGTCAACGCCGCATGAAGCAAAAGCCAATGGCGTCCAGGTTGTACACCAGGAATTCAATCTTCTAGAGCACCTTTCGATTGCCGAGAACATTTCAATTGAACATCTACCGCGCAGCCGATTTGGTTTGCTCGACCGGCAGGAACTGAACCGCCGGGCGCGAGAAGCGCTGGATGCGATCGGTCTAACGGATATCGATGTTAAGGCTCCTGTCAGCTCCTTGGGGATCGCTCACCGCCAGTTGGTCGAAATCGCCCGGGCGCTCCAGTCAAAGAGCCGCATTCTCATTCTCGATGAGCCGACGGCAACACTGACCGAACGGGAAACCAAACGCTTGTTTGATCTGGTTGCCAAGATCAAGGCGGATGGTGTGACGGTGGTCTTCGTTTCACATCACCTGGACGAGGTGTTTGAGATCTGTGACCGCGTTACGGTTTTCCGGAACGGCAAAACAATCGCGACGGATCTCATTTCAAACACCACTCCGGACGGCATCGTACAAAGAATGGTCGGGCGGCAGCTCGCCGGTGAGATGGCCCATGAAACCGAAAATCATGGTTTCGGCGAGATAGCACTGAGCGTTCACAACATCTGCACACAGGCCAATCCGTCCGAAGACGGTGTTTCATTCGACCTGCGTTACGGCGAGATCGTAGGCATCGCAGGGCTTGTTGGCGCCGGGCGCACAGAAATTTTGCGCGGAATCTTTGGGATTGATCCGCTCCGTTTTGGAAACATCAAGAGGGACGGTAAAGACGTTCGCTATGCAGGCCCGCGCGATGCCATCGCTTCCGGGATTGGTTTTGTCACCGAGGACCGCAAAGACGAAGGCCTTATCCTCGACATGCCGATTTCGGCCAATATCTCGCTTGCCAACATCAGATCAGTTTCTCAGGCCGGTTTGCTGAAGTTCGCAGCGGAAAAGCGTCAGGCGAAGGAATCTGCCGGAAGACTAAAACTGAAATACGGCGGAACCTCAGATCCGGCCTCCAGCCTGTCCGGCGGCAATCAGCAGAAGGTGGTTCTGGCCAAGTGGCTAGCCCGTGATCCGAAAGTCCTGCTGCTCGATGAACCAACCCGGGGTGTCGACGTCGGCGCCAAGGCTGAAATCTACGCTATTTTGAAAGATCTGGCCCGCAATGGCGTCGCCCTTCTGGTTGTGTCTTCCGAAATGCCAGAGTTGATGACACTGGCCGACCGCATCCTGGTGCTGGCCGAACACCAGATCCAGGGCTCACTCGAGCGGCCGGACTTTTCCGAAGAAAACATCCTGAAACTGGCCTACGGGCAAACCGATCCGGCCGGAGGAAACACACAATGACACTCCAAACAGCAAACGAAACCTTTGAAGCTCCTGCCAAGTTCTCGGTTCGAACCATTCTGCAGAATGCCGGGATCGGCCTCGCACTGCTGGCGCTCATTGTGTTCTTTTCGCTCTTCACCGAGCACTTCCTGACGCCAAACAACATCACCAATATCCTGACTCAGATCACCATCAATCTGGTTCTGGCTGTCGGCATGACGTTTGTGATCCTGATTGGCGGTATTGACCTATCGGTTGGCTCGGTCATGGCCTTTGCCGCCGTTGTTGCCGGCAAGGCCATCACCTTGCCAGGCTTTGGTCCGGCGGAAGCTATCGCCTTAGCCATTATCGCGGCTACATTGACTGGTGTTTTGTGCGGTTTCATTAACGGCGCCATCAGTGCGTATTGGGCCCTTCCCTCCTTCATCATTACCCTTGGAATGCTCAACATTGCGCGCGGTGCGGCGCTGCAAGTTTCGGATGCGCAGACGATCTATTCGTTCCCCTTCGCCTTTGAAGAATTTGGTTCGGCCATGATCTATGGCGTGCCGGTGGTCTTCTTGGTGGCTTTGGTTCTGGTCTTGGTCGCCTGGTTCATATTGAACTTCACGGTCTTCGGCCGCCTGCTTTACGGCATCGGCAACAATGAGGAGGCCGTCCGCCTCGCGGGCCATTCGGTCCAGCGCTACAAGATCGCCGCCTTCACCATTTGTGGCTTCACTGCAGGTATCGCCGCGATCGTTTATATGGCGCGCCTCAACATCTCTAGTCCTATTGCCGGGATCGGTTTTGAGCTCAATGCCATTGCGGCTGTTATCATCGGCGGCACAAGCCTCAGCGGTGGACGCGGATCAGTTATCGGCACACTTCTCGGTGCCTTTATCATCGGCGTATTGGCAAACGGCTTGATCCTGATCGGTCTCAGCGATTTCATGCGTCAGATGATCACCGGAGTGGTCATAATTTTTGCGGTGGTCCTCGATCATTACCGCGCTAAATACGCAGCGACATAAGAACGGCACCCAATCCCGGTTCCCGTAAAGACCAACTTCCGCATCAACAAGACCATGCGGTATATAAAAACTCTAACGATTTACGGAGCTCCATCTTGAAGCCGGTCACCGTTGTTGGAAGCATAAACATCGATTTGTTCAGCTATCTCGACCGCTGGCCAAAGGTCGGGGAAACCGTAAAGGTTCGGGAAACCGCTCACACACTTGGCGGGAAGGGCGCGAACCAAGCTGTTGCAGCAACAAAACTGGGCGCCAACGCAACGCTGATTGGCGCAATTGGGCGCGACAGTTTTGGCCGGGAAGCGGCAGACCAGCTCGATGCATTTGAAGTAAAAACCGATTTGATCGAAAAACCCGACTGCATGACCGGCATGGCCTTCATCGATGTCGGTCCGGACGGCGATAACATGATCCGCCTGTCTGGCGGTGCCAATGATCAATTGGCACCGGCCGATTTGGAAGTTTTTGCAAATCAGTTGAGTGATGGCGGCGTTGTTCTACTGCAAAATGAAATCAATCTTGAAACGTCATTGAAGGCGGCCGAACTTGCCCGGAAAGCAGGAGCCTTGGTGATTATGGATCCGGCCCCGGCACCAACTCCGGCCTGGCCGAAGTCCACTGTGACTGCTTTCGACGTTCTCACGCCGAATGCCAGCGAAGCCGGTGCCCTTTTGGGTCACATCCCCGTATCTTTGGAAGAAGCGCAGAACGGTGCACAGCGCCTTTGCAGTTACGGCCTGCGTGGTGTGATCATCACGATGGGTGAAAACGGTGTCGCGTGGTGTTTCGAAGGTGAAACCGGCAAGCTGCCTGCCCCAAAAGTCAATGCTATTGATACGGTTGCCGCCGGCGATTGCTTTAATGGCGCTCTGGCTACCGCTCTTGCCAAAGGAGACAAACTGCAGGACGCGATCCACTTTGCCATGCGGGCAGCCGCATTGGCGACGACCCGCAAGGGGGCCTCCAGTTCCTTGCCAAATCTCGCTGAATTGGAACAATTGCCTATTTCTGAGTTTGCGTAGAATCTGGCAACTACAGTAGATGCTTTAGACTGGGCGCCGGGACCGGTCTAAACCGGAATGATAAAAAGAGGATCTTCAATGCCGACCATCAAGGATGTCGCGCGCAAAGCCGATGTGTCGGTCGGTACGGTCTCCCGTGTCCTTGCAAAGAATGAAACCGTCAAACAGCCACTGAAACTGCGTGTCCAAGCCGCAATGGAAGAGCTTGGGTACAAACCCAATCTGGCCGCTAGAGCCCTACGGACAAACAGCATTGATGTCATTGGGGTGGTGGTTCCAGACATTACCAACCCCTTTTTTGCCCAGCTTGCCAAAGACATAGAAATGGAAGCGGCCAGCCGCAATCACTCGGTCATGCTGGCCAACTCTCACGATGATCCAGAAGCTGAGAAAACTCAGATATCTGCGCTTCTTGACCGTTCTGTCTGCGGTATCATTGTGGTGGCAACGTCCGACAGCAGCTTGCCTTACGAGGCAGAAGTACCCATCGTTTCGCTTGACCGCCGCATGGGCGACCACCCGCTGGTGACGACCGATCATTATGACGGTTCGGTGCAGGTTGCCGATCATCTCTACGAGCTCGGCCACCGGCGGATCGCCTATATTGCCGGGCCTAATTCGATGGAAGTTGCCCGGCGGCGGCGGGAGGGATTTGTCTCCCGGATCAAAAGCCTATCCACCCAGGAAGATCCTATTGATTTGACCATCTATGAAGGTCAGTTCGATTATGATTCTGGTGAAGAGATTTGCCGGAAAGTCTGGGCAGGAACTTCTGGCCAGCACCCGTTCCCGACGGCGATCGCAGCAGCAAGTGACCAGCAGGCCATTGGGGTCTTGCGGGCTGCACGGGACTTGAAGCTGGAGGTTCCCGGCGACCTGTCCGTTGCCGGTTTCGATGACATTTCGCTGGCCTCCCTGGTCGTCCCGCGTCTGACAACCATCCGCCAGCCGATCTCCGCACTCGCCTTATCTGCGGTCAATCGCATCTTCGATCGAGACAAGGCAGCCGGTGATGAAGAGATTTCCGGAAGTCTTGTTGTCCGGGAATCAACTGCCGGGCGCTGATCAGCACTCAGAAGCGCCCTCCAGGTACGCCTTTTCTATGTTTCAATGTCCACCGATTGTTTTGCCAGCGGGCATCGAATAAAAAATTAAATTCCGAGATAAGCCTCGCGGATGCGCGGGTCGGCGATCAGTTCTTCAGACGGGCCGGACAGCGTGACTTTTCCGGTCTCCATCACATATCCCCGATCGGCGATCTTCAGCGCGCCAAAGGCGTTTTGTTCAACCAAGAGCACTGTCACATCCTTATCCTTGAGCGACTTCACAACGTCAAAGATCTGAGCGACCAAAAGCGGTGCCAATCCCATCGATGGTTCATCGAGCAACAGGCAATGTGGACGCCCCATCAATGCCCTGGCAATCGCCAACATCTGTTGCTGACCACCGGAAAGGCCACCCGCAGAAAGGTTCCGCTTTTCCTTAAGGATCGGAAACATCTGGAAAGCATCATCCATGTCCTGCTCAACCCGGCCATCGGTAAAAAGAAACGCACCTAGCCGCAGGTTTTCTTCCACCGACAGGTTGGTGAAGATCTGCCGTCCTTCAGGTGACTGAGACAGCCCCCGTTTCAAGCGCTTATAAGCTGGTACCGCTGTCAGAACATCTCCCCGGAACCGGATGTCTCCACCCGTAACCGGCTGTGTGCCCGACAAGCACTTGAGCAAGGTTGTTTTGCCCGCACCGTTGGCACCGACCACGGTGACGATTTCCTTGGAAGAGACTTCCAGATCTATGCCGTGCAGCACCTCGATATGACCGTAGGCCGAGCGCAATCCATCAACCGACAGCATGAGCGTGCTCCTCTTCCGTACCAAGATACGCGGCGATCACATCTGGGTTTTTCGAGACGTTTTCTGGCGTGCCCTCGGCGATCTTTTCGCCGTGGTCCAACACCACAATATGGTTGGAAATTCGCATCACCATTTTCATGTCGTGTTCAACCAGCAGGATCGCGATGCCGGTTTTAGCGAGTTCGGCGATAAGATCGTCGATCTCTTCCGTCTCAACCGCATTGCAGCCCGCAGCTGGTTCATCAAGCAGCAAAACCTGCGGCCCAACGGCAAGGGCCCGGGCAATTTCCAGGCGCTTGAGCGCACCATAAGATAGATTTCCGGCTTCTTCTTCAGCAGCTTTTGATAGGCGAACTTTTTCCAACAGCGCCATCGCTTGTTCACGGACGTCTGCAGAACGCCGACGTGCAGCAGGCAAAGACAAGAGATCTGCCCAAATGGACGGGCGCTCAGTCAGATGAAATCCGGCCACCACGTTTTCCAAAACCGTCATGTCCTGGAAAATCTGCAGGTTCTGAAACGTGCGGGTGAGGCCCTTTCGGGCCAGATGAAACGGCGCCTTGGCCGTCACATCCTCGCCGTTCAGTTTCACCTGGCCAGCGTCTGGCAAGTAAACGCCCGAGATCATGTTGAAGAGCGTTGTTTTCCCAGCCCCGTTCGGGCCAATCACGGAAACGATCTCACCGGGCTTGACCGAAAAGCCGACATCATTGACTGCACGAAGCCCGCCGAAACTGATGCCAAGACCGCTGATTTCGAGAATGCTCATTAGACGCCCCTCCATCTGATGCGGGCCGCAAGGGATGGTAGAAGGCCAAGCGGCAAGAAGATCATGACAAGGATCATCACAAGACCAAGCACCAGGTGTTCATAGTCATGGAAAACCGTGAGCACCTGCGGCAGAAGTGTGAGGATGGCCGCGCCGAAGGTTGCTCCAAGGACGGAGCCGACGCCGCCCAGAACAGCCATGGTGACCATCTCGACGGAATGCATAAATCCCGCCACATCTGGCGTGATAAAGCCGTTTTGGAGTGCCAGAAGTGAGCCACCAACCGAGGCGTAGACCGCCGAGATCACGAATGCCTGCAGTTTATAACGGGCGACATCAATACCGACAGTTTGGGCTGCCGTTTCGGAACCATGCAGGGCCCGCATCGCCCGGCCCGTTGCGCTTTGGTAGAGGTTGAGCGCGATCCAGATGCCGATCAAAAGCACGATTGCGTTGAAGATATACCAGAATTCGCCGCCTGAAAGGCGCAGCCCCATTTCACGCAAGGCCTTGCGCAAACCGAGGCTCTGCACAGAGATGCCATCCGGACCTCCGGTCAGACCGCGCTCATTGGCAAGCACCATTGACACCAAAATGCCAAAACCGAGCGTGGCAACCCCGAGGTAATATCCTTTCAGGCGCAAGATCGGTCGGCCAATCAGAACAGCAAGTCCCGCTGATATACCAGCACCCAGCAGAATGGACAGAGCGGGCGGCAGGCCAAGATGAACCGGTGCCAAGGCGCAGGAATAAGCGCCGATCCCGGCAAACCCTGCATGGCCAAGGCTAATCTGTCCGGCATAGCCGATCAGGATGACAAGGCCGACCACGGAAAGCGCATTGATAAAAATAAGCGCACCAACGCGGTAGTAATATCCGGATGGAAAAAAGATCGGCAGGATGAGGACAATTGCTGCCAGAACGGCAAGCTGAATCCATTTGTGCTTGGCTGTCATGGCTCAGACCCTCTCCGTCGTCTTCTGACCAAAGAGGCCTTGCGGCATGACAAACAGCACCGCCAGGATCACCACAAAGGCGACCGCTTCCTTGTACTGAGACGAGATGTACCCAGCCGTCAGCGCTTCGAACAGGCCAAGCAGCAAACCGCCCACAAGGGCCCCCTTTGGATTACCCATGCCGCCGAGCATGGCCGCGGCAAACCCTTTCAGAGCCAGTCCGACTCCGACGTCGTAGCTGACCAAAGTGACCGGTGTGACCAAAACTCCCGCGAGCGCACCGATGGCCGCGGACAAGGCAAAGGACAGCGTCATGACAAAGCCGGTGTTGATCCCGACCAGCTGCGCAGCCAGCCGGTTGTTGGCGGTCGCCAATACGGCTTTACCCAGGAGTGTGCGGGTGAAAAACAGCCAAAGCCCAATGAAGATGGCAAAGGCCCCACCAATCACCCAAAGGCTTTGCGGCAGGATCGTCGCGCCCAGCAAATGTATTGGATCGTCGCCGGAAAAAGCTGGAAGTCTGTGCAGCTGTTTGTCGAAGATGACCTGTGCCGTTCCGCGGATCAGGATCGACGCCCCGATGGTGATGATGATCAGCGACACCACGGGTGCGCCGCGCGCCGGTTCAATGGCAAACTTGTTAAGCGCAACACCAATGGCCGCCGTCGCCACAATGGCCATCAGTGCAGCCAGCGGCAGCGGTAACCCTGCATCAAAGGCAAACACGGTGATCATACCGCCGAGCATGACAAACTCGCCCTGGGCAAAGTTCACCACATCCGACGCGTTGTAGATGATGGTGAAGCCCAGCGCGACCAGGGCGTAGACCGCACCAACGGTCAAGCCGGAATAGACGAACTGCATCAAAGCGTCCATCGGCGTCTCCTAAAGGGAAATTCTGAAGGCTGGCCGGGAGCCTGCTCCCGGCCTCTATAAGGATCGTTAGTCGATCGAGGTCCACTTGCCGTCGCGGATTTCCAGCATCCGGAAAGCACTCAGGTCGAGACCCAGATGGTCATCCGGGCTGAAGGTGTAAGTGCCAGTTGTGCCAACGAGGCTGCTGGTTGCTTCCAGAGCATCACGGATTGCGCTTGAATCTGAACTGCCGGCG
This sequence comes from Labrenzia sp. PHM005, assembly GCF_006517275.1. NCBI lineage: Bacteria > Pseudomonadati > Pseudomonadota > Alphaproteobacteria > Hyphomicrobiales > Stappiaceae > Labrenzia > Labrenzia sp. PHM005. The sequence goes on along the minus strand of NZ_CP041191.1, from coordinate 1,997,080 downwards.
CGGGCCATAGCATCTGTCATCAATCGGAAAGCGTCATGCGCATAGCCGCCAAAGGTCGAAACGGCTTCGCCATATTCTTCCTCATATGCAGATTTATAGGCAACCACGGCTTCCTTCTGCGGATCATCTGCTGCGAGAATGTCCGCGATTAACAGCGCGGTTCCCGGAAGGCGAACGCCTTCAGCAGCATCTTTGCCAGCCAACTCGATGAAGCTGTCGGAGGCGACACCGTGGCTCTGGTAGAGCGGCAGATCAATCCCGAGCTGTGCATAGTTCCGGGTGACAATCGCCGGGCCTTGGCCGAAACCCGGATTCAGAACCGCCTGAACACCCTCAGTCGATTTGATCTTGGTGAGCTGCGGGGTCATGTCCGCATCCTGACGGGAGTAGGTTTCCTGAGCCAGGATCTCAACACCGTATTTGCCGGATACATCGACACATTGAGCTTCCATCGACGCACCAAAACCGCCGGTCCCGGAGATCATTCCGATTTTGGTAATGCCGTTCTTCTGCATGTCGGTGAAGATTTTTTCGCAGGCCATGCGGTCTGTGTGCGGCGTCTTGAAGACATAGTCACGAACCGGATCGATGATCTGAATTGCACCTGCGAGCGAGATGAACGGAATGCCCTCATCTTCTGCGACGGAAAGAATGGACATGGTCGTGCCGGTGGTAGACCCGCCGATGATGGCGACAACTTCATCATCTTCCACCAGACGGGTCGCAAAGGTGCGGGCCTTGTTCGGATCACCGCCGTCGTCATAGAGCACCAGCTCGATCTTTTCGCCGTTGATGCCGCCGTTCGCGTTGAGATCCTCAATCAGCATGTAGAGCGTCTTGGCTTCCGGATCACCGAGGAACGCGGCCGGACCCGAGGCAGACAGGCTTGCGCCGAGTTTGATGTCAGCCTGAGCGGCGGTCACTGTTCCCAAGACCATCAATGTGGCCAAGGCTGTTTGTGCAAGTTTCATGGTTTCCTCCCAATGTTAATGACGAATGGCCGACCGCCTGATCAGGCGGTTTTGGGCCAGCGGATCATCACGCGCCGGAAGCGCGGTGCGACGAATGCGGTATCGGTGAGACTTGCGTTTCCGGCCGGGTTTGCACCGGTCACATGGAAATCGGAGAACGCCGCCGATTGATTTACATAGATGTTGCCGGTCAGGTTGACCGACAGATTGACACCGGCACGGGCGAAAGCTTTCGACGCTTGGCCAATCAGCTCTTGATCCGTGGCATAAAGCGCTGCGGTGATCGCCCCCTTTTCCCGGGCAAAGCGTGACGCCTGACGCACGGCCTCCTCAGCGGTGTCACTGGCGACAGCAAAAACGATCGGCCCAAAGCACTCCTGTTGGTGCATCTGGTCTGAGGGGTCTACGGCAACAATCAATGGCGTTGCAGACGTTCCAATACCCGTCTCATCGCTTTCCCGAAGAACACGTCCTGCGCCGCGGGCAGCCTGAATGCGATCTTGTGTTGCTGGATTCACGATTGTTCCACAAACACCGGAGGCCTGTTTCGGATCGGCGAGCAAGCTGTCGATCGCGGCCGAAATGCCGCCGATGACCTCATCAAAGGACCTGTGACCCTGATCAGTCTCAATGCCGTCCTTCGGCACATAGATGTTCTGCGGTGAGGTGCACATCTGGCCGGAATAAAGCGACACCGAAAACGCCAGATTGGCGCACATGGCGTCAAACTCATCCGTACCGGTGATCACCACCGAATTCACACCGGTTTCTTCCGTGAACACCAAAGCATCGCCAGCGTTCTGACGGATCCAGCCACCGAATTCCGACGACCCGGTGTAATCGATCAATTGAACGTCCGGATGCTGCACCAGCTCTTTGGTGATCGGGGTTTCCAGTTCATCGGCCGCAAGGAGAACTGCATCGGCCGGCAGACCTTCTTCGGCAAGAATTTCGCGCAAAAACTTGACCGTAATCGCGAGCGGCAGAATGGCCTTGGGATGCGGTTTGACGATCACCGTATTGCCGGTTGCCAGACTGGCGAACAGGCCGGGATATCCGTTCCAGGTTGGAAACGTGTTGCAGCCGATTGTCAGGGCTATTCCACGCGGCACAATCTCCCAACGCTTTTCAATGATGATCGGAGCGCGTTTGCCCTGTGGTTTTTCCCAAACGGCGCTTTGGGCCGTTGCGGTCAATTCGGCGTATGCGGCAGCTACAGCTTCTAGACCTCGATCCTGGGCATGCGGACCACCCGCCTGAAAAGCCATTGCAAAGGCTTGTCCTGTTGTGTGAGCGGTCGCATGGCCGAGCAGAAAACTGATCTTGTTCAAGCGCACCAGCGCCTCAAGCAGCACACCAATCCGTTTCTCGACAGATGTTTCTGACCAAGCTTCTGATGCCCTCGTGGACGCGACAACCAGCGTTTCCACATCCGCAGTTGGATACGTCAGATCGAGGTTTTGACCCCAGGGAGACGTCTCTTTACCGGCGCGGCGATCTTCAGGATGACCGGGAAGATCAAAGGGCTTGCCGAGCAGATCGGCAAACCCCGCCTCACCATCTGCGCGGGCCGTTTCGCCATAAGATTTGCCAGAAGGAATTTCCGGGAACGGCGTCCAGAATTCGCGCGTTTTGATCGCGTGCAATGCCCGCTCGAGCAACGTGCGGTGCCGATCAAAAAGCTGCGTCATGTAGTCTCCTCCCAACTGCATCACGGACCAGCCGTGTTGATCCTTATAATTGACCGACCGGACGGTTTATGCAACATTTTGTTTTATCGACACCGGAGGAAAATGGTGCCAGGGAGAGAAATATGTCAGAAAATCAAACTGTTATTTCGGATCTAACCAACGGCGTTTTGCAAATTACGCTCAATCGGCCGGACAAACTCAACTCGTTTAACGAGGAAATGCACTTGGCATTTCGCGCAGAAATTGAGCGCGCACATTCCGAAAAAACGGTGAGAGCAATTCTCTTGACAGGCGCCGGAAGGGGCTTTTGTGCAGGCCAGGATCTCGGCGACCGGGACCCGCGCAACGGGGAAAGATCCGATCTCGGTCACACGATTGAAACGTTCTACAATCCGACTCTGCGTCTTATCCGAAGCCTGGAAAAACCTGTCATCTGCGCAGTCAATGGCGTAGCAGCCGGCGCCGGTGCAAACATCGCCTTTGCCTGCGATATTGTTCTGGCTGCCCGCTCGGCAAAATTCATCCAGGCCTTTTCCAAGATCGGCCTCATTCCTGACGCTGGCGGCAGCTGGTCCCTTACCCGCATCTTGGGCGAACCGCGCGCCAAGGCCCTTGCCCTGCTGGCTGAACCCTTGATGGCTCAGCAGGCCGCCGACTGGGGCCTCATCTGGAAAGCGGTCGACGACGATGCGCTGATTGGCGAAGCAACCGCAATTGCCGAAAAACTTGCCGCCGGCCCAACCGTCGGCCTGGGACTGACCAAACGCCTCATCCAGGCAGCCGCAAACCAGGATCTCGACACACACCTCGACATGGAACGGGATTGCCAGCGCACTGCCGGCTTCACCGACGATTACGCAGAAGGCGTTACTTCGTTCTTAGAAAAGCGTCCAGCCAATTTCCGCGGTGAATGACATGCAAAATACCAAAGACATGACACCACAGGAACTGGCCGAAGCCTGCGCCAAGCTCATGTGGGACGGCGACAACGCATCGCAAAAACTGGGCATGAAAATCCTGCATATCGCACCTGGCGAAGCCGATATCTCCATGACCATCACTGAAGATATGACCAACGGCCACGGCAACTGTCATGGCGGCTACATCTTCTCTCTGGCAGACAGTGCGTTTGCCTTTGCTTGCAATACCTACAACCAGATGACCGTCGCCCAGCATTGCTCGGTCACCTACATCGCCCCGGGAACCTTGGGCGATTTTCTGACGGCCTCTGCACGTGAGATTTCCCGGACCGGACGATCCGGCATTTACGACATTCGAGTGATCCGCGAAGACGGCAAAGTTATCGCAGAGTTCCGCGGCCACTCCCGCACCATCAATCGCACTTTTCTGCCAACAGAAGAACAACCGGCCTGAACCGCGCCTTTTATGAGGAAACACCATGATCGATCTCACTCCTGATCGCGCCACTCTGGATCCCATCGAAATCGCCAGCCGCGATGAAATCTCCGCGCTACAGCAAGAGCGCCTGACTTGGTCACTCACCCACGCCTATGAAAATTCTCCGTTTTTCAAAAAACGGTTTGATGAACACGGTGCGCACCCAGGCGACTTCAAGTCTCTGGCAGATATCGCAAAATTCCCGTTCACCATTAAGCAGGACCTGCGCGACTGCTATCCGTTCGGCATGTTTGCAACAGAACGGGAAAACCTGGTTCGCATCCATGGCTCATCCGGCACGACAGGCAAGCCAACTGTTGTGGGTTATACCGCCAATGATATTTCCCATTGGTCAGACTTGATTGCCCGCTCCATCCGGGCGGCCGGCGGGCGCAAGGGCAACATTCTACACAATGCCTATGGATACGGCCTCTTCACCGGCGGCCTCGGCGCACACTATGGCGCAGAACGCCTTGGCTGCACCGTGGTGCCGATCTCCGGCGGCATGACTGAACGCCAAGTGACACTGATTGAAGACTTCAAGCCGGACGTCATCATGGTGACGCCGTCCTATATGCTGTCCATTCTCGACGAATACCGGCGCCGTGGTCTCGACGCCCGCCAAAGCTCCTTGAAAGTCGGCATTTTCGGCGCCGAACCCTGGACCAATGCGATGCGGCTCGAAATCGAACAGGCTTTCGATATGCATGCGGTCGACATCTATGGACTTTCGGAAATCATGGGCCCCGGTGTTGCACAAGAGTGCGTTGAAACCAAAGACGGCCTGCACATCTGGGAAGATCATTTCTATCCGGAAATCATCGATCCGGTGACGGAAGAAGTCCTGCCCGACGGCGAGATGGGCGAATTGGTCTTCACCACACTCACCAAAGAAGGCCTGCCGATGGTCCGCTACCGGACCCGTGACCTGACACGGATCCTGCCGGGAACCGCCCGCTCCATGCGCCGGATCGAGAAAATCACCGGCCGAAGCGATGACATGATCATTCTCCGGGGCGTCAACGTTTTCCCGACACAGATCGAAGAGCAGATCCTCAAATGTGAAGGTCTTGCCGCTCATTTCCAGATCGAACTCATCCGGGCAGGACGTATGGACGCGATGATCGTTCACGGCGAAGCCATGCCAAATGCCTCCAGCAGCGAAGCGCGCGAGGCTTCCGCAAAGGAATTGGCACACCACATAAAGTCGACGATCGGCATCTCAACAAAAATCGAAATCCATGACCCAGAAAAACTTCAGCGCTCGGAAGGTAAAGCCAAGCGGGTCCTAGACAATCGCCCGAAGGGCTAACGAAACAGGCTCATATAAAAATCTGTGAAATTTCCGGTTGGCCATTCATTGGCCGACCGGTAAGTCGATTGACTTGGAAATGGCATTGGGTTGCTATGGCAGCAACTTGTCAAACTATGGAGTTCCGAACACATGGCGAGAACCCGCGCCAGTGATTTTGCGGAAAAACAGCACGTCCTTCTGCTCACCGCAGCAAATGTCTTTGCAACGCAGGGCATGGAAAAAGCTTCTATGGCACAAATTGCTCAGGAAGCCGGCGTTTCAAAATCCCTGCTTTATCACTACTACCCGTCGAAAGACGCCCTCATTTTCGAGATCATACAATCCCACCTGGCCATCCTCGACAAGGCGCTGGAAGAAGCCGATGATCCGACGTTGCCCCCAGAAGAGCGGCTGCAGACCTTGGTCATGACTGTGCTTGATTCCTATCGTGGTGCAGATGACCAACACAAGGTTCAGCTGAATGCGGGCCCGGCTCTATCCGATGAGCAGAAGAGCGAGATTGTTGCCATCGAACGGCGGATCGTCCGGCATTTTTCAAATGCTTTGAAGGACATCCATCCGCATCTGGAAACCCCTGAGCGGCCGCTTTTGATGCCGGTGACCATGTCGCTCTTCGGCATGATGAACTGGGTCTATATGTGGTTCAAGGAGGGCGGTCCGATCTCCCGCGAAGACTACGCCAAGGTCGCCACTACCTTGATCCTGGAAGGCGTCAAGGCCGTCCGCTAATCAGTCTGCCGGTCAAGCTCCATTGTTGACCGGCAAGTCGTCCCTGGCCCTATGACGCCTCCGGCCAGGTCTTGGCAACCATGGTCAGAACATCATATTGCGCAACCACTTCATCCTTCTGGTTCGTGACCTGACAATCCCAGCGAACTTCGCCATGCCCGGCGTTTTCACGTGGATTGATTTCCTTGCAGGTGAGCCGAACTTTCAGGCTGTCACCAAAATAGACGGGTGTCAGGAAGCGCAAGTTGTCGACACCGTAGTTGGCGAGCACCGGGCCCGGCTCCGGGTCTACGAAAAGCCCCGCCGCAAATGACGCGATCAGGTAGCCATGTGCCACCCGGTCATCGAAGAACGGGTTCGCCTTGGCGGCATCACTATCCATATGGGCGTAGAACGTGTCACCGGTAAATTCAGCGAAATGCTCCACGTCTTCCAGGGTAACTTCGCGTGCCTTGGTGACGATCTGATCGCCGATCTTCAGTTCGGCCAAAGACTTACGGAACGGGTGAACGTCCGCCCACACCGGTGCGCCTTCAATCCACTGACCGGTCACAGCTGACAGCATTTCCGGCGTGCCTTGTATCGCAGAGCGCTGCATGAAGTGTTTGACGCCGCGCATGCCGCCCATTTCTTCGCCGCCGCCAGCACGCCCTGGACCGCCGTGCACCAGTGGTGCGAGGGGCGAACCGTGGCCAGTCGACGATTTGGCTGATCCGCGGTTGCCCATCAGCACGCGGCCATGGAATGGGGCCAAGCCTGTGACGACTTCATGCGCAAGCGCACCATCATTGGTGAAAAGCGAAGACGCCAGAGACCCCCTGCCTTTCCGAGCCAGTTCAACGGCTTCCTGATTATCTTCATAAGCCATGACCGTGGCGACCGGGCCAAAGGCTTCTACGGAATGCACAATCTCAGCATCGAGCGGCCTAGCACAGCGCATTAACACTGGCGCCATAAAGGCACCGTGCTCTGCGTCACCAGACACCAAGTCAACACTGTCCATGGATCCGGCAACGATCTCGGCTTCTTTGGAAAGCTCGGCCACCTTGGCCTTGACGCCTTCGCGGTCCTTCAAGGAGACGATTGCGCCCATTCGCACCGCTTCATCGTCCGGCAATCCGATTTTGGTTTTCGATAGGCGGGCTGAGACGGCTTCGACAACGGCCTGTTCATGCGCCTTGGGCACAATGATTCGGCGGATTGCGGTACATTTCTGCCCCGCCTTGACGGTCATCTCATTGGTAACTTCGCGAACAAACAAATCAAATTCGTCTGTTCCCAGGCCAGCATCAGCACCCAGAATAGACGCGTTCAAACTGTCGGCTTCCATGGTAAAGCGGACGGAGTGTTTCAGAACAGATGGGCTGGATTTCAGTTTCTGGCCGGTGGATGCAGAGCCGGTAAATGTCACGACGTCCTGCTCGTCGACGTGATCCAGCAGATCTCCCGCAGACCCCGTCACGATCTGCAGCGCGCCGTCGGGCAAGAGGCCTGTTTCTAGAATCCGACGAACCACCAGCTCTGTCAGATAAGCGGTCTGAGACGCCGGCTTGACGATACAAGGCATTCCGGCGATCAGCGACGGCGCGATCTTTTCCAGCATGCCCCAGACGGGGAAATTGTAGGCGTTGATGTGAACAGCAACACCGATAAATGGGCTCAAGATATGCTGGGCGACAAACGATCCGTCGCGCGCCAGAACCTCCACCGGCCCTTCAGTCAGAACCTTGGTGTTCGGCAATTCCCGGCGCGCTTTTGAAGCGAAGGTCAGCATGGTGCCGATACCACCTTCAATATCGATCCAGCCATCTCGCCGGGTCGCGCCGGTCGCAAAGTTCTCCAGATAAAACTCTTCTTTCAGCTCCATAAGCTTCAGGCCAACGGCTTTCAACATCAAAGCCCGCTCGTGGATGGTCATGGCCCGCAAAGCAGGACCGCCTTTGGCCCGCCCCCACTGAAGCGCTGCTTTGAAATCTAGCCCCGCAGTCCCGATCAAAGCATGAATGCCGCCCGTGGCGGCATTCAAGACAGGTTGGCCTTCACCATCCCCCCGGCGCCAAGCGCCCTCAACATAACTTTCCAAACGGCGCGCCGTCGTCCCCATGGCCATTCTGGATGTTCCTTTTATCTTTTTATATGAGCTTCAGCTCGGCAAGCCGCGCGTCTACGTCTGCTTTCCATGCGGCCCGCAAGGTTTCATTGTCAGTTTGGCGCAGGCCCATTTCCTTGAGCCGGTCAAACCGCCCCGATTGTGCTGGGCCGAAAGTTTCCGCAACCCGCGGCATCCAATATCCGACGGATGCTAAAGCCTCTGCACGGTCTGTTTCGTTGCCAGCCAGAGCCTGCAGCCCCTCCAAGCCAAGCTCCATATGGCGCTGTTCGCGCGGTAGGATTTTGCGGAACACTTCTCCAAGCGGCTGATAAGAGGTTTGGCTGAGTTCCTTGAGCTGATGCACTGTCGCCAGGCCCATCAGGAAGTTCATGACAACCGCATCGGCCCAGCCTTGCATTGGGTAATGAAACACCGACAAGCGCATGTCTCCGCCCTGACGTTTCGGATCAACATGGGCATCCCTGGATTGACGGGCGGACCAGCTGTGCGCCTTGTTGTAAAGCGCCTTGTCGGTACCAAAGTCGGTCATCAGATCGAGCACCTGTTCGGCGTGATCGACCTTTTCCAAAGTGATCCGGCTCGCCGCAATGCGTTCCTTCAAACCAGGCGCCCAATTGATTGCATCGGCAAATCCGGCAGACCCGGCCAGCTCACTGTCAACAAAGGACGACATCAATCGCAGGAGTTCGCCTCGGTAGCGCGGCGGAACATTGTTCGGAGAGGAGAGCTTGCCGCCTTTGGCCAAATAGTCGGTCAAGGACATGGCGGTGTTGTCTTCAAGAACGGCTTCATTCGTCATAGCTGATCACCACCTTGTCTGAGACCGGAATGCATTGGCAGGAAAGGACATAACCGGCGCGGACTTCGTAGTCCTCCAGCGCATGGTTCACTTCCATCTCCACTTCGCCTTCAACGACTTTTGCCCGGCATGTAGAGCAGACGCCTGCCTTACAGGAGAAGGGTGCATCCATGGAATTGGCGATGGCCGCTTCCAAAACAGACGTGCCGTTCTTTTCCATCTGGAAGTTCCGGGTGCTGCCGTCGAGCGTGACGGATATATCGCACGTTCCAGCGCCGGTAGCAGCAGACTGCGATGTTGCGCGGGCTTTCGCCCGTCCCGGCTGGGAAGAAGCAAAGAGCTCAAACCGGATCTGTTCATCTGTGAGACCGTGTTTGCGCAATCCATCCGCGATGGTCAGCATCATTGGTTCCGGACCGCAGATGAAGGCAGTGTCGACACCTTCCGCGTCCACCCAAAGCTTGAACAAGAGGTCCATTTTTTCGGCGTCGATCTGACCGGTAAACAAGTCGATATCCTGGGACTCGGTTTCCAGAATATGGATCACTGAGAAGCGGCCGATGTGGCTGTTCTTGAGATCTTCCAGCTCCTCTCGGAACATGATCGAACTGGTCTGCCGGTTGGCATAGATCAGTGTGAAGGTGCTATTTGGCTCACGCGCCAGTACGGTCTTGATGATCGACAAAACCGGGGTAATTCCGGATCCACCGGCAAACCCGAGATAGTTTTTCGTCTTCTCCGGTTCCAGATCCGTAAAAAAACGGCCCATCGGCGGCATGACGTCCAGATGATCACCAACCTTCAGCTCTTCATTGGCCCAGGTTGAAAAGGCACCGCCTTCGACCCGCTTGATTCCGACCTTAAGGCAGCCTTCGTCTTTGCCTGTGCAGATCGAATAGGACCGGCGCAGTTCTTCACCGTCGAAGTCGCGGCGAAAGGTCAGATATTGGCCTTGTGTAAACTCAAAAGCGTTTTGATCAGCCGCATCCGGCTGCAATGTAACCACAACGGCATCGCGCGTGTCGCGGCGGATGTCGGTAACTTCTAGCGAATGGAATCGTGCCATAGGCGAAACCCTCCTCCTGGGCGTCAAATGCACTTGAAATAGTCGAATGGTTCCAGGCAGTCCTTGCAGCGCCAGGCGGCTTTGCAAGGGGTTGACCCGAACTGGCTGACCCGCTCTGTGTGAGCGGACCCGCATCTTGGGCAGGGAACCACGAGATTGGTTTTGCCGGACAAGCGCGCAGCTTTTGCGCTCATGCCGTCAGCGGCCGTGCCATCAATGGGCGGCGCAATGCCAAACTGCGTCAGCTTTTCGCGCGCTTCCGGTGTGACCCAGTCCGTAGTCCAGGGTGGCGACAATCGGTGCTCAAGACGAATGTCCTGCAGGCCCTTTTCCCGCAGCTTGTCCTCGATCATCAAATCAATGACAGCCGTAGCAGGGCAGCCTGAGTAGGTCGGCGTGACGGCGACAACAAGGGTTTCGCCCTCATAGTGCACGTCGCGGATGATTCCGAGCTCGGTAACTGAGACAACCGGAATTTCCGGATCAGGAACTTCAGCAAGCCAGTCCCAGACCTGCTCAGTCGGCGTGGTTTGGGTGATGGACATGGCCTTGATCCCTTACCAGGCCGCGCCAGGATAGGCGCGTTGCAGAAATTGCATCTCCGCCAGAATGTACCCAAGATGCTCTGTATGCCGGCCTTGCTTGCCACCCTTGTGAACGAAGCCTGCGCCTTCCGGCAGAGCCAGAGTGGCTTCTTCCAGAACTTCGCGCACGCTGATTTCCCAAGCAGCCTTCAGGTCTTCAGGTTTAGGCGCAATCCCAGCCTCAGCGACCGCAGCATCCAGCTCATCTCCGATGAACATTTCGCCGGTGTAAGGCCACAGAAGATCCAGTGCACCCTGCATGCGCTGATGGCTTTCCGGTGTGCCGTCACCCAACCGGACAACCAGATCGGACGCCCGTTCCAGATGGTAGCTGACTTCCTTCAGAGCCTTGGCAGCAATCTCGGCAACACGCGGGCTCTTGGAGTTCTCGGCAAGCCGAGACAGCAGAATGTGATGATAAGCATCGAACAGGAACTCACGCATCATCGTCACGCCCATATCGCCCTTTGGCAATTCAACAAGCAGGACATTGCGGAATTTGAAGGCATCGCGCAGATAGGCAAGCTGATCGGCATCCCGGCCTTCGCCTTCCACTTCTCCCGCAAGACCCAGCCACAGTTGGGTGTGGCCGATCAGATCGAGAGCCGTGTTGGCCAGCGCAATATCTTCTTCCAAAACCGGACCATGACCGCACCATTCTGAGGTGCGGTGGCCGAGGACCAGAGCATTGTCACCCATCCGGCAGAGCCATTCGAAAAAGGCCGGCTTTAGGGAAACATCCGAAATGAACTGATCCTGCACGGGTGTGGTGGTTGTGGTGTCTTCAGCCATCACATTTTCCCCACTTCTTCGGGAATATCGAAGAACGTCGGATGCCGGTAGGTCTTGCTTTCCGCCGGATCGAACAGCGGTCCTTTGTCAGACGGGCTTGAGGCCGTGATCTCCTTGGACGGCACCACCCAGATGGAAACACCTTCTTTGCGGCGGGTATAAACATCGCGCGCATGATTGATCGCCATTTCCGCATCCGATGCATGCAAGCTGCCGACGTGACGGTGGTTCAGGCCATGCTGGCCACGGATGAAAACTTCCCAGAGCGGCCATTCTTTTTTGCTCATGACTGTCTCTCCCTCAATCATCGTTGTTCGGTTATTCCGCAGCCACACCAGCTGCCTGACGGCGCGCAGCGGCTTTGTCGGCATAAGCATTCAAACCATCGCGGAACCACTCGCCGTCATCCCAAGCCTTAACCCGGGCTTCCATGCGTTCGCGGTTGCACGGGCCGTTGCCTTTAATCACTTCAAAGAACTCGCTCCAGTCCGGCTCGGCAAAGTCGTAACCTTGCTTTTCTTCGTTCCAAGTGAGCGTCTCGTCCGGAATGCTCAGACCGAGGTATTCGGCCTGCGGTACGGTCTCATTGACGAATTTCTGGCGCAGTTCGTCATTGGTGTTGATCTTGATTTTCCAGGCCATGGACTGTGCGGAATGAACAGAATCCTTGTCCGACGGGCCGAACATCATCAGCGCCGGATACCAGAACCGGTTCATGGCATCCTGGGCCATTTCCTTCTGTTCCGGTGTGCCGAAGGCCATCTTCATCATGATGGAATAGCCCTGGCGCTGGTGGAAACTTTCTTCCTTACAGATCCGGATCATTGCGCGGGAATAAGGGCCATAGGACGTGCGCTGCAGCGGCACCTGGTTCATGATCGCCGCGCCATCAACCAGCCAGCCGACCGCGCCCATGTCAGCCCAGTTCAGCGTCGGGTAGTTGAAGATCGACGAGTATTTCATCTTGCCCGAATGCAGTGCTTCGAGAAGTTCATCCCGGCTCACACCCAGCGTTTCGGCGGCGGAATAGAGATACAAACCATGGCCGGCTTCGTCCTGAACCTTGGCCAGAAGAATAGCCTTACGCTCCAAAGTCGGCGCACGGGTGATCCAGTTTCCTTCCGGCAGCTGGCCGACGATCTCTGAGTGCGCATGCTGACCGATCTGACGGATGAGAGTCTTGCGATACCCTTCCGGCATCCAATCTTTCGGCTCGATCTTTTCGCCGTTGTCGACCCGATCCTGAAACGCCTGCTCCTCGGGCGACATCTCTTCGCGCGCCTTCAGAGCATCAGATTTCACCAGCTGTGCATACATGCCACTTCCTCCAAGTCCGCCAGACAGGTCAAAAGTCCGGCGCGTTCCGTTCAGGCTTTACGACATCCGCCTATCGGCAAAATCCGACGGTGGACGCTCTCCCAAGCCCGTCAAAATAAATTACACCCGCTCCAGGATGAGGGCGATCCCCTGCCCTACTCCGACACACATGGTGCAAAGGCCATATTGACCGCCCGTGCGCTGCAGCTGGTTGGCCGCATGCAACACCAAACGGGACCCGCTCATGCCAAGCGGGTGCCCAATTGCGATTGCGCCGCCGTTGGCATTTACATGTGCGGCATCATCCGGCAGTCCAAGTTCCCGCAGCACAGCCAGCGACTGGGATGCAAAGGCCTCGTTGAGCTCAATCACATCCATCTGATCGATGGTCAGCCCGGCAAGTCCCAATGCTTTTTGCGTGGCAGGAACTGGTCCAATGCCCATGACGCGCGGCGGAACACCGGCTGCTGCCATGGCAACAATACGCGCCTTCGGCGTCAGGCCGTTCGCCTTTGCTGCATCTTCTGTGGCGATGATCGCGGCGGCCGAGCCGTCGTTCACACCTGAAGCATTGCCGGCCGTGACCGTGAGCTCAGGTGCATTGACGCCGCGCAGCTTTGCCAGGGCTTCTACGCCAGTGCCCGGACGCGGATGCTCATCCGTATCGACAACGATCGGATCACCCTTGCGCTGCGGGATTGTGACCGGGACGATTTCTTCCTTGAAAACGCCGGCCTTGTGCGCGGCATCCCAGCGGCGCTGGCTCTCAGCAGCGAACTTATCCTGATCTTCGCGGGAGATGTTATAATCTTCGGCAACGTTATCTGCCGTCTCCGGCATTGAATGTGTACCGAATGCCTTGTCCAGTTTCTTGTTCCTGAAACGCCAGCCGATGGTGGTGTCATACATTTCCGCATTGCGCGAAAAGGCGGTGGTTGCCTTGCCGACTACGAACGGCGCGCGGCTCATGCTTTCGACGCCGCCCGCAATCATCAGCTCGGCATCACCGGCCCGGATCGTACGTGCGGCCAGCCCGATGGCGTCCATACCGGATCCACACAGACGGTTGACCGTTGTTCCAGGGACCGACACCGGCAGGCCAGACAGAAGGACCGCCATGCGGGCAACATTGCGGTTGTCTTCACCGGCCTGATTGGCACACCCGAGAATGACATCTGCCACCGCTTCCCAATCAACGGACGTGTTGCGATCTTTCAAAGCTTGCAAAGGGATTGCAGCCAAATCATCTGTCCGCACTTGAGACAGGGCACCTCCATATCGTCCGATAGGTGTGCGCACTGCGTCACAGATAAAGGCATTTGGCATATGTCTCTCCCATTTGACGACCCGCAATAAAATTCATCGACCGGTCGGTCAGTTTTATATAGCACCAAAACATCACACGTAGAACCATTTTTTGGGAAAATTGTGATGTTTGCAAGAGTCACGAATTTTATCGCATATTTTTCAATAAATTAAGACCATACGCAATAAACCGGACCCACGGTAAAATAAGGCTTTTAGAGTCCTAGTTTACGGAAATTGCGCCGATTTTCCCAGTCTGCTGACACCGATTTCAAAGCAAGCACCTGCCGCCTCCCGACCTGCGCGCACGCGGGTAAGGCGCAATTTCAAAACAAAAAAGCTTGAGAGGAAACCCCTCTCAAGCCTTTCCAAATGACTTTCAATCTGTCTTCACCAATCCACTCATGGAGTGACGTCAAAGAGGCTCAGATTATTTGCAAGCGAAGTTCTCTTTTAACGTGGCCAGAACGGCTTCATTGGCCGGCATCGCCTTGCGCTTGGAATAAGACGCGTGAACCCAGCGCATGAACGCCCAGCGGACTTCGTCGGCCGTATTCAGCTCAGGAGCACATATCCCCATGCTCTCTTTGGCGCCAGTTAACTTCAAGGCATCCACAAAACCGATCATGTATTGCTCACACTCGGTTTCGGCAGCCTCCCCCCAGCGGGCATCATTGTCGGCTTCCTGGCACGGCGACAAGAGGTCTGCAGCCAGATAGACAGACGGTCCACCGTGGGAGTCGGCAAACACAGGACTTGCCACAAGAGCACCGGCAAACACGGCAGGTGCTAAAATTCGAAAAGCGCGCATCGTGTCGGGCTCCTCAGTAAATAGGCGGGATCCGGGCCGCTGAAGGTGGCCCGGATATCGGTCTTACTTTTTGCTTTCAGACAGCGCATGGATCGCTTTGTCCATGACTTCCTGGTGCTCTTTGTTGTTGACGAATTTCTCGCTGTTGACTTTGTCCCAGAGATTTTCATCCGTCATGTTCTGGTGGCAGCCCATGCATAGACCTGTCCGTTCCATCTTCTCGCGCATCTCTTGCGGAAGCGGTCCGGTCAGATCCCAGTGGGAACCAACAGACACCAGCTGTTTGCCGTCTTCGGTCACGATCCTGGAAAGGTCATGATCAAGGCTTGGGATCGGCTGGCTCTGGACAGAGGTCTTGCCAGGGATCATTTCACCCTTTGCCGTCTCCAGATCCACTGTGAAGCCTTTGTCATAACCGTTCAGGAAGCGGCCACCGGAGATGCCATATCCGAGTGCTTTCGGATTGTTGTGGCAGCTCTCACAGGACCGGGCTTCCCGGCCGGCTGTGTGCGGCTGAACAGCGGCATGCTCGACACCCTTGGTCCCGCCGGCATCCGGGGTCATCCAGGTCTCATTGTGCGCAACCGTGTTGCCATCCTTGTCGATCACGGTCGTGATCACCTGACAGCCAGGCATCAGCGGGCTGACACGGCCTTCACCGTTGATGCCCAGGGTCGGCTCTTCCCACCGCAGGTAACTGCGGGTTTCAGATACCTTGCCAGGACCGGTCATGCCGTTGGTACCCATGGCCGCATCCGGTGTCAGACCATCTTCACCGCGGTTGTTGGCGTTGGTGATCCAATCTACGTCGGTCTTGCCTTCAGAATAGTCGACAGTGACGTGACAGCCGTAGCACTGCGGTGCCCAGTCAGCATGACAGGCATAGCACTCCATGCTTTCCATGTGTTTGCCGACACTCATCATGGCAACTTCCGCATTCGGCGACTTCCAAGTGCCGTCCTTGGCAATCTGCTTCAGGACCGGAATTTCGAAGTCGAGACCAGACGCGGAGTGCATGATGACCTTGTCACCAGACTTCACGACATTGCCAAACGGGTTGCCGCGCGCTGTCAGAAGGTAACCGTCCTGAGCTTCATACTCATAAGCCAGATACTGTTCTTCTGTCAGTTCATCGGTCAGACCGCGGGCGTCGCCTTCAGCCTTAACGCCGAACTCTTCACCATATCCGAGCGGCAGCTCCCACGGGAACTGGCTGACGGTGCCGTGACAGTCCTCACACTCAACTTCAACCTGTGCCAGTGTGGTTCCCGGCAGGTTGCCGTCACCGTGCATGTCGATGGTTGTGTGACAGTCCTGGCATAGCAGTCCGCCTTCCGGATTGCCCGGACGCGACTCTTGCGCGTGGTGCAGGTCTTCCTTGATGTAGAGGTACTTCTTGGTGTGAAGCTTCGGCTGTTTGCCACCCTTTTCATCATATGGCGAGCCATAGGGGAATTCCATGATGCCTTGATAGCTGACGCCGATCCGCTTGCCACGGTTATGACAGCTCACACAGGATTCCGTCGGAATACCGGAATACTCAAGACCGTTGTGATTGACCTTGGACTTCCGAGATCCTTGCATCTGGTGGGTCAGCAGTTTGCCCGGCTGATCCTTCGCGATGGTTGGGTCGTTGCCTTCATAAAAGCCATCGTTCGAATAGGGAACGTGACAGGAAGAGCACCCGGCCCCGCGGAAGTCACCGCGTTTTTCACGGCCCGTCACACCAACGTGACAGCGCTGACACTGCTGACGGGAATAGGTGATACCAGCCAGATTCGGGTGATCAGATACCGCCTCAACATCCACATCCGGCACCTGCTCCATGGAGTCCGGCAACTGATCGGGATGCGCTTCGGCATAAGCGGTCATGTACTCTTTGTACTTGTCCGTCCCAACAGCCGGGGTTTTGCCGTCTTCATCAACCAGGGTGTAGTTGCCGTAGACCGCACGGCGGCCGTCAATCACGCCCCAGGACCACAGGTTGCCCTGAAGCTTGCCGGCTTCGGTGTTCATCAGGGATTTGGTCAAGCGCTCGGTATAACCTTCATGGCACTGGCCACAGGCTTTTTCCGCAATCGGCAAGGCTCCGGGGTCGGGATAGAAAGTATGCGGACCACCGGCATCAGCCAGATCTTGAACTGTGCCCTTGTGGGCATCTTCGGCGGTCAGCCCTTGCGGATTACCGCCATGACAAACCACACAGCCAGCAGGATCGCCGAGATCCGGCCCCATGGCTTCAATGGTTTCCATCATCACGCCACCAGTGAATTTTTCAATTCCCTCGTGGCACGACAAACAGCCCTTTTCCTGGGCGACCGCAAGGTCGACCTTTTCGGGCACTTCTTGCGCAAAGGCAGAGCCACACAGCAGCACGCCAATCGCAATCAACAGGTTTCTCATAAGACCCGACTCCTCTCCGAGTTCAGTCTTCCTGAAGCTACGAAGGAGCAGAATCTCATTCCCTGATAATTGTCAGAGTTCTGCAATTAGCAGGTATCAAAGGTTACATATTTAGTTTCAAAGATTTGAAATGATTCAAATCATAGAGAGGAGTTCGAAGGCACTGTAGCGTTCTTTGCGTGAACCTTACTAACCAAAGTCAAGTAGGCAACAGGTTCGTGCGGGGGCCGCATGTCGAGTTACAATGTTTCGATAAATGGCAATCTGGAATGCGGCGAGTCCATGTGTGCACACAGGCTTTGCCGGAGCGCACAGTCCACTCACTCAAGCCGCCGGCACAAAATGCTGCGCCGTGGCGACAGACTGGATATCTCAGAAGGGTTTTGCCGGAAAATCTGGGTCATTCTCAGCGGCATGACCGCTATCTGCATTGGGCTGGCTGACGGCCGTCGCCAGATACTCGGCATTGAAACCGCCGGAAATGTCATTTGCGGTGTTGGGACCAGCGCGGGTCCCCGAACGGGTGAATGGATCGAGGCGCTCTGCGACACGATGTTATGCGAGCTCGACCTTCAAACAATGGTTCAAATGAGCGACGGATCGAGGCAAGGTTGCCCGGAAGCTCTGGTGAGCGAACTCTTCAATGTCATGCATCAACGGCTGGAAGAGTGTTCTGCGCATCTCGTTACCCTCGGCCGGCTCGACAGCACCGAACGGGTCACTCTGTTTCTTTTGGACATGGCTAACCGGATTGGCCGGCCCGTGAACCAGGGCATCTACGTCGAACTTCCGATGACCCGGGAGGACATTGCCGACTATTTGGGGCTGAATACCGAAACCATTAGCCGGATCTTCACCCGGCTGAAAAAAAGCAAACTGGTCCAGTTTCCGGCACGCAATGCCTATTCTCTGATTGATCCGGCAGCGCTTCAAAGACGGTTGCCGTTACCTGTGCCAGAGACCTCGACAAACTCTGTTGTCAGGGAGTTCCTGACTGGGTCCACCTCACCTCAATCTTTCCGGGACGGAGCCTGTTCATGATCATCGAATTTGGTCATTTTTGTCTAGTCTTGGCGCTTGCAGTTGCCGTTCTCCAGGCCATCGTCCCGATTTGGGGTCTTCAAACCGACAACGCCTCCGCCATGCGCTTTGCGGATCACGCAGCGGAGATCCAGTTCCTTGCGATCGCGGCCGCCTTTGGAGCTCTCACCTACGCTTATGTGGTGTCCGACTTCTCGGTTCTGAACGTTGCGCTCAACAGCCATTCCAGCAAGCCGCTACTTTACAAAGTGACGGGTGTCTGGGCGAACCACGAAGGGTCGATGCTTCTCTGGGTGTTGATCTTGGCCTTGTTCAGTGTTCTGATCGCCTTCTTCGGCAAGACCATTCCGGTCAGCATGCGCTCCGTAGTGCTCGCCGTCCAGGCCATGATCGGCGTTGGTTTCATCGGATTTATCCTGCTCACATCAAACCCGTTTGAGCGCATTCCGCATCCGCCGCTCGATGGCCAGGGCATGAACCCGCTGCTTCAGGATCCGGGCGTCGCCTTCCATCCGCCGCTGCTTTATCTCGGTTATGTCGGGTTTTCGACCGCGTTCTCCTTTGCTATTGCAGCTCTGGTTCGTGGCCAAGTTGATCCCAGCTGGGCCCGCTGGATGCGCCCCTGGGTATTGCTGGCCTGGTCCGGCTTGACCGCCGGTATCGCGCTTGGCAGCTGGTGGGCTTACTACGAACTCGGCTGGGGCGGTTTCTGGTTCTGGGACCCGGTTGAAAATGCGTCCTTTATGCCCTGGCTCCTGGGAACGGCACTGCTCCACTCGGCCATCGTCGTTGAAAAACGCGCAGCCCTCCTAACCTGGACAATCCTACTGGCAATCCTGACCTTTGCACTGAGTTTGGTAGGCACCTTCCTGGTCCGGTCCGGCATTCTGTCGTCCGTTCACGCATTCGCAAACGATCCGGAACGCGGTGTCTTCATCCTTCTGCTGTTGGTCCTGGCGATCGGTGGAGCCTTGACCCTCTTTGCAGCGCGGGCGTCGCACATCCGGGAAGGCGGAACTTTCGGAACACTCTCCCGCGAGACGGGTTTGCTGATGAACAATGTGCTGTTGAGTGCCTGCACAGCAACCGTCTTTGTCGGCACGTTGTTCCCGCTCTTCCTTGATATCGCGACAGGCGAAAAAATCACCGTCGGCGCACCGTACTTCAACCGAACCTTCCTGCCCATCTTCGCAGGTGTTGTTCTGCTCGCCGGAATTGGCCCTTTCTTGTCCTGGAAACGGGCCAACATGCGCCGTGTCCGCAAGGATACGCTGATAACAGCATCGACAACTGCAGTCCTGGGACTCCTGTTGCTAGTTGTCTTTGGCACACCCGATCCGGTTAGCATCTTCGGCATCGGCACCGCGCTTTTCCTAGGCGTCGCAACGCTCCTTGATCTCGCCCGCCGCGCCGGTGTCGGGTCGGCAAGATGGTCAGCTATTCCAAGACGATTGTTCGGCCTGCCGCTGTCAGCTTGGGGGCTCTATACCGGACATCTAGGGATCGCAATCGCCTCGGCCGGTGTCGTTGCTGCATCCCTCTGGAGCATCGAAAAGATACAGACCGTCACACCGGGCATCCCGATTGAGGTCGGCCGGTACGAATATAACTTGGTACAGGTCAAGGACGGCTTTGGGCCGAATTACAGGACATCTGTCGCCACTGTCGACGTCACCTTAGGCGGCGAACCGGTGACCACGCTCTATCCCGAGCGCCGCTGGTATCCGGTTGAGCAAAAACCCACGACAGAAGCCGGCATTGAAACCCGCTGGCACGGCGATTACTACGCAGTGCTGGGCGATCCGGCTGCCAATGGCCAGTTTGTGGTTCGCTTCTACTATAATCCTGGCGTGCCCTGGATGTGGCTCGGCGCCCTGCTGATTTCCTTGTCCGGACTGATTTCGCTCGGTGACCGCCGCCTCCGTGTCGGCGTTCCGACTGCCCGCAAATCATCTGGGGCACTGCCCCAACCGGCCGAATAGGAGGCAGTCTGATGACCACAGCTCTCCGGCTATCAATAAGACAGCTTCTGGCAGCACTTGTCGCCTTAACTCTTGCATCCGGCGCAGCCCTTGCGGTTGACGGCAGCGAAATGTTTGCCGACCCGACCAAAGAAGAACGCGCCCGGGAAATCGGCCGCCAGCTCCGATGCATGGTCTGCCAGAACCAGTCGATCTTTGATTCCAATTCCGGTTTGGCCAAAGACCTCAGAGTCCTGGTGCGCACCCGTATGGAAGAAGGCGAAACGGATAAGGAGATCCTCTCCTACATCGCGGACCGCTATGGCGATTATGTCCTGTTGAATCCGCGTATGTCGCTCAAAAACGCTGTCCTTTGGCTAACGCCGGTCATGGCACTGCTGCTGAGCCTGGGGGCTGCCATCGGATATATGAGATCCCGTAGGCACCCTGTTGAAGAGGTGCCGCTGACCGAGGAAGAACGCTCTTCGGCGCAGAAAATACTGAAGGATGGCCGGTCATGACCTCTTTTTGGATTCTGACAATTGCCGCTTTGGGTCTGTGCGCCCTTTGGCTGGTCTGGCCGTTTTTGCGCCGAACCGAAGTTGAACGGGATGAAACCGACGCAGCCTTGTCGATTTATCGGGATCAAGCCGATGAGGTCCATCGAGACCTGGATGCCGGGCTTATTTCACAGTCGGAGTTTGATGCCGCCCAAAGAGAAATCGAAGCGCGTGCCCTCCGGGCCGCCCGTCATTCTGTCGGCGGCATGTCTGTGTCTCACCGCTCACCGATCGTTGCAGTCCTTGTCTTGATCGCAGTTTGTGTCGGGTCGATCGGCGGATACCTCTGGCTCGGCCATCCTGAACTGCAAGACCAGCCGCTGGCGGCTCGTAAAACGGAAACCCTGATCCGCAAGGCGGAGGCAGGCGACATCAACAGCCGCATCCAGCTTTTGGTTGAAGCAGTCAAGGAGAGCCCGGAATCTTTTGAAAACTGGTGGCTGCTCGCAAAAAGCTATGCGGCGACCGGTGACAATGCGTCTGCAGCCGATGCTTACAGACGCGCAGCGGAATTGTCCGGCAATGATCCGAGCGTTCTGTCCACTTATGCTGAATCCATGACCTTGGCCAATGGCAACAAGGTTCCCCAGGCAGCAAAGATTCTGTTCGAGCAAATCCGGGCAGAAAACAACGACCCGCGGGCACGCTATTACCTGGCTCTTGCAAAGGCCCAGGCACAAGATTTTGAGGGCGCATTGAACGACTGGACCGCCCTTGCAGCAGATTCCGATCCGCGCGCACCATGGATGCAGCTCGTCCGGCGCGACATCGTCAATATGGCCCGCTTCACCAAACGGGATGTCAAAGACTATTTGCCGGAAGCAACCGACACCGAAGTCGCCAGAGCCGGCGGTGATGGCAACGGTAGGGATCCGGTTGCCCTCGCCGACCGGGCAGCAGATCTGGATCAATCCTTGGTGGGTGACCCGACCAACTACAAGGACTGGCAGGAGCTGGCTCAAATCCGAGCTGCTCTCGGCGAAGACGATCTGGCACGTTTGGCCATCGAAGAAGCCCGTCAGCGGTTTGCCGCGGCCCCGTTCGTCCTTGCCAAGATCAATGAGACTGCGACTGATCTGGGTTTGGACCTCATTGAAAGCCAATCCGGCACCAAAAGAATAACCGACGAAGACGTAGCTGCTGTCCAAAGCCTGTCACAAGATGATCAAGCTGACCTCATTCAAGGGATGGTCGCAGGATTGGCCGCCAAGCTGGAAGAAAACCCCGACAACCCTGATGGATGGACAATGCTGGTGCGGTCTTACGCGACCCTGGGTGACACCGAAAAAGCAGAAGCAGCTTTTGCCAAGGCGGAGGATCACTATGCTTCCGACCCGATCATACTAGCACGGATCAAAAAGAGCGTTGGGAGCTTGATCGGCAAGTAATTTCGCTGCGACGGTGTGTCTGTCCTAACCGGAAAGCTGCAACACCTGAAGCCTTCAGGAACCCTGGCCAAGATCCTTGAGTTTCGCAACGCGCAAGCGCTGGACACTCTGTGCAGTAGGTAGTATCAACAGGCGACCTAAAATTTTCGTGATATCTGACAAACTTCGAAAAATATCGATATTATCAACCTCATGAGCATCCAGGCCCAATTAGATCCGGCGCAAGAGCCGTCCGCCACCCAGCGTGCTTATCTAGCGCTTCGGCACAAGATCCTGACTGGAGAAATACCGCCGGGTGAAAAGCTTAAAATAGAAAGTCTCCGCAAAATCCTGGACATGGGCGGCTCACCGATCCGCGAAGCCCTCACGTTGCTGGTGTCAGACCTTTTGGTGGAGCGGCTTGATCAACGCGGGTTCCGCAGCGCCGAGGTCGGTCCTGAGAATTTCGCAGAGATCTTGAAACTTCGCTGTCATCTTGAGGAGATGGCTCTGCGCGAGAGCATCGAGCATGCCAATCAGGCTTGGGAAGATCAGCTGGTGATCAGCCATCACAGAATGATGCGCGAACCGCGCAGTAACGTTGAGCGGTTCGAAGACCTGCATAAGGCCTTTCACATGAGCCTGATCGGGGCCTGCACATCGAATGTCTTGCTGAAGTTCTGCAATCAACTCTACGATCTCAATATCCGTTATCGTTATCTGGCTGGCAAAGCGCTGGATTATTCCACTCGCGACATCGGCAAGGAGCATACAGAGATCATGAATGCCGCGGTCGACCGCGACACTGAAAAAGCCTGTCACTTGCTGCTAGATCACTATCAGCGGACCGGGGCTTTTCTGGAAAAGCACTTTTCTTCCGAAGCCGTCGCGTAACGCGAACGATTCATTTCAGAACGAGACACAGCAACAAAAAAGGCGGGCACATAACTCCCGCCTTTGTTTTTTTAAGCTTTGCCGCCTAAGCCTTGACCAGGATTAGGTCGAAGGAAGCCTTTAAAAAGGGCCCATCGACCTTGCCGGAGAGCTCGAACCCTTCTTCCGGGAAACTTCCGGCCGGCTGCTCGACATAGGTCATGATCAAATCTTCACGGACACCAAAGACAGTGTCTTCGTCCAAATATGGATCATCATCCGGGAAAATTTCAGTCACCAGATCACGATACCCAGGCGCTTTTACTATGTAGTGGAGGTGTGACGGACGCCACGGGTGGCGGCCGCTGGCATTCAAGATATCGCCAACCGGCCCGTCACTAGGAACCGTGTAACTAATTGGTTTTACGGATGTAAAAGCATAACGCCCGTCTTTTCCGGTCGTTTGAATCCCATGGAAGGAGTAGGTGTCCTGATCCGGGTCCTGACTGGAATACATCCCATTTGGTGCGGTTTGCCAGATATCCAGCTCCGCTCCCTCGATCGGGTTCCCCATAACGTCCCGGATCGTGCCCTCGGCCAAAAGGACTTGCTCTTTGAAGTCTTTTCTGAGGTCGCCACCAATCGGCAAAGCTGGTGCTCCGGTAATATGGAACGGACCAAGCACGCTTGACGATGTTCCCTCCGGGCTGGAATGCAGCATGTCGACAAGGGACGACAATCCTAGCACGTCGGAAAGCAGCACAAATTCATGCCGCTCTTCATCAGAGATGTTTCCAGCCCACTCCAGAAACTCAATGCCCTTACGCCATTCGGCATGGGTCAAGTTCGTATCACGTGCAAAATCATGCAAATGAGTAACGAGGCTCTTCAGTATTTCCTTCAACCGCGGGTCTGTATCCGCGCCGAAATAGTTCATGAAAACGTCGGTTATGTTGTCTTTGGTGACGCGGCGCATGAAGTCCTCTTAGTTTAGGATGGCCAGGCTCAATGACGGCCAGCGGATCAAGGCAACCAGGACAATCAGCATGACCAGCGCGAACGGAAACGCGCCGACAAAGACGTCCTTGAGCGAAATCCTGGGGTCGTTCAACGTGGCTTTGATGACAAAACAGGAGATGCCGAGCGGCGGTGTCAGGAGCCCGATTTCAGCCCCGACAACCGTCACAATGCCGAACCAGACAAGCGACAGGCCCATAGGCTCGACCAGCGGCAGGAACAATGGCACGACGATAAGGATGATCGACGCCGTATCGAGGATCGTGCCCAAAAAAATCATCATGAGTACATAGATGACCATGATCCAGAAGAAGGTCATCTGTGTGTCGTTGAGTAGATCGCCAAGCTCATTCGGCACACCAGCAAGCCCGAGCATTCGGCTGTAGATCGAAGCGGCCGTGATCAGGAACAAAATAGATGCGGTGATATGACCGGTTTCCAAAAGTGCCTGCCACAGCGATTGCAGGGACAATTTTTTGCGGAACGCTGCGATCAACAATCCCAGGAGCGATCCTGCAGCGCCCGCTTCCACAGGCGTCAACCAGCCAGTATAGATCCCACCAAGGACAGCAACGATCAGCACCAACGTTGGCACAGTCTTATCGGCGATTTCCAGCGGTGACATCCACTCTGTTTCTTCCACCGAGCGGCCACCAACATATTTGGGCGTCAGCCGGCCCATCAGGAAAATCGCGACAACATAAGCGGCGGCCAGCATCAGTCCCGGAACCACCCCGGCCAAAAACATATCGCCGACACTTTGCTCAGCCACAAAAGAGTAGATGATCAGCATCGCTGATGGCGGAATGATCATTCCGAGTACCGACGATCCGGCGACGACCCCAACGGCAAAGCGTGGATTGTAGTCGAAAGCCAGCATTTGCGGCACAGAGACCTTGGAAAACACCGAGGCAGACGCGATAGAGGATCCAGTCACGGCGGCAAAGACCGCATTGGCTCCGACCGTTGCCATTCCGATCCCGCCTTTGACCCTCCGGAAACCGGAATTCATCACCTGATATATATCGGCGCCCAGCCCCGCCTTTGAGACGATCAGTCCCATAAACGTGAACAGCGGGACAGTGGCGAAGGTGTATTCCATCACACTGTCGCCAATGGCGATTTTCAAAAGATTGATGGCGAGGTCAAAATTGTCCCGCATCAACAGGATGGAAACGAAAGACACGAGGCCAAGCGCAATCGGAATGTAAACGCCGATATAGACCAGGACTACGATCGCGATGACGGACAGAGTGCCAATTTCAAAAGGTGTCACGCCTGGTCCTCTTTGTTTACTTTCATACGCAACGGCGGAAGCTTGGTTTCTGGCCGATAGACCTTCAGCAGGAATATCACTGTGCACAGACCCGCACTGAGATAGATCGCGAGTTTTATGGGCCACCAAGGCGCGGTGAAGACACCTGGCACGCCAAAGAAGTCTTTTGTTTCATACATTTCTAGGAATTCTGGCCAGATCGCATAGGCGACAAGCGCCATGAACACGGCAGATGCAAAATCGATCAGCCGGCGGAGCGACTTTACAAGACCAGGGCGTGTCACCCCCAAAACTGTCAGAAACCCATCCGAGCGGGTCAGACGGCCAACACGCACTACGTCCGGCAACTGTAGGAAGACAATGAGAACCATTGAGAACTGTACAACTTCGACAGCTCCCCTGAATGGCGCGTTGAAAAATCCACGCGCCACCACATCATAACTTACCACCAGAACGAGGGCGAGGACGATCAATGTGCCAACTGCGTTGGCGCCAATCGCCACCCAGTTGGCCACTGTTGAGATAGCCCGCAGGCCGATGTCCAAAAGACGCAGCATATGAGCTATCCTGTTTCTGATACGGCGCTTATTGCGTCAGTTCCGCAGACCAGTCCCGGACCGGTGTATAACCTGCGTCCTTGAGCTTGGCCGTATAAGCCTTGAGCATATCACTGCCCGGCTCGCCCTTCGTATCGAGACCAGCTGCCCATTCAACCGCAATATTCGGCATGTTTGCAGCCCATTGAGCGCGCTCGGCCGGATCCATTTCAACAACGGTTCCACCCGATTCCATGTAGGCAGTCCGGCTTGCATCCGCCCGGTCCATGGCGACACCGGCAACATGGTCACGATAGGCCACGGCGACCTCTTGAAGGACACCTTTGACCTCATCCGGCAACTTGTCCCAGTAGTCCTTATTGACGGTGATCGTCTTGGAATTTACCGCACCAAGATCCGCTTTGAGCATATAAGGGGCGACTTCTGCGATCTTGAACGTCTTGGCAGCTTCCGGCCACAACATGGCATTGTCGACAAGCCCGGTCTGCAGCATGTTATAGAAGTCAGTCAGACCACCACGAACACCAGCCGCATTATCCAGGCCTTCCAGGTACCGCAGGTTCATGCCTGCACCGGCCACTTTGGATCCGGCCAAATCGGAAATAGAATCAATCGGCTCCTTGGAGAACACCTGATAGGTATCGAGCACGACGCCCGTTGCCAGATAGACTTGATTCTGCGCCTCGAATTCCTTCTGCATGGTCGGGAATTCTTTGGCGATTTCATCGACCGCCTTCGCTACCGCTCTTGCATCCGGCGCGATAAACGGTGTCACAGCCGACAAAGCCTGGCTTGGCAGTTTCGATGAATGGAAAATCGTGGTGACGATACCGATGTCGCCGAGGCCAAGTTTAATCCCCTCAAGGACGCCCTTCGGCTTGACGATAGAACCGCCATAGCTTTCTTGCCATTCGATCTTGTAATTGCCGGTCTTGGCAAGGCGCTTATCGACTTCTGGGATGAAGAACTCTGAGAATTCTTTCACCCACATAGCTCTGGACGGATAGCCGTCGATCGCTACCGCTTTGATAACTTCGGTCGCGAAGGATGGCATTGCCGTTGCGCTCAACGCTGCAAGTGCAATCACGCTCCGTCTAGTCAGTTTTCCGATCATTGTATTTCCTCCCAAAAAACTTCCGAGGTTTCAGGCCTTCTTCCAGCTGATCACGAGATTGGTTCCCGCTTGTTCATAGAGCTTTGAAATCGGGCAATATTTGGCTGTTTCTTCCGCGACCTGCGCGAGTTCTTCGTCACTCGCCGGGCCATCGGACGTGATGTCGAGCCGGATTTCCTTGAATGGAACATCCACTTCCTCCATCAAGAGGACGCCCCGCCGGTCGAAATCAATTTCCATTTGAAAGCTGAGGTGGCCGATATCGGCCCCAAGCTTGTCTGCACATTTGTTGCCGATGGTGTTCGTGCAGCCGATCAGCGCCGCATAAGCGGTTTCGGTCGGAGAGAACCCGGTGTTGGTGCCGCCTCGTTCAACCGGTTCATCAATCTCGGACTTCAGATCGCGCACCAGAACCTCGCAGCGGGAATGGCTGCTGGCAGTGCCGGTCATACGAACCGTAATGACTGTTTTTTGCCGAATGGCCATCTGAGTCCCTCAGAGAAACTTGCAAGCCGTCTCAAACGGCAACCGTGGCAATTTCTGGAACAATGCGCTTTCATCCGCATAGCCCAAATTACACAGGAAGTTGGACTTGAGAGTTGTCCCTGCAAAAAACTCTTCATCCACGATCTGGTTCGAAAATCCGGACATGGCCCCAACATCAAGCCCTAGCGCCCGCGCCGCAATCATGAAGTAGGCGCCTTGCAAGGTTCCATTGCGAAACGCTGTTGTCTCCGAGTGCTCGGGTTTGCCTACAAAATGCGGCCTGCGGTCCTCATGCGGAAATAGGAACGGCAGTTCTCTCCAGAATTCGAGATCATGGGCGATGATGACGCTCACCGGCGCTGACATCATCTTGTCGATGTTCTTGTCCTTCAGCGATTTTGCCAGCCGCTGTTTGGCCTCCATGCTTTCAACGAAGAAGAACCGCGCCGGGCAGGTATTCATGCTTGTCGGACCGGAAGCGGTGATCTCGTAAAGCGCTTCCAAATTCTCACGGGACACAGGCTTGTCCTGCCAAGCATAATGCGAGCGTGCTCCCCGAAGAATGAGATCTATTCCATCATCGTCAAGGTGCGGGATCCGGCCCCGCAAGGACCGCACCACGTCTTGCGCCTCGGCCCGGAGTTTTTCCAGGGCCTCACCAACAGGCGCGACTGAGGCAGACATCGTCATTCAGCGGCCTCCGTCGCAGATATATCTTCTTCGGCTACAATCGGATTGGCGCATATGCCGATGCCCTCAATCTCAACTTCGACAATCTCGCCTGGGCGCAACCAGCGCTGCGGAGTCTTGGCATGACCAACCCCTGGAGGGGTGCCCATCGCCAGATAATCACCCGGCTCGAGAGTCGTATATTCAGAGACGGTGGAAATGGTGCGCGCAACACTCCAAAGCATATCGGATGTGGTCGCGCTTTGAAGGATCTCGCTGCCGACGCGGCTTTCAATCTTCAGCCCTTCTGCGCCCGCGGGAAGCTCATCCGGAGTGACGACGACTGGACCAATTGGGCCTGTGCCATCAAAATTTTTGCCCGGCGTCCACTGGTGCGTCTTGCGCTGGTATTCGCGCACGGACCCATCATTAAACAGCGTGTAGCCAAAGACATGATCAAGAGCATCAGCTTCGCTGATATGCCGCCCGCCTTTGCCGATGATCACCATCAATTCGGCTTCATAATCCAGCTGCTCAGAACAGGAAGGCCGGACCATTGGCGCGCCTGCAGGGATCATTGAGGTGGTAGAACGCATAAACAGCGCAGGATAGGTGGGCACATCGTATCCACCCTCTTTGATGTGGTCGACGTAATTGAGGCCGAGACAGATAATCTTACCGGGCTTCGTTACCGGTAGCGCAGGTGTGATGGCTGCAGCGTCACACGCGGCCACACCGTCCTTGCGGGCCGCTAAAGCCGCAGCATCAGCTGCACCGGCAATTAGTCCCATCAGATCATGGCCAACGGCATTGTCGAGTGCCGTTAAATTCCACGCCTGTTCCCCCTCGTTCAGGTAGACGCCTGGCCCTGCCGGCCCCGTTCCCACAATGAAGCGCATAGTTTCCTCGGTGTTTCGAAATCTGACTCCACTTTGACGACGTTTTTTTCATTTGTCAAATAATATCGATTTTTTTATACTCACCAAAAATCGGGAGAAACGGAATGCCCAAGTGGGAAGATTACAAACGCACAGCCAAAGAACGAGGCGCCCTGGCGCTTGAGCTTTATGTAGTGAATACCAAGCCAGTAGGACCCGACGCAGATATTCCAGGCACCCTGCCCGATCATCTTGCCTACCAAGCCAAAATGGAGGCCGCAGGCAGTCTCGCATTCGCCGGCCCTGTCTCTGACGAAAGCGGTGAAGAGATGTTCGGAGAAGGTATGATTGTTTACAGAGCTGAATCGCTCGATGCCGCTCGGGAACTTGCAGATGGTGACCCCATGCATGCGCGCGGAGTACGCAGCTACACAATCCGCCGCTGGCTGATCAATGAAGGCAGCTTCACCCTATCGGTCGGCCTGTCTACTGGAAAAATCGACTTCAAATGACATCAAAAAGCTAACTGGCGGCCGGCAGCCAATCCTGAGCTCCGGTGGCCCAACAAAAACACGCCGTTCAAAACGAAAACTGTTGGGAGGAGATAATGTTGAGAACAGTAATCTCAGGAATGCTGATTGGTTTGGGTACCTTTGCTGCTCAGACTGCCATGGCGGAACCTTGCCTAAAAGTGACACTAACCGGCACCCAAGGCGGACCTCCTGTCTTTCAAGGACAGGCGGGTGCCGGTACTCTTGTTCAATACGGATCGCAGGAAAACAAATGCAATGACGTTCGCCTGCAGTTCGACACCGGGCGGGGAACCACACAACGCCTGTCACAGGCTGGTGTTCCGGTCGGAAAACTAGACGCGGTTTTTCTAACCCATCTGCACTCCGACCACACCGAAGGCCTGGCCGACATGATGCAGTTGCGCTGGCACTTCAATTCAGGCGGTCCGAAGGTGGATTTGGTGTGCAGCGAGGAAACCAAGTCTCCTCTTGGTTTTGCCCTGAGCTGCGAACGCTTTGCCAAACATATCGGGGATGCGCTCATCAATTCTGGAGAAATCGCCCAGCGTCTTGCCGAAAACAAAAAACGGCTCCCCGGTGGCCCTGCAGACCTGATCAACGTGAAAGACTTCAAGCCTGAAGAGGATGCGAAACAGGTTTGGGCCAAGGGCGATGTCACAGTCAGTGCAATCCGCTCAACTCATATTGCAGGTCATGCTTCCTACCGGGTCGATACGCCGGCCGGCAGTGTCGTAATCGGCGGGGACGCTGGAAACGACACCCGTAAGCCACCTCGGGAAACGTCTACATCAGCCCAGGTTGAAAAACTTGCGAATGGCGCTGACATCGTGGTTCATTCCACGATCCATCCGGTGATGGGTCCCGATGGCGGCACCGGCTTCCCGCCGCCGATCTATTTCCGGCAAAGCAATGCCACCGATCTTGGCCATTTGGCCCGCCGGGCTGGTGTCAAACATCTCATGCTGACCCATTTGATCCCACCCGTTGGCGCACCGCGCCAAGGCCCTTACAAGTTGCCTGACGGCGCCTTGGCCAATGAAGATTATCTCGGCGCAGTTTCGGACAGCGGGTTTGAAGGAGACACGATTGTTGGGACTGACCTGGTCTCTCTAACTCTACCAGTGCAGAACTGATCGAAAGATCCTTGATCAAACAATTGAGCCGGCCCGCGAGTGCGTGAGCCGGCTTTTTTTTATTCCGATGCAGTCGCTTCAGTCTGAGAAATCCGGCGCATCGACATTCGCCGGGTCACAATTTGGCGCCGGATAAACGCAATCATAAAGACAGCCGTCAGGATCAGCACGATCGTCGGCGCCGGGGCACTGTCCAAAAAGAAGCTCAGGTAAGTCCCGGCAAGCATGGATCCCATACAGACAATCACAGAGATCCAAAGCATGGTGCCAAACTTGCGCACCAGTAAAAAGGCAATCGCGCCCGGAGCGATCAGCAAGCCGATCGCGAGGATCAATCCGGCCGCAGACAACGTGGCAACAATCGTTAAGGACAGGGCTGCCAGCATTCCGTAGTGCAGCACATTGACCGGAAGGCCGGACGCTTGCGCCTGAGCGGCATCAAAACTGTGCAGCACAAGATCTTTCCATTTCAAGACAAGCGCACCAGCAACCAGCACCGAAATAATGCCCGCTGTCCAAAGGTTCTGACT
Organism: Labrenzia sp. PHM005; assembly: GCF_006517275.1. NCBI lineage: Bacteria > Pseudomonadati > Pseudomonadota > Alphaproteobacteria > Hyphomicrobiales > Stappiaceae > Labrenzia > Labrenzia sp. PHM005. The sequence goes on along the minus strand of NZ_CP041191.1, from coordinate 1,965,791 downwards.
GCCAACCCCCAGCATGTTGCCAAAAAGGATGTGATCTAGGTGCGCATTCGTTTCGATCGAAACATAAAGCACAATGCCAAGACCAAACATGCCGGAGAAGACGACCCCCATGACCGTGTCTTGCTTGACCCGGCTGTTGCCGGACAAATAGCCCGTCGCAACGGCGCAGATCATTCCTGCTCCAAACGCCCCCAGGATCAGAGGAATTCCGAAGATGTAGGCAAGCACAATGCCGGGCAGCACAGCGTGGCTGACAGCATCCCCCATCAAGGCCCAACCCTTCATCACCAGAAAGCAGGACAAGAGCGCGGTTGGAACGGAAACAAGCATGCAAATCAAAAAGGCGTTCTGCATGAACGCGAATTTGAACGGCAGCATCAACAAATCGAGGTCTATCACAGGTCCTCCCCGATGACGGTCTGGTGCATGTTTGTGTCAGCCGGCCCTTGGCGCAGAGCTTCAGCCGCCTTGCGGCGGGCAGCCAGAAGGCCGTGTTTGGGCGCAAACACAAAGGCCACGAGAAAGATCAGTGTTTGCAGGGTGACGATGATTCCGCCCGTTGCACCGTCCAGAAAATAGCTGATGTAGGCGCCAACAAAACTGGTGAGCGATCCGATCACGACCGACAGCATGATCAACCGTGGAAAGCGGTCGCACAGCAGATAGGCCGTCGCGCCGGGTGTTACGACCATGGCAATAACAAGAAAAGCCCCAACCGTTTGCATCGCTGCCACAACAGAGGCCGACAGCAGGATAAAGAAGACGGCCTTTAAAAGGCCAGGCCGAAGCCCAATTGTCCGGGCATGGTTCTCGTCAAAGAAGGTCACCATCAGGTCCTTCCACTTAACGAGAAGAACAGCCAACGAGACAAATCCAATGATCGCAAGCTGCAGGGTGTCTTCAGGTGTGATCGCCAGAATGTTGCCCATCGTGATGGTTTGGATCGACACCGACATGGGATTGACCGAAACGATGAACAGGCCCAGTCCAAAGAAGGAAGTGAAGATCAGCCCGATGATGACATCGACCTTCAAGCCAGATCGTTCGGACAGAAACAGCATGGCCCCGGCTGCGAGCCCTCCTGCGATAAAGGCGCCCAGCGCGAACGGCAGGCCGAGGATATAGGCGCCCGCCACACCTGGCACCACCGAGTGAGACAGCGCATCGCCGATCAGCGACCAGCCTTTGAGCATCAGGTAAGCAGACAAAAATGCGCAGACCCCGCCGACCAGGGCCGACACCCACATGGCATTGGTCATGTAACTGTAACTGAACGGCTCCAATAGAACGGATATCATTTCCGCCCCTCAGTGGTTTGCACTTCACCACCATACTGCACAAAGGGCCGCTCATCGTCGGTCAGGATGGTGACCGTGCGGTCGTCCCCATCTGTGTGAAGCGTCTGATCACTGATGGTAAAGTGGCGCAGAACCCCGCCAAAGGCATGCTCCAGGTTCTCACGCGTGAACGTTGTCTCCGTTGGGCCATGCGCCAGCACGGTTCCTTTGACCAGCACCGTCCGGTCACAGAATTCCGGCACAGAACCGAGATTGTGTGTAGATACCAGCATGACCCGGCCTTCTGCACGCAGCTCGCGCAGGAGCTCGACAATCTGCTCTTCGGTTTTCACATCAACGCCGGTAAAGGGTTCATCCAGCAAGATGACTTGACCGTCCTGCGCCAATGCTCTGGCTAGAAACACCCGTTTTCTTTGTCCGCCGGAAAGTTCCCCGATCTGACGGTGCCGGAAATCCTGCATATTGACCCTGGCAAGCGCCTCTGACACCGCCTCGTGATCTGCCTTTTTTGGCCAGCGCAGAAAGCCCATGTGGCCATAACGGCCCATCATGACCACATCTTCGACCAGCACCGGAAACGACCAATCTACTTCTTCCGATTGAGGGACATAAGCGACCAGGTTTTTCCGTAAGGCCTCACGGACGCTCATATCGAGAATTCGGATATCGCCCTTGGCCGCAGGCACAAAACCCATGATCGCCTTAAAGAGGGTCGATTTTCCGGCACCGTTGACCCCGACCAAAGCTGTCACCGTGCCGCGCGGAATGTCAAAACTTGCATTCCAAAGAGCGGTATGGCCGTTTCGGTAAGTGACCGTCACGTCTTCAGCCGAAATCCCATTGTCGGCTTGGTCTGGAGCCACCTCCATTCCCGCTTCCCTCAAAACATTCAACATGCAGCTTTTTCGCCCTTAGACGCTTTAGGTGATTGTGTGCTGCATTCATCTGCAAAACAACTGCAATAACAGGGCTCAGCAGACAAACGCACTCAGTTGGTTGCAGCTGCAAGGCCTTCAGCGACCGTGCTTGAGGTGACTTTCAAAAGATCGAGGTAAGTTGGAACGGCGCCATCGGCTTCACTGAGGGAGTCGACGTAGAGGACGCCGCCATAAGACACGCCGGTTTCCCGGGCGACCTGTTCGGCAGGCGCCGTATTGACCGTGCTCTCACAAAAAACGACCGGAATATTGTTTTCCCTGACACCATCAATCACAGACCGCACCTGTTTCGGTGTCCCGACCTGATCGGCGTTCATTGGCCACAGATACAGTTCCTTCATGCCGAAATCGCGGGCGAGATAACTAAAGGCGCCTTCACAAGTGACCAGCCAGCGCTTGTTTTCCGGGACCTTGTTGATCGTTGCCTGCAGAGGTTCAATGACCGCACGCAGTTCTTGTTTGTAGGCTTCGGCATTCTTTTCATACGTCGCCGCGTTGTCCGGATCATGTTTTGAAAACGCTGCTGCAATGTTGTCGATATAGATCTGCGCATTGCCAAGACCCATCCAGGCGTGCGGATTGGGCTTGCCCTCATAAGATCCGCTTTTGATGGAAATCGGGTCGATACCGTCGGTCAAAGTGGCGGATGGAACCTCACCAACATTGGCCAGGAACTGTTCAAACCAGAGCTCGAGGTTCATACCGTTCCAAAGGATCAGATCGGCATCATGGGCCCGAACGATGTCTTGAGGTGTCGGCTCATAACCATGGATTTCAGCCCCCGGCTTTGTGATAGAGACAACCTCAGCAGCGTCGCCGGCAACATTTGCAGCCATATCAGCGATCACAGTGAAGGTCGTCACAACCTTCATCTTGTCCTTGGCCGAGGCCCCTGAAGCCGCTGCCACGGCAACTGCCGCAACTGCGGCGAAGAGAAATGTCTTTTTCACTTTGAAATGTCCCTTTGAGTATTGACCCTTCTCGCAATTGATATTGCAACTCATTCGCAACTGTCAACCCAGTTGCGAATGAGTTGCATTAAAAACTGAATTAATCTCCGCCCCTCGGCGGCACAAAAAATCCGCTTTCCCAAGATTGATTGCAGCAGACTTCCCAAAACACAGCGACCTTAGGAAGCTGTCACCAGGTTCTGCAAACCCAATCGCGGTGTTTTTGCAGACACTTGGACAATTGACGGTCTTCGCCTATCATAAATTCCCGGAAAGCCGAGTCAGGCGCGAGAACGGCACTAGACGGGAGGGGCATCACGATGACAGTGACGCACGAGCCTTGGCTCGTGGCACTTTCCTTGGTTATGGCCTTCCAAGGGAGTTTTGTTGGATTAAGCTTGGCAGTCCAGGTCGGCAGCGCTCAAGATCCACGCCGCCGCCATTTACTGGCAGGCGCTGCGCTGACACTGGCCCTCGCCATCTGGTCCATGCATTTTGTCGGCATCCTGGCAGCAAAGTTTCAGGTCACCATCGACTATTTGGTTCTGCCAACCTTGCTGTCGTTTCTTGTGTGTGTGCTGGTTGTCGGCATTGCGGTTTTTGCGGCCAGCAACAAACGCCTAACCCCACTCCGCCTCGGCCTGTCTGCCTTTGTGATGGGGGCCGGGATTTGCACCATGCACTACCTCGGCATGTATGCCTTGCACACGTCTTTGCATATGGCGCATGACCCCGCCTATGTCCTCGCCAGCTTTTTGATCGCGTTTAATGCTGCCGGTTTGGCACTTTGGCTCTTGTTCAGCGCAGGCCGGCGACCGCCTATTGTCGTGTCGGCCGTTGTCATGGGCCTTGCGATTTCCGCCATGCATTACACAGCAATGACCGGATTGACCTTTGACCCGGCTCAATCAGCGGCCAGTTTAACTGCCCCCTCGCTGGGGCCGGGAGCATTGGCTATTCTGGTCTCCTGCGTCGCTTTTTTGGTATCGGCGCTGTTTTTGTTGGCGCTGGTCCCAGCACAGTCCGGTGACAAATCAGGTGAAGCGGAAGCAGGCACCGCATTTTCCGCACCTACGGCCAACATTTCCGCTGAAGTCGCCCCAGATGAAGCAACCTCCCATTCGATTGAACAAAAGACAGGCCTGCAGCCGAAGCCAGCCTCTGGTCTGCAAGCTGCAGCAAAAGCCGTCCGCAAGTCGGCCAGCGCCATTCGCAAGCCGATACCGATTGAATTTGATGGCCGGAAAACGCAAATAGATCCCGCTGAGATCGTCGCCATCCATGCGGATGCGCACTACACCCGGCTCCACGACAGCCGCCGCGAGTATTTCTGCCCCCTGTCGATCAGTGAAGCAGAGCAGCAGCTGGATCCCAAAATTTTCAATCGGGTCCACCGCAGCCATATCGTCAACCTGACAAAAGTCATCAATTTCAAAAGAGCCGGAGACGGTGGCGTTCTGCACCTAGCGGGAGACGACGGTCAAACGGTTCCGGTAAGCCGGTCACGATGGGGCCATGTCAAATCCAAATTGACCTCCCTTGAGCAACCCAGCGGCGACCCGTCCACCGCTGCAGCGCAATAATTTCAACCTTCTTGCCACAGCGCCGCCCAAAACCGCCAAACAAGTGGTTTTGCACGAATGGCGGCACCTTTCGGCCCGAGCTTACTCTCTAATGTCTGCAGAGACGGCCTAATACAGATAGCTCAGCCAGTTAGGCCGTTCTGCAAATCTACGTAGTTTCTCATAGACGCAAAATACGACAGCATCTCTGTCGTACTTCGTGCAATAGCCTCCGCAGTTTGTGCAATTTTAAGGCTTCCGGTGCACTCGGCCTTGAGGGTGCAACGCAACACCATCCACCCTTGGTAGCAGACTGAATGTCGAGACATCACCCGAATGAGAGGTTTGGGACGTCGATGTGGCTCACCTGCTGACGCCAGGTGCAGACCGCAGTACAGAATGAGGGAGGAGACCAACGTGATCCCTGGTGAGTTTATCTACCACCGGCCATCAACCGTTGCCGAAGCGGTTTCGATTTTGGCCGAACACGGCGATGAAGCCCGGCCATTGTCTGGCGGACATAGCCTAATTCCCATGATGAAGTTACGCATGGCAGCGCCGGAACACCTGGTTGATCTGGCAGGCGTTGAAAGCCTCAAGGGGATTAAGGAGGACGCCGGCACCATTGTCATAGGCGCGATGACAACACAGCACGAGATGATCCACTCGGACCTTCTGAGCGAAAAGCTACCGATCATCCGCGAAACGTCGCTGCTGATTGCCGACCCGCAAATCCGCTATCTCGGCACACTCGGCGGCAATGTTGCCAACGGCGACCCGGGCAATGACATGCCGGCGCTGATGCAATGTCTCAATGCGAGCTACGTTCTAACGGGTCAAGAAGGTGACCGTGAAGTGGCTGCGCGCGACTTTTATGAGGCGGCTTATTTTACGGCCTTAGCCCCGGAAGAAATCCTGACAGCCGTCCGCATTCCAACACCGCCGGCAGGTCATGGTTACGCCTATGAAAAGCTGAAGCGTAAGGTCGGCGACTATGCCACCGCAGCCGCCGCAGTCGTTTTAACGATGGACGGAGGCACAGTTTCGTCCTGTTCCATCGCGCTGACGAATGTGGCGGACACACCGCTTCATGCCGCAGATGCGGAAGCCATTTTGACAGGGTCCAGCCTGGACGCCGAAACCATCAAAAAAGCTATCGCTGCAGCAGAAGCAATTACGGAACCGGCATCTGACGGACGTGGTCCGGCGGAATACCGCACCAAGATGGCTGGCATCATGCTGGAACGGGCCCTTGCCCGCGCAGCGGAACGCGCAAGCTCATAAACGGTGACGAGGGAGAAATAGATGAGCGATATTGAACAAATCCCGGTCACAATGACGGTGAACGGCAAGAAGGTGCAGCGCTTTGTCGAACCGCGCACACTTTTGATCCATTTCCTGCGGGAAGATTTGAATATCACCGGCCCTCATATCGGCTGCGAGACCTCACATTGCGGTGCTTGCACGGTTGAGATGAACGGCATGTCGGTGAAAACCTGCACAATATTTGCAGCTCAAGCGAACGGCGCGGAGCTAACAACTGTTGAAGGCATGGCGAATGCCGACGGGACGTTGTCGGCACTGCAAGAAGGTTTCCGCCAGATGCACGGCCTTCAGTGCGGTTTCTGCACCCCGGGCATGATCATGCGCGCGCATGTTCTTTTGAAGGAAAACCCGAACCCATCGGAAGAAGAAATCCGCATGGGCATTGCCGGCAACCTCTGCCGCTGCACCGGATACCAGAACATCGTCAAAGCCATCCAGTATGCCGCGGCCAAGCTCAACGGCACTGAATTCCAGGAGGCTGCAGAATGAATGATATGACCCCGACACGGGAACAGCGGGAAGCAGCCCTTGAAGGCATGGGCTGCAAACGCAAGCGCGTGGAAGATGTTCGTTTCACGCAAGGCCAGGGCCAGTATGTCGACGATCTGAAACTGCCGGGCATGGTCTTCGGTGACTTCGTACGCTCGCCTTATGCACACGCGAAGATCACCAAGATCGACGCAACCGAAGCTCTCAAAATCCCAGGTGTGATTGCTGTCCTGACGGCCGAAGACCTGAAAGGCGTGAACCTTGCCTGGATGCCGACGCTGGCCGGTGATGTCCAAATGGTGCTGGCGGACGGCAAAGTGCTCTACCAGAACCAGGAAGTCGCCTTCGTGGTCGCGGAAAACCGCTACATCGCAGATGATGCCATCCAGCTCGTTGAAGTCGACTATGAGGAATTGCCGGTTCTGGTCGATCCGTTCAAATCAATGGATCCGGATGCGCCGGTTCTGCGCCCGGATTTGGAAGGTAAAACCGAAGGTGCGCATGGTCCACGCGACCATCACAATCACATCTTCAAATGGCAGGTGGGCGATAAGGACGAAACCGCGAAAGCCTTCGCCGAAGCCGACATCACCACCAAAGACATGATCTCCTACCACCGCACGCACCCGTCTCCGCTGGAGACCTGCCAGTGCGTGGCATCTATGGACAAGGTGAAAGGCGAATTGACGGTTTGGGGCACCTTCCAGGCGCCACATGTCATCCGGACGGTCGCCTCCCTGCTCTCAACCATTCCAGAGCACAAGATCCATGTGATTGCACCGGATATTGGCGGCGGCTTCGGCAACAAGGTGGGCGCTTATCCGGGCTACATCTGCTCGATCGTTGCCTCCATTGTCACCGGTGTTCCGGTGAAATGGGTTGAAGACCGGATGGAGAACCTCTCCACCACATCCTTTGCCCGCGACTATCACATGACCACGGAAATCGCCGCGAAAAAAGATGGCACCGTGACCGGACTAAAAGTGCACGTTCTCGCCGACCACGGCGGTTTTGACGCCTGTGCCGATCCATCCAAATGGCCGGCCGGCTTCATGAACATCGTCACCGGGTCTTATGACTTCCCGGCGGCGCATCTCGAAGTCGACGGTGTCTACACCAATAAGGCGCCAGGCGGCGTGGCCTACCGGTGTTCCTTCCGCGTGACGGAAGCCGCCTACTGTATCGAGCGGGCCATGGACATCCTGGCGCAAAAACTTGAGATGGATCCGGCCGATCTGCGCATGAAAAACTTCGTCAAGAAGGAACAGTTCCCATATCAGTCCGCTCTCGGCTGGGAGTATGACAGTGGCGACTATCATACCGCCATGCAGAAGGCGATGGACACCATCGGCTACCGCCAACTGCGTGAAGAGCAAAAGGCAAAACAGGACGCTTTCAAGCGCGGCGAAACCCGTGAGATCATGGGCATCGGCATCTCGTTCTTTACCGAGATCGTTGGCGCAGGGCCGTCCAAGAACTGCGACATCCTCGGTGTCGCCATGTTCGACAGTGCCGAAATCCGCGTCCATCCGACAGGATCGGTCATTTCTCGCATGGGCACCAAGTCTCAAGGCCAGGGCCATGAGACGACCTGGGCCCAGATCATCGCGACTGAAATCGGCATACCGGCCGACGACATCATGGTCGAGGAAGGTAACACCGACACCGCGCCCTATGGCCTTGGCACCTATGGCTCCCGCTCGACGCCGGTCGCCGGTGCTGCGATTGCCCTTGCCGCGCGCAAGATCCGCAACAAGGCTCAGATGATCGCAGCACACATGCTGGAGGTCTCCGAATACGACCTTGAGTGGGATGTTGATGGTTTTCAGGTGAAAGGCAATCCGCAAGCACGCAAATCCATGAAGGAAATTGCTTGGGCGGCCTACAACGCTCCGCCGCCCAATATGGAGCCGGGTCTGGAAGCGGTCAGTTACTACGATCCGCCCAACATGACCTATCCGTTTGGCGCCTATTTCTGTGTCATGGACATCGACGTCGACACAGGCGTTGCAAAAACCCGGCGCTTCTACGCACTGGATGATTGCGGCACGCGCATCAATCCGATGATCATCGAGGGCCAGGTGCACGGTGGTTTGACAGAAGCCTTCGCCATCGCGATGGGTCAGGAAATCCGTTACGATGAATTGGGCAATGTGATGGGCGCGTCCTTCATGGACTTCTTCATCCCAACGGCCGTGGAAACACCCCATTGGGAGACAGACCACACGGTCACTCCGAGCCCACATCACCCAATCGGTGCCAAGGGTGTCGGTGAAAGCCCGAATGTCGGCGGTGTCCCGGCCTTCTCAAATGCTGTCAATGATGCCTTCCAGTTCTTGGGCTCTACGCATATCCAGATGCCACACGATGCCTGGCGGATCTGGCAAGCAGCCAAGGACCTTGGTGCCCACGGTTAATGGCAACTCCGCAAGACACCTCTCTCCCGGACTTCCGGGAGGGAGGAAAGAATAGGGAACGCCTTATGAGCAGCATAATTCAGATCGATGACCTGATCTTGCAAGCCGGAACGTCCTACCCGCGCATGTTCGAGATCGCCATCGCAAACGGGTTGGTTGTTTGGCCGAAACCCAACCAGAACAGACCGGAAAAGGCCGATGCATCTTAATGAGGATGCCGCTGAACGGACCAAGATGACCCAGACAAAAGAAACCCTTGCCGAAGCGCTGGCCGCCACGGGCTACGTCGCCGATGACGGACTGGCGATGGCGCTTCTTTTGACTGAGATGCTGAAACGTCCTCTGCTTCTTGAAGGCGAGGCCGGCGTTGGCAAGACCGAAGTCGCCAAGGCGCTGGCAAAGCTAGAAGACACGGATCTGATCCGGCTGCAGTGTTATGAAGGCCTCGACCGGTCCGATGCCATTTATGAATGGAATTATCAGCGCCAGCTTCTCGCCATTAAGGCGCGCGAAAGCAGCGGCGCAGATGCCGAAACGGTTGAAGAGGCGGTTTTTTCCGAAAAGTATCTCCTTGAACGCCCCTTGCTGGCGGCCATCCGGCAGGACAAGGCTCCGGTTCTTCTGATCGACGAAGTTGACCGGGCCGACGAGGAATTCGAAGCCTTTCTTCTGGAACTTCTGTCGGACTTTCAGGTGTCCATTCCCGAACTTGGCACGATTGAAGCCAAAAGCATTCCTCGGGTAATCCTCACTTCAAACGGAACCCGTGAACTCTCGGACGCGCTGCGCCGGCGATGCCTCTACCATTACGTCGATTACCCGGACACTAGCCGTGAAGCCCGCATTCTCTTGAGCCGCGTCGACGGGCTGGACACGGCCCTTGCCCTGCAAATCGCCGAATTGATGGGCAAATTGCGGAAAGAGGATCTGACGAAGGTTCCAGGTGTGGCCGAAACTATTGATTGGGCGGCAGCCCTTGTGGGTCTCGGGACGAAAAAACTCCTTGAGCAGCGTGAACTGGTTTTCGACACGCTCGTGTGTGTTCTGAAAACCCGTGAGGATCAGGCGCGCATCACGCCGGAAGTCACCGACCGCCTGCTTGGAAAGGTGGCCTGATCCGTGACAAGCCTTTCCCTTAAAACCCGCAACGACCTTGGCGCCGCCCTCCGGGTTCGGCTCGCCGGATTTGTGCGCTCGCTGCGCGACAGCGGCTACAAGGTGGGATTGGGAGAAACGGAAGATGCCGTCAAGCTCTTGCGGTCTGAGGCGCTCAAACGGCCGCAAATACTGAAAGAAGCGTTCCGGGCGCTTTTCTGTGCCCGGCTTTCGGATTGGAAGAAATTCGACGAGCTTTTCGATGCCTATTGGCTTGGGCGCGGCGTGAAATCCGGCATCAAGGTATCTGGCTCCAGCTCAAAGAAATCCATGAAGACCATCCGCGAACTGGTGGATGCGCAAGGCGCGCGTCAGGACACTATCGCAGGCGATGTTGAGCGTATTCCGGGCGAAGAGGACGAACCGAGCGACGACACACCGTCAGGCCGCCGGGAAGGCGCCAGCATTGCGGAAAACCTCGGCAAGGTGGACTTCCGCAACATCCATGATCCGGATGAAATGGCCAAGGCGCATGAATTGGCAGAAAAGCTCGCAAGAGCCATGCGGATCCGCCTTACCCGGCGCGACAAACAAAAACGCAAGGGTCCGCGCCTGGATCTGCGCAAGACAATCCATCATTCCATCGCTCACGGTGGCACGCCAATTGAACTGATCCACAAGGGTCCGCGCGCGCGCCAGCTACGCCTGGTGATCCTGTTGGATGCGTCCGGCTCCATGAGCAACTACACAGGTGTCTTCACCCGGTTTGTGCACGGTATGCTCGACAGTTTCCGGGAAGCCGAGGCGTTTCTCTTTCACACCCGCCTGGTGCATGTCTCATCCGCTCTTTCGGAACGCGACGCAACGCGCGCGCTCGACCGGATGGGCCTGATGGCACAAGGCATCGGCGGCGGCACCAAAATTGGCGAAGCACTGGCCGACTTTAACCAGAACCATGCGGCCCGCGTCATTCATTCCCGCACTTGCGTGATGATCCTCTCTGACGGCTATGACACGGGCACTCCGGACCAACTCGGCGAAGAAATGAACCGCCTGCGCAAACGCTGCAGGCGGATCGTTTGGCTCAATCCAATGATTGGCTGGGATGGCTACGAACCGGTGACCAGCGGCATGCAGGCCGCTCTACCCCATGTCGACCTGTTTGCACCGGCCCATAATCTGAACAGCCTCGCTGCCCTTGAACCTTATCTTGCGAGCCTTTGATGCGATGGGAGAAAAACCTATGAAACACTCCGATCCGGCGACCATCGGCACAGTCCACCCGACCTTGACGGACGATCTTGCCACTCTGACGGACCGCCTCCGCAATGAGGCTGAACCCTTTGCCGTGGCAACTGTTGTCCGTACGATTTCTGTCACAGCTGCCAAAGCTGGCGCAAAGGCGGTGATCGGTGCAGACGGTAGTATTGCTGGTGGATGGATTGGCGGCGGCTGTGCCCGCTCGGCGGTGGTGAAAGCGGCAAAAGCTGCGATTGAGGACGGTGAAACCAAGCTGATTTCGATCCAGCCGGAAGAACTCCTGGCCGAACTCGGTGTCGAAGCTGGCGACAATCGCGAAGGCATTCAATTCGCCAAAAACATGTGCCCGAGCCGGGGAACAATGGATATTTTCGTTGAGCCCGTTCTGCCACGGCCCAAACTTGTCATTCTGGGCTCCAGCCCGGTTGCGGTAGCGCTAGCGAAACAGGGCCCTTCAATTGGTTTTGACTGTGTCGCCTACGCTCCGCTAGACGATCTGTCCGCGTTCCCCGAATACTGCGAGTGGATCGACGGCTTTGGTGTCCCAGAAAACAGCAATGCGGACCGGTTTATCGTGGTCTCCACACAAGGACGCGGGGATCTCGCCGCCCTTGAGGCAGCCCTCGCAGCCCGGTCAAAACACATCGCCTTTGTCGGTAGCAACCGGAAGATCGCCGCGCTTAAAGACAAGCTGCGCGAAAAGGACATTCAAGAAGCGTATTTGGACCGGATCAGTGGCCCGGCTGGTCTTGACCTTGGCGCGATCACACCAGAAGAGATCGCGCTCTCCATTCTCGCCGAACTTCTGATGGTCCGCAGAAAAGGCCAACGCGGCACGGACATTCATCTCATCTAACACCGTTTCATAGACACCACGGAGACACCCTTTATGAAAATGACCGACAGCCGAAGGATCGAGGCGCCGCGCGAAACCGTGTGGGATGCTCTGAATGATCCGGACATCCTGAAAGCCTCCATTCCAGGCTGTGAAGAGCTCACCAAAAACTCCGATACAGAACTTGAGGCCAAGGTGAAGTTGAAGGTCGGCCCCGTGAAGGCAACCTTCGGCGGCAAGGTTGAACTGCTCGATCTCGATCCACCGAACGGTTACCGCATTGAGGGCGAAGGTGCAGGCGGCGTTGCTGGTTTTGCCCGCGGCGGCGCGGTTGTCCGCCTTGAAGAGGATGGCCCGGAGGCGACCATTCTTCATTACGACGTTGACGCCAAAGTCGGCGGCAAGTTGGCGCAACTCGGAGCACGGCTGATTGACTCAACAGCAAAGCGACTGGCAGGCGAGTTCTTTACCGCTTTCGCAGAACAAGTTGCTCCGAGTGCTCCAGCTGAAGACGTCGACGCTGAAGTAGATGCTGAGGCAGCGGAAGCTCCGAAAGAAAAGAAAGGCTGGCTGGGCAGCCTGTTCGGCGGCAAGAAAACAGATGACCAGCCACAAGAGGCTGCTGAATAGGAACACGGATTAGTATTCAGCTGTGCTGGAATAGACTGATTTGGGAGGACACCACGAATGACCGCAGAAACAATTTCCGTGAAAGATGCTTGGAGCGAGATCCGGCAGGATAGTTCTCTCCTGCTGGCCCTTGGAACCGGAAGCGTGCTGACTATTTTCCTGGCAACAGTTCACGCCTGCTGCCTGGGCCTCACAACGCCCCAAATAGCAGCGCTCCTGCAGATCTGTTCTTCGGCTGGCTGACGTTTCCGGCTAAGCAGAGGCATCAGCATGCGAACCAAGGCTTGGCCGTCCCGGCCCTGAGCCGGGATCACCCTGCCAAACGTCAAGGCCCCGGCTCAAGGCCGGGGCGGCGCAAGCGGGACTGATATGGCGAAACCGGCCTCAGGCCGTAATCGCCTTCAGCTCCAAAAAGTCTTCAAGACCAAACTGACCAAATTCGCGGCCGTTGCCGGACTGTTTGTAGCCGCCGAACGGCACGTCGTAGTCAATGCCTGCGCCGTTTATATAAACGTTGCCAGCACGCAGTTTCCGGGCAACCCGATTGGCCCGTTCCGGATCACCGGTCTGAATATAGGCGGCCAACCCGTAGGGCGTATCGTTGGCGATCCGGATGGCATCTATTTCCGTGTCAAACGGCAGAATCGCAAGCACTGGTCCAAAGATCTCTTCCCGCGCGACATGCATGTCATTGCTCACATCGGCAAAGATCGTCGGGCGGACATAGTACCCGGTTTCCAGACCTTCCGGTTTGCCAGGGCCGCCGGTGATCAGTTTATTGTCATCTTTCAAACCGGCTTCGATATGCCCTTGGATGCGGTCATACTGGAGTTGACTGACGACGGGTCCGATATGATCACCGTCCTTTTCTGGATTGCCGACTTCGGTTTCTTCCGCAAACCGTTTGGCCAACGTGACGGCCTCATCGTAGACGGAGCGCTCAACCAACAGCCGGGTTGGAGCGTCACACGACTGGCCGGAGTTAGAAAAACAGCCCTCAACCGATGTCCGGACCGCCGTTTCGAGATCGGCATCTGCAAACAGAAGATTGGCCGACTTGCCACCCAACTCCAGCGCCACCCTTTTGACCGTCGGCGCGGCGTTCTGAGAGACTGACGTTCCGGCCCGCGTCGATCCGGTGAAAGACACCATGTCGATATCCTGGTGGGAGGACATCGGCGCGCCGACACCCAACCCGTCACCATTCACCAGATTGAACACGCCAGCCGGACAACCGGCCTCATGAAGAATTTCTGCGAATAGCATTGCCGAGAGCGGCGCAACCTCACTTGGCTTCAAGACCATGGTGCATCCAGCGGCCAATGCCGGTGCAACCTTTGCCGCGATTTGGTTGATCGGCCAGTTCCAAGGTGTGATCAGGCCGCAGACGCCGATCGGCTCATCCCGCAAGGTGCTGCCGCCGCGCGGGCTTGGCCGCTCCCATTGATGGGATTTGAGCGCTTCAAGCGTTGCCTGAAAATGACCTGATCCGGCGGGTGTCTGCTGCTCACGCACGAACTTGGCCGGGGCACCCATTTCCAGACGGATTGCGTCATCCATTTCAGCTGAGCGGCGCTCATAAATTTTGATCACACGTTCGATTAAAGCCGCCCGGTCTTCAACGGACGTTTCTGACCAGGTTTCAAAGGCAACTTTGGCAGCCGCGACGGCCTTGTCGAGGTCCGAAGAAGACCCGAGAGAAATCACGGCAACCGGCTGTTCGGTTGCCGGATTGATCACCTCAAAATCCTTGCCTTCGACCGGATCAACCCACTGGCCATCAATATAGAATTGTCTTTTGTCCAACATGATTGTTTTCGCGCCTATCCCTATTCAGCCGCAACACTTTGAGCACGATTTGCAACAACTTCATAGCCCGGCTCTTCCGGTTCATCGTCCGACATTTCGGCCGGGAACCCATCGCCGAGAATTGTTAGGCCGGTGTCCTCTTCCAGACGCTTGATGATGTTGGGTGAAGGCTCCCGCGGACCGTAACGTTCGATGCCATCAGCAAAAATCTTGTTCAGGAGCGGCGACAATTCGAGCGGCACCTGATGCGCTTCGGCAATCGCTTGAAACAAGCCAATATCCTTGGCAACCAGATCCATCGTGAAGGAAATATCCCGCGACCCATTCAAGATAACCTGACCCTCCGTCTCGTGAACGAAGGACGTGCCAGACGAAATCTTGATCGCTTCATAGGCCGTGTTCAAATCCATACCAGCCGCCTTACACGTTGTCAGCGCCTCACACACTGAAACAAGATTGGCCGTCGCCAGATAATTGGTGACCACTTTTAGGACTGATGCTGAACCGATCTCACCGGTGTGCAACACTCTCCGCCCGAGGACGGTCAAGAATGGCAAGGCCTTTTCAAAGGTCTCACGGCTGCAGCCGGCGAAAATGGAAATGTTGCCCGTCGCGGCGCGATGGCAGCCACCGGAGACCGGACATTCGATTGCTTCGCCACCATTTGCGATCACAAGACTGGCTAGACGTTTGACTTCACTCGCGTCCGTGGTCGACATTTCCGCCCAGATGGTGCCGGGGCCTATGCCTTCGAGAATACCGTCCGGGCCTTCAACAACATCCGCGCAAGCGGCCGGGCTGGGTAGGCAAGTGATCACCACATCACAGGTTTCCGCCAATTGCCGCGGGCTTTCGCCCCGCTTGGCGCCGTTCGCGACAAATTTGGCCATCAAGTTTTCGTCGAGATCAAGAACCGTCAGCTCAAATCCATTGCGCAAGATGCTGCCGGCTAGTTTGCCGCCCACGTTCCCCAGCCCGATAAATCCTACGTTCATGTCAGCCTCTGTGTGTCCGAAATACCAATTCAATTGGGCCAAGCATCAGCGACTTTTTTCAGAAAGAAAAACGAATAAATCGATGGACATTTAGCGATTCTTTTTATCAATAAAGACATGTCCAACTTGCCCAATCTGTTATGGCTGCGAAGCTTTGAATCTGCGGCCCGGCTCGGCAGCTTTACCGCGGCAGCCCAAGAACTTGGCCTCACCCAGGCGGCTGTCAGCACCCATATCCGCAATCTGGAAAGCCAGCTTGGCTATTCGCTCTTCCGGCGGTCGACGCGGAAGTTGACGATGACTGAAATTGGCAAGGCCTATCTGCCGTCCGTGCGCAAAGCGATTGACGAACTGGCCCTCTCAACCGCAGGCCTGTTTGGCGCAAAACACTCCAGCACCATCACCTTACGCGCCCCGATTTCAACAACAGTCCTGGTCATAGCCCCTCAGTTACCAGAGTTTCTAAAGGCAAATCCGTTGATCAACGTCAGGCTTTTATCGGCAATTTGGGCGGAAACGGTTCTGGAAACCGAAGTCGACATCGACATTCGCCTCGGAAATGGAAAGTGGCCGGACGGTCATGCAGAGCTCTTGGCAAAAGACACCATTGTTCCAGTGTGTACCCCCTCGCTTTCGCAAGAAATCAAGTCACCGGAAGCGCTGTGTTTCACTCCACTCATTCACATTCTGGGATTTGAAGATCAGTGGAGCCGGTATTTTGCCCATTGCGGTCTGACACCATCAGAAGACCACCCGCGTGTCATGGCGGACACCACTCTGGCCGCAGCCGAGCTTGCCGCATCCGGAGCCGGCGTTGCTTTGATTTTGGAACGTGCAGCGATCCGGCAAAAAGACACAGGCAGGTTGGCCATTCCTTTGAAAACCAGCATTCCGCTCGGCCAAGACCATTACCTGGTTGAACGGGATCACAAAACCCGGACCCGTCAGGAGGTCGAAACGGTCAAGGATTGGCTCAGACACATCCTCAAATGACCCTGTCTTAAGGTGTTTCCATGGCCGCCCCGGCCTGCCCATTGCGCACTGGACGGCCATTCAAGGCATAGTCGGTCAGCCCCGCTGACAACCAGATCGCAGAGAGCGTGATCCAGGCCGTCACAGCAAATACCGAGGCTCCTGTGATGCCTGCGCCAACAGCGCAACCACCCGCCAGCATGCCGCCAAACCCCATCAGGCCCGCACCCGTTCCGTAGCGCGCCATAGACCGGCCACCTTCAAAACCTTGAAGCTCAAGTTCGCGGGTCAGCAGTGCAGCAACAAAAGAACCTGCAAAAACACCGGGGACCAAACCAATTCCAAAATCGAGTGCCGAATGTGCCGGGGACAAAAACAGCATCAACGTATCAGCAGACGGACCGGTAAAGGTGATGCCTTCAATCTGCACCGGATCGAAGGCCTGACTTGCCACAGACGATGTGAACCACCAGGCCAAAGGTACTGCGAACCCCGCAACGCATGCGGAAAACGCCTGCCAAGGCGCCGTCCTTGCACGGATCGCAATCGCAAGTCCAGCGGCGAACCACAAAAGCGCGAAAGCGATAACTACGGTTTGAGAGAGACCCAAGTGGGCAATCAGATCATTGCCGCCGATATCGGCCGTGGTCCAAAGGCCTGCCAACCATTCACGAAAGGGCTTCAAGATCCCGCGCAGACTGGCTTGTGCGATTACAGCAAACACCAGCCCGGACAAAAGCGCCCGCAAGTTGCCCGTTGCCGAGAGCACCAATAGGCGGCTGGCGCAACCACGCGCCAAAACCATGCCGACACCGAACATGATCCCGCCCAGCGCGGCCCCGGATAGGCTCTGCGGAGATGCCAGCTGCCGCGCTTCCTGGGATTGAACTTCGCCTACTCCGACAAGGAGCTGGGTCCCCAAAAGTGCTGCTGAAAAGGCAAACAGCCAGATCGACAACCGCACGCCAAAAACGCCGTGAGCAAAGTCCAAGGCAGCAGCGCGAAGGCAAAAGCGGCTTTGCTGCGCAAAGCCGCCAAACAAGGCGCCAGCTAAAAAGCCCCCGATGGTTAGAACCCAGGGTTCGGAAAAACGGTCCAGGAAATAGGTCAGATCCATGGCAGTCCGCCGCCTTCACTAACGTGCACCCAATACGATTGCGCCGCCTTTTGTTGTTGTGCATTGACGTTTCTCAAGGAAACATAGATAAATTCATAAATTTGAATATGTGGAGGGAAATTCATGGCTATCACGTCGCCGGATCAATTATCGCGCCGGACGCTGCTCAAAACCGGGTTAGGACTGGGTGTTGCTGCCTTTGCCGGCATTCGGCCATCGTTTGCCATGTCCGACCCTATAAAGCTCGGGGCAAATGAGGTGACAGTCATATCCGACGGCAACCTTAGCCTTCCGATGAATTTCCTTCTTCCGGACCGAAGTGCAGAAGAAATTGAAGCCTTGTTCAAACCGCATGGCCTGCCAACCGATGCGGCCACACCGGATTGCAACATTACCGTTCTGCGCCAGGATGACCGGCTGGTTCTGTTTGATGCAGGCGCAGGAGCCAATTTCCAATCCTCCGCTGGAGAACTTTTGTCCGGTCTGGATGACGCGGGAATTGATCCGGCGGACGTCACCGATGTTGTCTTCACCCACGCTCATCCAGATCATCTGTGGGGCATTCTCGATGACTTCGATGACGTCCTCTATTCAGAGGCCACGTTATGGGTTCCGCAGGCCGAGTGGGATTATTGGCGTGCAGATGACACGCTTGCGAAAACACCTGAGGCCCGCAAGAGCTTTGTTGTCGGGGCACAATCGCGTTTTGAAACCATGGAAGATCAGGTTCAAATGATCAAACCAGGTATGGAAGTGATTCCGGGCGTAGAAGCTGTCGACACATCCGGACACACGCCCGGCCATATGTCTTTTCTGATCCATGGTGGCAGCGAGTCTGTTCTTGTGGTTGGCGATGCGATTACCAACTCCGTGATCTCCTTTGAAAAGCCGGAGTGGAATTCCGGATCAGACCAGGATCCGCAAAAGGGCATTGAAACCCGCAAAGCCCTCCTGGACCGGCTGGCGACCGACCAGAGCCGCTTGATTGGGTTCCACTTGCCCAACATGGGTATCGGCCGTGTGGAGCGTTCAGGAGCTGCTTATCGTTTTGTCGCGGGCTAAAGCTGCGAACCCGCCCCGGTCTTGAGCCGGGGCCTCAAAATGGTACCGGCTCAAGACCGGGACTGCACCAATCCGCACAACTCTGCTGACACTATTCTGCTGGATGCTGATGGCCCGCATCGTGGTTGCGGCGGAAGGCGGCGAGTGCTGAACCTTCAACCAGCCAAGCAAGTCCAACGCGGGCGCCAAAAGCCATCGACAGCATGACGATTGGCGCCGAGATCGCCATCGTTGAGAACCCGGTGATGCCCTGTCCAACAGTACATCCCATCGCAAACACACCGCCGACACCCATCAACGTGCCTCCCAAAATATGACGGCCAAGCTCGCGAGCATCGTCACAGGCTTCCCAGCGGATGTCCCGTTTCCAGAGTGCAGCGATTACAGCACCGATAAGCGTGCCAGCAATCAAACCGACGCCATAGTCCGGCCAAACGCCGGTATACGTGATCAACTGCAATATGCTGTCGCCAACCGGCACGACAAAGGAGCCGGCTTCGATTTGTACCGGCTCGAACGACTGCGCGGCCACAAAAGTCGTCGCCCACCAGCCGAAAGGTATGACCAACCCGATGGCAACAGCCGATGCTATTTTGCCGAAAGCGCCGCGATAGACCTTCGACCGGAACACCCAGCCAAGGCCGAGTCCAATGATCAATAACGCAACCAGCCAGCGCAGGTCCAACCCGGCCCAGCTGGACACAATATCGCCCATGGATTGGCTGCCCGCACTTGCGAAAGTGATGATGTGGTCGTCGACGAGCGGCACTCGGATCAGACCGACGATCCCGCGTTGAGCGGCAAGTGCCGCCAGCCCGATTACAGTCAGCACCACCAGAGCTCGAAGGCTGCCGCCACCCAAACGCAGCACTGCACCAAAACCGCAGGTACCGACCAGGGCCATACCGAGCCCAAACATGGCTCCGCCCAAAATTGCACCTGTCCAGGGGAACCCTGGCTCTAGGTAAAAGGAAGCGGCAGGATTCGCGATACCGAGCGCCACCAGAACCTGCGTACCAATCAAGGCAACCATGGCGGCCAGAACCCAGGTTCGAAGGCCACTGCTGTCGCCGGCATACCAATGCCGCTCTAATGCTGACAGGGTGCAAAAGTGTGTCGCCCGCCCGACAAAACCCAAAGCACATCCGGCGAAAACACCGAACAGCGGCAACATAATCGTCATGTCGAAATCAAGCATGTCAGCTGGCGGCCCGTTCCGGCCCCTTTCCGCGTCTCCTCCAACCGCACACCTGCGGATTGGTCAAAATCTAGCAAGGCAATATCACCACTTCAACGACCGATCATGCTGCAGCGCAATCCGAAAAGCGGTCTCAGCTCTGTAATCTCACCCCTGATCTGACCGCACGTCCCTGCAGAACAGATCATAGAGCGTAGAGATAATCGAGCTGACTTCGTCATCGACCAGACTGTAGAAGATCATCCGCCCTTCCCGGCGGGTTTGAACCAGGCCTTCCAGCCGGAGCCGCGCCAGTTGCTGAGAGACGGCCGCTTGCGGGACGGTGAGAATTTCTTCCAACTCGGACACCGATTTTTCGCCTTCGGACAACAGGCACAAGATCACCAACCGAACTTCGTGAGACAGCGCTTTTAAGAGGTCACTTGCCTTACGCGCTTGTCCCATCAACTGGTCAAAGTCTTCGGTGCTCATATCCTTATTGAAGACTGGCAAATTCATCGAACGGTTCCGGTCCCAACTTCATTAGACGCATATTGCATCGCAGCAGCAGTGATCATTCTGCTTACATGATGCAATAATCTATCTCAATCAACTGCCACTTTTTTCATGTTCTTGCAGTTTGTCGAGCATTTTGCTCAGCATCGGCCAAAAGAAGTGCTCACCGGGATACCCACGCAGGCGCGCCACCTCCTCGCCGTCTTCAACGAGAATAAACGTCGGGGTCAGCGGTTCCTTTTGGACCTTTACCAAATCTTCCGGCCATGGGTCCGTAATATCAACGCGGCGCAAGGGCGCAGTCTTGCCTTCGTCGGTCTTGGGATAAGCAACACCGATTTCCTCGTTCCAGACTTCACACCAAGCACACCCTTGCTGTTCCAGCATGACAAGTTCAGCAGCTTCTGACTTTTCCGAAGCGACTGAAATTCCTAGTACAATCGCAAAGCAGACTACTATCCCGGGAATATTCAAAGCGCGCACTATCATTTCTCCGCGTTTTCTGTCATTGCAATATATATGAGAATTTGAATATTTTAAACCGGACACAAAGCATTTCTGGGAGGACATGTATGCTGGAAGTCTCATTAGGTGCAGCCTTTCTGGCTGGGCTTCTATCTTTTGTCTCCCCGTGCGTGTTGCCCATCGTACCGCCATATCTGTGTTATCTCGCTGGCGTCAGTGTTGACGAGTTAAAAGGCGAAGCGGCCACATCGGATACCGGACGGCGGATTATTCTGGCTGCCATCGCCTTTGTTTTTGGCTTTTCCGTTGTGTTTGTCGCCTTGGGGGCAACGGCCAGCGTCATTGGCCAGTCCATCGCCCGCTACTACGATGTTTTGTCCTATATCGCGGGAACCATCATCATTGTGATGGGCCTACATTTCCTGGGCGTATTCCGGATTGGGCTGTTGTTCCGCGAGGCGCGTGTTCACGTGGAAAGCAAACCTGCCGGACTGGTCGGCGCTTTCATCATGGGACTGGCCTTCGCCTTTGGCTGGACGCCCTGTGTCGGCCCCGTATTAGCCGCAATCCTGTTTGTTGCGGGGTCTTCCGACACTATTTGGAACGGCGCCGGGCTTCTAGCCATATATGCGCTCGGGCTTGGTCTGCCATTTATCCTGGCAGCAGCGTTTGCCAGCCGTTTTCTCGACTGGGCCAGCCGGTTCCGCAAACACATGGGGCTTATTGAAAAAATCATGGGCGGCTTGCTGGTTCTAACCGGCATCCTTTTCATCACCGGCCAAATGTCAGCCATCGCCTTCTGGCTTTTGGAGACATTTCCAGTTTTCTCGAAAATCGGCTGAACATATCCGGGAGGATTTTCTTTATGCGTGCAATTACAAAATCGGTCTTGGCGGCGGCCTTTGTTTTGGCTGGTATTTGTTCCAGCAGTGCCGCGACGGTTGGCGAAGACGGCTTGCACAAGCAGCCGTGGTTCACAGTTACCTTCAAAGACATGGCCGAAGACATCGAAACAGCTGCAGCAGAGGATAAACGCCTGGCTATCGTCTTTGAGCAGCGCGGTTGTATTTATTGCCGGAAAATGCATGAAACAATCCTGAGCGATCCGGAAGTGGCCGACTACATCAAGGCCAATTTCATGGTCGTCCAATACAACATGTTCGGCGACGAAGAGGTCATTGATCTGAATGGTGATGAACTCACCGAAAAGACCGCCGCCCGCAAATGGGGCTACGTTTTCACACCCACAATTGTCTTTTTGCCCGAGACTGCTCCGGAAGATGGAACAACAGCAGAATCGGCAGTCGCGACCATGCCAGGCTCCTTCGGCAAGTGGACTTTTTTGAATATGTTCCGCTGGGTGAAAGAAAAAGGCTATGAAAGCGACGAGCACTTTCAGAAGTATCATGCCCGTATTATCAATGAGTTACGGGAACAAGGCCGCCTTTCGGAAAACTGAGAACACAGAAAATCGGGTCTTCGCAAAAAGGCCTATTGCATAATATATGCAAAAAATCATATCTTTTAATGTGAGGAGGACAGGTGAACTGGAAACACTGGTTCACCATGGGTGCGGTGGAGCGTACCCACACTGAGGAGGAAAGCCAATAACATGACCCAGGGCGCAAGAATTTGGGGCGCTGCTTTTGCAATCTGCTTGGCCGGAACGATTTCCGCAAGCCCATTGCACGCAGAAACAGTTGCCCCGACTGATGTCAACATTGTCGACATGGAAGCCAAAACATCGCTGACCGGAAAACCGGGTGATCCGGTTGCGGGACGCGAAACTTTCGCCAACCGGAAGAAAGGCAATTGCCTTGCCTGCCACGTGAATGCAGATCTTGGCGAGTTGCTGTTCCACGGCGAAGTCGGCCCGGAACTAAATGGCGTCGCCGACCGTTGGAGCACTGAAGAGCTGCGCGCGATCGTTGTCGACAGCAAACAGGTCTTTGGCGACCACACCATCATGCCAGGTTTTTACACCACATCCCTAGGCGACCGTATTGCGGAAAAATTCACCGGTAAGACGATCCTTTCGGCTCAGGAAGTCGAAGATGTGGTCGCCTACCTGCTGACCCTTAAAGAGAACTGATCTCCGGATTGAAGGAGCAAAAAATGACACTCACACGACGCCAGGCCCTCGGCCTGACCGCAGGAACGGCGGCCTTTCTGGCACTAAGCCCGCGCCTCACCTTTGCGGCGACCTCTGACACGGAAGCTGCCATCAAGGCGTTCACCGGCGGAGCCTCCCCGACTGCAGGAACAGTGTCCCTCGACACGCCTGAAATCGCGGAAAACGGCAACACCGTTCCGGTCGGCGTTTCTGTCGACAGCCCGATGACATCTGACAACTATGTGGCTTCGGTTCTGATCCTGGCCGATGGCAACCCGAACCCGGCTGTTGCTACGTTCCACTTCTCTGCAATGAGCGGAGCTGCAGAAGCTAAAACCCGAATCCGGTTGGCCAAGACGCAGAACGTCATTGCAGTCGCAAAAATGAGCGACGGATCAACCTTCATGGACACCAAAGAAGTCAAGGTCACCATTGGCGGCTGCGGCGGCTAACTGACGAAGACCGGACAAGAGGAAACGCAACATGGCATCCCCAAAACCCCGCGTAAAAGTGCCCAAGAAGGCCGACAAGGGTGAAGTCATCACCATCAAGACGCTGATCAGCCACCCGATGGAATCGGGCCAGCGCAAGGATAAAAAAACCGGCGAGCTGATCCCGCGCAAAATCATCAACAAGTTCACCTGTGAGTTCGAAGGTCAGGTGGTCTTTTCTTGTGACCTCGACCCCGCAGTGTCGGCCAACCCGTATCTGCAGTTCAGCGCCAAGGTCGACAACAGCGGAACTTTCAAGTTCACGTGGGTCGATGACGACGGCAGCGTCTATGAGACCGAAAAGAAAATCAAGGTTGAGTAGTGTCTGCGGACAATCAGGTCGCACAAATCGGGAGGAGACGATTTGACCATGACGAATTACACCGGACGGACGACCGCAGTTGCCCTTGCAACTGGTTTGGTCTTGTCACTTGCAGCCGTTCCATCAATCGCAGATGAAAACGCTGAATTGAGTATTGAAGGCGAAAAGATCGTAACCAAAGTCGCGGCACCGGAGGGCCATCCGCTGGATGAAATCCTGTCGGGCTGGCGCTTTCGGTCTGATGAAACCCAAGCTTTGCAAACGGATGACTTTGACAATCCGGCATTCACCTCTGTCGACTATGGCGCCGAACTTTGGGAAGAAGAAGCAGGGACTTCCGGCAAGTCTTGCGCGTCTTGCCATGGCGATGCCTCGGAAAGCATGAAAGGCCTGCGCGCCTCCATGCCAAAGTGGCATGACGGTGAAGAAACTCTGATGACGCTCGAAGACCACATCAACTGGTCCAGAAAAGAACATCAGGGCGCCGATCCATGGAAATGGGAAAGCGCTGAAATGCTGGCGATGACCGCCTTTATCGGCCTGCAGTCCCGCGGCATGCCGGTCAACGTAAAAGTCGACGGGCCAGCTGAAGAGTGGTTCAACAAGGGCAAGGAGCTTTATTACACCCGCGTTGGACAGCTCGACATGTCCTGTTCGAATTGCCACGAAGACAACTACGGCAACATGATCCGGGCCGACCATTTGAGCCAGGGCCAGATCAACGGCTTTCCGACATACCGTCTGAAGTGGCAGGGACTTGGTTCGATGCACCGCCGGTTCAAGGGCTGCATGAAAAACATCCGGGCCACTCCGTTCAAACCGGGCGGGGATGAATTCACCTCACTAGAATTGTATCTGGCCTGGCGCGGGTCCGGCTTATCGGTCGAAACACCAGCTGTCCGCCAGTAATTATACACTGAGAAATGGGCGCGGCGGCTCACTGCCGCTCCCAACAAAACAAGCCGGTTTCCGGCAAACTGAACAAACCGACACCGATCTATAGAGTGATTCAGGTGCATGGGGTTTCATGCGCCAACAGATAAACTATGCCATTCGCCATTGGCTTTTTGGAGGCCTAAGCCTCCGCTGATTTTGGGAGTTAAGTGAATGTTTTCAAGACGCGAGTTCTTGATGGCGGCGACAGCCACCAGTGCCTTGATCGGCTCTGGCATGGCCGGGTCCTGGTCAAAGCTGATGGCGCAACAGTCTTTGAGCGAAGACCAGCTGCTGGCGATGGAACCAACCGGGTCTCTGACCTTGATCCACATCACAGACATTCACGCCCAGCTGAAACCAATTTATTTCCGCGAGCCCTCCATCAACCTCGGCATTGGCGACGTCACAGGCAAACCTCCCCATGTGACCGGCGCCGACTTTCTAAAGCTTTACAACATCGAAGCTGGTTCTCCGGACGCCTATGCGCTGACCTCAGAAGACTTTGCAGCGTTGGCCAAGTCCTACGGCAAGATGGGCGGCATGGACCGGATCGCCACCGTTATCAAGCGTATCCGGGCTGAACGCGGAGCGGACAATGTGCTGCTGCTCGACGGCGGCGACACCTGGCAAGGCAGCTACACCTCCAACATGACCCTTGGCCAGGACATGATCACTGTCATGAATTCTTTCGAGCCGGACGCGATGACCGGCCATTGGGAGTTCACTTACGGCACCGACCGTGTCCAGGAAATCATTGACGAACTCCCCTTCTCCTTCCTTGGCTCCAACATCTACGACAATGAGTGGGATGAACCCGCTTTTGAAGCCTGGAAAATGTTTGAACGCGGCGGCTCCAAGATCGCGGTTATCGGCCAGGCTTTCCCTTACACTCCCATCGCCAATCCACGCTGGATGATCCCGGGCTGGTCATTTGGTATCCGTGAAGACGACATCGCAAAACATGTCGAAGAAGCCCGCAGCGAAGGTGCCGAAGTCGTTGTCCTCCTCTCTCACAACGGCTTTGACGTCGATCGTAAACTGGCCTCCAGGGTCAGCGGCATTGACGTGATCCTGACGGGTCATACGCACGATGCCTTGCCGGAGCCGGTCATTGTTGACGGCACGCTGGTGATCGCCTCAGGCTCAAATGGCAAGTTCGTCTCCCGGGTCGACCTTGATGTGAAAGACGGCAAGGTGGCCGGATATGGTTACCGGCTGATCCCGATCTTCTCCGATGTAATCACCCCGGACGCCGATATGGCGGCCCTGATTGACGAAGTCCGCGCCCCCTATGAAGCCGATCTTTCCCGGGTTCTGGGCAAAACGGAAAGCCTCCTCTACCGGCGTGGCAACTTCAACGGCACCTTCGACGATCTGATCTGTCAGGCTCTGTTGGAAGAGCGCGACGCTCAAATCGCTCTCTCACCCGGCTTCCGGTGGGGGACCAGCGTGCTTCCTGGCCAGGACATCACACTGGAAGACCTCCACAACGCCTGCGCCATGACCTATCCGGCCGCTTATCGCTCCACCATGAGCGGCCAGATGGTGAAGGACATCCTGGAGGACGTCGGCGATAACCTCTTCAACAAAGACCCCTATTACCAGCAAGGCGGCGACATGGTTCGTGTCGGCGGCATGGGCTACACCATCGATCCCAATAAGGAGATCGGCGAGCGCATCTCCGAAATGACCTTGCTGGCCACCGGCGAGGCCATTGATCCGGCCAAGGATTACGTTGTTGCCGGTTGGGCATCCGTGAACGAAGACACCGAAGGTCCCGCCATCTGGGACGTCGTTGAAACCCACATCTCCAAGAACCCAGTCGTCAAGTTGCCGGACAACCAGTCCGTCAAACTTGCCGGCTGATCGTGACGAATACGCTTGAGGACACCCTTGAGGACAACATCATGAGTGATACCAAGGTTTCCAAATCACCCGATCTTTCCCGCCGGTCCCTGCTCAAGGCAGGTCTTGCGGCAGGTGCTGTTGCCGGATCAGCAGGCGCCGCCCGCGCAGGCGGCGATCCGCTGATCACCGAAATTCAAGACTGGAACCGCTACCTGGGCGATGGCGTTGATGCTGCGCCCTATGGCCTGCCATCAGAGTTCGAGGCCGACGTTGTCCGGCGCAACGTTCCCTGGCTGACTGCCGATGCGGTTGCCTCGATCAACTTCACGCCTCTGCACGAGCTCGACGGCATCATCACACCGAATGGTCTGTGTTTTGAACGTCATCATGGCGGTGTGGCTCAAATCCGGCCACAGGATCACCGGTTGATGATCAACGGCCTGGTCGACACGCCGCTCGTCTTCACCATGGAAGACCTGAAACGCTTCCCGCGCGAGAACCATGTCTATTTCCTGGAGTGCGCAGCCAACGGCGGCATGGAGTGGCGGGGCGCCCAATTGAACGGCTGCCAATTCACCCACGGCATGGTGCACAACGTCATGTACACCGGTGTGAAACTCAAGACGCTTCTCGAAGAAGCCGGTGTCAAAACCAATGGCAAGTGGGTCTTGCCGGAAGGAGCTGATGCCTCCCATATGACCCGCTCCATCCCGATGGAAAAGGCACTGGATGACTGTCTTGTAGCCTGGAAAATGAACGGTGAGGCCTTGCGCCCCGAGCAAGGGTATCCGCTGCGTCTTGTCGTTCCCGGCTGGGAAGGCAACATGTGGGTCAAATGGCTCCGCCGTTTAGAAGTCGGCGACCAGCCTTGGCACCACCGCGAAGAGACGTCCAAATACACAGACCTTCTGGAAACCGGCAAGGCCCGCCGCTTTACCTGGGTCATGGATCCGAAATCAGTCATCACCAGCCCGAGCCCGCAAATGCCGATCGCACATGGCAAGGGCCCGATGGTGATCTCAGGTCTTGCCTGGTCCGGCAATGGGCGCATCACCCGTGTTGATGTTTCGCTGGACGGTGGCCGCAATTGGAAAACAGCGCGCATTGACGGACCAAGCCTGTCGAAGTCGCTGCACCGCTTTTATCTCGACATTGAATGGGACGGCTCGGACATGCTGCTGCAATCGCGTGCCATGGACGAACACGGCTTTTATCAGCCCACCAAAAACGAACTGCGGATCTCCCGTGGTGAAAACTCGATCTACCACAACAACGGCATCCAGACCTGGCATGTCAAAGCAGACGGGAGCGTTGAAAATGTCGAAGTTGCTTAAAACGCTCGCACTCGGTTCAGCTCTGGTCGTTTATCCGGCAATGGTCTCAACAGCAATCGCCGGGGACGTTGCCAAGGGCGAAAAGGTCTTCAAAAAATGCAAGGCCTGTCACGCGGTTGGTGAGAAGGCAAAGAACAAAGTCGGCCCACATCTGAACGATTTGTTTGGACGGACGGCCGGTGGCATTGATGGCTACAAGTACTCGAAAGCCATGATCAAGGCAGGACAAGAGGGCCTTTTCTGGGATGCTGCAACAGTTGGCACCTACCTGGAAAAGCCAAAAGGCATGATCAAAGGCACCAAGATGGCCTTTGCAGGTCTGCGCAAGGAAGCCGATGTCGCAAACATTATTGCCTATCTGGAAACCTTTTCTACCGCAGTTCCGGCCGCCAGTGATGCAGCCGCAGCACCCGAGGCGACAGAGACCTCCGCAGAAACCAAAACCACAAGCGCAGAGCCCGTTGCAACTCCGGTCTCCAACACGCGTGAAGGCGGTGTTTTCGGTCTTGGACGTGTGGCAACGGAAGCGGAAATTGCAGCTTGGGACATTGACGTCCGCCCCGATGGACAAGGCCTGCCGGTTGGCTCAGGAACAGTGGCCGATGGCGAGGTCTTGTTCACTGAAAAATGCGCCAGCTGTCATGGCGACTTTGGTGAAGGCGTGGACCGTTGGCCTGTTTTGGCCGGTGGCCATGACACCTTAACTGAGGAACGCCCCGAAAAAACAATCGGCTCCTACTGGCCGTATTTGTCGACTGTTTATGATTATGTGCGCCGCGCCATGCCTTTTGGCGACGCCCGGTCGTTGTCGGATGATGATGTCTACGCCATCACCGCCTACCTCCTCTACCTGAACGATCAGGTTGACGATGAGGAATTCGAACTGTCAGATAAGAATTTCCTGGACATCCGTTTGCCAAATGAGGCGAACTTCATTGCAGATGACCGCTATGAGGAGCCACATTACGCGGAAAAGGCAGAGCCATGCATGACGGATTGTGTGGCTAACGAAGTGAAGGTCACCATGCGCGCCCGGATATTGGACGTGACCCCAGATTCGGACGAAGGTGACAACGCCGGCGCTGGTGCCGTCGACTGACCCAACCGGTTTGCGGGAGGAACCCGGTATGGACAGAGACTTGGAAAAGACACCTGGACGCGACGGCAGGTCCAAAATAAAACACCTGCCCTTGCCCGCATGGCTGGCTTTTGTTGCCATTGTCTTCATACAGCAAAACCCCGCAGCCCTTGCTGCGGAGGGCGATCCAGACAAGGGAGAAAAACTTTTCAGGGCCTGTGTGTCCTGCCATGAAGTTGGCCCCAATGCGCGGAACGGTGTGGGGCCCCATCTTGATGGATTGTTTGAACGGTCAGCCGGATCTTTGGAGGGGTTCAAATACTCCAGCGCGATGAAGAAGCAAGGCCAAGAAGGTTTGGTCTGGAACGAGACAACATTAGATCTCTATTTGAAAAAACCGCGCGACTATGTCCCTGGCACCCGAATGTCCTACCGCGGCATGAGAAATCCGGAAGACCGGACCCACATCATCGCTTATCTTCAGGAATTGTCACAGGCTGAACCAGCCGCCAACGGTCAGGAACCAAAAAGCCGGGCTGAGATGGGTGCCGTTGCCATGCAGATTGACGGCGACCCGGACTATGGCGAGTATCTATCAAGTGAATGTGTAACCTGCCACCAAGTCTCCGGGCGCGCCGACGGCATTCCGTCTATCATCGGCTGGCCGAAGAAACCTTTCATCCGGGCCTTGTTTGAATACAAGACCAACATCCGAAGTCACCAAGTCATGCAGAACATGACAGTTAATCTCGGCAACGAGGAAATCGCAGCTTTGGCCGCCTATTTCGGGACGATTGATCCGCAATAGGTCTCCGCCAGATTGCCTGGGTCAGGCTGCACATCTGGGAGGAAATGACATGCCAAATCTATCACGCCGCAGCTTTGGAGCTCTCGTGGGCGCCGGGGCGACGTCACTGGCCCTGCCCTATTATGCCCGCGCGCAAGGCAAACCCAAAGCCGTTGTAATCGGCGGTGGCGCGGGTGGTGCAACGGCCGCCCGGTATATGGCCAAGGATGCGGGTGAAGATCTCGATGTGACGCTTATTGAAGCCAACCCCGCATATACGACCTGTTTCTTTTCCAATCTTTATCTCGGCGGTTTCCGCACCTTTGAATCGATCACGCACAGCTACGATACACTCGCCTCCAACTACGGCATCACCGTCGTCAATGGTATGGCCGACGCGGTCGACCGGGACGCAAAAATGGTCGTGATGGCCGATGGCTCCAAGGTGCCTTATGACCGGCTGATCATCGCACCGGGAATTGATCTCATTTACGACAGTGTCCCGGGATATTCTGAAGACGCGGCTGAGATCATGCCGCATTCCTGGAAAGCTGGACCGCAGACCCAACTCCTGAAAGCCAAACTCGATGCGATCGAAAACGGCCAGCAGATCGTCATGGTCACGCCGCCCAATCCCTACCGCTGTCCTCCTGGCCCCTATGAGCGGGTGTCCATGATGGCCCATATCCTGAAGGAAAAAGGTTTTAACGACAGCAAGATCACGATCATTGATCCGAAACCGAAATTTTCCAAACAGGCGCTTTTCCAGGAAGGCTGGGAGAAGCATTATCCCGGCATGATCGAATGGTATGGCCCGGATGTGCATGGCGGCATCGTCAAGGTCGACCCATCAACGGGAGAAGTGGAAACGGATTTCGACACATTTAAAGGCGATCTGGTGAATGTCATCCCGGCCCAGAAAGCCGGCATGATCGCCGCTAAAACGGCCCTCACCAATGAAAGTGGGTTCTGTCCAATCGATCCAAAATCGATGCGCTCGCAAGCGGATGCGAACATCTTCGTCATTGGCGATGCCTCAATCGCCGGTGACATGCCGAAGTCTGGTTTCTCGGCCAACAGTCAGGCGAAGGTTGCCGCGATGGCGATCCGTGGGGATCTCACCGGCTCGAAAGTCTTCCCTGCGAAATACTCCAACACTTGCTGGAGCCTCATTGAAACCAATGACGGTGTGAAAGTTGGTGCACAATATGCGCCGTCGCCTGAAAAAATCGCGTCGACATCAAAGTTCATCAGCCAGACTGGCGAAGACGCAGCAATGCGCCAAGCCACTTACGAAGAATCCGTTGGCTGGTATAAAGGCATTACCACCGACATCTTCGGCGCCTGATACCCACCGTCAGCGGCTGCCGAGGCAGCCGCTGACGGTTTCGTTTTTTTTGCGTTTAATATACATTTAACTTCACATTCCCGGCAGATAATGCAAAGAATTTGGTCCAACCTCCGGTGATACCGGCCTACACTCAGCATCGAAACATCTGCTTCTTGCCTTAAGCTGCCTCCCTGCAGTTTGACCAGAAGTGCTGCCTAAAAGGGACACCCCATGACTTGGACCGCATCACCTGACCGATACCACTCAATGGAATATCGCCGCTGCGGTAAATCGGGATTGAAACTGCCTGTGATCTCCCTCGGCCTCTGGCACAATTTCGGCGATGACACACCGCATCAGCGCAAGCAGGAAATTGCCCGAACAGCTTTTGACCTCGGCATCACGCATTTTGATCTTGCCAACAACTACGGACCGAAAAAAGGCGCTGCGGAAAGCGCCTTTGGCGAGCTGCTGAGAACAGATTTTGCGCCCTACCGGGATGAGATGATCATTTCGTCCAAAGCCGGTTATGACATGTGGCCAGGCCCCTATGGCGAGTGGGGCAGCCGGAAATACCTGATTGCCTCTTGCGATCAATCACTCAAACGCTTGGGCCTCGACTACGTCGATATCTTTTATTCCCACCGCTTCGATCCGGAAACGCCGCTGGAAGAAACCATGATGGCGCTCGATCACATCGTCCGCTCCGGTCGGGCGCTTTATGTCGGCATTTCCTCATACAATGCAAAGCGCACGCGGGAGGCGGCCGCGATCCTGAAGGACCTCGGAACACCCTGCCTGATCCATCAGCCGAGTTATTCGATGATCAACCGCTGGGTGGAAGACGACGGCCTGCTTGATACGTTGGATGAACACGGGATCGGCTCCATCGCGTTCTCACCACTGGCCCAGGGTATGCTGACCAGCAAATACCTAAAAGACATTCCGGAAGGCAGCCGCGCGACTCAAGGCAAATCCTTGCAAGAACAATTCCTGAGTGAAGAGAACCTGAAAATGGTCCGGTCACTCAATGCGATCGCCGAACGGCGCGATCAAACGCTGGCTCAAATGGCCCTTGCCTGGGTGCTGCGCCATGGCCGCGTGACCACCGCCCTGATCGGCGCGAGCCGGGCGGCCCAGGTCATCGATTGTGTGGGCGCGATCAACAATCTCGACTTCAGCGATGCTGAACTTGCAGAAATCGACGCAACTGCCAAGGACGCCAACATCAACCTTTGGGCTGCGTCTTCTGAGCGCGAAGGCCCCTCGCGAAAGAAATAATGCAACGTCGGGCAGCAAGGAAACTTGCATCTCATATTGTCATCCCAGCGAAGGTTGGGATCCAGTAATCTCATGAGAAAACTGTCTTTTCAGGACCAACGACGCAGAATACTGGATCCCGGTCTTGGCGTTTACACGCCAAACCGGGACGGCAATTCAGGGTCAGGTGGTTTGTCGGTTTGCCTCAACGCGCCAAATACGGCCACTGAATGTTCTCAATAAAGCCAGCGCGGCAGCCAGGTTGCGATGACCGGGAACATCCAAAGGATCGCAACGGCCGCAATCTGCAAACCAATAAACGGCACGACACCTCGGTAAATCTGGCCCGTGGTGATTTCCTTTGGCGCCGCCCCCCTCAGATAAAACAGCGAGAAACCAAAAGGCGGCGTCAAGAACGAGGTCTGCAGATTGATCGCGATCAGCACTGTCAGCCAGATCGGATCGATGCCCATCAGGATGAGCGGCGGGATCAGGACGGGCAGCAAGATCACCGAGATCTCGACGAAGTCCAGGAAAAATCCGAGCACAAAGACAAACAGCATTGCGAAAATCAGAGCACCTGTTGGTCCACCGGGCATTTCCTGCAAGAGCTCATGGACCCGCTCCTCTCCCCCAAGACCGACAAACACCAAGCTGAAGAAACTTGCCATCAGGATTGTCGCAAAGATCATTGAGGTCACGGTCAGGGTCGACAAGAGAGATGACTTCAACAGGCCGTCCGTAAAAGCCGCTTTCAGAATCTTTAGAACCACACCAACGGAAAACAGCGCGAGACCGGCATAGATCGCAGCAAGAATATACCCGCCAAACGTCACATCGGATCTCTGCAAACGTACCGGAAAAACCGCCGCGGCGACAGCAAGGATCAACAAGGCAACCGTGGCCAGAATGATAAGCTTGGCAGGAACTCCAAGCCGCCGCCCCGCGAGCAGGATTGCTCCGATGGCGCCGACTGACGCAGCTTCATTCGGCGAGGCCACGCCGCCGAGAATCGAGCCCAGGACCGCGATGATCAAAAGAATTGGCGGAACGATGGCCGAGGTGATTTCCTTGAAATCCGGTTTCTCAACGCTCTCCGTCATCGCTGGGGCATCGGAGGGAAACAGTTTCGCCCGGGCGATGATATAGACGCAGTAGACAGCCACCAGCAACAGACCCGGCACCATCGCTGCAGCGAAGGTCTGGCCGACCGAGATGGTCTCGATCGTAAATTTGCCTTGAGCGTATTGCGCCTGCTGAAAGGCGTTCGACATCACGTCAGCCAGAATAATCAGCAGGGTCGATGGCGGAATGATCTGCCCCAAAGTTCCGGCCGTGCAAACCATGCCGGACGCCAGTTTTGGATCATAGCCATTGCGCAGCATGGTCGGCAGGGCGATCAGCCCCATCGCAACAACCGTGGCTCCAACGATCCCGGTGGAGGCGGCTAAAAGAGCGCCGACCAACACCACAGAAACACCGAGTCCGCCATTCATCTTGCCGAACAGCCGGCCCATGGTTTCGAGAAGCTCTTCAGCAATCCGGCTCTTTTCAAGGATCACGCCCATCAGCACAAACAGCGGAATGGCCGTCAGCACCGGATTGGTGAGTACACCAAAGAACCGTTGTCCCATGGCGCCCATCAGCTGAATGTTGAATTCGCCCAAGCCCCAGCCAAGCAGCGCAAATCCAGTGGCGACGCCTGCAATTGTGAAAGCAACGGGATAACCCAGCAGAATAAAGGCGATCAACGCGCCGAACATTATCAGGTCAAGCGGCAGGCTCATGCGGGCGTATCTTTCAAGCGGGCGATATCACGGATCAAAGCTGCTGCTCCTTGCACCAGGAGAAGCACGCAATAGGCGGGAATGAGAGTTTTCAAAAGGAAAGACGCAGGGATTCCGCCAACCGAAATCGGTCCTTCCAAGATGGCCCAGCTGCCGCGGACAGTGGGCCAGGAGAACCACAAAAGGACCAACAGAGCCGGTGTCAGCAGGAACAGATGCCCAAAGACATCGATCCAGGCCTGAGCCCTCTCACTTGCCTTTGCATAAAAGATATCGACCCGGACATGGGCGTTTACGAGAAACGTATACCCGGCTCCGATCATGAAAATCGCGGCATGAAAATATAGCACGCCTTCATCGAGGAAAATGAAGCTGTAGCCGAAGACATAACGCAGGAGAACGATCACGAATTGCAACAGCAACATGCCAAGCGCCGCCCAGCACAGCGTATTGCCTATTACCAAATTGACGCGCTCCAACACGTCCGCAAGTCTTGCCATCGCGGTCTTCCTGTTCCCGGCGAATTCTCATTTGGTCATTGCCGGACTTGATCCGGCATTCCGCACCCCGGCATGACAGCGCATTCGCCCGTGGTAAGGAAAACGGAATGGCTCCCATGGTCAAGCCATGGGATGACGGTCTAAGTATTGACGTTCCATTCAGTATGACATCTTGGCCAAGTGGAACACGATCCGGAACCGGAAAACCCCAAGCACTTTGAAAATGCAGCAGCTCCCCGATCCCGGATCGCACCAAATTCGTCCGGGATGACTTCGTTGATTGGTCATCCCGGATTGAACTTAGTCGTATTTGTAGTCCAGAAGACGCGCGTTCATCTGGCCGTTGTCGGCGTAAGGCATGTACTCACGCATCAGCTTGCGGTAGCCGAGGAAGCTTTGGGTGATCTTCTTGACCAGATCATCGCTGTCGGCGCGCAGATCCGCAATCACCTCACCCGCGGCATTGCCCATGGCGACGATGACATCGTCCGGAAGTTTGCGCACCATCACACCATGCTCATCGACCAGTTTGGTCAGGGCCTGAGCGTGCTTGGTGTTGTACTCGGTCAAGACATCGTTGTAGAGGCTGGCACAGGCCTGGGTGACAACGTCTTTCAGATCGTCCGGCAGCTTATTGAAGGCATCCAGATTGACCGCGCATTCTTCGGCAGAAGACGGTTCACCAACACCAGGCCAGTAGTAGTTTTTGGCGATCTGGTAATAGCCAAGCGCACTATCGGTCCACGGACCAATGAACTCACCCGCATCCAATGCGCCGGACTGCAACGCTTGGAACATCGCCGGGCCGCTCATCGCCTGAACCGCCATACCAAGCTTAGTGCACATTTCAGAGGCAAGACCGGTGGAGCGGAATTTGAGACCTTTCAGGTCATCAACGCTGTTGATCTCGTTTCGGAACCAACCAGCCCACTGCGGACCAGAGTTTCCACACAAGAATGGCTTCAGGTTAAAACGGGCATACATCTCATCATAAAGCGCCTGACCGCCACCGTGGATCAGCCACCCCGCCTGTTCCGGAGCTGTCAGACCAAACGGCTGCGAACCGAACAGCAGAATGCCCTTGGACTTGGAGCCCCAGTAAGCCGGAACAGCATGGTAAAGCTCAGCTGTGCCTTGGCCAACCGCGTCGAAAACGCCGTTGCCCGGAACGATCTCGCCGGCAGCAAAGAGTTTAACTTCGATGCGCCCACCGGAAAGCGTGGTGATGCGGTCTGCCAGCATTTGAGCGGCAACGCCCGGACCTGGCAGGTTCTTCGGCCACGCAGTGACCATCCGCCACTGATGAACATCCTGTGCAATCGCAGGGGCTGCCAGAGATGTTGCTGCTGCCCCAGTTGCGCCGATGGCACCGGCTTTTAGAAAATCACGTCTTTTCATGCTGTCCTCGTTATTTGAAAGGTTGTTTTGGGGATGTCCGCCGTTGTCATTATCTCCCAAGGATACCCGGCAGGTTCAGCCCCTGTTCTTTTGCGCAATCCAGCGCAATCTCGTAGCCGGCATCTGCATGGCGCATCACGCCGGTGGCCGGATCGTTCCAAAGCACGCGTTCAACCCGGCGGGCCGCGTCATCCGTACCATCGCAGCAAATGACCATGCCGGAGTGCTGCGAAAAGCCCATGCCGACACCCCCGCCGTGATGCAGCGACACCCAGGTTGCGCCAGAGGCTGTGTTTAGAAGCGCATTAAGAAGCGGCCAGTCGGACACTGCGTCTGATCCGTCCTTCATGCTCTCCGTTTCGCGGTTTGGCGAAGCCACAGAACCGCTGTCTAGGTGATCGCGGCCAATGACGACCGGTGCTTTCAATTCGCCATTGCGAACCATTTCGTTGAAGGCGAGGCCCAGGCGGTGACGCTGACCGAGGCCAACCCAGCAGATCCGAGCTGGCAGCCCCTGGAAAGAAATCCGCTCACGCGCCATATCCAGCCAATTGTGCAAATGCGGATCATCCGGGATCAGCTCTTTCACTTTGGCATCGGTCTTGTAAATGTCTTCCGGATCACCGGAGAGCGCACACCAACGGAATGGGCCAACACCGCGGCAGAACAGCGGACGGATATACGCCGGAACGAACCCGGGGAAGGCAAAGGCATCTTCCAGCCCCTCTTCCAACGCCATCTGGCGAATGTTGTTGCCATAATCGAGGGTCGGAACACCGGCATTCCAGAAGTCGACCATTGCCTGCACGTGGACCTTCATTGAAGCACGGGCGGCCTTCTCAACCGCTTTCGGATCGCTTTCCGCTTTTGAACGCCACTCAGCCACGGTCCAACCCTGCGGCAAGTAACCGTTCACCGGGTCATGGGCGGACGTCTGGTCGGTAACAATGTCCGGCTTCACACCGCGCTTGACCAGTTCCGGGAACACATCTGCAGCATTGCCGATCAGGGCGACTGACTTGGCTTCACCCGCCTTGGTCCAGCGGTCGATCAACTCCAGCGCTTCGTCCAGAGAGTGCGTCTTTTCGTCGACATATCGTGTGCGCAGCCGGAAGTTGGCGCTCTTTTCATCGCATTCAACGGCCAAGCAGCAGGCGCCGGCCATGACAGCGGCCAGCGGCTGAGCGCCGCCCATGCCGCCAAGCCCACCGGTCAGGATCCAGCGGCCTTTGAGATTACCCTCATAATGCTGGCGGCCAGCTTCCATAAAGGTTTCATAGGTGCCTTGAACGATGCCTTGTGTGCCGATGTAGATCCACGAACCCGCTGTCATCTGGCCGTACATGGCCAAGCCCTTTTTATCGAGCTCGTGGAAGTGATCCCAGTTCGCCCAATTCGGCACTAGGTTGGAGTTGGCGATCAAGACGCGCGGCGCATCCTTGTGAGTCTTGAAGATACCGACCGGCTTGCCGGACTGCACCATAAGTGTCTCGTCCTCTTCCAAGGACTTCAGACTGGAAACGATCCGGTCGAAGTCCTCCCAGGTGCGCGCGGCCCGGCCGATGCCGCCGTAAACCACCAGCTCCTGCGGGTTTTCAGCAACGTCCGGATGGAGATTGTTCATCAGCATCCGCAAGGGCGCCTCAGTCAACCAGGACTTGGTATTGAGATCTGTTCCGGTCGGCGGAAAAACATCTCGAGCGTTGTGGCGGCGGTCAGTCATGGGCTTCTCCCAGGATTTCTTGTCGTTTTGTCTTGAGTTCCGGCGCGAGATCCTCCAGCGCCGTCAGAATGTCTTTCAAATGAACGCGCAAGCGGTCTGCTTTGCTTTCGTCATAGGCAAAGGGCGTATCTTCAGTGGCCAGATGCGTTGATTGCGCCAACTCCATCTGAATGGCGTGAATGCCGGTCACCGGCTGACCGTAATGGCGCGTTGTCCATCCGCCTTTAAAGCGGCCATTCAAGACGGAGGTGTAGCCAACCGAATTCGTTGTCTCGGCAACGACGGCCTGTTCGATATCCGGTGCGCAGGTCGTTCCGCCATTGGTGCCGGTGTTGAAATCCGGCAGGGTTCCCTCAAACAGAAATGGCACCTGAGAGCGGATGGAATGGCAATCATAGAGAATTGCGATGCCATGTTTTTGCCGGACACGCTCCAGCTCGGCAGTCAGCGCCTCATGATAGGGCGCATGCCATTTGGCGCGACGTGCTTCGATCTCTTTTGCATCCGGTTCTTCGCCATCGCGATAAATCGGGCGGCCGTCGAAGTCTGTTACCGGGCACAAGGTTGTCGTGTTTTGTCCCGGATAAAGGCTGACGCCCTCCGGATCCCGGTTGGCATCAATGACATAACGATGAAAGTTCGCCTTCACCATTGCTGCGCCAGGCAGGAGGTCCGAATACAGCCGGTCGACATGCCAATCCGTATCGGCAAGTTTCTGGCCGGTCTCATTCAAGCGCGACCAGATTTCCGGCGGCACATAGGTGCCCGCATGCGGCACCCCCAAAACAATCGGGCCATCTCCCGAAAAAACCTCAACCGGCTGCATGGTCACCTCCGAGCGTCAGGTTGCCCGCGCCATCTAGAAGCTCGACCAGTTTCCGGGTCCGTATCAAATCGGCAGCAGTTTCCAAATCCGGAGCCAGGAACCGGTCATCTCCAAGTTTCAGCACCGATTGACGCAGCTTTTCAATCACACTGTGCAACAGGGGACTGGTTTTGAGCGGCGCCCGGAACTCAATTCCGGCCGCACCACACAAGAGCTCCACACCCAGGATCTGTGCAAGGTTCTTGTTCATACGTTCCAGGCGGCGAGCGCCATGAGCGGCCATCGACACATGATCTTCCTGATTGGCGCTGGTCGGCGTGCTGTCGGTCGAACAAGGATTGGCCAGATGTTTGTTTTCACTCATCAAAGCCGCAGTGGTGACTTCGGCAATCATCAATCCGGAATTCAAACCCGGTTCCGGCGTCAGGAACGGTGGTAGGTTGAACGAGAGCGCAGGGTCAACCATCAGGGCAATGCGCCGCTGAGCAATCGCGCCGAGTTCGGCAATTGCGAGCGCAATCTGATCTGCAGCAAATGCGACCGGTTCTGCGTGAAAATTGCCGCCGGAAACAATCCGGTCCGCATCGATCAAAACCAGCGGATTGTCAGTCGCCGCATTGGCTTCGACTTCCAAAGTGGTGGCCACCATTCTGAGAAGATCGACACAGGCGCCGGTCACTTGCGGCTGACAGCGGATGCAGTACGGATCCTGCACCCTTGCATCATCTTCCCGGTGGCTTTCCCGGATCTCCGATCCCGCCATCACGGCGCGCATGCTTGCCGCAACTTCGATCTGGCCCCGATGGCCGCGCAGTTCATGGATTTCCGGCAACAGCGGCGCGGTCGATCCCATGATGGCATCGGTTGAGAGGCTCGCGGTCAATATGGTGGCTTCCGCTAACCGCCAAGCCTCAAACAGTCCAACTAGCGCGCAGGCCGTTGAAAATTGTGTCCCGTTGATAAGCCCGAGGCCCTCCTTTGGCCCCAGAACAACCGGTGTCAGACCGGCTTTCTTGAGCGCAGTCCCGCCCTGCATCCGCTCTCCGGCAAACTCTGCCTCACCTTCGCCAATCAGGACCGCTGCCATATGCGCGAGCGGTGCGAGATCGCCCGAAGCACCCACTGATCCTTGAGACGGGACGATCGGTGTGACGCCCTTTGCAAGGCAGCCCTCAATAAGTTCCAGAACCTCAAAGCGGACACCTGAAGCCCCCCGGCCCAAGGACAGGAGCTTCAAGACCATCATCAGGCGTGTGGTCGCCGTATCGAGCGGATCGCCGACCCCGCAGCAGTGGGATAGGATCAAATTGCGCTGCAGGGTTTCCGTATCTTCAGCCGCGATCTTGACGCTTGCCAATTTACCGAAACCGGTGTTGACGCCATAAACGGCCTCATCCCCTTGCGCGGCTTTGGCAACCCGCTCAGCCGCCAGTTTAATCGCCGGCTCTGCACAGCGATCCACCTGTACAGCCAGACTGTCACGGTAAATGCGTTCCAGCTCGGGAAGACGAACATCGCCCGGCTTAACAACAAGAGCGCTCATGCAGCTCCTCCAAAGATGCGTTTTTCAAGAGCGTTGAAGCCGATCCGGTAAGATAACTCTGCCGGATGATCGACATTCCAGACCGCTAGATCGGCGCGTTTGCCAGCTTCCAAAGTACCGCGGTCGGCAAATCCAAGCGCCTGTGCTGCAATACACGTCACACCGGTCAACGCCTCTTCCGGTGTCATGCGGAACAAGGTGCAGCCCATATTCATAGTCAGAAGAAGGGAGGCCAAGGGGGAAGAGCCTGGATTACAGTCCGTCGCCAAAGCCACAGGCACCTTGTGCTGGCGCAAAAGCTCCAGCGGCGGCAGCTGTTTTTCACGAAGCGTGTAGAACGCGCCAGGTAACAACACTGCGACCGTCCCGTTTTCCGCCATCGCCTTGACGCCCGTTTCATCCAGATATTCCAGATGATCCGCGGACAGCGCCTGATAGGATGCGGCCAAAACGGCACCACCCAGATTGGACAGTTGCTCTGCATGGAGTTTGACCGATAGACCGAGGTCCGTCGCCTTATCAAAGACCTGCTTCATCTGATCCGGCGAGAAGGCAATGCCTTCACAAAACCCGTCGACAGCATCGACAAGGCGATCGGCATGGGCTTGCTCCAATCCCGGAAGACAAACTTCGTCGAGATAAGCGTCGGCGCGGCCCTTGTATTCCGCTGGGACGGCGTGCGCAGCGAGATAACTGGTCCGCACTTCGACCGGGCGGACCTCGGAGATCTTCCGGGCAACGCGCAGCATGCTGAGTTCAGTGTCGATATTCAGTCCATAACCGGATTTGATTTCTAGCGCGGTTACACCTTCAGCAATCAGGGCATCAACACGGGCTAGAGCGGAGACCAAAAGCTCTTCTTCGCTCGCTTGGCGGGTCGCTGTTACAGTCGAAACAATGCCACCGCCGGCCCGAGCAACTTCTTCATAAGATGCCCCTTCCAGCCGCATCTCGAATTCCTTGGCCCGGTTGCCGCCAAAAACAACATGGGTATGACAATCAATCAGGCCCGGCGTCACAAGGCGCCCACCAAGGTCTTCCGCAGGCAAATCGCGGTAATCCGCCGGCAAATCCTTGCGCGCGCTGACCCAGGTGATTTGGTCGCCGTTGAGCACAAGTGCTCCATCTTCGATCAGACCATATGGCGCGCCGTTGGCGGTCATCGTGGCGAGACGGGCATTTATCAGCAAACGCTCAGACACCCTTAAAACTCCGGCTTGATTAGATTGCGTTATAAGATAATATGCATGCACATATTAAGGTGTCAACGAGGGAAAAGCCTGTATGACCAAAATCTCCACCCAAACGGTTTATGCAAAAACGGCGCTGCTTCCGAACGGATGGGCAAAGGACGTTGCGGTTCATCTGGATCGCGAGGGAAAGATTACCTCTGTTGAAACTGGCGCCAACCAAAGCGGCACAGCAACACAAATCCTGTTACCCGCCCCGTCAAACCTGCACAGCCACGCATTTCAGCGAGCCATGGCCGGCATGAGCGAACGGCGTGGATCCGAACCGACCGACAGTTTCTGGACTTGGCGGCAGATCATGTTCCGCTTCCTTGATGCGCTGTCACCGGATGATGTCGAAGCCATTGCCGCCTTCGTACAGATGGAGATGCTGGAAGCCGGTTATGCGGCCGTAGGCGAGTTTCACTATTTGCACCATCAGCCAGGTGGGACGCCGTCCGATAATCTTGCCGAAATGTCTGATCGGATCATGGCCGCGGCCACCGAAACCGGCATCGGCCTTACACATCTGCCGGTACTTTACACCTATGGTGGTTGTGACAAGCGGGATTTGGCGCCGGGTCAGATCCGTTTCGGCAATGATTTTGAGCGCTTCCAGAAACTCCATGAAATGGCATCCGATCAACTGAAATCACTTCCGAAGGATGCTGTGATCGGCGTCGCTCCCCACTCTTTGCGTGCAGTGGATGACGCCGGCCTATCCGCCGCCATCGCACTCGCCGGATCAGCTCCGCTGCACATGCATTTGGCCGAACAGGTGGCTGAAGTTGAAGAGGTATTGGAGGCGAAGGGGAAACGGCCCGTTGACTGGCTTTTGAATACACATGAGGTGTCGCACAACTGGTGCCTGATCCACTGCACCCAAATGACACCGGAAGAAACTTTGGGATTGGCCAAGACGGGTGCTGTCGCAGGCCTTTGCCCAATCACAGAATCCAGCCTTGGAGACGGCATTTTTGATGGTGTGCGTTATCTCGGTGCGGATGGGCAGTTCGGTGTTGGGTCAGATTCTAACATCCGGATTTCCTTGTCTGAAGAATTGCGCACGCTGGAATACTCTCAGCGCCTGCGCGACAAGTGCCGCGCATCTGTGGCTACAGAAGAGAAATCGACCGGCCGGGTTCTGTTTGACGGTGTGGTTGCCGGCGGCGCACAGGCCATCGGCCGGCAGTCAGGGGCAATTGCCGAAGGAGCCTATGCAGATCTGATAGCCCTTGATGGCACGCATATCGATCTGGACGGCCGCGAAGGCGACGAAATCCTCGATACCTACATCTTTGCTGGCGACGACCGCATGGTGACTGATGTCTGGTCTGCAGGCCGCCATGTTGTTCAAGGCGCAAAACATGTACAAGGCGAGGCGATCCGGGCGAAGTACCGCGCCACTATGGCGTCCTTACGCGACCGGTTATGAG
This sequence comes from Labrenzia sp. PHM005, assembly GCF_006517275.1. NCBI lineage: Bacteria > Pseudomonadati > Pseudomonadota > Alphaproteobacteria > Hyphomicrobiales > Stappiaceae > Labrenzia > Labrenzia sp. PHM005. The sequence continues at coordinate 1,922,937 of NZ_CP041191.1, read as the reverse complement.
GAGGTAATCCCACGTGGCTTCTGGCGAGTCCCATACCTGGACCGGCATCCGGGAAGAACTGTTGCAGCGGATCCATGACCGGATTTGGCAACCCGGCGAACTGATCCCGCATGAAGCGGATCTCGCCGAGGAATTCGGCTGTGCCAGAACCACTGTGAACCGTGCCCTCAGGGATCTTGCCGAAAGCGGCCTTGTCGTCCGTAAACGTCGGGCCGGTACGCGCGTCGTGCTTAATCCGCCGCAGCGGGCAACCTTGACCATTCCCATCATCCGGGAAGAAGTCGAAGCCCTGGGCAAGGCCTACCGGCACAGCCTGCTGATCCGCGATCAGCGGCCACTGCCACCAATGCTACATGGCGCCTTTCAAGCCGCCCTTAGCGGCGATGTTCTTTATCTAAAAACACTGCATTTCGCCGACAAACGTCCCTATGCCTTCGAAGAACGGTACATCAACCTGCAAGCCGCGCCGGAGGCGACCAAGGCGGATTTCACCAAAATCAGTGCCAACGAATGGCTCGTTCAAAACGCGCCTTACAGCCACGGCGACCTCTCCCTTTTTGCAATGAGTGCAGATAAGGCGGCTGCCGAAAAACTGGATACGGCGCCGGGCAGTGCTCTGTTTGCAATGGAACGCATTACCTGGGCAGGCGAACAACCAATCACGCATGTGAAACTGGTGTATGCACCCGGTTATAGGATGCGCACGGCTCTTTAACAGTACATACCGGTTCGCCTTCCCAAAAAGATCCGAGACGGGTCCCCAAAACCCATCTATTCAAACTGGATAAAACCACTGCAAACTTCCGTAGATCGTTGAACGAACTGGGACAGACGACTTCGATATGGTGACCTCATTTGATATTGGCGGCAGCTTCATCCGGTTTGCTCGCCCTCTGGCGGCCGGCCTAGCTGTTGAGGCAGGGCGCGTGCCAACGCCGCTCAATTCCTGGCCGGACTTTGTTGACGCTCTTCGAAGCTGTCTTCCTGACCCTGCCGGTCCTGCGGTTATCTCCCTAGCCGGTGCCTTTGATGCCGAGACTGGCCTGGCTGACGTCGCCAACATTCCATGCCTTCATGGCCGCCGCGTCGCTTCAGACTTGAGCGAAGAATTGGGTGTCCCGGTTCAGATCATCAATGATGCCAATGCATTTGCTCTAGCTGAGGCGGTGGACGGCGCCGGTGCCGGAAAAGACACTGTCTTTGCCATCATTCTCGGCTCTGGCGTTGGCGGCGGGTTGACCCATAAGGGCATGTTGGTAACCGGACATGGCGGTATTGCTGGGGAATGGGGGCACGGCCCTGTTGTCGACCCAACGGCTGCCGGCACCCTGTCAGGTATTCCCCATTTTGAATGCGGCTGCGGACAGACCGGCTGCCTGGATGCCTATGGATCGGCCCGTGGCCTGGAGAAACTGCACCAAGCCCTCCACGGAACAGACCTTTCAAGCATTCAAATTACCAGCGCTTGGCATGCAGGTGATCTTGACGCAACCAAGACAATTGACGTCTATACGACGCTTCTATCCCGCGCCCTCAGTATGGTGGTCAATCTGCTCGGACCGGACGTCATACCGGTGAGCGGCGGGCTCAGCGCGGATGAAGAATTGCTGAAGGAAATCGACAGCAAGACCCGTGCATTGACCTTGGCGGCCTATGAGACTCCGCTGGTCTTGCGCGGAACATTTGCAGACAACGGAGGTTTGCAAGGCGCAAGCATCCAAGCGCGCAAGACCTTCAAGGAAGAGTTTTTCCTAACGTCATAACCTTATGGCACCGGAAACGTCACACGCCAGCGTTTCAGAAATGTCTCGCGGGTTAGCTGATCGCGCGCCACCATCAAAGAAGGTGACAGGCCGATTGGCCGGAGGGCTGTCGAACTGAGTGTTTCTCCCTCTGCTCCTTCCTCCGTTTCCAAAAGCGGACTGATCAATAAAGCTTCGCGGAGTGCGCGCTGCCCGGCCGGTGACAGTTGAAAATCAAGAAACTCGGCAGCTGCCGCGGTATTATCTGCGCCTTTGGGGATCATGAGTGCGCGCGACAAAACAAGTGTATAATCAGAGGGAAGAACAATCCCGATCCGGTCATCCGTTTGCTGATACCCTTGCGCATAGGATCCAAGCACATTGTAGGCGATCAGGTAACGCCCTTCTGCAACCCCCCGGATAATGTCCGAAGAACAGCAGGACAGGACGGCCTGAGTACGCACAAAAGCCTCTTGCAGCGCCCCAAAGGTCGAGGCTTCCTGAGCATCAATGAATGCAAAAAGATAGCCCAAGCCGGAGCGCTCTATGTCGTAAGTGGCGATCCTACCCGCGTATCTTGTGTAAGTCGGCCGCAATAGATCCAAAAGGTCGAACCGAGATTTCGGCACTTCATCGGGCGGAACAAGTTCCTGATTGTAGACGACGACAGCCGGTTCCCGAGTGATGCCCCACAGTTCATCGCGCCAGCGAAGTGCGGGTGGCAACTGCTCAGTCTCCCTGGAAACATGGCTTTGCGCACACGCTTCATTGACCAGCTTAACCATCTGATGCACGCCGGAACTGATGACCACATCTGCTGCAGGTGCATCTTCCCTGCATTCCTGCCGTGTCTGGCTGTAGAGATCGTTCGACCCCCATTGTTCATAAACAATGGCAAGATCTGACTGGGTTTCGAGAAACGCCTCGACAACTGGTGCATAGATCGAAATATCGGCGGTCGACCGGACGATCAGTGTCTGTGTCGCGGATGGGGTTTCAAATCGTTCGATCAGTTCCGGCTCATTTGCAAATCCTTGTGTCACCTGAACCGCCAGGCCCAGGCTCAGCAGAAACGACAAGGCCGCCCAACACGTGGATCGATGTCTCATGAGCTCTCCGCTTTGATTGCCGGAAATAGGAGCGCAGCGCGAAACGTTTCCCCTTGCCGATTTTCCAAAACGAGCCGCCCTTCAAAGGAGTTTGCGACAGCATGCGCAATTGCCAAGCCAAGGCCTGAACTGTTTTGCCGGATTGGTCCTGCCTGATTGAATCGCGACCCAAGAGCAGAAAGAACATCAGGGTCGGGGCCTCCACCGCTGTCTTCGACCCATATTGAAGCGGTATCACCTTCAAGCGTCGCCCCGATCCGCACCGGAGCCCGCCCGTATTTCAAAGCATTACTCAGTAGGTTCTTGACGGCCTCCTGAAGTGACGTTGCATCCGCCAGAACCAATATCGGATGGTCCGCCACTGTCGGAACAACTTCCATATGCGGCATCAACACCGTGTGGTCGCCATCCTCAAAAACATCGAGTACGACGTCGCGCAAATCAACCCGTTCGCGGCGGACACTGTCGCCGCGGTGAATGACAAGCGCCTGACTCAGCATTTGATCGAGCAAACGGCCGAGACTGGAAGACCGGGTTTGAATCCGTTCAACAACACGTTCTCTGCGCTCCGGATCCTTCTCGTCAGAAAAGAGATCCGCCTGCGCCCGGAGTGCTGCAACAGGCGTCCGCAGTTGATGAGCGGTGTCGGAAATCAAATGCCTCATCGAATTCATCTGCCTGTCGAGCCGTCCCATGAACCCGTTCAGTGCTTGGATCATAATCGCTGTTTCGCGCGGGACATCCGTATCCAAAGGCGTAAGATCATGTGGGTCCCGCGCTGCCAAGCCACTTGCAATACGCTTCAAGGGATTGAAGACGGCCCGCACAACGAGCACCGCCAACAGCATCATTGCGAACCCGGACGCAGCCAGCACATAGAGCGCTTTCCGGGTAATATCGAAGGCCATGGCTTCCCGGGCAAGCAACGTCTGACCGACAACGATCCGGACGGTCCCACTCCAGGTACGTTCTGCAAATTGACGCGAAACGACAACATACCGGGCATTTTCACCAAAAAACGGCGCATCAAAGAAAACATCCTGAAAACCCGTCAGCCCGTCAGGAAGTACGATTTCATCGTAACCTGTGAGCGTTTCTCCATCCGGTCCCAAGATCCGATAACCGATGCGGTCATCAGGGGCGAGTGCGAGAAGTTCAAAAGCAGAATGAGGCAAAACCAGAACCGGACTGCCGTCCACAACGGCAATCGCAGAAGCAATATCATTCGCAGCTCCCACCAACAGCCGGTCGTAGGCGGACCGCGCGGCTTCCCGGCCGTATGCAAATGCGGCGACCGAGACGATCACACCGCCGAATGCCAACAGAAAGGTCACTCCCAGCGCAACTCGGGCCGTGAGTGAGGTCGCCCCCAATCTGTTGAGAAGGCTAGCCATCTGTTTCCAGCTTGTAGCCAAGCCCTCTTTGGGTTTCGATGCGCACCGAACTGCCAGACAGTTTTTTACGCAAGCGCGCAATGTAAAGCTCCAAAGCGTTCATGCTGACGTCGGTATCTTGAAAACTGAATACACCCTCAAAGAGCCGTTCCTTACTTAGGATTTTGCCCCGGTTGCGGATGAGAAGTTCCAAAAGGGAAAATTCCCGCCGTGTCAGATTAACCGGCGTGTCCTTGTGCCGAACGACGCGGGCAGTGGCATTAAAAGTTAGATCTCCGAGCAAAATCTCTTCGGCCTTGTCGCCTTTTTCGCGCCGGAAAAGGGCCTGGATACGGGCTTCCAATTCACGATGGTCAAACGGCTTCACCAGATAGTCATCCGCGCCGGAATTCAGCGTGGACACCCGGTCATCAACGGAAAATTCTGCCGTTAGTACCAGAACCGGTGTGCGGTCAGCTTTCGCGCGCATCTCTTTAAGAAGGTCTGTCCCGAGGCCATCCGGCAAATTCAAATCCAGAACGATCACATCGTAGCGCTGCACATCGAGCAGCGACCGGGCTTCGTCCAGCGTCTTTGCAAGATCACAGGCAATACCGCTCCGGTCCAGCCGGATCATAATCGCCTCGGCCATGTCAAATGTGTCTTCAACCAGCAGCAAACGCACTTTTTTCATCCTCCTTCTTTCACTCTTGCCCCGCTTGATCGGCACATGCAAGCGCGGCGGCATAGGGTGACAGGTTGATGACAGGGTTCGGCGTTAGGCTGAGAGCAAGCCCGCTGGGAGGGTCCGCACCTGCGGTCCAGCGGCTCTAATCGGCCCACCAAAGGGCCGGACCATGTGGAGGAAAACATGACACTTATGAAAATGACCCGCCGGGTCGTTCTGGCTGCGGCAGCAGCTTCCATGACATTTGCTATGCCTGCGATGGCAGACAACCACAAGATTGTCGATTCCATTCACTTCCTGATCCCTGGTGGTGCAGGTGGCGGTTGGGACGGCACTGCACGTGGAACTGGTGAAGCTCTTACGAAGTCTGGCCTCGTTGGCACAGCTTCCTACGAAAACATGTCTGGCGGCGGCGGCGGCAAGGCCATCGGCTACCTGATCGAAAATGCTGCCTCCAACCATGGCACGCTCATGGTCAACTCGACCCCGATCGTCATTCGGTCCCTGACAGGCGTTTTCCCGCAGAACTTCCGCGACCTGACACTCGTTGCAGGAACCATCGGTGATTACGCTGCGCTTGTTGTTGGCAAAGACAGCCCTATCAACTCCATGACAGACCTGATCGCAGCCTATAAAGCTGATCCGTCTGGTACAGCGATTGGCGGCGGTTCTGTGCCTGGCGGCATGGATCACTTGGTTGCGGCCATGGCGATGCAGGCAGCTGGTGAAGACCCGACAGCTTTCAAATACATCCCGTATGATGCTGGCGGAAAAGCTATGGCCGCTTTGCTTTCCGGTGAGATCGCTGCTCTGTCGACCGGTTTCTCGGAAGCAGTTGACCTTGCAAACGCGGGCGAAGTCAAAATCATCGGCGTAACGTCTAACGAACGCGTAGACACTTACAAAGATGCGCCGACAATGAAGGAGCAGGGCATTGATACGCACTTTGTCAACTGGCGTGGTTTCTTCGCAGCCCCCGGCCTGCCGGCAGACAAGCTTGAAGCCTACCAGTATGCAATCGCGAAGATGTACTCAACTGATGCCTGGGAAGAAGTCCGTGCCCGCAACGGCTGGGTGAACATCCACACGCCAGGTGATGACTTCCTCAAGTTTCTGGAGTTTCAGGAAAAGGAAATCGGCGATCTGATGAAGAAGCTCGGCTTCCTTTAATCAACCAGACTGACTGGCGGCGCGGCATAAGCTTGCGCCGCCTTGTTTATTATGTCGGGTTCCGTTTCCAATGGCTCCGACACGGTGCATACTCAAAAATCAAAACACTGGGGAGGACGCCATGGCGCTCGATCGATGGATCGCCATGATCATTTTGTTGATCTGTCTTGCTTATGGATACACGGCGTTTTTCACCATGGACGACGCTCTTGCGCCATTCATGCGCAGGAACCCGATTTGGCCTTCGACATTCCCGAAAATACTGTCGGTTCTGGCGATCATATGTTCCTTGCTGATCTTGTTAGGCTTTGAAAAGAGCAGCGGCGAGCCCAAACCATCTGAAATCAACTACCGTCGATTGACCGACTACAAACTCGGCCAGGCAATCGCTTTGCTCGTCCTGATGGTGGCCTATGCTTTGCTTTTGCGCCCTGCAGGCTTCTTGCTGTCGACCGTCGGTTTCTTGTTCCTGGGCTCCTACATCCTCGGCGAACGGCGTTACGTTACGATGGCACTGGCTTCAGCCATCGCCGCAGGCGTTGTCTGGTACCTTGTTGACCAGGTTCTTGGGATTTTCCTGAGCCCCTTGCCATTCTTCTTTAGAAACGGAGGCTGACATGCTCGAAGGAATCTTTATCGGGCTGAGCACGGCCTTTTCCGTCACCAACTTGCTGATGGTTGTCGGCGGGTGTCTGATCGGCACCTTCATAGGAATGCTGCCTGGGCTTGGGCCGATGTCGATCATCGCGATCATGATCCCGGTCGCGATTTCCATCGGCGACCCATCTGCCGCCCTCATTCTGCTCGCCGGCGTTTATTACGGTGCGATCTTCGGCGGTTCAACGTCTTCAATTCTGATCAACGCACCAGGCGTTGCCTCAACCGTTGCAACCAGTTTTGACGGTTATCCGCTCGCGCGCCAAGGCAAAGCCGGCAAGGCTCTGACCGTAGCTGCAATTTCATCCTTCTCCGGTGGCACCATTGGTGCCATCCTCTTGATGATCTTTGCGCCTGCTCTGGCAACCGTCGCCCTGCTATTTCATTCAGCTGAGTATTTCGCGCTGATGGTTGTTGGTCTTTCCGCCATTGCCGCTTTTGCTGGAACCGGCCAGGTAATCAAAGCTCTCTTGATGACCATTCTCGGCCTCATCATGGCAACCGTCGGTGAAGGCGCTTTGTTCAACATGCCGCGCTTCACCATGGGGATGATGGATCTGCAATCAGGTTTCGGTTTTATCACACTTGCAATGGCCATGTTTGCCTTGCCCGAAGCCCTCTACCTCGTTCTTGATCCGAGCCGGTCTAAGACAGATGGCGGCGATGGTGAGATCAAGGATTTGCGTATTACCAAGGAGGAAGCCAAGGCGATCACACCGGTCATCGGCCGCCAATCAATCCAAGGCTTCCTGATCGGGGTTTTGCCGGGCGCAGGGGCAACCATTGCATCCTTCCTCGGCTACGCCGTAGAGCGCAACATCGCTCCCAAGGAAGAACAGGATCAATTCGGCAAGGGCTCGGTTAAAGGTCTGGCAGCCCCGGAAAGCGCCAACAACGCCGCTTGCACAGGCTCCTTCGTGCCGCTGCTAACGCTTGGTATTCCCGGGTCCGGCACCACCGCAATCCTGCTCGGTGCTCTGATTGCCCTGAACGTCTCTCCAGGTCCGCGCCTGATGGTCGATCAGCCGGAAATCTTCTGGGCGGTCATCATTTCCATGTATCTCGGCAATGTGATCCTCCTGATCCTCAATCTGCCGCTGATTCCGTACATCGCCAAGGTTCTGGCAGTTCCGCGGAACTTCCTGATCCCCTTCATTTTGTTCTTCACTTTGATGGGCGCCTACATCGGTCAGAACAACGCGACCGAACTCCTGATCCTGGTTGGCTTCGGCATCTGCGCGACAGTGCTGCGCTTTGCGGATTACCCACTGGCACCGCTTCTGATCGGCTTCATCCTCGGCTCCATGCTGGAAGACAATTTTTCCAGGTCCATGCAGCTCTATGATGGCATTGGATTCATTTTGGAACGGCCGATGACACTAGGACTTCTGGTTCTGGCGGCAATCCTCGTGATCCTGCCGAGTTACCGCGCCCGCAGGGCCCGTGCCCGGGCGGAAGGCGTTGCTGACGGTGATTGAGATGAGCAGCGCAACGGAAGGTCGGAGATGACCAAACCGCTTGAAGGGATCCAGGTACTTGACTTAACCAATGTGCTTGCTGGACCCTTTGCCTGCCACCAACTGGCACATCTGGGCGCGGAAGTGATCAAGATCGAGACAGTCGGGCGGGGAGATCTCGCCCGCAATCTTGGCGCGGATCCCGACCTCTCTGCCAAAGGCATGGGCATCAGTTTTCTGGCGCAAAATGCCGGCAAGAAATCTCTGACGCTGAATTTAAAAGATCCACGCGGCAAAGACTTGCTCAAACGGCTTGTCGCTCAAGCAGATGTCCTGGTCGAAAACTTCCGGCCAGGGGTCATGGACCGGCTCGGTGTCGGTTATGAAACACTGCAAAAAGATGCACCGCACCTCATCTATTGCGCGATTTCCGGCTTTGGGCAGGATGGTCCCTGGGCACACCGCCCGGCTTATGACCAGATTGTTCAGGGCGCGTCTGGGGTCATGTCGATCACCGGTGATGCTGAGAGTGCCCCGTTACGGGTCGGTTATCCGCTGGCCGACACAGTGGGCGGACTGACCGCGGCCATGGCGATTGCGTCTGCCTTGAATGCCGAAAACCGCGGCACGTTTATTGATGTCTCCATGCTGGAATCGGTGCTTGCCACCATGGGCTGGGTGGTTTCCAACCATTTGATCGGCGGTGTCGCCCCGACACCCAACGGCAATGAAAATCCAACGTCTGCTCCATCCGGCGCGTTCCAGTGTGCAGACGGCCTGATCAACATTGCTGCGAACAAGGACGAGCAGTGGGAGATCCTGGCCAGACACCTCGGCAGGGAAGATCTGATCGGCAACCCGGAATTTGCCACACGCGAAGACCGCAAACACAGCAGGCTGCGCCTGAAAGCAGAGCTAGAAACAGTGCTGACAACGCGCCCGGCCCGGACCTGGGCCAAAGAGCTCAACAGGTTGGGCGTGCCCGCAGGAGCCGTTCTGACCGTGCCTGAGGTCCTCTCCCACCCACAAATCACAGATCGTGACTTTCTTGGCCACTTTGAAGAACCACCCGGGATCGGACGGCCGATCGACCTGGTTCGTATTGGCGCCATGATGGATGGCAAACGCCCCTCCGTCCCGACCCCGCCACCAGAGCTTGGCGCACATACTGAGGAAATCCTCGGCGAATTGGGTTTGCCGTCTGAAGAAATCAGGAAGTTGCGCAAGGAGGGTGTGGTGTGAGCGATCGAAATGACGTTTCAGATTGGTGGCGAACATCCATCATCGATATGGAGCCAGGCCGGATTGCCTTGCGTGGTCGTCCCGTCGAAGACCTGATCGGCAACACTGGCTTTGCCCAAATGATCTGGTTGATGGTCACAGGTAAGGAGATTTCCAGTCACCGGGCGCACTTATTCGAAGCCGCCCTTGTTGCGGCCGTCGACCACGGACCGCAAGCGCCATCTATTGCGGCCGCGCGCATGGCAGCCACTTGTGGGATCGGACTGCAATCGGCCATGGCAACTGGGCTGAACATGCTGGGGAATGTCCATGGCGGCGCAGGCGAGCAGGCGGTCGAGCTCTACCGTAGAATTGAAGAAACCGGTCTGCATTCACTTGAAGAAACGCTGAATACCTGGCGCGCAGAGCACGGGCGGTTCATTCCAGGTTTCGGCCACCGATTTCACAAGCCCGTGGACCCGAGAGCGCCACGATTGCTGGCCCTTGTTGAGGAGGCAGCAGCTGCTGGCGAAGTTTCAGGGAACTACGCTGCAATCGGCCGTGCCATCGAAAACAAGCTCGCAGAAGAGCGCAGCAAACCAGTTCCAATGAACATTGATGGCGCAACAGCCGTCATCTATGCCGAGCTGGGCTGCCCTGCTCCGCTGGCAAGAGGGTTCTTCGGCCTCTCCCGGTCTGTCGGCATTCTGGCACATGCTTGGGAACAAACCGAACAGGGCGGCCGCAACAAAGGACCAACACCACCAGAATACCGTTGGACATACGACGAAGGCTCAACCTCCAAGGACTAAGAGCCCGCCCACAAATTGCCTGAGCGTTCCATCCGGTGCCAGGCCGCCTTCTGTTAGCCTTGCTCCGCCCGAAGCAAGGCTTTTTTGTTTCATGCCCAACAATCACAGTCCAGCGTCCTCGGCCATGTCGCAAATGACAAACATCTGGACGAAAGGACAGTGTGCAGTTTTATGCATTTTGTGTTATTTTCTCCGAAAATCGGGAGGAAATAGCGGAAATGGACAGCTTCTGGAGCGTGTTGGCTGGAGCCTTTGGCTTGGTATTCGCGTTTAATCCAGACCTGATCGAAATCATTGGCCTGTCCATGCGGGTCACCCTGACGGCCGTCGTGGTTTCCTGCCTGATTGGGTTCCCTCTAGGGGCATTGGCAGGCGCGTTCCGGTTTCCCGGCCGGACACTTTTAACCATTATTCTCAATGCCTTGATGGGATTGCCGCCTGTTGTTGTCGGCCTGCTCGTCTATCTGATGCTGTCAGCTTCCGGCCCGCTTGGCCCATTGCGCCTGCTCTACACACCGACCGCGATGATCATCGCTCAAACGGTTCTGGTGACACCGATTGTTGCAGCGCTGACCCGGCAAGTCGTTGAAGACCTCAATTTGGAGTACTCGGAGCAGTTTGCGTCGATGGGTGTTGGACCGTTCGACCGGGTGACGGCTCTTTTATGGGACGCACGCTATAGCTTGTTGACTGTCGCGCTGGCAGGTTTTGGCCGGGCTGTTGCGGAAGTTGGTGCCGTTATCATTGTCGGAGGCAACATCAATCACGTCACCCGGGTGATGACCACGACCATTGCGCTTGAAACCTCTAAGGGCAATTTGGAGCTAGCTCTGGCACTTGGCGTGGTGCTTTTAACAATCGCGTTTACTGTCAATGCGCTTGTCATGACCCTTCGGGCCTCAGCTGTGAGGGCTGCTTATGCGTAACATGACCCTCGACACTCAATCGGCCCCGTCTGCAAGTCCGGTTCCAGACACTCGCGAAATCCTCCTGGAAACGCGTGGTCTTGGGTTTGAAACGTCCGGTCATCAGCTTCTTTCCAACATCGACCTTCAGATCCGGCGCGGATCCCGGACCGTCATCATGGGGCCAAACGGCGCCGGAAAGAGCCTGCTTCTGCGCTTGCTACACGGCTTGATCATACCGACTCACGGGCAAATTTTTTGGCAGGACCGCAAGCTCGACAAAATGGCCCGGCAAGCTCAAGCGATGGTCTTTCAGCGGCCGGTCCTCCTACGCCGATCAGCGGCAGCCAATCTGAAATTCGCTCTGCGGGTGCGGGGTCACAAAAGGCCTAAATGTGAAGGCCTGATCCATCAGGCGTTGAACGCGGCAGGGCTCGCGCATTTAGCACACCGCCCGGCACGAGTGCTGTCCGGAGGGGAACAGCAACGCCTTGCCACCGTCCGTGCCCTCGCCTGCGAGCCAGATTTGTTGTTTCTGGACGAACCCACCGCGAGCCTCGACCCAGCTTCGACGGCTGCCATCGAACAATTGATTCTCGACGCAAACGCCAAGGGTATCACCATCGTTCTTGTCACCCATGATGCCGGTCAGGCCAGCCGATTGGGGCAGGACGTCGTCTTCTTGCAAGATGGCCGGGTTGCAGAAACCGGAACTGCGGGCCGCGTGTTGACGATCCCCAAAAGTGAGCCCGCACGCGCGTGGCGCGATGGACGCCTCTACACCTCTCAATGAAACACCGCTCCACCCTTTTTGATTTTCAGGATCTACTTCATGTCCAAACGATTGTTTCTTAAACTTGTTCTCGCCGCTACTGCCGCGGTCGGTTTTGTTCAATCAGCAGCAGCTGAAGACAAGTTCATTATTGTTCAGTCAACGACCTCCACACAGAACTCCGGCCTCTTTGACGACCTCTTGCCAAAGTTCACCGCAAAATCGGGGATCGAAGTGCGTGTGGTTGCGGTCGGCACCGGACAGGCGATCAAAAACGCCGCAAATGGAGACGGCGATGTCCTCTTTGTGCATTCCAAACCGTCTGAAGAGAAGTTTGTTGCCGACGGTTACGGCGTGTCCCGCGCCGATGTCATGTACAACGACTTCGTGATTGTCGGCCCTGCCAGCGACCCAGCCGGTATTTCCGGTTTAACCGATGTTTCTGCCGCCCTCACAAAAATTGCAGAAGCCAAAGCAACCTTCGCCTCGCGCGGCGATGACAGCGGCACGCACAAGGCAGAACTCCGGCTCTGGACGGCTGCCGGGATCGACCCCGCACAGGCATCGGGCAGCTGGTATCGGGAAACCGGGTCCGGAATGGGCGCAACGCTCAATACGGGCACCGGCATGGGCGCTTATGTTCTGACTGACCGGGCCACTTGGATCGCTTTCGGCAACAAAGGCACGCATGAAATCGCTGTTGAGGGAGATCCGAAGATGTTCAACCAGTATGGCGTGATCCTGGTGAACCCGGAAGCCCATCCGCATATCAAGGCCGCCATGGGACAACGGTTTATCGCCTGGCTTCTGTCGAAAGAGGGCCAAACCGCCATATCCACGTATAAGATTGATGGCCAGCAGCTATTTTTTGCAAATGCGAACAAGGGATCCAGCTAGTTCCTCACCACATGCTGATACACCAACAAACCAAAACCCTTGTTAGAACCAACCATAGCGCCTAAACTCCTCGTGCGATGAATTGAACAGAAAAAGCGAGGTGCCAAGATGATAGATACCACCACGCTGGATGCCGGCTAGCACATACCGGACGTCATCGGAACATCTCTGACATTGTTCCAGTTCTCTTAACCTATTGCGCAGCTTCAATGCGTTGCAGCCATAGGATCGCACACCCATGTTCAAGCTCGAAAAACCCGCCGTTTCGGCGGCTCAAACCACACTGGCTGATCTCGCCAGCACACACGTTGCTATTCTTTCCGTTCTAAACGGAACCATTCAGGGAGACATTTGGGTCGACCACCGCACCAATCCGGAAGTGGCGATTGTTGTTATCGGCGATATGTTTTTTCTTGCAGGTGAACCGAAGCCTGCCGAGCACAGTTTGGAAAAGATCAGGGCAATCATTCCAGACTGGGCCTACCTTTATTGTGAAGACAATTGGTGTCCGCTTCTTGATCAGGTCTGGAGCAACAAATTCTCGTTGCCCCACCCACGGCTCCGTTTCGGTTTTGCATCTGGCATTCCGCAGCCTGTGCTTATCCAATCGCCTGCTGGATTTGAATTTGTACCGGTAGACAGAAACTTGTTTGACCGGAATCCTGGCAACTTGGACCTATTCCGACGCGCGGTCGAGGAATGGCGTTCACCAGATGCGTTTTTTGAGAATGCGGTCGGCGTTTGCGCGCTCCACAACAAACAAATCGTCAGCCATTGCCTGACAGACAGCGTGTGTGGATCACGGTGCGAAATTGGCGTTCGAACATCCTCAAAATATAGGCGGCTAGGACTTGCCCAGGCTGCCGCATCCGCAACGATTCATGCCTGTCTTCAGCGTGGAATTGCCGATATTGAATGGCATACGCATGCGTCCAACAAAGGGTCGATTGCAACCGCCAAGTCAATCGGCCTTACCGAACTGGATCGCTACACCGCTTATAGCTGCAGGTTGCCCGCGGAAAACATCGGTGATCTGGATTCTGCATACTGCGCAGAACTCGCCACTCACTTTGAACAGGCAAGCGCCGATATCAATTGGTGCCGTTTCCCCGCCGCGGGAGCAAGCGTCATGGCAGGTGACAACCAACGGGCACTCGACAACATCCGCTTTTTGCTTGAAAGCGATTGGCAGGGGCAAACGGCCTGGCTAGAGAATTTCTGGGCGCTTCAACCCCTTCAAAACGACCCGGATTTCCAGGCCCTTATCTCAAGCCGGCAAAAGTAGGCACACTGGCACTGGTCAAAGGTGCGCTACCGCTTGTGATTTCAACAAGCAGCGGACCTAATTCCCGAGTCGAACAGCATTGCCGGTTGTCTGATCGGCACTGGAAAAGCCGGCCCGGTCCAGAACTTGATTGGCGCCAATCGCAATCACAACGATGGCCGCAAAGGCGGTCAGCATGGCTTTCATTGGTGTCCTTCCCCGGCCTGGTCAGAGACCGTTGCCGTTTTCAAATATTCCACGAGGTCCTTGCGGTCTTCCGGCAAGACAATCCTCTGCATCGGCATCTTGGAACCCGGAATATAGTGATCGGGTCCATCTAAAAACAACTGATCGATGGTTTCGTCCGACCAGATGATATCAGACGTTAGAAGCGTTTCCGAATAACTGTATCCAGGCAGGGTGCCGGCTTTCCGGCCAAAGACCTTATGGAGCGTAGGACCGGCCTTGCGAATGCCGTCATCCGTGAGCGAGTGACAGATCGAACACTTGCGGGCAAATTGCCGTTCGCCGTTGCTCATTTCCTCTGGCTTGCGGAGGAAAAGCGGTGTCTCGGTAGCCATTGGATCAAAACTGGCAAGGTCTGCGACAGGCCACGAATAGACGATGTTTTCGATGCCGCCAGCATGAAGAATTCTGCCGTCCTGGGAAAAAGCCAGGGCCCAAATCGGTCCTTTAAGTGCGGCCCGGAAGTCGGTTTCGATCCGCCAGGATTTTGTATCAAAAACGGTGATATACCCCTGCCCGTCCCCTGTCGCGAGCCGCCTACCATCCGGACTGACCGTCAGCCCGAGGATCGGCCGCCGGTCCAAGGAAAACTCGTTCAGGCGCTCACCGGTGTTCAAGTCGATCATCCGGGTGACACCGTCTTGAGAGCCGTAAGCAAGCCAGCTCGCGGGTCCTTGGTCCCCACCGCCGAGGGCCAGCACATTGATGCCAAACCCATTGCGGTCGATTACGCGTTTTTCGGCTCTTCTATCCAAGTCCCAAAGGATGACGGAGCCATCAACCGACCCCGAATAAAGCGAGCGCCCATCTCGGGAAAATGCGACCGCATTCACGCCCGACGAATGACCGTTGAGGAATTGAGGCTCACCGCCCGCAACCGGCCAAAGGCCAATACGCGAATCCCAACTGGCACTGGCGATAAGTTTTTTGTCCGGCGAAACAGCGATCCCAACGACTTTTGCTGTATGACCTTCGAGCTTGGTTTGAGATCCGGCTTTCAGATCCCAGAGGATCAGATCGTTGTCGTCGCCAGCCGAGACAAGGCGTTCCTCATCAACAAAGGTCACCGCCTTGACGGCCGCCTCATGGCCTTCCAGCCACTGAGGCATGCGGCCGGACCAGACACCGACAGAGTTATCGAAGCTTGCAGTCGCAACAAGGCCATTTTCCTTGGCAACCGATATATCCATCACCGGTCCGCCATGGCCTTTCAGGGTTTGAAAATCGGCGGCTGCCGCCAGTTGCGATTGGCCACTGAAAACCACCGCCCCGGCAACTAGAAACCCATGCCACATCCGATTTTTATTTAGACAGCTAATCAACGGCGCTTCCAGCATTGATAAAACGTGAAAGGATGCACGGATAAAACCCGGACGCATCTATTCAGCCGGAACCGCCCCGGCGGCGTCCCGTTCCTTTTCGTTTGCTTCAGCTGCTTCGACTTCCTTGACCCAGAGGCCGTGGTGTTCGCGTGCCCACTGCAACTCCACCTCGCCCGTGCCCATGGCATCATAGGCACCTTCCATACCGACCGAGCCGATGTAGATATGGGCAAGCACAATGGCCATCAGGATGAATGCCAGGATCGCGTGCCACAACTGCGCCAATTGCATGTCCTCATGTGGCGCAAGTTCGGTTGGCAGAGTTCCAAAACCAAGAAGCTGCGGCAGGCCAGTAGCGTTTAAAGCATCAGATACAGCAGCAAACATCGGCATCTGGAAGGGGAACAACAAGGACAGCCCGGTGATCGAGATAAGCGCACCAAAAACGATCACGCTCCAAAAAATCATTTTCTGGCCAAAATTGAACTTCTTGGCTGGCGGGTGAACACCTTTTTTGAGGAGGCCACCACCCACGGCAATCCATTTCAGATCCGTCTTGTTCGGGATGTTGTGGGCAACCCACATGACAAAGACCATCACCAGCCCCAGCATGAAGGCCCAGGAGACGTTGTTGTGGACCCACTTTGATAAGTGGGCAATCGGATAGAACGCATCATGGCCGATCAGCGGAATAATCAGCATCCGGCCAAACAGGGTAATCAGGCCCGTCAGGCCGAGCAGTATGAAAGATCCGCCAAGAAGCCAGTGCCCAAAGCGTTCGATTGCCTTGAATCGGGTAATCGTCTGTCCGGTTTTTTCGCCGTCAATGCGGATTCTCCCGCGCAAGAGGTAGAACAAACCGAGAAAAGCGAGTGTAGCCAGCAGCAGGATGCCGCCATAGGTCGCCAACGGACCCTTGCGCCATTCCAGCCAGCGCATGCCGCCGTCCTGCATCAGCACAGTTGCCGGCTTCCCGCCGGAAGAAACGGTGATGTCTGCAGACCCGTAGCGCAGGGCCCGCCAGAGTTCAGGGTCGGACACACCGCCCAGCGTCCCCATTTGTGAGGATATACCAGCCGCAGAGTTAGGATCGCCGGTAGCATTTCTTTTGAAATCGTAGTCGACTTTTTCGCCGCGCTGACGCTTCAGGATGTCTTCAAGTGTCTGAGCTCCCCCTGTTGCCGAACGATCCATAGCGCCGTCACCCGCGCCAGAATCCTGCGCAACCACTTGGGTCATGAATGCAAACAGGACAGCCATAATCAGAGCCAGGCGTTTCATGTCTGGAACCTCACACGAGTACATCAGTCGGAGACACGCAGGGCGGCTGCATGGCCGCCCCGCACATGTTTGAAATCTTCAGAAGGACGTGAGACAGGTCCCCGCCTGGACACATCATCCAGACGGGTTCAGATGACCTGGCTTAACCGCCTCTTTGGCCGTATGCAGAGCCCCAGCCCCAGGCGCCGGAGCCGAAGCCACGGGCAACCACACGCTCACGGTAGATCGCCGACACAACGTCGCCGTCCCCTGCAAGCAAGGCTTTTGTGGAGCACATTTCTGCACACAGCGGCAGTTTGCCTTCCGCGATACGGTTGCGGCCGTATTTCGCGAATTCTGCGGTCGAATGGTTCTCTTCCGGACCACCTGCACAGAAGGTGCATTTGTCCATCTTACCACGTGAACCGAAGTTGCCCGCTTGCGGGAACTGCGGAGCACCGAAGGGGCAAGCATAGAAGCAGTAGCCGCAGCCTATGCACAGGTCCTTGGAGTGAAGGACCACACCTTCTTCGTTCTGGTAGAAACAATCGACCGGGCACACCGCCATACAGGGCGCGTCCGAACAGTGCATGCAGGCCACGGAGATCGACCGTTCGCCAGGTTTGCCGTCATTGATGGTGACGACGCGGCGGCGGTTGATGCCCCAGGGCACTTCATGCTCGTTTTTACAGGCGGTCACGCAGGCGTTGCATTCGATACACCGCTCAGCGTCACAGAGGAACTTAGCCCTCGCTTGTCCACCAAGTGCCATTCGTTCTCTCCTCCCTTACGCGGCCCAGATTTTGCAGAGAGTCGCTTTGGTCTCCTGCATCTGTGTGACCGAGTCATAGCCATAGGTTTGAGCGGTGTTGGTGCTCTCACCAAGGACATACGGATCAGCGCCAGCCGGGTATTTGGATCTCAGATCCTCACCCTGGTAGTGGCCGCCGAAGTGGAACGGCATGAAGGCAACGCCCTCACCGACCCGCTCGGTCACCATGGCCATAACCTTGACCTTGGCACCTTCTGCCCCTTCAACCCAGACCTGCGCGCCATCACGAACTCCGAGATTGTTGGCATCTCTTGGGTTGATTTCGACGAACATGTCTTGCTGCAGCTCCGCGAGCCACGGATTGGACCGGGTTTCATCGCCGCCGCCTTCATATTCCACCAGTCGGCCGGACGTCAGGATGATTGGATAATCCTTGGAGAAGTCCTGCTTCTGGATGGAAGCGTAAAGCGTCGGCAGGCGGTAGAATTTCCGGTCTTCATAGGTCGGATAATCTGCTACCAGATCCCGGCGCGGGGTGTAGAGCGGCTCGCGGTGCAGCGGGATCGGATCCGGGAAGGTCCAGACCACTGCGCGTGCCTTGGCATTACCGAACGGTGAACAGCCATGTTTGATGGCTACCCGCTGGATACCACCCGAAAGGTCGGTCTTCCAGTTGGTCTTCGGACCGGCAACCGCCTCAATCGACGCCCGCTCTTCATCGGTCAGATCGCCATCCCATCCGAGATCCATCAGCATCTGCATGGTAAATTCCGGATAACCGTCCTGGATTTCCGCACCTGGGTTCGAAACGCCATCAGCCAGCAGGTTCTGGCCATCGCGCTCCACACCAAACCTTGCCCGGAAGCTCAGGCCGCCTTCGGCAACCGGCTTGGACATGTCGTAAAGGTTCGGAGTGCCCGGGTGTTTCATTTCCGGAGTGCCCCAGCACGGCCACGGCATACCGTAGTATTCGCCGTCGTTCGGCCCACCGATCGCCTGTAGAGTCGTGCGATCGAAGGTGTGCTGGTTTTCCATATGCGACTTGATGCGTTCCGGAGACTGACCGGTGTAGCCGATCGTCCACAGACCACGGTTCAATTCGCGGGTGATGTCCTCCACATTCGGTGTTTCGGCATCTTCCATTTCAATGTTGCGGAAGAGACGATCGCCCCAGCCGAACTTGTTCGCAAACTTCGCCATGATGACTTCATCTGGCAGGCTCTCGAACAGCGGGTCGACAATCTTGTCCCGCCACTGCAGCGAACGGTTCGACGCAGTCACAGACCCACGGGTTTCGAACTGGGTACAGGCCGGTAGCAGATAGACACCATCGGTCCGGTCATGAAGCACGGCGGAAACTGTCGGATACGGGTCGATGACGACCAGCGTGTCCAGCATTTCCATTGCCTTTTTCATTTCCGACATACGGGTCTGGGAGTTCGGAGCGTGGCCCCAAAGCACCATGGCCCGAACCTTGTCCGGATTGTCCATATTCGCAGGATCTTCCAGAACACCGTCGATCCAGCGGCTCACCGGAATACCGGTCAGGTTCATCAGGTTCTTTTCTTTGCCGTCGGCGCCAGTCGTCTTTGCGAACTGACCTTTCAGCCAATCAAGATCCTCTTCCCAAACGCGGGACCAGTGCCCCCATGCACCTGCACTCAGGCCGTAGTAACCCGGCAGCGTATGCGACAGAACACCAAGATCTGTTGCGCCCTGAACGTTGTCGTGGCCACGGAAAATGTTGGTGCCGCCGCCGCTCGTGCCCATGTTGCCAAGGGCGAGCTGCAAGATGCAGTAAGCGCGGGTGTTGTTGTTGCCGTTGGTGTGCTGGGTGCCACCCATGCACCAGATCACGGTGCCCGGCCGGTTGTTGGCCATCGTCCGCGCAACGCGCTTCAGCTGGCTGCCCGGCGTACCAGTGACCCGTTCAACTTCTTCCGGGTTCCACTTGGCAACTTCTTCACGGATCTGATCCATGCCCCAGACACGGGTGCGGATGAACTCTTTGTCCTCCCAGCCGTTGTCGAAGATGTGCCAGAGAATACCCCAGATCAGGGCAACGTCCGTACCGGGACGGAAGCGGACATACTCGTTGGCATGTGCTGCGGTCCGGGTAAACCGCGGATCACAAACGATCAGCGGAGCGTTGTTCTGTTCCTTGGCCCGCAGAACATGCAAGAGCGAAACCGGGTGTGCTTCAGCCGGGTTTCCGCCGATGATGAAAATCGCCTTGGAATTATGGATATCGTTGTAGCTGTTGGTCATGGCGCCGTAGCCCCATGTGTTGGCTACGCCGGCAACCGTTGTCGAGTGACAGATACGGGCCTGGTGATCCACGTTGTTGGTGCCCCAGTAGGCAGCAAACTTGCGGAACAGATAGGCCTGTTCGTTGTTGTGTTTGGCCGAACCGAGCCAATACACACTATCAGGTCCGCTTTCTTCGCGGATTTTCATCATCTGGTCGCCGATCTCGTTGATCGCCTCGTCCCAGCTGATGCGTTTCCACTCGCCACCTTCCTTTTTCATCGGATACTTCAGGCGGCGTTCGCCATGCGCATGTTCGCGCACCGAAGCACCTTTTGCGCAATGCGCACCGAGATTGAAGGGGCTGTCCCATCCGGGCTCTTGCCCGACCCATACGCCGTTGGACACTTCCGCGATGACCGTACAGCCAACGGAACAGTGTGTGCAGACAGATTTTACGTTTTGAACGGCACCGGAGCCGGCTTGCGCCTGGGCTTTGGTAACAGATCCGCCCATGGCGGTGATGGCGGCCAGACCGCCTGCGGCAACACCGGAGCCTTTCAAGAAAGTCCGGCGGTCTACCGATTTATGTGCAGCGTCTCTAAGGATACTTGCACCCTGGGGGCGTCGCGCAACCCCATTGGTCTTTTTCCTAAGCATCTTGCCCTACCTTGCTAATATCGAAATCGATATGGCTGGGTTTATTCAGTGAACCGGCCATCGGGCGTCACGCAACCATCGGCCGGGGTGTCACAGGGTCCAGTTAGAACCGGGCGCTGTCGAGATATGCGCGGGTGTGCGCTGTATCTTGCATTTTGTCCGAAGACAGATCTGGCTCAGCTGCTTCCGCAGAAGCACCACCGCTCGCCACAGCAGCTGCTGCGACGGGCCCGGATATGGCCGCCAATTTTAAGAAATCCCGGCGTCCTGAACTTCGCTCAGGCGCCCCTTTATCGGGTCGTTTCATCGTCGCAATCCTCCTCTCCTAGCGGGCGGAAATGCCGCCCTAAATTGCCTACGTGAACTCCAATGCCGCCAGCAGAAAACCGCTGGCAACCTAGTTGGGCAGCATCTCAAATGCCTGGTCTTCGATCTCCATGAATTGCCGCCCCAGCGAGCCGACCGCCGAATAGAACACGGATGTTCCAGAAGCCTCCAGATCGCTGAAAAAGTGTATGGCCCAAGGGCCGACATGTGATTTGAAAAATACTTTTTGTTCGGCAACAGACGTCACCGTTCCAAAGCGCCCCACAATCAAACCACCCATGATTTCCATGAGGGATGCGATATGGTCCTCCGGCTCTTTTTTGCCCTCGGCACGTTCAATTCCACGCTCAGACATCGCCTGGCGGAGATTCGCCAAGGGCTTCTCATTCAAAAACCCGGTGAGATAGTGGCTGGCATAAGGAAGCAACTCTCCGCGGCCAAGGCCGATGAAAAGCGCATTGAATTCGCGTTCCGCGGTTTCCGGAGTTGTGACTGCCGAGACCTTTGCAAGAATACGAAGCGCAGATCCCAAGGGCGTATCATCGCCTTGCAAACTGGCGATTTGGCGCAGCAACTCTTGATCCGCTGGCGAAACCAGCAAAACACCCAAAAAATTATATAAGTCTGCTCTCGCCTGGTCTTCCGGGTCGATTACATATTCCGTCACAACAGCGGCCATGCGCCGTTTCCTCCCTCATACGCGATAAGTTGGCCCCTACACCTCCGGCTAGATATTTAAGAATAATCAAACCGCATCCGGCGGCGCCTGGGAGGTATTTCCTCCTCTTCCACCGCCAACGGCTCAACCGAAGGCACGCACTCATCGCGCAAGTTGGCATCTTGCATCAAGGCATCTCCTTGCGTCAATTGCACAAATGCTGTTTCTTTTTCACCTGTACTTTGGTGCAATGCCATATTCTGACCTTCCCGCACTGCATCATTATTTGCGTATTCTTCGGGCTCTTCTACTCCAGTTTCAACATCCTGCCCGTCACCTTCGTCCTTTAGATCTTCAGCAAACCGATCGAACATGCCTTTGCCGACCTGATAAACGGTCTGCATGTTGGAGATCACTGTCGCGGCATCAGTGTAGTCTTCCGCATATTCGACGAGGCCATCCAGGTTGGCGAGAACAGGATTGAGACCCCACATCCGCCTGAGTGCCCGGCGTTTCAAACGCTCTGGCACAGCAGACGCCAAGAATGGTTTGAAATCATCTTTTTCGCTCAAGGTATCCGGATCGGGAAGTTCCAGCTCCGCCAGGATTTCCGCATCGCTCTTTTCCTCCAGCTCAGCCCGGCCTTTAGCGGCCTCAACCGCTTCCAGCTCTTGCCGCTCCAGTTCTTCCGACTGCCGCACCGCAGCCTTGCGGCGGGACCAAAAGTCTGTTGGATCGTTAGAACCGGATGTCATTGCAAGACATCCTTCGATTTGCCGCGAGGAGACCTGTAAACATCTGCGAGTTGGCGGATACGTGGATCGCCTATGCCTTCTTCTTCCAAGTCGATCCGTTTTTTGTCGCGCTTACGTTTGATAAAAATCTCTTCTTCGTGATGTGCTTCAGCAAAGTCCCGAACCCAGGCGATCAGCCCAGGCGGCATCGGCACCTTCTCAACCAGAACTTCGCTGGTGTCTGCATAGTCTTGCCCTTCATAGGCCGACGCGGTGACAAGCACGACTTCCATCGGGACGTCATGGTCCAGCTGTTCGGCCGGTCGCATGACAACATAAAGGGAGGGGATCTTGTCAGAGAGTGCTGCCAAATAAGCTTCCGCATCCGCACGGTGAAGCTCCAGAGGAAGAGTGGCAGCGTGGTATTCGACGGCATCGCCTTCTTCACGCAGCACTTGCCAATCGGCGTTTCCAGCGCCTGGAAGAAGCGAGACCGCCCGCCAGGACCACTTCTGCCATTTGGTCACGCCCGGCAATCGGCGCACGACCACGCCGACCGGCATCGACCGGGTCCTTTCTGTATTCACGGACACGCATCCTCCCTCGCACCGAACAAGCCGGCACTTTCTCTCCCCTCTTATGCTGACGCAGCGTCGGCAAAATTCAAGTCCTTCTAAAGGACACTTGACGTACGCCCCTCACCGCCCTTGTTTATGGAGTTGGTGTTTTGATTTCCGCTTGGGAGAGGCCGGAAACGAGATGCCGGGGGAGAGGACGCGCGCATAATGACGGACGCCAAACTTCTGCTGTGCGACTGCCTGAAAAGCCAGTCGATCGATGCAGAACAGATTGAAAAACTTACGGGTTTAACGTGTTCCAAAGTACATACTGCCTTATGCCGGGCAGAGGCCGCCGATGCCGAATCAGCCTTGCAATCCGGAGATGTTCTGATTGCGTGTCAGCAGGAGCGCACCACCTTCGAAGACCTGGCAGCAGACCTCGGTGTCAATGATCCACTATTCGTTGATATACGCGACCGTGCTGGCTGGAGTGCTGATGAAGCCACTCCGACACCGAAGATGGCAGCTCTGATTGCCGATGCCATCATGCCCACGCCTGTCGAAAAGGTTGTCGACGTTACGTCTGAAGGCACATGTCTTATCTTTGGAGAAGCGGATATCGCCCTTTCGGCGGCCCGCAGCCTCTGTGGAACTCTGAGTGTTACAGTTCTCATCGCCCCCGAAGACGAAATCCCGGTTGGGGATGATCGCCGCTTCGATGTCGTGCGCGGCCGGGTGAAATCGGCGACCGGAGCGTTGGGCGGATTTAATGTATCCTTCGATGCATTGCAGGAACGGGTCCCCGGTGGACGCGGACCACTGAACTGGACCGATCCACGCAGCGGTGCCCGCAGCACCTGCGATATCATCGTTGATCTGCGCAGGGAGCCACCTTTGTTCCCGGCGGCTGAAAAGCGTGAAGGCTATTTGCGCGCCGATCCGGGCAATAAAGAGGCCTATGCGAATGCACTTCTTGAAGCCTCTCAGCTCATTGGCACGTTCGAAAAACCGATTTACGTCAAGCTGAACGAAGATCTCTGCGCCCATTCCCGGGCGCAAAAGCCGGGATGCAGCAGATGCCTGGACCTTTGCCCGACCGGCGCGATCACACCTGCTGGGGATCATATAACGATTGATCCGATGGTGTGCGCCGGCTGCGGCACCTGCTCTGCAGTCTGCCCGTCCGGTGCCGTGTCTTACGATGCGCCCGCACCCCAGCACATTTTCAAGCGGATAGAAACTCTCGCCGCCACATGGCGAAAGGCAGTCAACGAGCCGCCCCGCCTGCTGGTGCACGACGCAAACCATGGCGCAGAACTGATCCGGCTCTCCGCACGCTATGGCAAAGGCTTGCCGGCAGATGTCCTTCCAATGGAAGTCTCGGCCCTGGCGGCCTTCGGACACGCCGAGGCCCTGGCAGCTTTAGCCTGCGGATTTTCCTCGGTGACTGTGCTCCTGTCACCGCAAACCGAAAAGGATGGCCTGCCCTTCCAGGCAGAGTTGGCGACCGCAATTTCAGGAAACCAGCAGATCAAACTCATCGAACCAGTCGATCCGGATCAACTGGAAGCCGAGTTGTATATTGAGCAAGAGGAAGCATCCGCCAAATCGCCGATCCTACCGCTCGGGTCCCGCAGACAAGTTACGCGTCTTGCGGCCAAGGCGCTGAATGAAGCAGATACTGTAATAGAGTTGCCGACAGGAGCGCCTTATGGCGCGGTTTCGACGAATGCCGATGCCTGCACCTTGTGCCTGTCCTGTGTGTCTTTGTGCCCCTCTGGTGCCCTTAAGGAAAATCCTGATCAGCCGCAGCTCAAGTTCCAGGAAGATGCCTGCCTTCAATGCGGCATTTGCACCACGATCTGCCCGGAAAGTGCCTTATCGTTGGTGCCACAGCTCAACTTAAGCGACACAGCACTGACGCCGATTGTCCTGAAGGAAGAACAACCGTTTGAGTGCATCGAATGCGGCAAGCCGTTTGGGGTGCGCTCGACAGTCGAACGGATGATCGAAAAGCTGGCTGGAAAACACTCCATGTTCAAGGAAGGTGGCGCGGCACGTCTCATTCAGATGTGTGACGACTGCCGGGTCAATGCGGCTTATCACAGCGAAAACAACCCGTTTGCCGCTGGTGAACGCCCGCGTGTGCGCACAACCGACGATTATATCCGGCGTGACCATTGACCGTGAGCCTGAAGGATTATTGGACTTTGAGCGGCGCTCCAAGATCGGCCGGCGGAATACGCGATACAAAAGCCATGATCGCATCCAGTTCGCCCATAGTCATTTCCACCGGTACGATCGCAGGCGGCCGGGTTTCATCGAAGGGCTCGGTGACGTCTTTGATCACGGTAAAAGACGGATGGGGGTTGATCGCAAAGAACCCCTCAAACCGCGCTTGCCAGTCAGCGAAACTGCGCATAATGGCAAACGACGGCGTCGACCCAATTCCTGAGATCCGCTTTGCTGCATTGACCCGATGGCAACGGCCGCAATGCAGGACCGCCAGTTTTTCACCGCGCCCGGCATCGCCGGCAATCAGACCCGGGTCCACTTCCACAGCACGGGCAGCGGCTGCGGCAAACGAAACACCATTCTTAGCCGGAAAACCATCTATCGTCCGCCGGCCGACATCCCCTGTGAGCCACTCTTCAAACCGCACAACACCTGGCGCGTCCACTTTTACAGCTAAGACCCAGACTTTGCCGAGACCTTCAAATACGGGCGTTCCATCCGCCCCATCGGAAAGGTCCGCATCGGCAGGTGTTCCGGCATCCACCAGTTCAATACGGGTGTTGGTTTTGAGCGAGAACCGCGGCAGAAGATATTTCAGAAAACCGCTATCGCGCAGATCCTGCGGCACGCTCAGCTGGAAAGATCCAGCCGCAATTGCTCTGGCGGGAGATCCCACGATCAGACCCACTCCAATCAGAGCCAATAAAAATAAACGGCAGCACACGCGCTCCTCCCTCACGCAGCTGGTATTAATACGCCAGCCTAGGAGCGCAGGTGCCGATACGTCAATGCATGTTACAAATACCGGGAGAACCAAATGAACGATGATTTTAACATGTCGATGCGCAAGTTTTTAAAACAGGTTGGGGTCACCTCCCAGCAAGCTATTGAAAATGCGGTACGCGAAGCAGGTGGACCGGCGGGCAAGAACTTTAAAATCAAAGCCGTGTTGACGATCGAAGAGCTCGGGATGGAGCATGTCGTTGAAGGCGAAATAAAGGGGCAGAGCTAACGTGCCGTTATCGCGCGAAACTGTCATTGAGACCCTGAAAACTGTTTTTGACCCTTCAACGGGCGAAGACTTGCTGGCGACCGGCATGATGCGGGGGCTCACTGTTAACGATGGTGTTGTCCGCTTTGTGCTCAACATCGACCCAAGCCGGGTTGATGAGATGGAGCAACTCCGGGAAGAGGCGACCGCCAAACTGCAAAATCTCGCCGACTGTAAGTCGGCGCAGGTCATTCTCACGTCCCATTCTGATCAACCAAGTGCTCAGGCCGCACCAGAGACCGCGCCGCAGCCCGGTGAACTCAAACCGATCAAGCCAATCCCGGCAGCGCCAGGAACTTCCGGCCCGCAGCGGGTTCCGGGGATCAAAAAGATTATCGCTATCGCCTCCGGCAAGGGTGGTGTCGGCAAGTCGACGGTGGCGTCGAACCTTGCTTGCGCCCTCGCTGCCCAAGGCCTGAAAATTGGCCTGCTGGACGCCGACGTTTATGGACCATCGCAGCCGGAAATGCTTGGGATCAAAGGACGGCCGTCTTCGCCAGACGGGCAGACGATCCTGCCCTTGCGCAATCACGGCGTCACCTTGATGTCGATCGGTTTGATGATCCCGGCGGACAAGGCTGTCGTCTGGCGCGGGCCAATGCTCATGGGCGCACTTCAACAAATGATGACCCAGGTTCAGTGGGGAGCGCTCGACATCTTGATTGTCGATCTGCCGCCCGGCACCGGCGATGTGCAGATGACCTTGTCCCAGAAATTCGCCGTCGATGGTGCTGTGATCATCTCAACACCGCAGGACATTGCTCTGCTGGACGCGCGCAAGGGCATCAGCATGTTCCAGGAAATGAAGGTGCCCATCCTCGGCATGGTGGAAAACATGTCAACGCACATCTGCTCCAAATGCGGCCATGAAGAACATATCTTCGGTCATGGCGGCGTCGCGAAAGAAGCGGCCGAATTACGGGTTCCGGTTCTGGCAGAAATTCCGCTGCACCTGTCCATCCGCACTGCAGCTGACAGCGACACCCCAGCTGTGATCCAGTCGCCGGATGCGCCCGAGTCCGCTGCTTTCATCAAGCTCGCCGATGCGCTCAACGCCCAATTGGCAGCTGAGGAGGTGCCTGCGTGAGCGAGCTGCAATTTCCGCCGCTTTTCCAAGGTGTACCGCTGGAAGGGCAAGCGGATCCCTTCGACAAAGCCATTGCCCTGGCAGTCATCGGGACGGATCCGGGAACGGTCGTCTACAATCTTGACGGCGGCACGTTGCGCGCAACCCTGATCTTCACGCCTGAAGTTCCTTTGGAACAGGCCATGACCATGCTTCCCGTCTGCGGCCTTGGATTTCAGGCCGCGCTCGGCGCACTGGCTCCCCCGGAGGTTGCTGTCCATCTGGAGTGGGATGGCAACATCCGGGTGAATGGTGCCACCTGCGGGCGGTTGCGGGTCCGGGCGTCTGGAACAGAACCTTCCGCGACGCCGGATTGGCTGGTTGTCGGTTTGGAACTCGATATTGAGAGCCCGGAGGGAAATCCCGGCGAGAACCCCAACCACACCTATTTGATGGAAGAAGGCTGCAGCGAGATCACACCTGATCAGCTCCTTGAAAGCTGGGTCCGGCACACGCTCTATTGGATTAACCGCTGGCAGGAGGACGGCGCGCGCCCGATCCATTCCGACTGGCGCGGGTTGGCACAAAATCTTGGTGAAGAGATCGAAATTGGCGGAGAGGCCGGAACCTTTGTCGGTCTCGATGAAGACTTCGGAATGCTGCTTCGAACCGGCGACACCACCAAACTCATCCCGCTGACAACTCTACTTGAGGGAACATCATGAAACTCGCCCGTGCGATCCACCTCGATGAGAGTGATCAGAATGTTTATTTCTCCCCGGCCCGCACGGGAGAATGGTGCCTCTCCGGCGGCTTTGAGTTTTCAGACTGGACCGAAGCCGAGCTGACCGGCAAAGCCCGGCAGGCCTTCACCAACGGCTGGCTCGGCCTGGAGACGTTTGGCCGGGTGACCTTTGTAGCCATCACGCCAATTGAGGAAACCGAATTCGATACGCTGGTGACCCGGCTGGCCCAGCATTTTGTCGACATCTACGGCGCCCCATCCGTTGACGCTGCCCGCGGTGTTGCAGCTGAAGAACTCACCTACATGGCCGAAATGTGCACCGAACACGACGACAACACCCTTCTCGCCGTCCAGCGTGAATTGTCAGACGAAGGCATCCACGAAGGGTTTTCGGCAATCAAACCCCAGGCGGCAGAGCTGGACATGGTCGCTGTGCATGGGGACATGGGTGGGCATTGAGGCCGTTATCTCTTGTCGCCCCAGCGAAGGCTGGGACCCAGTACTCCGTGACGCGTATGGGCGCTAAAAAGCTATTTCATGAGGTTACTAGGCCCCAGCCTTCGCTGGGGCGACAAGAAGTCTGGCATCGTTAGTATTAAAAAAGGGCGCCGAATGGCGCCCTTTGATCTTCTAACGAAAAACCTGAAATCACATGATCTCTTCAAAAAGCGCCCGCGTGTTCTCTACCGTCATTTCGATCGGGTTGCCGCCGGTGCTTGGGTCGCGAAGGGCGGCAGCCGTCAGCTCTTCGATGTTCGCATCCTTGACGCCGAGGTCGGTCAAGGTCTTCGGAATGTTCATCGATGCGTTGAACTCATCGACGAACGCGCAGAAGCCGTCAAAACCGCCTTCGATGCCAAGATAACCTGCGGCCTTGTCGAACCGTTCTGCGATGGCAGACTTGTTGAACTGCAGAACCGCCGGCATGCACACAGCATTCGTCGTGCCGTGGTGGGTGTGGTGCACCGCACCGATCGGATGGCTGAGCGCGTGGATCGCACCGAGGCCCTTCTGGAACGCCGTTGCGCCCATGGCAGCCGTCGACATCATGTGGCCGCGTGCTTCAAGATCCGTGCCGTCCGCATAGGCCCGCGGCAGATAGTCCACGACCAGCCGCATGCCTTCCAGAGCGATGCCCTGGCTCATCGGATGGTAATGCGGGCTGGAGTAGGCTTCCACACAATGCGCGAAGGCATCAAGCCCGGTACCAGCCGTCAGGAATTTCGGCATGCCAACCGTAAGTTCCGGATCGCAGATGACCACGGATGGCAGCATTTTCGGATGGAAGATGATTTTCTTCTCGGCCGTATCAACCTTGGTGATGATGCTGGCGCGGCCAACTTCCGACCCGGTACCGGCTGTGGTTGGAACGGCAACAATCGGCGCGATGGCATCGGCATTGGCGCGAGTCCACCAGTCACCAACATCTTCAAAGTCCCAAAGCGGACGGGTTTGCCCCGCCATGAAGGCAATCACTTTGGCAAGGTCCAACCCGGAGCCGCCGCCAAAAGCAACAACGCCGTCATAGCCGCCTTCCTGATAGACTTTAACGCCTTCCGCCGCATTCAGGTCGGTCGGATTGGGATCAACGTCTGAAAACAAGCCTCGGCCCAAACCGGCTGCATCCAGGAGGTCCAGGGTCTTGGTGGTGATGTCCATGCTTGCCAGACCTTTGTCGGTCACAAGCAGCGGCTTGGAGATGCCAGATGCCTTACAGGCATCAGCGATTTCCGAAATGCGTCCCGCGCCGAAGCGCATGGCGGTTGGATATGACCAATTGGCAGTCAGCACCATCTTATTGAGCTTTCTTGAGGTGATAGGATTTCGGACGGGTCAGATTGTGGAACCCGATGATGGAAAGACCACCACCGCGGCCGGTGTCCTTGCAGCCTGTCCAGCACAGCGCCGGGTCCAAATAGTCCGCGCGGTTCAGGAACACGGTTCCCGTCTCGATCTGATCGCCAATCGCTTCGGCGCGTGCGGTATCCTTAGTCCAGAGTGAAGCCGTCAGACCGAAGTTGCTGTCGTTCATCAAACGAATAGCTTCCGCGTCGTCCTTGACTTTCATGATGCCGACAACCGGGCCGAAGCTCTCGTCGCGCATGACGCGCATGGAATGATCGACGTTGACCAGGATTTGCGGCATTAGATAGGCGCCGCCATCGTCTTCCGGGAATTGGGCCGGATCGATAAGAGCCTTGGCGCCATCCGCAATCGCCTCTTTCGTCTGAGCACGGACTTCAGCCGCAAAGCGGGCATGGGCCATCGGGCCGATGGTTGTGTCTTCATCCAGCGGATTGCCGAGCTTGTAGCCATCAACGATCTTCACCGCCTTTTCGACAAAGGCGTCATAGAGGCTTTCGACCACATAGATGCGCTCAATACCGCAGCAGCACTGGCCGGCATTGAACATCGCGCCATCGATCAGCGTGTCGACGGCAGCATCCAGATCGGCATCTTCCATGACATAACCCGGGTCCTTGCCACCGAGTTCCAGGCCAACGCCGGTGAAGGTACCGGCCGCTGCCTTTTCCATCGCCTGACCGCCACCGACGGAGCCGGTGAAGTTGACAAAGCCGAAGGATTTTTCAGCAATCAGTGCAGACGTTGTGCCATGATCGAGGAAGACATTCTGGAAAACATCAGCCGGGACACCAGCTTCGTGGAAAGCCTTCGCCATGCGCTCACCGACGAGCAGCGTCTGGGAAGCATGTTTCAAGACAACGGAATTACCCGCGATCAGAGCAGGGGCGACCGTGTTGATCGCCGTCATGTAAGGATAGTTCCAAGGCGCTACGACCAGAACCACACCATGTGGAACGCGCTTGATCAGGCGTTTGAAGGACGCATCGTCGGCCACTTCAATCGGCGCCAGAGCCTCTTCGGCGATCTCGGCCATATAGGTGGCGCGCTCGTTGAAGCCGCCGAATTCACCGCCATAGCGGACCGGACGGCCCATTTGATGAGCAAGTTCCGGAACGATCTCATCGTTCATCTCACCAACCTTGGCGACACCAGCCAAGACCAATGAAATCCGCTCGCTCAGCGGACGCTTCTGCCACTCAAGCTGGGCCGACTTGGCCCGGGCAACGGCCGCACGCGCTTCTTCTGGAGACAACACCGGACGTTCCGCATAGACGGAACCGTCAATCGGGGAAACACAGGTTACTTTGTTTGTCATTGTTAGGCTCTTTCAAAACCCCGGGCGATTTCATAATCGGTCACGGCCCGGTCGAACTCTTCGATTTCCCATTCCGCCGCACGCGCATAGTGATCGATCACTGCGTCGGAGAAAGCTTCCCGCAGGAATTTCGACTTGCGCATGGTGTCGCGCGCATCGCGCAAGGTATGCGGAATTTCCTTGGCTTTTTTTGCTTCATAAACGTCGCCGGACGTCGGCTTGTCGAGCGGCAGCATTTCTTCAATACCTTTCAGGCCTGCAGCAATCTGAACCGCAAGCGCCAGATAAGGGTTCAGATCCGACCCGCCGATCCGGCATTCAATCCGCAGCGCCTTGGTGCCTTCACCGCACAGGCGGAAACCAGCGGTGCGGTTGTCGATCGACCAGACCGTTTTGGTCGGGGCGAAGGTGCCTTTTTGGAAGCGCTTGTAGCTGTTGATGTAAGGCGCCAGAAAATAAGTGTAGTCCGGTGCGTATTTGATGAGGCCGGCAAGGTAGTGCCGCATCATTTCGGACATGCCGTGTTCGCCGTTGGCATCGCAGAAGACATTGTTGCCGTCTTTGTCGAACACCGACTGGTGCACGTGGGACGAAGACCCAACCTTATCGCTGCGCCATTTCGGCAAGAACGTCGCAGAGCGGCCCTTGGCCCAGGCGATTTCCTTCACCGCATGCTTGGAGATCGTGTGATATTCGGCCGTATCGAGTGCTGGCGCGTATTTTATGTTCAGCTCTTCCTGACCGGCTTCGGCTTCACCCTTGGTGTTTTCAACCGGAATGCCCGCGCCATAAAGACCGTTGCGGATCGGCCGCATCACATCCTCTTCCTTGGTCGTCTGAAGGATGTGGTAATCTTCATTGTAGCCGGAGATCGGCTCCATATCCCGGTAACCACTCTTACGCAGCTCGTCGAAGCTCTTCTCGAACAGGAAAAACTCCAATTCGGTTGCCATGACAGGTGTCAGGCCAAGCTCGCTCATGCGGGCAACCTGTGCCTTCAGCATGGCGCGTGGTGAATGCGGAACTTCTTTATGTGTGTGATGATCCAGCACATCGCAGATCACCATCGCGGTGCCTTCCAGCCAAGGCATTAAGCGGATCGTCGACAGATCCGGCTTCATGACATAATCACCATAACCACCTGACCAGCTGGTCGAGGCATAGCCTTCCACCGTGTACATCTCCAGGTCGGTCGCCAGGAGGTAGTTGCAGCAATGGGTTTCCTCATAAGCACTGTCGACAAAGTGCTGGGCATGGAAACGCTTGCCCATCAGCCGCCCTTGCATGTCGACGATACAGGTGAGCACCGTGTCGATCTCGCCGGTGGAAACGAGAGATTTCAGTGCATCAAAGGTCAGATTGCCAGGCATGTGTCGGATCCCTGTAGGGCGGTTTGTTGTTTTGTTTCAGTTTAGAAAGTCCCGGTCCGGACGGTTCTAAGATCCGGACCGGTAGTTGCAGGAACGGACCGCATCAGCACAGCGACGCGGCCAGTCCCAGGCGTGCATTAGCCATAGCGGTAAGGCCGGCCGGCCTTCTGCATATCCGCGTTGTACTTCTTGAAGATCTCGACAACTTTCGCCTTGGTTTCAGACTCAGCTGCGATTTCATCCCAGAACTTCAATGCGGCTGTTTCAACAGTTGCCCACTCTTCGTCCGGAATGGAGGTCAGTTCCATCTTAGTGCCATTGACGCGCAGGTTGGCTTCGCCGCCCCAGTACCACCACTGGCGATAGTAGTGGGATGCGTCCATGGCCAGCTGAAGCATGGTTTTCAAGTGATCCGGCAGCTCATTCCAACGTTCCTGGTTGGCGAAGAAGGAACCAGCCCAGGCACCGGAGATGTTGTTGGTCAGGAAGTAGTTGGTCACATCGGCCCAACCGACGGTGTAGTCTTCGGTGATGCCCGACCAGGCGATACCATCGAGTTCGCCGGTCTGAACGGCAACTTCGATGTCTTCCCAAGGCAGGGTGACCGGAACAACGCCGAACTGAGCCATGAAGCGGCCAGCTGTCGGGAAAGTAAAGACGCGCTTGCCTTTAAGATCAGCCAGCGAGCGGATCGGGTCTTTGGTGGCGAAGTGGCACGGATCCCAGGAACCTGCAGAGATGTGCTTGACGCCAACTTTTGCGTATTCAGCTTCCCAGATTTCCTTCAGGCCGTACTGGTTGAACAGAACCGGCACGTCGAGGGAATAGCGGGATGCAAACGGGAAGTAACCGCCGAAAACAGTGACTTCGGTCGGAGATGCCATGGAATCGTCGTCAGACTGAACCGCATCGATAGTGCCCTGCTGCATGGCACGGAACAATTCACCAGTCGGGACCAGCTGGTCGGCGGTGTAGAGTTCAATTTCCATTTCACCATTGGCAGCCTTGTTGAAGGCATCAATGTGCGGCTTGATCACGTGCTCAGCCAGTGCCGGACCGGCATAGGTCTGAAGACGCCACTTGATCGGTGTCTGACCATGGACAGCCGGTGCGGCCAGAGTTACTGCGCCAGCGGCGGCAACTGTGCCGGTACCAGCTTTTTTAAGAAAATCACGTCTGTTCGTCATTTCTGTTCCCCTAGTTTCGGTTTCAAGTTCAAGCGGCCCGCCCGTTCACCGGGTCTCATTCAACCGCAAATGTAAAATCCGTTTCCTCCGGATATCTTGTTGTTGTCCCGCGCACCCCGTCATCGGCTGTAAACCAATTCCGGCAGCCAAAGAGCGATTTGCGGGAAAGCCATGACAAGGGCCAGCGCCAAGGCCATCACCAGGACAAACGGCGTAATCGATCCGTAAATGTCCCGCATGGTGATGTCCTTGGGCGCCATCGCCCGCATCAGGAAGAGATTGTAGCCAAACGGCGGCGTCATATAGGCGATCTGAGTGGTGATCGTATAAAGCACTCCGTACCAGATCAGCACCTGACCAACCGGCATACCAAGATCGAGCGTGGCGACCAACGGCACATATAGCGGCGCGACAATCACCAGCATGGCTGTGTCGTCCAGGAAGGTTCCCATGACCAGGAACGACAGCTGCATCAGGATCAGGATCATCCAGGGTGACAGGCCAAGCTGTTCGGTGAAGAGGTTTTCGATCGCCTTGACCGCGCCAAGTCCGTCAAAAACTGCGCCGAAGCCGAGCGCTGCCAGAATGATCCACATGAACATGCAGGAGATGCCCAATGTGTTGCGCAGACATAGGACGAGAATGTCCATGGTCATCCGGCGTTTCAGGATCGATGCCAGCAGCGCTGCTAGCGCTCCAATCGCAGAGCTTTCGACCAAACTGGTCCAGCCATTGACGAAGGGCACCATCATCACGGCGAAAATGACGAGTGGCAGAAGACCGGCGAGCAAAAGACGATATTTGTCGTCCTTGGAGGCCTCGCGCTCGTCCATGGTGAGGGCTGGTCCAAGGCTTGGTTGCAGCTTGCAGCGCACCGCAATGTAAATGATGAACATGGTTGCCATCATCAGACCCGGCACAATACCGGCAAGCCAAAGCTGGCCGACCGGTGCGCGCGCGATCATGGCATAAAGCACCAGAACAACAGACGGCGGCACCAGAATGCCGAGCGAAGATCCGGCCTGAATGACACCGGTGACCATGCGCTTGTCATAACCGCGCTTTAGGAGTTCCGGTAGCGCAATGGTCGCGCCGATGGCCATGCCCGCGACCGACAGGCCATTCATCGCCGAAATCAGAACCATGAGCAGGATCGTACCTATGGCAAGCCCGCCATTCAACGGCCCCATCCAGACGTGGAACATCTTGTAAAGGTCGTCGGCGATTTTGGTTTCCGACAGCACGTAGCCCATGAAGATGAACATCGGCAGGGTCAGAAGCGGATACCACTTCATCAGCTTCATCGCCGCGGAGAACGGAATGTCCTGCCCACCAACACCCCACAAGCTGATGGCCGCAATAGCCGCAATACCACCGATCGCGCCGAACACCCGCTGCCCCGTGAGCAGCATCAGCATCATCGACGAGAACATCAAGAGAGCGATCATCTCATAAGACATCAGATGGTCTCTCCCCGGATGGTCGCAATGTCTTTGATGAGCTCAGAAATTGTCTGCAAAAGCATCAGGAAGAAGCCGATTATCATGGTCAGTTTGATGGGCCAGAGCACTGGCCGCCAAGCGGTTGGACTGCGTTCGATATAGCCCATCACCTCGCCGGCCGCGCTTGGGCCGCCCGTGAAAAAGGCCGTGATCAGCTTCCAATAGAACTCCGGGAATTCCTTGCCAAAATATCCAAGAGAATAAGCGGTCGATCCCAAAGCGCCGTAAAGAAGGACACAGAGATAGAAGACGAGAAGCAGGACCGTGAAAGCATCGAACCAGGCTTTTTTCTTTATGCTCCACTCGGCATAGAACAGATCCATACGCACATTGGAGCCCATCTGGATCGAGAAAGGACCGCCCAAAACGTAGTAGGCCACCATGGCGAACTGCGCGATTTCCAGGGTCCAAAGTGACGGATTGAAGAACGTCTTTGAGATGGAGGACCACAACAGGATCCCAGCCATGACAAATACGCCCCACATGATGATCTTGCCGAGACCGCGGTTGAAACCATCAACCACATGGACATAACAGCGGGCAACCTTAAGCATGCTCTTCCCCGCTTGTTTGCAATGCACCCTGTGCCGCGGATTTCAGCAGTGGACCAAGCAGATCTGCCCAGCGCCGCTCTTCGTCCGGTGTTGTCACTTCATCATTGCGGATTTCAATCATCAAGCAAGGCAAGGAGCGATCCTCACCATGACGGCGGACGGTGTAATACACCCCATCTGACGGAGCGTATGGCTCATTGTCTCCGACGGTCAGGTCACCGCGCGCGTTCAGGCCATCCAAAACGGGATTGGCCAGGCTGCGGTCACTTTCCGAGATCAAGCCAATTTCCCACGGCCGCTGCTTGCCTTTATAGACCGGCGTATAGGTGTGAACGGAGACAACAGCAGACGGCAAACCGCGTTCTTTGCGTAAAGACAAGAGTTTGTCGATCGCATTGTGAAACGGCCGATGGACCAGATCCAAACGAAACGCACGTTCTTCTTCGCTGAGGTCCCGGTTCCCGGAAATCTCGGTGAGTTCGCTCAAGGACGGTGTCAGATCTTCCCGGTCCTCTTCGCGGTTACAGTCGATGACCAGACGCGACACCGTTGTGTAAACCAGCGGCGAATCGAGCGCCTCCGATAAAGCCTTTGCGACACCCAGCGCGCCCGGATCCCAGGAGATATGCGCGGATTTATCGTCTTCGGATACGCCAAGGCACTGATCATATGGGGGAGGAAAATGGTTTGACGCGTGGTCGCACAGAAGCACCAGCTCCCCTGCGCCCTCCGCATTTAAAACTTCTACAGCACGGGTCATTCCGCCGTTTTGGTGGCTTGATCCCATTCATCACCCCCGGGAAAGCGCCAGCATATTTTTTGTAATGTTTGTTACAGTCTTGCCGGCTAATCCAATCTCTGTAATATCTGATACACAGAATAGGGTTCTGTCAAACAGTTTTGACCAACTCGCCAAAAATTAAGGCAACTGCCCATGGACCGACCGCTTCTGGAAGACATACGCGACCGGCTGGATGAATTCACAGCAATGGAAAAAAAGGCCGCACACGCCTTGATGGCCAATTATCCGGTTCAAGGTTTGGGAACCGTTGCAGAGTTCGCCAAAGCCGCCGGTGTCAGCTCGCCGACGATCCTGAGATTCGTCTCAAGGCTCGGCTTTCCAGGGTTTGCGGAATTCCAGAAAAAACTGCGCGGCGAGCTCGAAAGCCAACTGAATTCGCCGCTCGCCCGCAGCACAAGCCTGGCGCAGGACACTGCCGGCGATCCGCATGTCGGCCAGCTAATCGACAACATCCGCGAGACATTTGATCATTTGCCGAAGGGAGAGCTGGATGGCCTGATCAAACTCTTGGCTGATGAACGTAAGACCATTCATATCATTGGCGGCCGGTTCACCGACAGCCTTGCCCGATACATCGCCGCACACCTGCGGATTGTCCGGCCAAACGTGCTGCACGTTGCTGGTCAGCATGGCAATTGGCTCGATCAGCTGATTGGTATTGGGCCTAAGGATGTGATCCTGGTCTTCGATATCCGGCGCTATCAGGCCGAAATCATCCAATTTGCCGAAGCGGCCGCGAAACAAGGGGCAACCGTCGCACTGGTTACCGACAGCTGGATGTCGCCCATCGGCCGGATCGCAGCACATGTTCTGCCTGCCAGAGTGGCCGTGCCCTCACCCTGGGATTCATCCCTAGCGTTGATGGCAATTGCAGAAGTTTTGATCGCCGGAGTGACCCGGGAAAATCAGGACCGGGCTGAAGAACGCATGCGCACGCTGGAATCCTTGCGCAATTCTCACGATCCGACGACCGACAGCCGGACCGACACGCCCGACGTCTGACGGCCCGCATGACTATGCCGTACATGCACTGAGTTTGCCGGCCCAATCCAGGAAGAAGCCCTCGGCCTCGGCCAAATTCGCCTGTGCCTCTGCTGACAAACCTTCTTTGACCTCACCAAAATCTTTCCCAGAAATGCCCAGCACATAAGCCCTCGGCTCAGCGCCATAAAGTGTCTGGCATAGAGCAAGGACTGTTTCCGGCACCAGGCTATGGCTGCCCAGAACCTCTTGAGCGCCGGGTTTGATTTCGCGGAAGGAATAAGGAACAGAGGCGCCGATCTCCGCATCCGCGAATACCACTAGATCGTGCTGGGAAACATCGAAGGCATGTTCAGCCACGAGCTGGTAGTCGGTATCAATCTCCCAAGACGGCAGGCCTTTTGCCGCCATCGTTTCGGAAAACGCTGGCCCCAGTCCATCGTCTCCGCGCCCAGGATTGCCATAGCCAATTAGAAGCATCTTGTTGCTACTCAAAGTGACTGAGCTTTGCTGTCGACCAGGACACCGTCTGCATCAAACAGCTCAACCTGCAACGGCATCTGGCCAAGAGCGTGTGTGGCGCATGACAGACATGGATCATAAGCCCGGATTGCAACCTCAACATGGTTCAGCATGCCTTCGGTGATCTGGTCATGTCCGCTCAAGTGTTTCACCGCGACATCTTTCACCGCCCGATTCATGCCCTCGTTGTTGTGCGTCGTAGAAACAATCAGATTGCAGTAGGTCACCTGATCGTTCTCATCGACCTGGTAATGGTGGATGAGATTGCCGCGCGGGGCCTCAATGACACCAATCCCCTCGCCGCGCCGCTCACCTTTGACAATCAGATCTTCACCCTGAAGATCCGGATCGTTCAGAAGCTCGCGGATCTTTTCGACACAATGCACGACCTCAATCATCCGCGCCCAGTGGTTGGCGAGTGTGGAATTGTTGGGGTGGCCACCGGTGACCGCTTTGAGCTCCTTGTGCGCGGCATCAGCCAGCGGCGTATCGATGAAGCTCGCCGTATTCATGCGTGCAAGCGGCCCGACCCGGTACCAGCCAGCGTCCGGTCCAAGCTCCTTGATAAAGGGAAATTTCATGTAGGACCAGGAGCGCACATCCTCAATCAACCGCTCATGATACTGGCTGTAGGGCAATTGATCGAAGATCACATCGCCGGTTGAACTCAAGGTTCTGATATTGCCGTGATATAGGTCCAACGCGCCATCGTCCTCACGAACCAGGGACATGTAGTTCGATGGAAAAGACCCAAACTCGGCGACAAGATCCTCGTGCTCCAGCGTATAATCCTTGGCGAGTTTGACGGCATCGAGCGCCCACTCAAGCATGTCATCAATACTGCTGAGGAAGTGATCCCGCTGAGTGATGGTCAGATTGCGGTTGATGCCGCCCGGGACGGCACCGGTGCCATGGATCTTCTTGCCTGCCGTTGCTTCAATGATCTCCTGACCGTATTTGCGCATAAGCACGGCACGTTTGCCCAATTCCGGCTGTTCTTTGATCACCTCAAAAATATTGCGTTTTTCGGCCGGTGCGCCAAAGCCGAACAAAAGGTCAGGCGCGGCCAGATGGAAGAAATGCAGCACATGGCTCTGCATCACCTGACCGTAGTGCATCAGCCGGCGCATTTTTTCGGCAGTTGGTGTCAGTTGATCGACCCCGGCAATCATGTCCATCGCCTTTGCCGCAGCCAGATGGTGGCTGACCGGACAAATCCCGCACAGCCGCTGCACGATCACCGGCACTTCCCACATCAAACGGCCGCGAATAAACCGTTCAAAACCCCGGAATTCAACAATATGCAACCGGGCTTCATCGACCTCATTGTCCCCATTCAAGTGAATGGTGACCTTGCCGTGGCCCTCGACGCGGGTGACCGGCGAGATTTCAATCAGTCTGGGTTCGCCCATTTTGTCGCCTCTCGTCAGTCGAATTTGATCATGTCGCGTTCAAAGCCCCGGAATTTTCCGGTGAGCAGCTTTGCCAGCGTATCGAAAATGATGTCCCCTCCCGGCGCGCAGCCCGGGATCTGATAGTCGATCTTCACCACTTGATTGCAGGGATAGACCTCATCCAGCAGCAACGGCAATGCCGGGTCATTCGGGACATTGTGGGTTTTGTTGCGGATGTAGCGGCCGGTGATATAGGCCTCGTCCAGACATTCCAGCAAAGGCGCATCAGAATGCATGATGGCGTTGCGCATAGCTGGCAGGCCACCCATGATCGCGCATTGCCCGAGCGCAATCAGCACATCGCAATTGCGCCGGAAATCCTGCAGCACATGCACGTTTTCTTCGTTGCAGCATCCACCTTCGATGATGCCGATGTCACAGCGCTGGGTGAACCGTTTTTTGTCGGTCAACGGCGAGCGGTCAACGTCGACCAGTTTCATGAGTGCAATCAGCCGTTCATCGATGTCGAGGATCGCCATGTGACACCCAAAACACCCGGCCAGCGAGGCTGTTGCAATCCGGGCCTTGGGAAGCTTTGTTTGAGCAGAAACACTCATTTACGCTTCTCCTCAATGTCATGACCGATGAGCCCCTTATCGAACTCCCGTTCGCCGATCGGCGTTACGAAGCCGATCCGTTTGCGGATGATACAGCCGACCGGACAGACCTCCTTGGAAATTGCATGGTCTGTCACCTCCGCATCTGTGTCCGCAAGGTTCGCACCATTAACCGCGACGCGCCGGTGAATGCCACGGCCGACATAGCCAAAGATGCCCTTGCCATCTACATCCTGAGACGCCCGGATGCAGCGTCCGCAGCTGATGCAGCGGTTGGTATCTAGCGCGATATCCGGATGCGAAGCATCCAATGCCCGGCAGGGTTCCAGATAGGGGAACTTGGTCGCCTCGGTCATGTCGAGCCGGTAGGCCATTGCCTGCAGCTCACATTTCCCGCTCGCCTCGCAGATCGGGCACAGATGATTGCCTTCGTGAAACAGCATCTCCACCAGATCGCGGCGCATTTTGTTGAGATGCGGCGTCTCGTTTTCAACCGCTTGCCCAGGGGCGGCAGGCTGGGTGCAAGCCGACACGCTGCGCCCGCCGGCCTTCACCGTGCACACCCGGCAGCTGCCTTGATGACGCAGACCCTCGTGGTCGCACAGACGCGGGATATAAACACCCGCCTCATCAGCGGCTTCCATGATGGTTTGACCGGCATAAGCGGTCACTTCGACCCCATCGATGGTAAAACTGAAGCCGGTTTCCTT
Source organism: Labrenzia sp. PHM005 (assembly GCF_006517275.1). Classification (NCBI taxonomy): domain Bacteria; kingdom Pseudomonadati; phylum Pseudomonadota; class Alphaproteobacteria; order Hyphomicrobiales; family Stappiaceae; genus Labrenzia; species Labrenzia sp. PHM005. The sequence goes on along the minus strand of NZ_CP041191.1, from coordinate 1,882,167 downwards.
CTTCGTGCCGCTCATTGGGTAAAATCCTTGTCAAAGATGTAGGAGCGGCGTTTGGCGATTTTGCGCGCGCCATCAATGGCCGACTGAATGTCGAAGGTGTCCCGGATGCCGTCCTTGCTGGGTTTGGTCATCGCCGAATAGACCAGCGGAAAATTCTGCAAGGTCGACAGGACCGGATTGGGCGATGTCATGCCGAGGCCGCAACGGCTGGTCTCGATGATCGTGCCAGACAGATCCTTGAGGTAATCAATGTCCTCCGGATTGGCTTGCCCTTTTCGGAATTTCTGGATCGCCTTTTGCAGGAAGACATTCCCAACCCGGCAAGGTGTGCAATAGCCGCAGCTCTCATGCACAAAAAAGGACATGTAGTAGTCGACAATCTCCAAGATATTGCGCTGGCCATTGAAGACGATGATTGCACCGCCCGTTGCCAGATCGTCGAAGGTGAGTTTGCGGTGAAAACTGTCGCGGGCAATCATCGTGCCGCTTGGACCGCCCACCTGAACTGCGGCGGCATCTTGACCGCCAACCATCTCCAGAAGCTCCCAGACCGAATGGCCATAGGGCAGTTCATAGATGCCCGGATTGAGGCAATCGCCGCACACCGAAAAAAGCTTTGTGCCATGGCTGCCTTCCGTCCCCATGTCGTGGAACCACTTGGCGCCCTTGTCCAGAATGCGCGCTGCATGACAGAAAGTTTCGACGTTATTGACCACAGTCGGATAGCCGAGATAGCCCCTGTTGACGGGGAACGGTGGGCGGGTTTTTGGTTCGCCTGGCAGGCCTTCGCAAGAGCTGATCAACGCGCCTTCTTCACCGCAGATGTAGGCCCCTGCTCCCATCTGAATGCGGATGTCAAAATCGAACCGCTTCGTTCCCAGAATCTCTTTGCCCAGAAGTCCGCGCCGTCGGCGCTCTTCAAGAACCTGTTCTAGGTGCTCGCGCAAATAGACATATTCGCCGCGAAGATACAGGATCCCTTCATTTGCCCCGACCGCCCTTGCGGCAATGGTCATGCCTTCAAACAGAAGGTGCGGCCGCTCAGTCAAAAGAACCCGGTCTTTGAACGTGCCCGGTTCACCTTCATCCGCATTGCAAATGACAAACGATTTCTCAGATCGTTCTGCCGCGGCGAAACGCCATTTCCTGCCTGTCGTAAATCCGGCTCCACCACAGCCGCGTAGGCCGCTCTCTTCCACCGCCGAGATGATTTGAGCGGCGGTGATGCTGGCCGCCTTGGAAAGCCCCGCCTCCTCCGGCACTGGGCCAAGCAGGACCTCACCAGCATGGCGGACGTTGTTGTCCACCATCCGCGTTGCCCGCTCATATGGAGAGAGGCTGGAAAACCGCTCACTGATCAGTTGCTCCGGACTATGACCGGCCACTAGCGCTTCCGCCGCCGTCCGCGCACTCTCCGGCGTCAGGTTGGTCAGGACAACATCGTTGATCATGGCAGCCGGCGCCTGATCACACATGCCGATGCAGGGCGTATGTTCGAGGGAAAAGGCGCCGTCGCCGGACGTCTGTCCAACTTGGATCCCGAGGACCTCCTCAAAGGCTTTGGTTACGTCCTCCAGCCCGCAATAGCGGTCGACAATGTCATCACAGAGCCGAATGGTGATCCGGCCTTTCGGAGCGAGGGACAAAAAGGAATAGAAACTCGCAACGCCCTCAACCTCGATCCTGGTCAGGCCGGTGTGGGAAGCGATCCGGTCCATTGTTGTGGGCGCGATGCACCGGTAACGGTCTTGCACTTCGCGCAAGATATCCAGCATCCGATGTTTGTCGCTGCCATATTTTTCGCAGATTTCTTGAATGGCACCTTCGGGAACCGGTGTAATCCCACAAGCTGGTGCAGCCACACCGTTGCGATTGCCCTCACCGTTATCCATGGCAACCTCCTGGCTTTTCCCTAGCCGGAGAACCAAATTCCCCTAAATCGATTAGATAGAAAGAGCTTCCAAGCATGAGAAACCGCCGCGTCACGTATCAATTTGCTGGTGGCTCTACGGTCCCAGAGTTCCGAGAAAACGTCTTTGAGCAAGATCAACCTTTCGATCTGAAGACCACTCAAACTTTCGAGGGCAGTCCTGATGCGTCGGACTGCAACGCATACGGAGAAACAAAAAACCCGGACATTGCTGCCCGGGTTTCATTGATCAACGTATGAGATGATCACATCTTGCAGTCAGCCGCATAAGCATCTGAGTGATCGCTCAAGCCGGTGGCGATGATCTTGTTGGTGAAGACATCGCCTTCCTTGATCACTTCGCGGACATAGATGTCCTGGATCGGGTGGTGGTTGTCACCAAACTTGAAATCGCCCCGCGTGGAGGCAAAATCGGCTTCTTTCAGCGCGGCGCGGAAGGCATCGGCATCTTTCACGTCAGCCTTTCCCATCGCAGACAACAGAAGATTGGCCGTATCAAATCCTTGGGACGCATAAAGCGACGGCAGGCGGCCGTACTCAGCCTGGAAGCTTTCGACAAAAGCCTTATTGGCCGGATTATCGATGTCTTTGGACCATTGGCTGGTGTTCTTCACGCCCATTGCCGCATCACCAACAGCCTGCAGGATCCCCTGGTCAAAGGAGAAGGCCGGGCCAACAACGGGAAGATCAATGCCGCTGCCAGCAAGCTGCTTCAGGAACGAAATTCCCATACCGCCAGGCAGGAAGAAGAAGATGCTATCAGCACCAGAAGATCGGATCTGAGCCAATTCAGCCGCGTAATCTGTCTGGCCGAGTTTGGTGTAGAGCTCACCTGCAAGATCGCCGCCGTAAAAGCGCTTGTAGCCGGTCAGAGCGTCTTTACCTGCTGGATAGTTCGGCGCCAGAATGAAACTGTTTTTGTATCCCTGATCCTTGGCATAAGCGCCTGCGGCTTCATGAAGGTTGTCGTTCTGCCAAGCCACATTGAAGTAATTCGGATGGCATCCCTTGCCCGCAAGAGCCGACGGGCCTGCGTTCGGGGACAGATAGAATTTGCCCTGAGCTGTCACCGACGGCACCACGGCCATAGCAAGGTTTGACCAGATGATGCCGGTCAGGACGTCGACGTTTTCAGATTGAACCAGCTTGTCCGCCAACTGGACTGCGATGTCCGGCTTGCGCTGGTCATCTTCGATGATCACTTCGATGTTTTCATTGCCGGATTGTTTGACCGCCAGATTGAAGCCATCGCGCACATCAATACCGAGCCCGGCACCGCCGCCAGACAATGTCGTGATCATGCCGACCTTAACCGGGTCTGCCACGGCTGCTCCGGTCAGCATCGCCAAAACGCTTGCTGTTGCCGCAAGTCTCTTCAACATATGAAATTCCCCTCTTCAAGAACCAATACGGGCCTTTTTATGCTGGCCCTTGGACCGCAGCTTACCCAGAGGAGCAGAAGAGGGAAACTTGATTTTTGGTCCGGCTGGTCAGATTTCTTTCGACAGTCGAAGAATACGTTAGAGTTCCGTGCGCACGTGCCAGAGTTCGGGGAAGAGCTCCACTTCCAGCATCCGCTTCAGATAGGTCACCCCACCAGTTCCGCCGGTCCCACGTTTGAAACCGATCACCCGTTCCACCGTGGTGACATGGTTGAACCGCCAGCGCCGGAAGTAATCCTCCAGATCGACCAGCTTCTCGCCAACTTCATAGAGCGCCCAGTGTTTGCCCGGATCTTGATAGACCTTCTGCCAAAGCGCCATGATTTCCGGCACTTCCGTGTGTGGGCGGTCCGCCGGTGTGGCAGTTACCGCTTCCGGCACATCCAATCCCTGCCTGCGGGCAAACTCCAATACCACCTGATAAATACTCGGTTTGGCCAGCTCTTCTTTCAACAAATCCAAGCTCTCCGGCACATGCTCATGCGGGCGGATCATCGCTGTGTTGCGGTTGCCCAGCGCATATTCGATCAAGCGGTATTGCAGGGATTGGAAACCGGACGACAGGCCTAAAGAATCGCGAAACTGGGTGTAATCGCTCGGCGTCATAGTCCGCAGAACATCCCAGGCCGAGTTCAGTTGCTCCATGATCCGGCTGACCCGCGCCAGCAATTTCATGGCTTCCGGCATATGATCTTCGGAAATCGCGGTTCGCGCCCCTTCCAATTCATGCAGCATCAGCTTCATCCAGAGTTCGGATGTTTGGTGCTGGATGATAAACAGCAATTCATCTGGTGCGTCCGACAGCGGCGCTTGCGAACTCAAGATCCTTTCAAGACCCAGGTAGTCGCCGTAAGACATCTTGCCGGAAAACGCCATTTCCGCGCCTTCGGCTTCCGGATTGTAGGCTCCTGACTGGGTATCATTCTTTTTGCTCATGTTTTCTCCCGCCCAAATCTGCCTGAAACGTTTCAGCTCTGAAGGAGAGACGCAAGACCAATCGGCTCGGTCGGACAAAATTCCACCTAAAACCGTATTGAAGACGGTTCAAAACGGAACCTGTCATCCAGAATTGAAAGCCAGAGTGTCAGTTTCCTGCAGCATTCAGAATGGCTTGGGCTGAAAAATCATAACCGGTATGTCCTGTTATGACTTTGCTAAACTGGGCGAAGTCGATTTTCGACCAGTCGCCGTCACCCAATTTTTCTAAGTATTTACCGACGTTTTCTGGAGTAATCGCAGACATCTTGAAATTGACCACAGCCGAGCCTGCTTTTCCTGGAGCGATGGCAGAGTACTGTGAACTGCTATGATGAAAGTCGTACAACATCACTGCAGCCCAAGCGCCAGCAAAAAAATGTCCGCCATGAGACATCGCCAACGCGCCGGTGGATACTGCATACATGCCGGGACGGGACCAATTCAGCCCAACCAGAGCAATGTCTTTTCCTGGAACTAGTCCAAGTTCTGCCGCCGCTTTCCCAGCTGCTAAAGCGATATCATCGTTGGCCGCCCATATGGCGTCCACCGTTGTCCGCGCCAAATAATTTTTCGCCCTGGCGTATGCGAGTGCGCTGCTCCATTCTACCGGGATCGCTCTCAACAGTTCGAGATTGTCCTCCTCCGCCAAACCACGAAGCATGCCTTGCTCCCGGTCCAGAGCAGCAGGTGTGCTTTCATCTCCTGTCAAAGCCAAAACACGCAGCACGGGCGACGCCGAATGTAACGATCTGGCTGCAGAGATGAGAGACTTGGCCATCTCATAGCCGGCAGTTTCATTGTCTGGAATTATCGATGCAACAAGCTGGTTCTCTATGCCAGGCTCCTGCAGGACAACCTGCATTTGATATGCTGACAACGTGTTGAGCAGGAACAGTATTTTAACCGGCTTTTGGCGCAACATCTTCGCAAGGCGTGTGCCTTCTTGGAGTTCGTTCACAAGAACAAAATAGTCTGGCAAATCCCCTCGATCCAATCGCTCTTGTAGAAGTTTCTCCATCGCGTAAGGGCGCCGGTTTGCGTTGAGGATCTCCAGATCAATATCGAGATCCCCGGCTGCCGCTGCCATGGTTTTGGAGACTTCCCCCCAAAAGCTGCCGTCACCGCCTGGATTGATAAACGTAATTTTGAAACCGGACGAGAAAGCAGGCGAACCAAAACCCGCAATTGCGAGGACAAGTACAAATATAAAATATCTACCTGCAGTCATAAAAGAAAGCGTCTCCTTTCCAGCAGTCACTCCATTTTATGAACACTGCAACCAAAGGAAAAGTAGGTACTTTTTCCAATACCCTTAGGCTACCCCATTATGGATCAGCCCCTTCCAGATGGCCCTTTTCCTGAAATTTTCCCTTTAAGTTGAGCACCTTGCGCTTATCTGAGTTGGATGTGTTATGCCCAGATGGCCCGATCATCCTTGTCAAAGAAATGCATGCGGCTTTCATCGAATTTCAGTCCGATACGCGCGCCTTCTTCAATGGTTTCGCTGCCACTGATACGCACCAAAATGGTGTCTAAACCGTCCAACGCTACATAAAGGAACGTGTCAGCGCCCAAATACTCGGCCACTTCGACCGAACCCGTGCAATGCCCCTCTTCTGGTGCAACTACATGCATGTGCTCCGGACGGATTCCAAGTTTGACCGGGGATCGAGTAGCATTGGAATGCGGATAGTGGCCGCCGCCATGGCCATCCAGCGAAAATGCATCGCCTTCGACAGAACACGGCAGAACATTCATTTTCGGCGAACCGATGAACTGGGCGACAAACAGATTGTCCGGCCGTTCATAGAGTTCGCGCGGTGAACCGACCTGCTCAATCTCCCCGGATTGCAGCACAACGATCTTGTCGGCCAAGGTCATGGCTTCGACCTGATCGTGTGTCACATATATCATCGTCGTGCCGAGGCTCTTGTGCAGCCGGGCCACTTCAAAACGCATTTCTACCCGAAGAGCAGCATCAAGGTTCGACAAGGGTTCATCGAACAAAAACGCACTTGGTTCACGCACGATTGCCCGGCCGATTGCCACCCGCTGACGCTGGCCGCCTGAGAGTGCCTTCGGGCGCCGATCAAGGTAGTCATCGAGCTTCAAGATTTCAGCTGCACCATTGACCTTGCGGTCGATCTCGGCCTTTGGCACGCCTGCTGTTTTCAATCCGAAACCGACGTTTTCGCGCACGGACATATGCGGATAAAGCGCATAAGACTGAAACACCATCGACAGGCCACGGCCGGACGGCGGCAAAGCGGTGACATCCTTACCGTCAATCTCGATTCCGCCGCGGCTGGATTCTTCCAGACCGGAGATCAACCGCAATAAGGTCGATTTTCCACAGCCGGACGGGCCAACAAAAATCACGAACTCGCCGTCTTGAATATCGAGATCGATCCCCTTGATGACCTGCAGGTCACCAAACCATTTTTCGACGCGTTTGAGCTGGATCGCTCCCATGTCTTTCTCCCCGCCCTCTTAAGCTGCCTGTTCTGCGTGTGATGGCGTTGCCCAGGCAAGCCAGATTGCTGCGGTCCAGGAAAAGGACCCGCCTCCCGCGGCGACTGCGGTTTCCGGACTGAAGTATTCTGCAAAACCGCCTGATTGAATGAGGGCTGCCGTATCGGCGCGCAAGCGCTCGGCGCGGACGGCGTCCCCAGCTTCCGAAAGGCCTCTGGAAATCATGAAATTGACCATCGCCCAGACAGGCCCCCGCCAATACCGCAGATGCTCAAACTTCGGGTGATCCGGGTCATAGGACGGCATCAGATACCGAACCTTGGAACCAATCCGGTCGAAGTGATCCTGCACCGCGGGAAGAACATCAGGGCCGGAAAGGCCTGCGTAAGGCGCCAGAAAGGACGCGCTCGACACACCATCCGTCAGCTTGCCCGTCCGCAAATCGAGCGCAACATGGGCTTTCAGGTCCGGGTTCCAAAGCCGGGCCGCACCGCTTTCCAAACGGGAAATCCAACCTTCGATCTCTGCCATATGTTCCTTCAGACCCAGCTTACCGGCAAGCGCCAGAAGGTCCCGACAGGCCCTTAAGAGGATAAAGGTGATGCCGGGATCAGCTACGAAGAACGGACACGTCCGGGCGACTTTTTCCGGATCCCAGCCAACTTTCCGGCACGCGGCAACGATGGAGAGATACCGGTCATAGTCTTCCTTGTGCGGGCGCATTTCCGGGTCGACGTGAGATGTATCCTTGCGCACATAAGGCTCGACATCCTTGACCTCGACCGCCCGCAAAGCGTCATCCCAATCCGGCAAATTATCCCGACCAGATTCCCAAGGATGAATAACCGCCACAACACCCAGGCCGTCCGGATCCCGGTACTGCATGTACCAGCGATGCCAATGCAGGATTTTGGGAAAGAGCCCCTTGGCTCTGCCCGCTGCGGCATCACTGCTGTCCAGTTCAAGCAGATCACGCACAATGGTCGCGGCCACCGGCGGCTGGGAATGACCCGAGCTTGGGATCGGTCCGCCATCGGTTCCCCAGACAGACGGCCCGGGGAAATAACTTGGATCGTCCTTACGGAACAGGATGTGCGGCACCATGCCGTCCCGCCACTGGCCTTCGAACAACAGCTCGATTTCCCGCCAGGCGCGATCCGGGTTGAAAGTCGCGAACCCGCGGGCGACAAAAACGGAATCCCAGTTCCACTGGTAGGGATAAAGCCCTTTTGTGGGAACCGTATAACCGCCTTGATCATTGCCGATCAGGATGTCGCGGGCGGTTTGATCTAGATCGTTCTGTGACACACAAGTCTCCTTGAGCTTCTTGGGAGCTCTTTGATGAAGATGATCAGCCCTTCACGCTGCCGGCCGTCAGGCCCTGGACAAGGAAGCGTTCGAACCAAAGGAATATGAAGAGAACAGGAACTGTCGCGATCACTGCACCGGCCATCAAATGCTGGCGCGGTACCTCCGAGGAATTCAGCGACACGACGCCCCGTGACAGCGTGAAGATGTCCGGATCGTCCAGGAACATGAAAGCAAAAAGGAATTCGTTCCAGGCAATCATGAAGACATAAAGCGACACGGAGGCCAGCGCCGGCAGGGAGAGCGGCAAGGTGATTTTCAAGATGACACCCAGCCGCGACAGGCCGTCCATCAGTCCCGCCTCTTCCAGTTCCGATGGCAGTCCGCGGAAATAGCCCTGTAACATGTAGAGCGCGACGGGAATGGTCGTTGCCGGATAAACGATCAGAAGACCGGTCAGCGTGTTGCGCAATCCAAGCTGCGAGAACACCGCATAAAGCGGGATCACTAGAACGATCGCGGGAACCATGTAGATCAACAGCACCGAGCGGGACAGAAACGCTTGGCCTGGGAATCGCAGCCGAGAGACTGCATAAGCCCCGGGGACAGAAAACAGCAGCGTCAGGATCACGGTCGCGACGGAGACAAAGGCCGACACCATCAGATAACGCCCAAAATTGAATTTCGTGAACAGCTCCACATAGGAGCGGAACAGACCGTCAAACCCTTGGGAAAGGTCGATGGAAAGGTCCAGCGGATTGGCAAGCAACGTTTGCTGGCTTTTCAGGGACGTCATCACCATCACATAAAACGGCAGCGCCACGATGATGGTGAACACCACAAAGCCTATACCCTTGAAGATCCGGATGTAAATGACTTCCCGGTGGTAGCGCGACATGGCTCCTAGGCTTGCCCCGTCGAGGCTGACCTTGTTTGCAGCTGTTACACAGCCAACAAAGGCGATCAATCCCGCCATTTGCCAGAGCGGAACGCTTGAGAGCGGCAAGGTGAAGGGAGCTGCAAAGGTGCCCGCCAACAGGACCAGCGTTGTAACCAGTGCCGACAGCGCCCAGGCCGGAAGTCCTGCAGCATCCGATGTCTGGCGCCAGACAAAAACCAACGCTCCGAGCAGCCCAGCCAACCCAGCGGCAGTGGCTTGCGGGAGAGCAACTTCGCCCGTGACCAGCGTTAGCGTAACACCGATGACCACCATGGCGGTCACACCCCAAATCAGGCCAGTGATGGCCGCAATAAGAACGCTGCCGGGTCTCATAGGCCTTCCTCCTTGGGTGAGAAGTGCAAGAAGAGCGTTGCAAAGGTCACCAGAACCACAAAGACGACCACAGCAACGGCTGCACCCGCGCCGAGGTTGGAGAGTGCAAAACCTTGCTCATAAACATCGACGGTCAGTGTCCGCGTACCAGCGTTGCCACCCGTCAGCAGGAAGATGTCGTCGAACTTGTTGAACGTCCAAATGAATCGCAGCAGGAACAACACCGACAGGATGCCCATTAACTGCGGCAGCGACAGATACCAGAACTGCTGCAACGGCGTGGCACCATCCATCTCGGCCGCTTCATAGATATCTGTGTTGAGAGACTGCATCCGCGCCAGAATGAACAGGAAAGACAGCGGAAAATACCGCCAGGCCTCAAAGGCGATCACCGTTGAGAGCGCCAGCGGAAACTCCATCGGAATGCCGAAGAACGAAAACTCGACAGCGCGCTGGCCGAAGAAATTGATCGGATCTGCAACCACGCCCATCTTGGTCAAAAGCGCATTCAAAGTGCCTGAAAAGGGATCGAACAGAACGACCCAGGTAAAGGCAACCGCGATCACCGGCGACACATAGGGGAAGAGAAACAGCCCCCGCAGAAAACCCCGGCCTTTGAAAGACGTGTTCAAAAGCTGGGCGGCAAACAGACCGAGCACCAAAGCTCCGGCGGTGCCAAAAATCGTGTAGTAGAACGTCACCCGGAGCACCGACCAGAACTCGTGCGCATCAAAGATCCGGCTGAAGTTTTCGAAGGTGAATTCAAAGTTCGTCAGAACGTTATCGGCATCCCCTGACACCTCCGGAACGCTAGCCCGTTCCGGCCGGTCGGCGGACAGATAGCTTTCTGACACCGTGCCTTCAAAGCGTAGACGTTCACGCCACTTCGGCGGCACATTGCCAATATCACATGTGATGGCTAAGCCTTGCACCGTACATGTTTCTGGCACGGCGGTAACATCAAAACCCGCAGGAAGCTGGTCACGCAGGACCACGTCGCGGATTTCCTTGTCCTGCGAAGAATTGCGCAGCCGGTATTCAAGAGTTGCCGCATCGCCCGGCGCTGCCGGTTTGCCGCGCATGCGCTCGTTAACAAGGACACTCGGCGGCCGGAGGTCGGCCAATTGCACCGGCTTGAAGCTGATCCAGAAATTGGCCAGCAGCGGCCCGGCAACAATCGCCAGAATGATCAGGAAGGTCGGCGCCAGCATCAAATAGGCAAGCCGCATTTCCCGGCGTTGCATCGGCCCTATGCCTTTCGGCGGCCGCGGCTGTGCAATGGTCTGCTCTTGAGCGGTCATTTTTCTGCTTCAAGTTTCGATGCGGACAGGAAGAAAAGTGTGTCGGTCACTAGGCTTCGCCGGACAATCCGCCGAATCAATTCGTTTCGCTTCATCCTCGTTTCATCCTGCGGACGCGGAAACGGGCGCCGACGGATTAAGCAAAGAAGTGATTGGCAGGCCCGCATTCTTATAAAACGCGGGCCGCCGGAGAGGTTACTGGATCTTGGCCAGTTCTTCGTTCAGCTGAGCTACAGTCTGAGCCGCATCCCGTTCGCCGTCGATGTACTCGCGCACCAGACGGTTGATCACTTGGCTGTTGATGATCTTGGACGCCAATGACAGCTGGCCTTCCTTCACACCCCAACGTGCAGCGGTGTCGAGACCGGATACGATCGTGCTGATGGTTTCAGGATCATAAAGCTCAGTGAGCGGCGCCTTACGGTCCACACCAACCGGCAACTTGGACCAGCCTTCAACAAAGGCTGTTGCATTGTCCTTGGTGCCGCGCCGGATTGGGAACTTGCCTTCCGGAGCGATTGATAAGGTCGACATATAGCCATCGTCCATTGAGAACTCGACAAACTGCATGGCTGCATCCGTATCCGCATCGTTGGTGATGCCGAAGTAGCGGACGTCACCCCATGCTGCGCCAGCCGGATTGGACGGACCTTTCAAAGTGGTCACGATCCCAGTTTTGGAAGCGAGCTCCTTGGAAGTCGGGTCATCCGTAATGGTTGGCGGTGCACTGTCACGCAGACCAGCCAGCTCATCAAGAATGAACGGAGACCAGATGATCATCGCAGCTTTGCCAGCAAAATACAGCTCACGAGACTGCTTCCAGAAAAGATCACCCGGAGGCGATGCTTTTGCGATGGCCTTGTAGAATTCGAGCGCTTCCACAGTCTTTTTCTCGTCCAGAGCCTTGAAGCCCTTACTGTCGACCGGGCTGACACCGTTTGCCAGAAGCACATGCTCCAGAACCTGGCTCATGAAGTTCTCGTCGACCTTGGTCGCGGCGACAAAAGCAAACATTTCCGGCGGATTGTGCAGTTTTTCAACGGCTGCCAAGACGCTTTCGTAGCTGTCCGGTGCAGCAAGACCGTTCGCTTCGAACAGGTCCTTGCGGTAGACGACCATTTGAGTCCAGCCATCGACCGGGACTGACGCAATGCCGCCTTCCACCGACGCCATGGCCACCGCGCCGGGTGCAAAGGTGCCGGTTCCCAGGTTTTCCAGAACCTCAGTTGCAGCATCTGTATCCAAGATGCCCGCTTCTGCCCAAGGCAGCGCATACTGCAACGGATGGTAAATCACATCCGGAAGATCACCAGCCGCAAAGGCTGCAGTCGCGCGGGTTCCAAGATCCGATTCAGTGACCGGAATAACATCAATCTCAATGCCGGTTTTTTCTTTGAACGCTGCCGCCATCTCTTCCTGTTTGGCCAAGCGCTCCGGCTGTTCTTCAGTTGTCCAGAAACGCAAGGTTTCTGCCTGAGCCGCGGTCAATCCCAGTGCGAGCACACCCGCAATGGTCGAGGTCAGGAAAGTACTCCTCCCAATCATATCAGTCTCCCTTACTGCCAGGTCATGGCTGTTGGTTCAGCCGGTGCCGGAGCACGTCAGCCAGTGCCTCCGGTGTTCTTTGCGGTGCGCCATCGGAGGCGCGCCGGATCAAGGTTGCTTCGGCAAGCGCTTTCAGGCTTGTCGGATCTTTGCCATCCAGAACGTCGACCAGCATGCGGGCAACACGGCTGCCGGCATCGAGTGCGCTCTGGGAAAAGGTGGTCAGCGGCGGATCGAGATATTCGCCAAAAGGCAACCCGTCATATCCAATGACGGTCACATCCTTGCCGACCTCAAGGCCGTACTTGCGGCAAAACTGGATTGCGCCGATCGCCAGAGCGTCGGTGACGCAGAGCAACGCCGTCGGCGGTGTCTCGAGTTTTGCCAAAAGCGCTTTAGCTCCGGCAAATCCGCCTTTTTCATCGAGATCCTGCAAGGTCTCCAACGCCGGATCATGCGCCACTCCGAGCGCTTCCAGACCGGCGCGATAGCCGTTCCGGCGCTGCTGCGCAAAATTCAGTTCCAGGGAACCACCGAGAAACCCGATCCGGCTGTGGCCAAGGCTGTAGATGTGGCGCACACCGTCGGCAAAGGCCTTCTCGTTGTCGATGTCAAACCAGGCATGGGTGTCGGGAAAACTTGACCGGCCATGAGTGACAAAGGGGAACCCTTGCTCACTCAGGAAGGCAATGCGCGGATCTTCGACTTCGGTTCGAGTCAGGATAAATCCATCAACTTTCCGGCGGGCGATCAGCCGTTGAATGGTCTCGATCATGTGCTCCCGCGAGTGGGCAGTCGTCACAAGAAGATCCAAACCGAGTTCGTCGAGCGCGCGAGCGATCCCATCGATGAATTCTGCTAAAAACGGGTCCGCGCCACTGCCATGGCCGACCGGAATTACAATGCCGAGCGTGTCCTGCCGGCCGCGTTTGAGATTGCGTGCGGTCGCCGAGGGCTGATAACCGAGATCCTGAACAGCTTTCAAAATCCGTTTGCGGGTCGCCTCAGAAATGTCGGTGTAGTTGTTCAGGACCCGGGACACGGTTCCCTTTGCAACGCCGACATGGCGCGCAACATCATCGATTGTCACGGAACCGCGGTGACCCGGCATTTATCCTCCCGTGGGCCAATTAGGCCCTGTCATTGTTCTTTGCCGCGCATCAAAGAGGCGTGGCGCTTGTTTCAACAATGCTTCCAAAACCGATTTCGGAAGTCAACAAAATCGGTTTTGCGAATTCACAAAACCGATTTTGCAAAGCGGGAAGATATTGACGCAACAGCAAAACTTATCTGGATTCTTGTTTCGGAAAATTGTTGTTTCGCGGCCTCACTACACCTAGGGATTGCACTTTTGCAAAGCGCACCCCTTGACTCACTCCCACAAACGCAAGGCCTTCACATTTAGAAATAAACTCGGATGCTGAAAAATAGCTCCGATCTCACCCACGTCTGCCATCCTCGTTGCAGCGCAGCGGAGACCGGGGAACCACTCGCTTGCAGAGCTTCAACAAAATCACTCATGACTTGCGGCAAGTGGCAAAGCGAGTAGATCCCCGATCAAATCGGGGATGACCACACTGGACAAGCTCAGGCTGACTATCTTCCTTTGAAACGTGCGGCTTCGCTGGCAATGGATTTTATAAGCGAATGCCATTCTCCAACGACTTGAGCTCGAAACAACAGCCGATTTCGTCAGCTCTTTTTTACGCCGCAAAGATTAGCGTTTGGGCTACTTAACAGCTGCTCAAACCCAAACGGAAGCTCCTAATAAAGACAAATCAAAACGGCACACCTGATACCAGAATGACATTGGCATAGGGCGTACATTCGCCCGTACGGATAACCGCCCGCGCTTGTTTGGTGCGGGTTTTGAAATCGTCGTGAGAAACCCGGGAGTGCTCAATCGGCTTTCCGGTTTCTGCAGCCCAATGCGCAAGTCGGACTTCAATCTCCGTTGCAAGTTCCGGACTGGCCTCTTCGGCGAAAACCGCCTGTTCGACAATGAGTTCCTTTGTCAGAACATCCAAAACATCAAAGAAACTGGGAACACCTGGAGACACCGCAAGATCGAGCACAGCTACGTTCTGAGGAATTGGCAAACCGGCGTCGGCAACGACGATCTCGTCCATGTGCCCGAGAGAGGCAATCAGTTTGCTCATATGACGGTTCAACATTGGTGTCCGTTTCATATCCGTCTCCTTAGCTTATTGCTGCCAATCATGTCAGGGACACCAGTGCCTCACACAAAGGCACCGGATCATAATAAGGGGCTGTTTTGCTGGATATCAGATCCAACCTCAAAACGGTAATACCAAGTTTCTCGATATCGGTAACATCACTGTCCGGCATGCTTCGATCGGCGATGACAACATTCAGAAGCTGCTCAACTGGGCAGTCGCTCCCGGCGTCTTTGCGCAAATAAAACAGCAACCTGTCAACATTGTCAGCAATCGACATGCCTTTGGTTTCCGGATCCTCTCCAAGGCTCGGCACATAGACCTTTGGCACGGTCCGGTTGGCGATCGCCCGGCCAACTCCGCGTGGAAGAAAGCTCGCGATGAGGCTCGTATATAAGCTTCCTGGCGAATAACAGATCAAATCCGCTGACTGCACCAATGCTCTGTTGCGGTCAGGAAAAACGGATATGGCCGGTTCACGGGCTGCCAAGCTGTGATTGAGGAAGATGTCCCGGATTGGCGAAGCAAGCGGCGCATGCTCCTTGCCCGTGAGAAGGTGCTGGCCAATCACAACCTCGCCGTCTTCCAATTCTGCGGCCAAGTGCAGATTGTCATCAGACACGGCCTTTACGGTTCCAAGCACACCAACAAGCTTGGCGACAAGAAAGATGATCGGCTCGAGTTGCTGGTTTTGATTGAGATAACCGCCAGCCAGAATGAGATTGCCGACACTTGCCCCGCGCAAACTAAAGTCAGCTGGACAAGCATCTTGAAAGGTCCCGAGCTGGTTTTGAATAAGTGTGCGCATCGGTTGCTCAATCACACCGACCAGCGGATGAATTCCGGCGATCATCGCCTCAAGCTCGGCATTCAGGTTCTCATAATCAGCAGCTTTAGAAAACCGGTGTGTAAACAGGCGAAAGACATCCGGCTGGCCAAGAACCGTCTCATCCGCCAAGGCCATCAACCGGCTGCGCAAATCGCCGATCGCCGGCATGTTGAACGCAAGCCGAAGACCTTGGGAACTGCCGCCTGAATCGAACGGCGTCACCAAGTGGATGGAGTTGTGCGTATATCGTTTTAAACAACGAGCAACGTCATTCAGCGCTGTCCCACCACTGAAGAACAACAGACGCGGACCGAACTTTGGATTGGATAGAAACCGCTCTATGCGGAACTGATCCGGCATCCGTAC
The DNA here is from genome assembly GCF_006517275.1 of Labrenzia sp. PHM005. NCBI lineage: Bacteria > Pseudomonadati > Pseudomonadota > Alphaproteobacteria > Hyphomicrobiales > Stappiaceae > Labrenzia > Labrenzia sp. PHM005. The sequence goes on along the minus strand of NZ_CP041191.1, from coordinate 1,866,546 downwards.
CGCCCGGGTAATGGTGACTTCTGACACGTGGCTTCCTTCAGCCGAAACTCGCTAAACTTGTCCTAGCACCCAAAACGGGAGATGGCAAAAAGCTGTGACGGGCCTTTAACTTAGACCGAGCTCCGTATCGTACTCTGTCTTTCGCGCAAGCAGAACACATGGCAACAGCATCGACCATGCGGGTTCAACCGGCGGCACCTCAGCTCACACACTGGAGATGTAAATCGCGCGGAAATCATTCACGTTTGTCAGCGTTGGTCCTGTGACAACCTGATCGCCGATCTTGTTAAAAAACGTATGGGCGTCATTGCGCTCCAGAGAGCCCGCCATTGTTTCGCCTAAAGCCGCGATTTTCGCAGGTGTATCGGGCCCAATGACAGCCCCGGCCACCTCCGCGGCCCCATCGACGCCATCCGTATCACAAGCGATCGCATAGATCCCGGCAGCACCGTTGAGCTCGTTCGCCAATGCAAGCGCATATTCCGTGTTGGGGCCTCCGACACCATCGCCGCGCCGCGTTACCGTCAGCTCGCCGCCGGACAGGAGCACCAAAGGCCTTTCCACCTGCCCACGCTCCTTTTGCCGTTGAAGCGCCATCTGCGCATGTTCTGCGGCAATGTCACGGGCTTCGCCTTCCAGCGCATCGCCCAGAAGTTCCACATCGCAGCCGTACTCCTCGGCAAGTATCTTTGCGGCTTCCAAGGACTGGGAGGGTGCCGCAAATATCGTGTTTGTGACTGCCGATAGTTTTGTGTCTTGCGCGGAAAGCACCCCAGTTGGTTCAGCCAAAACCTCTGACACGGAGGCCGGAACTTCGATTTTCCATTGATCCAGGATCGCTTTGACGTCAGCTGACGTGCTTTCATCACCCACCGTCGGACCGGACCCGATCTCCGCCGGATCATCTCCAGGCACATCAGACAAGAGCAGTGACAGCATCTTTGCCGGATAGGCTGCTGCTGCCAGTTGACCGCCCTTCACATTACTGAGGTGCTTGCGCACCACGTTCATTTGCCCGATCGGGGCGCCAGACGCGAGCAGCGCCTGATTGACCGCTTGCTTATCGCTCAGGCTGATATCTCCGGCCGGTGCCGTTAGAAGAGCCGATGCTCCGCCTGAGATCAACGCCAGGACAAACACATCGCCGCCAAGGCCTTTCAGCAGATCAAGCAAGCGCTCAGTCGCTGCTTGCCCGACAGCATCCGGTACGGGATGCGCGGCCTCAACAATCTCGATCCCTTGCGTCGGCCGGCCATAGCCATAGCGGGTGATCACCAAACCTTCGCAAGGGCCCCATTCAGCTTCTACAGCTTCTGCCATTCTGGCAGACGCTTTACCGGCCCCAATGACAACAACCCGGCCCGCAGGCTTTTCCGGTAAAAACCGTGCAAGGCTTTTCATCGGATCAGCGACATCAACTGCCTTTTCAAAGAGGGATCGCAGCATGATATCGGGACGGTCGGCCATTGTTTTCTCCTAGTTAGGTCACTTCACGCGTCTCCTTGATCGGCAAATTTCGGCATTTTGCAAGCCGACTCACCATTGCATCTGACCATTTCTTATCAAAACCACTCCAAACGAAGCACACCTCTCGTACTCAAACTCGCATTGCAAATCGAAAATCCGGTGCCACGTATAGAGAAACTGTATGGGAGTAGATGATGACCATAGACAGCGTGTTTCAGTCCGCGGCATTTGAAGATGCAATCCGCAATCCGGCGAACCCAACCCATCTTATGGTGATCAAACCCGCCAACCGCCGTGTCCGGATATTCACCGGAGATGTGCTGCTGGCTGATACGGAAAATGCCCTGCGCGTCCTAGAAATTGGCCGCAGCGTCTATGATCCAGTGATCTACGTGCCTGAAGCAGATCTCAAGTGCGACTTCGACAGTTTGGAAAAGTCGACACATTGCCCAATTAAAGGCGACGCGAGCTACATCGCGTTTGAGGGCGAGGAACTGGGCTGGATTTACACGTCTCCTATAGAGACAAGTCAAAAGTTAGCAAACCACTACGCCTTCTGGCCAAATAAAGTCAGATTTATCGAAGGAACGTAACCTTAGCCGGCTCTTTGGTGACAAAAATGAGCACCGCAACTGACGTTGAACGTCTGTTGCGGGCCAAATGAACCGGTCCTTGCGGACAGGATCTTAAGGTTACGATGGGGCCACTGAATTTGAGTATTCAGTTTATTGGCCGTTCTTATTTTCTTTCGGCCGTTTGTTATTTTTCTAATTTTGTTGGCAAAAACTGTGTTTGCAACCCGCGCCGCATAGACCCACAATGCGAACTGGGCAATTTGCATCAATAAAAGCTCTAGGACCCGGCCATGGAACAGCAATATGCCGTTGCCAGCTCGCGTGAGTTACGCCAGCAGCGGAAAGCCGCGATGCTATTGGAACTCCACGAAAAAATCACAGAAATGCTTGTAGACATTTCTCCAAAACTCACCTTGGACGAAGTCATGATCAGGCAAATCATATACATTCACGATGCAAAAAATATTGAAACAGATATAAATAGCTTTCCGAGCTTCATTGACCTAAACAAAACTTCCATAAACAGGAAGCTGAACAAACTGGTCGAATTAGATTACATTAAAAGAACAAAAAAAGGACGAAAATACATTTACAATACCTCAGATAGTGTCTTACGCACTGAACATAAAAATGAAGAGGGGACAGATATTGTCGATCCGATTTTTGATCAAATCGTTGATATGATCGATACGCTCATCCGCGAATAAACGTTGCAAATTAATGCGGTAAAAGCCGCTCTTTTTCCTGAAGTTTCGAGGCCTGTCGCCTTCTATCTAAATCGATCTCAGAAGATATGGCCGAACCGTCCGACCATCAATTGGTCGGGCAAGTGCTGTTCTGGCAATTTCCGCTTTTTTGACAATCCGTTGCGCATAATTCGAGCAACTTATTGAACTTCGCCATGAAGGGCTCATAGGTTTCATGAACGTAGTGGTGAAGGGAAACGACTTTGGTCTTTAACGCCAGTTCAGGAAGCTCGGAGAGTTTATTGCTTTCCATCAGGGTTTCGATTGTTGGCGAAGATGACAAGAACCCATCGAGACGGCCGACCCGGTAGTCTGTTCTCATTTCAGCTGTACCGGAGTATTTCACGAAACGGTATTTATCGTGATGATCTTCAGCAAATTCTTCCTGCCATCGCCGGCCAATTACATATCCGATCAACGAGCGTTGCTTGAGTGTCCGCCCCGCCTTTATCCAAACACCTTGTTGTACTTCAAGGAGCGGAAACTGTGACCGGACAAACGGCACTTGGTAGAGTTTCTCAATGATCGGGATCCGGAACAGCTCTCCATCAACGCGTCCAGAATTGAATTCGACAATGCCACGGCGCCCGGGCAGCTTGGTCAGTTTGAGTTCACAACCGAGTTGCCTGTACAATGCTTCTGTTTTTGGAATGATGACGGCGTTCAGTTCTGCATCCGATATGGCGGCAATAATGGGCGGACAGTCGGCCGACATGGCAGAGTGTGCCCAAGAAAAACTCAAAACAATTATGGCCAGGCCACGGAGCATTTTCAAATACCCTTTCGCCCAAAGTTAAAGCGAACGCTATTGACGCAGCGTTAATTGAAAAGCACTCAAGCAGGATCTTACCACAGTCAGGAACTGCTTAGAAAACTTCGACAAAGCTCTGTTTTGAGCTCTTCAAAAAAGGCACGAGTGACCGATCAAGGACCAGAGAATTGTCTTAAACAACGCAGTGTGGTACCGAAAACCCGCCTCGAGTTTCTGCAAATTTGCCTGCATTTCTCTGAAGTTTCCGAGTAGAAATGCGAGAACACAGACACGCAACAAAAGACCCTGGCAGAATGAACTATCCGTTACGTGACCAGTATCACCGCGTAAGAAAATCATTACTGCGCGCACGGGATTCCTTCATACCCACACAAGCGCCTTCTGAAATCCTGACCCCCCTCGTTGAACGCAAAAGTGCACCTTTTTGTTTTGAAATAGATGCACCTATGCCGGATCAAGCGCTGGAATGGGCTGCGGAACGCAAAGGGATTTGCGAAACCGAGGGCCTCTACCAAGCCCTTGCGCCCTGCACAGTCGACCCGAGAATTGGCGTTTTGTTTCACAATGGACGCGTACTCTGGGGCACGAGCGATCTCCCGGAGCGCGAGCGCAGCCCCCTGTTTCTGCCGCATCGCAAACTACCGGAACGCAAGTTACCTAACGCGATTCTGCTGCATCATGTTTACGGCGATAACTACTTCCATTTCTTCATGTACATCATGAACAAGGTCTGGCTCGTGGAACAACACGGGTTGCCTAAATCGATCCCATTTCTCATCAACGAGATTTCAGCCAACAGACCGTTTTTCCAGCAAGCTCAGGAGATCGGCGCCTTTTTCGGCCGGGATATTCTGGTTCAAAAACGCAATGAAATCATTCAGGTCGACGAAGCTTACTTGTCCCTGCCCTATTTCTGCCGCGGAAATACAATGACCTGGATTGCCGATGTTTTCCGGGAAAAAGCGCCGCAAAACACTGGAAAACCAGTCTTTACATTGCGCGCAGGCAATGCGGCGAACGGCCGGATGTTCCGCAATCAAGATCGTGTCAGCCGGCTCGCAGAAAGCGCTGGCTTTGAACTGATTGATCCGGCAACGCTCACGCTCAGGGAACAGGCCGATAGGTTTTCTCAAGCCCCAATCATTGCAGGCGCCCATGGCGCTGCTTTGACCAACATGATTTTCAGGGCCGGAGCCAAGACCGGTGTTCTGGAGCTTTTCAGTCCAGCCATGGGCACCCCGCATTACGCCATGATGGCCCATCAGCTGGAGTTTGAATATCGTTCGGCAATCACGGAAAATCCGCGCGGCCGGGCGTTTACGGCAAGCACCGAGGTGAACCTTGAACTTCTCGCCCGCCAATTTGATGAGATGATCAGCTCAATGGGGCTTTAAAAGCTCGCTTGCCCCATCATTGCGGCCACCTGTCCAGCAGATGATTTGCACCACCGCTGCCAAACCAAGCTCGATATAGAAAATCCCGCGCTTCCGCTAAAGCGCGGGGTTTTCTTGTAACAAGCCAGTTTTCTGATCAGGCGACGGCCCGTGCCAGGGCGCATTGGGACCACAAATCGCTGATCGCGTTTGCCAAATGCTCGATATCGGCATCGCTGTGCAATGGTGTCGGTGTGAAGCGTAACCGCTCGGTTCCGACCGGAACAGTCGGATAGTTGATCGGCTGAACGTAGATCCCATAGGTATCCAGAAGGATGTCAGAGATCCACTTGCACTTTTTAGCATCCCCCACCATCACCGGAACAATGTGGCTTGGGTTTTCCATGTGCGGGATACCGCGTTTGTCCAATGCTGCGCGTACTTGCGCTACCCGCTGTTTATGGGCAGCGCGCTCTTCCTGACTGTCCTTCAGATGACGGATGGAAGCTGCAGCACCAGCTGCCAGCGCCGGCGGTAGAGCCGTTGTAAAGATAAAGCCAGATGCAAAGGAGCGGACAAAGTCGATTACCGTCTTAGAACCGGTGATGTAGCCGCCCATCACGCCAAAGGCCTTGCCAAGAGTGCCTTCAATGATGGTCAGCCGGTCCATCAGTCCTTCGCGCTCAGCGACGCCGCCGCCGCGCGGGCCATACATGCCAACCGCGTGCACTTCATCGAGATAGGTGATCGCCCCGAACTTGTCGGCGACATCACAGATTTCCTCGATCGGCGCGATATCGCCGTCCATGGAATAGACGCTCTCGAAAGCCACCATCTTCGGGGCATTGGGATCATCAGCTGCCATCAGGCGCTCGAGATCAGCAACATCGTTGTGTTTGAAGATCCGCTTCTCGCAACGCGCATGGCGGATACCTTCAATCATAGACGCGTGATTGAGGGAATCGGAATAAACGATCATGCCCGGGACTTGGGAAGCAAGTGTGCCCAGGGCCGCCCAGTTGGAGACATATCCAGATGTAAAGATCAGAGCAGCATCTTTGGCGTGGAGATCGGCCAATTCGCGCTCAAGTAGGACATGGTAGTGATTCGTGCCGGAAATGTTACGGGTCCCGCCAGCGCCGGCACCGCATTTGGCCAGCACATCCTGCATTGCTCCGGTCACCTTTTCATGCTGCCCCATGCCCAGATAGTCATTGGAGCACCAAACGGTCACATCCTGCGTAGAGCCATCTTCACGGTAGCGCGTCGCTTTCGGAAAATCGCCGGAATGCCGTTCCAAGTCGGCAAATACACGGTAGTTACCGTTGTCGTGCAGTTTACTTAAGCGCTCTTCCAGGTACGCAGTCACGTCCATGATGCGGCTCCCCTCAATCCGCCAGGCCAGCCCAGCGTTCCTTTAAACCCGCGCGCAGCACCGCGTCCGTGCTCCGCATATATCGATTCGCAAGCAACCAAACCATCATTGGCCTGCAGCCCACCTTATATTCATTCAAAACTGAATATCAAATTTACGGCCATGACAAAAATCAATTGTGGCGCTGCGACGATACGACATAGGCCGTTTTCTGTTCCTTCTTCAAGCGATCGCCAAACCTTAAAAACAGAATACCGCTTGCGCGCAGCCACAAAACATGAATACTGGTTCATGTTTCAGGAATTTGGAAGGATGCGATGGTGACCACCTCCGCGCCGAACTCGCAAAAACAAAACAAATCGACCGGAAAATCAGCGATTCCGCAGCCCAAAACGGCCCGCGGAGAGGCGACCCGGCGGGCAATTCTGTCTGCCGCCGAACGGGTCATTGGCGAAAAAGGTTATAACGACGCCTCCATTGGCCATATCACCAGCGAAGCCGGAGTCGCACAAGGCACTTTCTATATTTACTTCAAAACAAAAGAGCAGGTGTTTTCAGAGCTGGTTCTGGAAATGGGCCGCCTTGTCCGCCATACGATTTCCGAATCGTCCGTATCACTGACAGACCGGCTTGACGTCGAGAAGGCCGGCCTCACCGCTTTTTTGCGCTTTGTTAGAGCTCATCCCAATCTCTACAAAATTGTTCAAGAAGCCCTCTTTGTCGATCCTGCAGCATATCAGGAGTATTACTCCAAGTTCGTCACCGGATACCGGGTCGGTCTGCTTGCGGCCGTCAAGAAGGGTCAGATTTCGGAAGGCGATGCAGAAATTCGTGCGTGGGCTCTTATGGGGATCGGCCGCGCTCTCGGCGAGCAGCTGGTCGTTTTTCACACCAAAAAAACCATTCCCGAGCTGGTCGACAGTGCTCACCATTTGATCGTCAATGGCTTGAAACCATGAACCTCATTGAAACGGAAGACAGAGATGGCGCCATTTGGCTCTATCTGAACAAACCGGCGCGCCACAATGCCCTTGTCCAGCCGTTGCTCGACGAGATGCTGACTGCAATCGAAAGAGCAAAAGCCCACAAACCCACTGCGCTGGTAGTGTCCGCGCGCGGACGCAGTTTTTCGACGGGTGGTGATGTTGGCAGTTTTCTGGAAAATGCTACTTCAGAAGACCAGCTTTTGTCTTACGCCGACAAGCTCGTTGGTTCGCTGCACGACGTCATCATGGCTCTATTAGCCTTTCCGGCACCTGTCTTGGCCGCCATCAATGGCCCAGTGACCGGCGGATCGACTGGACTTCTGTTGGCCGCGGATATGGTTGCCATGGCCGACCACGCCTTCGTTCAGCCCTATTATTCTGAAGTTGGCTTTGGTCCTGATGGTGGCTGGACTGCTTTGCTCCCGGAGAAAGTTGGAACATCCAAAGCGCTCGAAATTCAATACTTAAACACCCGGATCAAGGCCGCTGATGCCAGAGACTTAGGGCTGGTGACCGAACTGTGCCCAGCCTCTGAACTCGACAAAATAATCGAAAGCTGGGTTTCTGAATTTTCCAAACGGTTTTCACAAACCCATTCCGCAACCCGGCAAAACATCTGGGACGCAGCCCGGTGCAAACTGGTCCAGCAGCGCCTGGATCATGAGAAATCCAAATTCCTGGAACTGATCGTCAGACCGGAGACATTTGCGGGCATGACCACCTTTGCAAAACGAAGCGCATAAACCTTCAGCGTGATAACTGACCTGGACCCCAGGTGTTGGGAGGACACATGGAGTTTTTAACCGATATGGCCGCCAAACGGGCGGAGCTGACACCCGATGCTGTGGCGTTCACCGACCACGACACGGGCCTGAGCTATACTTTTAATGACATCAACGTCCGTGCAAACCGGCTTGCCAATCTGCTGTTGGACAAAGAGTTATCTCACGGCGACCGGATGGCAGTCCTTTGCCACAATCACCCGGATTTTTTTGTGCTGCTGTTCGCCGCGCAGAAATCAGGTGTCCTGTTGGTGCCTTTGAACTGGCGCCAGCCGGTTGCCGAACTCAAACCCATTCTCGAGGCGTCCGGAGCCAAGCTGCTGTTTCATGACGGGGCCTTTTCTGAGGCGGCAAATGAACTGGCAGCAGGTGATAATTTGGACCTATTGCCACTTGGACAGGCAGCAAATGGCACCAGCGCCCTTGATCCCCTGCTTGAAACGGTAACGTCGGCATCTCCGGCCACCTCAGCCGTAAAAGCGAGCGCCCCCTGGTATCTGCTTTACACCTCCGGCACCACCGGTCTTCCAAAGGCCGTCATCCAAACCGCCGGAATGGCCTACGCCAACATGATCAACTACAGCCAGGCGACAGGTCTCAGCACGGGCGAACTGGGCATCAACTTTTTGCCCCTGTTTCATACGGCGGGCATCAACCTGCCGACCCTGCCGATCTTCCTGAATGGTGGCGCGTCGACAGTCTTACGGAAGTTCGACCCGGATGTCGCGCTGAGCCTGATCGATACCGGCAAAGTCACCTGCTTTTTCGGAGTACCCGCAATCTATCAAGCGCTGGCTCTGTCTGAGGCCCTCACAAATACTAACTTCTCAGCGGTCCAATCGCTCGGCTGCGGCGGCGCTCCGGTGCCCAAACATCTGCTTCTCGATTTCCAGAAGCGCGGTGTGACCATCTGCAACGGGATGGGCATGACCGAAACCGGCCCAACCGTGTTCTTGATGGACCCCGATCATGCTGCTGAAAAAATCGGCTCCGTCGGCAAGGCACAGATCCTGACTGACGTTCGCCTGCAAGATGCGAATGGCGCGACCATTGAAGGTTCTGGAGAAGGCGAAGTCCAGTTTCGCGGTCCCAACATCACGCCCGGCTATATGGACAACAAAGAGGCCACTATCGCCACATTCACCGTTGACGGCTGGCTGAAGTCCGGTGACGTCGCCCGGCGCGACGAAGACGGATATTATTACATCGTCGACCGGATCAAGGACATGTACATCTCCGGCGGCGAAAATGTGTATCCGGCGGAAGTCGAAAAGGTCCTGGTCAGCCATCCGGCTGTTCTAGAGGCTGTGGTGATTGGAGTTCCCGACGACAAATGGGGTGAGGTTGGCGCAGCCTTCCTGGTCCCGCGTCCAGGAGAACAGATCGACACCTCTACACTGCCCGTCTGGTGCCGCGAGCAATTGGCACCTTACAAAATCCCAAAAACCTTCACCGTTTCAGATGATCTGCCGCGCACTGCCGCCGGCAAGGTCCGCAAGAACATTTTGAAAGACACCTTTTTAGAAAAACTCCCGGAGGAGGCCTGACCCATGAGCCTGACCGCAGACGCGCCAACGACACAAACATTCACCTGGACACCGACGCAGGCCGACTTCGATGCCTTTGCCAAATTGTCGGGTGACGACAATCCGATCCATGTCGATCCGGAATTTTCCGCGCGCACGCGCTTCGGCCGGACAGTCTCCCACGGCATGCTGCTCTACACCCGGGTGTTCGGTCACTTGCAGGACCTTTATCCGGATCAGGACCACGCGGTGCAAAACCTGATGTTTCCGAACCCGTCCTATGCCGATGAGGAACTGACCCTGACCTTCACAGAGAACTCGGATCAACTGGGTGAAATCCTGATCGAAGTCGCCCGGACAAAGGACGGCACAGTCACTTTGTCTGGAAGCTGCACACTCAAAGGAGCTGCCTGATGTTTGAAGTTGGACAACGCGACGAGATCAAACGCTCCTACACGCAGAGTGACATGCAGGATTTCGCGGCACTTGCCGGTCCAGATGCCAGCACACCCGACGCCGTGCCCGGTCCGCTTATTGGCGGTCTGTTTTCTTATCTTCTGGGCGTAAAACTGCCGGGACGCGGCACGAACTATCTGAAACAAAGCCTGGAGTTTTTGCAGCCTGCCCCCGTCGGCGAAGAACTGACCGCTTCCGTCACCATTACCCGCCTGCGCCCGGAAAAACATCTGGTCGATCTGGAAACCATTTGCGAGACACCCGACGGCACCCGCATCTGCCAGGGACGTGCACTGGTCTATGTTGAGGATGTCGGGAAAGGTTAAGGTCCAGCCCATTTATTGCCAGAGCTGTCCCGGACTTGATCCGAGACCCGTCTTCGCGGCAACAGGTCCCGGCTCGATGGCCGGGACAGCAAAGAATGCAGCCGCACACCATCCTCAGATGTCATCCCGCACCTGATGCGGGATCCAATGCCGCTTTCCGCACAACGGATCGACATTGGACTTAAGGCTTCCCACTCCCTCCAAACGCACCAAGCTCTGGCCGTTGCAGAAAAGTGAATTGGATCCCCGATCGAGTCGGAGATGACCACTGGACTTGCTGTCAAGCTGTTGAAGTAAAATTTGAAATCTAGAGTTTATGTAAACAGCTTACGCAACAGTTTCAGCGCCGATCACTTGCCGCAAAAGCCCATTGAACTTTTCCGGCTCTTCCAGATGCGGCGCATGGCCGGAGTTTTCAAAAATCGTCAGGTGGAAATCCGACACATTCTCTTGATACCACGCATGCACACCCGGGCCATAAAGCTGGCTCTTGCCACCGGCTGCAAGATGCAAGGGGACAGGGAATCTCAGGATTAGCTTGCGAAAGTCGAGCGCCGTTAGCGACATCCACATATCGGTCAAAAGAACCGGATTAGCAGACGCGATTTCGCCTTTGGCCATCGTAAAGCTTTCCAGCTCTGGCTCCTGCCCGCGTGCAAAGAGACGCCGGGCGATCCGGCCCGGCAGGCGGTGCCAATCCTTTGCAATTGTGGTTATGAAATGATCGTTTTCGCCTGCCGTCAAACCGCTCAAAGTGCCGTTTGACCAGCCTGGGTCGTTCAGGACCTTCGGTGACATATCAACGGCAATCACGGAGGAAATCCTGTCCGCGCCGTGCCGTTCGATCATCGAATAAGCAACCAGCGCGCCCATGGACCAGCCACACAAAACGACGTCCGTCAGGTCCTTCTCTTCCAAATAGGCATAGACGGCATCAGCAGATGCCTCAATCGTGAGCGGCCGGCAATCCTCCGATCTGCCATGTCCTGGAAGGTCTGGAACAATGCAGCGGGCGTGACCTTTCAAGGCCGACACTTGCGGATCAAAAAACACGCCGGGACACGTCCAGCCATGAAGGAAGACCAATGGGCGGCCGTCGCCTTCATCACGAATATGCAAGTGTTTGAGTGTCACGCGCGCCCTGCCCTTAAGCGCCCGACAATGCCGGTCGGGAAGAAATAGACGGACAGGATGAACAAGACGCCGAGCCACAGCAGCCAACGCTCCGGCGCGACCAGTGTCGACACCAGCGGCACCATACTTGTTGCTTCTTCTGCAACGCCCATCAGGTTTTGCAGATATGTCTGGGCAAGGATGAATAGCGTTGCTCCGAGGACAGCGCCATAGAGTGTTCCCATGCCGCCGATCACCACCATCAACAGGATGTCGATCATGATCTCCATGGACAGCGTTGTCGCCGGCCCCGTGTAGCGCAGCCAGATGGCCAGAAGAGACCCGGCAAGTGCTGCCATGACGGCGGATAACACCGTTGCGGTCGTACGGTACCAGACCACCCGGTAACCAATGGCTTCCGCCCGGAAAGCATTATCCCGCACGGCCTTCAATGTCCGTCCGAACGGCGAGTTCACAACCCGCAGCATGACCAGGAACAGGATGAGAGACGCAAAGAAAATCAGGTAGTAGGCAAGCAGCTTGCCGTTGATCCTAACCCCAAACACCTTCTCCTTCACCAGCTTGAAGGCTGGTGTCAGATCACGCGGGATCTTATAGTTCAGCCCATCTTCGCCGCCGGTCAGCCAGGACATCTGGCTGACAAGAACGGCAAATGCGCTCGCCACCGCAAGCGTTACCATGGCAAAGAAAATGGCTTTGACCCGCAGCGAGAAGAGCCCGATGGCAAGTGCAAACAGTGCTGCAATACCCGCGCCCGCAGCCGTCCCCCAGATCATCGACCAATAACTCGGGCCGGATGAGGACAGAGCAAGCGCCGTGCCGTATGCGCCGATGCCGAAGAACATAGTGTGAGCAAAAGAGACGATCCCGGCATAGCCGAGCAGCAGATCGTAGCTGGCAACCAGAACGATGAAGATACAGATCTTGGCCGCTGTTTCCAGCGACTTGGTGCCTGGAAACAGGAACGGTGCAAAGGCGAGCGAGACCAGAACGATCAACAGGAGGACTGTGAGGAGACCGCTGCGCGGTGTGTCGCCAGAAAGAAGTTTGGTGAGCATGTTCTTGTCCCTACTTCGCCTTGACGACCGGATAGAGCCCTTGCGGACGCCACATCAGAACCACCACCATCAGCGCGATGGTGGAGACCAATGCGACTTTGGGCGCCAGGAAGGCGGTGTAATTGGCGAGCAGGCCGACCAGCAGCGCGCCGATAAAACAGCCCTCGACGGATCCGAGGCCACCGATGATGACGACGATGAACACCAGCACCATGATTTCGGAGCCCATATGCGCGGTGATTGTCTCCTGATAAAGCCCCCACATCACTCCACCGAGACCCGCAAGCGCCGAGCCTGTCATGAAGACAATCAGAAACAGGCGGCGAATCTTGTAGCCAAGAGCTTCGACCATTTCTCCGTTTTCGACACCGGCGCGAACCAGAAGACCAATCTTGGTGTTCTTCAGGATGTGGCGCATGCCAACAAACAGCGCGAGGCCGATGCCGACGGCCACAAGCCGGTATTTCTCAATGGCCGCTTCGCCCAGAACAATCGCCCCCTGCAGCGCTTCAGGGCGGGAAATGTGGAGTTCGTCGGGGCCCCAGACCACGTGGATCATCTGCTGGGCCACAATCAGGCCGCCCATGGTCACCAGGATCTGTTTCAGGTGTTCGCCATAAACCGGCATGACGATGACACGTTCAAAGGCATATCCGAGAAGGCCCGTGACGAGCATCGCGGCCAGAATGGCGATCAGAACAGCGGTCAGGTTCAGCATCACGCTTGGCGACGCCGTCCAGCCGGCAAGCCATGCCAGAACTGAAAAGCCAACAAAGGCTCCGACGGCCACAAAGGCCCCGTGGCCGAAGTTGATGACGTCCATCAACCCAAAGACGACGGTCAGACCAGAGGCCATGATAAAGATCATCATGCCCATCGCCAGACCGGCCACGGTCAATGTGAGCCATGAGGCTGGATTGCCAATCGCGATCAACCCGGCAAGTGCGAGAATCGGAACCAGGAAGACCGGAAGTTTCTGTGTGAGTTGTTCGCTGAGCGGCACCTTTTCGATGCGCGGCTTGATCGTTGTGTCACTCATTGATGCGCCTCCAGACTCAGTCCCATCAGCTTCTCCTGCAAGGCGGCATTGGCAGCCAGCTCCGCCATGTCGCCGGAATGGATAATCCGGCCGTCATCCATTACGGCGACCGTGTCGCCGATGCTGGAGGCCATGGAAAAATTCTGTTCCACCAGCAAGATCGTGGTGTCGGTTTCTTTCAACTCCCGGAGCGCATCGGTCATCGCGTTGATGATCGCCGGAGCGAGGCCCTTGGTCGGCTCATCGATCAGGATCAGGCGGCGCGGTTCGATGATGGCCCGGGCAACCGACAGCATCTGCTTCTGGCCGCCGGAGAGCGTTCCGGCCGACGAATTCCAGAAGCTGCCAATTGGTGGAAACAACTCCTTGATCCAGGAGAGGCGCTTTTCGTCCAGCGCACCGCTGGCGGCGGCCAGGATCATGTTTTCCTCCACCGTCAGATCGGTGAAGATCCCCATGTCTTCCGGCACGAAGGCAATGCCGCGCCTGGAAACGGAGGGGGTGTCGAGTTTGGTGATATCGTGGTCGGCGAAATGGATTTCGCCCTGGCTCGCGGTCCAAAGGCCCATGATGGTGCGCAAGGTCGTTGTTTTGCCCGCACCATTGCGGCCGAGCAGCACCGTGACACCGCCCTCAGGCACCTTCAAATCCACACCTTGAAGAATGTGGTAGGGGCCGATGTGGGTGTGAACACCGGCAAGAGACAAAAGCGTGTTGGTCATTACGCGGCCTCCGGTGTCTTGCCGAGATAAGCTTCCTGAACAACTGGCAAGGCGATCACTTCGGCTGGATCTCCGTCTGCCACCAATGCGCCGTTGTGCAGAACAATGATCCGATCGGCCAGCGAACGGATGACATCCATCTTGTGTTCCACGAGCAAGATCGTGCGGTCCATGTCGGCTTTCAGCTTCTGGATCAGTTCCAGGATCACTGGCACTTCATCGACGCTCATGCCAGCCGTTGGTTCGTCGAACATCAACACCTGAGGCCCCAGCGCGATCAGCATAGCGACTTCCAGTTTGCGCTGATCGCCATGCGGCAATGCGGAGACCACCTGATCAGCCTGATCGATCAAGCGGACTTCGTTCAAAACATGATCAGCACGCTCAAGCAGCTCAATATGGCTTTCAGCGATCGACAGCATGTCGAACCCCTTGCGGGCCTTGGCCTGAGCCACCAGACGAACATTTTCGCGCACAGTCAGGGTCGGAAACAGGTTGGTCAGCTGGAATGCGCGGCCAATGCCCTTGTCAGTCCGCTCCGGCACCGACATGCGGGTGATGTTTTCACCGTTCAAAAGCACCGTTCCGCTGGTCGCGGGCAGCTGTCCGGACATCAAGTTAAAATAGGTGGTCTTGCCGGCACCATTGGGCCCGACAATGGCGGTCAGCGTGCCGCGCTCAAAAGCGCAGGACACATGATCGACCGCAACATGCCCGCCAAAACGGATGGTGAGCTCTTTCGTTTCCAGAATTGGATGTTCTTTGGTCACGGGAACTGATCCGTTTTTTTCGGGAATAGGTTTTCGGATTTTTTGTTCAGCGGCCAACCTCCCCCCAAACTAGAGAGAGGCGGGTTGAGAAGATCGTGCCTATCACACAGGATAAGATACATCTCCTCACCCGGAGCTTCGCTCCAGCCCCTCCCAATGGGAGAGGCAACTTTGCTTAAGCTTTGTTGAGGCAGCTTACTTGTTGCGGACCGGGATGTTCATGTCCTCAATCTTCAGCTCGCGGACCAGCTCCGGAATGCCCCACTCAACATCCGGATCAACCTTGATCTTGAAGTGATACATGGACTGCAGAGCCTGATGGTCGTCAGCACGGAACTTCATAGTGCCTTTCGGCGTTTCAAATTCCATGCCTTCCATGGTGGCGATCAGCTCTTCGGTGTCCGTTGAGCCCGCCTTTTTGATGGCTTCCACCACGGCCAGACCTGCTGTCATGCCACCAGCGGTGAAGAAGTCCGGCGGGGAGTTGAAGCGCTTCTGGTGTTCAGAAACGAGCCAGTCGTTGACCGGATTCTGCGGGATCTCATGGTAGTAGTAGGTGGCGCCTTCCATGCCCGGAAGTTCTTTGTAGGCCTTCATCGCCGCCAGAATGTTGCCGCCCGTGGCGATCTCAACACCGAACCGCTCCGGCTCCATGGCTTTGATCTTGGAGATCGGGTTGCCGCCACCGGCCCAAATGACAAACAGGAACTTGCGGCCTGGCTCATCTTTCAGCGCATCAAACACCCGCTGCGCGTTTGCAGTGAAGTCTTTCGTGTCGGTCGGAGCATATTCTTCAAACACCAGCTTGGCGCCGGTGCCGGCCAAAGCCTCTTTAAACGCTGCGACACCGTCACGGCCAAAGGCATAGTCCTGGGCAAGCGTTGCGATGGATACACCTTCCTTGCCAAGCGCAACTGCGTTGGCGATCGCATCCTGCGAGGAGTTCCGGGATGTCCGGAACACATATCGGTTCCAGTTCTCACCGGTGATGCTGTCGGCCACGGCGGGCTCAACAATCAGCAGCTTTTCGTATTCTTCTGCGACCGGAAGCATCGCGAGCGCCACTCCGGAAGACACCGGCCCAACAGCGACATCAACTTCGTCATCGCCATAAGCTTCTGCAAGAGCAGCCTTGCCGATATCCGGCTTCAGCTGAGTGTCTTTTTCGATGACGACGATCTTGCGGCCGTCAATCTCCATTGTGCCGTCGGTGGCATATTCCAGACCCATCATCAGGCCGGTGTGCGACTGCTTGGCATAGGCCTCAAACGGGCCCGTCTTGCCATAGACATGCGCAATCTTGATGTCCTCGGCCATTGCAGCAAAGGACGTTGCAGTCAGAAGCCCGAGCCCAGCCGCAAGCGGCACGGCCCAGCGTGAAACGCGGATCGTCATAAAAAGTTCCTCCCGTTGGTGCAGGGTCTCTCTTCCGATCGACGCATCCTCACGCAGCCGACATCCGCTGCCAGCGCCTCCCCGCAACTGCCGTATATGAAACCTGAATCAGTATTCATGTCAAGGAACGTTCTATGGAAAATCTCGCGTCCTCAGAAAATCTCCATTACCTCAGCACAAAAGGCTCATTCGTAAATTTGCTCAAAAGCCCGATTGAACCGGTTTCATATCGACCCAAATTGAATGATAGTCGCGACATAGACCGCAGCGTCATGGATTGAGTATGCCAGCTCTCAAAACACCTTCACCCTTCAGGTTTTTCGCTAAACTCCGTCGATTGCGGGAAGAGGAAGACCAACAAGCGGAAGCGAACCAGTTCCTGTCACAAGCCCTTGAGAAGGAAAAAATGGAAGGGCACCGGCTGGCGGTGATTGCCAGAACAATCGCGTTAGGGTTGGTTGTCCTTCTGATACCGTTTCTCAATCCAACCTGGAGCGCCCTTTATTACCAAGCTTGGGTTCTGCTTTTCATCGCACTCGGCTGGCTCCAGCTGCGCATGGCGCGCGTCGGATACTCAAAGTCAGAACTTTTGCTGATTTTTTTGGATCTCGTACTTCTGACGGCGCTTTTCTCAACGACAAATCCGTTTATTAGCGAAGACCTGCCAGGGGCCATTGTCTACCGGTTCGACAATTTCATTTATTTTTTCATCATCCTTGCTGTTGGAACGCTTGCCTATTCGTGGCGGACAGTTTGGGCAATTGGCGTCTGGGTGGCCGTGCTTTGGCTGATCGGAGTGCTTGGCGTTTCCTGGCTTGGCCACACGGTCCCGGAGCTCAGCACCGCCACCGCAACCGCACTCGAAGGCTATCCGATCACTGCTGGAGAGCTGGATCCCAACAGTGTTCAGCCAGGTGTCCGGGCCCAGGAAATCATCATCTTTCTGATGGTCGCCGCGATTCTGGCTCTTAAAGGATGGCGGTCAAATCAGCTTTTGAGACGTCAGGCAGATATTGCGGCAGAGCGCGCAAATCTTTCGCGCTACTTCCCGTCCAGCCTGGTTGATGTTCTGGCATCCACCGAACGCGACATTGGCGCGGTGCGCACTCAAGATGTGGCCGTGCTGTTCTCAGACATCGTTGGCTTCACAGAATTTGCCGAACAGCATTCTCCGAAACAGGTCATGGATTTGTTGCGCAACTATCACGCTTTGGTCGAACGGGTCATTTTTCAAAACGGCGGCACGCTGGACAAATACCTCGGGGATGGCGTGATGGCGACCTTTGGCACACCGGAAACCAAACCAGGTGATGCGGCCAATGCACTGAAAGCCGCCAGGCAGCTACTGGAAGAAACAGAAGCTTTCAACATCGAACAAGCAGCAAAAGGGCTGGCCCCGGTCCAAATATCCATTGGTGTTCATTTCGGACCTGTAATCCTGGGTGATATCGGCCCCTCCAGGCGGCTGGAGTTCGCAGTGGTCGGTGACACGGTCAACGTCGCAAGCCGTTTGGAAGCGTCAACGCGCGAA
The DNA here is from genome assembly GCF_006517275.1 of Labrenzia sp. PHM005. Classification (NCBI taxonomy): domain Bacteria; kingdom Pseudomonadati; phylum Pseudomonadota; class Alphaproteobacteria; order Hyphomicrobiales; family Stappiaceae; genus Labrenzia; species Labrenzia sp. PHM005. The sequence goes on along the minus strand of NZ_CP041191.1, from coordinate 1,848,513 downwards.
TTGGGCTGCAAATGCGTGGTCAGCGAAGAATTGATGAAACGCGCCGGGTATATGAATGACAACACCGAAGAACCCGCCACGGAGTTTTCAGCCAAAGAAGCAATAAAACTGAGGGGCCGGAAAACATCCATCGATGTTTGGACACTTTGATGGCTGACTTGTACCTGAACGGTGTTTTCGGAGTGGCTTAAAATGGTCGCAGAAATCTTGACCGGCTAATCTGACAATCGCGTTGTGACCGCCCTTTGGATTTCCCTGGCAAGGGCCCTTACCCGGCGTGGCTGCGCTCGCCCAGGCGGAAACATGATCTGAAGAGGCGCAGGCGGAGGCCGATACGCTTCCAAAACCTCGACCAGCTTTCCTGATTTGATGTCCGGACCGACATCAATTTCCGATTTCATCGCAACGCCATATCCCGACAATGCCCACTGACGAACCAAACCTCCATCATCGGACACCCGGTCGCCGCGGACTGTAATCACATATTCGTTCTGGCCGGATCCTAAATGCCAAATATTGTCGACACCTGAGCCAAACCGCATCAGGACACAATTGTGGTCAAGGAGATCCTGTGGCTCCGCAGGCACACCGTTTCTTTCAAGATAAGCAGGAGAGGCACAGACAATTCGGCGAACTGGTCCAAGTGGCCGGATCCGCAACGTGCTGTCCGTGATGGTCCCATACCGGACCGCGATATCAAAACCGCGGCCGACGATATCAACATACCCGTCCGACAAAGACAGATCGATCGTGATTGCCGGATGGCAGGCAAGAAATTCTGCAATAACATCAGAAATGACAACTCGTCCGGTGTCGAGCGGCGCACTGATCCGGATCGGGCCTGACAAGGTTTCTGCGCCGTGGCGAATGCGCGTATCGAGATCTTCGACCTCTGCCAAGACTGTTTTGGCCCCATCGAAAAGCACTCGCCCTTCTTCAGTCATGCTTATTGAGCGGGTCGTTCGGTTCAGCAGACCAACACCGTAGTGCGCTTCAAGCGCGACCAACCGTTCAGAAACGGTTGTCGGCGACAGGCCTTTTTCACGCCCTGCGGCGGCAAGACTGCCTTTTTCGACGATCAGCAAAAAGAGAGCGATGTTATCTAACAGCATTATGCGGATATTCCGGATTAACAATCCGATACTCAGTCATTTATCCGGAAATGGCAATTTCCTATTTCCACACCACACATTTTGAACCGGAAAGACCGCCCAATGTCCAAACTGACCATCGTCGCTAACATCACGGCTCAATCAGACAAAATAGAGCTTGTGAAAACGGAACTCCTCAAACTGATCGACATCACCCGCGAAGAAGCGGGCTGTATCAATTACGACCTTCATCAGGACAATGAAAATCCAGCCCAATTTCTGTTCTACGAAAATTGGGAAACCCGTGAGTTGTGGCAGGCCCATATGAAAGCTCCGCATCTGGCAGCCTATCTCGCGGCCACCGAAGGCGCCGTTGCCGAGTTCACCGTAAATGAAATGACGCACATCGGTTGAAGAGACCCGACGGATCTCTGCGCTGTATCGGCAGATGCATTTTCTCTAGAGCGCCGGAACAAAAGAGGCAAATTGCCGTCTCCAAGATAAAGGGAACCACCCATGAAAGCTGTTGGGTATAGAACTGCCGGTCCAATCGACCGCGCAGACGCACTGATTGATTTTGAAACAGAAAAACCTGTCCCAACCGGACACGACCTATTGGTGAAGGTCGAAGCTGTTTCGGTAAACCCAGTAGACTACAAGATCCGGCAAAACCGGCCCCCAGAAAGCGACGCTCCAGCTGTTCTGGGCTGGGATGCCGTGGGGACTGTCGTCGAAACTGGTGCCAATGCGACGCAGTTCAACGCCGGTGACCGAGTCTGGTATGCAGGTGCCATAAACCGCCCGGGAACCAACTCTGAATATCATCTTGTTGATGAACGGATTGTGGGCCAGGCGCCAGAATCGCTTTCAGCATCCGAGGCAGCTGCCCTTCCGCTGACAACCCTGACCGCGTACGAAATGCTGTTCGATCGTTTGCGCGTGACCGATCCGGTTCCAGGCGCAGCGAACACAATTGTGATTATTGGAGGCGCCGGCGGCGTTGGCTCCATCGCCATCCAGTTGCTAAAGGCCTTAACGGGTGTAACGATTATCGCAACGGCCTCACGGCCCGAGACCATGCAATGGGTCAAGGATCTTGGCGCCCACCATGTGGTGGATCATTCAAAAGATCTGACCGGGCAAATCACGGATCTTGGACTTGGATCTCCAGCGTTCGTTTTCGCAACCAACCAATCCGATGCTTACACCGCTCAAGCCGCCGAGTTCATGGCGCCTCAGGGACGGTTCGGACTGATAGACGATCCCCAAAGCTTTGACATCATGCCGTTCAAGCACAAGTCAATCTCGGTCCATTGGGAGTTCATGTATTCCAGATCGCTCTTTGCGACCGCAGACATAATCCGCCAAAGCGATATCTTGACCGAGGTGTCGAAACTCGCGGATGCAGGCAAAATCAAAACCACGGCAACGGAGTCCCTTGGAAACATCTCTGCAACAAATCTGAAAAGTGCACATGAGTTTCTGGAAACCGGCAAGGCCAAAGGCAAACTCGTCCTCGAAGGTTTTTAAGAGTTCCACCGGACCACAGTCAGACATGAACCTACCCAGGCCTCATTCGTTTGGTCTGGGCAGGTCAAATTCTGGTGCCTGTTCGCCCACTGCCGCTGCGCCAATTTGCGCCTTGTTATCCAGCTCGGGAGTTTATAGCTTGGCCTTGCAACAGATTGGGCGCTGAGCGCGGTCCTCTAAAGGGCAACCGCGGCGCTTCGGCCCTCTCGTGTTATATGTTGCCGCGATTTCCAAAGGGCCGACATCAGGAGCCCTTTGATGAAGACCATCATCGAACCCTTCCGCATCAAATCCGTCGAACCCATTCGCATGACCACACGCGAGGAACGGCAGAGATTGCTCGAAGAGGCACATTTCAACATGTTCGCCCTGCATTCCGACGATGTCCTGATCGACCTTCTGACCGACAGCGGCACCGGCGCCATGAGCTCGGCCCAATGGGCGGCCATGATGCGCGGCGATGAGAGTTATGCCGGGTCGCCGTCCTTCTACCGATTTGAAGCGGCGGTCAAAAACCTTGCCCCATTCAAGCATGTGATCCCCACTCACCAAGGGCGCGCAGCCGAAGACATTCTGTTTTCGATTTTTGGCGGCCCTGGACGCAATATTCCAAGCAACACCCATTTCGACACCACCCGCGGCAACATTGAATCTTCCGGTGCAATGGGCCACGACCTTGTGATTGCGGAGGGCAACGACCCGGCGTCTCTGCATCCTTTCAAGGGCAACATGGATCTGGCTCGATTGGAAGCCTACCTTCAGGAACACCGCGACAGCGTGCCTTGTGTGATGCTCACCATCACCAACAATGCCGGTGGTGGCCAGCCGGTTAGCCTTGAAAACATCCGCGGAGTATCCGCGCTTGCCAAACGCCACAACAAACCGTTTTTCATCGATGGCTGCCGCTTTGCCGAAAACGCCTGGTTCATTAAGCAGCGCGAACCTGGCCAACAGGACCGCTCAATTCTGGAGATCGTCCGAGACTGTTTTACCTGTGCCGACGGTATGACCATGAGTGCCAAGAAGGATGCTTTTGGCAACATCGGTGGCTGGCTGGCACTCAATGATGATGAGCTTGCCGAACAGGCCAGAACACACCTGATCCGGACAGAAGGCTTTCCAACTTATGGTGGCCTTGCTGGCCGGGACCTGGATGCATTGGCGCAAGGCCTGAGCGAGATCGTCGATGAGAATTATCTGCATTACCGCATCCGCACCAACGAATACATCATCGAGCGGCTGGACGCTCTAGGTGTGCCGGTCGTCAAACCTGCCGGCGGCCATGCAGTCTTTGTGGATGCCCGCAAATGGCTGGAGCACATTCCGCCTCTGGAATATCCGGGGCAAGCACTGGCAGTTGCGCTCTATGAACTCGGCGGCATTCGCGGCTGTGAAATCGGAACCGTCATGTTCGGCGCTCACCCAGACGGAAGCGAGGCACCTGCGGCCATGGATTTGGTGCGTCTGGCCATTCCCCGGCGCACCTACACGCAAAGCCACGCAGATTACATCATTGAAGTGTTTGAGGAACTTGTCGATATCAAGGACAGTCTCAAGGGTTTCCGGATCTCCCGGCAACCCAAACTGATGCGTCACTTCACCTGCAGTTTCGAACGTCTCTAATCAAAAACGTGTATCCGCGCGATCAACCTGATCGCGCGGATACCTTGCAAAATACTCGTCCCCTGAGCAGCGTGACAGAACCGACTACATTTTGTCTTTCAGAAAATCCAAGGCGGCGACCTCGGCCTTTTGCCGAGACACTTCGTCAAACCCGAATGTCACGCCGAAGGTTGGGCTCTTCAGGGTGTTTTGATATCCGGGCATAACGGTTTCAGTTCCCCATTTCGGGTCATCGAACCCTTGGAGCGCATCCGGAAACTCAACAATCTCAACATTTTCATCCGAATTCGCCAAACTTGTACAAAGGCTGGGCTGGGTCCAATCGTTCTTGCCCGCGTTCAGGATCAGGATTGGGTCTGCGAACACCGCTGAAGCGACCGACTTACAGTTCGGATAAAATGATATGATCGCCTTGAAGCCATGATCAAAGAATTGGCGTGACCCATCCCTTAGTGCGCTTCCCGTGGTTGAGCTGCGAGACCATCCCACTGCGCCGATCCGGTCTGGATCAATTTTCGGGTGTTGCTTGAGGTAGAACAACGCGCCAAACGCATCCATTATCCGTTCGCCTCCCCGGCCGCTGACGCCTTCACCCAAGACATTTTCACACGTCTCCTGCACTTCCCGCGGGGAAAAACTATCAACTTGAAGTGTCGCAAATCCTGCAAGGCGGAAGGTTTCGGCCCATGCGTCCTGATAGTCCTGAATACCTTGGCAGTCGTGCAGCAAGACCAATGCCGGAAAGCGGCCTTCGCCCTCTGGTATGCGCAGTTTGCCGGAAATTGGAAAACCAGGTTTGGGCTTCAGGTCGATACCTTTCGCCTTTGCCTTTCTGATTTTAAACTTGCTTAGTGGAGCAGATGCGCTCGGAAATTCGATAACAGTAACATCGGCTGCCAACACCGGCCCCGCCCCTCCGGCGAGCACACATACAAAAGCCATCAATGAGAGCACACGCCCCAAGCTCACCATTTTCACCATGCGCCTTATTCCTTCGATGTAAATAAAACTTACAATACAAAAGCACAAATTGCCTGCTATGTCGCATTTTTGGGGACACAGTTTTCAATGCAGCGTTTTCTCGCGCCCCCTAACGTACGTCCATGATTTATAAGGTCTTCGCCGCCAAACTGCGCGGCCTAGGTTTTCTAGCAATGTATGGATCGCCCGATACCCAAATTCTTTATGTTGAGGCCTAACGTCATCGACAGGCTTTTTTAACGATCACATAATTCTATGTATCCTGACGGAAGACTGGAGAGAGTTATTGTGACCATTGCTGAGCGCCCCAAGGGGAGAGCAAATGCCTTTCTAAATCAGGCTGCTTCTGTGGTCGCAGTTTGGTGTGGTTTGGTTCTGGTGCAATTGCCCTTTACTTCAACCACCCAAGCCGAGGACCTTTTTCCGAACCTGAATATCGTGACAGAAGAATGGGCACCCTACCAGTACACTGAAAACGGTCAACTCAAGGGGTCTACGGTCGACTTTCTGTTGGCGATCCTCAAGGCGGCAGGTTCCAAACAGGGCCGAGAAGATGTTCAAGTGCTTCCCTGGGCACGCGCATACTTAAGGGTGCAAAACGAACCAAACACGGTTCTGTTTTCAACCACGCGCACCCCAGAGCGGGAAAATCTCTTCAAATGGGTCGGACCAATCTTAAAAAACAGCACCTACTTCATTGGTAAAAAGAGCCGGAATTATAAGATCCAAACGTCCAAAGACCTGCATAAATACCAAATTGGCGTCATAATAGATGACGCCAGCGAGTTGTTCGCAAAACGTCATGCGGTTCCTCAGAAGCATTTGACCCGAAATAGCCGTGCTGACATCAACATGAAGATGTTGGAAGCCGGTCGAATTGATTTCGTCGTCACGGGGTGGACCGCTTTTGAACTCGAAGCCCGAAACATTGGAGCTGACCCGTCAAACTACGAGCGGGTCTTTCTTGCCGACAGTTCCCACGTGAGTTTTGCGTTTAATCGAAACACAGCTGATTGGATCATCGACCGTTTCTTTGTGGCCTATCAAACGGTGAGAAAGACCGGTAAGTTTGACTACCTGACCGGTCCTATTGATAGCGGAACGAATTGATCTAAATCGCGTTTCAGATCATCTCAAACGCTGTTCCGTGTTGGCGTCAAAAAAGAACGCATTTGCTGGATCGAAGGTGACAGACACCGTACCATCCGAAACGGGAACGTCTTCACCCTTGGTTTCGACAATTACACGTTCACCGGTCGGACAAACCAGGTAAGAATAAGCCACACCACCAAGCTGTTCGGACAGGTCTACTTTGGCACCTTCGGATGCGGGTTCGATCAAAAGATGTTGCGGACGCAGTCCAACCAAAACCTTCTGGCCAGCCGCCGGCAGAGCAACAGACGTGGACACTTTCGTGCCGTCAAAAGCTGGAACGGATACTGCGCCCTCCTCCGCGAGGCCTTCTACGAAATTCATCGACGGAGAGCCGATGAACCCGGCGACGAACTTGTTGTCCGGATCGGAATAAAGCTGCATCGGTGAGCCGACCTGCTCGATCTTGCCCGCGCGCAACACCACGATCTTGTCGGCCAAGGTCATGGCCTCGACCTGATCGTGGGTCACATAAATCATCGTCGCGCCAATGTCCTTATGCAGTCGGGCGATCTCGACCCGCATGTCGACACGCAACTCCGCATCCAGATTGGACAGCGGCTCATCGAACAGGAAAACTTCCGGACCACGGACGATCGCCCGGCCAATGGCGACCCGCTGGCGCTGGCCGCCAGACAGCGCTTTCGGCTTGCGTTTCAGATAAGGATCAAGCTTCAGGATACGAGCCGCTTCACCAACCTTTTCTGAGATTTCGGCTTTCGGGTGGCCGTTCATCTTCAGGCCAAAACCCATATTCTCTTCGACCGTCATATGCGGATAAAGCGCATAGGTCTGAAACACCATGGCAACACCGCGCTCGGCCGGGTCCACTTTGGTGACGTCCCGCTTGCCGATTTCGATGGTGCCGTCCGTGGTTTCTTCCAAACCGGCAATCATGCGCAACAACGTGGATTTGCCGCAGCCGGACGGTCCGACAAACACACAGAACTCACCATGGTCAATCTGAAGATCCACACCGTGAATAACCTGGACGTCGCCATACTGCTTCACGGCTTTGCTTAGGGTAACACCAGACATAAAACGCTTCTTCCTTACGAAAGGGGTTAAGCCGGGAACTGCCAGTCAGCGACGGCAGCAGCGATTTTTGAGGCAGCCTCCAGAAGCGCTGGCCGCGCTTCTTCCAGTTCTTCAAGGCTCTTTCTGCGGGTCGACGTGGTCACGGACAAGGCCCCGATCGGGCGCCCCTTTGGTGACAGAACGGGAGCGGCAATGCAGATGATTTCCGGTTCGTGCTCTTCCCGGTCATAGGCCACACCCTCTGCCCGGATTTTATCAAGGTCCGCCCGCAAGGACGTTTCGTCGGCCAATGTTGCAGGTGTGTATCTGTAGAAAGATTGTTTGGCGATCGCCCGGTCCAGCTCCGCCGGCTCCAGATACGCCATCAAGGCCTTGCCGACGCCTGTGCAGTATCCCGGCCCAACTTTGCCCGCTTGGGAAAACATATCGATCGGGTCTTTGGCATTGCGCTTGTCGACATAAAGCACTTGGCCATTGTCGAGCTGCGCCAGGTGCACCGTTTCGCCAACGGCTTCAGACAAATCGGAGACAAATGGCCGGGCAATCGGTGCAATGGAACTTTGCCGCCAAGCCTGATGAGCCAGCCGGACCAGACGAATGCCAAGAGAATAGGTTTGCTGCATGTCGTCGTAAGACAGCATGCCCTGATTCACCAGGGTCTGCAGCAGCCGGTAGAGTGTCGCCTTGGGATGGGAACTCTCGTTCAAAAGCTCGGAAAACCGGACAGGGCGGCCCTTGGCTGACACCATATCCAGCACATCAAGCGCCTTCCCAACCGTTCCATCTCCGGTGGCCTGTTTGTTCATTCTTCTCCTCCACGAACCCGTTTCTTTGCGCCGAGCCTGTTGACAACTTAACCGCTCGGCCTCAAGGTATCAATATACAAAACCAAGTTTCAAATAATGGAACCTTAAGGGAGGAAACCATGCGTTCCATGTTGAAGACGTCCGCGGCAGCCCTTGCCATTTTGGCAACGGCAACCAGCGGCGCATTTGCTGATGGCCTGACCGGCGATCTGAAAATATTCCTGGACACGTCCAATCCAGCTCCACGGGCAACCATGGAGAAGATGATTGCGGACTTTCAGGCTCAAAACCCTGATCTCAACATCGAAACCACGGTGATTGACCGGGAAGCCTACAAAACGCAGATCCGCAACTTCCTGACGGCGAATGCCCCGGATGTGAACACCTGGTACGCAGCCAACCGGATGCGGCCTTATGTGGCGGCAGGCCTGTTCGAAGACGTTTCTGATCTCTGGGAGGGGACAGAAATTGGAGAGAACCTTGCGTCCACCAAAGGCGCCATGACCATTGATGGAAAGCAGTGGGGCGTACCCTACACCTACTATCAGTGGGGCGTTTATTACCGCAAAGACATCTTTGACGAGCTAGGGCTTACGGAACCGGCAACATGGGCGGAAGAAAAAGCCAACTGCCAAAAAATCATTGATGCTGGGAAGAAGTGCTACACGATCGGCACCAAGTTCCTTTGGACTGCCGGCGGCTGGTTCGACTACCTGAACATGCGCACCAACGGCTTCGACTTCCACATGGACCTGCTGACTGGCAAGGAAAAATGGGATTCTGAAAAAGTCCGTGCGACCTTTGCCAATTGGCGCGAGCTCATCGACATGGGCGCCTTCATCGACAACCACCAGACCTATTCCTGGCAGGAAGCTCTGCCGTTCATGGTCAAGGGCGATGCAGCCGCGTACTTGATGGGGAACTTTGCAGTTGCACCGTTGCGCGATGCCGGTCTCTCCGACGATCAGCTCGACTTCTATCAGTTTGTCGAAATCACCCCGGGAGTTGAAAAGGCAGAAGACGCACCAACGGATACGTTCCACATTCCGGCAAACGCCACCAACAAGGAAAACGCCCGCGAGTTCCTAAAGTACGTCGTGTCTGCGGACGTTCAGACCTGGATCAACGACGGCAAAAATCTTGGCCAGCTGCCGGTCAATGCCAAGTCGTCAGTCGACAAAGACAAGTTCCTTGAGCAGGGCTTTGAAATGCTGTCGACCAATTCCCCGGGTGGTGTTGCCCAGTTCTTTGATCGCGACGCCCCGGCCGAAATGGCGAAAGTTGCCATGGAGGGCATGCAGGAATTCATGGTCAAGCCGGACAACCTGGACAAGATCCTGGCCCGTTTGGACCGCTCCGCAAAGCGTATCTACGACAACTGATCGCACTGACTTGAAAGTCCAGGCAGGGTGCTACGGCACCCTGTCTTTCCTGATCGGTTTGCCAGCCGGATTGCTGCAAGTGGCACATCCAAGTGAGTTTTCAAATGGCCTACACGATTGACGCCCAAACCCGCCGGAGCTCCTGGTGGCACAAGAACCAGCAGCAGCTGACACCATGGCTTTTCCTGGCGCCGGGCATCCTGTTTTTCCTGTTTTATGTGATCTTTCCGATCTTCCAGTCGTTCAACCTATCCCTTTATGAATGGGACGGGCTTGGACAGGCCGAATTTGTCGGCCTTTACAATTACGAAGAACTCTATTGGGACGATGCGTTTTACACATCGCTCAAAAATAACGTCATCTGGCTGCTTCTTTATCTTGCGGCCATTCCGGCCGGCCTCTTCATCGCGCTTTTCCTGAACCAGACTGTCACCGGTATCCGGCTCTATAAATCGCTGTTTTTCTTTCCATTCGTGATTTCGCAAGTGGTTGTCGGCCTGGTGTTCACCTGGTTTTATGATCCGACGTTCGGGATCCTGAACGTTCTTCTGGGATCTGTCGGCATCCCACCAATCAACGTGCTAGGTGACGAGGATTACGTCACGATCGGCATCATCGTGGCCGGTCTCTGGCCGCAAACAGCCTATTGCATGATTTTGTATCTCACCGGTCTCAACGCCGTCGACCCGGAGCAAATTGAAGCCGGACGCCTGGATGGCGCCAAGGGCTGGCGCATGCTCTGGTACATCATCATTCCGCAGTTGCGCCCCGCAACCTTCATCGCTTTTGTTGTCACCATCATCGGCGCATTACGCTCTTTCGACCTCATCTCGATCATGACCAACGGCGGCCCGTTCGGCGCCAGCCGGGTGCTCAGCTTCTATATGTTTGAAGTCGCGCTCTCCGAATACGGTTTCCGGATGGGCTATGGCGCGGCGATTGCCGTTGTCCTGTTCCTGATCATGCTGGCTTTCATCGCCTACTTCCTCTGGTCCATATACAAAGAGGAGAAGGCTCGATGACCGGCCGGAACCTCGTCAATGAAATCTGCGCGAAACTTCCTGGCGCTGAAAAATCAGACCCCTGGGGCGGCGGGCATGACGCCTGGAAAGTCCACGGCAAAATGTTCGCTTGTATCGGGTCAAAAGGAGACGGTGTCTCGGTGAAGTGCCCGGATATCGAAACCGCCGGTGTATTGATCGACGCCGGTGCCGCGATTCGAGCGCCCTACTTCCACAAAAGCTGGGTCCGGCTGGAATGGGATGCGCCTGAAGATGAACTCCGACACAGAATAGCGGTGTCCTACGACATCATTCGCGCCAGTTTGACCAAAAAACTCCAGGCAAGCCTTCCGCAAAGGGAGGACAACTGACATGTTTCCAACGCCAATCGAACGCACCCCTCGCTCCTGGCAAATTACCTACAAGATGCTGTTGCCGCTGGCACTGATCTTGTGGCTTTTGCCTTTGATCGCCGTCGCGATTTTCTCGGTCAAACCGGATGCCGATTTCGCAAACGCCAACTATTGGGGTTGGCCGTCGTCGTTTGAGGGGTTCACCAACTACGGGCTGGTCTTTACCGGCTCTGACATGCCGCAGTATCTCTTGAACTCGTTCAAGATCACCATCCCGACAGTCATCGGTGCTGTCGCTCTCTCCTGCATGACCGGTTTTGCCCTCGGCATCTATAAGTTCAAGGCCAACATTTGGATCTTCTTCATGTTCGTGGCCGGCAACTTTGTGCCGTTCCAGATTCTAATGGTTCCGGTCCGCGATCTCACACTGCAGATGGGTCTCTATAATACCATCACCGGCTTGGTGCTGTTTCACATCGCTTTCCAGACCGGCTTCTGCACGCTCTTCATGCGCAATTTCATCCGCGCCCTGCCCTTTGAGCTGATCGAGGCTGCCCGCGTGGAAGGTGTCGCGGAATGGCGGATCTTCTGGTACGTCGTGCTGCCTTTGATGAAACCGGCGATTGCCGCGCTGTCGGTCTTGATCTTCACTTTCATCTGGAACGACTATTTCTGGGCGATTGTCCTGACCCAAGGCGTCGAAAGCCAGCCAGTGACCGCTGGCATTACCTCTTTCAATGCGCAGTACCGCGCCGCCTATCACCTGATGAGCGCCGGTTCGATTGTCGCAGCACTCCCGCCAGTTGCCATGTTCTTCCTGATGCAGCGGCACTTCATAGCCGGACTGACGCTCGGGGCCGTCAAATGATCAAAACCTGGCACCTTGGCGATGACCGTCAGAGCCTGGTTCTTGCAAGCCACGATGGCAGACTGCCGGAAGTGGTTTATTGGGGCCTTGCGCTGCCTGACGGCGAAGCGCTGGAGCCCCTTGCTGCTGCCGCGATCATGGATGTGACCGGCGGTATGGTGGATGAAAACGCGCCTACCAGCTTGAGCCCGGAAGCGTCTCGGACCTTTCCAGGGCAAACAGGTTTGACGGTTCGGGACGCGGACGGGGCGGTCCTTCGTCCAAACTTCGTTATCCATTCAGAAGAACAGTCAGGCAACCAGATCATCCTGACGTTTGTAGATACTGAGTGCGGTCTCACCATCATCTTTGATTTGAGCCTCACAGCTGAAACATCGCTCCTCAGACTCCAAACCCGGCTTCAAAGCAAAGACGACATCATCGTCGATTGGCTGGCAGCCCCGGTTCTGCCCGCTCCGGCGCACACCAATGAGATGATCGAATTCTCCGGCCGCTGGTGTTCGGAGTTTCAGACGTGCCGCCTGCCCGTCGCGCCCGGAGCAAGGGTCCGCGACAACCGGACCGGCCGCACAGACCATGCACATTTCCCAGGATTGATTGTCTGCAGCAAGGCAACGTCCAACACCGCCGGTGACGCCTACGCCTTTCACTATGGCTGGTCCGGCGGCCACAAGATGGTTGCTGAGGAATTGGCTGATGGGCGCCGCCAGGTTCAATTTGGTCATGCCACCAGCAGCATGGCCAAAGGCAAGTCCTTTGAAACAGCCCCACTTTATGCCACCTTTTCCGACAGTGGCTTCAATGGAACCGCAGTCCGGTTTCAGCGTCATGTGCGCACGCAGATCGTTCGTGATGCCCGAACACCCCGTCCGGTTCATTACAATTGCTGGGAAGCGATCTATTTCGACCACAAACTTGAGGATCTAAAATCCATTGCGGATCGCGCTGCAGAGCTTGGCGCCGAACGCTTTGTTCTGGACGACGGCTGGTTTGGTAGACGCGACGACGACACGACCTCCCTTGGCGACTGGACAATAGACCCGCGCAAGTACCCCAACGGCCTCACGCCGCTCATCGATCATGTCACCTCTTTGGGCATGGAGTTCGGTATCTGGTACGAGCCGGAAATGATCAATGAGGACAGCGACCTTTACCGGGCGCATCCGGAATGGGTTTTGGGTCCGGCAGACCAGACACGTGGCCGCCAGCAACTTGTACTCGACATGGCGCGCCGCGACGTACGCGATTACCTGTTCGATCAGATGTCGGCTGTCCTTGGTGCCCACAAGATCGGGTATGTGAAGTGGGATCATAACCGCGTCCTGCCCATCGTAGATGCTGCCCAGACGGACGGTGTTTATGAGCTGTTTGACCGGCTACGAGTGGCGTTTCCGCATATCGAATTTGAGAGCTGTTCGTCCGGTGGCGGACGAATCGACTTCGGCATTCTGGAACGCACTCAACGCGTTTGGCTGTCGGACAGCAATGATGCATTGGAGCGCCAACGCATCCAGCACGATGCAGCGCTCTTCCTGCCCGCATCTGTTACTGGCTCCCATGTCGGCCCGCGCCACTGCCACACCTCCGGCCGAGTGATTGGCATGTCCCTGCGCGCCTGGACCGCAGCCCAGCGCCACATGGGTTTTGAGATGGATCCGCGCGAACTGACGCCCCAGGAAGCTGAAACGTTGAAGGCTGTCACCCAGTGGTGGAAAGCCAATCGGGACTGGCTGATGAGCGCAGACATCCTGCGCCTGGATACCGTTGATCCGGCCGTCATCGCCGAAATTCAGGTCGCGGAGGACGATCAAAAATTCGCTGCTTTCGCGGCCCTGGCAAGGCCGTCAGACCAGATCCTACCCTACCCTGTGCGGCTGGCAGGTCTTGACCCCCAAGCGTTTTATAGGATCTCATTGGCAAACCGCGATGAAGCACACCACCTTTCGCGCGGCGCGCCTCTACTCAAAAGCCAGGATATGTCGGTCAGCGGCCAATATTTGATGTCGCATGGCCTGACGCTGCCCTGGCGGTTCCCGGAGACAATCTGGGTCATTGAAGGTCAAAGGGTGTCAGCCTGACGCCAGAAGAGCTAATTCCGGCAACATATTCTGCCAAACAAGACAAGGAAGCGTCTCATGTACGCGAATTTTCCAGATCTCAAGGACAAGTCGGTTTTTATCACCGGCGGTGGCTCTGGTATCGGAGCGTCCTTAACGGACGGGTTTTTAGCACAAGGTGCGAAGGTCGCTTTTGTCCAGCGGTCTGATGCCACAGCCTTTTGCGAAGAGATGGAAACAAAACACGGCAACAAGCCGCTGTTTTTGCCGTGCGACATCACCGATATGACGGCATTAAAAGCCACCATGGACGAAGCTGCAAAAGCCCACGGAGCAATCAGCGTGCTTGTCAACAATGCAGCCAATGACAAGCGACACACGACGGAAGAAGTCGATGAAGAGTTCTGGGATTGGGCTCAGGCGATCAATCTGAAGGCATATTTCTTTGCCTGCCAGCACGTTGTTGCCGGAATGCGCTCTGCCGGTGGCGGGTCGATCATCAACTTCACCTCCATCTCCTACATGATGGGCAACGCGGGTTATCCTGCCTACACGACGGCCAATTCCGGCATCAACGGGCTGACACGCAGCCTTGCGCGCGAGTTCGGACCAGATCGGATTCGCGTCAATGCTGTCGCTCCGGGCTGGGTTTTGACCCAAAAACAAAAGGATATGTGGGTGACACCAGAAGCCTTGAGCGCCCACATCGACCGGCAGTGCATGAAGGACGAGTTGGCGCCGGAAGACATGATCGACCCGGTGCTGTTCCTTGCCTCCAATGCCAGCAAGGCCATGACCGGCCAATCGCTCGTTGTTGACGGTGGAGTGGTGGTAACGGGATGACCTCCAACGCAGACATCGCCTGGATTGCCGCGGATTGGGGAACAACCAATCTCCGCATTTGGGCGCTCGGTGCTGACGATTGCCCAATCGTGCACCGGTCGTCTGAAAAAGGAATGGGCGCACTCACACCAGATCAGTTCGAAGCGGCATTGCTGGAGTTGGTCGAAGACTGCCTGACAGCCGGCCGAACAACACCGATCATTGTCTGCGGCATGGCCGGATCCCGGCAGGGCTGGAGCGAAGCGCCTTATAAAACCGCGCCTTGCCCCCCTCCAGGCATCCACGATGCGACAACGGTTGCAACCGATGATCCGCGCCTTGACGTCCGGATCCTTCCCGGCATCAAACAAATGTCTCCGGCAGACGTCATGCGGGGCGAAGAAACCCAGATTGCCGGTTTTTTGGCTAGCCGCCCGAACTTTGAGGGCCTTTTGTGTTTGCCAGGCACCCATACCAAATGGGCCGCTCTGGAAAGTGGTGTCATTACCCGCTTCCGTACGTCGATGACCGGCGAGGTTTATGCTTTGCTGCGCAAGCAGTCGGTTCTGCGGCATGGGCTTTCCACCGAGGCTCTCGACGAAACTGCCTTTACCGAAGCAGTCCTTGAAATGGCGCAGCATCCTGAGCGGCTAACCGGAGAACTGTTCGGAATTCGGGCCTCCGGCCTGGTAGATAATTTATCGCCGCAAGCTGCAAGTGGCCGGCTGTCCGGCCTTCTAATCGGCGCGGAACTGGCAGCCATGGCCCCCATATTCGATCTCAGACAAACAGCAATTCTTGGCAGCGATACCATCGCCAAGGCCTATGCAACGGCGCTCACAGCCCTAGAACACAAGAGCGACCCGTTGGATGCGGACACTCTCACATTGACGGGACTTACCTTGGCCTACAAAACTCACCTGAAAGAAAAACCATGAGCCGCAACATCATCGCGATCCTGCGCGGACTAACACCAGACGAAGCCCTGCCCATTACGGACGTTCTTGTGGATGCCGGGATCGACAAAATCGAAGTTCCGCTGAACTCTCCGGATCCGCTGACAAGCATTGCGGCAATGGCCAAGGCATATGAAGGTAAGGCGGAGATCGGTGCTGGAACGGTTCTTGAAACAGAACAGGTCCATCAGGTCAAAGCCGCAGGCGGCTCCCTGATCGTGTCCCCGGACTGCAATCCGGACGTCATTCGGATCACAAAAGCTGAAGGCATGTCATCGTTTCCTGGAGTCATGACACCGACAGAGTGCTTCAGCGCATTGCGCAGTGGAGCAGACGGCCTAAAGTTTTTCCCAGCATCCCTTATCGGTCCGGAAGGCCTAAAAGCTGTACGCGCTGTCCTGCCCAAGGAGACCAAAACCTATGCTGTCGGCGGCGCAGGTCCAAACAATTTTGGAGATTGGCTGAGGGTCGGCGCAACAGGCTTTGGCATCGGCACGGCCTTATACCAACCTGGCTTCACTGTGGAAGAGGTCAAAATACGGGCCAACACCATCGTTGCGGCTTATGATGCTGCTGTCGCAGCCAACGAGTAATCGTATGACACGCACTTTCGACAACCGGCAGTGTCTCTTGGGTGAAGGCCCGCTTTGGCATCCGGAACGCCAGCAACTTTTTTGGTTCGATATCCTGAACAGGCAATTACTTAGCCGGATAAATAACAACGAAAAAACGTGGCAGTTTGAAGAGCACGTGTCTGCTGCTGGCTGGATCAGCGACCATGCTTTGCTGATTGCAAGCGAAAGCAAACTGTTTCTCTTTGATATCGAAACCGGCGCAGACCAACTGCTTTGCCCGCTGGAAGCCGACAATCCGGTCACCCGCTCCAATGATGGGCGTGCCGACCCCTATGGCGGGTTCTGGATCGGGACGATGGGCAAAAACGCCGAAAAGGACGCCGGAGCGATCTACCGGTATTACCAGGGAGAACTGCGCCAACTCTTCTCCCGCATCACCATTTCCAATGCGATTTGCTTCTCGCCGGACGGAAAAACTGCCTATTTTTCTGACACGGCGACGCAAAGCATCCGCAAAGTCGCGCTTGATGAGCATGGCTGGCCAGCAGCCGCCGACGAACTCCACATTGATCTTTCAAACGAGAACCTCAACCCAGATGGCGCGGTGATTGATCGCGACGGATATCTCTGGAATGCACAATGGGGCGCGTCCCGTCTCGCCCGCTATGCGCCAGACGGATCCTTTGTTGAAGAGATCACATATCCGGCAGCGCAGATGACCTGCCCGGCCTTTGGCGACCCGGATATGAAAACACTCTTCGCCACATCTGCGACCGACGGATTAAACGGCAAGGATGACGGCAAGACCTTTACAGTCGAAACCGCTGTTGCCGGACAAGCCGAACACCGCGTTCTTCTATAGAGACTGACATGAAACGTACGCTTGGCACCTGCTACTATCCGGAACATTGGCCGGAAGAAATCTGGGAAGCAGACGCCCGCCGGATGAAGGACACCGGTTTGACCTGGGTCCGGATCGGAGAATTCGCCTGGTCGCGGCTTGAACCTACCCAGGGCGACCTGAAATTTGACTGGCTCGACCGGGCCATCGAAACACTCGGCCAGGCCGGGCTCAAAGTGGTTCTTGGCACACCGACGGCAACGCCGCCGCGCTGGATGATCGACAAACATCCGGACATGCTGGCCGTTGATGCTGACGGCAACCCCCGCAAGTTTGGCTCCCGCCGCCACTATTGTTTTTCCCATGAAGGCTACAAGGCTGAAAGCGACCGGATCGTCAAATTGACCGCCGAGCGTTATGGCAAGAACCCTTATGTTGCCGCCTGGCAGACTGACAACGAATACGGCTGCCACGACACCACGATCTCCTATTCAGATGCCGCGCACACGGCCTTCTGTCTGTGGCTTGAAAAGCGCTATGGAACCATCGAAGCCCTGAACCGATCTTGGGGCAATGTCTTCTGGTCGATGGATTACAACAGCTTCGATGAAATCGATCTGCCGAACCTCACGGTGACCGAACCAAACCCGTCTCATACTCTGGCGTTCCGGCGGTTTTCGTCTGATCAGGTTGCCGTCTTCAACAAGCGTCAAGTCGACATCATTCGTGCGTATTCCGATGCACCGGTCAGCCACAATTATATGGGCCGGATCACAGATTTCGATCACTTCAAGGTCGGGGACGATCTGGACATCGCGACCTGGGACAGTTATCCGCTCGGTTTTTTGGAAGATCGTGTCGGGGCTTCGGCTGAGCATCAAAAAACTTATGCCCGCCAGGGAGACCCAGACTTTCAGGCGTTCCATCACGATTTATACCGATCGGTTGGAAAAGGCCGTTGGTGGGTGATGGAACAACAGCCGGGACCCGTTAATTGGGCACCTTATAATCCGGCGCCGCTTTCAGGTATGATGCGCCTTTGGGCCTGGGAGGCTTATGCCCATGGCGCCGAAGCCGTCTGTTATTTCCGGTGGCGGCAAGCGCCGTTTGCACAGGAACAAATGCATGCTGGCATGCTCCGCCCGGACAATGCCGACGCACCGGCGTTGATCGAAGCCCGGCAAGTCGCTGATGAACTGCGCGATGCCCCGGAGGTTTCTGCTCCGCGAGCACCTGTTGCCCTGATCTTTGATTATGACGCCGACTTTGCCTGGGCGACCCAGCCGCATGGGGCAGGCCTCAGCTATTTCCAGCTGGTGTTCGATGCTTATAAGGCCCTGCGCAAACTTGGGTTTTCTGTCGACATCCTGCGCCCAGGAACTCGCGACTTTTCAGGTTACAAGATCGTGGCCGCACCGGGCATGATCTATATGCCGAATGACTTGAAAAATGCACTCGCCGAGGCGGAGGCTGAAGTTGTTCTGGGACCGCGAACCGCCGCCCGCAATGCCGATATGGTCATACCGGTCCCCTTGCCTCCGGATATGCCGGGGCTTGATGTCACGGTCTCACGCGTGGAAAGCCTCCGTTCGGACATGCCCCTGCCCCTCAAAGGCGGTGGCACCATTACCGGCTACAGGGAAGAGCTGGAAGGATCCGCCGAAACGCTGCTTGAACTGGAAGACGGGCAAGCCGCTGCCGTCTCCTCCGGCAACCTAACTTATGTGGGCGGCTGGGGTGATGACATCACCTGGATGAGGGTATTTAGCCAGATAAGCAACAGAGTTGGGTTGTCGACACTGGACCTTCAGGACGGGGTTCGCTGCCGGGACACAGACGCCCTCAGGATCTGGACCAACTACGGCGCAACCCCGGCCGAAACACCTGCAGGACGCATTGAAGCGGCCGGTGTGTTATTTGAGAAAATCTAATGAACGCAGACGGTGACGCGGCTCAGGCCGCTTCCCCCTCAACCAATTGCTTCAAGATCGAAGCGTAATTGTCGACACCTTGCGCACCGGTGATCAGATGGCGCCGGTCAAAAATCACGGCCGGCACGCCCTGAATTCCGTTCTGCCGCCAAAACTCTTCTTCCTGGCGGATGTCCTCGGCAAACCGGTTTTCGTTCAGGACCTTGAGAGCTTCATCCCAGTCCAGGCCAATGCTGCCAGCAATATCGGCGAGAACCTCATTGTTGTTCAGATCCTTGCCATCGCGAAAATAAGCTTCAAACAAAGCCATCTTGAGCGGATGTTCTTTGCCTTCCGGCCCGGCCCAGTGAATGAGCTGGTGTGCTTTAAAGGTATTGACCATCCGGCTGTCATCGGAAAACCGGAACTCAAATCCAAGCTCACTACCAAGCGCTGCCAAACGGTCTCGCGCCGATTGTGACTGCTCGGCGGTCGACCCGTATTTCCGCATGATATGCTCACGCAGGTTCTCACCTTCCTCGACCATATCCGGGTTGAGCTCAAACGGGTGCCATTTGATCGCCGCTGTCACCCCAACCTGCTGGATCGCCTGTTCCAGCTGCTTGAAGCCAACGATGCACCAAGGACAGACCACATCGGACACGATGTCGATTTGGAGCACCTCTTCCATATCGAGGTCGGTCATGTCGGTCATTGTGATCTCCTAATGAATTTCACCACAATATGGTGGCTTATCCCGCTCCGGCAATCACCTTCGATCAGTTTACCCCAGCTGAACCCGCTTGCTGGTTTCACCTCAATTGGCAATTGCCCGCAGGAATTCGTGGGCCTCGATCACCTTGAGTTCGTTGAAGCCAGGATTTTCCATCAACCGGCCTCCCGCCAAGCACTATTGGACTTCGTCAATACCGACAGCCCGGCGTTCGGCAACGGATTTCAAGGCTGCTTCGGCCAAGGCCAGTGCCTTGAGGCCGTCTTCTCCGTTGGGAGACGGTGCTTGATTGGCGCCAATCGCTTTAACAAAGGCTGCGATCTCCGCAGCATAGGCCTCGGTGTATCGGGTCATGAAAAAATCATGCAATGGCGGGCGGGTATATCCGTCGGCCGTTGCCACTTCGATGGAGACTGGACGCTGGTTTTCAGCGGCAACAGCCCCCTTGGAGCCATGGACCTCGATCCGCTGGTCATAACCATAGGCGGCGCGGCGCGAGTTGGAGATTGAGCATTGTTTTCCTGATGCTGTCGTCAACACCACCATCGCGCTGTCATAGTCCCCGAGTTTGCCGATCTCCGGGTCCACCAAAACCGACGCCGCTGCATAGACCGTCGAGACTTCTTCGCCGAGAAGAAAGCGGGCCATATCGAAATCATGAATGGTCATGTCACGGAAAATTCCGCCGGACGATTGAATATAGGCTGGCGGTGGCGCGCCCGGATCCCGGGACGTGATCTCGACCATTTCCACATCACCGATCTGACCGGCATCAATCGCCGCGCGAACCGCCTTGAAATGTGGGTCGAACCGGCGGTTAAACCCAAGCATCAATGTCCCGTTCTCATCCTCAACGGTTTTAAGGCAGGTCTTGACCCGCTCAAGCGAGAGATCGATCGGTTTTTCGCAAAAGATCGCCTTGCCGGCACGCGCAAACTGTTCGATCAGATCCGCATGGGTGTCCGTGGGTGTGCATATAACAACCGCATCAACATCATCAGCACCTGCAATCTCATCAATGCTGCTGACCCGGGCTCCAGAGGATTTGGCCAGCGCCTGGGCCGCATCCGGAAAAGCGTCGGCAACAGCAACCAGTTCTGCTCCCTCGGTCGCTGCCACCGCCTTTGCATGCACCTTACCAATTCGTCCCGCGCCCAACAGGGCAATGTTCACGGTCATGAGTAGTCCTCCAGGCAGCGGCAAGATCGGCAGACGGTTGTCAGCGGGTTGCCAAATTAGAATAAAAATTCCAAAATCACTTTCAGTGGAATGTGTCAAGATGGAAAAGGCCAACATATGACCGATAACTCTGCCGCCACTTCCGGTGAAGCCGCCCCAGCCACCGTGGACGCCTTTTTAAACCGCTTGGGCGCGCGCGCAGATAGCTTACCAAAACGGCTGAAGCAATTTGCCGATTATATCGCTGCCAATCCGGATCGGGTAGCCGTTTCAACAGTCGCCGAACTCGCAGCTGCAGCTGAGGTCCAGCCGTCCGCCGCCATGCGCTTTTGCCAGGAAATGGGGTTCAGCGGTTTTTCTCAAATGCAGAAGCTCTTCCGCACCGATTATTCCCAGAAATGGCCGGATTACCCCACCCGTTTGGCACGCATACGTGAACACGGCGCGGAATCTCCAACGGCTTTACTTGCCGAATTTGTTGAAGTGGGTCGCGCTTCATTGGAAAGCCTGATGGCAACCGTGGATCCGGCAGCGATGCAGCAGGCCGTCGACGTTTTGACACGGGCGGAAACCATTCACATCGTCGGATTCCGACGCGCTTTTCCGGTCACCTCTTATCTGGCCTATGCCTTTGAAAAAATGGAAATTCCAGCCGTTCTCCATTCTGGTGTCGCCAACATCCAAATGGATCATTTGATCCGGCCGAATGATGCTGTCATTGCCGTGACTTTCTCTCCCTATTCTCAACTTACCCTCGACCTTGTCTCCAAGGCCCGTGCAAATGGCGCCGATATTGTCGCGATTACCGATGTCGTCACCAGCCCGCTTGCCAAACTGAAGGCCATACAGCTCCTGGTATCCGAACTGGACGTTGGTGCGTTCCGCGCCCTCTCCGCGAGCCTGTCGCTGGCCATCGCTTTGGCCGTCTCCGTCGGCACCCGCCGGAAGTCAGATTCCATTTTTTAGAAAATTTCCATTGCGCATAATTAAATATAGAATTTATATTCCATTTCATCTCATATACCGGCGGCAGTGACGGCAGACACTTCCCTGCAACCGGACAAAGGGCAGGAACACACATCAATCGGGTTCAGACTGATCTCTAATCCGCACGACCAGGAAACTTCTTCCTATCTTGGCAGGATTCACATGAAGAACTTTTTGAATGGCACCTTGATTGCTGGGGCACAGGCAACAACCGCATCGCTTTTTGCTGTCGGCACTATTGTTGTCTCTCTTGGCCAAGCCGACAACATGTTCAGGCCGTTGGACAGAAACTGGTCCGACTGGATGGATCGTCCGGCGGGACACACCGAATGCTATGACTGGTCAAAGTCCCCAAGAACGGAAAAGAAAAGTGAAACAGCTTGATGTCATCACCATCGGCCGCTCGTCGGTCGACTTATACGGGGCGCAGGTTGGCGGCCGTCTCGAGGACATGGCGTCCTTCAACAAGTACATTGGCGGCTCTCCAACCAATATGGCGGCCGGCACCGCCCGCTTAGGATTGAAATCCGGCCTGATTACCCGGGTTGGCGATGAACATATGGGCCGCTTCATCCGCGAAGAACTGGCCCGCCACGGTGTCGACACATCCGGTGTGGTCACTGATCCCGAACGACTCACCGCGCTGGTTCTCCTCGGGATCCGGGATCAGGAACAATTCCCACTGATCTTCTACCGTGAAAACTGCGCTGATATGGCGCTTTGCGAAGATGACATCGACCCGGACTTCATCGCCTCCTCCAAATCCGTCGTTGCCACAGGAACACATCTCAGCCACCCGCACACGGAAGCCGCAGTTCTCAAAGCCTTGAGACTGGCAAAGGACAGCGGTGGCCGCACGGCACTCGACATCGATTACCGGCCGAACCTTTGGGACCTCTCCGGCCATGGTGACGGCGAAAACCGCTTCATCGCCTCTGCAAAAGTCACTGCGAAACTCCAATCCACACTGCATCTGTTCGATCTCATTGTGGGAACGGAAGAAGAGTTTCACATTGCCGGCGGTTCAACAGACACTCTCGAAGCGCTCCGCAATGTGCGTAAGGTTTCCGGTGCCACTCTTGTCTGCAAACGCGGCCCAATGGGGGCTAGCGCCTTTGAAGGCGCAATTCCAGACAGCTTGGATGACGGGATTTCCGGCCCGGGCTTCCAGGTTGAGGTGTTTAATGTCCTGGGCGCTGGTGACGGTTTCATGTCCGGCTTGCTGCGCGGCTGGATTACCGGCGAAGACTGGGTGACAAGCCTGACCTATGCCAATGCCTGCGGTGCCTTTGCCGTCTCGCGGCACGGCTGCACCCCAGCTTACCCGAGCTGGGAGGAACTGCAGTTTTTCTTAGATTGCGGCGTCAAAGAAAAGGCGCTGCGCAAAGATCGGCAACTTGAGCAAATCCACTGGTCGAGCAACCGCCACACCGCTCATGGCGGCGACTGGTCAACCATGCGGGTGTTTGCCTTCGACCACCGCATCCAGATTGAGCAAATGGCGGATGCGGCCGGGGTTAGCCATGATCATATTGGCTTCTTTAAAAAGCTGTGTCTTGACGCTGCTGTGAAAGTTGCAAACGGAAAATCCGGGTATGGCATCTTATGCGATAGCCGTCTTGGCCGCGACGCCCTCTATCAGGCTGCCGGAACCGGACTATGGATCGGACATCCTGTGGAATGGCCTGCCTCCCGGCCATTGGCCCTGGAACCTGAAATCGGTGCGGATTTCGGCGGCCTGGTCGAGTGGCCTACCGAACATGTCGTCAAGGTCCTGTGCTTCTATCATCCAAACGACAGTCTGGAGATGAAGGCGCAGCAGGAAGACGTTTTGACACGGCTCTTTGCTGCCTGCCGCCGCAACGGCCTTGAAATGCTGCTGGAGGTCATTCCGTCCAAAGTTGGCCCCGTTGATGATGAGACAACGTCCGAAATCATCCAACGTGTCTACGATCTTGGCATCTATCCGGACTGGTGGAAGCTGGAACCGATGACCTCCCGCGCAGCCTGGTCGAACGTTTGTGACGCCATCACGCGCAACGATCCAAACACCCGTGGCATTGTCGTGCTCGGCCTGGATGCCCCGGAAGACCAGCTGGCTGCGAGTTTTACAGAAGCTGCGCAATTTGATCTGGTCAAAGGGTTTGCCGTGGGCCGGACAATCTTCGCTGACGCGGCGCGGAAATGGCTCGCTGGCGAGATGACAAACGACCAAGCCATTGCGGACATGAAGGCCCGGTTTGAACGCTTGTGCCAATTGTGGGACACAGCTCGGGCCAATGCCCAGACATCACACCATCAGGAACACTCCGAATGAGCTCCTCCCAGCAAAATACCGTGCGCCTGACCGCCGCCCAAGCGCTCGTGCGCTATCTGATTGCGCAAAAGAACGAAGATGGCGCCCCGGTTATTCCCGGCTGCTGGGCGATCTTCGGCCATGGCAATGTCGCCGGGCTCGGTGAAGCCCTGGAAGCGGCAGGCGACGCCTTCCCAACCTGGCGCGGCCACAACGAACAGAGCATGGCCCATGCAGCGATCGCCTTTGCCAAGGCAAAGAACCGCAAACAGGCGATGGCGGTGACCACATCCATAGGTCCGGGCGCGACCAATATTGTGACCGCCGCAGCGCTCGCGCATGTGAACCGATTGCCGGTCCTGCTCATTCCCGGCGATGTTTTTGCCAACCGGGCTCCAGATCCTGTTTTGCAACAGATCGAAGATTTCGATGACGGCACCGTCTCCGCCAATGATTGCTTCAAGCCGGTAAGTCGGTATTTTGACCGCATCACGCGGCCTGAACAGCTGCTAACAGCGCTGCCCCGCGCGCTTCAGACATTGACTGACCCAGAACGTTGCGGCCCGGTTACACTGGCCTTCTGCCAGGACGTTCAAGCCGAAGCCTTCGACTATCCGGAGAGTTTCTTTGCCGGAAAGGTCTGGCGCCGCCGCCGCCCGCAGCCGGACAGCACACAGTTGGCCGAGGCTATCGAGGCGATCCGATCAGCGAAAAACCCGCTGATCATCGCCGGAGGCGGTGTCCATTACGCCGAGGCCTGTGACACGCTGAGAACCTTTGCCGAGACGCATCAGATCCCTGTTGCGGAAACACAGGCCGGAAAATCCGCGCTCGCCTGGGATCATCCACTGAACATGGGATCCATCGGGGTCACGGGCGCTTCCAGCGCGAATGCTTTGGCGGAAGAGGCTGATCTGGTGATTGGGGTCGGCACCCGCTTTCAGGATTTCACAACAGGCTCCTGGGCTCTGTTCAAGAATCCGGACCGGAAAATCCTGGCCATCAACATTGCTTCCTACGACAGCGTCAAACACAACGCGTTGCCGATTGTCGCCGATGCCAAGGTTGCCTTGGAAGCCCTTTCTGCCGGGCTCGACAATCAGAAATTCTCAGCGGTCGATCCGGCGTTGAAAGAAAGCTGGCTCAAGGATGTTGATGCGGTCACCGCAAAACCGGAGGGCAATGCCCTGCCGACCGATGCGCAGGTGATTGGTGCTGTCCAGCGCTCAACAGATGAAAATACCGTGATGTTGTGCGCAGCCGGCGGCCTGCCGGGCGAATTGCACAAACTCTGGAAGCCCGTACTGCCGAATGGCTATCATATGGAATACGGCTTTTCCTGCATGGGCTATGAAGTGGCAGGTGGGCTTGGCGCCAAGATGGCACTGCCGGAGCGCGAAGTCGTCGTCATGGTCGGCGACGGCTCT
The DNA here is from genome assembly GCF_006517275.1 of Labrenzia sp. PHM005. NCBI lineage: Bacteria > Pseudomonadati > Pseudomonadota > Alphaproteobacteria > Hyphomicrobiales > Stappiaceae > Labrenzia > Labrenzia sp. PHM005. Next base: position 1,822,905 of record NZ_CP041191.1, on the reverse strand, counting down.
TACATGATGATGAACTCCGAGCTCGCGACATCCGTCATGCTCGGCCACAAGATCATCGTCGTCCTGCTCGACAACCGCGGCTTCGGTTGCATCAACCGGCTGCAGATGGGAACCGGCGGCAAAAGCTTCAACAATCTCCTGGACACCGCCCGGCATGCAGTCCCGAGCAATATCGATTTCGCCGCACACGCCGGCTCCATGGGGGCAATGTCCGAAAAGGTCGGCAGCCTTGACGAGTTGGAAGCAGCCATGGGCCGGGCGAGAGCTTCGGAAAAAACCCATGTGATTGTCATCGACACCGATCCGCTGCCGTCAACAGAAGCTGGCGGCCACTGGTGGGATGTCGCGGTTCCGGAAGTCTCCGGCCGCTCCGAAGTCAATCAGGCCCGCCAAAACTATCTGGCCGCGCTCCAGCACCAGCGCGCCGCCGACTAACATTTCTGGACACAAACCATGATCCTTTACGGAACCAACCCGATCGCCTGGGCAAATGATGACGACCAGACGCTCGGCACCCATATTCCAACAGACCAAATCCTGTCCGACGCCGCGGAAATCGGCTTTGACGGCATTGAAAACGGCCACCGCTGGCCGGACGACAAGGAAGAACTGAAGACACTTCTTGGCAGCCACGGGCTGAAGTTCATCTCCGGCTGGTATTCGCTGAACCTTCTTACCCATAGCGTTGCGGCGGAAAAGGAAGCCATCCAACCGCATCTCAACAAGCTCAAGCACAATGGCTGTTCGGTCTGTATCGTCTGCGAGACGTCAAACTCGATCCAGGGCGACCATAAGCCGCTGTCGGAAAAAGCGGTTTTGAGCAGGGATCAAATGACCGCCTTCTGCGCCAAGGTTGAAGAGCTCGCCGCCTTCTGCGCCGAGCAAGGCATAGATCTGGTCTACCATCATCACATTGGAACAGTCGTCGAAACGCCGGAAGAACTGAACGCCTTTATGGCCGCGACCGGCCCGGCAACAAAACTGCTTTTTGATGCCGGTCATTATTACTTCGGTTCTCTCGGCGGCGATCCTCAGCCTGCGCTTGAAACCTACGCCAATCGCATCCGGCATGTGCATGCAAAGAACGTCCGTCCGGCGGTCATGGCGGACGTTCGCGAAAAAGGTCTTTCGTTCATGGACGGCGTGCGGGCCGGTGTCTTCACCGTGCCAGGCGACGACGAAGGCGGGATTGATTTCGCGCCACTTCTAAAAGTGCTAAAAGACAAGCACTACAGCGGCTGGATCGTGATCGAAGCGGAACAGGATCCGGAAATCCGAGATCCCTTCACCTATCAGAGCCTCGGCCTGAAAACCTTGAAATCCATTGCACAGGACATTGACCTGACATGAGCGACCTTCTCGTCAAACCTTCAGGCACGACAGGCAAGGTGCACGATATCACCGTCGCCAATGCTAAGACGGCTAAGTCTCCGGATTGGAACTACGTCGGCTTTGCCCTCCATCGCCTGAAGGCAGGGGATGCGATTTCTGAAGAAGCCAGCGACCGCGAGATCATTCTGGTCATGGTCGAGGGCAAAGCGGAAATCTCGGCAGACGGCGAGAGCTTTGGCATTCAGGGCGAGCGCATGAACGTGTTCGAACAAATCGCTCCGCACAGTGTTTATGTTCCGAACGGCAGCACTTGGTCGGCGACCGCAGCGACCGACTGCACCATTGGTGTGTGCACAGCGCCCGGACATGGCGGACACACAGCCCGCGTCTTGCCGAAGCCGGAAAAGGTCACCCGGGGCAAAGGCGCCAACACACGCTACATCTATCCAATTGCGATGGAAGACAGCGATGTGGCTGACAGCCTTCTGGTTACGGAAGTTTTCACACCAGCTGGCAACTGGTCGTCCTATCCGCCGCACCGGCACGATGAAGACAACTATCCGGAGATGACCTATCTGGAAGAGACTTACTATCACCGTCTCAATCCGGAGCAGGGATATGGCCATCAACGGGTGTTTACCGAAGACGGCTCGCTTGATGAGACGATGTCGGTCGAAAGCCATGATGTAGTGCTGGTTCCAAAAGGCCACCACCCCTGCGGTGCCCCTTATGGCTACGAGATGTATTATCTGAACGTCATGGCCGGTCCGATGCGCAAATGGCGCTTCCAAAACCATCCGGACCACGACTGGATCGCCCAGCGGGACGCCGATTGATCAATAAGACACCCCTGACGTTATAAGAGCGCCACCGGCGCTCTTTTTCGTTTCTAGAGCTAGACTTTCGGAAAAACTGGATTCAAGAAACCATTCTCCGGCCCATTAATAAATCTAACAGGAACGTTCATTTTCAGTTCAGCGAAAATAGCGTAGCAATTTCTGAGACTACTTTTTCAAGGTGACGAACAGTTTGCCGGAAGCTGTATTTTTGAAAGGAGCCCTTATGTACCGCCTGTTCTTTATGTTTTTGATGAGTGTGGTTCTTTATGGCCCAGTTGCGACCGCTTCGGCGCAAAATGCATTTCCCCAACAAGGTATTTCTTATGGCGGCAAGGTCCGCGCCGGCCCTGGACTGCAATACGGTCAGATTGGCAGCCTGCGGGATGGCGACAGAATTCAGATTGTTGGGGCCACGGGCGTGATGATGGACGGCTATGAGTGGTTTCAAATCCGCTACCGGAATGGCCGCACCGGCTTCCAGTGGGGCGGGCTGATGTGCTCACAGCGCCCTTATCCGACGATTTACAAAACCTGCCCTAATCTCGGTCAGGTCAATCCGGCCCCAGGTCCCGGCAATGGTTTAACAATTGTCGGAGATCCGAATGTGACGGGCAAAAATGTCGCCAGCGTGAGTTATCCGGGTGGTGTTTTCAAACAGGTCGGTTATCGCGAATGGCATGAAACCGGACCGCGCGGCCGGGTCCGCTATACCTTTATCGAAAAGTCGCGCGACCAGTGGTCCGTCTATCTTCATGATGCGTCCCGCAATGTGTCGATCCAGCTGGACCTACACCGCAGGAAAATCTTGATTGGTCTCGCCAGCGCCCCCAACACGCCGATCTACGACATCGTTAATATGGCGGCCAACCCGAACCTCATCAAAAATCCAGGGATCGGCGGCCCAACAACCGGAACGAACGGCTTCACACTGTCCCGTGCGGGTTATCCAGGCGGCAGGTTTATCATGAAGACCAATGGCCGCTGGCATCAAACCGGACCGAATGGGGCCGTTCAGTATGGATACCAGGAAACCAATCGCGACCAGCACTCTGTCTTTTTGCTCGACCGCAGCCGGAACGTTTCGGTCAAGCTGGATTTAAGAAACAATCGCATTCTGTTCGGTATCGGCAATGGCCCGATGGCAGAAATGGCGAAAATCACGTCCAAACAGTAAGAACGGCGAAAGGGCACCAGCTGGTGCCCTTTTTGTTTCGAAAAACTCTCTTTTAGATCATGCCGGTTCTAGGCAGTCGACCAAAGCCCCGCGGTGCTGGATGACCGTACCGGCCAAACGCGCACCGGCAGCTACACTGGCAGTCACACTCATGGTCACCAGATATTCTGCGAGAAAACCTGCATTGAAGCTGTCACCAGCGGCAGTCGTATCAACCACATTGCTGACAGGGGCCGGACTGAAGGCATGTCGATCCGAGGCGGTTGCAACGATCACCTCCTGCGGGCCGTTTTTCACAACAACCATTTCCGCGCCTGCGGCAAGATACCGGTCTGCACTGATCGACGGCGTCGCATCGCCAAAATAGGCCTCTTCATCTTCAAAAGACGGCATGACGAAGTCACACAGGCCTGCTGCCTCCGTCACACAGCTCCGCATTGTTTCAGCATCCTCCCACAGCCTCGGCCGCAGGTTGGGATCGAAAGCCGCCTTGGCACCTTTTTGCCGCGCGGATTTCAGCGCCTGGAAGAACGCCTGCCGTCCTTCAGGAGACAGAATCGCGAGGGTGATGCCGCTGAAATAGATCAAACCGGCGTTGTCCATTGCCGCAGATAAAACCGCGGGATCGTCCGCCAAACAGCGCGCAGCCGACTGAGAACGCCAATAAGCGAAGCTGCGTTCGCCGTCTTTCAGCTGGATCATGTAGAGACCAACCGTACGGTCTTGAAGTTCGCGAATATAACCGGTCTCGATTCCTGCTTCATTCAGGAAATCGGTCATCTGCCGGGACACCTGATCCATGCCGACGCCGGTGTAATAGGCAACTGCCCAGTCCTGGCCTAAAGCCTTGCGTACATACCAGGCCGTATTCAGCGTATCGCCGGCAAAGCCCATCTTAAATGTGCCCTCGCCGGTCGGCGCCATTTCCACCATACACTCACCAATCGCCAGAAATGTTGACGGCACGAAACTCTCCTCAAGACGGTCTTACATATAAAAAAATCGCAGAAATCTGCGATTTAAATCCATTAGCATAAAACCCATATACTGGAAAGAGGGAGGATCTTTATGAGTTCTCCCAATTGGCTTGCAAAGGCTCAAACACCAATAGAAACCTTGGAATTCACTTGATTCCGGCGCGCATAAAACTTTGAACGAATTGGCGCTGGAACAACAAAAACGCAACCAACAATGGACCTGAGGTCATCAGCGTCGCCGCGTTGATCACCGACCATTCGATGCCGCTGTCGATCGCAGAAAAGATACTGAGACCCACAGTCACCGGCCGCGTGTCAACGGAATTGGTGACAATTAAAGGCCACAGGAAATTGTTCCAGTGGTGGCTGACAGACACCAAGCCGTAGGCAAGGTAAGTCGGCTTTGCCAGTGGTATATAGACCTTCCAGAGAACTCCCAAGACGGACGCCCCTTCAACGCGGGCGGCTTCATCCAGTTCTTTCGGAATTGTCATGAAGGTCTGGCGCAGCAAGAAGATCCCAAAGCCTGACGCGATGTATGGCAGAGCAATTGCTGGAATGGTATCGACCAGATTGAGCAAACGCATGGTCTGGTAGTTCTCGACCATCAAAATGTCCGGCATCACCAAGAGCTGTAAGAGCACCAGGGTGAACAAGATGCTCCGGCCTGGGAATTCAAACCGGGCAAAGGCAAAGGCCGCCAGCGTGCAGAGGAAAAACTGCCCGGCCAAGATCATCGTCACCAAGATGAAGGTGTTCAGAAAATAGCGTGCAAAGGGAGCGGCTTCCCAAGCCTTGCCAAAGTTGTCGAGCGTCAACGGGGCAAATAGCTCAAACCGGGCTTCATAGGCTGCTGGATGAACTGCCGTCCAGACCGCATAAGCCAGCGGCAGGATCCAGAGCAATGCCAGCGCCCAGGCCGCAAACGTGTTCAAGAAGCGGTCAAACATATCGGTGGCGCCGGTCATTTGTAGTGCACCTTACGGTCGAAGAAGAAGAACTGGCCAATGGCAAGCAGGGACAAGAGCACCAGCAGCGCGACTGTCAATGTTGCGCCATAGGCGGTTTCCCAAAAGCGGAAGGCGACTTCGTAGATATAAAAGAGCAGCAGTGCAGACGCATTGTCCGGACCGCCATCCGTCAGGATGAAGATGTGATCAACTAGCCGGAAGGAGTTGATCACCGCATTGACGCAAACAAACAAGGTTGTTGGCATGAGCAGCGGGAACGTGATCCGCCAAAAGACCGTCCAGCGCCCGGCACCTTCGATCTGTGCTGCTTCCTTTAAGGAAATCGGAATGGCCTGCAGCGCCGCCAGATAGAAGATCATGAAGAACCCGGCCTCTTTCCAGACTGTCACGACAATGATCGCATTGAGGGCGGTGTCCGGATTGCCGAGGTAATTGGACGCCGGCCAGCCGAATAGAAAACCGGTGATCTGGTCAAACAGGCCAAATCCGGGCGTGTAAAAAAACAGCCAGATGTTTGCAACAGCAATCAGGGGCAGGACGGTTGGTGTGAAATAGGCCATGCGAACAAAACCGCGGCCAGCCAATTTGTCATTCACCCAAAGCGCCATGATAATCGCCAGCGCGACGGACAGCGGAATGGTGCCGAGCGCAAACCACAGATTGTTCCACAAAACCTTCCAGAACACCGCGTCATTGAACATGCGCTCGTAGTTATCGAGGCCGATAAATTTGGCCGGGCGGCGGCCGCGCGGCGTCGAAAACAAGCTGTTTAAAAGCGTTGTCACGGCCGGGATATGCGTAAAGGCGAATAGAAACACCATCGCCGGCAGCAACAACAGCCAACCGTACATCCAGTCGCGTTTCACTCGTAAGGTCTGCATGCGCATCACAATCAAAGAGTTTTCAGGTTCAAACTGAAAAAGGGAGTAAAAAAAATGAGAAGCAGCGCACCCGGCCGTGGTCCGGCGCGCTGCTTCCCGACCCTCCTTAGCGGTATTCCGCCAGGATCTCGTCAGCTTGTGCCTGAGCTTCTTTCAGAGCGGTCTCAGCGTCTTTTTTGCCAGTGATAACGGCCGCCAGTGCATCATTGAAGATGCCGGTGACACGCTGGTTCTGGTAGGTCGACAGCTCAGCCTTGGCGAACTCGAGCTGGTCTCGGGCAACCAGGGCCGGAGCGAAGTCGGCGGTATAGGCCTTCATCGTTTCGGTGTCCCAAGTCTCAGCGCGCGGCGCAACATAACCGGTTGCGATGGTCCACTTGGCGGACTGTTCCGGAGCGGTGATCCACTTCACGAATTCAACAGCAGCTTTGGTCTGCTCTTCAGACGCGCCTTTGAAGAGGTAGAAGTTGCCACCACCTGTTGGAGCACCACGGGAGGCTTTGGCCGGCAGCATGGCGACACCGAAGTCAAACGGCGCGTTGGTGCGCACGTTGGTGAGGTTGCCAGTAGAGGTCCACATCATGGCAGTCTGGCCTTCAAAGAAAGCCTTCGGCGTTGCGCCCCACTCGATGATGCCCGGTGCCATCACTTCGTGTTTGGTGCTCAGGTCAACCAGGTACTGGAGCGCTTCAACGACCTTCGGGTCATCGAAATTGGTTTTGTTGCCTTCCGCATTCACCAGCTCAGCGCCATTGGCGATCGCCAGTCCCTGGAAGAGCCAGTACGGGAAACCGGAAGACGGAATACGTACGCCCCACTGGGTCGCATTACCGGAAGCATCTTTTTTGGTCAGCTTCTTACCGAATTCGACCATCTCGTCCCAATTCGCCGGAGCGACTTCCGGGTCAAGGCCTGCTTCCTTGAAGGCTTCCTTGTTCCAGTAGAGAACCGGAGTGGAGCGCTGGAATGGAATGCCGTAGGTCTTGCCGCCGGTCTGGCTGTTTTCCATGAAAGCCGGGTAGAAGCCGTCGAGCCACGTCTTGTCTTCATCAGACGTCAGATAGTCGTCGAACGGGATTACCAGATCTTCGTCGATCAGCGTGTACATGTCGACAGACAGGATCACGGAAAGCTGCGGCGGGTTACCGCCACGCGAAGCGGTGATCGCCTTGGCAACGGTGTCCTGGTAGGACCCGGCATAAACCGCGTCGATTTTGACATCCGGGTTCTGCGCGACATATTCCGCGGTCAGTTCCTGGATGGTGTCGGCAGCTTTACCGCCAACCGCAACCGGGAAATAAAATTGCAGATCAACAGCGTGAGCGGATGCCCAAGTGCTGACAGTCAGGGCCGTTGCAGCAACGGCCTTGAGGAAGGTGGACTTCAACATGAGATATCTTCCTAAGGCTATGACTTCCTAGGGTTCAAACATCCGCACAGGGCGGTTCATCCACGCGGGCCCACGTAGCTGGTCAGGAGTGCAATTGCGCTCCAATTTCAAAAACAAGATCGTCCCGGCGCTGTCCGGACTGCGCATCGAAGATATGCAGCGCGTCCGGTTCAAATCCGAGTTCTATGGAGTGTCCGGGTTCGACTGGGTCTGCAGTCTTCAGGCGAACCTGGAAAGATGTGTCAGCGACAATGCAATCGGCCAGAATATCGGCGCCGAGGTATTCGACGGTGCGGATTGTCGCTTCCAGCGGGCCGCCGGACTGCCTGCGCATGGCTTCCGGGCGGACACCGAGTTTGTGCTCTGGAGCATTTGTCAATTTGTGGAAGGCAGCTGCAGGGAACAGGTTCATTGGCGGGGTGCCGATAAACCGGGCGGCAAACGGCGTTGCCGGCTGATCGTAGAGCGTCCGCGGATCAGCCGCCTGAACCAGCTGTCCTTGGTTCAAAAGCACCACTTGATCGGCCATTGTGATCGCTTCGACCTGATCGTGGGTAACATAGACCATCGTGAAACCGAGTTGCTGCTGCAGCGCCCGGATTTCGACCCGCATTTCATGGCGCAGCTTGGCGTCAAGATTGGAGAGCGGCTCATCCATCAGACAGATCGGTTTTTCACCGATGATCGCCCGGCCCAGCGCAACCCGCTGCTGCTGGCCACCCGACAATTGACCTGGCTTGCGCTCAAGAAGTTGAGACAGCCCCAAAAGGTCCGCCACCTTGCGCAGCCTCTCATCCCTTTCAGCTCGTGCAACCCGGCGCACCTTCAAACCGAAGATGATATTTTCTGCAACCGACAAATGCGGAAACAAGGCGTAGGACTGAAACACCATAGACAAGTCGCGTTTGGACGACGGCATATCGGTGACATCCTTGCCGCCGATTTGGATCCGGCCCGAGGACACGATTTCCAGCCCGGCAATCATGCGCAAGGTGGTGGACTTGCCGCAGCCGGACGGTCCAAGCAAAGCAGTAAACGAGCCCTCGGGCATGGCAATGCTCAGATCATCCACGGCAATCGTCTCGCCCCAAGAGCGGCTGACGCTCTCCAGGACGATCGGCTTCCCAGCATTGGAGAGCATGTTACCGGTCATTGATCGGCACTCCCGTATTCCGGGACATGAACGATGGTCTGTGCGCCTTTCAGGCAATCCAGATAGGGCTCTGGCACCGGCTTGTCAGTAAAGATCTTAGAGACATCACTCAGATGCCCGCCGCGTACATGGGCACTACGGCCGAACTTGCTGTGATCAAGCACGAGGTAGGAGGTCCGGCAATTGGCGAGAATTGCCTGGCGGGCTGCCACTTCGTCTTCATGGAAATCGAGCAGAGTGCCATCTTCATCGACACCGGCCACCCCAAAGATGCCGATATCGACCTTGTAGTTGGCAAAAAACGCTTGTGCAGCTGAGCCCAGCACGTCGCGGTCCCCATACCGCAGGCGCCCACCGGCGATGGTCACCTGGAATGACGCATTGCTGGACGCACTGAAGGCCACATTGAGGTTGTTGGTGAAGACCGCCAGGTTTTCATGGGACGTCAGCGCCTGCATGACGATTTCGGGCGTGGTACCGATTGAGAAGGCAAGCGACTGATTGTTTTCTACTTGAGACGCCACCATCCTGGCGATTTCCTGCTTGCCGGGAAGGTTCAGGATCTGCCTGGTGGAATAGTGGATGTTGGCGGCACGTGCCGGAGGTTCTACACCGCCATGGGTGCGCCGGAGGATGCCGAGCTCGCACAGTCCGTTCACATCGCGCCGGATTGTCTGCGTGGTCACATCAAACCGCTCTGCCAATTCCTCAACAGAAGCAAATCCGGCCTTTTGAACCAGATCGGCGATTTCCGCCTGCCGTTTTGTTATGTCAACTTGCCCAAGCATTTGATGCACCCGAAATTCCTGCGGCCGCCTTTACCAATTTGGCCGCATCAGGTTTTGTGAACCGCGGACACACCGGCGAGGTGGCTGTGGAGCACAATCAACCATTTTCATATGAACCTTATTAGACGTTCATATGAAAATGATATGACAGTTTAGACAAGTTGTTTTTGATGAAATTGCTGCAGAAACGGCTCAAAAAGGGGCGACCCAAGCCATTTTCTAGGTCGGTTTAGGCTGGATGGGACGAGCTTGCAAGACCGGTTTCAAGAAACGCGATCGCACTGCAGGCGCCTAATGACAACTGCGGTTTCAGGTCAATTGCCTCTACAAACAAAAGCCTCACCGGTAGAGAAACGATCTGCCACCGTTGTCAAACAAATGCAGTTTTTCCGGCGCTGCGGTCATGCGCAAGGTCGTGCCTTTGGCAATGGTATGAATTCCCGGAAGTTTGGCGATAAAGGCGTCATGGCCTTCGCGTGGCTTGAAATAGAGCACCGTCGATTCCCCGAGCGCTTCCACAATTTCGACTTCAGCCGAAACCAGGAAATCATCACCTTTGGTCAATGTCAGGTCCTCCGGTCGGACGCCAAGTTTGACTGCGGCGCCCTGATCGGAATCTACAGATGAAATCGGCACGTCTGCATGGCCATCATCCGAAGTGTGAACGGACGTGACCGCCCCTGTCGCCGTTACTTTCGCATCAACCATATTCATCGCCGGAGATCCGATGAACTGGGCGACAAAAGTGTTGGCCGGACGCTCATACAGGTCCAGCGGTTTACCGAATTGCTCAACAATGCCGCCATGCAGCACCACGATCCGGCTGGCCAGCGTCATTGCCTCGACCTGATCATGCGTGACGTAGATCATCGTGCTGTCCGGCATGCTTTCCTTCAGCTGGGCAATCTCAATCCTGGTCGCGACGCGCAAGGCGGCATCAAGATTGGACAGCGGCTCATCGAACAGAAACACTTTCGGGTCGCGGACGATGGCCCGGCCGATGGCCACACGCTGGCGCTGCCCGCCAGAAAGCGCTTTGGGTAAGCGATCGAGATATTGGGTCAACTGCAGTGTTTCGGCAGCGGAGCGCACAGCATCATCTATTTCCTGCCGCGAATGACCGGTCAGTTTTAAAGCAAAGGCCATGTTGTCGTAGACCGTCATGTGCGGATAAAGCGCATATGACTGAAACACCATGGCAATGCCGCGTTGTGCCGGCGGGATATCGTTGACGACTGCTCCATCAATTTCCAGGGTGCCGCCTGTAATTTTTTCAAGGCCTGCGATCATGCGCAACAAAGTGGATTTGCCGCAGCCGGACGGGCCGACAAATACGATCAGTTCGCCCTTATCAATCTCCAGATTGATGTCTTTGAGAACTTCGACCGGACCGTAGGACTTGCTAGCGCCTTTTAGGGATAGTGAGGTCATTCAGGCAGCTCCCCGACGTTGTTTTTGTTCATATTATTTGACCGATCCAGCAAGAAGTCCGCGCACCAGATATCTCTGCATCGCGAAAAAAACAGCCAGCGGCACGGCGATGGATACGAAGGCCGCAGTTGCCAGGATTTCCCAATTGCCACCCCGGGTGCCCAACAGTTCGACGATCTGGTTGGTCATCACCGTCGTCGAGCCGGTGGCGTCAATGAGAAACACTTTGGCCACCAAGAGATCGTTCCAGGTCCACAAGAATTGGAAGATGGCAAAGGACGCAAGCGCCGGAAAACTTAAGGGCAGAATGATCTTGGTGAAGATCTGAAAATCCGTCGCCCCGTCAACTTTGGCATTCTCGATGATGTCCCGCGGCAACCCGACCATGTAGTTGCGCAAAAGATAGACCGCGAGCGGCATGCCAAAAGCCGTATGAGCCAGCCAAACGCCGAGATAACCCTTGCCTATTCCGATACCAAAGTGAAACCGCAGCAATGGGATCAACGCCAACTGCAGGGGCACAACCAGAAGCCCGACAATGGCCGCAATCAAAAGCGCGCGCCCGGGAAACTCCATCCAGGCCAGCGCGTAGGCAGCAAAGGCGGCGATCACGATTGGGATGATTGTGGCCGGGATAGTCACGGTCAGCGTGTTGAAGAAGGCCTTCGCCATGTTGTCCTGGCCACTGCCGGAAAATAGGATCGTCGCATAATTTTCTAACGTGAACTCTGGCGGCACTTGCGCCGTGACAAAAATCCGCTGCCCGCGCCCGGAAATCTGTTTGTCATTGCCACGCCAAACATAACTGCCATCAGGCTGCAGCGTGAGCGTTTCGCCCCCCTTCATTTCAGCAGTTTCACCAGGCTGGTATGCGGAGATTTTCTTTGAAGACACACCCCAGGCCCGGATATCACGCGGACCATCTTCAAAAATGTTGCCCGTGACCACAAACAGATCGCCGTCTGCGACACGGTGATCGTCTGGATCGAGCGCACGATAAACGTCGTTTTGTTCCGTTGGGAAAAGCGCGGCCCACCAGCCAGACAAAGAGATCTGATCCCCGGTCCGGAAGGATGATACGAACAAGCCGATCGTTGGAAACAGCCACAACAGTACCAACAGGGTAACGGAGATGTGTACAGCCCAAGTCAGGCCAGATTTTTTGCCCGCAACATTAGCCATCAGCGCATCTCCTTGCGGGCGTTGTAGACATTCCAGACAAGGATCGGCGTAACCAGGAGCATGATGACAATCGCGCTTGCAGACCCAACACCCCAATCGTTGGCCCGAAACAGCTTGTCATACATGTAGTTGGCCAGAACCTGCGTCTCCCATTGTCCGTTGGTCATGGCAAACACGATGTCGAAGACTTTCAGAACAGTGAGCGTGATGGTTGTCCAGACCACAACGATTGTGCCCATGATCTGCGGCACCTTGATCTTGAAAAAGATCTGAAACGGATTGGCCCCATCAACGATCGCCGCTTCTATTGTCTCTTCGGGAATGCCGCGCAAGGCTGCTGACAGGATCACCATGGCAAAGCCGGTCTGGATCCAGATTAGAACGGCCATCAGGAAAAAATTGTTCCAGAAGGGAATGGTCAGCCAGGTCTGCGGTGCGCCATAGGGCAATGCATCGATCCAGATACCACCTACAAAACTCAGGCATGTCCAGACCAGCCACAGTCCACCAGCCGCTGCCAAAACGCGCAGCATCATTTGCAAAAGAGACCTTTGGCGATTTGCTGCGACACCTTCGCGAACCAACGCCCAAGCGGCGTAGATTGTCACGCCGGCCACACCCAAAAGCAGCACCGTTGGCAGGACTTGAAGCAGTAAGATCGACCCAATCCCACCGTCAAACTTCAACCAGATCGCATTCAACACTCCGATCTGGTTTTGATCGGCCGGCCGCGTGTCATAGATCAGTTTGAAAATCACGGACGCGCCGACGAAGGAAATCGCCATCGGCATGAAGATCAGTGATTTTGCCAGATTGCCCCAGCGGATCCGATCGGTCAGCTGTGCCACCAAGAGCCCAAAGGCGGTCGACAAAGCGGGCACCACGATCAACCACAGCATGTTGTTGCGAACCGCCTCCCAGAACTTCGCTTCATTCATCATTTGCCGGTAATTGTCGAAGCCGACAAAAGCCCCTCCCTGCGCCCTGTCGGTCAGCGAAAGCCGCAATGTCTCAAAAACCGGATAGGCGAGATAGAGGGTCAGCGCGAATAAAGCAGGGAACAAGAACAACCAGGGCCTGACCAGATTGGCGCGGTTTATGTTCCGGCCTGCATGTTCCCCTTTGGCCGGAAAGATCACCTTGTCGAGAACCAGATTGGACAGAAAAAAATACCCAAGACAGGCACCAACACCAAGGATGATGGTCACCAGGCCCAGTAGCGCTGGATTATCTGCAAACACTGCCGCCCCCATGGTTCAGCTGATGTGCCTACTGAAACCAGCAGGCAGTCTTTTAGGACCAGTGATCTTTGAGAAACGGCGGCCTCTTGTTAGAGGCCGCCTGTCATTGATTATTTGAGGGCGTCCCAGCTCTTCTGGATTTCACCTGCCACGGTCGCAGCGTCCTTGCCACCAGTGTAATCGACCATGCCGGTCCAGAAAGTGCCGGCACCAACGCCGCCCGGCATCAGGTCTGACCCATCAAAGCGGAAGGTCGTGGCGTTGACCAGAATCTCGCCCTGACCGCGCAGAGTGTCGTTCATATAGGCCTCCGGATTGACGCCCTTGTGCGGGGTCAAAAAGCCGGACTGCGCCATCATCACCTCATGGGCGATCGGCAGCTGAAAGAATTCCATCAACGCGGCCGTCGCATCTGACGGATTGGTAATTGCCATCAAGGTACCGCCACCCAGAACAGGATTGCCGAGATCTTTCGCCGCATAGGCAGGCAGATAGAAGAAGTCGACATCAGCGCCAAATTCGACACCTTCAGGAAAGAAAGCCGGTACAAAGGAAGCTTGGCGGTGCAGATAACATTGCGGCGGTGAAGAAAACAGGCCCTTCGGACTGTCGCGGAAGTCGGTCGACGCGACGGTGCCGGCCCCACCTGCCACTTTTGCATCGTCGCGCGCAAACCAACCGAATTCTTCGATCGCAGCCACGACACGCGGATCGTCAAAGGCGATTTCGTTGGCAACCCATTGATCGTAGACTTCCGGCGGCTGTGTCCGCAGCAACATATCTTCGACCCAGTCAGTTGCTGGCCAGCCAGTCGCCGCCCCCGATCCAAGTCCGATGCACCAGGGTGTTTCGCCATCGGCGACAATTTGCTCAGTGAGCTCTTTCAGCTCTTCCATCGTCGTGGGAACTTCGTATTCAGCATCTTCGAAGTTCTCTGGGACATACCAGACGAGGCTTTTCAGATTTACATTGTAGAAATAGCCGTAAAGCTGATCCTTGCCCTCCGGATCAGCATAAGTACCCAAATCAACCCAGCTTTCGCCTGCGCCATAATTCTCCGCGACCCACGACTTCATAGACGCTGGCAAAGGCGTCAGAAGGCCGCGCGCAGCCATTTCGGCCGCCAATCCCGGTTGCGGAAACACCGCGACATTCGGCGCCGCTCCAGCTTCGGCATCAATCACGATCTGCTGTTCAAAGGAATCCGAACCGGTGTAAATTGCCTCTGCGCCGGTCGCTTTGGAGAAGTAGGCCAAAACGTTACGGAAGAACCCATCCTCCGGTTGCAACCAGGGACCAGCGATGGTCACGGTTTGCCCGCTTAAGTCCGGCGCGTTTTCAGCCCATGTTGAGTAACTGTCCCAATTAAACGGACCTTCGCCCGGAGGGAACGTCAGATCATCGCTTGCAAGCGCAACACCTGCACTCAGAGACAACGCAAGGACCGACCCGGACGAACGGATCAACAACCGTGAAATCATGTCTTTCCTCCCAGACGACTCACCACCTCAAGCCATTCAACCTGAAGTCGCAAAGCTGATCAATCAACAGCACAGCCCTTACCTTGAATGCCATCCAATGGATCCCCAAATCCGGCCACTCAAAGCGCTTTGAATTTTTGACAACCATGACTTTCTCAACAAGCCTTGTCAAGAAAACAGCTGGCGAATTATTGTGACGGATCAGGTTTCACCGGTTGAATGTATTGCTAGACAAGTGTTTGGGATAGGAATGAGCAAAGGTATCAATCTCAAGGAACTGTCCGAGAAATTAAATCTGTCCCAGACCACGGTCAGTAGAGCACTGAACGGATATCCGGAAGTCAATGCGGACACCCGCAAACGTGTGTCGGAAATGGCGGCAAAACTTGGGTATGCGCCCAACAGCCAGGCAAGGCGCCTGGCGACCGGCCGGGCCATGGCTATCAGCCATGTGATTCCCAAATCGGTTCATGAAATGATGAACCCCATCTTCCTGGAGTTCATTGCCGGGGCTGGCGAAACCTATTCCGAACATGGTTATGACATGATCTTGTCCGTCGTGGACGATCACCAGGAGGACGACGCCTACCGGCAAATTGCCTCGCGTAAAAAAGCCGACGGCGTTATTGTTCACGGTCCATCAACAAACGAATACCGGCACAAATTGCTTCAGGAATTAGGTTTGCCATTTGTCATCCACGGCCGCGTACCCGGCGCTGAGAGCGAGACGTCTTGGATCGACATGAACAACAAACAAGCCTTTGAACGCGCCACATCGCACCTTTTGGATCTAGGGCACACACGAATAGCGCTGCTGAACGGGCTGGAACATATGGATTTTGCCCACCGCCGGCGCCAAGGCTTCCAGGATGCGCTAGAAGTCCGCGGTTTTTTGCCCGATCCGGACCTGATGCGCAGCGCCGACATGACCGAGCCCTATGGCTGTGACAGCGCGATGGAAATGCTGAATTCGAGCAATCCGCCGACGGCCTTTTTGGTGTCCTCAATGATTTCGGCAATCGGCGTCGCAAGGGCAATCGGTCAGTGCGGCCTGAAAGTCGGCACCGACGTCTCCATCGTCACACATGATGACGCTCTGTCATTCCTGCCAAATAGCGGAGAGGTGCCCATCTTCACCTGCACCAGATCCTCTGTCCGGTATGCAGGTCAAAAGGCTGCTGAAATGCTCTTGGACCTGATTTCCAATCCCGCCAGCGGCCCAGCGTCACTGCATTTGGAAGCTCAGCTGATCACCGGGCAATCAACCGGCCCACTTCAACGCTAACCCGACGCCCAAGAGGTCACAGATGGGTGACACCGCTGCTTTCAAACAGCGCCTTCATGTTAGAAAGAGCAGTTTCCCGGTGGCTCTGGGCAATTGCCGCGGCCTCAGCTGCATTTCCGGACTTCATTGAACGGATTAGAGAAAAATGATCCTCTGGCTGCTCAACCGGCGCCCCGTTCATACGGACAAGCACACGGGCGACCCGGTGAAGCTGATCCAGGTGCAATCCGATTTCCCGCTCCAGACGCCGATTGCTCCACTTCCCCAGGAGCCGATGAAACCGGGCATCGTATTCGGCCCACGCCAGAAGGTCGCCATCAGCCAAAGCTGCAGACCCCGCGTCAAGCACGCTCTCCATCTCTGCGCAAACATCCGCTGATAGTCCCTGGTGGGCAATCGTCGCGGCAGCGAGCGCTTCCAAAGCTCCCAGAATTTCCATGACCTCAACGAGATCCTGAACATTCATGGAAAGCACCCGAGCACCGCGCCTTGGTATCAACACGACCAGACCTTCGGTTTCCAGACGGATCAGCGCTTCACGAACCGGTGTCCGGCTCATTTGCAAACGGGCTGCAATTTCAGGCTCTGGCGCCTGAAAGCCAGGAGGTAATTCTCCAAGCAAAATATCAGCTTTGAGTTTTTCGTAAGCGTTGTCGACGCGGGTCTCTTTGACGCGGGCAAGCATTTTGGGGCGTACCTAAACAAATGAAAACGGCGCAAACAACCGTTTGAATCAGACACAAGCAAAACCGGCCCACACAAATTGCGGCAAGTGCGAGAACCATTGGCAGCTAGTTTGCTGAGACACGTTTCTGGCGCCAAATTCATTCCGTATCGCAAATTATACTATTAAGATTTTATTGATCAGCATTCCCAAAGGGAATGCGCCAAACATATATCCTCATAAACTATTGATAAAATTCATATTTACCAATTTTCCTCAGTCCGAAAATAAACTTCAAAATCGGGCATTTTCTCTAGGGATCTGGCCCGCAAAAGCCAAATTCTTCTCAGAAATTACCGAGAAACGTCAGCTGCACAACGCAGACTTCTGGCCTGTCACCGAGTTAGCGCACTGGCTGACGCATTTGTAGCATGGCGGAAATACGCCCGGAGATATCGAACATTTCACACTAAATTCCGGCTCCCGTTGCGACATTAGAACTTTCAACAATGCAAACGGCTAACTCAGCCAACAAATATTAGAAAGAAATAACAATAAGTAATAATGCAAAACATCCTTAGACATAGTCGATCAATACTGTTTGTTATTACTTTTCATCTAAAACAAAGGCAATTACCTGGGGGCGTTTATGAATTTGGCGATAGCGATATTCTCGTCAAAATACGATTATATACTTCTGCTACTTTCGCTTGCGATTTGCTTGGCTGGTACCGTTTTTGCCTTGCAAACCTCCGGGAAATTCCGCAAGGACAGCAGCGGAGCGCGGACTATTTGGCTGCTCTGGACAGCCCTTGTGATGGGTACATCGCTTTGGGCTGCAGCGGTGTTTGCAATCTCTGCACAGGTCACAACCGCCCAGTCGGGCTTTGAGATGACGAGTATCCTCGCTGTACTTTTCCTGGCTGTTGCCGGCACATTTGCCAGTTTTGCTCTCTCATTGAAAAAGCACCTCCGGCTATTTTTGACCTTGAGCGGCATAGTTTTCGGATCGACAGCTGCAGCCACATTTATGCTTGTCGAGCGGTCCTTTAAGGTCGCGGGCGCAACTCCTGCCGATCTTCCATCCTATTTTTGGCCGTTCGTCGCAGGCGCGGGTTTAGGTTCAGTACTGTTCGGATTGGCTCTCCGCACCGCAGGTAAAGGTCAGATCAAAGTCTCCGCCGCAATTATGGCAGTGCCAGTTGCTGCGGCGTTCCTGACGGCTCCGGTCACCAATCTGCCCATTGTTCCACATTGGTTTCCGGCAGGCATGGAGTTGTTGACGACGTCCCAGGCGTTGACAATGGCCGTTCTGGTATCCGCACTTTGCGCGGCCTTCACATGCTCTGGAGATCTTCTGGAAAACTTCCGCAAACAGGCCGCCCGCCGCGCTTACCATCATCTGGCGCTACAAGATAATCTAACGCATCTACCGAACCGCCACTATGTCGAAAATGTTGCCAAGCAACTGCTAAAAGAAGCGCGAGACAACGAGACGATCTGCGCGGTCGTTCTGGTAAGCCTGGATGAATTTAAGGCAATCAATGACCTGCACGGGTATTCCACTGGTGACGCCGTTCTGCGCCGCATGGCCAGCCTCTTTAGAGCTCAGTTCGGCGACCCTGTTGTGATAGCAAGGTTTTATGGTGACGAGTTCTTGATCATCGACCCATCGGTCGAGACACCCGATGATGCCACGGCCCTCGCGCGTAAGGTTCGCGAATTGGCGCGGCGTCCGATCCAGACGGAGAATTACCGCCTGTCTGTCCAATGCAGTATTGGCCTGGCCATCTATCCGCGTGACGGCCAGAATTTGAATCACCTGGTTCAGCGCGCAAACCTTGCTGCAAAACAGGCCAAAGCCGTCGGCGGAAATGCCATCCAGCCGTATGTAACCGGCATGGAAGAAAATAATCTCTGGGAAGCCGCCCTGGCGTCCGATTTACGCAATGCCACCTTCGAAAATCAGCTGAGTTTGCTGTTCCAAAAACAAAACCAGACCCAAAATGGTCGCCTTATTGGCTATGAAGCGCTGGTACGGTGGCGGCATGCGGAAAAAGGTTACATTCCACCCGAAGATTTCATTCCGATCGCTGAACGTTCGGGAATCATTCTCGATATCGGCGCTTGGGTTCTGCGAGAAGCATGCCGGGAAGCGGCCAATTGGGACGATCCAGTAACCGTTTCGGTCAATGTATCGCCGTATCAGTTCTCAAGAAGTGATTTTTCCGGGCTTGTTTCGACTGTTTTGATGGAAACTGGCTTAAGCCCGCATCGGCTCGAAATTGAATTAACAGAAAGCACCCCGATCGAAGATCACGAACGGGTTTCGCAAACGATTGAAGCCTTGCAAAAAATGGGAATTCGGGTGGCAATGGATGATTTTGGGACTGGCTATTCATCCCTGAACACGTTGCAGGCATTCCCCTTCGACAAATTGAAAGTCGACCGGGTCTTTACCCAATCCCTGGAAACCAGTTCGCAAGCCCGGGCAATCCTCCGGTCCGCAGTTCTTTTAGGTCACAGTTTCGGCATTCCCGTAATTGCTGAAGGTGTTGAAACGGAGCAACAACTCGAATTTTTAAAAGAAGTCGGTTGTCAGGAAGTACAAGGCTTTCTGTTCGGTAAACATCTATTGCCGTCACAAATCAAATCTACTGAAAAAGACAAACATAGACGCGCTGGTTAAGCATGATAGACTTCTAAAGACGGAACAAATATCCGCAGCAATAAATAATTCTCAAAAATTCACTATATAGTGAATTGTGACATTATCATTTTTGCAATATAGTTTACAAAAATTAACTATAAATATTCGATTACAATTACTTTTGATTAACCATAAAACTTTACCGTAATAGCAGATAACGAATTTGGTGCTGCTATGACAATTCCACATGCATCTTCAAATCCTGACAAACACCCTGCTGCATCTTTGCAGAAGTTGTCAGGCATACTCATGGCCAGCGCTGCGTTGGTCAGCATGCTGCTATCCGGATTTCCCGCCGCTGCGCAATCTCTGGAAGAAGCAATGGGCGCAGCTTATGCAGTCAATCCGGGTTTGAAGGCTGAGCGATCCCGCTATCAAGCCACCAATCAAGGTGTCTGGACTGCTCGCTCTGAGTTCCTGCCAACGGTAACCGGAACCTACGTCGGAGAGCACAATTCATTCCGCAATGAGCGAAACACGCTATCAAGCGATAGATCCGTTTTTCACGAACTCGGCGTTTCTATGTCTCAGACCCTGTTTCAAGGTTTTGCCGGTGTGAACCGCCTCAATCAGGCGCACGAAGAAGCTCAGTCAGGCCGCAATCAGTTGATTGGAGCTGAACAGACCCTTTTGTTCGATACCGCTGACGCCTATCTCAGGGTCGTTCGTGACCGTGGCGTCTTGGCTTATCTGCGGGCCTACACCAGGATTGTGAAGCGGGAAGTGAACGCCGCGCGCGCGCGCTACAAATCCGGCGACGCCACCCGCACCGATATCGAGCAGGCTTTGGCTCGCTATGCTGAAGCCCAAGGCAACAGCGACCAGGCCGTTGGCGATCTGGAAGCATCCGAAGCCCTCTATGAACGGCTGACGGGACAAAAGCCTGGCAAAATTGGCTGGCCGGGAATTCCCAAATCGATCGAACCCGCCGGTCTTGACGATGCAATCACGATTGCTTTCCAGAACAACCCGTCCATTCGCGCCGCCACAAACGACGCCCGCGCGGCCCGCTATGCGGCACGAGCCTCTATCGGTGACATGCTGCCACGTGTCACGTTGGAAGGGTCTTGGGAAAATGGCTATCGTGGTAATCTGAGCACTACGGACACCGAAGACTACCGGCTCGGTGTCAGGGTCACGGCGCCTTTCTTTACCGGCGGACGGAACGTTGCTGCGGTCAAACGCGCAAAATACACGGCTTCGCAAGAAGAATATGAGCTGGACGATACGCAGCAAATCATCCGGGAGAATGTTATCCGGGCGGTGAAGCAGCGGGCGGCAGCGCGCTTACGAGCCAAAGCCGGCGTGCGGGCGATTGAAGCCAACAAACGCGCCGTCAAAGGATTGCAGGTCGAATTTGAAAGTGGTCAGCGAACCCTGTTGAATGTTCTTGATGGTGAACGGGAACTATTGCTCAGCCAAGTCGACTATGTCCGGGCACAGTACGACGCGAAGATTGCGGATTTCTTCCTGCTTGCCAATATCGGCAGGCTGGCACCACAACACTTTGCCATTATCGAGGAACGCCCGGGTCCTGTGGCTCGAATTGTTCCGGAATTCAACACCTGGGATCTCCGCCTCGGAGCGACAGAAAACGACATCTATCAATCTGATGTTATCGAGATCGCCACGACAGAACCTGTGATTATAGAGACAGAGCTACCTGCCCCGATCCAATAGGTTTCAAGCAAAAAAGCGGGCCCTTACAGGTCCGCTTTTTCTTTCCAGGCTTCAGATTGAACGCTGGCTTAGTACTGAATGCCCTCAATCTCTGAGAAATCGACTTGGGCGCCATCAGCCAAATCAATATGGCCTCCGGCATCCTGAGACAGGGTGATCTCGCCATTGAGAGCATCAACGTTTTCGATCGAGCCTTCGGTCGTGGTCACAGACCAGTCTGCCCCATAGGAACCAAGCGGCGTTCCGTCAGCAGCATCGCCCAGGTCGACAATGTCGATCCAGTTTTCACCAGCGCCGCCATAGATGGTGTCATTGCCATCACCAAGCATATAGGCAAACACATCGGATCCGTCATCGCCGAGTGTGGTGTCATCGCCTTCGCCGCCACGGATGACATCATCGCCCGATCCACCGGATAGGAAGTCATCGCCATCCTGGCCGATGACCGTATCATCACCGCCACGGGCGTAGAGGGCATCATCCGCATCGCCGCCAACCATGACATCGTCCTGATTGGTGCCATACTCACTGACCGAGCTGTCGTCATCGACATCAACAACATCCAGCGTGATGCTTTCAGTGTCCGACAGGCCACCGCTGTCCGTTGCTGTGACGTTCACCGTGATGCTTTGCTCGTTCTCATAGTCGAGCGCAACGCCGTCCTTGAGTTTCAAGAGATACGCGTCCCCATCGGACACCACTTCAAAGCGATCATCCGAAACTGCAAACGTGTGCGTGTCGCCCACGTCCGGATCTACGACGGTGAGTTCGACAACGCCTGCACCTGCTTCGTTTTCAAGCACGTAAACTCCGGCATCATGGGTATGCCCATGCGGTCTGCCATCATCGCCATCGTCGTCGTCATCGTCATCATCATCGTCATCATGATCATGTTGCCCCTTCGGCCCATCGTGATGGTGACCCCAATGGTCATCATGATGGTCATCGGTATGGCCACCTTTGTTGTCCGGTGTGTAGATTGCATCACCTTCGATCAGGTCCGGAGCCGTGTTGTCGCCACCTTCCGTCACTTCGATCGGGAACTCTGCACTCGACTGAGTGCCATCGCTCGAGATCGCTGTTACGTTAACATTGATGGTTTCTCCTGCGGTCAGCGTCACACCGTCCGCAACCGTGACAACGCCGGTGTTCTCATCGATGTCAAAACGGTCGTCATCAATCGAATAAGTCACCGTGTCGCCCGCATCAGCATCCTGAGCGAAGGCGGTCAGACCGACAACTGCACCAGCTGCGGCAGTCGCGGCAACCAGGTTCTGCGCCGTATTGGAGTCACGCACCGGACCTACAGGCACGTTGCCATCTTCCGGCTCGACGTCGATCACGTCGATCACGATGGTTTCGGTATCCGACAAGCCGCCACTATCGGTCACTGTCACGGTGACGGTCACCTGTGTTTCGGTTTCGTAATCCAGCGCGTCGCTGTCTTTAAGTTTCAGCACATACGAACTGCCGTTGGACACCACTTCAAAGCGGTCATCGGAAACGGAGAATGTATGACTGTCGCCAACATCAGGATCAACGACGGTCAAGTCGCCCACGACAGCGCCAGCCTGCTCTTCATAGACGGCAGCAGTCGCATCGGTTTCAAAAACGGTCTGATCAAAGACCAGATCATCATGATCCATGTCACCGCCATCGACCTGATCCTCGAAACTGACGGTCACACCCATTTCTGTGGTGTGGTCATATCCGTCCGGATTCAGGGATGCGTCGCCGGAGAAGTAGACATTGGCGTCTTTGCCGTCGAGCGGCACACCGTTCGCAGTAAACGCCTGCCAATTCCCGCTGCCGTCTTGTGCGAAGGTAACCTGATCGCCGCTCGCCAGCCCGGAATTGGTGTCGGCACCGTCCGGAATGAGGAAATAACCAACATCACCAGCATCTACACCTTCAAGATAGACAGTTGCGCTTTCTCCTGGTGTCAGCAAATTCTGGTCAACCCAGACGATTTCGCCGGCAACCGGATTGCCACTGCCGTCCATAATGAAGACACCCAGCACATTGCTGTAACCCGCGACTTCAGAAACAAAAGTCATGGTGACCGAGACGCCTGCGCCAAGTTCCGGATCAAAGTCGAGATCCGGTGCAGTGTTCATTTCGGTAACATCAATGCGGAAGGTTTCTGTAACACTTGATCCATCGGTCGAAGTCGCCGTTACCTCCAAATCAATGAACGGTGTCTGATTTGGATCGAAATCAACATTGTCCGCAACAGTGACAACTCCGGTATCCGGATCGATCTCAAATCTTGGATCTGTGATCGAATAGGATACCGCATCCCCGGCATCCGGATCGTTCGCAAAAGCCGTTAGACCGATCACCGTTCCACCAGGGGCATTGACTGCAACGGTGTTGTCCGCTGTATCCGTGTCGACGAGATCGCCAATCGGAGCATTGGCTTCATCAATGTCGATCACATCAATGACCACAATTTCAGTGTCGGACAAGCCGCCCTGATCGGTCGCAGTGATCTCGAGCGTGACTTGAGTTTCCGTCTCATAGTCGAGTGCCTGGTCGTCCTTCAGCTTGAGCATATACTTGTCGCCGGATACAACCACTTCGAACCGGTCATCGGACACAGTGAAGGTGTGCGTATCACCCACATCCGGATCGATCACCGACAAGGGTGCGATCTCGGCGCCCGCGAACTCTTCAACCACAGCCGTGCGGTTGTCAGAGACGATGGAAACACTGTCGATCAGCGCACCGCCATTGTTGTCAGATCCAATCTCGACAAAGGTCAATGTGTTGGAGCCGTCGCCGGAGCCGCCCACAATGTTGAAATTGTAGCTCTGCCAACCACTGCCTGTTGTGGCAGGATCAATTGTGTCGATGAGTTCACCATTCCAGTAAACCTCGGCAACACTCTGACCGACCCCACCACGGGACTTCATGTCAAAACTCAGCTCGTAGACCTGACCTTCGAGCTGGCCTTCAATCTCTTGCGAGGCCCAACCATTGGTCAAAGCCGCAAGATCCAGATGGTGACCACCATCGGTCGCACCGAAGTTGCCATGCCCAGCCTGGTGGACATCAACATCATTGTAAGTCCAGCCCTCGATGGAATCCGGATTCTGATACCAGCCAGAGCCGTCGCGCCCGCCCAAGGTTCCATCGAACACTTCGAAGCTGCCGTTGACGACAAACTGCTGCGAACCATTCTCAAGATGGACTATGAGGTCTGGTGCTTGGTTGCCATCGGTGACTTCGACGGTAAACGTCTTGCTGGATGTCGACCCATCCGTTGATGTGGCCTGAACCATCAGATCGATCGTCGGCTCACCACTGGCGTCAAACTGCGCACCGTCCGCCACTGTAATAACACCGGTGTTTTCGTCGATCTCGAAGCGGTCATCACCACCGGTCAGCTCATAGGTGACTGTGTCTGTGGCGTCTTCATCTTCAGCGAAAGCTGTAATGCCAGTGTTTTCACCACCATCTGCGGTTTCGGAAATGGTGTTGTCATTGGCATCAACGTCAGACACCGGACCGATGGCAAATTCGTTCTCGTCCCCAACCTCAACCGTGAAGGTCTTGGTCGTTGACGAACCATCGGTCGAAGTCGCTCTGACTGTCACATCAATGGACGGGGTTGCTTCCCGGTCGATATCGGCACCCGGCGCAACAGAAATCACCCCTGTATCCGGATCAATCACAAACGGAGAATTCTGATCAATGATCTCGTAAGTGACCGTATCGGAAGTGTCCGGATCCGTTGCAAAGGCTGTGACGCCTACGACGGTGCCGCTATCGGAATTCTCTGCCACCAGATTGCTGCTGGCATCTGCATCGGACAGAGGACCAATTGGCTCAGAACCCTCATCAACATCAATGACATCGATGATAACGGTTTCCGTATCGGACAAGCCGCCGCTGTCTGTCGCAGTGATTTGGACGGTCACCTGTTGCTCGGTTTCGTAATCGAGCGCCTGATCGTCCTTCAATTTCAGCAAATACTTGCCATTTGACGCAACCACTTCAAACCGGTCATCGGACAAAGTAAAGGTGTGCGTATCGCCAACATCCGGGTCGATCACCGAAAGTGGAACAACTTCGGCGCCTTCCAACTCTTCAAGAACTGCAATCCGGTCCGTTCCGGTGAGTTGAATGTTGTCGAGGAACGCTCCGTAAGTGTTGTTGTCTTCGCTGGTTTCGCGGAATTCAAGGACATCATTGCCGCCCGTTCCGACAACCTGGATCTCAACCGTTTGCCAGCTACCAGCATCCGGATCGACGCTGGAGAGCAGCTCGCCATTCCAGTAGATTTCTACCGTGTTGGATGCGTCGTTGGTCCGCGCCTGAATGTCGAAGGAAAGATCATAGACCTGTCCCAAAGATGTCTCGACCGTCTGGGAGATCGAATTGACATTGGTTTCAGAGTCCAGCTCGAGATGCTGCTCGCCTTCCGTAGCAGAGACACCTCCGAAGCCATCCCAGACTTCCATTTTGCCGTTGCTCGTCCAGGCACCGGAGCTGTCTTGCGAAAACTGCTTCCAAGTCCCACTGGCAACGTCAAAGGATTCGAACGATCCGTTCATGATGAGATTGGTGCCGAGACCTCCATACTCAACAATCAGATCCGGCGGTTCATTGCCATCGCTGACATCAACGGTGAAAGTGTTGCTGGACGAAGACCCGTCGGTGGACGTCGCCTTGACCGTCACATCAACAGTGGGTTCAGTTTCCGCATCGAACTGCGCACCGTCCTTGACCGTGATGACACCGGTGTTTTCGTCAATCTCGAACCGGTCATTCCCGCTGGTGAGCTCATATGTCACCGTGTCGGTGGCGTCTTCATCCTCGGCAAAAGCCGTGATGCCAGTATCTTCACCGCCATCTGCAGTTTCGGAAATGATGTTATCGCTGACATCAACGTCCGTCACCGGTCCGATCGCGAACTCATTCTCATCGCCAACCTCGACCGTGAAGGTTTTGGTTGTCGAGGAGCCATCCGTCGAGGTCGCCTTGACGGTGACATCAATCGAGGGTGTTGCTTCCCGGTCGATATCGGCACCCGGCGCAACAGTAATCACCCCTGAATCCGGATCAATCACAAACGGAGAATTCTGATCAATGATCTCGTAAGTGACCGTATCGGAAGTATCCGGATCGGTCGCAAAGGCTATGACACCGACAAACGTTCCGCCATCTGCGTTTTCGGCAACCATGTTGCTGCTCGGATCCGCATCAGACAGAGGACCAATCGGCGCCGAGTTTTCGTCAATATCAATGACATCGACGATGACGGTTTCCGTGTCAGACAAGCCGCCACTGTCGGTGACTGTTACCTGAACAGTGACCTGTGTTTCGGTTTCATAGTCGAGTGCCTGATCGTCCTTAAGCTTCAGCAGATATTTGCCATCTGATGCAACAACTTCAAACCGGTCATCCGACACTGTGAAGGTGTGTGTGTCGCCGACATCCGGATCGATCACGGAGAGCGGCGCAATTTCCGCACCCATGTACTCTTCCAGAACAGCGATCCGGCCATCGGAGCGGATAGATACGCTGTCGATATAGGTGCCGTGACTGTTGTCAGAGCCGATTTCGACAAATCTCAATGTATTGGATCCATCGCCGGATCCACCAACGATATCATAGCTATAGCTCTGCCAACCACCGCCGCCATCTGTCGGATCAATGGTGTCGATCAGCTCGCCATTCCAATAAACTTCAGCAACACCTTCCCCTGGTGTGTTGCCCCGTGAATTCATATTGAAGGAGAGCGTGTAAACTTGGCCATCCAGCTGGCCTTCGATGACCTGAGAAATGACCCCATTGTCATCGGCGGTCAGGTCAAGCCTGTGGTCGCCATCGGTCGTACCTTCGCCATGGCGGGCAGACTGATGGATATCCACATCGGCATAGTTCCACCCGTCCAGAGTGTCCGGGATGTCGTACCACCCGGTTCCGTCCGTCCCCTTCAAAGTGCCCGTGAAGTTTTCAAATCCGCCGTTGATAACCAGTTCATTGGCAGCGTTATCAAGATGGACAATCAGATCAGGCGGCTCGTTGCCGTCCGTGACATCAATGGTGAAGGTGTTGCTGGACGAGGAGCCATCGGTCGATGTTGCCGTGACCGTTACATCGACAGTCGGTTCGGTTTCAGCATCAAACTGGGCACCGTCCTTGACCGTGATAACACCTGTATTTTCGTCAATCTCGAAGCGGTCATCACCACCGGTCAGCTCATAGGTGACCGTGTCTGTGGCGTCTTCATCTTCGGCGAACGCCGTGATGCCAGTATCTTCGCCGCCATCTGCGGTTTCGGAAATGGTGTTGTCGCTGACATCAACGTCCGTCACCGGTCCGATTTCGAATTCGTTCTCATCACCAACCTGAACCGTGAAAGTCTTGGTTGTTGTCGAACCGTCCGTCGACGTTGCCTTGACGGTCACATCAATCGACGGTGTCGCTTCACGATCAATGTCGGCACCCGGTGCAACAGAAATAACACCGGTGTTCGGATCAATGACAAACGGGCTATCCTGATCGACGATCTCATAGGTGACCGTATCGATAACATCCGGGTCTTCAGCAAAAGCTGTCACACCGACGACAGTGCCGCTATCGGAATTCTCGGCAACCAAATTATTGCTGGCATCCGTGTCAGATAACGGGCCTATCGGCGCTGTGTTTTCATCAACATCGATGACATCAATGATGATGGTTTCTGTGTCAGACAATCCACCGCTGTCCGTCGCGGTCACAGTGACAGAAACCTGCGTTTCGGTTTCATAATCGAGTGCCTGATCGTCTTTTAGTTTAAGAACATATTTGTTTCCAGAAACAACCACTTCGAAGCGGTCATCAGAAACCGTGAATGTATGCGTGTCGCCGAAATCAGGATCCGTAACGGTTAACGGCGCAGCTTCGGCTCCCTCAACTTCCTCAACGATAGTGGTGCGGTATTCAAAATCAGTCGTTCGCGCCTGGAAGATGAAATCATTGAAGTCTTCATCACCGCCATTGAACTGATCTTCAAACGCGATTGAGAGGCCGCTTTCAACAGTATGATCCAGCCCATCTGGATTCAGGGAACCATCGCCTGAGAAGTAAACATTGGCGTCCTCGCCGACCAGCGGCGTTCCGTTTTGGCCAATTGCCTGCCAATTGCCACTGCCATCCATTTGGAAGGTAACCATGTCGCCGGCAGCAATGCCCGAATTGAGATCCGCGCCATCCGGGATCAGGAAATAGCCGATATCAGCAGCATCTACACCCGGGAACGCCACATTTGCCATTTCACCCGGGGTCAGTTCGTTGCCGTTGGTCCAGATAATCTGACCGGCAACCGGGTTGCCGCTCCCATCCATGACAAACACACCGAATGTGTTGCTGTACCCGGCCCCCTCTGAAGTGAAGGTGATGGTGGCGCTTACACCGTCGACATCACCGGTTTCAAACACCAGATCCGGCGCTTCATTTACGTCCAGAATGTTGACTGTGAATGTGCCTGTCGATGACGAGCCATCGGAGGACGTCGCAGTGATATCCACATCGACCGTCTGTGTCTGCTCATAGTCGAAGCTGACACCCGGCTTAACCGTCAGAACGCCTGTGTCCGGATCAATATCGAACCGCGGATCGTCGGTGGAGTACGTTACGGTGTCGGTGTCGTCCGGATCCTCGGCAAAAGCCGTGATTCCAACTTCTTCGCCGCCGGTTCCATTTTCGGCAACGGCGTTGAGGTCATTGTTCGACGTGTCGATATCAATCACCGGACCAATATCAGACTCATTGTCATCGCCAACGGTGACCCGGAATGTTTCTTGCGATGTTGAACCGTCGGTCGAAGTGGCCTTGACCGTCACATCAATAAACGGCGTCGTTTCGCGGTCGATATCTGCGCCAGGACCGACAGTAATCACACCGGTCACAGGATCAATCACAAACGGGGAATCCCCAACAATTTCATAGGTGACTGTGTCGGTTGCATCGGGATCTTCAGCAAAGGCGGTAACGCCAACAACCGTGCCTTCGTCCGAGTTTTCCAAGACGAAATTGCGATCGGCATCGGTATCAGTCACAGGTCCGATTTCGAACTCATTTTCGTCGCCAACAGTAACGCGGAATGTTTCCTGCGATGTCGAGCCATCTGTAGACGTCGCACGGACCGTCACATCGATAAACGGCGTTGTTTCACGGTCGATATCCGCGCCTGGGGCAACTGTAATCACACCCGTCGCCGGGTCGATGACGAACGGAGAGTCCCCAATGATTTCATAGGTAACTGTATCGCTTGAGTCCGGATCCTCGGCAAAGGCCGTGATACCCACGACTGTGCCGCCGTCGGAATTTTCCTGAACGAAGTTATTGGCATCATCGGTATCGATAACCGGTCCAATTTCGAATTCGTTGTCATCCCCGACGGTGACGCGGAACGTTTCTTGAGATGTCGATCCGTCTGTGGACGTTGCCCGGACCGTTACGTCGATAAAAGGTGTTGCCTCAAAGTCGATATCAGCGCCCGGCGCAACAGTGATCACGCCTGTTACCGGATCAATGACGAACGGAGAATCCCCAACGATTTCGTAAGTCACAGTATCCGTCGCATCCGGATCTTCAGCAAAAGCTGTGACACCCACGACTGTGCCGCCGTCGGAGTTTTCCTCAACGAAGTTGTCAGTCGCATCGGTATCAATAACCGGACCGATCTCGAACTCGTTTTCATCACCGACTTCAACCCTGAAGGTCGCCTGAGAGGTCGAGCCGTCGGTGGATGTCGCACGGACCGTTACATCAATGAACGGTGTTTCTTCCCGGTCGATTTCTGCACCGTTGGCCACCGTAAGAATACCGGTTACCGGATCGATCACGAATGGCGAGTCGCCGATAATTTCATAGGTGACAGTATCGGTTGCATCCAAATCTTCAGCAAACGCTGTGACATCAATGCCGGTCCCGCCGGTGGCATTTTCCATCACAAAGTTTGCGTCTGCATCCACATCGGTCACGGGACCGATTTCGAATTCAGTGTTGTCATCGCCGATCTGGATAGTGAATGTTTCTTCTACTGAAGAGCCGTCGCTCGAGGTCGCGCGAACTGTGACATCAATCGAAGAAAACTCTTCGCGGTCGATAACCGCACCCGGACCGACGGATATCACACCGGTAACCGGGTCGATCACAAACGGCGAGTTGCCAATGATTTCATAAGTAACGTCGTCACCCAAATCCGGATCGTCTGCAAAAGCAACCACACCAACCGGGGTGCCCTCGACAGCGTTTTCCTCAACGATGTTGTCACTGGGATTAACGTCGCTCAACGGGCCGATTGGGCTGCCGTCGTCACCATCGTCACCGCCGTCGTCATCACCATCACCGCCCGGACCGCCGTCGTCGCCATCATCATCGTCGCCAAGCGCTTCCAGGCCGTCGGTCGGGCCCGCGCCACCGCCGCCGCCGCCAATGCCATCGCCAATCGTCGGATCTCCAGAAGGGATGCCATTCCCACCAAGATCAAATTGAGAAAGGCCCGCATCCAAGCCTCGGGCTTCCGGTGCATCCCCGTCACCGATACCGCCAGCATCACCGATGCCACCATCAAATGTTTCTACAACATCCAACTCACCGTCCGGCAGTGGAACGTTATCAGTTTGGTCAAGACCCAAACCGTTTCGCTGAGCTCCCCCTCTGCCATCACCATCTAAGCCGCCGTCACCAGCCAGACCTTCGCCATCGTGCAATGCCGCACCGGTTCCCTCATATTCTAAAGGCACCGCTTGGAATAGGTTAGCCACAGTAGCTTCACCCGTATCATCCGGATCAATCGACAACGTGTAATCATTGCTGTCTTTCGGCCGATATGGATCTCCGGTTTGAGCATCTACCCGCGCCACGTTTGACGGAGTCGCTTCCGCGGATGCCCGGGTCGCAGACTCTGCACTCGAGCCGTCGATCGGTTTGCCAGATGTTTTCGGGGTGTCAGTATTAGCCATGGCTCGCACGTGCTCCATTAAATCATGGAACCAATTCGCGCAGGCTTGTCTTAACAAAAACCAACCCAGCTCTGCGAAAAACCGCTACATCTTGATGTAAATTAGCGACTTCCAAAGTTCTTGGTAAACGGTTTTGAAACACTTGCGCGTCTTAATAGAGGTAGGAGGCGCCTGGTATGGTCAATTTTATCAGTAATGCATTGGCAAATACTGCATTACCTCAACTAAAGTTCCAATCTTCAGAGAATGGAAGCACGGTTAAAACACCAAAACTACCACGTCCGGTAGTGTTTGCATCCATACTTGTGAATGTATTAGGGCTGGCAATGCCGCTCACAATTCTACAAGTATATGACCGAATTCTTCCCAATCAGGCGACCGACACTCTTATTGTTCTTATCGTCGGCCTCGGTGTCGTTCTGGCCATTGATGCAGTCCTCAAAATCGTTCGCTCATATGTGGTTGGCTGGTCGGCAGCCTCTTTTGCGCACAAGGCAAATATGGAAGCTGCACATCGTCTGCTTGGACCCAAATCCGATGCAATGACTGATGCCAGTGTTTCCAAACACCTGGATTCTCTAAAATCTCTGCAATCACTGTGCGACCAATACGGCGGACCGGCACGCCTGCTCGGAATCGACTTGCCGGCGAGCATAATCTTTCTTGTCGTTTTGTTCCTGATCGGTGGCCCAATCGGATTTGTGCCTCTGGCACTTCTGGCGATTTTCATGCTCCGCACTGCAAACCTCAACTCAAAGCTCAATGCGTTGGTTGAAAAACGCGCAGAGCATGATCAGCGCAAATATGACTTTGTTTTTGAAGTTCTTTCGGGTTTAAACACGATCAAGGCGATGGCGCTGGAACCGGTCATCCTACGCCGCTTTGAACGCTTGCAGACACAGATTTCGCGCCTTGGCTACGATCAGATTGACCTGAACAACCGCGCTCGCAACACCAGCAGTTTCTTCACAGTGCTCACCACCGTTTGTGTTGTCTCCTCTGGAGCCCTCATGGTGATGGGCGGTTTTATTAGCATTGGTGCCGTGGCCGCTTGTACTTTGCTCGCCGGTCAGGTGGTGCAGCCGCTGCTGCGCGGTATCAATCACTGGACGGAAATGCAGCGGGTCAAACACGATTACCGTGAAGCCAAGGCCCTTTTTGATCTTCCCATTGAAATCAAACAAACAGCCCGGGATGTCCCTGTTATTGGCAATCTTAGTCTGCAAAATGCCGGCTACAGTGCCCGAAGCGATGTTGTCGTTCCAATCCGCGGCGTAAACCTGTCAATCAATGCAGGCGAAACGCTCGCATTTGAAGGCAGCGATGGCAGCGGCCGGTCGACCTTATCGCGTTTAATGTCTGGCGGGCTTGAGCCAACATCGGGTTCCATATTGATCGATGGCCATGATCTTTACGGCGAAGATCACCGCGGTCTGCGCCGGCAAATCGCCTATGTCGGCAATGACGCGGAAATGTTCTCCGGAACCATCCTGCAAAACCTCACTCTATTCGGATCGCAGTCGACACCACAAACGGCGCGCATGGCCGCCGATCTAATTGGCTTGGAAAAGGATATCCATCTGCTGCCGCTCGGCTATGACACGCAGTTGGGCAACGCCATTGAGGAAAACTTGACGGATTCCATGATCCAGCGGATCGCGATTGCCCGCGCTTTGGCACGGGAGCCAAAGATCCTGATCCTCAACGACGCCAATGGAGCACTTGATCATCGCGGCGAAGCGGAACTTGTTGAAGGTCTGAAGCGGCTCAAGGGGCAGTTGACCATGATTATCGTCAGCCACCGCCCATCTTTCAGAGCCGTTGCCGACAAACAATATCTGCTTGAAGGCGGACAGCTCAAACCGATGCCTGCTGCCCCAGCTCCCAAGAAATACAAACTGCATGCCCGCAAACCTGCCGGCATTCTAAAAACCAGCCAAGGAGCCTGAAATGTCCCTGGCCGCATTTGAAAACTCTTCCGGTTATATTCACGGCGCAAATCCTTCCGACAGGCAAATCAGCCTGGCAAGCCGGGTTCGTCAGCATTCCAGCGTGGCAATTGAGCGCAATTCGGCTGCCGAAGCCTGCCTTCTTCCAGTTTTGGAAGCCCTCGGATGGGATGGCATGGAACGCCACCTATTTGAAGCTTTGCCCCACCTGGAAGGGGTGGCAAGCATATTTGAACTCCGTGCGGTGCTCACCCGGCTGAACTATCGGGTAACGGCCTCGACGAGAGGTTTAAAGCAACTGACGCCTGAACAGTTTCCTTGTCTCTTGAAGGTCGGCAACAATGTTTGTGTTGGTCTAGGGCCATCAAACGACGGCCGGTTGCGCGTCTTTAGCGGTGAAGCTCAGCAAAACATCAGTTTGAGTTTTGCCGATCTCAAAGACGCAGAGCTTTATCTGATCGAAGAAGAAGACGCGAGCGTAAGCGCCGGCTTCAAACACTGGTCTTCCCGGCTGTTTCACCGGTTCCGCGGCACATTGGCCTCCATTATGGCGATCGGGTTCCTGGCCAATATCCTTGCCCTCGGACTGCCGCTGTTTGTGATGAACGTCTATGACAAGGCGATTGGCGCAAAATCCGTAACGGTTCTCCTCACCCTGATGGTCGGGATTGCGGTGATCCTGTGTACGGATTGGCTTGTGAAAGGGACCAAGTCTCATCTCCAGGCCTATTTGGGGGCGCGTCTCGATGCCGTTGTGGCCAACTCCACATTCCGGCATTTCCTCCACTTGCCGCTACCGCTCACAGCCTCGGCGCCAATCGGAGCGCAAATCACCCGGTTGAAGCAGTTCGACGGCGTTCGTGAAATTTTCCACGGCAACCTTGCCAACGCACTGATCGATCTGCCGTTTTCTGCATTGTTCGTGGTGGTTCTTGCGCTGATTGGCGGACCACTTGCTCTGCTGCCGGCAGGCTTGCTGGCACTTTACATCGTCGCGGCCCTTTTAATCGTTCCGCGCATGAAAACGGCAATCAACCGGGCAGGCGAGGCCAAATCACGCCTTCAAAACATCACGGTTGAAATTCTGGCGAAACGGAATGCCATCCGGGATCTGTCGGCCGATGACATCTGGATCGAAAAGTACCGGACCTTGTCCGCCGATTTTGCGCAGAAAAACCTGATCACAAAGCACCTTTCGCAAATCATGCAGGTCATCTCCCAGATGATGATGACCCTTTGCGGCATCGGCGTTCTTGGCTTCGGCGCAATCTTGGTCATGTCTCAAAGCCTGACCCAGGGCGCGCTCATCGCAGTCATGGCCCTCTCCTGGCGTGCGCTCAATCCGATGCACCAGGCATTCTTGAGCTTTTCCCAGCTTGGTCAGGCCCAGCAAACCATTGAGCGGATCAACGGCCTGCTGAAAATCGATATGGAGCGTCAGCCTGGCAAACTGCCGAGCCTGCACCGCCAGTTCCAAGGGACAGTCCGTTTCTCCAATGTGGTGCTCCGCTATCCGGCCCGGCAGGAACCAGCTTTGCGGAACTTCTCTTTGCAGGTTGAACAGGGATCAGTCAGTGCAATCACCGGCCCCAGTGGCTGCGGCAAGACCTCCTTGGTCCGGGCAGTTCTCGGCCTCTACAAACCGCAAATGGGCGCGGTTTTGGTTGATGACTTGGATATCCGCCAGCTCGACCCGGGCGAATGGCGCCATGCGATCGGCTACGCGCCCGAGCATTATGATTTCTTCTACGGCACCATCGCCCAGAATTTCCGCATGGCAAACCCGCAGGCGGACAACGACCAGGTGCGGACGGCCTTTGAGGATTTCGGCCTTCACAACTACGCCGACTTGCTGCCGCAGGGGGTTGAGACCCGCCTGACTGGCCAGCTCCTGCAAGTTCTGCCCGACAACGTCAAACAGCGCATACTCCTTGCGCGCGCCTTCATCCGCCCGGCATCGATCTATGTGCTCGATGATCCGGCCGGAAACCTGGATTTCGAAGGCGACAAACTTCTGATGAAAAAGATCGAGCAGGTCCGCGGCAAGTCGACCGTTATCCTGACGACCTACCGGCCCAGCCACATGCGCATGGCCGACCAGCTCATCTACATGCAAAACGGCATGGTCGCCATGGCCGGCGCCCCGAGTGAAATTTTGGACGACGTGCTCAAGCAGCAAACGAAATAACAGCAGCGTGCGCTTTTAAGAGCCGCACCTTCTGACAACCGCCGAGGAAGAACCAATGGCAACGAAAGACAGTTCAGATCCGCTTCGCAAAGCTGTTTATGGCCGCGTGGGCTTGCCGCTTGAATTGGAAGACGGCGTTCCGCCCGCCTTTTATTCCCGGCTCTTGACCGGTCTCACGATCGCGACAGTGGTTCTTCTTGTTTGGGCGGCCATCGGTCAAATCCGCGAGGTAGCCAACACCATCGGCGAGATCACCCCCGCTGGTCAGATCCTGGCGGTGGAACATCTTGAAGGCGGCATTGTCAATGATATCCTCGTCAAGGAAGGTCAGCTGGTAAAAGCCGGCGATCCACTGGCGCGCCTGGAAAAAGAAGATACGACCGCGGAGCTTGCCAGGATCCAGAGCCGGTTGAGCTATTTGGAGCTTGAGGAAGAACGCCTGAGAGCCCAGGAGTACAGCGATCCGAACACGATCGGCCTGCGCCTCGACCCAACGGTCAACGGCCTCAGCACCCAGCAGCGCGCAGCGCTGACAGCCAACCGGAAGGCAGTTGCCGACGAGCAGGAAGCCTTCACCGCCCGTGTTGGCCAAAAGAGAGCAGAAGTTGTCAGCCTCGAAGCCCAAATTGAACTGCAAAAGTCTCAAGTCGCCTTGGAAAAGGAAAAGTTCGAAATCCAGGAAGGCCTGTTGAAGGACGGCTACACCTCCCGGCGGCGTTACCTTGAAGCCAAGGGCGAGTATCAGCGCTCTCAAGTCACCCTGGAGCAATTGTTCGGCAACCTCGCGCAAGCCCGTGAGATGTTGACCGAGGCTCAGGCCAGCCTCAGTCAGGCGGGCGCTGAAGTGAACCGGGATGTGGCTGATGAACGGGCCCGGATTGCACAGGAACGCGCGGAACTGAAACAGGAAATCGCCAAGCTGGAAGACCGGCAGAAGCGCCTCTTCGTCAAAGCCCCGGTGGATGGCTTCATCAAGTCCCTCGGACAGACGGGCCGGGGCGCTGTGGTTAATCCGGGCGACATGATCGCTGAAATTGTACCGCAGTCGGAAAGCATGGTTGCCGAAGTTAAAGTCAACCCGAAAGACATCGGCCACATCAACGTGGGCGACAAGGCCGAGATCACCATCACCAGCTATGATCCGAACATCTATGGCACGATCATCGCCGAGGTGGGAACAATCTCCGCATCCAGCTTCCAGGATGAGTATGGCGAATACTATTTCAAAGCCGATCTGGCCTTCCCTGGGAACACAATCGGCGAAGGCAATGTTACCAGCCCTATCCGTCCCGGCATGCAGGTCAATGCCCAGATCGTCACCGGATCCAAATCGATCCTCAACTACCTGCTGAACCCGGTTACACGGGCGATGCGGACCGTGTTCTCCGAGCGGTGATCTGACGCTTCCAAGCAACAACAAAGCCCCGGCCATTTTGAGGCCGGGGCTTTTTGGTTTTATCCGCAATACTCGTCGTGTTCGAGACCGCCTGGTTCCCACCGCTAAAAGTACTACAACCAAAATAGAAGCGGTCTTCAGATGAGAATTCTTTGCCTCCAAGCTAAAGTTCCCATCAATAAAGTAACACGAAAATAACTGTTTTTGCGCACACTACCCGTCGCATATATCTCCTAGGAGGTCAGGGTGAACGCGCAAGAAGCACAAAAGACAGACGGCTCACACGATGCC
Source organism: Labrenzia sp. PHM005 (assembly GCF_006517275.1). NCBI lineage: Bacteria > Pseudomonadati > Pseudomonadota > Alphaproteobacteria > Hyphomicrobiales > Stappiaceae > Labrenzia > Labrenzia sp. PHM005. The sequence goes on along the minus strand of NZ_CP041191.1, from coordinate 1,785,940 downwards.
AGTGCGGCAATCGGACAGGTTTTGTCCGTGCGCGGATCTGAAGCTCTCATTGGATTGCCAGCCCCTTGGCCCAATGATGGAGCAAGGGCAACTGTCGGTAAATTCATGGCGATCAAGGCCGGTAAGCGCGAATTGATCGGGATGATCAAGGAGGTTTCAGCCCGGAATTCCGGTGGAGGGCAAAATCCAAACCTGAAGGCGGTTGCGAAAATCGCACTAATGGGGGAGATCGCCACCGACGCTGCGGGTACGCAACGCTACAAGCGCGGCGTATCAGGTTATCCTTCGATAGGGGACCCTTGCCACTTGATCACAAGCAAACAGTTACGGCTGATTTACAGCCCGGCCGATGCTCGCACGATCAAGATTGGGCAGATGAACCATGACAGCCGGATTGACGCACATGTCGATGTTGACAATCTGATCTCGAAGCACTTCGCCATCTTGGGATCAACAGGTGTCGGAAAATCCAGCGGTGTTGCTGTTATCCTCTCCGAAATTTTGAGAGTCCGCCCCGATGTACGGCTGTTTTTGCTAGACGGGCACAATGAGTATGGCAGCTGTTTTGGCGAAAAAGCCAATGTTATCGATCCACAAAGTTTCAAGCTTCCGTTCTGGATCTTTAACTTTGAAGAATTAACCGACGTGATCTACGGCGGCCGGCCTGCAGTGGCTGAAGAAGTCGAAATCCTGTCGGAGCTCATTCCGATCGCGAAGGCGACCTATCGCGGATATAAATCGGCCTCTACTGGCGTTTCCATTAAAAAGGTTGACCCCAAACAGTCAGGTTTTACGGTCGATACGCCTGTTCCCTACCTGCTGCAGGATTTGATTTCTCTCATCGATAACCGGATGGGCAAACTTGAGAACCGGTCCTCAAGGATGAGCTACCATCGGCTGTTGATGCGCCTGGAGACGATTACCAACGACCCCCGCTACGCGTTCATGTTCGAGAACGCCAGTGTTGGCGGCGACACTATGGTTGACCTTCTCAGCCACCTGTTCCGGCTTGAGCCGGATGGGCGGCCGATCTCGATCATGCAATTGGCCGGCCTTCCGGTGGAAGTTGTGGATGCGGTCGTATGCGTCCTGTGCCGCCTTGCCTTTGATTTCGGGCTTTGGAGTGATGGCGCGATGCCGTTGCTATTTGTCTGTGAAGAGGCCCACCGCTATGCTTCGGCCAATCCAGCGGTCGGATTTGGTCCAACACGGCGCGCGCTCGCCCGGATCGCCAAGGAAGGGCGCAAACACGGTGTTTTCCTGGGGCTCGTAACACAGCGACCAGCGGAACTCGATCCGACGATCATTTCTCAATGCAGCACCATGTTCGCGATGCGCATGGCCAACGAACACGATCAGGAGCTGCTTCGCTCAGCGGTCGCGGACGCTGCAGTAAACCTCCTTGATTTCATCCCGTCACTTGGCACGGGTGAAGTCGTCGGATTTGGCGAGGGCATGCCGATCCCCGCCCGGCTGACCTTTTCCCGGCTTGACCAAAAACTGCTGCCACGGAGCGTTTCCGCTTCGTCCTCGCTTGCAGGCGAAGCCGGCGCACTGCTGGATCGTAACTTTATCAAGTCTGTCGTTGATCGCTGGCGTGGTGCGACAAAAGCGGGTAAAGGCCCTGCCGAGGGAGCACCTAGTGCGCGGACCTCAGCGCCCGAACGCGCACCAGCCGGAAAAGACATTTCAGCCATGCTGAGTGATGCTCGGCGCCAGGTCCTCAAGCGTTAGCGGCAATCAAATGACCGACCAAAAACGGGAGAACAAAGGGTCCGCTTGGGACCCACTCGTTAGGGTGATCGATGAGCTGCCGGTCGGTATTGCCGCGGTCTCCAAGTCTGGCCTTGTGGATTATGCCAATCCGATCGGAGCAGCCCACGCTGGTTTTCCCGCCGATCAGGACATCATCGAAACCGATGGCCGCGTGTTTCAAGTTGCGCAGATCAATGTCCCTATGGGGCCGGAAGTCTGCCATGTGCGCCTATCAACTGACATCACGGAACAGCGTCAGTTGGAAGACGAGCTCTTCCAGCGGGCGTTTTACGACGACCTGACCGGGCTGCCAAACCGCAATATGGTTGAGAGAACCGTGATGTCGCTGGCGGAAATGGACGATGCGGCCTTCGAGCTTGCCATCATCGATCTGGATGGCTTCAAACAAGTCAACGACCATTATGGCCTCTCAGCAGCCAACGCACTCTTGGTGAAGATCGTTGACCGGTTATCCGCCGAACTTGGGACCTCCGACATGCTTGCGCGCGTGGCCAGGGACGAGTTTGTTCTGTTGCGCTCTCCGGCGACAGAGGCCGGCGCCGTTGCTTCTGATTATCAGAAGTACATGTCACTGCTGAAGAAACCGTTTTTCATTGACGGTCTTGAGGTCCTAACGTCGGCTTCGATAGGCGTCAGTGTCTACCCCGATCATGGCGAGACATTCGAACAACTTTATTCCAATGCGGACCGGGCCATTTACCGGATCAAAGACGAAACAAAAGGCAGTGTCCGTTTTTTCGACCCGGCCTTTGATGACGCCTCCAACGAGCGCATGAAACTGGAGCAAAGGCTGCGGCTCGCTGTGCACGATCAGCGCCTGTGCTGCGCATACCAGCCGAAGGTCGATTTCGGTTCCGGCGAAGTGGTTGGCGTCGAGGCTTTGCTTCGCTGGCGCGACGAGAATGGCGATATTCGCCCGCCCGGAAATTTCATTAACATGGCCATTGAATTGGGGCTCATGGACGAGATTACGCATCTCGTTTTAGCTGAGATTGTGGCCTCAAGAGGCACAATCGAGGCAGCTTTTGGCGCCAACACAAGCATTTCGATCAATGTCGCGGCCAGTCAGGTGGAAGATCCCCGGTTCATGGCGCCATTTCTTGAGAATATTTCTGAAACGGGGATTGCGGACCGCTTTATGGTCGAGGTGACCGAGGAGGCGTTTTTGCTCAAAAGCCGCTTCCAGACCGAAGTGCTGCCAATGATCCGGGAGACCGGAGCGCGCGTTTCGATCGATGACTTCGGAACAGGATATTCTTCGCTCTCTGCGCTTTCCGAGATTACGGCAGATGAGATTAAGGTCGACCGCTCGTTCATCACAGACATTCATAAAAAACCGCGCAGCCAGAGCGTTTTGAAAGCCATTGAATCGATGGCCCACGCCCTGGACATGTCGATCATTGTCGAGGGCGTCGAGACACTCGATGAACTGAATTATCTTAAAGGTGCGACCGGAATCCAGCTGGCTCAGGGGTACTATTTTGCCAAGCCAATGCTTCTGGATCAGTTCTCGAAACAGACGCTTCTTTCCGGCGACCTGCGCGCTCCCCCGACGCCTGCACGCGTAATCCCGACGCGGGTGTCCGGGACTCGGTCACAGTAACAAAGGTGAACCGATATCAGCCGGCACGCCCGGATATGCGGACGGCATTCTCCGAATGGTGATCTGAGATCAGTGTAAAACCTAGAAAGCCCTGGCCGGTTGGCCAGGGCTTTTTATTCTAAAACTTATTATTTGTATTGTCTTTTACCGGCCCATAGCTGCAGTTCGTATTACAAGGTATCAAGCTCATCCTTGAGGATCCTATGAATCAACCGTCAGTGACCCTGAGAGCTGCAAATCCGACTTTTGATGACGGCCTTGCCTGTGCGCATTATGCAAACGAAGCGTCGGAGGGCTTCATGCAGGTGATGTTCGGACGCCGCTATGAAGAAATTATTGCCAACGCATTCCTGCAACCCGATCACGATAGCTCCTACCAAAACGTAACTTTTGCAGAGTGCGACAACACCATCGTGGGAATGATTTTGGCCTACACCGAAGCGCAGCATCGTCGTTCTTCCCGCGAACCTCAGAGGAAGGCTGCCGGTAGGCTGAGGCTACGAATGAGGATCGTGGAAGTGTTGTTGGCACCACTCATGCGGCTAAACGATTCCATCGAGGAAGGCGATTTCTATCTCCATTTCGTGGCCGTTGACAGGGAAAGACGTGCAGCAGGAATCGGGTCCGTATTGCTGGATGCCTTCGAAGATCAGGCTCGCGCCAGTGGGTCGACCCGACTATCGCTCGATGTGTCCGTTAGGAATGAGGTGGCGCGCCGGTTCTACGAGCATCGCGGATGGAACGTCGAGTCTGAGTGGCCGAACTCATGGTTCATGCCGTCACTGTCCGTTCGTATGGCGAGACCGTTGTGAGGCTTCGAAATCGGTCTGGACGCGCATGGGGGACCTTGGTTTGCGAAACAAAGAACGTCCGGTTGCCGCCCGAAAGTTGCGCTCCAATAACGATTTTCCGATCTCAACAAGCACCTTCCAAACAAAAACCTCCGAAAGCATCCCGCTTCCGGAGGTTTTTATTGGTTTTATGCCCGGCCTTAGTGCGTGGCTGGAGTCACCATGGCGCTAATGGTGTCCTGGACATTCAAGACACCGATCGGCTTGCCGTCGCCATTGATCACGCAGCATTCACCCTGGCCGGTTTCAGCGAATTTTTTGGCCGCCTCTTCCAGCATGATGCCGCTCTCGACGGTGAGACCGCCTTCGAGCGTTTTGCTCTTGTCCATGACGGTATCGACCAGGATCACCCGGCCGCGGTTCACTTCCTTGACGAAGTCCGCGATGTAGGCGTCCGCCGGGTTCAAGACGATGTCCTGACCAGACCCCTGCTGAATGACTGCGCCATCGCGCAGGATGGCGATCTTGTCGCCAAGGCGCAGCGCCTCATCCAGATCGTGGGTGATGAAGACAATGGTTTTGTGCAGCTCTTCCTGCAGGTCGAGCAGAACGGTCTGCATGTCCATGCGGATCAGCGGATCAAGCGCCGAGAACGCTTCATCCATCAGCAGGATGTCGGCGTCATTGGTCAATGCCCGCGCCAGACCGACACGCTGCTGCATACCGCCGGAGAGCTGGTTCGGATAGTGATCCTCAAAGCCCTCAAGGCCCACCCGTGCAATCCAGCGGGACGCCCGCTCTTCAGCTTCCTTCATCGGTACGCCCTGGATTTCCAGGCCGTAGACGGTGTTTTTCATCACTGTCCGGTGCGGCAAAAGCGCAAACTTCTGGAACACCATCGCCGTTTTGTGGCGGCGAAATTCCCTCAGTTCGCCCTGAGACATCTTGCAGACGTCTTCATTGCCGTAGAGCACTTCGCCGTCTGTCGGGTCAATCAGCCGGTTGATGTGCCGGATCAAGGTGGATTTCCCAGATCCGGACAGGCCCATCACCACCTCGATCTTGCCACCCGGCATGGAGATGTTGATGTTGTTGAGCCCCAGAACATGATTGTGCTTTTCATTCAGCTCGGTCTTGGACATGCCGTCCTTGACGAGCTGCACCATGTCTTTGCCGTTCGGGCCGAAGATCTTGTAAAGATTCTTGATTTCAATGCCGGTTGCCTCAGCCATGGATCACCTCCGAATGTTTCTGAAGGCGTTTGCCATAGGCTTGCGTCGCCCGGTCAAAGATGATGGCGATGGCAACAATAGCCAGGCCGTTCATGACACCCATTGTCAGATACTGGTTTGCAATGGCATTCAGCACCGGCTGACCCAGACCCTTCACGCCAATCAGCGCTGCAACAACAACCATTGCAAGCGACATCATGATACACTGGTTGACACCAGCCATGATCGTCGGCAAAGCCAAAGGCAATTGAACATTGCTCAATTTCTGCCAGGAGCTTGACCCAAATGCATCGGCGGCTTCCAGAACATCTTTATCAACAAGGCGAATGCCAAGGTTGGTCAAACGGATCATCGGCGGGATCGCATAAATCACCACAGCGATCATTCCCGGGACTTTCCCAAGTCCGAAAATCATAACGACCGGGATGAGGTAAACGAAGCTTGGCATCGTTTGCATCAGGTCGAGAACCGGGTTGATCATGCTCTGCACACGATCCGACCGGGCCATCAAGATTCCAAGAGGAATCCCGAGCACAATTGCCATCAAGGTACAGACCGTGACCATGGCAATGGTGCGCATGGTATCTTCCCACATTCCGAGGAAGCCGATCAGGCACAAGGCAGCGAGAGAACCGAGAGTGATCTTAACGTTGCGGCTCATGAGGTAAACGATACCAACGAGTACAGCTAAGATGATTGGCCAGGGTGAATTGATCAGCAAATGTTCCAGAAAGATCAGGAAATCTTTGATCGGATCGAAAGCACTTTCAATTGCATCGCCGTATGCGCGCGTAAAATCTTTAAAGGACCCATCAACCGATTGGCGCAATGCGCGTAAACTGCCCCTGCTTAGCGAGGGAAATTCTTGTAGCCACTCCATCATTCTCGTCCCGTTATTATGCCCCTCATTGAAGAGCCCGCACATTTGCGCGGGCTCTTTTTTGCTTCAACGGATTACAGAGAAGCTTTTACCTTTTCTGCGACTTCCGGGCTCACCCACTTGGTCCAAACGTCTTCAAAGTTTTCCAGGAAGTAGTACGCACCGTCTTCGTTGGTTGCCTGGTTGTCTGTCATCCAGGCCAACACTTTACCGGCTGTCCGGTTGTCCCAAGTCCGACCCTTGACATAATCCATCGTCGGGCCTGCTTTTTTGGCAAAGTCGTCCGTGACAACCGTGAACACCTCAGACGCAACCCAAGAGTTCTTCTTCGGGTCCGGGCAGTCTTCGACCACAGTGCATTTGTCCCACTCTGCTTTGTCGTGCGGAACTTCAAAATCCAGCAGCGTCATGTCGTACTTTCCAAGCATCGCAGTCGGGGCCCAATAATAGCCGAGCCAACCTTCGCCACGTTCGTTTGCACGCGCCATGGAGCCGTCGAGACCGGCAGCAGAGCCCGGATCGACCAATTCAAAGCCAGCTTCTTCACCGCCATAAGCGCGGAACAGGTTGCCGGTCGTGATGCGGCAATTCCAGCCAGTCGGGCAGGTGAAGAAGCCGCCCTTGCTGTCATCTTCAGCACCTGGGAACAGGTCTGGCCGCGCGAGAGCAGCTTCAACTGTATAAATGTCATGTTCTTCAGCGATAGCGGTCGGGACCCACCAACCTTCTACACCGCCTTCGTTGAGGATTTCACCGCCAATGATCAGAGACCCTGCAGCAACAGCTTTGTCGAGCGGCTCACGAACAGCATTAATCCAGAGCTCCGGCGCCATGTCCGGCTCACCCTTTTCATTCATCGACGTAAAGGTTGGCATGGTGTCACCGGTCACCAGCTCTACGTTACAGCCATAGCCATTTTCAAGAATGATCTTATCTATCTGCGCGATCGCGCCAGCGGACGCCCAGTTCATTTCCGCGACGGTCACCGTACCGCAGTCTTCCGCCATGGCGGAAGATGCCATACCGATTAACGCGGTCGCAGCGACCGAGACAAACAACTTTTTCATGAGGGTACTCCTATGCAGTCTGTTTGTTGAGCTCTTCATTGGCGCAGCGCATGAATACTAAACAATAAGTATTCACCTCCCGGCGCATCAATTGAACATGTAAAATAGCGCTGTGGATCAAATCACACAGAAAGGCGTGAAGATCTTTGATCTTTTCTACTGCCTTTTCCAGCATCATAAACTTCGACCCAGCTCCCTAATCTTCACCGCAAAACCCGACGGGCCGCACAAGGTCGAAATAGCTATTTCAACCAAGCTCTTGGGCATGCGATCAATACAATTGCATTATGCGCCCTTCAGTACAACAGCCGACCTGCACTTCTTTTGGCCATCATGCGTGTTATTTCGTGAACTAGCCATCCAGCGACATTTTCCTGCCAAGAAACGCCATTTTTACTAAGAATGTAACTTTAAACAGGCGCCGCAACCACACTCAAAAGGTTAATTTTCCTTAAAAAGGCAATCAAAAGGAGAATTATGATAACGATCATTCTCCTAAAAACGTCATCGCAAAAGTGTCTTCTGCAACAGGGCATCGATTGAAGGGACACCCGACGAGGATTTTTGCAGCAACACGATAGGCCGTTGGAACCATTGATCAGTTTGCAGGCCTACGATGGTCAAACCGGAATACTGAGTCATCATACCAGCCCATTTTGGAACCGCGGCTTGTCCCAATCCGGCCTCAACCATGGCCGCAATCGTCTCCAGAGAATCCAGTTCGCACAAGACCGGAGTCTCACCAATTTGTGTTTCGAGATAGCTTGCGATCAACCGCCCGCCCCAGGTTGACCGGTCATAAAGTATCCAGGGCAGTTCTTCTTGCTGCGGTGCTATCGGCAATTCGCGCGGCGTAATATGCATGAAAGGTTCTTCAGCCATAGCCTTCTTGCGGATTTCTTTGGGCACAGAAAAAGGCGGCTCAACGCCGATCACAGCATCGAGCTCATCTGCGGCCAGGCTCTCATAAAGCGCCTGCGAACTTCCCGGGCGCACGGTTAGCCGAACTTCCGGCGCCGCCTCACGGAAGTAGAGGACCACCTTCGGCACAAAATCGAGCAACGCCGTTGAAATTGCTCCAAGCCGATAAGCCCCTCTCAGACCGTCCGAAGTGACGTGGCCAGACAGCCGCTGCGCGTCGCGGACCAGAGCTTGCGCTGCTGGCAGCATGTTCCGGCATTCCTGCGTCGGCTTGGCCGACTGGGCAGAGCGGGTCAAAAGCCGGCATCCCAAATCCGTTTCCAATACACGTATCCGCTGGCTGACGGCGGCTGCAGTTAATCCCTGCTGGCGGGCAGCCGCAGCAATCGATCCGGTCGTGACGACAGCAAGCAGGCTTTCGAGAAACCGTGTATCCAAAACTTTTTCCTATCCTAAGAAGAACAAAAAGATAGTAATTGTTTTGCAAGATCTCTGCTATGAAAATCCGGACAAATTCGGAGACAGCTTATGCAACCTTGTTTTCATCTCGCCTTTCATGTGACCGATCTGGACAACGCACGTGCGTTTTACGGCGGCATCCTGGGATGCCAGGAAGGCCGCAGCACGGAGACTTGGGTCGACTTCAATTTCTTCGGCCACCAGCTATCTCTGCATCTTGGCAAACCATTTGAAACAACAACCACCGGCAAAGTTGGCGCTCATATGGTTCCCATGCCGCATTTGGGCGCAGTCCTCGACATGACCGCTTGGAAGGCCCTTGCCGGTAAACTCACCGAAGCGGGATTGGAATTCGTCATTCCGCCCACCATCCGTTTTGAGGGCGAACCTGGGGAACAAAGCACCATGTTTTTTCTGGACCCGTCAGGGAACCCGATCGAAATCAAGGGATTTGCAAGCCAAGCTGGAGTGTTTGCGGCATGAAGACGGTTATTCCCTTCGTTTCCGAAGTCAGCGGCATGGAGCGCAAGAGCTGGCGGGATGCTCTTCCAGAAGCGCTGGACGGGATTGCCGAGGTCAAGGCCTTCGACGAGCTTTCAGACGAGGAGCGAAATGCCGCCAAAATCGCGATCGTCGCCAATCCCGATCCCGAGAAGGTCGCGGCCTTGAAAAATCTCGTTTGGGTGCAAAGCCTCTGGGCCGGGGTTGAACGGCTTGTAAAAGAACTGCCAGAAGATGGCCCGCTGATAGTCAGGCTGACCGATCCGCAAATGGCAGAAACCATGTCTGAAGCGGTCCTGGCCTGGACGCTGTATCTTCACCGCAGCATGCCGACCTATATGGCCCAACAGCGCGCCAAACTCTGGCTCGATCACCCTTTAAAAACACCGCAAGAGGTTACGGTGAGCGTCCTTGGCATTGGGAAACTGGGCCAAGCATCGGCGCTGCGGCTGAAGGCCAACGGGTTTAACGTCATCGGCTGGAGCCGCACCCCCAAAGTGATTGACGGGCTTAAAACATACTCCGGCCACGATGGCCTCCAAGACGTGTTGTCGCAATCAGATATTGCCGTGCTTTTGATGCCCCTGACGGATGACACGCGCGGGTTGTTCAATGAGACAGCTTTTGCAAACTTCAAATCCGGTGCCAGTTTGATCAATTTTGCCCGCGGCCCCATCATCAAAACGGATGCACTTTTAGGCGCCCTCAACAGCGGACAGCTCAACCACGCGGTCCTGGATGTCTTTGACGAGGAACCTTTGCCAGAAACACATCCCTTTTGGGATCACCCGCAGGTGACCGTGCTTCCCCATATCTCAGCCCCCACGATCACCAGCACAGCTTCCAAGATTGTGGCTCAGAACATTGGCCAGTATTTGCGAACCGGCGAGATTCCGGACGCTGTCGACCGCAAACAAGGGTATTGAAGCTGATAACGTCGTAATAGTGTCACCGAAGACCGCCTAAGAGGCTGTTTGATTTCATCAAGTTTCAAGGGTTTCCATGTCCAGCCTTCCTATTCTCGGTGCCGCCATGCCGCTTTCTTCCTATGAGGTTCACAAAGACCTCATGCTGGAAAAGCAAAGGGACCTGGAACTGCAGGATTTCGTGAAAGGCGAAGTCCTGAACGGCGATTGGCAGCCGCTCGCCGAACACGCCAAAAAACTGCTGGACGGCCACAAAGGCCGCCTTGGAATACATGGCCCCTTTTGGGGCTTCACCATTGACGCCATGGATCCGGAAATCCGCGAGATCGTCAAAAAGCGCCTGTTGCAAGGCCTTTCCGTGTGTGAGGCGATTGGCGGAACGCATATGGTGGTTCACAGCCCCTACAGCACCTGGGACTTCAACAATCTCGACAACAACGACAAGGGCCGGGAACGCAAGATCGAGGCCTGCCATTTGACCCTGCACGAAGCTGTCAAACGGGCCGAAGACATCGGTTGTGAACTGGTCCTGGAGAACATTGAAGACAAGGATCCCTATGCGCGGATCGAGCTTGCCGAGAGTTTCGGCTCGGATGCGGTGAAAATTTCCATCGACACCGGGCACGCGCATTACGCTCATGGATCAACCGGAGCTCCGCCGGTCGACTATTTCATCAAAGCTGCCGGCAACCGCCTGCGCCACATTCATTTGCAGGACGCGGACGGTTACGCAGACCGTCACTGGACCTTGGGCGAAGGCACAATCAACTGGCATTCGGTCTTTAAGGAATTGGGCAGATTGAACAGTGACCCGCGACTGATCGTCGAATTGCGCGATGTGTCCGGTCTGCCTGCGTCCATCGCCAACCTGGAAGCCATGGGACTGGCCCAGTAGACACTCGGCGCCGCCTATTTCGGCTTGGAGTTTTTCGGAATGACACAGGGACGGGCCTTTTCGTCGATGGCGCCCGATCCCCGGAACATATGACCCAGAAAATTGAGCGGCAACGACAACACTTCCCCAACAGCCCGGCCGGCACCTGCCTCTTTAACGATCAACTCGGGGGATTTGAGTGTTCCCTTGATTTCAAAGGGTGACACGATCTGGACCAGCTGCTTCTTCTTTGCCCGCGGCAGAAAGGCGAGGTTCAGTGCGCCGTTGCGGAAATCAATAGATCCTCCACCGACGATCTGAACATTTGCGGTCTCCACCACCAACGCATTTCCTGACGCTCTGCCGGACTTAAAACGCAAAGGCAACACCGCGCACACCAGCTTTGCGCGCTTGTCGCCCGATCCAGACACTAGCCAGGTGAAAGCGCTCAATCCGCTCAACTCCACGATCCGGTCGGGAAGGTGTCCGCCCCAGAGCGACGTTGTCAGTTTTCCAGTCAGCGTGCGTAAGAGATCCCGTTCAGACCCCATCGCGCCAGATAGATCAAAACTGGCGTAGACCGTGCTGGTAATCGGCGCGGCCAGACCGAGCTCTGTCATCAAGCTGCGCAGCGGAAATTTTTCCATCCGGCCTTTGGCAAAACCGCGTGCAGCTTCTTGGGTAAAGTCAACGCCAAAATCGCCTTTCACCAAGCCGCCAATATACGCCATAGAGAGATCGGCAACTTTCAGGATGTCATTTTCAAAATGGACATTCGCGGAAATGTTCCCCGCTTTCTTCTTGCCGGACACAAGGCTTTTGGCCGCAACACCGACATCAACCTTGACGTTGGATGCAATCCCATCTGTCAGCGAAACCGCATCCTTGGGCCCCGCCAGCCCGAGTTCAACGAAATCAGCCAATCCGGAAATCTCGGAGAGATCTATGGCATCTGAGGAAATGCCGCCCTGCAAAAGCCACACGTTTTCTTGTGATTGAAAACCCATGGACAAGTCCGCTTCAATCTGGCTGGACCCGGATGCAAGAGCGCCGACCAAACCCAACTGTCCGGCATCCAATGAACTTTCCCCTGTGAACGATATGGCCGGTAACTCCCGATCGGGCTCAATCAATCCTGATCTCAGCAATTCTGCAGGATCGGGAATTTTGAGCTCGGTTGAAAACGCCAACTTATCGACATGGCGAAGTTCAGGCACGGTCAGCGCAAAGCTGAGATCGAGCAGATCCGTCCCCACCACAGCCCCCTGGAGCGTTTCAAGCCCAAGCCAGCTCGCCGTATCGCTAATTTCGATGACCCCTTCAAGGGTGCCAAGATCCGGCTTGGGCGACACGTTGGGTTCCAACAGCAGCGCCACAGGAAACTGGAAATTCCCGGAAAGGGTGATACCGGTGAGCCCAATGACGTCGGCAACTTGCCCGGAAAGGACAAGATGGGGTTTTTCCAGCGGTCCATCTTTGATGACCAGCTCTTCCAAGCTAATGCGGCCATCGTCCTGTTTTGCAATCCGGCCCACGGTGATTGGGCCAATCGTTTCGATGTCCAAAATAGCCGCGCTGGTTTTCAGCTGGGCGTTGTCAACCGCCAGGCCGTTGAGCGGACCGCGGACCTCACCAGAAAGACCCAAGACATCAATTGCCAATTCATTGTCAGGATGCGCCATGGGAACAAGCGATGCATCAAACGCCAGATCAAGCACTGGATCGATGCTCGCATTTTCAATCGCTCCGGACACCCGGACACGATCTTCATGCTGACCGGCAAAAGCAATATCGATGTGCGAGATCGTTAGCGCATCGAGCGTTCCCGAAAATTGCCAAGATGCATTGATGGTACCGTCAAGTTCACTGGTAATCCCTGCTGAGGCCAATGCTTCGGACAAAGATGGTGAGACCCATTCGACACGTCCCTCAACACCGGCAACCTCTGTTGACGTATCGATTGTCCCGGACACTTTGGTGCTCAGCCCAGGAAACTGAAGATTGAGGTCAAAGCGCCCTGCCTTTAAAGGCCCGCCATCTGGCGGCCGGGCGATCTCTCCGGAGATTTTCAGCGGAGTTCCATTGAGCACGGCATCAAAAATAATCGCGAGCTCTCCGGCAGTGGCCGCAGGTGCGATCTGCAGAGTTTGAATATGAAGGGTTTCATCCCAGCCAACGGTCGCACCGACATAATGAAAGGTGACGTCGGACAATTTCAACGTATCGAACACCGGCATGTTGATGATATCGGAGGGAAGCTGGAAATACTCCGATCCCTTCCCGCCCGGTCTATCGGCGGTCTCAGCAATCTCGATATCTGCACCGGCCATCTCGAAATTGAAGATCTGAGACACATCCCCCAGAAAGAGCTGGTAGGGGGAATCGAAGCGCACAAACTCGAAAAACCGGCCTGGCGATCCGTCGTTTGTGCTCAGCCGTTCAACAACGGCATCTTCGATGCGCACGGTCACAACCCGTCCGAGATCGAATGCAACAGCGCCTTTCACTTGGGTATTGCGATCAAGCTGCGAGGTCAGGATTTGTCCGGCAACCGCCTGGCGTAGCGGCAAAAACGTATCCAACGTCAAAACCGCAGCGAACACAGCGCCCGCAATCACGATCAATCCGCCCAGACCAATCAGGACCCGGCGGACGACTTTCAGAAAGGTTCTGCGTTTTGCGCGATGTTCCGCTGCCATCATTAGCCCTGTCGAATTGCCAGAGCCGTTTTGGCTCTACCGGATTCTTGGGCCAATTACAGATCATCTGAAGTCTGCTTTCAATAAGCAGATTTCAGCAGTGGCGTGCCGGTTTTGCTGTTTTTGTCAATCGCTGGCGTCCGGCAGAACCGACAGGCTGACCTCAATCATCGCTTCAAGATCTTCAAGCGGCAGGCCGGCCTGCGACATGGTGAAGATTGACGCAGATTGTCCTGCGAAGAAATTGGCAAGGGCGACAATATCTGTGCCTTCCGGCAGCTCTTGATCCGTCTGCGCCCGCTCCAAGCGCTGAAGAAAAGCATCGCGCCGTGCCATGTTCATGGCGCGCATCTTATCTTGAATATGATCTGGCTGGGCCGCGCAATTGATCGTGCTGTTGATGATGAAACAGCCCTCCGGCAATCCGCTACCCTCTTTTGCATGGACAACCCCGCGCAGGGCTGCCCGCAGACTGTCTTTAAGCGCCTCGTCAGAATGAACCAGCGCCTCAATCATCGGAGTGCCCATTTCGTCCTGATACAGCTCCAGGGCTTTTTGGAAGATTTCGTCCTTATCGCCGAGGTTTGCATAAAGACCAGGCTTTGCCATGCCAGTGGCTTTAACAAGATCGGCCATAGACGTGCGGTCATAGCCCTGTTCCCACAATGTGTGCAGGGCAGATTTCAGCGCATCTTGCGGGTCGATTTTTCGCGGCCGGCCTCTGGGCATCGGATCAAACTTCCATCATCGGGGCAAATTAAAGTACCAATCCGTATTTTATTCTCTTGAATTCCGGATTCAAGATCTTATTAAAATACCGAAGCGTACTTTATTCCACACCCGACTCCAAAAGGAACTCAGATTGATGTCTAAAATCGAAGGAAAAGCAGCATTGGTTACTGGCGCAAACCGCGGAATTGGCCGGGCTTTTGTTGAAGAACTCCTATCCCGTGGCGTGGCAAAGGTTTACGCCGGTGCCCGCAACACCGACAATTTGAAGGATCTGGTCGCCGAGAACGGCGGCAAGGTGGTGGCCCTCAAACTTGATGTCACCAACGCTGAAGATATTTCTGCGGCCGCTGCCAACAAGGACGTCGCGCTTGTCGTCAACAATGCCGGAACCGCAGGTTTTTCCAGTTTCACAACGCCGGGCGCTGATGAGCGGGGCCGCCTTGAAATGGAAACCAATTTCTTCGGCACTCTGAATGTGTCCCAGGCTTTTGCTCCGGTTCTGAAGGAAAACGGCGGCGGCGCGATCATCAACATTGGCTCCATCGCCTCGCACATCAATTTCCCGGTTCTGGGCACCTATAGCGCCTCCAAAGCTGCCGTTCATTCACTTACCCAGGGCCTGCGCGCTGAACTCGCTGGTCAGGGAACACAGGTTGTCGGCGTCTATCCAGGGCCGGTGGACACCGATATGGCCGAGCAATTCGATGCCGACAAAACCGCACCACAAGAGGTTGTTCGTCAGATCCTCGACGCTTTGGAAAACGGAGAAGAAAACGTCTTCCCGGATCCGACTTCAACGCAGCTCTATGAGCAGTTCCTTGCCGCTCCGGACGCGACTGCGAAGTTTGTCGGCCAGACCTATCTCCCGGGCTAACGTTACCTGACAAGATACCCACAAAACCGCGCAGCTGGACCACACTCTGGCTGCGCGGTTTGCTTTTGCCTGCTATCCGAAACTCTCGGAATGGATCCGGGTTTCCGGTATCCCATGAGCTTCAAGACCTGACTTGATCTCGGCTGTAAAACCAGCTGGACCACAAAGAAGGTATTCTGTTCCGGGACCGGGAATGAGTTCGGTCAGGCTGGCTGCCGTGATCCGGCCACTCCGGTGATAATCCTCGCCCAGCCGATCAGAGGATTGCGGTTGACTGTAGTGGGTCAGGACATTGATCCACTCGCGCCCTTCAGCCAGTTTTATAACCTCATCGCTGAATGGATGATGCGCGCCATCGCGCGCACTGTGCACAAACCACACAGGCCGGGACCCCGGCTCAGCCGCCACCTCATGCAATATGCTCAGCATAGGCGTGACGCCGATCCCCGCGCTCACAAGAATCAGAGGCGCATCCCCATCCAAAACCTCAAAACCACCGGCAGGTTTGCGGGATTGCACCAGACTGCCGACGTCTAGCCCGTCGTGCAAATATCGTGAGCCCAGTCCATGCGGGTCGCGTTTTACAGAGATGCGGTAGCCGCTATCTTTTGGCGAGCCAGACAAGGAGTAGGAACGGCTGATCTTCGCACCGGCTCCTGGGATTTGAAGTTCGATTGGCAAATGCTGCCCGGCCTTAAAAGGCGCAAGCGGGCCGCCGTCCCGGGCTTCAAAAACAAATGACATGACATCGGCGCTCTCCCGTGTCTTCTCAACGAGCCGCAGCGAACGTGCTGAGTCCGCTTCTTCCTGCCAGCGCAGACGCAAGGCGGAAGGGAGTTCTACACTCTCCTCGATCGTCAAAGTTATGAGGCGACGCGCACCTGGAACGGCATCAACATCCTCGGATTCCCAGTCGATGCTGGCCGTACCGGTCAGTTGCAGCAAGCTGCCACTGGAAAAGTCCAGGAACAGGAACCCTGCCCTAGGATCAACGAGCAGATTGCCGATCGTGTTGTAATGATTGTTCCCGGCATAGTCCGGAAACCGGATGGTGCGGTCATCGATCACCTCAATAAAACCACGCTCCCCGCCGCGGTGGGAGACATCCATTCCAAAGGATCTGTCTTCGCCCTCACCGCGATAGCCGCTGGCAATGAAGAAGGTATCCGCTGCCCGGATCCAGTCCTGCTGGGTCTCCGACAATCCGCCCCCGCGTTGTACCGGCCCTGGCGTTCGCTCGGAGACACGCCAATAGGGACGTTCGCGAATGTATTGCGGGCAATTGCCAAAGGATTGGCCGACCGCAAACGAAATCTGCCCGTCGCGATTGTCCGCGACATGCCCGTTGACACGATTGCGCCGGCGAGTCTCCAGTTCGATCCCAAGAATGCCGATATCGGTCCCAGTCGAAAATGACTGCTCCAACGCATCGCCAGGGACCGGCCTGGCCCCAATCGTCAGAGTTTCTGGATCCGGAGATGCCACAAAACCTTCCGCGCCCTCCAGGACCGTGGCCCACGGTCGTCCGTGATTGTCCCGTGCAGACACGATCAGAAACGGCTGCGCTTCAAAAAAGTTGCGGTGCTGATCGGGCATATACGGCCGGATCACCTTACGGGCAAAATCTTCGATTTGCCGCACGCCCAGCCGCTCCTGTACCTGTTGTTCTCCGTAATGAAACGGGGACGGCGTACCGGCAGTGTCTTCCGGTGAATGAAACACAGTCATCAAACTCATCCTGACTACAATTTCTTAGGAAACTGCGGCGGAAGGAGGGGCAAATGCCCCTCCTCCAAGCAAAGTTTATGCGGCCAAGCCAACCGGTGTTTTCGGCATCGGCACAAACCCTGGCAACGCTTCGATGCGGGCCAGCAGAGCCTGGATTTTCGGATAATCCTTGAGAGAAATATCTCCCTCCGGTGCATGCGCCGTGTAGGTATAGACCGCGATATCTGCGATCGTCGGCTTGGAGCCAACAAGCCACTCCCGGTCATTCAGGTGGGTTTCGAAATACTCGAAAACGACCGCTGCGATACCCTTCGCCCGGTCGGTGTCAACGTCCGCACCAAAGACATTTGCCAACCGCGCTGCTGCCGGTCCATTGGCGATTTCATTGGCCGCAAGCGACAGAATTCTTTGGACTTCAGCTTCTTCAACGGGATCCGTTGGCAACCAGTTGGATGCATATTTCCGGGCCAGATAGACCAGAATTGCATTCGAATCCGAGAGGACAACATCACCGTCTTCGATCACCGGCACCTTGCCAAGCGGATTGAGTTTGAGGAACGGCTGCTGCTTGTGTTCACCTACGGCCAAATCAACCTTGATGATCTCATGATTGATTCCGGCAAGGCTGGCAAAAAGCTCGATCCGATGTGAGTGACCAGACAGCGGGAAGCTGTAAACTTTGACGGCATTGGACATTTCGTTCTCCTGAAATTTTATGATCGCGAAACACGTGAACTGTCTTTGGTGTCGCGCTGAACGAAATATGCAGATCCACAAAAAAGATATAATACTCCAATCTATTCAATGATTATGTATATTACGGAGACAATATAGCCAAAGAGAGCCCCCACGTGGACAAGATTGAAACCATCAGAGCGTTCGTTGCTGTGGCTCAAGAAGGGTCCTTTACCGGAGCCGGCCGCCGTCTCGGTTTGTCAACCAAGCTGGTTAGCAAATACGTCCAACAGCTCGAAAGCCAGTTGCAGACCCAGCTGTTCAACCGGACCACACGCAGTGTTTCGCTGACCGATGTTGGCGCTGCTTATCTGGAACGCTCCCGCCCACTTCTGGAGCAGATGGATGAGTTGGATTCTTTGGTGCGCGAACGCCAGACCGCCCTCTCCGGTCCCATCCGCCTAACCGCACCAACAGGATTTGGCAGCACAAAACTCGTACAGGCATTGATCCCGTTTTTGAAAGAAAATCCGGATGTCGAACTCGACATGAAGTTGACGGACAACCGGGTCGCTCTGGTTGAAGAAGGGTTTGACTTGGCTGTTCGAATTGGCGCCTTGCGGGATTCAACACTGATAGCGAAAAAGCTCTCCGACATGGAGCTGGTACTATGCGCCGCACCGGATTATCTCAATCGGCATGGCCGGCCGTCCGCGCCGGAAGCCCTCAGCACCCATGTCTGCCTCGTCGACAACAATCAGGTTGAGCTAAATGTCTGGCGGTTCTTTTCCAGGGATCAGGAACATGTCGTGCGGCTGCACGGCGCCGTTCAGACCAACTCTCCCGGAGCGCTGGCCCGCATGGCCATCGGCGGTCTCGGCATCACGCTTGCACCCTATTACGCGATCGAAGACGAGCTGGAAAATGGCCGCTTGGAGAGGGTTCTACCGGACTATCGAACCAGTGTTTTTGGTCTTTACGCGCTCTATCCGCCCAACCGGCATCTGACTCGGCGGGTCCGTGCCCTGATCGATCATTTAAGTGCGAGTTTTTGAGATCTTGGTCCGGGCATCGGTTATGGAACTTTCCAGCCCGAACCTATTTTCAGATAAGCTGGGAAGTTAGAGCCTGTCGCATCTAATTGGATCCATTTGATGCTGAAAAACGGCTCCTTCGGCTAGGCGCGTTCGTGAAACGCGATCTGGTTGATCGTGTGAGCGGCGCAACGCTGCCGATGGGCCGATTTTCTACACCCATCAATATCAAAAAGCGAAAGAAAAAGGGCCGGACACATTTGCTCACTTGCGTCGTTGTTTTGCGCTTATGGTGATCACACCATCGCACGCAAACCGCCTAGCCAGAGATCAAATGTGTCGCGGTCAAATGAAACCAATTAGATGCGACAGGCTCTAAGCTCTCCCTCCAAGCATTTTTGGCGCAACGATTTCGCGTGCAGCGCCCGTTTTCACATCATAGAGCAGCGCAGACACAACGATGTTGTCCGGGATTTCCGGGGCGCTGCGCAGTCGCTTGATATCGTCTTTCATCGTCTCCTCATGATCATGGATTGCTGACTGCGACACGTCGATACCGAGGTTTTTTTTCAGCGCCTGTTGCATCTCAGGATCAGCCAAACGCTGCGCACCACACTGAGTATGCTGCAGGATCACCAGCTCGAACCCGCCCCCTTGTCCACCGCTCATCTGCTTGACCATGAAGGCAATAGCACCGATTTCCTGGATCACAGCATCGGTTACCCGTCCGCCGTTGTTGCGGATCACAACGGCTTCCCCAAGCTCCAGGCCAAGGATATGGGCTGGGTCGACCCGGGCATCGATACAAGTGAGGATCATGGTACCGAGTTTCGGCAGGATCGGTAGATCCGCGGCATCAAAACCTTCGGCTAGAGCCTGGTTACGTTCCAACAAGATTGAAGTGGCTGTCATGTGATGGATCTCCTGGAGGTTTGGGATCAGGTCGTCTTAGATGTCATGAAAAATCAGGATGCCTGCCGCAGCGGTGTCCTCAGCGCGGCAGAAGAATGGGTTTCCTGCCACTCCGGTGTGTCCTGACAGAACTGGGGTTGGGCAATCCGGACGTAGTCCCGCTCTCTTTGGATCTCATCCAGGTCCAAGGCAGGCGTCAGCAGCATCTTTGCAAAACCGGCCAAAGCGCCAATCCGCTTGGAAAAGCGTGCCTTGAGATCTGGCCGTTCCGCGATCGTCCGCCGGACAATGCTTTCAAAGGTCTCAGGTAGTCGGCCACCGACCTTGGCAACATGATCGGTTGGCGCGGTCACGGCAAAGGCGCCGCGCCGGTATTCTTCTGCATAAATGGCAAGCTGTGAGACCGCGGCTTCGGAGTAGTTGGACGGCGGATGGGCCCGAAGTGCCTTGGTCATCATCTTTTCAGAAATGTCCATATAGGAGACTTTCCGGCCCAGCGCCCGGCCCATGGCCGCAGCGATGTCGTTGGGCGACAACAACTCAGGTCCGGTCGGCCGATAGGTTTTTCCCGCATGAGATGTTGGGTCGATCAAGGCTGCTGCTGCGACGCTGGCGATGTCCTCGTTGGACGGCGGAGCGTTCTTTTTGACGCTGCCCTCACCGAGCGGCATCGCGAACAGGCCGAGATGCGCGGCCATATCCAGTACCATCAGATAATTGTCGGCGAACCAGCCGGGATTGACCGAGGTCACTGTCATGCCGGATGGCATTCGAATGAGTGTGTCAGACAAATAGATTTCGCGGGTGAACAAGGACGGATGATCGGCCGCCGACAGCCACTGGCCCAAAGTCACAACATGCTCAAGCTGTGCCTCGACCGCAGCAACAGTGAACACCGCATTGTAGTGCAATCCATTCGGCGCGGTCGGCGCACATTGGTAAGCCCGTTGCATCCCGGCCATCGCTTTGCGCATGTCGCTCAAGGCATATTGATCGCCGACAATGATTTCAGCGCCTGCCTTGGCCAGCAGGTCGGACCGGTTATCGCGTTTGCGGACGAAAGCCCGAACAGGAAAGGCCTTTTCGAGCAGTTGAAGGGTGAGCGGCAAACCGGTTTTTCCGGCAGCGCTGGTAACCAGAATGTTCGGCAGTGTTGACACGGCGGGTCTCCTGTCTAGTTTCTGGTTAGATAAATAAAGTGATCACTTTATTTTTTAAAGTAACAAAACCGTGAGGACAAAATGACCAAAGCCCGGTCTTACAAATTGCTGTGCCCGATTGCTCGCGCGCTCGACCGGATCGGAGACCGCTGGACCTTGTTGATCCTGCGGGATCTGCATGCAGGCCCAGCCCGGTTTTCAGAACTTCAACGGGGATTGACCGGTATCGCAGCGAACCTTTTGACCGAACGGCTAGCCAAGCTTGCCGACGACGGCTTGATCGAAAAACAGGACGCTGGCCATGGCACCACTGTTTATGAACTGACTGATCTTGGCCGGCAGACCGGCAATGTCATTTTTGAGCTGGCTATGTTTGGCGGGCAGTTCAAACCGGAGGTTCCAACGATTAGACCCGGAAATCTCAGGACCGTTGCCACCACCTTAGGCGCGGCAGCCAAGCGGGTTCCAACGGACGATCTATCTTTCCGCGCAGAACTGCGCGTCGATGGCGAGGCAATCGATCTTCAGGTTGAAAATGGCACCATCAACGCACGGTACTCCGCTTCGGCAAACCCAGATCTCATTTTCACGACCGGATATGAAGCGCTGCTGGCCATGTCCGAAGGCGAAATGGAGCCAAACGTTTTCCTGCGCGATCACGCGGATCTGGATGTCAAAACACCTGGCAAGGAGGCCGAGTTTTTGATGCTGATGACACGTGTGACGGATCTGTTGACGGGCTGAATTTCACCAAGCAGAACATCGTTTCCACTTCGATCCACGCAATTTGTATTATCTGCGTCAACTGTTACCGTCCCCCTGAATACAGTTTTCGCGTGAAGCAAGTCCTATCAAACCAGATCCAGAGACGTGGCAGATTTTGGAACAATTGAGAGGTCTGCGAAGGTCTTGGCCGAAGTGGCAACGATGTTATCCCGTTGCATCAGGTCCACCTGCCCAGAAGTGACCGGCGGGCGCGGTAAATGGCTTGCCAGGTCAGCAAGCAGCCACCAGATTGGAAATGGCACTGGCAGCAGCAACCGGCGCCGGCCCGAGCGGGCGGCGAGTCGGGTCACGATCTCACGATAGCTGAACACGTCAGGCCCGCCGAGCTCATAGATTGCTCCAGAATTATCGGTCTGATCTGCAGCCTCGCAGATAGCTTCAGCGACGTCGCCAACGAAAACGGGTTGAAGCCGTGTCCCGCCTGTGCCGAAAAGCGGCACAATTGGAAGCATCCGTATGATTGCATCTAGGTCACCGAAAAAGGCGCCGCTACGGCTGAACAAAACGCTTGGCCGTAAGATGATGGTATTTGCACAGGCACTGCGGACCGCCTCATCGCCCTCACCGCGCGCGCGAACATAGGCTGAGCGGGCCATCGGAGACGCCCCAATCCCGGAAATGTGGATCAGCTTGCAAGTCCCGGAAGCCTCGACGGCGTCTGCGATTTTGCACGCCGCGTCGACATGAACGTCCCAGAAGGTTTGATCGCGCGTTTCAACATAAAACCCGATGCAGTTGATCACAGTTCCCGCACCATCAAGGGCGCGGCTCAAAACCTCATCGTTCAGCAGGTCGACCTTGACCGGACGAACCTCACGCCCCCAAATCTTGGAGTGGCGAGCAATCTTTTCAGGAAACCGGGTCCCGACAGCAACTGAGTGTCCGCGCTCCAGCAGCTTCCGAACGACCCGGTGTCCGAGGAACCCAGTTCCACCCAGTACGATCACGTCCCCTTTTGCCATATAACGATCACACCTCCGCAGGCGTCGTTTTTAGCATCAACATGCGGCAGAAATCCGAAAGCTGCGGTCTGCCCAGCAAATGGCGCTCGAGAAACGTGCCGCCTACAGCGACCAGTTCCATCCTGTTTTCTCCTCGGAGAGTGCCCAAAGCTTGGCAGCCTGTTCTCGGTCCAGAGCGAATGCTTCCAGCGCACACTCCCCAACTGGGCCGACCATTTCGAACTTCGTTGGTCCGTAATATTTTGCTGGTTCCAGCCCCTCTTCCGTGGCGCACATGACCTCTGGCCAGGAGCCTCGCTCTGCGGATTGTGCCAGCGGCGAAAGCAAAGTGGCCAGCACCCTTGTGGTGAGACTTGCCGTGTCGCGGATCAATCCGGTTCGCGACGCGCCGGGGTGACAAACGTGGACCTGTACGGCCTTGCCAGCTGCCTGCCCCCGGCGCTGAAGCTCATAACCAAATATCATCTGGGCCAGTTTGCTCTGGGCGTAGGCGTTCCATGCGGAGTAGTCCTTGCCATAGTTCAGGTCTTCGAACCGGATCCGTTTGTCGCCCATCTTATAGCCATTGCTGCCAACCACCACGATCCTGCCCTTGGATTGTTCAACACGCTCGTACAACAACCCACACAGCAGAAAATGACCGAAGTAATTCACGCTAAGCTGGCTTTCAAAGCCGTCCACAGTAAGCTGTTGTGTGGCCACCTGCGCTATGGCCGCGTTGCAAATGAGGGCGTCTATTTGGGGAACTGTTGACCGGATTTCCGCTGCCGCCTCCCGCACGCTTTCCAATACGGCAAGGTCCATGCGGATGAAACTGACCTCAGCGTCCGGCCCGAACTCCTGTTTTAAAGCATCAATGGCCCCAACTGACTTCTCCGCACTGCGGTTCATCATCACCACGCGCGCGCCCTTTGACAGGAATACCCGCGAAGCCTCAAAACCAGCGCCCCCGTTTGCACCGGTGATCACATAGGTTTTGCCCGCAAGAGACCCAAGGCGCTCCGGTGTCCAGCCTTTTGGCCCAAATCTATTTTCCACGTCATGCTCCTTCCAGCAAAGGCTGGCTACTTGTTTTCGGCGGGACATTCCCGCCGACATGAAATAAAACATAGGTATCGAAACAGAGAAAAAGCAGGCGAATTAATCTTCAAAACATGCCTGATTGTCTCAAAAGAGTTGCATTAGGCACTTTCCCATGGCAAGTCCACGATATGAGCAGACAACAGATCAGACAGATCATCGACGCCTGCCTCCCAGATGCCGGATTGGTCGAAACCGGGGTAAAGGGCGTGCAGCTCTTCCGCGTTACAGAACCGATAGCCTGCACACCTGCGGTTTACGAGCCTACAGTCGTTGCCATTGTCAACGGTGCCAAAGAAGCCATTCTGGACGGCAAACGGCATGTTTATGACAGCCGACGGTATCTTTGTTGCCCGATGTCGATGCCGGTGGAGGCAGGCACGCCAACTGCCTCACTGGAGAAACCGCTCCTCGGCGTCATAATCTCCCTTGACACGCGGGTGATGACCGAACTGACCATTGAGATTGAGAGCGCCACTGGCTCTATCCAGAGAACTGGCGGCGGCGCGCCGCCACCGGGGCTGGCGCTTGCCGAGTGGGATGCAGCCTTCACCGATGCCCTGCACAGGCTTATCCAACTTGCCTCTAACCCGTTGGATGCAGCGGTTCTCGGGGAAGGCAGGCTCCGCGAACTCTATTATGCCGTTTTGAAGGGTGACGCGGGTATCGCCGCGCGCCGAGCTTTCGGGGTTGGCAACGAAATCGCCCGAACCATTCAATTCCTGTCAGCACGCCTGAATGAACTGGTCACCATTGATGACATGGCCGCACACGCCGGTATGAGCCGGGCCGTGTTTCACCGCAAGTTCAAACAGGCAACTTCGATGTCACCGATCCAGTTCGCGAAATCCATGCGCTTGAATCACGCCGCCATGAAGATTGCCGGCGGAATGAACGTGAGCGAAGCGGCCTGGGACGTGGGCTATGCGAGTTCCTCACAGTTCAGCCGCGAATTCAAACGCCTGTATGGACAATCGCCCAAACAGTGGAGTCAGGCGACACAGCTCCCCGCGGGACTGATATGAGGGCAACGTGGTTTTTCCAGCCGCGACAGCCCTGACAATAGGGCCTGCGTCCGGTTTTTCCGGAACATCCGTCGTTTGCGCTCTTGGCAACAGACGGACGCCTTTCCTGACACAAAGAATTCTTATCCACGCCCCACTCCCCTAGCGTATGATGATCGTGTATCCGCTCACACGGGCTTTTTGGGGGACCG
Source organism: Labrenzia sp. PHM005 (assembly GCF_006517275.1). Classification (NCBI taxonomy): domain Bacteria; kingdom Pseudomonadati; phylum Pseudomonadota; class Alphaproteobacteria; order Hyphomicrobiales; family Stappiaceae; genus Labrenzia; species Labrenzia sp. PHM005. The sequence goes on along the minus strand of NZ_CP041191.1, from coordinate 1,761,052 downwards.
TCCCTCATGAGGGAGCGGATCGGGCGGGGCTGACGGGCCGGTGTAACGAACCGGACCGGGGTCCGGCGCGATAATGGACGGCGGTGACCCTGCAGCGGCAACACCGAGTAGCGGCCGGCTGGGCGTGCTGCGGAGGGCGGATTGACACCCCGCACTTCGAGTCTGGCCGGTGCTGTGCCACGGCGCGCACCAAACAGCCCGGGCGGGGCAGTCAAGCTTTGCCGAAGACTCTTGTTTTTTATGTTGCGCAGGCAAGGCCCGGCGCGCCCCGCCACTCCTGTGGCTTAGGAAAGAACTTTTAGCCAAAACGCCGGAGGGCCTCCTCGCGGCGGATTTGGTGCTGGCGCTTTCCGGCTTTGCCGTCCCGACTTCCGAGCCGGGACCGTTTACAAGCAAGACTTGACCCCGGATCAAGTCCGGGGCGGCAGCTATTCGTTTTCATACCGCTGATCAAGCAGTAGCCGCTCCAGATACTTACCCGGCTAATAATCTTGAAAACTCGGCCCTCAGCTGATGCGATCCACGCTGTCCTTGCAAGATGTTCTTGAGTTCGCCGTCCGCGTTAAACAGCAAGAGAGTGACATGCTGAACACCGTAGCGGTTGGCAAAGGCCCGGCCACTCGCGGACTTTATATTGGCAATCACATAGTCCAGCCGGCCGTCCTGAAACTGCTTCAAGGCGGATCGGGTTTCCTTCTGCAAGGCCAGACACAAAGAGCAATTCGGATCATGGACCTGCACGATAGTCGGCGTCCCATTGCCAACCCGCGTCAGATCGTGTTCGTTCAGGGTGTTGATGACATTGCTGGCAAGCGCATAGCCAACTCCGCCGACGACACCTGCGCCGATGACAATATTGCGGGTGAGCCGCAGGAAATTGCGGCGCCCGGCAGAGACATCATTATGCCTGGTCTTGGCCTTCTGCAACTGAGGTTTATTAGACGTTTGTTTCTTCGGTTTCCTGTGCTTTTTCATGAGGTCACCTGTTCGAATTTTTGAGATCTACTGCGGCCCAGATCACGTCACCACGATCTTGGCTCCGGGCCGGACACGGTCGTAAAGATCGATCACATCCTGATTGATGAGGCGGACACATCCGGAGGACACAGCCTTGCCGATGGAGGCCGGTTCGTTGGTGCCGTGCAGACGGTAGAGCGTGTCGACATTGCCCTGGAAGATGTACAGCGCCCGGGCTCCGAGCGGATTGCCCAAACCGGGTTGCATGCCGCCGTTCTCGGCACTGTATTTTTCCAAATGCGGCTCCCGGGCAATCATTTCAGCTGGCGGCGTCCAGGTCGGCCAGGGCCGTTTCCAGGCAACCCGCGCCCGTCCGGACCACTCAAAACCTTGCCGTCCGAGACCAACGCCATACCGCATGGCCGTCCCGCTCGGTTCAACCAGATAGAGATAGAAACTGGTCGTATCGACGATGATCGTCCCGTCGTCCTCATTGCTCTGATACGCCACACGTGTGCGGCGGAATTTCGGTTCCAGGACCTTTGGATCAATCGCCGGCAGCGGAAACTCTTCGTTCGGCCGCGAGCCATAATTTAAGATGAAGTCACGATCGACCGGCGGCCGAACCGGTTGCGGTGCGGGCGCTGTGCGTGTTGGCGAACAGCCAGCCAGCGCAAGGCCAACCATGGCCAAACCGCCGGACAGGGCCTGACGCCGTGTCACGTTTCTTGTCATTTCAGATGTATCCGGATCGATAAGTTTTAAAGCACCACAACCTTGGTTCCGAGCGGAACGCGGTTATAGAGATCGATGACATGATCGTTGATCATACGGATACATCCGTTGGAGACCGACCGGCCAATGGACTTCGGCTGTGTGGTTCCATGAATGCGGTACATGGTGTCCCGGCCGTTCTTATAAAGATACAGCGCGCGGGCCCCGAGCGGATTGTTCAAACCGCCTGGCACACCCTTGGCGTATTTGGCGTATTTTCCCGGCTCCCGGCGGATCATATTCTTGGTCGGCCGCCAGCTAGGCCATTCGGCTTTGCGCTCCACGCTCGCATTGCCCTTGAAGGCAAGTCCGGCCTTGCCGACACCAACGCCATAGCGGCGCGCCTTGCCAAACCCTTCGATCAGGTAGAGGAAATGGTTCTTCGGGTCGACCACGATGGTTCCGCGTTCATAGCGGAAACCATAACGCACGGACTGCGGTTCATATTGTGGATCGACTTTAAAATTCTTGTATTTCGCGGTGTGGTGCGCTTCAGCCACAAGCGGCTGTGAGGCGGCAAGCACGGCTGCACTTCCAAGCAGCAGGTCTCGTCTGGTAATCACGGGATGTCTCCTGAATTTCATTGATCTTGAGGCGGATTCTTTGATCCGTCAAAACTGTGAAATTTCAGGACTTGGGAGGGCCTGGCTCCAGGTAATCGGACACAGAACTCTGACGCGTAGACACCAGACCATCCGGCACTTGCGCGGATTTATGGGGCACGGCCAAAAGACCAGCGATCACGCCTTTGCAGTCGGATTTGCAATAGGTCGACTTCGCCTGAATCACCACGGTTTCGTCACAACAATCGGCAGCTCGAAGCTCAGCAACAACCTGGTCCAGACTGAGGTAAGACGGCACATCGTCAACGGCAACATCCACCTTGCGCGCGAACCCTTGGGTTGCGCCAGCGAATAGAAGGCCAATGATGAGCAGTATGCGAAACATGAGCTGATTTTATCGAAGAGAGTTAAGAGAACCTATGCACGCCAAATCACACTCGCGTGAGCGGGAATATCCCAGACTGCAGAAAGTGGTTTTCACCGCCATTTAGACATTTCACCGGCCGGACACAACGAAAAAACACGATACTTTCTGGACAAAAGCCAAGTGTTGCCGCCACAATTCCCACGTAAAAGTAGTAAAATTTGATCTCAAAACCCTTTTTCATACACCCTGCTTTTGGGAGGAATATTATGGCGAAGAAAGCGAAAGCGAGTTCGAAACCGGACAAACACTCCAGGCACTGCGCTGTGATGGAACATCACAAATATCTCGCTGCGACAAATGAAACCTACCAAACCAACCGCCGCCGGATCGAGACATTTTCCCGTACTGCGAGACTGGCCGAACGCACATCGATTGTCAGAATTCCAGTTGTTGTACATATTCTCTTCAACGAAACGGAAGAGAACATTTCGCAGAGCCAAATCGACAGTCAGATCAGAATTCTGAATGAAGATTACCGGGCAAAAAATGCAGATCTCAGCAAAGTACCCGATCCCTTCAAACCGTTTGTTGCCGATCCCATGATCGAATTTGCACTGGCTATACGGGACCCGATGGGAAACGAAACCACCGGCATTACCCGCACCTGGACGTCGATGGAAGAATTCCCCTATGACCGCTTCGATCCGGCTGCAATCGCGAAGTTGGACAGCGCGATCAAACACGATGAGTTCGGCAAAGCCGCCTGGCCGACCGACCGGTATTTAAACATGTGGGTCTGTAACATCGAAGGCGGGTTGCTGGGATACGCGCAATTTCCCGGAGGTCCGGCGGCAACGGACGGGGTGGTGATCAACACCACAGCCTTTGGTTCGGAAGGCACAGCAAATGCCCCGTTTAATCTCGGCCGGACAGCGGTCCACGAGGTTGGCCATTACCTGGATCTCTTACATATCTGGGGAGACGATGGCATCGGTTGTCAGGGGTCAGACAATGTCGTCGATACACCCAACCAGGCGGGCTCCAACACCGGAACCCCGTCTTTCCCGAAAATGTCCTGTAACAACGGGCCTCATGGGGACATGTTCATGAATTATATGGACTATGTAAACGATGCGGCAATGTTCATGTTCACCAAGGGACAAGTTGCGCGCATGAACGCCGCATTGGCAGGGCCGCGCAGAGCTTTAACTGAGTCGGAGGGCTTAACTCCGGTCGGAACTCCAGCATTTGTAGCTGGTGATTTGATCAACCCTGAAGCAATGGCGAGCCGCGAAACGGCCAGCGAACAGGGCGAACATTCGGAACTGATGTTTGATGGTGTATCCTGGGTCTAGCAAGACTGGATAATAGGCTGTGCCGGTCTCAAATAGCCGGCACGGAACCTACAGCTTTGAGACCGAGGACACATGGGACAGAAGAAAACTGGGGCCACGCCCTTGCTCGGAGAGTGGATCCATTCAAGCGAGGAAGACACTGCTGACTCAATGGTGTTCCGCCCGCCACAACATCAACTACCGCCGAGCCGTGGGCGCGCGGCCTTCCGGCTCAACAACGACAACTCATATGCGGGAGCCGGGATCGGCCCTGCCGATGTTAGCAACGTCACCGAAGGCCGGTGGGAAATTGACGAAGAAGATGGCCTGAAGGTCCGCATTGAACACGGAGATCAAGTGGAAATCCTAGAGGTCTTGTCCGTTGCCGCCGACCGCTTGGAGATCCGGAAAAAGCAGTGAGGGATGACTTGGACAACTCTTCACCCCAGATACCCGACCTTCCAATTGTCCGGGTTTGAAAAACGGCTGGCCAAAATAGCAAAAGGCCGGATCACCCCGGCCTTTCCAACAACGATCTCTCTGGTGGTGTGCCGGATCACCCCATCGCCCATGGGCCGTGATAGCCGCTGCCGTCCTTGTCGGTCCGCTCAAATCCATGCGCACCGAAGAAATCACGCTGGCCTTGCAGCATGTTGGCCGTTGAGCGGCCGGTGCGCATGATGTCAAAATAAGACAGCGCTGCGGACAGCGCCGGTACTGGCAGTCCGTGAAGCGCGGCTTGGGCCACCACCTGGCGCAGCATGGCTTCGGTTTCCTTGAGCTTGTCAGAAAAGAACGGCGCCAGCATCAGGTTCCGTTCATCGTCATCGGCCAAGGCTGCGGACATGTCGTTCAACATCGCCGAGCGTATGATGCAGCCGTTGCGCCAGATCTTGGCGATCTCCGGCAAAGGCATCGCCCAACCGTATTGTTTGGCCGCTTCCAGGATCAAACCAAAGCCTTGCGCATAACAGATAATCTTGCCAGCAACGAGCGCTGCTTCGAGCGCATCGATGGACACAGCTTCACGGTCCATCTCGTTCGGAGCGGCACCGAATTCAGCTTCGCCCTTCTTGCGTTCATCCAGGCGCGCGGACATGTTCCGGGTTGCAACGGCCGCTTCGATGGCACTGGCGGGCGTGCCGAGCATCAACGCTTCGATCGCTGTCCAGCGGCCTGTGCCTTTCTGGCCGGCCTTATCCAGAATGATGTCCAGCATCGGTTTGCCGGTTTCCGGATCCGCTGTCTTGGCCACCTTGTAGGAAATCTCGATCAGATAGGACTGCAGAATGCCGCCGTTCCACTTTTCAAAAACATCGCCGATTTCATTGGACGACATCCCGAAGCCGTCGCGCATCACACCATAAACTTCAGCAATCATCTGCATGTCTGCATATTCGATACCGTTGTGCACGGTCTTGACCAGATGACCGGCTCCAGCCGCGCCAAGGAACGCAGCGCAAGGCTCGTCCTCATGTTTTGCGGAAATGGCTTCCAGAATATGGCCGACCTGATCCCAGGCATCCTTGGCCCCGCCACCCATGATCGACGGACCAAACCGCGCGCCTTCTTCACCGCCTGAAACGCCAATACCCATGAAACGCGGGCCTTGTGTCTCAGCGTCAGCTGCACGGCGGTTGGTGTCATGATAATTGGCGTTGCCCGCATCGATGATCAGATCTTCTGCATCCAAAAGAGGCCGCAAAGCTGCAATTTGAGCATCAACGGCGTCTCCTGCCGGTACCATCAAAATGATGGCACGCGGAGAGGCGATAGAAGCAACAAAGTCTTCCAGCGTTTTGCTGGGCACCAGCTTTTCCGCCAGCGCTCCCGCCTTGGCCATGAATTGATCGGTTTTCTCAAGCGTCCGGTTGAAAACCGAAATCCGGAAGCCGTTCTCCGCAATGTTGAGCGCGAGATTTCCGCCCATTGTGCCAAGGCCGATCAGGCCGATATCCGCTTGTGCGCCTTGAGAGGTCATGCTCAGTGCCCATTATTCTTTGGAAGATTTAATCGATTAAGGCCGGTGATACCCGACCTTCAGTCCAACAGCAACGACTGGATTTCATTTGAGGCGCGTTCGCAGCGGTTAGCGGAATGCGGAAACCAGATGATCAACAAACAAACGAACGCGTTTTGGAACATGACGCCCGGTGGGCAGAACCACAAAAAGCGGGATTTCGGGAAGCTCTATATCCACTGTGAGCTCAACCAGATCACCACAGGCCAGTTCATCTGCGCAAATCGCGCGGGGCAACAGCCCGGCAATGTCCATAGTCAGGAGCAGTTCCTTGGCCAGCTGAAAATTGCGCGTCTTGAGCCCAAAAAGTTTTGCGCTTGTTTCCGCCAGCGCACCTATGGGGTCCAGAACCGCCCCGGCCTCCATAAGGCCTTCAAATCCGTCCCGGGCCGCAACATCCGGACGGGCAACGGCAACCATACGATTGGACGCGATCTTGCGCATGACAGCATTGTCCGTGGTTACCCGAAGACCACGCAAGGCCAGATCAAATCCGTCCCGGACGAGGTCAACCGTTTGGTCACTGACATGCACGTCCAGCTGAACCTCCGGGTATTGTTCCTGGAAGCCGCTGAGCGCACGGGCGAAGAGCGGCTGAACGAGGTCGACCGGCACGGACATCCGGACAAGACCTTTTGGCACCTGACTTGATTTCAGGTTCTCTCCGGCCGCCGCAAGTGCCGCCAGTGCCGGCTGCACTTGCGCCAGATAAGTTTGGCCGTCTGCCGTCAGCCGCACCTGACGGGTCGTTCGATGAAAGAGCGCTGTTCCAAGCGCGCTTTCCAGCGTCTTGATCCTTGCGGTGATGGTCGAGCGGGGAAGTGCCAAAGTGCGGGCAGCCGCTGCAAAACTACCGCTTTGAGCCACTTCCACAAATGTTTCAAAATGCGAGAGCGTCGTCATTGGCTGAAATTCTTGAACAGATAAACCACTTTTAACTGACTACATCAGACAAAGTTTCAGATCTACCTCTCTGTCATGGTTCAAAAGAGAGGACTATTGTCATGAAAAGAAGAGATTTCTTAAAAACGGCCGGCACAGCCAGCCTTGCCGCGCCTTTGGCCCTTGCAGGCACCACGTCTGCCAGCACGGCTGGAAGCATGTCCCAAGGTGGACTCACCATCACCTGGCTAGGCAGTGCCACCATGTTGTTGACCTGCGGGGATCTGACCCTGTTGACCGACCCTTGTTTTGGCGAGGGCGACAAGGCGTTCAAGATGGGCGATCCGAATGAAATGTTTGATCTCGCGAAGGGACCGAACATAAAGTTTCACCGCCGGCTGACACCCTTCCAGGGGATAGACCTCGACACCGTGGATCATGTTCTGGTGAGCCATATGCACGAAGATCATTTTGATCAGGAGGCCGAAGCAAGACTTGCCAAGAACATCCCCATGATGGCCCCCACACACGACTTGGATACGTTGACCCAAAAAGGGTTTTCCAACCTCTCCTCCCTGGCCTGGGGCGAGAAAAAAACCATCACGAAAGGCGATGTCACCGTTGAGATTACGGCGATCCGGGCCGATCACTCTGAAAACCCGGAAATTGCAGCTATTTTGGGCGAAGGCAATGGGTATTGGCTCACGTTCAACCGTGGTGACTGGTCGTACTCCGTCTATTGGGGCGGCGATACATTTGGAACCAAACCGGTCGTCGCAGCTTTGGAACCATTGGGATCTCCAGACCTTTTCATCCCGCACCTTGGCAGCGTCGGCACCACCGGGCCGCTTGGCCAAATCAGCATGAACGCCGGCGATGTCGCCGTTTTTGCTGCCCTCTTGAAACCCAAGAAGATCCTGCCACTGCACCACTCAACTTATGAGCTCTATCTGGAACCGATCCATCATCTTGCTGAAGCGCTCGATGGTGCACCTTATGGGTTGGACTTGGTTTCTGAAGGAACACCAGTAACCTATACCTGACAACAGAAATGCACCTGGTTTCAGACACATGTGGCCGCCAATGTCGGCGGCCACGCAGTTTTACCTAGCAGTCAAAAAAATCTGTCACACAACCCTGCTAGCGATGGCCATCCGCAATTGCTTCTGCGGCCCTTCGCACAAGGATCCGTGACATGAAAAAGTTTCTGATGGCAGCCGGCCTTCTCGCTGGCGCAACTGTTTCCGCTTTTGCCGGCGATGTTTCTGGCAAACTGGTTCTCTACACCTCACAGCCGAACAAGGACGCGCAGGCAACGGTCGACGCGTTCACTGCCAAGCACCCGGGTGTTGAAGTGGAGTGGGTCCGCGACGGCACCACCAAAATGATGGCCAAGCTCCGTGCCGAATTCGAGGCCGGCAGCCCGAAGCCGGACGTTCTTCTAATCGCTGACATGGTCACCATGGAAGGTCTGAAGAAGGAAGGCCGTTTGATGGCGCATGACGGCGCTGACATCTCTGCCTATGACCCGGCCCTGATGGATGCAGAGAAAACTTATTTCTCAACCAAGTTGATCACCTCCGGCATCGTCTACAACACAAATGCGCCGATGAAGCCGTCTTCCTACAAAGACCTTTTGAAAGCAGAGGCCAAGGACAAGCTGGCAATGCCGTCACCGCTGACCTCTGGCGCTGCAACCATCCACATGGCCGCTTTAACTTCCAATCCGGATCTCGGCTGGGCCTATTATGAGGGTTTGGCGGATCAGGGCGCCAACCCGAAAGGCGGCAACGGCGGCACTTACAAGGCGATTGCTGGTGGTGAAAAACTCTATGGATTTGTGGTCGACTTCCTGCCGATCCGTGAAAAACTGAAAGGTGCTCCAGTGGAATTCGTCTTCCCGGAAGAAGGAGTTTCCGCAGTCACCGAGCCGGTTGCCATCCTCTCGACCGCTCAAAATCCGGATGCGGCCAAAGCCTTTGTCGACTTCCTCTTGTCTGAAGACGGCCAGAAGCTGGCATCTTCCCAAGGCTACCTGCCGGCCCATCCGGCTGTTGCAGCTCCGGAGGGGTTCCCGGCCCGCGACCAGATCAAGCTGATGGATTTTGATCCGGCCAAGGCCCTGGAACAGGACACAGCCAACAAGATGAAGTTCTCCGAAATCTTCGGCGGTTAATTCCGAATGGCGCAAGCCTTTCATCATAAGGTCTGGAATGGCGAGAGACTGTCTCTCGCCATTTTGGTTGTCTGCGCGACGCTGCTGTGCGGCCTGCCGCTCCTGTTGCTGTTCAAGATCGGACTGACCCACGAGGGGGCGTTTGCTCTTGGGCCCTTGACCGACGCGCTGGCTAGCCGATCGGTTCAACGCGCGCTCTGGCACTCCATGGAAAGCAGCTTTTTGTCTGCTTTGGCAGCGACCGTTCTCGGCACGGTGCTCGCTCTGATCATTGGACTGACCGATGTGCGCGCCAAGGGCCTGCTGGTGTTCCTGATCCTTCTGCCAATGATGATCCCGCCGCATGTGACGGCAATTGCCTGGATACAAGCGCTCGGACCGGCAAGCCCGTTGCTTCGCTGGATAGGACTTGCGCCGGAACTCGGCTCCACTCATCCGCTCTACTCCCGCGAAGGCCTGGTGCTTCTGTTGACCCTGCAACACAGCCCGCTGGTGTTCTTGTTGGTCCGGGCAGCACTCAGATCCTTTCCGCGGGAATTGTCGGACGCGGCCCGTATCTCAGGCGCGGGCACTTTCCGGCTGCTCACAAGGATTACCCTGCCCCTGCTCGGTCCGGCCTTGCTGGCAAGCTTCGCGCTCGGATTTGTCGCCGCGCTCGGCAATTTCGGCATCAACGCTCTGATCGGCATTCCGGCGCGCTACACCACCTTACCGGTATTGATCTGGCGGCGGCTTGCCAGCTTCGGCCCAGATGTCCTGCCAAACGTTGCTGTGATCTCGGTCATTCTGGCGGCTGTCGCACTTGTTGCACTGCTCATCCAAAGCTTTTTGCAACGGCGCATGCGGTCCAGTCTGATCGGCCTGCCGCAGGATCCGCTCGCCATATCTCTTAAGCGCAAACGGATCTGGGTCGAACTGACACTCTGGACCTTTGTTGCGCTGGTGCTCCTACTACCGGCAGTCTCGCTGCTGGCGACCTCCCTGGTGACGACCTATGGCCTGCCCCTGTCGGCCGAAACCTTGACGCTGGAAAACTTTATCGAAGTCCTGTGGCGGCAATCCGTGACCCTGCGCGCTTTTGCCAATTCAACACTTGTTGCCGCTGTCGCCGCCACCCTTATTGCGGCGATGAGTATTCTACTCGGATACTTTCTTAGCCATCGGCATCAGCGGGTCCGGGGAGCAAGCATCTTTGCCTCGTCTCAAGCCGAGATTGCCTTTGCAGTTCCCGGGCTGGTCATGTCGATCGCCTTTATTCTGGCGCTCATCCGGCCCCTGCCAGTCTTGAACGTCTCCCTTTACGGGACGCTCTGGATCATCCTGATTGCCTATATCTCAGTGTTTCTGGCCGTCGGCTTGAAACCGGTGGCCGCTGCCTTTCTGCAAATGGATCGGTCCTTGGAAGATGCCGCCAAGGTTTCCGGAGCTGGCTTCGCCCGGCGGGTGGTCAAGGTTTTTGCTCCGCTCACAGCACCCTCTGCTGCTTCCGGCGCAATCCTCGTTTTCCTGACCGCCTATAACGAGGTGACGGTCTCTGCACTCCTATGGTCCACGGGCAATGAAACCATCGGCACCACCATTTTCAACTATGAAGATGGCGGATATACAACCCTTGCGGCGGCTATGTCTGTTGTGGTTGTTCTTGCGACGATCTTCGTCATGCTGGCGATGAACAGCCTAGCCAACCGTGTTCCGGCCGGAACCATTCCCTGGAAAGATTGATCACACGCTGATGGCTTCAACATTCAAAATCCGCAAAACTGTTGAAAGCGACGTTGCAGATCTTCAGGCGGTGGAGATTTCCGCCAGCCAGGCCTTTAGAGCGATTGATGGCCTGGCTTCTTTCGCCGACGGCAGCTGTGCAACAAAAGATCAGCACTGTCCAACTATCGCAGCGCAAACCAGTTGGCTGGCCGAAACAAAGGATGGCAAACCGGTCGGATTTCTCGCCGCGCTCCCTGAAGATGGCGCCCTGCATATCTATGAGATTTCTGTCCATTTCGATCATCAAAAACAGGGCATCGGCCAGGCGCTCTTGGCACATGCGGAAGAGCAAGCCAGATCTCGAGGACTGTCAGAACTGACTCTGACGACCTTCAGCCATGTGCCCTGGAATGCGCCGTTCTATGAGAAACTGGGTTTTGACATCCTGGCCGACAAGGACTGTGAACCAAGACTGCTCAAACTGGTTCAGGACGAACGCTCCGCAGGTCTTCCTTTCCCGGAAAAACGCTGCGCCATGCGGAAAAAATTGAGGTAATCGGCTCAACTCGGCAGCACCCACCCCCGCAAGTTCTCTAAGAACAAGCTCTCACCAATCTTGGCCGCTCGGTTTAGGTTCATCATCAAAGGTTTTGAAAGGCCGTCGATCGCAACAAAGGCTTCCCAGAAGCCGCCGCGGTAAATCGTCCGCTCGACCGTTGCCTTGAGGCCATGACCGCCGGGTGCAAGCACCAGGTGTTCAGGACGTAGCAACAACGTTGCGAGACCCGTTGTTGTGCCAAGTGCGCACTCAGCCTCAAACCGGTGCTCCCCGACGAGTACCCAGGCTCGAGTCCCATCCACTTGCTCGATCCGTACCGGCACAAGACTGCTGCGGCCGATAAATCCCGCGACCTTCTCGGAGTGCGGCCGCCGGTAAAGTGTATCGGGTTCATCTACCTGCAGAAACTCACCGTCCCACATCACCGCCACCTTGTCGGCCAGCGCCATTGCTTCACGTTGATCGTGGGTGATGAACAGTGTGGTTGCACCACTCATCTTGTGGAAGGCTGCCAGTTCCTCTTCCATGGCGCCGCGCAGATGCGGATCGAGATTGGCCAGCGGTTCATCCATCAGAACCGTCTTTGCGCCTTGCGCCAGGCAGCGCGCCAACGCCACCCGCTGGCGCTGCCCGCCGGACAGATCCGCCGGTTTGCGGTCGCGAAACGGCGTCAGTTCAACGGTCTTCAAATGATCAGCGGTCCGGGCTTTTATCTCCGCCTTTTTCAATCCAGCCGTTTCCATCGGAAAGGCCACGTTTGCGGCTACACTCATATGCGGCCACAAAGCATAGGACTGGAACACCACACCTGTCTGTCGGCGTTCAGGCTCCAGATGAAAGCCGTCCCGAGCAACCATCTCCCCGCCCAGCGCAATCTCGCCGCTGTCGATCGGCTCAAGCCCGGCGATTGCCCTCAACAGAGTTGACTTGCCACAGCCGGACGGACCCAAAACAACAAAAAACGCACCGTCTTCGATTTCCAGATCGACATGATTTAGGGCTTTGTGAGTGCCGAAAGATTTTGTGACGGAAGAAAGCAGTATGGTCATGCCGACCATCTATGCGAGGCCGATGACAGGCAGATTACACTCCCAACGCCGATGACAGAAGGTCACGATCGGGCGAGTTAGCCGCGAGGTCCCTTGTTGTTGGCAAAGGCACTTCCCTAATGGAAAGGGTCTTCAATTTGCCCAAGAACCCCAAAATGCTTGATCCAATTGCCCGCCAAACAGCCCTCAGCAAACCGGCCCTGAATCGCGCCGCGGTCATCGCAGCCATTGTCGGCACCCTGCTGGCTTGCATCAATCACGGTGACCGGTTGCTGCTCGGCACACTGGACACAGCAGGCATCTTTAAGATCGTTTTGACGTACTTTGTGCCGTTCTCAGTATCACTGGTGTCCTCCGTGCTGGCCGTCAAAGATCGGCAGACCGCCGCCCACGGATAGGACATTTGTTACCGGCTGCGTAGCCGCAGCAGCAAATCCACTTCCTCTTCCAAAGCACGGGCATACGCCCGCGATGCCGGTGCATTCACATGGGTGAGTGTTTCCTGGCGGAACAGGCAATAAGCGGCCAGACGCCAATGATAGGCAGGACGTTCCTCATAAAACCGCGCAACGATATCCCGGTCTGGATAGTTTTCCAGAAAAAGGTCCTCGGCGTAAAGAACCAGCGGTTTCAGGCCATAGAGGGTCAAGAGGCCGGGAGACAGAAAGCAAGCAATATCTTCGACCGGATCGCCCAAACCAGCATATTGCCAGTCGATCAGCGCCGGGCCGGCTGCCGTCATTTGAACGGTGCCCAAACACAGCGAACGGTGAATGAGACGCCGTTCAACAGATGCGGTGTTTTCGATTGCACTTTCCTGGGGCCGCAGCCGCTTCAAGTTCGCCGCGCGGCGGCTGTTCGGAATCTCGCCCAGAATTGCGTCACCATGCGCCAGCACCTGATGATACCCGGACGGGACTTCCATGATGCCGTCCGGCTTCAGGTTCAGGGCCGCGAACTGGCCGATAAGCTTTGCTGCATCGCGCACATCGATTTCTGCCTCGTCCCCGCGTTCATAACCATAGACCACAAGGGGCCTTCCAGCAGGACTCGTCAAAAAGCTTTCAAGGCGCGGAGCGAGCTGATGACGCTCCAAAAGCATCAACGCGGTGGCTTCTTCTTCCGGGAGTGTCGGATAGAGCGGGTTGCTTTCCAGCCCCGGAAAATACTCCTTGATGACGAAATCCCGGTCCGGTGTCTGCAGGCGCCAAAACCGGTGGGTGTAGGAACTCGGCAGAGGTCTTAGCCAGGTTCCGCTGAGATCGCCGAACGGATAGCGTCCTTGCAAAAAATCCAGCAGTTCGGCGTCTGTCATCCGGTCGTTCACGTAACACCTTACAATTGTTGCTCCATTTTCTGGTCTGTTTAGAGACCAGCCGTCAAGCCTGAAGCAAGCGCCGTTTCCGGCTTTCATGGGTGATTTTGTCAAATGTCGCGATAGTGGCAACCGCCGTCGGTCTCAGACGCCCTAAAAAAAATACGCCTTCCGCTAAGGTTGAAGACTGAGAGCAACCGATGATGTTCCACGGCCCGCAATTTGTTCAACTCCGCTCATCCGGCCAGCAAAAGGTGTCTTGTTATGACCAGCCTACTCGATCCTGCAGAGACCGGCGACACTGCCAGAGGCCGGCGCGGGCGGCGCAGGCGGGGTGGGGGAGACAAGGCAGGCCCAGATCTCTTTCCGCAAAAGCCGTTCAAACAGCCGCGCCATATCTACAAGCCTGTGGAGGCGGTGTCGGCCGATGAGCTGGAGAGCATCCATGATGCATCCATGCGGGTTCTGGAAGAGATCGGTATCGATTTCCTGCATGACGAAGCAAAAGAAATCCTGAAGGCAGCTGGGGCAGATGTGACGCCTGGAAACGACCGGGTCCGCCTAGATAAGGCAATGGTCGAAGAGTTTGTTGCCAAAGCTCCGGCTGAGTTCACCGTTCATGCCCGAAACCCGAACCACAATCTGATCATGGGCGGGGATCACATTTCTTTCTCTAGTGTTGCCAGCGCACCGAACGCAGTGGACCGGGACGGCGGAAGACGGCCCGGCAATCAGGAAGACTACCGCAACTTTCTAAAACTGGCTCAGTTCTTCAACATCATCCACTGCGTTATGGGCTATCCGGTCGAACCGGTTGATCTACATGCCTCCGTTCGGCACCTTGATTGTGTCGCCGACATGATCCGCCTGACGGACAAGGTGTTTCACATCTATTCGCTCGGAAAGGAACGGAACCAGGACGGACTGGAAATGACCCGCATCGCCATGGGTCTGTCTGAAGCAGAGTTCCGCAATACGCCGAGCGTCATCACCGTCATCAATTCCTCATCGCCACTCCGTCTGGACACGCCGATGTTGCAAGGCCTGATCGAAATGGCCCTGGCGGGACAAGTCAGCGTGCTTACGCCTTTCACTCTGGCCGGTGCCATGGCTCCGGTCACGGTTGCTGGCGCTCTGGCTTTGCAGAACGCCGAGGCGCTCGCTGGGATTGCCTTCACCCAGATGATCCAGCCTGGTGCCCCGATGGTCTATGGCGGGTTCACCTCAAACGTCGATATGAAGTCCGGCTCCCCGGCCTTCGGCACTCCGGAATATGTCAAGGCAGCCTTGGTCAGCGGGCAGTTGGCCCGGCGCTACAGCCTGCCCTTCCGGACCTCCGGCGTCTGCGCGGCTAACACTGTCGATTACCAGGCTGCCCTTGAAACCACGTTGTCGGAGTGGGGGGCGATCAACGGCGGCGGCAATCTGATCAAACACGCTGCCGGGTGGCTTGAAGGCGGCCTCTCAGCGGGGTTCGAAAAGTTCATCGCCGACGTCGATCTTTTGCAAATGCTAGCCGAATATCTGACGCCCCTGGAGGTGTCTGACGAAGCGCTGGCTCTTGAAGCAATTAAGGACGTTGGCCCGGCCGGCCACTTCTTCGGCACAGAACACACCCAGGCCCGCTACAAGGATGCGTTCTACGCCCCGATCGTCTCGGACTGGCGCAATTATGAAACTTGGGCAGAAGCGGGCAGCCCGGTCGCTTA
This sequence comes from Labrenzia sp. PHM005, assembly GCF_006517275.1. Taxonomy (NCBI): domain Bacteria; kingdom Pseudomonadati; phylum Pseudomonadota; class Alphaproteobacteria; order Hyphomicrobiales; family Stappiaceae; genus Labrenzia; species Labrenzia sp. PHM005. Next base: position 1,745,643 of record NZ_CP041191.1, on the reverse strand, counting down.
TGACAAGGCAAACACGCTCTACAAGAAAGCCCTGGAAGCCTATGCGGCGCCAGCGCTCGACCCGGTCATTGACGAAGAACTCACCGCCTTTGTTGCCAAGCGCAAGGAAGAAGGCGGTGCACCAACCGACTTCTAGATGACCGACTTCTAACTCCCGGCATTTCCAGCCCAAGACGAAAATATCCTTTGGAGCAAAGACACATGAAATCCCATACCCAGGTCGTCGTGATTGGTGGCGGTGTTGTTGGCTGCAGCGTGCTTTATCACCTCACCAAACTTGGCTGGAAAGACGTGGTTCTGGTCGAGCGCAGCGAACTGACCTCCGGCTCCTCCTGGCATGCGGCCGGCGGGTTTCACACCCTCAATGGCGATCCGAACGTCTCGCAGCTCCAGAGTTATACGGTCGATCTCTACAAGGAACTGGAGGAAATCTCCGGTCAATCTTGCAGTCTGCATCTGACCGGCGGGGTCATGCTGGCGGACACGCCGGAACGGATGGATTTTCTGCGCCTTGCCCAAGCCAAGGGCCGCTATCTCGGCATGGATCTGGAACTGATCTCGGTCGCCGAAGCCAAAAAAGTGTTCCCGATCCTGGATGAAAAATACTTCATCGGCGCGCTCTGGGATCCGATCGAAGGCCATCTTGATCCGTCAGGCACGACGCATGCCTACGCCAAGGCCGCCCGGATCAACGGCGCTGAAATCTACCGACACACCAAGGTCGAGGAGCTTGTCCAAACCCCGGATGGCACCTGGGATGTGATCACCGACAAGGGCACGATTCGGGCTGAACATGTCGTCAATGCCGGTGGGCTCTGGGCCCGTGAATGCGGCCGGATGGTCGGGATCGAGCTGCCAGTTCTGGCCATGGAGCACATGTATCTCCTGACCGATGAAATGCCGGAAGTGGTGGCGCACAATGAGGCCACGGGAAAGGAACTGATCGGCATTCTCGACTTCGGCGGCGAGATCTACACCCGCCAGGAAGGCAAGGGCATGCTGCTCGGCACCTATGAGCAGAATTGCCGTCCCTGGAGCCCAAGAGAAACGCCTTGGGATTTTGGCCACGAGTTGCTGGCACCCGATCTGGACCGGATATCCCCGGAGCTGGAAGTTGGTTTTGAACATTTCCCGGCTCTGCAAAATGCCGGCATTAAGCAGATCATCAACGGCCCGTTCACCTTTGCACCGGACGGAAATCCGCTGGTTGGTCCGGTCCGAGGCCTCAGAAATTACTGGGTCGCCTGTGGGGTCATGGCCGGTTTCAGCCAAGGTGGAGGCGTCGGTTTGACGCTCGCGAATTGGATGATCGACGGCGACCCGGGATATGACATCTGGGGCATGGATGTCGCCCGGTATGGAGATTGGGCCACCCTCGCCTACACCAACAAGAAGGTGCAAGAGAACTACAGCCGCCGGTTCCGCATCCGTTTTCCCAACGAAGAACTGCCCGCCGGACGCCCGCATCAGACAACGCCGCTCTATGACAAGATGCTCAGTCAGGGCGCGGTCATGGGCGACAGCTGGGGTCTTGAAACACCGCTCTGGTTTGCCCCGGAAGGCGAAAAGGCTGAAGACATTGTCTCCTTCCGACGGTCAAACGATTTTGACGCCATTGGCGCGGAATGCCGGGCGGTGAGGGAACGTGTTGGGATCACCGAGATCGCCAATTTCGCGAAATACGAGATCACCGGCCCTGGGGCGGAGAGCTTTCTGTCAAATCTGATGACCAACACCATGCCCAAGATCGGACGTCTGATCCTGACCCCGATGTTGAATGAAAACGGCAAACTGATCGGCGACTTTACCATCGCCCGGGTGAGCAAGGATCATTTTTACATGTTCGGGTCTTCCCAAGCCGAGGTCTATCACATGCGCTGGTTTGAACAGCATCTGCCGGATGATGGCAGCGTGGTGATCCGGGCGATCAACTTGGGCTGGGTCGGCCTGTCGATCGCCGGTCCCAAATCCCGGGACGTCCTGACAAAAGTCGTTGGCGAGGATGTCTCCAATGCCGCCTTCCGCTTCATGGATTTCCGGGAAATGGATGTTGCCAATGCGCCCTGCAAGGTCAACCGGATCAGCTACACCGGAGATCTCGGATATGAAATCTGGATGGCACCGGAATACGAACGGCAGGTCTATATGGCATTGAAGGAAGCCGGTGCCGAATTTGGCATCAAAGATTTTGGTATGCGAGCTCTTCTTTGCCTGCGGCTGGAGAAAAACTTTGGCACCTGGTTCCGGGAGTTCCGTCCGGTCTATGGCGCCTTTGAAGCAGACCTCGGCCGGTTCGTGAAGCTCGACAAGCCCGAGTTTATTGGCAAGGCCGCCGCTCAGAAGGAATTTGAGGAAGGGCCAAAACGCAAGCGCGTCGCCTTTGACGTGGACGCTGGTGATGCGGATGTCATGGGCGATGAACCGATCTGGCACCAGAACAAGGTAATCGGCTGGATCACGTCCGGCGGGTATGCCCATCACGTCCAGAAATCATTGGCACAGGGCTATGTGCCATCTGAATTGGCCGAGATCACCGATGGCGGCGCCTTCGAAGTTGAAATCCTCGGCGAACGCCGCAAAGCAACAATCCTCCTGGACCCGCCGTTCGACCCTAAAGCGGAACGCATGCGGATGTAACTGCCGGAACGAAAGAGAATTTGCCAAACGTTGGAGGAGACGCAGGCGCTCATGAATACGGAACATTTTGGCCGGCACCGGCGGAAGATCATGCCGGCTATCTTGCCGGATCACCCGGGTGAGACAGCTGGGTATGAAGCGTTGTCCGCTTATGCAACCGAAAAGGCCTCTGCACTCAATCGTCATGTCTTGGGTTATGGCGAGCTCGCAGAAGCCGAGTGGTCCGCTCTTGGACTGGCAGCACCGGATCTGGAGAGGGTGCGGGAATACCGTCTCCAACGCATCCGCCAGCAATTGACCGCGTTCGATCTCAGTGCCGCCATTCTCTGTGATCCGCTGAACGTGCGGTACGCAACAGATTCCACAAACATGCAAGTCTGGAGCACACATAATGCGGTTCGGTATGCCCTGGTGACACTGGACGGGCCTGTGGTGGCGTTTGACTTTCACAATTGCGAGCACCTGTCTGCACACAACTATTTGGTTGATGAGGTCCGGCATGGCGTGCCGTGGTTCTATTTTGAATCCGGACCCCGTTCCGCCGAACTTGCCCAAAAATGGGCCGATGAACTAGCAGACTTGATCCACGCCTATTGCGGACCCAAAGCCCGCATAGCCGTGGACAAATGCCGCCGGGAGGGCATTGCCGCACTTCAAGGTCACGGATTGACGTTGCATGACGGTGAAGAGGTGATGGAACTTGCCCGTTCAGTGAAATGCCCTGATGAGATCAAGGCGATGCGCCGGTCAATTGCCGCCTGCGAAGCTGCCATGCGGGAAATGGAAGACGCTCTTAAGCCGGGCATGACCGAATGGGATCTCTGGGCGCTGCTGCATGCCGGTAATATCCGGCGCGGCGGCGAGTGGATCGAGACCCATTTGCTTTCATCCGGACCGCGGACCAATCCATGGTTTCAGGAAGCGTCAGCGCGCGAAATTCAAGCAGGCGAACTGGTTGCGTTCGACACCGACCTCGTTGGGCCATACGGCATGTGTTGCGACATTTCCCGGACGTGGCTGTGTGGCGACGGACAGCCAACCAATGAACAAAGATCTCTCTATCAGATGGCGGTCGACCAGATTGAGGCCAACATCGAAATGCTCGCCCCGGGCCGCAGGTTCTTTGATCTGTCCCACAGCGCAAAAAATCTTCCCGATGCGTATCAGGCGAACCGGTATTCAGTGCTCTTTCACGGCGTCGGTTTGTGTGATGAATACCCGGCTGTACCCTACCCTGCGGATTGGGCTAATGGCGGGTATGACGGCGTGCTGGACCCCGGAATGGTTGTTTGTGTTGAAAGTTATGTCGGCCGCAACGGCGGGCATGAAGGGGTAAAGCTGGAAGAACAGCTCCTGATCACCGAAACCGGATATGAGCGGTTGAACACTTATCCCTATGATGATCGTCTTTTAGGCCGTCAATCCTGACGACCCAACAGCATGAAATCGCTACTTCAGGCGAACAATTTTGGCGCCCAGGCCGCGCACATAGTCGTCCTGAGACATGACCACAACATTCGTTTCGTTCACTTCAGTGTGGCGCAACTGGACCGGGGTTTTGCCGCCCGGATTGACCACCACTTTGCGGGTCGGCGGCAGGCCGCGGAAAACAAGTACACCAGCTTCCTTGGTCACAATGGCCCCATAAGGCTCATCATGGAGGATACGCGTGGTGTCGCCTGCCAGCGCAGAGCCGGAGGCCGTGATTAATACAGACGCAAACAAAGCCTTCGCTGTGGTTTTCATAGATCGCCTCGTCCCTTCGCGGAATTTTGCATTCCGCAAGAGAGTAACCCTTTGTTAACTATGAAGCGACGGATATTTACGATCTGTTAACTTTATGGTTAATCCCTAAATCGAAACCTTATGCAGTCCCGAGCGCAATCTCTTTGAAACACTCCTCGACATGCTGGGCAAACGCGTGTGTCGCCTGCCCGGCCCGGGGCCGTTCCTTCATGACGATGTGATAGTCGCCGATCGTTGGCAGGCCATGCCGGTCATCCAGGATCTGCAGTGGCGGCTCAACTACACTCGCCGGAAACGGGGCAACGGCGAGGTCGGCCAGAAGTGCTGCTTCCTGACCAGCACTGTGAAAACTGGTATAGGAAATCCGGTAAGGTTTTTGGGCCGCATCAAGGGCGTTGCGTGCCGCACGCCGCCAAGGACAGCCGGGCGTGGAGACAGCCAACGGCAGCGGATCGCGCTCATAGGCGATGCCACCTTCAATCCCAACCCAGGCCAATGGTTCAGAAAAAACGATATCTGTCGCTGACGGCAAAGGCGCTCCAGGTCTCACCGTGGATAAAACGAGGTCGAGTTCGCCCTTGCGGACTTTCTCATCCAGCGTCGAACTACCATCCAAGTGCACATCGACGTTGACGCCTGGATGGGAGCGGGCAAACCTGGACAGGATGTTGGGCAGAAATCGGGTGCCAAAATCGGCGGGCGCACCGAACCGAACCTCCCCCTCGACAGAGGGAGCAACAAACAGACTCACGGCCTCTTCATTCAACATCAAGATACGCCGCGCATATCCAAGGAGAGCTTCACCTTCAGGAGTTATGCGCACTGTGCGGCCCTCCCTTGCAAAAACCGCAACCCCCAACAAGGTCTCCAGTTTTTTGATTTGCATGGAGACCGCTGATGGTGTTCGCCCAATGAGATCTGAAGCTTTTGAAAAACTTGACGTTTCTGCGATCACAAGGAACGTACGATAAAGTTCCATATCGATCAGCTCGGTACCCGTACCTGGCAGTTTTTCCATGGATAGATCCTGACGTTTTGTCAGTTCAATTTTTTTGAACGATACGATGAATACTATTCGATTGATTGAATCGCAAGTTATGCCCATATAGCAGTCAAGCGGCCCGTCATTTAGGCAGCGGACCGCCCTTTCAACTTTAACACTGCGAACCTATTCAGGATTGGGATTACCATGACCTATCTTGCACAAGCACTCGGCACCAACCTCATGGGTGTTGTCTCTGTACGCTCCGCTGCTGAACTCGCCCGCATGAATTATAATCTGCGTTTGAGCGAAGCTGAAAAAGCACGCAAAACCGGCCGTTAATCGGCGAAAAGGACGGCGTTAAGCGAGCACCGGATATCCGGCAGCTGCCGCTTGCGCCTCCATCTCCAGAATAACCGCATAGTCTTCTGGAACCAGTTTCGAAAAGCCGCGAATGCACAGCCGCTCGCGGCTTTTTGCTGTCTCAGTTTTGGCAAAGACACTGCTTATAGCTTCGGCTATTTTTTGTCTCTCCACCGGGCTGAATCGGACTGACGTAATGTACGGCAATCCCGGGGCTTGAGCGGTTTGTGTGAGCGCGCGCACCCCGCTGACCAGTTGAGGTTTTTCGCGCCCGGCAAGCGCCCAGCAAACAGCGTCGATGGCGGCAACATCTGCCCGTCCTTCAGCGACTGCTGCCATGGAGGCCAAGTGACCGCCACTTTCAGTTACAGACCCGAAAAACGGCACACCTTCCGCCAGCGACGCCAGGGCATGGCGAAACGTATTCATGCCGGATTGGCTGTCAGGTCCGTTAAAGGCAGCCCGGCTCCCCTTTAGATCCGCCATGGTCCGAAACGGACTGCTCGCAGCGACAATGATCTGGCTGCAATAAGCGGGGCCAGAACAGCCAGCCGCCTCATATTCCGGCGCGCCAATGAGGGACACCTTCCCCTTCAGATCATGGGTGAAGGGATAGCCGCAGGTCTGTGCAAGCAAAAGACCCGGGTCTTTCCAAAGATCGTAAAGATCAATGTCCGGCTCCCACGGCTGCAGCGTAGAAGGAGCAATAGCAAGTGCGTGGCAAATCTCATCTGTCAGTGCTGCTTCCAAAACACGCGTTTCATCTGCCACCTCTGGCCAGTCATACATGGGCAGACGAACAGGGCGGAACTCCGCAGCCGTCATGAAGCCGACCGCGCGGCGTCTGTGACTTCGCGTCTTACCAGCGGATGCGGCACCGGTTCTTTGGACTTAAACAGATAAATCTTTGCCATCTCCAAATAGCTCTTGAACACATAGCCCTGATTGCGCGCCTGCCATTCCTCCCGTGCGGACCTGTAAAGGCCCGGGAGAGCATACCACGGCGCGCGCGGGAACGAATGATGTACGATGTGGAGATTGTTGTTCAAAAACAGCAAGGAAAAGATCGGGCAGAACTCGACGATGACAGACCGCGCTTCGGTGTCTTCGTGGGCCCGGTGTTCGGCGTAGGTGCGCAGCATCAACAGGCTCATGCCTGGGTAAGCTACTCCAAGACCATAAAGCCAAAGCGGCATTCCACCCACAAGCGTCACGAACAGAACAACCGGCACCAGCCCCAAGATATGATGGCCCCACGCCCGGCGCACCGATTTATCGCCAGATTTCAGCAGCCGGAGTTCGGAGCCATAAAACCCGATCAGCGAGACCGCCGGGCCGATCAGCAATCTTCCAGCAAGGGTGTTGTTGAGAGTTAGAACCGCCTGAATTGCCTTTGGCAGCTTCTGCCAGTCCCCCCACGCGAGATAGAAGGCCTCTGGATCATCATAAGGGTCCGTCAAGCGGTCATCATTGTGGTGGCGCAGATGCAGTGCTTTGAAGCGCCGGTAGGGAATAAACAAACCGAAGCTGCAGTAGATCAGCGCCTCGTTCAATTTGGCGCTTTTGGTTGGGTGACCATGCAAAACTTCATGCTGCAAGGAAGACTGAAGTGTGACCAAAACCGCTGCCAGCGGGCAGACAATCCATCCGCCCCAATCAGAATAAAACCAAATCACCCCAGCCCAAGCCATCGCAGAAGCCAATATGAGCCCCAGCGTTGGCCACTCGCACAATTTCCCAAGCGGCACACCAATCTCCAAGTTGTTGAAAAGTCGGCAAAACCGACAACACTTGAAAAATCATGCAAATACCGTGTGGAACGTTCAACGGGAGACTTGGGAACAAATTCTACAAACATTTAGAATCCCCCTAGTGAGGTGACTTTTTTAAACAATGCAGGAAATAGTTATCAATTAGACGAATTGAACAACGAGCATGTGACCAATTCTGAACATAGTCTGGCGGATTTTCCACTGGACAAACCTGCGGGTTGCTCGTGATCTTGTCGGACCCTTTTCTGGAGACTCATATGATCGCGCCAACCAACCCGTCTGGTCCCACTGACCTGCACTTCGACGCCGTAATCATCGGAGCTGGCGTAATTGGCTGCGCGATCGCGTTTAATCTCGCCAGAAAGGGATACCGGACCCTGAATATCGATATGCTGCCCGCAGCTGGGTATGGCTCGACGTCGAGTTCAGCCGCCGTCGTCCGCACTTATTATTCAACCCTCGACGGCTCTGCCATGGCATTTGAAGGCTATCACGCCTGGAGAAACTGGCCTGGGTACCTTGGCTGTGAAGACACTCCTGAGCTCGCCCGTTTCATTGAAACCGGCACATTGGTGATGAAGACCGCGGCCAATGGCTATCTTGAGAAAGTACTGAAAAGCGCAGAACAGCTCGGCATTCGCCATGAACATTGGTCTGCAGATCAAATCCGGCAGGCCATGCCCGGCTACAATCTGGAGTGTTACGCCCCAGCGAAAAAGATGGACGATGAAGCTTTTGGCGAGCCTTCCGGCGGTGAAATCTCCGGCGGGGTCTACTTTCCCCAAGGCGGTTATGTCGATGACCCGCAATTGGCGGCCCGCAACCTCAAATCCGCAACCGAAGCCCTCGGTGGCACCTTTTTCTTCAAGACAAAAGTGACCGGCATCTCCGTGCCGGAAAACCGGATCACCGGCGTTGATCTGGACGACGGGCGGACCGTTGCCGCCCCGATTGTCATAAATGCTGCCGGCCCGCATTCCGGCAAGGTCAATGCCTTGTTACAGGGCGACCCAGGCATGAACATCCGGACACGCCCGCTGCGCCAGGAAGTTGTTCAGATCACGCCACCGGGCACCCTCGGATACTCAAGAGAAGGCTTGATCGTTTCGGACAACGACATCGCTTGTTACATCAAACCTGGCAGCGGCGGCCAATTGATGATCGGCAGCGAAAACCCTCCTTGCGACCCTCCGCAGGACGTTGATCCGGATGACTTTTCGCGCGATTTGAGCGACCGGGCCCTCACCTATGCCTATCGGTATTCCCAGCGTTTGCCTGAACTGGGTGTGTCCCAGCATCCCGTTGGCGTCGCGGATCTTTATGATGCCACCGATGATTGGTTGCCGATTTACGACTGCAGCGATGTGTCTGGTTATTATCTGGCAATCGGAACCAGCGGCAATCAGTTCAAAAACGCCCCCGTTGCCGGCCGGCTGATGGCCGAGCTAATCACCTATTGCGAGGAGGGCGGCGCGCAGGACAAAGACCCTCTGCAATTCAAGCTGTCGCACGTCGATCATACGATCAACACAGCGACCTTCTCCAGAAAGCGCAGCATCAATCAGGACAGTTCATTCTCGGTGCTTGGCTAGCAGAATATGGTCCGTCTTCCCCTTGGCGCTTGGTGGCAAATCAGGTTATGGAGGCAACTCCCTTTGAAAACCCCGGAGCACCCACTTGGCCTGGTCGCCGCAACAAGACACTGCTCTTCAGGAAACTGCTGCCTGGCTGAAACGTGGAGACCGCCAGGTGTTCCGTTTGTTTGGCTATGCCGGCACCGGTAAGACCACGCTCGCCCGGCATCTGGCTGCAGACATTGACGGCGATGTCTGTTTTGGCGCCTTTACCGGCAAGGCCGCGCATGTGTTGCGCCAAAAAGGGTGTGAAGATGCCGGCACCATTCACTCACTTATTTACCGTCCACGCTCGGCCAAAGAAGAAGAGCTAACTGACGATGATGAGGAGGACGCCGGTCCGCAGTTTGCCATCAAACGGGACAGTGCGGCAGCAACAGCCCGGCTGATTGTCATCGACGAGTGTTCCATGGTGGATGAGGAACTTGGCCGGGACCTTCTGTCCTTCGGCACTCCGGTACTGGTGCTGGGGGATCCGGCACAGCTGCCACCGGTCAAAGGCGGAGGCTTTTTCACCGAAGCCGAACCCGACATCATGCTGACAGAGGTCCACCGCCAAGCGCAGGACAATCCGATTGTGCGTATGTCCATGACCATCCGCGAAGGCGGATCCCTGGACTACGGCGAATTCGGCGAGAGCAAAGTGATCAACCGCCGTCAGATCGACAAGGATCAGATCCTAGCGGCAGACCAGGTTTTGGTTGGCACCAACAAAACACGTCGCCTTTACAACAGCCGGATCCGGGAACTGAAAGACTTTACGACCCCAATGCCGGCGGTTGGCGACAAGCTGGTTTGCCTGCGCAATGACAAGAGCAAAGCCTTGTTGAACGGCGGTTTGTGGACGGTGAAACGCCTGCGCCAGCCGCGCGGCAACACATTGCGCTTTGATGTTGTTTCAGAGGACGAACTGATCAAGACCGCGGTCAAAGTCAAAGTGCTTCCGGCAATGTTTGAAGACGGCGCAGAGAGTATCCCCTATGCCATCCGGCGCAAGGCCGACGAATTCGACTATGGCTACGCTCTAACGGTCCACAAAGCCCAGGGGTCTCAGTGGGACGATGTTGTTCTGTTCGATGAAAGCTGGGCGTTCCGCGAACATCGGGACCGCTGGCTTTATACAGCGGTGACCCGTGCAGCAGAAAAGATCACTGTCGTAAGGTGAACTCGGGAAGGTCATCGAAATCGAAAGGCGTTTCGCTCGGCAGCGCCTTCAAAGCTGTTTCGACAAATTGATCAATCTGCCCCTTGCCGGCCCCCGTGCGGGCTAGAATGGACACTGCGCCGAGCTGGCCGTCGACATAAGTTGCAAGAGCATCGATATCCGCATCGTCCGAAAGCTCACCGGCATCAACCGCTTTAAGGAGACGCGTTCTGATGCCGCCATACCGTGTCTGCGCCAGATCGGACAAAAGAACCTTATGTTTTTCGGTACCGTAGGCGTTCTCAACCTGCGCATTGAACAGGAAACAGCCCAAGGGCGTGGATTTGTCTGCAGCCAGATAGCCAACGGTCTGTATCAGATTGCGGACATCAACGAGATAGTGTTTTTCAGCACGCATCAGCGGACCAAAAACAAGATCCCCGTAACAATCGAAATAATGCAGGAGCGATTTCTCAAACATCGCCTCCTTGTCACCGAAGGCGGCATATAAGCTAGGTTTGGCCATTCCAGAGGCTTCGACGAGATCATTCATGGATGTGGCTTTAAATCCATGCTGCCAGAAGGCGCACATAATGCCGTAAAGAGCGTCTTCTTTTTCCGTCTTACGGGGCCGGCCTCGTGTCACGATCCAGTCTCCTCTGTTTTTTAGCACCGCCCAAACCGGTATTAAACCATCAGCAAGCGAATGCCACGCCGCTTTTGAAAAAAGCGAATTGTCTCATCAGCACGCCTTGGCAGGATGCGAATCCAGTACGAACCCAGTGAATGTTACCAGTCGAACGGATTTCCAGAATACGTATAAATGTGCAATTCGTTCGAATTAGGACCGCCATTATACTTGTTCGGAAATATTTTCTACGGAATGGACAATGTTTCGGTTAACAGCGGTCGCTAAACCGGCTTGAATTTGCTGGTGGATGAGGCTCCGAGATGGCTTTAACGCCAAGCCCGTCCGAATTATCGTCCCGATTTGTTTTTCTGCCGTGAAAGTGAAAATCCCAAATGGCAACTGTCACACCTTCGGATTCAGGCTCCACAAAATCAGCGCAGTCCCTTTCTGCGGAAACCGCTCTGCGCATTGCGCACCGGATCGCAGATGAAATCGGCTGTAAGGCCGGCCAGGTGAACACCACCGTTCAACTGCTCGACGAAGGTTCGACTGTTCCTTTTATCGCCCGCTACCGCAAGGAAGCCACAGGCGGCCTGGACGATAGCCAGCTGCGCAAATTGGAAGAGCGGCTCATCTACCTGCGAGAGCTCGAGGATCGCCGCGCCGCCATCACCAAATCGATCGACGAGCAGGGCAAACTGACCGATGCCTTGACTGCGAGCATTCAAACCGCCGAAACCAAATCACAGCTCGAAGACATCTATCTGCCGTTCAAGAAGAAACGGCGCACCAAAGCCCAGATTGCTCGGGAAGCCGGCCTGGAACCTCTAGCCGATATGCTGCTTGACGATGCCACCAAGACGCCGGAAACCGAAGCCGCTGCTTTCATCGACGAAGGGAAGGGCGTGGCCGACACCAAAGCGGCTCTTGATGGCGCTCGCCAGATTCTGATGGAGCGTTTCGCGGAGAACGCCGAACTGGTCGGCCGTCTGCGCCGCTATGTGGAAGAACGCGGCGTTGTGCAATCCAAATTGATCGACGGCATGGCGGACAAGGGCGCCAAGTTTGCCGATTATTTCGACTATTCTGAAAGCTGGGCGAAGATCCCGAGCCACCGGGCCCTTGCGCTCTTCCGCGGCCGCAACGAAGGCATCCTGTCTGTCGATCTTACGGTCGACGCCGACGATCCGGCACCAGTTCTCCCAGCTGTTAAAATGGTCGCTGACACCTACGGCATCGCCGATCGTGGCCGCCCGGCAGACAAGTGGCTGATGGATGTGGCCCGCTTTGCCTGGAAGGTGAAATTGGCTCTCCATTTGGAACTCGATCTTATGGGTGTCCTTCGGGACAAGGCGGAAGAAGAAGCGATCCAGGTCTTTGCCAGGAATCTCAAAGACTTGTTGCTTGCAGCGCCCGCCGGTTCCAAAGCAACGCTCGGCCTCGACCCGGGCATCCGAACCGGAGTGAAAGTCGCTGTTGTCGACAACACCGGTAAACTGATCGACACGGCAACGATCTACCCGTTCCAGCCGCGCAATGATGTTGCGGGTTCCCGGGCAACCTTGCTGGCGCTGATTGCCAAACACAAAGTTGGCCTGATCGCGATCGGCAACGGCACCGCGAGCCGGGAAACCGACAAGCTGACCGGCGATGTTCTGACCGACATTCCGAGCGCGCAGCGGCCGGTCAAAGTAATTGTCAACGAGGCCGGCGCTTCTGTTTATTCCGCGTCTGAACTGGCTGCCAAGGAAATGCCGGATGTCGATGTGTCCTTGCGCGGCGCTGCGTCCATCGCCCGCCGCTTGCAGGACCCGCTTGCCGAACTGGTCAAGATCGAACCGAAGTCCATCGGCGTTGGCCAATATCAACACGACGTCAATCAGACCAAGCTCGCACGGGCATTGGATGCTGTTGTCGAAGACGCGGTGAATGCCGTTGGTGTTGATCTCAACACCGCCTCCCCGGCCCTCTTGTCACGCATTTCAGGCCTGTCTGGCAGCCTTGCGAAAGCCGTAGTTGAACACCGGGATGCGATTGGCCGGTTCGACAAACGCTCTCAGCTCAAAGACGTTCCGCGCCTCGGAGCAAAAGCGTTTGAACTCTGCGCTGGTTTCTTGCGCATCACCGAGGGAGCGGAACCACTGGACGCCTCCTCCGTGCACCCGGAGGCCTATCCGCTGGCCAAACGCATCGTCAAAGCCTGCGGCCGGGATGTGCGCCAGCTGATGAGCGACAACAGTGTCTTGAAAAATCTCGAGCCGTCTGACTTCACCGACGAGAAATTCGGCCTGCCGACGGTGAAGGACATCTTGTCCGAGCTGGAAAAGCCGGGCCGGGATCCGCGCCCGGAATTCAAGACAGCTGCCCTGCAAGACGGCGTTGAGGAAATTTCCGACTTGAAGCCGGGCATGAAGCTGGAAGGCACGGTCACAAACGTCACTAACTTTGGCGCCTTCGTTGATGTCGGCGTTCACCAGGACGGGCTCGTCCATGTCTCACAACTGGCCGACCGGTTCGTCGACGATCCGCACAAGGTCGTGAAAGCCGGAGACATCGTCAAAGTCACCATTTTGGAGGTCGATATTCCGCGCAAGCGCATTTCCATGACGATGAAATCCCAGGCCGACTATCAGGGTCAGCGCGAACGCAGCGGACAAAACCGTTCAGGAGCGGGCGGACGGGGCCCCTCAAGTCCCGGCGGCACCAAAGGCGGTGCGCCAAAACAGTCAGGCAATGACAGCGGCAACAACGCCATGGCAGCAGCCCTAGCCGCCGCCATGAACAAGAAAAAGAAATAGGCCTAGGGTCAGGACCCATTAATTTGTTTGAAATGGTAGGAAGGAATTTGTTCGGATACGAGACGCAAATCTGCAGGAAACCGTCCGGTTTTCAAAGGGTTGCAACGAAGTTGCCGAGCAAATTCATCCTATCTTGAAAAGACGCGAAAACGGCTTCGATCTGCGGCGTCTAACCGTTCAACCGGGCAGAAGCCCGCTTTTCACGTTTTTCCTTGCAGCTCATCGCCGTTTGCCGTGCCATTCCAATCAAATTAACGGGTCCTGACCCTAGATCGCCGGACACAATGTCCGGCGATTTTCTTCGCTTGGTAAGGGCCTGAAAACTGGCCAACCCTTCGAAATCGCAGTAGCATTTTGCCAGTCCCAAGCTCAAGACTGTTCAAATGCCAGAAACAGAGACACCGCACCCCACGAAGCAGCAGGAAATCGACCCTGCCGCCTTCGGTGCGTTGGCGCATCTCTATCGCGCCGAAGTCTTCCGCAGCACCCATTGGCGCACCCGGCTCGACAACACCACCAATTGGGCCGTGGTGACCACTGGCATTGCGTTGTCCGCCACATTTTCCAACATAGCAGCGTCTCCATTGCCAATGGTCTTGGTGGGGCTTTTGGTGACGGTGTTTTTGATCTTCGAGGCGCGCCGGTACCGGTACTACAATCTGTTTCGCGCGCGGGCCCGATTGCTGGAAATCGATCTTTATGCACCTTTGCTGCGCGGCGAAGGTGTCAAATGGAACGGCGCCTGGGGCGAGATGCTCGGCGAGGATTATGAAACGCCGCATTACCACATCAGCTTCATCCGTGCGGCCGGACGCCGGCTGCGCAGCAACTATTCCTGGATCCTGGCCATTCAAGCCGTTGCCTACTATGGCAAGGTTGCCATTCATCCAGTCCCGCTGACCGATATGACGGAAGCTTTTGCCCGCGCAGCGATTGGTCCAATACCGGGCTGGATCGTTATGTTGGCAGGGGTGATTTTCCATACAGGATGGATTGTTTTTGCAATCGTCACCTGGCGGCTTGATCAGCTCTACCGCGAACGCCGGAAATCTCCGATGGAACATATGTAACGGTTTTCGAACAGACGCTTATGTGATATCCGTCTTCACCTGACTTGGAGATTTTATGTCCTGATTGAACGGGTGCCAAAGGGACCCGCAGCATAGAGCCGCTTGAGTTCTCAAGCGGCGTTTGCCAACCAAATCAAAACTTTTGACCTGGCTGATTTCGGCCGGAACAGGACACTTTTATCCAATGATCCGAACTTATGAAACAGCGGATACGAATCGTATCCTTGAGATCTGGCGCAAGGCCAGCGACCTTGCCCACCCGTTCTTGAGCCCGTCATTTCTTGCTGAGGCTGAAGAGAAAATCCGCTCTCTCTATCTGCCAATATCGGAAACACACGTCTTTGCCCAAGACCAAAAACTGCTCGGTTTTATCGGCCTACTGGACGGTCACATCGGAGGTCTGTTCGTCGATCCCGATTATCATGGCCACGGCATCGGACGTGCCTTGGTCGATTACGCGAAGTCCCAAAAAGGCCGCTTGACCGTCGAGGTTTTCAAGGAAAATCCGATTGGGCGCGGATTCTACAAAGCCTATGGGTTTCGAGAGACCGGCGAATACATCGACGAAGACACTCATCAGCCGCTGATAAAAATGACGCTGTAGCAAAGTGAAACGGTGGCCAAACAGTGACCACCGCTATCTCGCCTAAAACCGGTCGGCGCGGAACGGCTCCGGGTCGACCGTTGGGGCTTTGCCATCAATCATATCGGTGATCATTTCTCCGGTCACCGCCGCTTCCGTCAGCCCGTGGTGCGCATGGCCGAAGGCATAATAAATCCCGTTGCTGCCGGAAGCTGGACCGATCACCGGCAGGCTGTCCGGGATAGAGGGCCGATACCCCATCCAGCGTTTGCCACCGTCTATTTGAAGATCCGGGAAAAACCGGCGGGCCTTAGTTACCATGGCATCCACACGCTTCCAGTTTTCCGGCAGATCCAGACCACCAAATTCAACAGCCCCGCCAACGCGCAATCCGATGGAAAGCGGAGACACGACAAATCCGTGACCGGGCAGCAGGATAAAGCGGTTCACTGTCACGCCTGGCTCTGGAATGGTGATGTTGTAGCCGCGTTCCGTATCCAAAGGGATTTTGTCGCCCAACTGCGCTGCAAGTTTCTTCGACCAAGCCCCACAGGCGATCACAAGTTTGCCGGCAACAATGGTCCGCCCGTCTTTGAGTGTGAGTGCGGCCCCATCGCCTTGACGTTCAGCTTTGCTCACCTCGCCTATGTCGAATGTAACACCCTGGCCTTTGAGCCAATCAGCCAAGGAAAGACACAAGGCTTTCGGATCATCAACTTGTGCCCACTCAGGTGACAAAGCACCGCCGACGACTTTGTCAGATATCGACGGTTCCAGTTCCCGGATCGCCTGGACATCTAGCTCATCAATCTGAATGCCAAACCGGCGTTGTTCTTCCCAGCCAGGCCGAGCACCATCTAGGGAGGCCTGTGTATCAAAGAGTTCCAGACAGCCGTCCTTGCGAACCTGGTTGTGCGTGCCGGACACCCGCCACAGCCGCTCCCAGGACGGCCAGGCTTCGGCATTCAGCGCTGCCAGCGCCCTGGTGCTGCGTTCCATCTGCTTCGGATTGGACGCCGCCAGGAACCGAAGCATCCAGGGCAGGATTTTATGGGCATAGGCCGGCCGGACGGTCAGTGGCCCAAGCGGGTCCATCAGCCATTTGAAGGCCTGCTTCCACATTCCAGGCGCAGCCATTGGGGCAACATCGGTCCAGGCGATACCACCTGCGTTGCCCTGGCTTGCGCCCGCGGCCGGACCTTCCCTGTCCAGAACGGTAACCCGGTATCCGCGTTGCAGGAGATTCGCGGCGGCAGCCAGCCCGATAATACCGGCTCCGACGACATAAACGTCTGGTTTGCTCATCCATCCCTTCAAGCAATCCTTGCCGTGTTTTGCAAGCGCAGAAGAGGATGACGAAAGCTGGTTTAGCCAGTTTTCTGAGTTTGGAGCTTTTCGCCCTCTGGCACGGATTTTTCTGCCTGCAGCAACCAGGAAAACAGAGCCAGCGCCAAAGCCGCACCAATCAGCTGAGCGACGATGAACCCAGGCACATCGACCGGACGGATCCCGGCGAACGTATCCGTGAAGGCTCGAGAAATCGCCACAGCCGGATTGGCAAAAGAAGTCGAGGCGGTAAACCAATAGGCGGCGGTAATGTAAAGACCCACCAGCCACGGCACAGCCTCGGCGCGGAACCTAATCCCGGCCAGAATACTGGCCAGAAGCCCGAAGGTTGCCACCACTTCCGCCACCCATTGGGAACTTCCTGTCCGCACCGTGGTGGAGGCCTGCCAGACTGGCAGCTCAAACATCACATGGGCAATCAGTGATCCGCAGATTCCGCCGAGGATCTGAACAGCGATATAGGCAAGTGCGATGGAAACCGTCAGTTCCCGCTTCAACCAGAAGACAAATGTCACGGCCGGATTGAAGTGGGCACCTGAGATCGGCCCCAGCAAGGTGATCAGAACCACCAGGATTGCGCCGGTCGGAATAGTGTTGCCCAGAAGAGAAACAGCGACATCGTCGG
Source organism: Labrenzia sp. PHM005 (assembly GCF_006517275.1). Classification (NCBI taxonomy): domain Bacteria; kingdom Pseudomonadati; phylum Pseudomonadota; class Alphaproteobacteria; order Hyphomicrobiales; family Stappiaceae; genus Labrenzia; species Labrenzia sp. PHM005. Next base: position 1,728,311 of record NZ_CP041191.1, on the reverse strand, counting down.
ACAATTTGTCCGCCATGATCCCGGATCCAACAACGGCCCCAACAAGCATCGCAGTACCAAGCGCTTCAGCAACCAGGCGCCGGGAGAGAGTGAATTCAGACATTTTTTGAAGATCCTAGTCGTCGGCAGATGTGCCGATGGCTGACAGTTGAGCCTTGCCGTCAGCTGAAGAAAACACCGCATCGCCAAGTGCCAACATGGCACTGACACGGCGTTCCAGGCGGTCAAAAGCGAGATCAAAGGCGGCGCCACGTGTGGCATCATCGCCCTCAACGCCCGCCGGGTCCGGGATCCCCCAATGGACCACAAACGGATGGCCCGGCCAGACTGGGCAGGCTTCGCCTGCCGCGCTGTCGCAAACCGTGATGATCAAATCCATCTTGGGAGCGTCTGGCCCTACGAACTCTTCCCAGCTCTTGGACCGGAAACCATCCGTTGGCAGACCGCGCCCCTGAAGACAGGTAATTGCATCCGGGTTGACCATGCCGCGCGGCGTCGACCCGGCTGAAAATGTTTGGAATTTCCCCTCACCCAAATGGCGCAGGATCGCTTCGCCTAAAACCGAGCGCGCGGAGTTGGCCGTGCAGACAAACAAGGCATTACGCATGTTATTGAAGCCCCACCTCTTGCCGGATTCAGCACCGGCCTTTGTTATGACAATCGCTGTCATCCAGAAAATTCATGATCGGAGCGCAGAGTTCCGGGTTTCCGCCGCAGCAATCCTGCAGCAGATAGGTCGTCAAGGCGCCCATGATGGAAAGATCGGCCCGGTAATGAATTGAGCGCCCATCCCGTTCAGCTCGCACGAGACCGGACCGGGAGAGGGCGCTCAAGTGGGTCGACAGGGTGTTTGGACGCACCTTGAGAGCATCTGATATGGCGCCAGCTGCCATGCCGTCTTTTCCCGCCTTCACCAACAGGCGAAAGACGTCGAGGCGGGTTTCCTGACCGAGTGCCGCCAAAGCTCTCAGGGCATCTTCTTTTTCCATATTTCGAGAATACCCGAAATAACGAACAAAGCAACAGCTATCTGACTGACCGCAAACTGAAAGCGAAAAATGAAACAAAGCCCCGGCCGGCCCTCCCCAAGGCAGTAAAGCGGAGAGCAGAGATCGGAGAATTCAGGCTTATCAGTCTTTATCTAATTGAAGTTGAAAGTCTTTTGGCTCCACGTCCCGGCTCGCGCTACACTTGACCGGGAGAACGATGAAAAGGCTAAAGGGATGTCATTAATCAAAAAGCTCCGGCGATTGCCGGAGCTTGATGGATCGTATTATGTCAGGTTGGACCGTGTTCGTCGTACAGCGTCTTTCCAACCAGCGAGAAGTTTTTCCCGCCGCTCCGGCTCCAAATGGGGCTCAAATCTTTTTTCAAGCTTCCATTTGGCGGAAAATTCTTTCTGCCCCGGCCAGACACCGGCCCTGCTCCCGGCGAGCCAGGCGGCACCCAGTGCCGTTGTTTCGGCAACGGTCGGCCGGTCGACAGGCGCACCTAGAATGTCCGACAAGAATTGCATGGTCCAATCGGACGCCGTCATGCCGCCATCGACCCGCAAGACCGGAGATTTGGCATCCGGCCAATCCGACTGCATGGCGGACACAAGGTCGCAGGTCTGATAGCCAACACTCTGCAGGACAGACCGGGCGATTTCCTTAGGGCCTGTATTCCGGGTCAAGCCGAACATGGCCCCGCGGGCATCCGCATCCCAATAAGGCGCACCGAGCCCGACAAATGCCGGAACCAGATACACATCCTGATTGGGATCAGCCTGTTCCGCCAAGCCTTGCGTATCACCGGCGCTTTCAATGAGACCGAGGCCATCGCGCAACCATTGCACGGCAGCGCCAGCAATAAAGATCGAGCCTTCCAAGGCGTAAGTCGTCTCGCCATTCAGCCGGTAAGCAATAGTTGTCAGCATGCGGTTGCCTGACGGAACCGGGGTCGTGCCCGTGTTCATAATGGCAAAACATCCGGTGCCGTAGGTCGACTTGACCATACCTGGTTCAAAACACGCTTGACCCACGGTCGCCGCCTGCTGATCTCCAGCCACACCCAGAATCGGGAGCTCCCTGCCGAACAAATCTGCCTTGGCAACACCGAAGTCATCCGCGCTGTCTTTGACTTCCGGAAGCATGCTGAGCGGGATATTCAGAACCTCACACAGCTCCGTGTCCCAGACGTTGTCATGGATGTTGTAGATCAGAGTGCGCGAGGCGTTGGTTGCATCGGTTGCATGAACCTCGCCTTCGGTCAAATGCCAGATCAGCCAGCTGTCTACGGTCCCAAACGCCAGCTCGCCGCGCTCTGCCCGCTCGCGCACGCCGTCGACGTTGTCGAGGATCCAGGCGATCTTGGTGCCCGAAAAATAGGGATCCAGCAGTAGGCCCGTTTTGGCTGTGAACTTGGATTCCAGACCCTCGTTCCGCAACTTCGCACAGAAATCGGCTGTGCGGCGATCTTGCCAAACGATAGCGTTATAGACCGGCTCGCCTGTCTTGCGGTCCCAAACCAGCGTTGTTTCACGCTGGTTGGTAATTCCGATAGCCGCAACGTTCGCGCCCTTGTCCGGCGCCTTTTCCATCGCTTCGCGGCAGACGCGCAGGGTGCTGGTCCAGATATCAGATGGCGAGTGCTCCACCCAACCCGATTTCGGGAAATGTTGCGGAAACTCCTGCTGGCCGACACTAACCGGCTGAAAATCCTCGCCAAAGACGATGGCACGGCTTGACGTAGTGCCTTGGTCAATCGCCAATACCGATCCGGCCATGGCGCTCCTCCCACATCATTTTTGTTTGTTGTTCAAAAGAACCGCCGACGGTTGCCGGCGGCTTAGATTTCTAGCCCAGCACTATGCAGCAGTGCCGACCAATTCTGCAAGATGAGCGCCCAGATAGCTGTCCAGCGCCGCAATTTCATCGGAATTCAACCGCAAACCCAGTTTGGTCCGCCGCCAAAGAATGTCCTCCGACGTGCGCGCCCACTCCTGGCTTACCAGCCATTTCACTTCGGCCTCATAGAGGTTGTAGCCAAAGAATTGCCCCAGATCGGCAGCCTTCTTCGCACTGCCTAGAATTTTTCGGGCATCCGTCCCATATTGACGGATCAGCCGTGCCGCAAAAATCTTGCCGAGGAACGGATAATCGGAAGACAAACGCTCCACTTCGTCGTCAAAGGATGTCACCGCAAAATCGCCGCCTGGAAGCGCGTCCTCATCCGTCCACGTTCCGCGCTTGAACGGCAGGAACGGCGTCAGCTTTTCCAACACCTGTTCGGAGAGTTTCCGATAGGTGGTGATTTTGCCGCCAAATACAGACAGAACAGCTGGTTTGTTTTCGCCAGCATCCAACTCCAGCACATAATCCCGGGTCGCCGCCTTTGCTTCGCTCGCACCATCATCATAGAGCGGGCGGACACCCGAATACGTGTGCACGACATCGTCAGGGGTAATGGGTTTTTCCAGATACTCGCTGACAGCTTTGCAAAGATACTCAATTTCATCTTCTGCAATTGAGACCTTGCCAAGATCGCCTTCGAAATCGACATCGGTCGTTCCGATCAAGGTGAAGTCGTTTTCATAAGGAATGGCGAAGACGATCCGTCCATCCCCATTTTGGAAAATGAAACAGCGGTCATGATCAAACTGGCGCGGCACAATGATGTGACTGCCCTTGACCAGCCGGACAGCTGAAGAATTGTTGGCCCCGACAACACCACGCAGCATTTCGGCAACCCAGGGACCAGCCGCATTTACCAGAACAGATGCGGTGACAGTGCGTTCGATACCGGTTGTCAGGTCCTTCAAGACCACTTGCCAATGATCTCCGTCACGCAGTGCGCTGACGCATTTTGTACGGGTTTGAATATTCGCGCCGCGATCCGCCGCATCTCGCGCATTCAAGACGACAAGGCGCGCGTCATCGACCCAGCAATCGGAGTATTCGAATCCCTTTTGAAAGAGCTTCTTCAACCCCTTGCTGAAGATGCCCTGGTCGAGCGGAACTGTTTTGGTCGCCGGCAGCAGCTTACGGCCACCAAGGTGGTCATACATGAACAGACCAAGGCGTAGAAACCATGCTGGGCGCAGCTCTTTGTGGTGCGGAAGAATGAAGCGCAGCGGCCAGGCAATATGCGGCGCCAACTTCCAAAGAACTTCCCGTTCTTTCAAAGCTTTACGCACCAAATTGAACTCATAGTATTCTAAGTAGCGCAGGCCGCCATGGATGAGTTTGGTCGAGGCCGATGATGTGGCTCCGGCAAGATCCCCCATTTCAACGAGCATCACCGATGCTCCACGGCCGACAGCATCACGGGCAATCCCTGCTCCGTTAATTCCGCCACCGATTATTAAAAGATCATAGTCCGCTGCCATGGTCCGTCTAAGGCTCCGTTCTTTTCGCGCGATTATTCCAAAAGCGAAAATAATTCGAAACCAGTCGAAAATCAATCACAATAAATGCGCGCACAAGCGCACATCCAACTTTCATCAAAAGCCGGTTAGCAGTTGAACCAGATTTTTAGGCAAAAAACTGGGAGATTTACGCCTATTCGACACCTTCGCCTGGAGGCGCGTCACCCGATATGGCTTTCGGTTTTTTCGGCAGTTTCGGTTTCGCGGTCTTCTCTCCGTCGTCCCGAACAAATGGCGGAGTTGCCGCATGATAGGTGACCTGCGGGAACGGGATTTCGATGTTCCGCTCATCAAACACTTGTTTGACGTACTCGTTGTAAGCGCGCCCGACAGACCATTGATCACCCGGCAGAGTTTTGATCCTTGCTCGAATATCGATCGAGCTTGGACCAAAATTAATCACCCCGTTCATCTCCATATCGGAAAGAATTTTCGCCCCATAGTCTGTTTCCCGCAGCCTGCGGAACGCCTCGAGCATCGCGTCTTTGGCAACAGCAACATCGGTATCGTAAGCCACGCCAATGATCGCGACATGATAGGAAAATCCGCGCATGAAGTTCGACACCATGTCGACAGACGAAAATGGGATAATGTGAGAGGTTCCATTGAGATCCCGGATCCGCACCGACCGAACCGTTATTCCTTCAACCGTTCCGGTAATACCGGCAACGGTCACGACATCCCCTTCATTGATCGCGTTTTCAATCTGAATAAAGGCGCCTGTGATGATGTCCTTTACCAGTGTTTGGGCACCGAAAGAAATTGCCAAACCAACGACACCGGCACCGGCAATTAGCGGGCCGATATCAATGCCCAGCTCAGACAAAGCCAAAAGTGATGACATCACCAGGATGACAACTGTCGCCGCATTGCGGAAGAGCTGGAACAGCGTGCGCTCCCGGGCAGTGACGATCCGGCCGCTGCGGGATTGAAGTCGCAAATCCACCCATGACATCAAAGCAAGCCAAACAGCAAAGCCGACTAACAGAACCAACAGGGCGGACCCTGTGCTGCTGAGCAATCGGGCACCGGTCTCACTCTCAAACCAGGCGCGAACACGGAACACGCCCCAAATGTCGAGCAGCATCAAGACGGTTCCCAGGAACACAGCCGATCGGACAAGTTTTAAAATCCGCGGCACAAACGCATTCAAACGGTATTGAAGTGCTGGAAGCGCCTGATTCCAGTTATCCGGCAATCGGATTCCGCCTCGGATTGCCCGGGTCATGATCAACGACAACGCCATGCCGGCCATCACTGTGACAACAGACAAACCGGTCGCCCGCAAAATGATTGTCGTGGCATCAAAGGGGCGGGAAACCCAAATGATGAAAATCGCGATGATGTAACCCAAGGCTGCCAGATGCCAAACTTTGCCAAGATTGGCGATCGCCCGTTGAGCCAACACGCTGTGAAGCGTTTCCGAGTAACGGTACGCGCCTTGTCGGACCGTCGTGCGGTTTCGAATTACCAGCGCCATCAGGTAGAGCATCCCGCTCAACACCACGAGGAAGCGCAGCGCATTTCCTAAGACAAAGGAAACTGCAATGTTGGCAACCGGAACTGCTAGGAAGATGCCGTAATTGGTCCAGTACATATAAAGCCGCAAGCGGCCATACCAGTAGTTTGAACTGGTATCATCAAAGGGCAACAGACGCAGTTCCGGGCGGTTTGGAGCAAAAACAAACCGCAGTGCTACGTTTGCCATTCCAGTAACGAAGAACGCATTGAGTGCCAGGCTTTCCTGGATTGTGACACCTGCTTCCAATCCGCCATAAGCAACCAATGCGCACAAATATCCTCCGCCTAGCCCTAGCGCGACCGTTGTTGTGTCTATGAGGGTTGTAAAAAGTAGAATACTGGTCCGTGCGATACCGCCGCCATAGCGGGCTTTCACCGCCAATCGCTTGTAGGATTTGCGGGCAAGCACTTGAGCGGCCGCATAGACCACATACGCAGCAAACAAGACGAAAATGACTTGTGTAAGGACTGTCTGAACCCGGTCCCATTTGACCGGAATTTGGCCTGTCGCAATTAGCCCTAAACCATTTATCGAGCGCCCCGCTTGATTGAGTAGGACACCGGCCTGATCGGCGATTGCGCGCGTGTATTCGCCAATGGTGAGAACAATTCCATCCTTGGCAGACCGAGAAACATTAACTTCCGTTTCAGTTTCAGGCGGGGGGCTCTGCTCATTGCCACCGGCGTCTTGTTCTGCTGTCAGCTGTTTGATCAGAGCTGCCCGGCTATCTGGGTCCTCCAATATCTGGATCAGCGCTTCCCTGGCTTGGCCAATCTCGTTTGCCTGTTTCGCCCCATCAGGCGTCGTTTGGGAAACTGCCGATGTGGCCCAAACACAAAACATCAGGATGATCGGAAAAAGACGGTTGAGAAGAAGTGTCATGAAGGGTCCACCAGAACGGTCAGGCATGCGAAAAACGGTTCTCGCTAAAAATGACGTACTCCGGCTTCTCCTATGTCTCAAGGAGGCTGGTGCCGGCCAACCATAGAAGCCACGATCTCGCAAAGAAATGGAATATTGTCAATTTTAACAATTATCGTCGCGAAATATCAATAAAAACAAAAAATTGCCGCTAGGTCACATTTCAATAATAGAGAAAACGGTAACGTATTAATAATAAAATGCCTTTCTTCTTTGCATGATCAGGAGGAAAAATGTCACTGTCACTAGTCAAACTTGCCGAAGAAGGGACCGACGCCGCACGTACGACGTTGTTCGGTGAGCTTTGCAAGCTGGTGACCGAAGACCTTGATCAGCGCACCACACAAGAACTTACAATATTTGCTGAAGTCGCATTGAAACTCTATAGCGATGCCACGACAAAAGATCGGGCTCGACTTGCCCAGAAAATATCAACTTGCCCTAAAACACCGGTTTCTCTAGTTCGCAAAATCGCAGCCGACGATGTCTCAGTGGCCTCGCCAGTGCTGACGTCTTCTCCAGCATTTACACAAGAAGATCTGCTGGATCTGATGGAAGCACTCAGCAATGGACATTTAGAAGCTATTGCTCAGCGAAACGATTTGAGTGCGCAAGTTTCAGATGCCCTAGCTCAAAAGGGCGACAAACCAATACACCGGATCCTGGCTGGCAATCGGGAAATCCGCTTGTCCCGCGACGCGATGCTTTGCCTGGTTCGAATTGCGGCGGAAGACGTCGCTGTCAGGGAGAACCTATCACTCAGATCCGATTTGACACCGGCAGTCTGCCAAAAACTGCTGCCAATTGTGAATGAAGAAGCCAAAAAGCGCCTGAACGCCATTATTCAGGGGGCTCTCTCACAAGATCAACTGGATCAAATTGCCCGGCTCAAAACTCTGCGCCGCAAACTTGGCCATGCGCTCGACAATCAAGATATGAGTCTCTTGTGGGCGGAAGCACAGCGCGCTGGAGCAACGGCAGACGAGTTGATTACTCTCCTGCTTCAAGATCAGCGGTTCAATCATGTCATCGAACTGATGGGCATCCGGGGCCGCATCGCATTGAAGTCGCTGAAAGATGCGATCTTTAACGGCAAGCTTGAGACCGTCATGCGCACTGCAGCCCGATGTGGCCTTCAAGCGCAAACGTTCGCGCTCTTTGTAAAGGCGCGTTGCGATCACCTGAGAATTCCCTCAGCAAAAGGCTCCAGTTGGATTGGTGCGTATACAGCCTATTTGAAAGAACTTGAGGCTAGCAAAGGGGCGCGTTGCACAGACTTTCAGGCCAAACGGAAGACCCGCGATTCGGAGAAAGAGCTCCGCGACCCAGGAAAGCTCGCGATCGCTTGACCGATCTTGTTAGAGCGCAAAACGCTCTAAGCTCTTTGGCAAAGCATCGCGGCCAGCGCCGTAGCGAGCGTTGCGCCGGCGTAAAACCACAGTCCTGGCAAGAGAGATGCCGCCGCCAGCCCGCTGGTCTTGGCCGCGAACAAAACAAGCGCGACGAGCATAACGTCCAGCATTGACCATTTACTGACTGCGGATAAAAGCGCCAGCGACCGGGACCGGCCACCTGTCACGGCGGCCACATGGGTCAATGCGATTTTCGCCGCCGGAAAAATGACGGAAAAGAGGGCGATGACAACAGCCAATGCCGCATCCCCCTCAACCCAAAGTCCTTGAATAACATCGATGAGAGACGGCCGCTCTTCTAGAAAATACAGCTTCTCCAGCCGCATCATTGGCAACGTGATACCAAGAGCAAAGGAAAAGGTCGCGATCGGCAGAAGAAAAGCGATAACGAGGCGCATACAGTCAGCTTTTTATGCTTATTGACCCAAGAAACAACAGATCACATAGGAACAGATCCCGCGACAAACAACAATCGCGAGGTGGCAATCTACTAGCTTATATGTAACACGCCGCACAAAGACGGCTTACCGCCAGAAAGAGGCGGCTAGCAGTATCTAATATTGAAATGTCTCGGCTCGGCCCGAAAACTAGAACCTAGACCGCCCGCGCGCAGCGACTTCATCAAGAAGGTCTTGTTCGGCCATCTCCTGCGCCGTCCGTTCACGCTGCTGATCCCGTTCTTCCAGCTGCTCAAACTTCTTCAGATCTTCGATCGCTTCACTGAGTTCGTCCTGAGCCCGTTGCAACTGGTCATCCAGCTCATGTGCTGAATTACGCAGATTGTCTCTCCGGTCCGCTGCAGCCTTTGCAAATGTGGGATAGGCGAAATGCGTCACATCAGTGATCCCGGTCCGCTCCTGTTCGGTGCGAATCTGATCATCGAGTTCGTCTGCCATCCGGTGAAACTCGGATATCATACTCTCGATCTGGGCGAGCTGCCGCCGTTTTTCGTCAACTTGAAACCGCTTCAAACGGATCAAACTGTCTCGGGTTTTCATTACTCAATACTCCCCTTACATGGGCAGTCTATCCCTGAGTCATTTCCAAAAGGTTGGCAAGTTGGACATAACCGTCAGAAATTGACGTCGCCTCATCCTTACCTTGATTAAGAAAGTCGTCAATCGGTCCGAATCGGTGGATCGCTTCATCCACGGTTGGGTCAGATCCTCTTCGATAAGCCCCAAGGCGGATCAGTTCTTCCATGTCCGTATAAGTGGACAGAAGTTGCTTGGCTTTTCTTAAGACCGGCTGCTGATCTGATGGCACGCAGCGCGGCATAGTCCGGGACACAGATTTCAACACATTAATAGCTGGGTAGCGCCCGCGTTCCGCGATTCCCCGCTCCATGACAACGTGCCCATCCAAAATGCCGCGCACCGCATCGGCAACCGGTTCATTGTGATTGTCGCCTTCGACAAGAACCGTAAATAAGCCCGTGATCGATCCAGACCCCACTTTCCCCGGCCCCGCGCGTTCTAAAAGACGCGGCAATTCGGTGAAGACGGTAGGGGTATACCCTTTAGATGTAGGCGGTTCGCCGATCGACAGGCCGATTTCCCGCTGCGCCATAGCGAATCGGGTCACCGAATCCATCATGCACAGAACCTTGTCACCCTCATCGCGAAAGTGTTCGGCCAGCGTCATCGCAAGATAGGCGGCCTGCCGGCGCATCAAAACGCTTTCGTCAGAGGTCGCAACAACGACGACCGACCGCGCCAACCCCTCTTCGCCAAGGTCGTCTTCAATAAACTCTTGCACTTCGCGGCCACGTTCGCCGATCAGACCAATGACCGCCGTGTCACATTTGGTATTGCGAGCAAGCATCGACATGAGAACCGATTTACCGACACCGGAGCCGGCGAAAATACCCATCCGCTGCCCTTCGCAACAAGTCACAAAGGTATTTAGAGCCCGGACCCCGAGATCAAGAGGAGGCCCAACACGGGATCTTTCGTTAGCGGGCGGTGGTGCGCTTCGCAATTTGCGAGGCAGACCGCCATTTGGAAGAGGTCCTTTACCATCAATCGGTTCACCAAGTGCATTAACCACCCGCCCGAGCCATTCATTGCTGGGGTGCACGACACTCTCGCGGGAACTGATCACCGCCTTGCAGCCCATGCGGACGCCTTCTAGGCCTGAAAACGGCATACACAAGGCGTGGCCCTCGCGAAAACCAACGACTTCTGCAGGAACTTTGGGGTTATCCTCACCACTGTCGATCATCAAACGGGATCCGACACTCATTTCGTGAATCGGTCCGGCGATCTCAACAAGAAGGCCCTGAACCGCGGTTACGCGGCCATAAATTTCCGTCGACATGAGCGAATCAATCTCGGCAAAAAGCGCCTTCACGTTAATTTCTTTCCCCTGTTAACGGTTTTGGTAACCGATCGTTTACGACTCTGGTTAATCTTAACCTTTGAAAGCCGCACGAGCGAGGGTCATATCGAAGTTATTCTGGCTTTGTTGAAAGGAATCTGAACGGAATCGGTTACGCCGATTTCTTAAAGTTCAACATTAAGAAAGATGAATCTGGATTCTTTCCAGTGATTCAATTAGTTGGGCTTTGTTCACAGAAACGTTTCCGCGAGCCTTGCCGCTATGAAATAGAATTTGTTAACCATTAATCGATAGATTGAGTCGGGGTTAACAGCAGTCCTACGTAGCAGGCGCCGACACAGCCGTTGCGACTTGCCCAGGAAAGGCAGAACAAGGGGATTGGCATGCGTGTATTGTTGATTGAGGATGATAACGCGACAGCGCAAAGCATCGAGTTGATGCTGAAGTCCGAGAACTTCAACGTCTACACGACAGATCTTGGCGAGGAAGGAATCGACCTCGGCAAACTGTACGATTATGACATTATTATGCTGGATCTGAACCTGCCGGACATGTCCGGTTATGAGGTTCTCCGCACACTTCGGGTCTCGAAAGTTAAGACACCGATCCTAATTCTTTCCGGCAACGCCGGTATTGAAGACAAGGTTCGCGGTCTCGGCTTCGGCGCCGATGACTATATGACCAAGCCGTTCCACAAGGACGAGCTGGTGGCACGTATTCATGCGATTGTCCGCCGCTCGAAAGGCCATGCTCAGTCCGTCATCGTTACCGGCGACCTGAAGGTCAACTTGGACACCAAAACGGTGGAAGTTGGCGGCCAGCGTGTGCATCTGACCGGCAAGGAATATCAGATGCTGGAACTTCTCTCCTTGCGCAAGGGTACGACCCTGACAAAGGAAATGTTCCTGAACCATCTTTATGGTGGCATGGACGAGCCAGAATTGAAGATCATCGACGTCTTCATCTGTAAACTTCGCAAGAAGCTTGCAGCGGCAACATCTGGCAAGAATTACATCGAAACGGTTTGGGGACGTGGCTACGTTCTGCGCGAACCGGATGTTGAGGTCGCTGCATAACGCAGTTCCTCAAATATGAGATGACGAAACCCCGCCTCCGGCGGGGTTTTTTGTTGGCCCAACGCATCCGGCAAAGCACTGAGATTCTGCTTTCCTCTTGTTCTTTCAATAAAGTATCGGCAGGCTGCCTGCATCAGGCCTGATCACTGATTTTCGATACAAGGACGAGAAGAATGACACACGTTTTGACGGTGATCGGGAAAGTATGCCCGACGGAACACGGCTTTGAGATTCGAATTGACGAAGCCTTTCGGCAGGGACTTACCGGACTAGAGCAATTCAGCCATGCTTTTGTTCTCTGGCTTGCGGACAGAACCGATGCTCCCGGGACGGTCCCGCTCACTTGCCCTGCCCCCTATACGTCCAGCGACCAGGGTGTTGGCGTGTTCGCCTCCCGATCACCGGACCGGCCAAATCCAATCTGTTTCTCGGCAATTGCGATCACTGGCGTGGATCTGAAGATCGGAAGCATTACGACACCGTACATCGACACGCTCCCAGAGACGCCGGTCATCGATATCAAACCGTATTTTCCGGCCAGCGACCTGGTATCTACCGCGCATATCCCGGCCCATTTTTCGCACTGGCCAATGTCTTATGAAGAGTCCGCCCTTTTCGATTGGAGCGCAGAATTCAGATAGATCATATGCCGTATAAGCGGGTTTGATGTTCACTCGCTGAACTCACCGACATCAACGGCAAACCAGCGATGCGTCCTGTTTTCAGATAAACATGGCCCGCTCTAAACGAAAAAACGGCCGGGTGGGCTCCCGGCCGTTTCCTCCTCTATGTCTCAGGATGATGGGGCCTGTGCACTAGAGATTGAGCTGATAAGACGCTGGAACGTAGCGGAACCCGCTTCCCTCAGTGGAAACATATCCAACAGCTGGGAATGGCATATGGTAGCCGACAAACGGAACTTTATCGCTGGCCAGCATGCCCAAGACGGACTGCCTCGTCGCAGCCGCCGCTTCTTTGTCCATATCAAACCGGACTTCCCACGTTGGGTGAGCCAATGACCAGACATAGTGGTTGGCAAGGTCAGCCGCGAGAAGAAGCTGCTGCCCCCCATCTTCCAGCATATAGAGGGTGTGACCAGGTGTGTGACCGTGTGCAGCCACTGCTGTAATCCCAGACGCAACTGACCCGCCATCTCCCAGGAATGTCATTTTCTCGGCAAGCGGTTTGACATTCTTTGCCATAAGCTTGGTAACGCCATTGGCTTCCGGGTCCATAGCAGACCAGAAGTCAAACTCCTTCTGGCCGGTCACATAGCGGGCATTTGGGAATGCAGGCGCGCCTGCCTCCATCAAGCCGCCGATATGATCTGGGTGCATATGGGTGATGACGACTACATCGACTTGCTCCGGCGTATAGCCTGCGCTCATCAACGCGGCGCGCATGTTGCCGCGTGCAGGACGCCCTCCTTCTCCAACTCCGGTATCAAAGAGAATCAACTCCTGCCCTGTGTTGACCAGTGTGGGTGTAAAAAACGCCTTGAAACTATCATCGGGAATAAAGTTATCCGAAGACGCTTGTGAGAACGTGCTGGCATCAACGTTCATGCCGAACGTCTTCTGGGGTTCCCCAACAGTGACCGCGCCATCAAGCAAAGTGTTCACTTCAAAGGAACCAACATTGTAACGTGCAACCGGCGCTGCCATGGCGCCTTGCTTTTCGGCAGCAGCATGAACCGTTCCGGACGACGCGACGCCAGCCCCTAATGCCGTCGCCCCTGCTCCCAACAAGGCAGCACGCCGTGTCAGTCGAACCTGAATTTCACTCATTGGTTATTCCTTTGGTTGCCAAAACTCGAAGGAAGCCAAAATCCCAGAACAAATGGCAGTGGCTCCAATCGCTCTTGGGGTATCTGGGATAAAATAGCAGTGTTGAAACCTCCCATGCGGGGTTTAAATGAGATAATTCGCGAGTTCTTGAACGGAATTGAATTTGACATTATTTCAATGCCTTAACGGGGAATGCCATTCATGCATCATCAATGGTATAGTGCATTGAGCCATTTCTAGAGGAAAAGTCGATGTCCCGGCAGAACCTGCTGTTGCTGATTGCCATGACAATTTGTGCCGCTTTTCTGCTTGCCGCGAACCAGCAAACACGGCCGGATGGCTGGAATGTCTTGAGCGTATACGGATATTGGTTTGTCCGGATATCGATTGAAGCCACGCTGTTTTTTGCGTTCTTTCTTCTTGTTGGACTGATACCAGCGTTGAATAGGCGGAAAGTGGCTGTGCTATGTCTGGCAGGACTTGCCAGCTATTTGCCTTTTGTTCTTTCGGTCACGGCGATGGATATCGTGCTCGGGCTTCCTGAGCTTGGATCCACAGCAGGAACAGCTTGGGGACCGGATCCGCGGGTTGGTGCCTTTCTCCTGGAACTTGGCTACCTCTTGGACAACCACGCGTTTTTGTGCGGGCTGCTCTCCCTTCCGCTTTTGGCGGAAACAAGAATGATCGTAAGCATTGGCAAGCACACGAACGTTGCGCAAGAGGCGCTTGAAACCACATCGGAAGAACTTGCAGATGGCGGTGCGCTAACCGAAAACCTGCAAGGTCAGACCTCATTTTTTGAAAGCTTGTCACCGCCGTTCACTGGCACATTGCTCCGCGCAGAAGCACAAGAGCACTATGTCAAACTTGTCGGGACTGCCGAAACCCGGATGATCCTCTATAGGTTCAGCGACATTCTGCGGGAATTGCCTCCATCGCTTGGAATGCAGGTTCACCGAAGCCACTGGATCGCGAACGAAGCGATCCGAAAGGTCATTCGAAAAGGCAACAACACGCGGATTGAGACGCAAGATGGCATGCAAATTCCGGTGAGCCGACGATATGTCAGCCGTGTGACCGGCTGGGCAGAGCAGAATTCAGAAAAAACAGGATCAAATGACCGCGCGTCCACGGCCTAGAACGTTACCGGCCAAACTCGGATCACCGAACCCTGCCTGAAACACTCAGTACTTCAACGGTATTCCGAAACATTCAAAGGTACTTCAGAACTTTCGCCCGTTCACAGATACCAGGTAAGGAAAAGGCCCGGTTGATCATTTTCGATCAGCCAGGCCTCACAATTCGAAGTCTTTGCAGTGTTTAGCGGAAGGTTGTTCCGCCGGCAGCCAACCTGGACGTACCAGTGGCAAGCGCTGGCCTGGTTCCGGTTTGTGCAGCCTGTTTCTTCTGGAACAAACCACGTTTTCCGGCGACCGGCTTGAACGCATCCGTCAAACCGACCACGGTTTCCGCCGCCCCTAACACAAGAAACCCATCATCCGGCAGGGATTTCGCAATCCGGTTAAGAATTTCGGTTTTGGTTTCCTGATCAAAGTAGATCAGAACGTTCCGGCAAAAGACAATGTCGAACTCGCCGATATGAGAAAACTGCTCCAGAAGATTGAGCTTTTTCCACTCGATCATGGCGCGCATGCCAGCATTGATTTGCCACATATCGCCTTTCTGATCGAAGTATTTCAAGAGCAGCTGGATCGGCAGACCCCGCTGAACCTCAAACTGGCTGTAGAGACCTGTCTTGGCTTTCTCCAGAACTTCCTGAGAAAGGTCCGTCCCTAATATCCGGACACGCCATCCGCCAACCTTGGCAGCTGCTTCCTTCAGGCAGATCGCAAGCGAATAAGGTTCCTGACCAGTGGACGCCGCCGCACACCAGATCTTGATCTGTTTGCGCGCAGCACGGTTCTGCAGCATCGCCGGAAGCATCGTTTCCTTGAAATGCTCAAACGGCGTCTTGTCGCGGAAGAAGAACGACTCATTGGTCGTCATTGCCTCAACAACGTCGGTTTCCAGGGTCCGGTTGCCACCTTTTTGCAAAGCCTGAATCAGGTTGCTTAAGGTTTCCAGTTTGGAATTGCGGGCAATCGGCAACAAACGGCTTTCGACCAGATATTGCTTGTCATTCGACAACACCAGACCGGACCGCGTTTTCAGGAAGTTTTTCAGAAAATCAAACTCACTTGGGGTCATCGTGTGTTCCCCTTCAATACGCGAGAGATTTTCGGTCCAATATCCTTCAACGGAAGAACATCCGAACACATGCCGGTTTGTGCGGCTGCTCCGGGCATTCCCCAGACAACGCTGGTTTCTTCATCCTGGGTAATGACGCTACCGCCCCCTGCGGCAATTGTGCGAACACCGCCCGCACCATCGGACCCCATACCCGTCAAGATGATCCCGAGACACGCAGATCCGTAGACTTTCGAAACACTATCGAAGAGCGGATCAACGGCTGGCTTACAAAAATTGACTGGAGGCCCATCATTGAGACGGATTTTTACTGAACCGCCTTCTTTTTCCAAGGTCATATGTTTGCCGCCGGGCGCCACATAAATGTTCCCGGCTTTGAGTTCTTCGCCGTCTTCGCCTTCCTTGGAGGGACGCAAAGCGGCCTTACCCATATGTTCGGCAAGGATTGCGGTGAAGGTTGGCGGCATGTGCTGCGTGATGACTACCGGCACATCATTCATCGCCGTGCCGACTTCTTTCATCACTTCCTGCAGGGCCTGAGGGCCGCCGGTCGACGATCCGATCGCCAGAATACGAGGCCGCACCGAAGCATAGGGGCGCAGCTGGAATTTGCCGCCCGCACCTGCTTGCTGTCCAGCTCCACGAAAGCTTGCCCGTGTATCCACTGCAGGACGGGCGGCGGCTGATGCGGGGCGGGTCGTTGGCTGCGCTGTCCGGCCCGCACGGGTTTCAGCCCGCATCGTCCGCACGGGAGTACGCATGCGTACGGCCCGGGCACCCAATGCCTTGACTTTGTCGACCAGCTCGCGCCGGAAATCGATCGAGGTGGTGACTTCGGACGTAGACTCTGGCTTCGGGACATAATCCGAAGCACCAAGAGACAACGCCTTCAGGCTGATTTCCGCATTCCGGCGGGTCAGCGTAGATGCCATAATCACGACAAGATTGCGTTTCTTGGCCAGCATCAGCGGCAGAGCCGTCAAGCCATCCATTTCCGGCATCTCGATGTCGAGAACAACGACATCTGGATTGCTTTTTTCAATGTCTTCGACAGCCAGCTTGCCGTTCCGCTGCGAACTGACGACCTTAAGGTCTTTGTCTTCCCCGAGCCAACGGGTCAAAAGTCCGCGGATCACGACCGCGTCATCGACCACCATCACTTTAATCGGGTCAGCCCCCGTATTAACCCCAGCGGACACATTTCGTTGTGCAAATGCCATTGAGAACGACCAACTCTGTACTAAATAAGTCCGACTTCCTGAAACTTGGCTTCGACGATTTCCCGATCGAAAGGTTTCATGATGTATTCATTCGCACCCGCGCGAATAGCGCGCGCAATGTGAGCAACGTCATTCTCCGTTGTACAGAAAACAACTACCGGACCTTCACCACCTTCTTCGGCTCGCAAACTGGTCAGGAACTCAAGCCCATCCATAACCGGCATGTTCCAATCCAAAAGGATGGCGTCCGGCATTGTCTTCCGGCATTCGTCTAGCGCCTGCTGACCGTCCTCAGCTTCAGTAATCTCAAAGTTCATATCCTCCAAGATCCGACGGGCCACCTTCCGAATGACGCTTGAGTCATCTACAACAAGGCACTGTTTCATCAGGCGTAACTCCATTATCGGCCATCTTTTGGGCCTGTTATTATGCTGCTGCCATAGGTTCGGTGAACATCGCTCCGAGCAAGCGGTCCACGTCCAAGATCACCATCAACTGTCCATCGAGACGGTGAACACCGCCGGCGATTTCTGCCCAACGCCGGTCGAGGTTTGATGGGTTTGGTTCAGCTGAACTGGACGGCAAGGTCAGAACCTCACCAACCGTGTCGATCACCAGCCCATAACTTTCCTGTTTGTACTCGATACCTACGGCCATCATCTGCTCGTCTTCCAACGGCGGCAAGTGCAGCCGCCGGCGCATGTTGATGGCTGTAACAATGCGCCCGCGCAGATTGAGAACACCCTGAACTTCCGGCGCCGACATCGGCACTCGGGTCACGCTCTCAGGTACAAATACATCATGAACCTGCGAGATAGGCAATCCAAATAACTGGCCACCGATCACAACGGTGACATATTGGATCATGTCGTTTCCGGCACTGTTGTCACCGGCTACTTTGTTCTCCAACACACTCATGCTGCAGCTCCCAACTCACCGGCAAAGATATCTTTCAAGGCCGCAATCAGACCAGGACGGTCGAACTTGGCGACATAGTCATCAAACCCGGCCTGACGGCCTCGTTCGATGGACGCCGGAGTGACCAGTGACGACAACGCCAGGATCGGCATCTGCCGGAAGCGCGGGTCACGGCGGATCGATTCACAGAACTCGAAGCCATTGATCTCAGGCATTTCGATATCGCTGACGATCGCGTGGAACTTGTCACCGTTCTCAAGCAATTCGAAGGCTTGCCCCGCACCGACACAAGTCGTGACATCGTAGCCAGCTGCTTTAAGAACCGGTGTCAGCATGTTTCGGAAGAAGGAGGAGTCATCAACAAAGAGAACTTTCTTCGTCAGTGCCTCGATATCCATTTCCTTACGCATGAACCAGTCTTCAAAGGCCTGCGGGAGATAGAAGCCGAGATCGATGATCTCTGTTGCACGTTCCTTGACGATGGCAGATCCAAGAACACCAGGCCGCTCGGACCCCACTTCGATGTTCATGCGGTCTTCAACAATGTCGACGATTTCATCAACAACAAGACCCATGGAGCGCCCGGCATCGGAGAACACTAGCATCGGCTGTGTGCCTTCCGTCTTCAGGCTGTCGCCCTCGTTGACGTAAACCAGCGGCATGAGTGCACCGCGGTACTGAACGAGGTCCCGGCCGTTGGACCGCTCGATCTTGGAAACATCGAACTCTTCGAGACGTGTAACCAAGGAGAGCGGTACCGCTTTCGGTTCCGGCGCTCCTGCACGGAACAGAAGCAGCGAGATTGCATTCTGGCCAGTCATCGCTTTTTGCTGCAGTTCTTCGTGTTCATCTTCGCCGTGCTCGGCAACCGCGCTGGAAGCATGGCTAGCCATGGCACCGGCGATCCCGTTCGGATCGATGATCATGATCACGGAACCATCTCCGAGGATGGTATTTCCGGAGAACATGTCCAGGTTACGCAGCATAGTGGACATCGGTTTGACCACGATCTCCTCCGTATGGAAGACACCGTCGACAACAACACCGAAGGTCTGGCTGCCAACCTGCATCACCACGATAAAGCCGTTGTCGGCATCGATCGCCTGTTCAACGTTCTCACCTTCATAAATGCCGAGAAGTTGAGACAGGTGAACCAGTGGCAGAAGTTTATTGCGCAAACGCAGAACCGGCGTGTCCTTAATCCGTTCGATCCGATGCTCAGAATTTGTCTGAACACGAACCAACTCGACAACGGACAGCTGCGGAATTGCGAAACGGTCACCACTGGCTTCGACAATCAGCGTGGATACAATCGCCAAGGTCAGCGGGATCTTGATGATGAAGCTTGAACCTTTGCCCGAGACCGAACGTAGATCAACCGTACCACCGATCAATTCGATGTTGTTGCGGACAACATCCATGCCGACACCACGTCCGGAGACACTGGTCACTTCCGCGGCGGTAGAGAAGCCTGCTGCAAAGATGAACTTTTGGACTTGAGCGTCCGTCATCTTTTCGATTTCAGCTTCAGTCGCAAGCCCCCGCTCGAGGATCTTGGCCTTCACCTTGTCGACATCAATGCCTTTACCATCATCGCGCACTTCGATGATGATGTGGCCACCTTCATGGTACGCCGCCAGGGTAATGATACCCTTTTCCGGCTTACCGGCGGCACGCCGGTCTTCCGGCAGTTCCAAACCGTGGTCGGCAGAGTTCCGGACCATATGGGTCAGCGGGTCCTTGATCATCTCAAGGACTTGGCGGTCCAGTTCTGTATCGGCACCGATCATTTCCAGATCGATCGGTTTTTCCAGTTCCTGACTAAGATCACGAACGATCCGAGGCAGTTTCTGCCAGGCATTGCCGATCGGCTGCATCCGGGTCGCCATGACACCTTCTTGCAGTTCGGCAGTGACGTTCGACAGCCGCTGCAGAGGAACCTTAAATTCGCTGTCTTCGTGCCGGCGGACGATCTCCAGAAGCTGGTTCCGTGTCAGCACCAACTCGGACACCATGGTCATCAGGTGTTCAAGCGTATCAACGGCAACACGAATGCTCTGGTTCGAAACACCGCCACCGGCAGCTTTTTTCTCAGCCCCATCTCCGACAGGTTTTGCCTTAGCTGCAGGCTTTTTCTCAGCCGGCTTCTCTGCCGCCTTCGCTGCAACAGGCTCGGCTTTGACCTCGGGTTCGGGCTCCGGTGCAGGAGATGCTTCCAGCTCTTCCTCAAGCACCTCTTCTTCGATACTCTCGGCGACCTCGACTTCGATCTCAGTTTCCTGGAACGCGCGCTCCAGTTCATCAAGAGAAACTTCACCGGGGCGTAGTGGCCGCTCCAGGCTCTGGTCAGGAACATCAATAGCAGGTTCAGCTTCCTCGGCCACGGCTTCGGCTTCTCCGCCGCCAGCTGGCTCTTCAGCTGTGCCGCCGCCGGCCATTGCCGCATCAGCCGCCGCTGACATCTCTTCCAGCTTGCCGATCAGCTCACTGTCATCGCCTTGCGGTTCTTCACCCTCAGCGGCTTCAAGTTCACCTAGAATATCCTTGATCTGGTCAATGGATATCAAAATGAGCGATACCGCATCCTGCGTCACCGGCGCACCGTCACGGAATTTGCCCATGAGAGTTTCAGCGGCGTGTGCAATTCCTTCAAGCCGGGGAAGGCCCAAGAATCCACAGGTACCTTTGATCGTGTGTACCAGACGGAATATGTTGTCTAGAATCGTAGCGTTGTTTGGTTCTTGCTCGAATTTTACGAGCTCCACATCAACAACATCGAGACTCTCATTGGTCTCGGTAATAAATTCCCTGAGGAGGTCGTCCATGGCCTGCTCTCACCCGACTTGTTACTGGTTCCGCACCCTGAAAAGGATGTCTGGACCGGGAAGTCCATGAGAGTAGGTTGGCCTCAAACCGTTAAGATACGCTGAAACAAAAAGATTCTTTTCAGACCTAAGTTATTCAACCGGAAGAGCTGTAATTTTTACGAATTCTTCTTCTTTATCTATTGTTAACCCCATGCCGCATTCCCGAGCCAAAAGAAGACTATAAATCGGCTGTACAGAATGAGCATCAACCCGCTCAGGCTCTTCTCCGCCTAGAGTTTCCTTCATTCCGAGAGGAATTCGCGGATTGAGACCGGCTGCGATCAATTCGAAAGATGGCGATTGTGGTGTGCCAGACATTTCAACCTTGATATCGCCGCCCCGCGGCACACACTGGTTGGCGATTAAGATAAGATTGAGCAGCAGCTTTACATAATTTTTCGGCATCAGATGCCGATCGAGTTGCCAATTTAGATTCGATTTTTCGTTTTCCATAAACCCTGTGGCAACCACTTGGGCATCGCCAAGATCAATTTCCGCTCCGGCAGAACCGGCAGCGCCAAATGCAAGTCGGGCAAACTGAAGTTTCGCAGAGGCTTGGCGGGCACTCTTTCGGATGAGGTCCATGGCGAATTCGCGCATGTCCTCTGACCCTTCCTCATCCAGCACCTCCAAGCCATTGGTAATGGCACCCACTGGAGAAATAATATCGTGGCACACCCGGCTGGCGACCAGGGCTGCTAGATCCAGAGAGGAAAGCTCTTTAAGTGCGGACATGGCTCAGCGTTGCTCTTTATGGATTTATGGAAAGCGATCTGATTCGCAGATCACAAGGTCAGAGTTACACATCCTAAAAGCCGCTGCCAAGGCGCGAGAACGCCGCAATTCCGGCTCATCCAAGTTAATTTGCTGCGTTTTGTGACAGAAATACCTATTGAGACGGCTTATTCGCGAACTTCGAGGGTCGATGAGACGTGTATCACCCAGGCGTGCAGCCGACCTTAGCTGCATTCTCGCGCGCTTCATTCAAGCGCTGGGTTGAACTGACAATAAAGAGGAACCGGTTGACCACCGAATAAAAAAACATCAACCGACCTTCGATAACAGCATAGATGAATGGATTGCCCGCCGTTGCAAACCCCTCCGACAAACCATAGCCGCCACAAGCAGCAAACATGGGTGCATAAGCGTTCGGGTGTAGTTTAAAGGCTTCAAGATTGCCTTTGTTGACAAAGACCCATTCGGTGCCGCCCCATGCATAAGTATGTTCCCGGCTCCCTTTGCGCGGATATCCATCAACGAAATAGCTGACCGGATCATGTCCGCCAATCGCGTAACCGGTGATTGGATCAGGCACAAATCTCTGTGGACGGGCCATGCCTTCCACATTCCAAAGGCAAACAACCATCAACAGGATTGCAGAAAGACACATCCAGGTCTTTTTTTGGGACCAACGTTTCATTGATTCGGCGTAAGCGGTTCTCTTCAATTCAACTGCGAATCAGCACTGTATTCGTTAAGTCTAACACTGAGGACCCGCAGCGCGGCGAGAAAGACACCGCCATTCGGCGGCAAGGAGTTCACTGGATGACATATCTGTCCCGGCATTTTTTCACCCTCTTGTCTATGGCTGCAGTGATTTTCATGATTGCACCGGCTCCCAATTCCGCTTGGGCTCAGGACAGCACTCCCAGCCAAGCGCAACCGGTCAATACCTATGAACAAGACCAAATCCTGCAGACCGGTCATCAGTTTTTCGGCTCCGTATCCGGTGGATTGGCTTCAGTCGTTGAAAAAGCCTTTGCCAGTTATGGCGAACCAAACGGCTATATCCTAGGAGAAGAAGGGTCCGGCGCATTTGTCGCTGGCGCACGGTATGGCGAGGGTCAGCTCTATACGCGCAATGCCGGCAATCACAAGATTTTCTGGCAAGGACCGTCACTCGGTTTCGATTTTGGTGCTGATGGAGCCCGAGTCATGATGCTCATCTACAATCTGCCCAGCGTCGACCGGGTCTATGACCGGTTTTCCGGTGTCAACGGGTCTGCTTATTTGGTCGGTGGCGTTGGAATGACGGTTTTGTCAAAAAATTCAGTTTTTGTTGTTCCCATCAAAGCTGGGGTGGGCGCCCGTCTCGGCCTCAACATAGGTTATCTCAAGTTTACAAAGAAACCGACTTGGAACCCCTTTTAGGGCCATGACCCACATATAATATTGCAAGACACCTCCCTTAGAGGAGACTTGGCTATTATTTATAGGTCATCTAATGATGGTGAAACGTATTGAGCGTTAGAAGGCGATCTGGGAGCCTGATGTGATAGAAGCGGCGATGTATGTGGCACTCGGGTTTTGCACTGCTGGGCTGCTTTGCCTTGCAATTCTGCCAGCCTTTTATCGCCGCGCCGCCCGGCTGACCGAAGAAGCACTGCGCGCCGTCAATCCATCAAGTTACGCTGAAGTCCGGGCCGCGCAGGATCAGGTACGTGCACAACATGCTGTCGATTTGAGGCGTGTTGAACGCCAGTTGGAAGTTGAGCGGGAAAAGGCAGCCGAACGTCACATCGAAGTCTCGCGCTTAAAAACTGAGATCGATGCGTTGGGGCAAGCTCATCAATCCGAGCTGGCCGGCCTCAAGTCTGAAGTTGACGCAAAAACAAACGACGAAAACGCTATCGACCTTCTATCCGCGGAGATCACTGCACTTAAAAAGAAACTCGCCGACGCTGAGCAGGCTTTGGCTGAAAGCTGGTCTGAAAACCAGTCCAAAAAGGATGCGAGCGCAGCTGACAAGAAAGATGACGATTGGCTTCCGGCAGCAGATACGATGTCGCTCGCAACAATTACAGGCTTGGAAGCGGAGGTCGCCACCCTAAAGGCCAAACTCGCGAAATATGAACCTTCCGCCGCCGGAGAACTGGACAACGAGCGTGCAGAAACGGCAAGAACAAAACTTGCAGAACTAGAAGCGCAGCTGGTCGATACAGAATCAAAATTCATTACGGCACAGGCAGAAGTCACCCGGCTGTCACTGCAGCTGGAAGCAAGCGACATAAAAGAAAGTGATCTGCAGAAACATCTGACGAGCCAGCTGGAGGCCTTGGCAACCGAAAACGCCAAGCAAATAACCCAACTCAAGGCCAAGGAGCACACTGTCCAGCGCCTGACTGGTCAAATCGGGAAATTGCAACAAGATCTGGCCGCCACCCCGGGGCTGACACAGATCCGCCAGGATTTCCGTCATCTGGTGACGCAGCTATCGGGCAGCGCCAAAAAGACAGCGCCCGCGAAACCTGCCCCAAAAGCAGCAGCCTCCGCCACACGTTCCGACACTCCGGCCGACATGAAACCGAAAAAGCGCGTGCGCCGACCATCTGCTCGCACACAGCCCCCTCAGGCAGAAACCGCCCCCCCGGCGAAACCAGCAGACCCATCATCGACCGCAGATATCGCGTCTGCTGCAGAAGCTCTCGTCAGCCGGATCGTTGCCTCAAATCGCAAGTCAGACGGAAAAACGGCTCAGCCAGAAGAGCAGGTCGAAAATAAGACAGAAGTGGCGTCTGCCGATACTCCGGCGGTGAAGGGAGTAAAGACGCGCCGGAAACCTCGGGTTACAAAACAAAAAAACAAAGATGTCGCCTAAGACTCGCCCCCTGTGCCGCAGCTTGACGCAGGCCACTGCATCTTTAATTGAAACAACTGACCTTCCTGCCGACTGGACACTTTCCTCATGCTGATTGAACGCCACAATGCGATTTTGGAACTGGCCCGCCAATTGGGCCGTGTCAGCGTTGAGGATCTGGCAAAACGATTTGAAGTCAGCCCGCAAACGATCCGGAAAGATTTGAACGAACTATGCGAACGCCGCCTGCTCGCACGAACACATGGCGGCGCACTTCTATCGTCCGGTATTGAAAATGTGGGATACGAAGCCCGCAGGATCATCTCCAGCAAAGAGAAGGCTGATATTGGCTCCAGCGTTGCCGCCCTCATCCCAGATAATGCATCCATCTTCATCAACATCGGCACGACGACTGAGGCTGTGGCACAGGCGCTGCTTCAGCATCACGGATTGATGGTGATCACTAACAACATCAACGTGGCCAGCCTGATGCGCGGCTATTCCCAGATCGAAGTTGTTGTTGCCGGCGGTGTCCTGCGCCATGCCGACGGCGGTATTGTTGGAGAAGCCGCCGTGGATTTTATGCGCCAATTCAAGGTGGATTTTGCTGTTATTGGCGCATCGGCGATCGATCCGGATGGTTCCCTGCTCGACTACGACTACCGGGAAGTCAAAGTCACCAAGACGATCATGGAAAACGCACGGCATGTGATTCTGGCTGCCGACAGCACCAAGTTCGAACGGACCGCACCCGTCCGCGTCGGGCATCTTTCTCAGGTAACTACCCTGGTCACCGACCGCTGCCCCAGTCCGGAATTTGCAGAGATCGCCGCTGAATCTGACACGAAACTCATCGAAACGGAAAACCCAGAGACCAGTTGATCGGGCGGAAAGTCTCGCCGCACGGCATAGCACCTGCCGAAAGGCGTGGATTGTGTTTATTCTACATTTAGAAGAAGAATGGCACGCCCAAGGGGAATCGAACCCCTGTTTCCGCCGTGAAAGGGCGGCGTCCTAACCGCTAGACGATGGGCGCGCAAGCTCGAGAGACGTTGTTCCTCAAGCCGAGGACCGTGCGTATAAATGGGCTCAGCGCCGGACGCAAGCCCCTTGCGTCATTTTTTTAGCAACAAGCTGTTTATAACCACTATCTGCCAATAAAGGCTGTCCGGCCCAACAGTTTTCCGTTGGCCGGGTCAAAGCGAAGCAAGGCTGTTGTGGTCCCTTCGCGGACAAGAACCAGCATCATTCCATCGGCAAGTGTGACCTGAAGAACCTCTGCATCTGGCCCAACATTCACGCTTTCTGTGAACGCAATGCCGTAAGGATCTGCTTCATAGGAGTTGATCTTATAAAGGATTGCTGCAAAGACAGCGATGAACCCAGCAAACATGATCAGGGACGAGCCAAGCAGCAACCGCTTCAGCTTTGCTTGTACCCGCTGGGTAGCAGGATCCAGAGGCGCTTCTTCCGGACCTTCATCCCGGTAATCAGGTTGAGACATGACAGAATTTTCCCAAGACGATCCGGCCGGCGATGACACGGATTTCACTATGACGGTTGAGCCTGACGACGCTGGCAAACGAATTGATGCCGTACTTGCAGCGCATCTGGAAACGTTGAGCCGGAACAGAATTCAAGCTCTGATCAAGGCTGGTGGCGTTTCCATCGGAGGCGCGAAAATAGTGGAGCCGAAATTCCGGGTCAATGAAGGTAATGAGATTACTTTGGTCTTACCGGAACCGGAAGACCCGGAGCCCAAAGGCGAAGACATCCCGTTGTCGGTCGTTTTCGAGGACGAGCACTTAATCGTGATTAACAAACCGGCCGGACTGGTTGTTCATCCCGGCGCCGGTAATTGGACCGGCACTCTTGTCAACGCCCTCATCCATCATTGCGGCGACAGCCTATCTGGCATTGGTGGTGTGAAACGACCCGGTATCGTGCACCGGATTGACAAGGACACTTCCGGTCTTTTGGTCGTTGCCAAAACGGATCAAGCTCACCAAGGGCTTGCAGCACAATTCGCCGACCATGGTCGGACGGGTCCGCTTGAACGGGCCTATTCGGCGCTCGTTTGGGGCGCGCCATCCAGCCTCAAAGGCACCATTGATGCCAATCTGGCACGCTCCCAAGCGAACCGCCAGAAGATCGCCGTTGTAAAAACAAGCGGACGCCAGGCCATTACCCATTGGCAAGTTAAGGAACGATTTGGCCCCTCAGATCAAGCGGCTCTGGCGTCGCTCATGGAGTGCCGCCTGGAGACTGGCCGCACCCACCAAATCCGCGTTCATATGGCTCATATCGGCCATCCGCTCCTGGGAGATGACGACTACGGATCCGGCTTCAAAACGAAAATCAACCGGCTGGATGAGCCCCTGAAAAGCCTGGTCGGCGATTTTCAACGTCAAGCATTGCATGCCGGTTTGCTCGCTTTCGAACATCCGATAACAGGAAAAACTTTGCGTTTTGAGAGCCCATATCCTGAGGATTTTGCAAAGCTTTTGTCTGCATTACAAAAATTTTAGGAAGCCATTCCGCTTTCTGGCCATGTAATCGGCAAATTCCAACCTATATTATGAGTTCCCGTGTGCCGGAATGGACATGGGATGTGCATTTGGCGTGCCCGTTTTCTTTGTCTGCGCTTTGCGGGGCAATCAGGGTCGCCGAGCGAATTTGACGAAGGGGGGTGCATTCAATGGCCCAAAATTTACCGACGCTCACCGCAGGTGAAGGTGGTCTCAGCCGATATCTGGATGAGATTCGCAAGTTTCCGATGCTCCAGCCGCAGGAAGAGTACATGCTCGCCAAGCGCTACAAAGAGCATGAGGATCCGCAGGCTGCCGAACGTCTGGTCAATTCACACCTGCGCCTCGTCGCCAAAATCGCTATGGGTTACCGTGGCTACGGATTGCCGATCGGCGAAGTCGTGTCAGAGG
Source organism: Labrenzia sp. PHM005 (assembly GCF_006517275.1). Classification (NCBI taxonomy): domain Bacteria; kingdom Pseudomonadati; phylum Pseudomonadota; class Alphaproteobacteria; order Hyphomicrobiales; family Stappiaceae; genus Labrenzia; species Labrenzia sp. PHM005. The sequence goes on along the minus strand of NZ_CP041191.1, from coordinate 1,701,116 downwards.
GCAATGTCGGCCTGATGCAGGCGGTCAAACGTTTTGAGCCGGACAAAGGATTCCGTTTGGCGACATACGCCATGTGGTGGATCAAGGCAGCGATCCAAGAGTACATCCTGCGGTCCTGGTCCCTGGTCAAAATGGGCACGACCGCCAACCAGAAACGGTTGTTCTTCAATCTCCGCCGCCTGAAAGGCAAAATCCAGGCCCTGGACGAAGGCGATCTGAAACCGCATCAGGTCAAGGAGATAGCCACCCGTCTTGGCGTGTCTGAGGACGAAGTGGTGTCGATGAACCGGCGCCTCGGCGGCGATGCCAGCCTCAACGCACCGATCCGGGCCGAAGCCGATGCCGGCGAATGGCAGGATTGGCTGGTGGACGAAAGCGACAGCCAAGAAACTCTGCTCGCCAACCAGGAAGAGCTGGACATGCGCCGGAAGATGCTCAGCGATGCCATGAGCGTCTTGAATGAGCGAGAGCGCCGCATCTTCGAAGCCCGCCGTCTGTCTGAAGATCCAATGACCCTGGAAGATCTTTCCGGTGAATTCGGTGTCAGCCGCGAGCGTGTCCGCCAGATCGAGGTCCGCGCCTTCGAAAAGGTCCAAAAGGCTGTCCGCAGCAGCGCGCGGACGATGGAACCACAGCCGGTCGCTTAAACGTCGGCAGAAATAAGCATCACAACGCCGGGTCAACAGCCCGGCGTTTTTTATTCGGAGAACGGCCGTCCACTTGCTCCCTCTCCACCCACGTCCTAGGTTTGCTTGATTTTCAAAAAGTCAGGCCCGTATGACCTTTCAGATCAAAGCCATTTTCTCCCGCCGTGGTTTTGTCGCGTTGACTGCGACGCTCGTCCTCATTCTCATGACCGGTCTGAGGATTGCCAATCCGGATTTTCTTGTCGCGGTCCGGGAGCTGACCTTCGACTATTATCAGCGGTTCCAGCCCCGCGACTATCAACCGGCACCCGTACGTATCGTCGATATTGACGAAGCGTCCATCTCGGATATCGGGCAATGGCCGTGGCCGAGAACCAAGATCGCCGAACTGGTCGATGTTTTGATGGAGCTTGGTGCTGCGACCGTTGTTTTCGACGTCATCTTTCCGGAGCCAGACCGGACATCTCCGACACAAATTCAAGCATCCTTGCCGGCTGGAACACCGGATCATGTCATAAATTCGCTGCAGGATTTGCCCGACAATGACGGGTTTTTGGCCGAGACAATTGCCTCATATCCGGTCGTTCTTGGCTTTGCGATTTCAGACAAATCGACAGGACGTGTTCCGATAAAAAAAGCCGGAATGGCCTATGGCGGCGCTGATCCTGTAACCATCCTCCCTCCGTTTCCCGCTGCGGTTCCCAGCCTCGATATTCTTCAGGAAAGCGCCAGCGGCGTTGGCTCAATTTCTGTGTCTCAAGACGACCGCGACGGTGTCATCCGCCGGGTACCCCTCATCATGAGCGATGGGACAAGTGTGTATCCAGGGCTGGCCACCGAAGCCTTGCGGGTTGCGCAAGGCGCCAGTGGACTGATCGTGCGCACAACAAGTGCCAGCGGTGAGATCGACAGCGGCACACCGGCCATAACCGATTTGAAAATCGGCGCTTTCACAGTTCCAACCACCGCCACCGGTGAAATCTGGGTTTACTACACCCCCGATCGACCTGACCGGTACATCCAGTCAAAAGAACTGTTTGCTCGGGACAAACACGCAGACCTTGCACCGCTGATTGAAGGCCATATCGTGTTGGTGGGCACATCGGCTGCCGGCCTTCGCGACATCCGTGCAACGGCTCTTGGGGATTTGGTACCTGGAGTCTCTGTCCATGCCCAGGCGTTGGAACAAATGATTAATGGTCAGTTTTTGAACCGGCCGGATTGGGCCGAGGGCCTGGAGACCCTAACAACGATCCTGACCGGTTCGCTCTTCATTCTGATTTTGCCGATGATTGGCAGTCTTGGCACCGCGATGATCGGTGTGGCAGTGACAGCCGTTCTGATTGGCGGCTCGTTCTATTTGTTTCTGGAACATGGCCTGCTGATTGATCCAATTTTTCCGAGCCTTGCCGCCTTCATGGTTTTTGCTGCCGCCACTGCGATGCTCTATTTTCTTACCGAGCGGGAAAAACGCTTTGTGCGCCAGGCCTTCAGCCAATACCTTTCACCTGATCTTGTTACTCAGCTTGAAAAGACCCCGGATCAATTGACGCTCGGCGGAGAAATCCGGCCGATGACTATTCTGTTCATGGATATCCGTGGCTTCACCCCAATCTCAGAGCAACTTACACCGACAGAACTGGTCGCTTTCTTGAACACTCTCCTGTCGCCTTTGTCCGATGCCATCCAGGCGGAAGGCGGCACGATCGACAAATATATTGGCGACAGCATCATGGCGTTTTGGAATGCGCCATTGGCGGTCCCAGATCATGCCGAAAAAGCCTGCCGCGCCAGCCTTGCGATGCTCAAGATTGTCGAGGATCTCAACGCTCGGGACGCGTTCGGGTTCAAAGCCCGCGATCTCAAGGCTCAGACGGTTAAGATCGGCATCGGCCTGAACAGCGGCGATGCCTGTGTCGGCAATATGGGTTCAGAACGGCGCTTCAATTATTCGGTGATCGGGGATGCGGTGAACGTCGCCTCACGAATTGAATCGAGTTGCAAGGCGGTGGGATCTGAACTGTTGGTTTCTGAAGAAACGAGAGCACAGGCGCCCGAGCTTGCCTTTTTGGAAGCCGGCGAAATTCCGCTCAAAGGCAAAAGCGAACCGGTTCGCCTTTATGCTTTGATCGGCGATGAAACTTACGCCGCAACTGAAGACTACCGGAAACTTGCCCGTGTCCATGACGGTCTGACGTCTGCGGTCAAATCCGGCGAGACAAGATCTGCAGAAATGGAACTCGCCGTCGCCCGCAAACTTGCGCCGGCTCTGAGTACTTTTTTCGACCGGTTTGAAGACCAAATATCTGAAAAAACAAAACTCTAAACAGCAACAGCGCCACGTCCTAAGAAGTGGCGCTGCCTGACAACGTGGGCTTTAGAAGCTGTATTCGACAAAGTCCGTGTTGCTAAAGGCCTGGATGCCGGTCAGTGACGTCACGTTGTCGAATGTCATGATTTGCGAGCGGCTCGCTGTCGTACTCCAGTCCGCATCGTACCAAAGCTCGCCCCTGCCGGTCGTAGAGTTGTGCACCAGCACATAAGCAGCAACGGCAGACCCGGTATTATTGGTCATATCCGTTGTGGACTGCGATGTTTGCAATTCAATCACGGTATTTGCGGCACCGCCGCCGATGGTCGTGACCGTCGATACGTTGGTGACATAGTCGGCTGTGCTCAGTGTTGCTCCAGCCTGGGTGGCTGTCGTGTTGCCAAAGTTGATCTGGTTCAGACCAATCTTGTCGGTCCCCACGGTAAAGTCAGTGATCCGGTCAACTGCATTGTTGTAATGCGCATGACGGAATTGATCCGCCCCGCCATTACCGGTCATGACATCGGCACCGCCCAATCCATAAATGATATCCGCCGCCGAGCCGCCCTGGATCGTGTCTGCAGCGGACGATCCAGCGATCCGCAAGACACCGGTGAAGCTGCTGGCATCTGCATTTACACCCGACGAGAAGCCGTAGACCTGCTGTCCGTTTGCAAGGGACGTCCCCGCGTCAGCATTGATGGTCAAAGCGTGAGACCCGGAAATGTTGACGTTTGCGACATTGCTGTTTTCGATACCGTAGGAGTTGTCGTTCGTCGAAGTTCCTTTGATCAAGTTGGCATTGGTTTGCGTCCCCGACGACAGTGTACTGCTGAGATTGAGGGTGGAGACATTTGTTTCCAGCCCGATCCCGGATACATCGTTGTTGTTGTTGTTGGACGTTATTGCCACTTCACCATTGGTTGCGCTGGTCGCTCTGAGTTCCAGATTTGCCGTCGTGCCGGCGGAGTTACCAGACAAGCGCAACCCTTCGTCACCACCATAGGTGATATCTGCCGATATCGCGATTGAGTCCGTGTTCTCAATTCCGGACATGGTTGCCCGGTTGGTCGCTGTGGCGGTGCTGAAAAGGAACGAGTTGATACTTGTGAAGTTCGATGCCGTGAAGCTCCGAGCCCCGGTGATATCTTCCAGAACCTCAAAATTCGTCGCCGCATTCACAGTCGACGTTGTGAGGGTGTTTATGTTCGACGTCGCGAGAGTGTCAGTGCCACCGTTGCCATTCAGCGTCGTTGCCGAGTTCACCGTGTTGTTGGCCAGCAAAATCCGGTCATTTCCGCTGCCGCCTGTGAAGGAAAAGCCGGACGACGTCGACCCACTAGCGTTGATGTTCAAAGCGCCGGTAAAGGTGCTTGCGTTCACGGTTGTTAGCCCGGCGAAGTTCTGATGCTCGGTGAGCGTCAAGTCAGCATCACCGGATACATTGACGGTTGTCAGCGTCATTCCACCGCCATTCCCAGCCGTGCCAAGCGACACGGTTGATGCAGCGGTGGAGCTGGTTATGTTGGCGACTTCAAAACTGGTATCAATGTTGCCGCTGGTGTCTACCGTGCTGAAATGCGCAGAACTTGTGGAATCACCAGACCCATTCAGCTGAAGGGAAAATGAATCCGAAGTCCCTGTACGGGATGTTGCACCGGAGTAATTGACCGCAAACAAACCCTTTGAGGTTGTCATCGCTGCGGTTGCGCTCGAATCGACGTTGATCAGCATGCTGTTGCTGCCCCCCGTCCCTGTTGAGCTCAAATCCGTAACTGTCGTTTCACCCTGGATATTCTGGAAGTTCCAAATGAAGCTATTGGCAGATGTGGACTGATTTGTAACGTTGAAGTTCTCCACGCCGGTCGAAACAGAATCTACCGTATTGCCGTCGGTGCTGGTGACCAGCACGGTCATAGAGTCTGTGCCGGTATCACCGGACAAAACATCCGCGTTTGAGTAGGTCGTCGCATTCCCAGTGGGGTCATACCGGCCGGTATAAGCATCATCTCCAGTCGTGCCAGTCGTATCTTGTGACGGAGACGTGGCACCTGGAATATCGGTATTCGTGGTTAGAACGATAGTATTCACGACCGGTTCCCCACCGGTCGGGCTGATAAAATAAGCCTGGCCTTCGTTTGTTGCGTTCAGGGTGGTCGTGAGAATGTTTATTTCTGTCTGATTGGACGAATAGACATGACCGTTTAACGCCGGCACGAACAATCTGAATACGCCAGAGGTGTATCCAAGATCAGCGCTTTCTCCCCGGCTCACATACCAGGCAGCGTCTAATTGTTTCACCCAGCCGGTTGCGGGGAGTACAGACTGTTCAAACTCATCTGCCGTAAACAAATACCTGCCGGACGATGGGTTGAACCACCGCTCAACACCGACCAATCCGGTAGCCGCGGTCGTAACAGCATCAAAGGCTTTGCCTTCATTTAGCCAAGTCGGATTCTGCGCAGCGATTACAGCACGCTCCGTATCGCCTGACGCAAAGTAATGCGAACCAGTCGCGGGATTAAAAAAGCGATAAATAGCAGTCATAGCTTCCCCCAAAACTTCAATTTTAGATGAATATGATTCAATATTAGGGGAATTCACTTAGAAAGATAGAAGAATTTTTTCGTGAAAGACTCATTTCTGAAATTCGATTCAAATTGATGGAGAATCTGCAAAAAAATTTCCCCGATACAGTCATTTGTTAAAATGATTTTTTTGAGAGCCACCCACTGTAAATATTGTGAATTAAAACATATAAATCAGAAGTTTACGGGACAGATGACGTAATGGAATGCGATTTTTTTCTGCGTTTTAAGCTAGAAATAACAACAATCGAAATACGTGAAAACTTCACAGGATTCCAATTGCAATTTTAACAATAGTCACGGAACTCACGTTCCCGTGATCAGAGAAAAACATCCTGAGCACCGGTCGCCCTCGCCCGGTTCATTGGTTATCGCATTGGATTTGGGCTCACCTAGGCCGTGTGGACACCGGCAGGCCATCGCTGGCGTATTTGTCTAAGATTAGAAGGCCTTAGCTTCTCATTTATTGACATCAAAGTGGCAGCACGGAAGTTTCCAAGCGCTGCCACGATATTGTTCAGCCTTAGCGGATTTCGACCGCGTAGCTTTCGACTGGAACCACCTTGGAAATCAGATTGTTTTCCGCCATGAACTCGGCAAACCGCTGATACCGGCCGGCATCCAGAGCAGACGGGCGTTTTGCAAAGCGCGGAAGGGTATCGGCCCAGGCCCGTTTGTTCAGTTCATCATTGAGGTTCGGATAAGCTTCAATGAACGCGTTCCAGGCTTCGTCCGGATGGTTTGTCAGATAGATGGTCGCAGCTTCGACGGCAGCCATGAATTTTTCAAACCGCGGATCGTCCGTCTTGTCCTTATGAACCACATAGATCAGCTCATCAAAGATCGGCACACCGTTTTCTTCCGGATAGAATGCCTTGCCTTCCTTGCCCTCGATTTCAATCTGAGTGAGCTCAAAGTTCCGGTATGCACCGATGACAGCATCAACCTGACCGGACATCAGAGAGGGTGACAGTGCAAAATTGACGTTGATCAGTTCAACGTCCTCAACCGTCAGATCAACAGAGCGCAACATCTGACCGAGCATGGCATCTTCAAAACCGGACACAGAAAAGCCGATCTTTTTGCCCTTCAGGTCTTTCAGCTCCTTGATCGGACCGTCTTTCAGAACAATCAAAGAGTTCAGCGGGGTTTCAACCAGTGTCCCGATCCGCTTCAACGGCAGGCCCTCTTCGATCTGCGCATGCAAGGTCGGCTGATAGGAGATCGCGATGTCTCCCTGCCCGGCGGCAACCAGCTTTGGCGGCATTGCAGGATCAGCCGGCTCAATCAGTTCAACTTCCAGACCTTCGGCTTCAAAGAAGCCCTTGGTCTGCGCCGTGATGACTGGAGCATGATCCGGGTTGGTGAACCAATCCATCAATACCACTAGTTTATCAGCGGCTTGGGCTTGTGCCGACGCCAGAAGCCCAGCGGCGAAAACAACTGAGAGCAGTGTTTTTTTCATTCAATCCTCCAAGGAACAGCAGATCAGTCTTCGACCTGCCAGGGAACAAGAAAACGTGTGAAGTGGTCCACGGCGAACCGTAAGGTCAGCACCATCAAAGCGAGCAGGATCAGGGCCGCAAACATGACATCAGTCTGCATGCGCGCGTTGCTCTGAAGCATGATGAAGGCAAGGCCGCCTTTGGCGCCGACCCACTCGCCGACAATTGCGCCTATCGGGGCAAATACGGCAGCAATACGCAGTCCGGATGCAAGCGATGGCAAGGCCGAAGGCAACCGGAAAACCCAGAGTTCTCGCAGCCTTGAAATGCGATAAAGGCGGCTAAGGTCGGCCAATCCAGGGTCCAGGCGCCGCAATCCATCATAGAAGGTTGACGTCACAGCAAAGAAGATAACGAGCACGGCCATCACAATTTTGGAAGCAAGGCCAAATCCCAACCAAAGCACCAAGATCGGCGCGATCGCAAAAACGGGAAGCGCTTGGGTGACCAGGATGGTTGGCATAACTGCGCGTTTTGCCAGGGGAAACAGCCAGATCGTGACTGCCAGCAGGCACCCGGCACTAACACCAAACACAAAGCCAAGCAGAGTTTCAGAAAAGGTGATGCCTGCATGATGCAGCAGAAATGCACCTTGGTTTTGAAACACATAGAATACCCGTTCCGGGCTCGGCAGCATGAAGGGCGGAATTTCAAACAGATGAACAAGTCCAGCCCAAATAAGAACTGCGACAGCCAGCCCGGCACACCGTTTCAAGAGAAAATGCACGACTGTCACAATGCGTCTCCGCAACGAGGGAGGCATTGATGGCATCGTTCATAATCGCGTTCATAGGCCATATTCATGGCCCACGACTTGCGCTTAAGCGCACAAGCAAACATATGGATCTCCCGTCTTCGGCGCATACCGAAAATGACATTGGAGATCCGGGAAGAGGCTAAGGTTTCCGTCCCTTCGCCGGCATGACCCGGATCAGGTTCTAAGGGTTCGGCAAGAAGCCATCTCAGTTCCGGTTTCCGGAACACCCCTCGGACCAAGCGGGACAATGCCCCGCTCTTCATCAAAATGCAAGCCCATCTCTTCGCGCTCGCATCACAGATACTCGTCTGGCTGGATTAGCCAGCTTGCCAGGCAGCGACGGCTTTTTCTACGGCGTCCGCACCAGCGGTTCCTTTTTCGAGGGTCAAGATACCCCTCTTGCCGTTCTCATAAAGCATCGGGATATCAATCCAGCCGCGTTCCCGCAGGAGCGCCAAGTTCCGCTGCTGCTCATTCGGCAGACTTGACAAGGCGATCCAGAAGAAACCCGGAGACACCTTTACAGAGGCGCCGATCAACGCATCACCCCGCGCTTCTTCGGTCGGCTTCATGACTAGGCCTGGCACATTGACGATATCGCCGGCGGAAAAGTTCTCCGGGAACTCATATTTGATCTCGACCAAGTGACTCGCTGGCAGCGACGTATCATCGTTCGGCTTAATCCGGATATCGACTTTCACGTCCCGCTCCGGAATTTCAACAGAGGCGCTCAGAACCGACTGTGCTTGGCCACCCAGACCTGTTTCCTCGCCCAGTGTCCAAATGACGGCGCCTTGTGCCGCCGTGCCAGCTGCGCTGGCGTCCGCACCTTCTTCATAGAGAATTGACCGCTGCGCGCCCGTGTCGGCAGCCTCAGCGGATGGTTGCTGCGCAACTTGCGGCGGCGTGACTGCCGCCAGGCTGTCCTGCGGCACTGGATCGCCAACGCCAGCGACGGGCCCGCTTTCTGATGCCGGCTGTTCTGCAGAAGGTGAGCTCTCCACATTTGTGACGATTGACGGCTGGCTCGGCGTTACTGGGGCAGCCGGTTGCGGGTTGATCGTCGTAGTGGTTACGCTGCGCGCGTCCGATGCTACAAAATCATCTTCGTTTTCATTCAGCAAACGGTCGGTGTTTTTACCGGCATCAGCATCGTCTTGCGGAGCAGGTGTCTCGTCGACTGGTTGAACCGCCGGTACTTCAGGTTTTTCCGGCTCAGGTGTCGTGTCGGTGACAACAGCAGTTTGCTGTTCCTTCGGCTCAGATACCGCTGTTTCGGTTGAAGTATCGCCTGAAGGGCCAGGCAGCAGAAAATAGGCTGCACCGCCAAGAATGAGGATTACGGCAGCCGCAGCTGCGGCAATTGGAACGAGCCGGCTTTTGCCTTCACCGCCCTGCAGCGCCTCAGATGCCGACAGTTTTACGCGGCTTTTCCGAGCATCCATGCCCGGCTCAGTAAGACCGGCGGTTGCGGTTTCCAGAGCAGCATCTTCATCCTCAAACAGCGCAGAGCTCTCAGGCTCCGGCGCAGTTTCCTCAACCGCGGACTGATGCTGTGGAGGCTCTAAATCTTCAGGTGCAGCAAAAGCAGATGAAACCGGAGCTGCTTCAGCAACACTGGCGTCTGCAGCTGTCGCGGCGGGCACTTCGGCTGAAGTCGCAGGTACGTCGGCCACCGGCGCCTGAACCGGAGGACTGACCGGTGCCTCAGCCTGAATGCCGGCAGGCTCATGTGCAACAACAGCCGGTTCTGTTGGTGCGGACACAGGAACCGATGGTTCAGATACCGATGCAGATGCACTAACAGCCAGTGGTTCAGAAGACGGGGTAGCAGGCGCAGCCGGAGTTGCAGGAGCTGCTGATGGAGGTGGTTCCAGTCCTAAGCTCGCCCGGGCAGCTTCCGCTTCCACCTTACGGATCGCTTCTTCCAGGCGGAGCTGTTCGGCTGTGATTTCCGAAGGCGACAGGGGCGGTTCATAGGCTTTTAGCTGATTGACGATGGCATTGCGCGCGCGGCTATAAACACTCCGGCGGGCGGCCCCGTTGCTTTCGGGCAAGGACGCGATCGTTTTCTTTAATATCGAATAATAATCAGCCATCTTCCTGCCTACTGGCCAACTGCGCTTTTGCGTCTCTTGGCTCAGGTTTGCGATCACTCTGTGACTTATAGCAAGTTCTAGAAGAGTTATCCGCCTTCTTTACACCCTGCCCGGCGGCACGCGCAATCGATACTCCACCACGACTTTCGTTCCAGAACACTGGAACTCAAAACTCCGTTTGGCGCGCCACGAATCGCGGCGCCCCATTTCTACTTCCCAGTATTGTTCTGTTTACGGCAAATATCTCAATCCTGGAAAGGATTCTGCACAAGAATTGTATCATCCCGCTCCGGGCTGGTGGACAGTATCGCGACCGGTGCACCAATCAATTCTTCAACGTGGCGGACATATTTGATCGCCTGCGCCGGCAACTCGCCCCAGGTTCGAGCGCCTTCAGTGGATTCTTTCCAACCCGGCATTGTTTCGTAAATCGGCTTAACCCGTTCCTGCGCACCTTGAGAAGCAGGCAGATAGTCGATCCGCTCGCCATCCAGTTCATATCCAACGCAGATCTTGATTTCTTCAAGACCATCCAAAACGTCGAGTTTGGTCAAGGCAATACCATTGATGCCGGAGGTGCAGACGGTCTGGCGCACCAGAACAGCGTCAAACCAGCCACATCGGCGGCGGCGGCCGGTCACCGTGCCAAATTCATGACCACGGGTTCCGAGGAACTCTCCAACTTCGTTTTCCTGCTCGGTCGGGAAAGGACCTTCGCCAACGCGTGTGGTGTAAGCCTTGGTGATTCCAAGAACATAATCGACTGAACCTGGGCCAAGGCCACAACCTGTCGCAGCTTGTCCGGCGACTGTATTGGAGGAGGTTACAAACGGATAGGTGCCGTGGTCGATATCAAGAAGCGCGCCTTGCGCCCCTTCAAACAGGATCCGCTTACCCTGGCGGCGCTGTTCGTCCAGCAGATACCAGACTTTGTCCATATACGGCAGGACTTTGTCGGCAACACTCGTCAGCTCTTCGAAGATAACGTCGGCAGCGACTTCATTTTGTCCAAGACCACGGCGGAGCGCATTGTGGTGCGACAGCAGGCGGTCAATTTTTGCCGGAAGCGTGGTCAGATTTTTCAGGTCCATCAGACGGATCGCCCGGCGGCCAACCTTGTCTTCATACGCCGGGCCGATGCCCCGTTTGGTCGTACCGATTTTTGTACCGGTGTTAGAGTTTTCGCGCAGCGCGTCCAACTCGCGGTGCAGAGATAGGATCAATGTAGCGTTTTCAGCGACCCGGAGGCTCTCCGGAGTTACAACAACTCCTTGTTCTCCAAGCCGTTCAACTTCTTCTGCCAGTGCATGCGGGTCCAGAACCACACCATTGCCAATCACCGACAACTTGCCCTGGCGCGCAACACCGGACGGAAGCAGGGAGAGCTTGTAGCTGACGCCATCGATGACGAGTGTATGCCCGGCATTGTGTCCGCCCTGGAACCTTACAATGACATCGGCTTGTTCCGACAACCAGTCGACAATCTTGCCTTTGCCTTCGTCACCCCATTGCGAACCGACAACAACCACATTCGCCATCTAGCTTTTGCTCTCCTAAAGCAGGTTCGTGATGCTCAACCGCACCAACACAACAAGCCCCGGACATGGTTCCGGGGCAAACGGCGCGGACTATAGCCATGAATGCCGGGCTGCGCGAGTCTTCAACAGCAATTTAATTCCCAGCTTCAGCCTCTTTTTTCATCTGCTGCTTCTTCTTCAGAAACGCGCCCGCTTGCAAGCCCTGTTGGGTCCGTATTTTTAGCACCGCCAGCCAAGCGGAAGATCACTGGCGAATTGCGCAGGAGCCAGACAAACCGTCTGCGCTGATCGACCGGAACAGCCGACCGGCTCGACATACGGAAGATAATGAAAACCACCAGCGCTAAATGCAATGTGGCGGTGTAGACGAAAAAGGCACCAGGCCCAAAAACTTCCATAAGCATCGATGCGATGACAGGGCCGAATACGGCCCCAATTCCATAAGCCAGGGTCAATCCGGCCGCGACGTCAATAAACTGGCCTGGTTCTGCATGGTCGTTCGCATGGGCTGCAAGCAAGGAGTAGAGCGGCAAAGCAAACCCGCCGAACAGAAAGACACCGATAAAAAGTTCAGTATCCGTCATCGATCTGGAGATGAACAGACATGCCAAGCCGGCTGCCGCAGTGAAAATTGTCAGAATGATCCGGCGGTCGATCCGGTCCGAGATCCATCCGGCGGGATATTGAAACACGGCCCCGGCGAACACCCAGATTGCGATAAAAGCCGCAACCAGCTCGAGCCCAAGCCCAATCGTCTCCGCGTAAATCGGCCCGACCATACGGAATGCGCCATTGGTAAGCCCGATTGTCAGAACGCCGACCATCACGACAGGCGACACCCGCCACAAGAGCAAGGGATTGACGATTTTACCGCTCGGCGCTTGCGGATTGTCGCTTCGCGATAGCGAAATTGGCACAAGCGCAAAGCAGAACAGAACCGCCAGAACCATCAAAATGTCCGAACCTGAGGCACCGAATACGGGCAGGATAAACTGGCCGCCCATAGCAGCCCCCAAGTCTACAATCCTATAAACGGACAATATCCGCCCTCTGGTGCTGTTGGATGCAATCGAATTGAGCCAGCTTTCCAGAACCATGGCTGTGCCGCAGAAGGCAGCACCACTAACAAGCCGCGTAACCATCCAGCTCCAGCCTGGCGGCAAGAATGCAATCGCGAGAACGGAAATTGCACTTATTGACGCAAAGGCTGCAAAAACCCGGATATGACCGGCGCGCGCCACCAGCCATGGCGTCAAGAGAACACCAACGACCATCCCCGCATAATAGGCCGACCCGAGCAGTCCAATGCCGCCATCTGACAGGCCTTCAGCCCGGCCGCGAACCGCGATCATGGTCATGGAAAGACCATTGGCGCCCAGCAAACACGCCGCAGCTACCAGAAGAGGGGAAATGCGGTTGGCAATTGAGCCACCGCCAAGTTCATTTTTCATTGTTGTTTATCGATCCTTGCGCCCGTCTTTCGCAAACCGGCTCGCATTTCGGGTGTCTGACAAGTTGAGGCCATGTTAGGCAGAGATTCGCGCAGACTGACAATGGAATTCTGAAAATGTCTCTTCGTCACTGGATACTTTTGATCGTCCTCGGTGCGGTCTGGGGTGGGTCCTTTATCTTCGCCAAAGTTGCGGTCGCGGAAATTCCGCCGCTCACACTGGTGTTTTTCAGAGTGGCTTCTGCATGCGCGGTGCTGTGGGCTGTGTTGTGGGCTCAAGGCGCACTGAAACAGTTTCCAATCAAGATGGCGCTTTCGTTTTTGATGATGGGTCTCTTGAACAACGTGATTCCATTCTCGTTGTTGTTTGCCGGACAAACTGCAATCGGCGCGGGTCTTGCGTCCATTTTAAACGCAACAACACCGGTGTTCACCGTTTTGGTTGCCGGTGTCCTGTTCCGCCAGGAAACACTCAGCGTCAATAAAATTGCAGGAATTCTGCTTGGTGTAGCAGGTGTAGCGACAATGCTGTCCGGCTCACTCTCCGGCATAGTGTCTGACCCGCTTTGGGCACAGATGGCCTGCCTTGGGGCTGCGGTTTCCTATGCCTTTGCCGCAACCTTTGCCAAACGCTTCAAGTCGCTACCGCCACTTGTTTCAGCAACCGGTCAGCTGTCAGGATCGACCGTAATCATGCTGCCAGTCGCTGTTTTTGCATCCGGCGGATGGTCGTTTTCTGATCCCAGTTTGACAGCCTGGCTGAACGTTCTGGCGCTAGGTGTCTTTGCAACCGCTATGGCCTACCTGATTTACTTCCGCCTGCTTGCGGAAGCAGGCGCCACCAATGCGTCACTCGTCACATTGCTGGTGCCGGCGAGCGCGTTGTTTTTTGGCTGGCTATTGTTGGGCGAAAATCTCTCACCCATTCAGCTGACCGGCTTTGCAATTCTGCTCTTAGGCCTGATCGTGCTTGATGGCCGTCTGTTTACCCGTCAGGAAAGAACAGCAAAGCCGTGAAAGAAACGTCGAGACAAACGCGTTGAGGCGAATTGCAGGCAAACTATCCTCATGCTTTCCCGGACGCAGCAAAACTGCGATCCGGGATCCTCACAAAACATAACGATCAAAAGATAGTTACTGCAGGTGGCTTGGCACCGGCTCAAGGCCGGTGCGGCAAGACATGAAGTCCGTAGTCCAGGGTCAATGGGTAGCTTCACGCCCGGACTAAACAAAATCCGGGCGTTATCGATGCTTAAAATTTCAGTGCTTTGACCTGTTTAACGTGAGACACCGCTTCCAAACGGGCCATCACATCTTCCGAAACCTCACCGTCAACTTCGACCAAACAGATCGCGCCTTCCCCAGGGCCAATCCGGCCCAGATTGAAGGTTGCAATATTGACGTCGCTGTTGCCAAGCTCCATTCCCAATTGTCCGATGAAACCAGGCTTATCTTCATTGGTGATATACAGCATATGTTCGCCGAGTTCGGCTTCCATATTGATGCCCTTCACCTGGATGATGCGGGGTTTGCCATCGGCAAACACGGTGCCAGCAACGGAGCGGCTTTGGCGCTCAGTCTCAACAGTCAACCGGATATAGGTCTCGTAAGCTCCTTGCTTGTCGCGCCGGACTTCTTCGATCTTGATCCCGCGCTCCTTAGCCAATGTCGGTGCTGACACCATATTGACGGTTTGCAGCAAAGGGGTCAGCAAGCCTGTCAGCGCCGCAGACGTCAGCGCTTTGACGTTCATGTCCGCAACGGCGCCAGCATATTCCAGCCGGATTCCCTCAATTGCCGTTTCGGTCAATTGCCCGGCAAAGGACCCCAACTGCTCAGCCAGGCGCACAAAAGGCGCAAGTTTCGGCGCTTCTTCGGCGCTGATCGACGGCATGTTCAATGCATTGCGGACGGCCCCATCAACGAGGTAATCGCACATTTGTTCTGCCACCTGCAGCGCGACATTTTCCTGAGCTTCCTCAGTCGACGCTCCAAGATGAGGCGTTGAGACGAAGTTAGGTGCACCGAAAAGGACGTTGTCTTTAGCAGGTTCATCAACAAACACGTCAAAGGCCGCACCCGCCAGTTTGCCGCTGTCCAAAGCATCCCGAACGGCATGCTCATCCGCCAGGCCTCCACGGGCGCAGTTGATGAGGTAAGCCCCGATCCGCATTTTTGCGATCGCTGCTGCATCAATGATGTGCCGGGTTTTGTCCGTCAGCGGAGTGTGCAGCGTGATGACATCGGCCCGGGAAAGAAGATTGTCGAGCTCGACCTTTTCAACACCAAGCGAAACGGCGCGTTCCGGGGTCAGGAATGGGTCGAAGGCAACAACCTTCATCTTGAGGCCAATTGCCCGCTCCGCAACGATGGAACCAATGTTGCCGCAACCAATCAGGCCGAGGGTTTTGCCAGTGATTTCCCGGCCCATGAAACGGGACTTTTCCCACTTGCCAGCTTGAGTCGAGGCATCTGCTGCCGGGATTTGCCGGGCAACCGCCATCATCATCGAGATGGCGTGTTCAGCCGTCGTGATGGCATTGCCAAAAGGCGTGTTCATCACAATGATGCCGCGCGCAGTGGCTTTCGGGATATCGACGTTGTCGACACCAATGCCGGCGCGGCCAACAACTTTCAGATTATCGGCAGCCGCAATGATTTTCTCGGTCACTTTAGTCGCTGAGCGGATTGCCAAACCATCGTACTGGCCGATGATCTCGCGCAGCTTTTCCTTGTCCTTGCCAACATCGGGCAGGAAATCCACCTCCACACCGCGATCCTTGAAGATCTGCACGGCGGCGGGAGACAACTTATCAGAAATCAATACTTTCGGGGCCATGTGAGCCTCTCCTTTATAACGAAACCGGACCGGGCAGCGCACCGCCCGGTTTAGGACTTACCGTTCAAAGAACAGGCTCAGGCAGCCCGAGCGAGTTTTGCTTTTTCAGTTTGGAAGGCCCAATCGAGCCAGGCCGTCAGTGCCTTAAGATCGCTGCTTTCGATCGTGGCACCCGCCCAGATTCTAAGACCAGACGGGGCATCCCGATAAGCACCGATGTCGTAGGCGATACCTTCGCCGTCAAGCAGTGCGGCCATCCCTTTGGCAAAGGCAGCTTGTTGATCAGAGCCAAGTGCCAAAATGTCCGGATCGACGACGGTCAGGCAAACAGACGTGTTCGACCGGGTCGCCGGGTCTTTCGCCAGGAACTCCGCCCAAGGCGTTTCCGCTACCCAGTCCGCCAATACTTTCAGATTGCTGTCGGCGCGGTTGATAAGACCGGACAGGCCTCCAAGGCTATCTGCCCATTTCAGAGCATCCAGATAGTCTTCCACGCAAAGCATCGACGGGGTGTTGATTGTCTCCCCGCGGAAAACGCCCTCGATCAGCTTGCCGGCTTTGGTGAGGCGGAAGATTTTTGGCAAAGGCCAGGCTGGCGTATAGGATTCGAGACGCTCCACGGCACGCGGGCTCAGGATCAAAACACCATGTGCGGCTTCACCACCGAGAACCTTTTGCCAGGAGAAGGTCACAACATCGAGCTTGGCAAAATCGAGATCCTGCGCGAAAGCAGCGGACGTTGCATCGCAGATGGTTAGGCCCTGCCGGTCTGCCGGGATCCAGTCGCCGTCCGGCACCCGGACACCGGAGGTGGTGCCGTTCCAGGTGAAGACAACATCATTCGCAAAATTGACTGTGCCGAGATCCGGCAACTCGCCGTAAGGCGCTTCCAGCTTGCGGACGTTTTCCAGCTTCAGCTGCTTGACCACATCGGTCACCCAGCCCGAACCAAAACTTTCCCAGGCAAGCATGTCGACACCGCGTGCGCCGAGTAGCGACCACAAAGCCATTTCGACAGCGCCAGTGTCGGATGCCGGAACAATACCGATCAGGTAGTCATCCGGAACACCCAGAACCTTGCGGGTGAGATCGATGGCCTCGGCCAATTTGGCCTTGCCGGGCTTGGCCCTGTGCGACCGGCCAAGCGGCGCATCCGACAAACCGTCCAGCGACCAGCCGGGACGTTTGGAACAGGGACCAGAAGAAAAATTGGGATTGGCCGGACGGACGTCCGGCTTGGCGATAGTCATGCTCATTTCAAGTCTACCCTCACAGATAGGAGCCCCTCGTTGGGGAGGGGTGGCCCACTTACTGGGATAAGACCTGATTGCACAAAGGTCAAATCAAATGGCGTCTACTCATACGAAAGGGCCAGTCGATGACCGGCCCTTTCAAAGTGTTTTGTCTGATTTTATCAGAAGTTGCTCGAGATCGGCCCTTGCGGAGCGTAGTAGGTCGGAGCCGCCGCTGTATTGAACGTATAGCGGGCACCAAGCCGGAACTCATGCGCCGTCAAGTCTTCCCAGACTTCGCGGGAGGTACCGGTTCCAACATTATGGAGCTGGACGGTTTTCGCTTCGCCGAGGTTCTTGTACCGGTAACCGGCATCAACACTCCAGTTCGGCGTAATGGCATATTCTGCACCTGCCATCAGAGCCCAAGCAAAATTCCACTGGCCGTTGCTGCCGTCATAGCTTGAGGAGGTGCCGTCCGGGTTGTACGAAGTCTTGTTGCTGGCATTGACATAAGCCGCACCAATACCGGCACCAACATATGGTGTGATGTTGTTCCAGGTTGCCAGATCAACATAACCGTTCAACATGACTGTCCAGACGTCGATGTCCGCCTTTTCAGTCGAGAAGGATCCGGCCGGTACACAGCCGCCACACGGTGCATACCCCGTAGCGCCAGCCTTGGTCTCATAATCGATCGTCAGATCACTTCTGAAGTAGTTGTTGAACTGATAACCGACACCAACGCCAATCATCCAGGCATTGTCGAGGCTTTCGCGCTCATAGCGCAGATCGCCAATCGCAGGGTTGCTGAAGCTACCACTTGGATCGCTGTAAATCTTATACCCGATATCACCGCGCAGGTAGATGCCACCAGTGGCTGCCGGAGCAACCGGAACGTGTTCAATGACCGGTGTCGGCAAATCAGCTGCATAGCCCGCAGTAGAAAGCACAACAGCAAAGCCGGTCAAAGACAAACGCTTAAATATATTGTCCATGTCCTCGTCCTCTTCCGATATAGCGTCTGCATGTTCATAGCGGACACACCAATCTCACGACGAAGATGACCCGTATTCATTAAGGTTGACTTAACCGTGTTCTTTAACCGTGTTTTTTTACGTTAAGAGATGGTAAACAACTCAAAGTGAACTTTACCTTTTATTAAAAAAAGCCAGCAAAAACTGCTGGCTTTATCGCAAAATCAATTCTGATTTATGACCTATGCCGCACTTACGCTGCGGAGGATGCAACAACACCTGCGATATCATTAACCACTTGCTTGACCAACTCGGCATCGTCACCTTCTGCCATCACGCGAATCAACGGTTCCGTTCCAGATGCCCGGATCACCAGCCGGCCGGATGTGCCGAGCCGGGCTTCACCATCTTCGATCGCCGATTTGACTTGATCCTTTTCCAGCGGAGTTCCACCAGCATACCGGACGTTCTTCAGGATCTGTGGCACGGGTTCGAAACGGCGGCAGACTTCCGATACCGGTCTGTCCTGCTCCTTGATGCAAGCCATGACCTGAAGTGCAGCAATCAAACCATCACCGGTGGTCGCAAAGTCTGACAAGACAATATGACCAGACTGTTCCCCGCCAACATTGAAACCGTTTGCCCGCATGTGTTCGACCACATACCGGTCACCAACCTTTGTCCGTGCAAGGCTGAGCCCTAGGCCCTGCAGGTAACGTTCCAGGCCAAGATTTGACATGACCGTTGCCACAATTCCATCACCAGCCAAGCGGTCACCTGCTTGCCAGGATTGGGCGACAACAGCCATCAACTGATCACCATCTACGACCGTGCCGTGCTCATCGACAATGATAACCCGATCAGCATCACCATCGAGCGCAATTCCGATATCCGCACGGACCTCATGGACTTTCTTCGACAAAGCATCCGTAGATGTTGAACCACAGTCTTTGTTGATGTTGAACCCGTCCGGGGAGACACCCATTGGAATGACATCGGCACCAAGCTCAAACAGCGCTTCCGGCGCAACCTTATAGGCCGCACCATTGGCACAATCTATGACCACACGAAGCCCTTCCAGGCTCATTTTCCGCGGTAAGGTGCGTTTTGCCGACTCGATATAGCGCTCCTGTGCACCATCAATACGCTTGGCCCGCCCCAAGTCATGGGCACTGGAAAGCTGTGCGCTTACATCAATTTCGATGAGGCTCTCGATCTCTTTTTCAATCTCATCGCTGAGCTTGAACCCATCCGGCCCAAAGAATTTTATTCCATTGTCTTGGTAAGGATTGTGAGAGGCGGAGATCATCACGCCCAGATCGGTTCGCAGGGACCGTGTCAGCATTGCAACGGCTGGGGTCGGCAACGGGCCCAGCAAAAACACATCCATGCCAACAGAAGTGAAGCCCGCGACAAGAGCGTTCTCCAACATATAACCCGACAAGCGCGTGTCTTTACCGATCACAACACGGTGGCGATGACCGCCGTTCTTGAACACCAGGCCTGCGGCCATGCCCACCTTAAGCGCCATCTCGGCGGTCATAGGATAGGCATTGGCCTCTCCGCGGATCCCATCGGTGCCGAAGAACTTACGCATAAACCAACCCTTTTGAGTTCTGAAACATCGCTGTTGTAACCGAGTTTAATGGCGCTCGGAGTCAATTCGTGTGAGCAAATGTTACCATCCACTGACACTCCCAAAACAAGCCGCCACATGAAAAATGCCCGGTGAGTTACCGGGCACTTTAAAATCAACCATTTATTGAATGATTAAGCCTGCGGCTGTGGCTCCATACCACCACTTGGCTCGTCGCCACCGCGTTTGGCGCCGGCAGACGGAACCGCTGACGAGCGGCCAATCGGCTGATCGTCATCGGTGTCGCGAACCGGAGGCTTGCCATCCAGAAGCCCCTTTATCTCATCACCGGACAGGGTCTCATACTCCAGAAGACCTTTGGCGATGGTATGCAGCTGATCTTCATGATCACCGAGGATCTTCTTCGCGGTTTCATATCCTTGATTGACGAAGGATTTGATTTCCGCATCGACGATCTTCTGAGTTTCATCGGCAACCGTCTGGTTTTTCGCCACCGAATGACCAAGGAAGACTTCTTCTTGGTTTTCACCGTAAAGAAGCGGACCAAGCTTGTCGGACATGCCGAATTGCGTTGCCATGGCACGGGCAAGCTTCGTGGCCATTTGGATATCGCCGGACGCCCCGGACGTGACTTTTTCGTAGCCGAAGATCATCTCTTCTGCCACACGTCCGCCCATGGCTACAGCCAGATCTGCCTTGCACTTGGCCCGGGTCAGCGACACCTGATCTTTTTCCGGCAAGCGCATCACCATGCCAAGCGCACGCCCGCGCGGAATGATGGTCGCCTTGTGGATCGGATCAGAGGCTTCCTGATGAAGCGCAACCAAAGCGTGGCCAGCCTCGTGATAGGCAGTCAGTTTCTTTTCTTCCTCTGTCATGACCAGTGTGCGGCGTTCCGCACCCATCATGACTTTGTCCTTGGCATCCTCGAACTCTGCCATGGTCACAAGGCGCTTGGACCGGCGCGCAGCCAAAAGGGCGGCTTCATTAACGAGATTCATCAAGTCAGCACCGGAGAACCCTGGCGTGCCTCGAGCGAGAGTGCGAACATCAACGTCCGGTGCCAGCGGCACTTTGCGCATGTGCACCTTGAGGATTTTCTCGCGGCCAGTGACATCCGGGTTCGGCACGACGATCTGACGGTCGAAACGGCCCGGGCGCAGCAGCGCAGGATCCAGAACGTCCGGACGGTTGGTCGCCGCGATGATGATAATGCCTTCGTTCGGCTCAAAGCCGTCCATCTCGACCAGCAACTGGTTGAGTGTCTGTTCGCGTTCGTCGTTGCCACCGCCCAGACCGGCACCACGGTGACGGCCAACGGCGTCGATCTCGTCGATGAAGATGATGCACGGCGCGTTTTTCTTGGCTTGCTCGAACATGTCGCGGACACGGCTTGCGCCTACACCCACAAACATTTCGACAAAGTCAGAACCTGAAATCGTAAAGAACGGAACATTCGCTTCACCGGCAACAGCACGGGCGGTCAGCGTTTTACCGGTACCCGGAGGGCCAACCAGCAGAACACCGCGCGGGATACGGCCCCCAAGACGCTGGAACTTCTGCGGATCACGCAGGAACTCAACGATTTCCTGAAGGTCTTCCTTCGCCTCGTCGATCCCGGCCACATCTTCAAAGGTGACCCGGCCATGGGCTTCCGTCAGCAATTTGGCTTTGGACTTGCCAAAACCCATCGCTTTGCCGCCGGATCCCTGCATCTGGCGCATGACGAAGATCCAGATCCCGAGAATGATCAGCATCGGCAACCAGGAGAACAGAGCGCCAAGAAGCGGCGAGCTTTCCGCCGGTGGACGGGCGTTGATTAGAACGCCTTTAGAGCGAAGTTCGTCAACATATTGAGCCCCTTCAGGCGCATAAGTTTGGAACGGCCCGCTTGTCGAACTGCCTGAGATTTTCTGTTCCTGAATGGTGACCGATCGGACATCACCGCGGTCGACCTTGTTCATGAATTCCGAAAAGGCAATCTCATCCGTCGCACTGTTCTGTGTTGGGCTTTGAAAAAGCTGGAACAATGCGATCAGCAAGAGGGCGATAATCACCCAAAGCGCGAAGTTGCGAAAATGTGCGTTCATTTCTATCCCTTAACCGCCCTACGCGACTGACTGCGCACGGTTACATTTCTTTCAGCGAAGATAGGTCGCCTATAGCCCGCTGCCAAGATGGTGCGCCATATTGCACAGGCACGCTGACTATTTTCTTAAGGAAACCCCTAGCAGATGTTCGCGTCTGCGAAAACTGCAGAATTACTAAGATCCCTTAAGATCGGTTCTATAGTTACCGGCCAATTTTGGCGGAAACGGGATGCGCTGCAGCGTAATATCGCATTGGCCGCCATGTGGGTCCTGCCACAAGAGGGAAGCTGCCGACCGCACACATACGGCCCCATTCCCTGTCCAGAAGACCGGAGAACACTCAAATGCCTCCTTTGGCCAGCCCTCTGGCCAGGGGAGCGACTGCTGGTCAACGGGAGCATTGTAAAGCGGACCAAGGCAGAGTTGCGTCTTGTTCAAATAGTTCGCATCCAGAGCGCCTATTCGATAAAGAAACCTGTTGTCCCAACAACCACTTCCGGAAATCGCTTCCAATGTGTCCGGGCGCGCACGGCCAACTTCTTTCCAAACCAAAATCACGTCCCGTTTGATTTCCAGCATTGCCCCGCCAAGGGTCTGACGCCCGTTTTTTTGCGCTAAGACCCATTGATCCAATGCTTCTATTTTTCGCAATTTTGGCAGATGTGCCCGGCCTGTTGCCCGCTCGATCATCAAAATCAACAGGCGTAGCCGGAACTCCTCAGCTTGCGCCGTAAATGCATGTTTTTGAATACGCAAAGGGCCAGCAGGATGTTCTTCAACATGATCAAAAAAAATGTGGGCAAGGACACTTTCAATGGCTGCACGGGTCCGTCTCATCTGCCGTGCGGTCGTTGCAATCCGTTTCGCAGAAAGCCCTTCATCGGCAAGATGGCCAGAAATCTTCCGGAGCCGGCTTCGCTTATATTTTGGGTCCTGATTAGACGAATCCTCGCACCAGACCTGGTTCCGGGCTTCAAGGGTCGCAATCAGACTTTCCTTTGGCACGTCAAGGAAAGGCCGGATCAGTCGCAGTCCGGCGGGTCCATTTGGTTCATCCGGTGCCATCGCTCCAAGGCCATAAATTCCGCTGCCACGTGTCAAGCGGTCAAGAAATGTTTCGGCCTGGTCATCAAGATGATGCGCAAGAACAACGGCCTCAGATCCAGATTGAGAAAGGTGGTCTGAAATCAATTGGTAGCGGGCATCCCTTGCTGCCTCTTGCAATCCCGATGCCGGCTTTTCATCCTTCCACTTGAGGACAAAACAAGCAAAGCCCAGAGAATTGCATAAATCCTGGACGAACCCGGTTTCCTGACTGCTTTCCGGCCGCAATTGATGATCCACGGTCAAAACTTCACACGTGCCGTCCCAGTTGTTCCGGGACACCCAATCATGAAAAGCAATCAACAGGCAGGTTGAATCCGCGCCACCGGAGACCGCTAGAGCAATTTTTGAAAAACCTTTGAAAGAAGCAAAAAGCTGGTCAATGTCGCCATCGCGAAGTTCAGAATATTGAACTGGCTTCTCAGGAGCATTGGGCACGTTGGCGCTCATCCCGGGCTTGCGACAGAACCGCAGGCGCGGCGTTCGGGAATTTGTTTAGAAGTTCAGAGAAGGTTGCACAGGCAACGTCCGTTTCACCCAATCCCCGCAGAGAGACACCGAGCTTCAACAAACTGTCCGGACTTTTCGAATTGCCAGGATGATCCCGGTACGTCTTCAGAAACGCATCAGCCGCTTCGCGGTAATTCTGTTGTGCCAACAGGCTTTCGCCGAGCCAATACTGCGCATTGGCTGTCAGCTCATGGTCCGGATAGCTTTCCAGGAACGTCCGAAATCCTGTTTCTGCTGCAGAATAATCTCCGTTCACAGCCATAGAATAGGCTTGGTCGTAGTCGGTCCGCGGATCGCCGCTGCCGATAATCCCGGCAATGGCATCGTCATCAGTCGAAAACTCCGGCCCTGGTGTCACAGCAGGAGCAGTACCAGGCACCGTTTCCAGCCCCTTGGCGAGTGAAGACAGGTCAATCGGTCCGTCTGTTGGCAAGCCGCTGCCTGCTTCATACCCTCCGGATTGCGCCCAATCCCCATCGCCAGAACCATTTCCAGGAACAGTCGCAAAACCGCCGCCCGGTGCAATCAAGTTGCCGGTTTGTGGCGTTCCGTCCTGGCCGAGACCAGGTGCGGCATCAGACCGCTTTCCAGGAGTTCCGCCTTCAAGCTGCTGAAACCGGTATTCATTGTCTTCCTGCATCCGGCGCAACTGGTCCTGAAGTTCACGCATCTGAAAGGCCATTTGTTCGATTTGACCTGTTAGCGTGCGGATCCGTTCTTCCAATTGGCCAATACGGACGGACGAGTCGTCCTTCCGTTTGCCAAAGAGCTGGGCATGGGACGGTGTTGCCACGGCGAAAAACATCACCGCCAGAACCGGACATGCCAGCCGATAAAAAGTGTTCATTCATCCCTCCGCTGTGCAGCCAATGTCTTAACATGCCCGCGCGTTCACTCAAGAGCACAAAGCGCTTCGAGTTCGGCCAAAGTTTGACCGTCGTTCGTTCGATTGGTTCGACGTTAACCGCACATCAGAACGCAAAAAGCCGGACCAAGGCCCGGCGTTCCTGCGGCTTTTACGCTGAGATCAGTTGGTGGCGTTGTTCAACACCGTGACAGCCCGCCGGTTTTGCGACCAGCAGCTGTTGTCGTTACAAACGGCGACCGGACGTTCCTTGCCATAGGAAATCGTCTTGATGCGCGATGCAGACACGCCTTGAGATACCAGATAGTCGCGTGCAGCCTGAGCCCGGCGGGCACCAAGAGCGATGTTGTATTGGCGGGTTCCACGCTCGTCAGCATGACCTTCCAAAGTGATTGTATAATTGGAATAGCGGTTCAGCCACTTCGCCTGATTGGCCAGCGTTGCCTGTCCTTGTGAATTCAGTGTCGACTGATCTTCTTCAAAAAAGACCCGGTCGCCGACATTCACGACAAAATCCTGCCCTGTCCCCGGTTTGACATTGGTTGCCAGTCCATCCGGCTTTGTTTGCGCACAGGCTGCAACAAACAAAACGGTGAAGCAGACCGCAATCCAACGCGCGCCCTTGGACGCACTCACCAAATTGAACATTCTCGTCTCCTTACCCCAGCCCGTCAGCCTGAAACCAAAATGCGCCCCGCATTTAGGTAAACGCTTTCTAGTCAAAGTCGGTTAATGCGCTCTGTACAAGACTGGTTAATACTCGTTTACTGATTTTCTTAGTCGATCAACGGTGACCAAGACGGGTCCGACGCAAAGGCAGGTGTTTCCAGCCGTTGTTCGTTGTACCCGGTCAGATCAACCGTCCAAACTTGCGGGCCGCCGTTGGCCCCTGGTGTGTCCCGGAAGAACACCAAAACACGGCCATTTGGTGCCCAAGCAGGCCCTTCGTTGTGATAACCCTCTGTCAGGATCCGCTCGCCTTTGCCATCTGGGCGCATAACGCCGATCATGAACCGGCCCTGGTGCTGTTTGGTGAAGGCAATCAGGTCACCGCGCGGAGACCAGACCGGCGTCGAATACCGCCCCGGCCCAAAGGAAATGCGCTGCGCCTGCCCGCCAGCAGCACTCATCACATAGAGTTGTTGAGAGCCACCGCGGTCCGATTCAAAAACGATGCGTTTGCTGTCCGGCGAATAGGACGGGCTGGTGTCAATGGCCGCTGTATTGGTGAGACGCGTTGTCCGGCGGGACCGCAAATCCATCTTGAAGATGTTGGCATTGCCGCCCTGCTGCAGGCTCATAACAACACTCTGTCCATCCGGCGAGAACCGCGGTGCAAAGGTCATTCCAGGGAAGTTGCCGACAATCTCCCGTTGTCCAGTCTCGATATTGAGCAGATAGACACTCGGGTCGTTGCCGCCATAGGACATGTAGGTGATTTCCTGGCTGGTCGGCGAAAAACGTGGTGTCAGCACAAGATCATCGCCACGGGTCAGATACCTGACATTGGCCCCATCCTGATCCATCAGAGCCAGCTTTTTGATGCGCTTGTTCTTCGGACCCGTCTCGTCAACAAACACAATGCGCGTATCGAAATAGCCTTTTTCACCCGTGAGACGCTCATAAACCGCATCGGCAATGATGTGGGCCAGGCGCCGCCAGTTTTCCGGTGTCGTATAGAACTGTTGGCCAAGCATCTGTTCTGCTGCGAAAACATCCCACAAACGGAATTCGGCGCGCAGCCTACCGTCCGCCTGTTTGCTCACGGTGCCGGTCACCAGGGCCTGGGCGCTGATCGTGCGCCAGTCGCCAAAGCGTGGTGTGGAATTCACGCTCATGTTCTTTTGAATGAAGCTTGCCGGATCCAGGGGGTTAAAAAGGCCGGAGCGTTTCAGGTCCGCGGCAATTACCGACGTCATGTCGGCTGCCAATTTGTTGTCCCCGCCTTCCGAAGAAAACTGCGGCAGCGCGATTGGAAGCGGCTCGACATTACCTTGTGTGATGTCGATTTCCACCAAAGCAGCGGCAGGTTGAGGAAGTAGCGCAGCAAACAACACAAGAATGACTGGCAGCGCAGCGGCTTTCGAGCCACCGAAACAAAAACACCGCTTCAACATCTCACGCATGAGCACAATAGCTCCCTTACCTTTTACTGCCGGATCTTTGACCGGACTAACCACCGAGCATTTCCCTCGGGTCAAAATTAATGATCACTTCCTGCCAGGCTTCGTATTTGGCGACAGGAAGAGAGTACGGCTGGCATCGCATCACAGCCCGGACAGCACTGCTAGCGGCTGCCCGGAACGCTGGATTGCCATTTGAATTTATAACTTCCGGCCCGCCAGACACTTCGCCGCTTTGCGATAGGTTGAACCGGACCCGGACCTTTAGATCCTCAGCTCCAACTGCACCAACCGGAGGATTCCAGCACATGGCCACCTGGGAGCGTAATGCATCGAGTTCGGATTGGCTCATCCTGATATTCGGTGCGCCCTGGCGCGATCCGAGCGACGCAGGTTGCTCCGAGATACTGCCGGTATGCCCGGCCGGTTCAACCTTGTTCAGCAAGGCTGCGACTTCACTCACGACTGATTCATCGCGGTTGTTTTCAGGTTGCCGGCGCGGCGGTTTCGGCTTTGTCCGGGGCGCAACACTGGTCACGATCGGCTGCACGGCGGGCGCTGCTTCCTGCTGAGGTTCAGGTTCCGGAGCTGGCTCTGGTTCCGTGGCTGGTGTTGGTTCTGGCACAGGTTCCGGAGATGGTGCCGGTTCTGCTGCAGGCTCAGGCTCCGCAACTTGTTGCGGCTCGGGAGGCGCTGGTTCGGGTGCAGGAGATGGCGTTGGCGGTGTCGGCTGCTGCACCTGGCTCTCGCCAGGTTTGTCGGCTGGCTGCGGAGTTTCTTCCGTTGGCGTTTCGCTCGGCTGTAGGGCGGCGACCTCCCGAACTTCGGCAGTTTTTTCGCCGATGCGCAGCTGAGTGAATTCTTCGACAGGCACCAGGTCTACCGGCAGTGATTCGACCTGCGGGACAGTAAAGCTCTCCGCGTCCGGAAAGGCGACAACGCCCCAGAGCATAAGGGCCGTGTGACCGGCCAAAGACGCGATGAGACCTGCGCGCATGACGCGTTACGAGTCCCGTTCTTCCAGAGTAACCAAGCCGAGCCGTTTAAAGCCGGCAGCGTTGATCCGGCCCATGAGTTTCATCATGGTGCCGTAGTCCGCATCCTGATCACCGCGCACATAAATGCGCTCTTCATAGCCATTGGCGGCAATCGCCTCGAGTTTCGGGACGACTTCGTCAATCGCAATTGGCGTATCCTGGATGTATATCTCGCCAAGCGAGTTGATGGAGATGGTGATCGGCTCCGTGTCTCCCTCCAAGGCTTTCGCTCTTGTTTCGGGCAAATCGATCGGCACACCCACAGTGAGTAGCGGTGCGGCGACCATAAAAATGATCAGGAGCACCAGCATCACATCGACAAACGGGGTGACGTTGATCTCACTCATCGGCAGGCTGCGCTGCCGGCGCCGTCCGCGGCGTCCGCTTCCAGCCTGTCCAGACCCGACATGCATCGCCATAGATCAGCCCCTCTCGTCGATCTGCCGCGATAAGATCGCGGAGAATTCGTCGGCGAAGCCTTCCATCCGGGCGACCGTCCGACCGACATCGGAGGAGAATTTATTATAGGCAATAACCGCTGGAATCGCAGCCAAAAGACCAAGCGCCGTCGCAAACAGAGCTTCCGCAATCCCCGGTGCAACAACAGCAAGGTTTGTGCTTTCTGAAGCCGCGATCGCCTGGAAGGCTGTCATGATGCCCCAGACCGTGCCGAAGAGACCGATGAACGGAGCCGAGGACCCGACGGTGGCAAGGATCAGCAAACGGTTTTCCAGACGCTCCTGTTCCCGCTGAATGGTGACATCCATTACCCGGTCAATGCGCTGCTGCAGACTTCCAATGGCAGGCCGGGCGCCTTCGTGGCTGCGCTTCCATTCGCGCATGGCAGCTACAAATAGCGCTGCCATTGAATGGTTCACCCGGTTGTGCAAAGTGCCATAAAGCTCTTCTAAGGATTGCCCAGACCAGAACACGGTTTCAAACCGGTTCATTTGGCGCCTCGTCTTGCCGAACAGCATGATTTTGTCGACGATGATTGCCCAGCACCATACCGATGCTGCCAATAGCCCCAACATGACAATCTGCACCACGATGTGCGCCTGCCAGAACAAGGCATAAAAAGAAAGCTCGCCCTCAGGCGCCGCCAATGTCGTTTCGACTAGTGTTTCCATTAACTCGATGACCTCTCGGCCGCATGATGCATGTTGCATTCAGAGAACCGGTGCCCCGATTGCACCGGTCACGGGAGCGATTGCTCCTCGGGCCTACGCCTCTCTGACGTTTGATTTTGTCAAAACTGGGACTAACGGGGCGCAAATGCCCCCTTTTCTAAAGGAATCAATTAAGGTTACTGCAAGCTTAACAAGACGGCCCGGATCGTAATATTTTACCTGAACCGGTCAGAATTTGCTCTTGGTCCAACAGTTACAGAGTTTTGAAGGTCAATTCTGCTCTGAGGGCCGGTGGCGGCCGAGTTTATCAGCCAGCGGTGTTGGCAGGCGTGTTGGTTTACCTTCAGAAGAAATAACGGCAACTGTAACGGCCGCGGACACCAAAAGGTCCTCTCCTCGATAAATCAGCTGATCCAGCTTGATCCGGGCTCCTTTATAGTCGGCAAGACTGGTTCGGACCTCCAGAACATCATCGATTTTCGCAGGCTTCTGGAAATCGAGCGTCATTGTGCGGACGGCAAATGCCAGCGAAAGGCCATCGTCCCCCTCTGCCAATTCGCTATGATGAATGCCGATCAAGCGGAGAAAGTCGGACCTTGCCCGCTCAAAGAAACGGACATAGGCACCATGATAAACGATCCCGGTGAAATCGGTGTCTTCATAATAAACCCGCACCGGCAGAACATGACCACTGTCATCCAAGCGCCCCGCAAGATCCGGCCAGTTGCTCACTTTGCATACTCCTAAAATCGAAAAGGGCTTCCCGGTCCAAAAACCGGGAAGCCCAGCAGGTCTTACCTAGGTGCGGCGTTATGCAGCCGCAACCTCGCTCAGGAATTTTTCGACTGAGCCCCGCAGGCGGTCGGCCTGCTGTTTCATTTCGATGGTCGCATTCAACATGTCGCCAACCGCTTCTGAGTTTTCCGCAACACCCTGATTTAGCGACACAACAGTAGAGGCAACGCTTCGGGTTCCATCGGCAGCCTCAGCCACGTTTCTGGAAATCTCATTCGTTGCCGCCCCTTGCTGCTGAACCGCGTCGGAGATCGTTCCGGTATAAGAATTGACCTCTTCGACAGATTCAGACACGCGAGCAATCTCCTCAACCGCGTCTGTAGTGGACGCCTGAATTGCGGCGATCTGAGTCGAAATTTCTTCAGTTGCCTTGGCGGTCTGACCAGCCAAAGATTTCACCTCAGAGGCAACAACGGCAAATCCTTTGCCAGCATCCCCTGCCCGCGCCGCTTCAATCGTCGCGTTAAGCGCAAGCAGATTGGTCTGTTCTGCAATTTCGGAAATCAACGAGACAACATCGCCGATCTTGTTGGCAGCTTCCGCAAGACCAGAAATCTTGGAGTTAGAGCTCTGCGCTGCAACGGTCGTCTGTTCCACGATCGTGGCCGTCGTTTCGACCTGACGGGAAATTTCCGAAATCGATGCATTCAGCTCTTCGGTCGCAGATGCTACCGCTTGAACATTTGAAGAGGCATTTTCCGAAGACGTGACCGCAGTTTGCCCTTGATCAGCAGCCGATGAAGACCGGGTGCTCAAGGCGTCGGACAATTCTTCCACCCGGATGATGTTGGTTTCCACGAGTTCCAGAACCGATTGGGATTCGGTCCGGAAATGATTGATCAAGTCATCGATTTTTTGCTCACGCTCTGCGCGGGCGATATGACCGACTTTCCGTTCTTCAGCCAGACGTTCACGTTCAATCGAATTCTCTTTGAAAATCTCGATGCAGCGCGCCATGCGGCCGATTTCGTCCTGGCGTTCGGTCGCTTCAACACCAACATCAAGATCGCCGTCCGCAATCTTGCGGGCAGTACCTGACAAACGCTCCAACGGTGCAAACATCCGCCCGGTGATCCACCAAATCAAACCGACGACTGGCAGCAGGCACAAGATACCGGAGATAACAGCACCGTAAGTGATTCGATCCGCAGCGGCCGAAAGTTCGGTCTGGCGCACAGCATCGACCACGCCGTAAGACGTGTTGCCGTACGCGCTTTTGGCTTCGGCATAACGGTAACCTTCGCCGTGGAATTCCATGGTGAGGCCATCTTGAGCGGCACTTTCAGCCGTATGGAGCTCTTTTACCTTACCCATCTCATCAAAGCTGACGAGTTGATTCAGGGCATCAATGAGGAAGATCTGTTCGCTGTCTGCAAGGCCAGTCGGTTCGTTCAAAAGTCCAGCGAGATTTTCCATATTCGCGGAGAATGCGATCGCACCGAAGAAACGGTCGAGATAGAAGACCGGCGCAGCGAGCACGAGGGAAACCTGACCATTATCCATAGTCACAAAACCAGACGTGAAGATCTGGCCAGACTCCAAAGATTCATCCGGAATCTTTGCGAACAGGGGCTTTAAAGCCGTTTGAACCGGATGCCCGCTGATTTCTGCAGCATCATAGTGATACGCGAATTCCGGGCCCTTGTTATAGGAATAGGTGATGAAGCCGTCCGGATTTGCGAGCGCGACGTCGGAGAACAGTCCTTGAGCGATAAGCTCCTGAAAGGCCGGATGAATCACTTTGTGATTGTTCACATAGTAATTCGACTCCGATGGTTCATGCAGCAGATGGCGCTCATGTTCTGGGTGCGGATTGTCCTCAACGAACATTTTCCGAAGGATCGCAGTCTGGTTTTCCTTCAGGTTTTTCCAGCCGACCAGCGTCTTCATCAGGCCGTCTTTTGCTTCTTCCAGAGTAGAGAAGAATTTGGCGCTGTCGGTGACTTGACCCAGCGCTAGGTCCAAGACTTTCAGCTTCGCATTGGTCGCACTTTTAAGAGCACTATCAGCCTGACCATTAGCTACATCACGGGAAATCGTGGATGTAACAACAACAATAGCGACACACATCACCATTGCGCCGGCCAAAAACATCAGTGCAAGTTTTGAAGATAAACGCTTACGCATAGTTCCCCCCAGGAGTTCCTGGCAAACTAGGGGCAAAACGCCAACTAAAGGTTAACTAGTTATAATTGAGATCAGTAAAATTGCTAAAGAACTATAACATTTCACTAGGTTTCACCTAATCCGAATCCATGAAAAGCCCCATTTGCGGTCCATCTGGACGTGGCGGGGCAGCAAGGCCAAGATGCTCAAATGCATTTGGTGTGAGGATTCGCCCCCGCGGTGTGCGCTGTAAGAATCCGTTTTGAATGAGATAAGGTTCCACGATTTCTTCGATTGCATCACGCGGCTCCGAAAGCGCGGCGGCAATTGTTTCAATCCCAACAGGCCCACCACCAAAATTGACGGCGATCTGATTGAGATACCGGCGGTCAAGGCTGTCGAGCCCGGCGCTATCGACTTCCAGCTGGCGGAGCGCTTTATCTGCAAGCGTTCGGTCAACTTTTTCGACACCTTCGAACACGGCAAAGTCCCGGACACGGCGCAACAGGCGTCCAGCAATCCGGGGTGTTCCCCGGGATCGTTTGGCAATTTCATGCGCGCCGTCTTCTGCTATTCCAATGCCAAGGATCGATGCGCCACGTTTGACGATGTGTTCCAGCTCCGGGACCGTATAAAACTCCAAGCGGACTGGAATGCCAAAACGGTCACGCAGCGGCGTCGTCAATAGGCCGAGCCGGGTGGTTGCCGCCACAAGTGTGAATTTGGCCAGATCAATCTTTACGGAACGCGCCGCCGGCCCTTCACCGATGATCAGATCAAGCTGATAGTCCTCCATCGCCGGGTAGAGCACTTCTTCGACCGCCGGGTTGAGCCGGTGGATCTCATCGATGAAAAGAACATCGCGCTCTTCCAGATTTGTCAAAAGCGCGGCCAGATCGCCGGCTTTTGCAATCACGGGACCGGAGGTTGCCCTAAAATTCACCCCAAGCTCACGCGCCATAATCTGAGCAAGCGTGGTTTTGCCAAGTCCTGGAGGCCCGACAAAAAGAACGTGGTCGAGAGCTTCACCGCGCGCTTTGGCAGCGCCGATGAAGACTTTCAGATTGGCGCGGGCCTGGGCCTGGCCAACAAAATCATCCAGCGCTTGCGGGCGCATGGTGCTGTCGATTTCGTCACCCCGGATTTCCGGAGTAACGATCCGCGATTCATCCGACATGGGAGACCACCACAAACAGCATCACAAGCAAGAACAACGAATAGGCCACGCGAAGCGCATAGAACTTCTTGAACTGGCGGACGACGAATGGATCGTCGGATTCAATCCGGCGCCCTTTGATCGCAAACGGCCGGTCGCCGACAGTCAGGGAAAACCGGTGATCCAGATACATGATCCCGCCGATTCCAAGCACGACAAAGACCACCGCAATTACGGCGTAGGTAAAGGCAATCATCCTGCCAGCTCCTTCAAGCCCAAGCGGATCAAGGTTTCCGTCGTTGCATCTTCGCCAGCCGATTGCATCGCCTTGGCAACAGCCGCGCTTGCTTGCGGTTGGCCATACCCGAGATTGGTCAGGGCCGACACAGCTTCGGCCACCGGACGCGAGGCGACATTGTCCGCCACGTTTTGTGAGACGGCAATGGTTTCCTGATCAACACTGGCCAGGCTGGGCGCCTTGTCTTTCAATTCCGTCATGATGCGTTCTGCGACACGTTTACCAACACCGGGCGCGCGGGAAATCGTCGCCTTGTCGTTCAACGCAATTGCATTGGCCACTTCACTGGCTTTCAAAATTCCAAGGATCGCCAGCGCCACTTTGGCTCCCACGCCTTGAACGGTCATCAAGATCCGGAACCATTCGCGTTCCGATTCATGACCAAATCCATAAAGGCGGATCATGTCCTCACGGACGATGGTCTCGATGAACAGAACGGCGGCTTCACCAGCCCGCGGCAGGCCTTGCAAAATACGCGAGGGGCAATGAACCTGATATCCAACTCCATGAACATCCAGGATCACATGATCCTCGCCATAGCTGTCGACGGTCCCTTTGAGTTTCCCGATCATGCCGCCCCCAAAGCTGCAAGTTTGGCGGCGCTGCTCGCCCGGTGCTGCGCATGACAGATGGCAATCGCCAAGGCGTCCGCCGCATCGTCAGAATTAAAGGTCGCACGCGGCATCAAAACCTTGACCATGGCGCGGATTTGTTCCTTTTCCGCATGCCCCGTCCCGACTACTGTTTTCTTGACCAGGTTCGGTGCATACTCAGCAACGGACAACCCGGCAAGTGATGGAACTAGCAGAGCGATACCGCGTGCCTGCCCCAATTTCAGAGTGGCACCGGCATCCTTGTTGACGAAGGTGTGCTCGACGGCTGCTTCCGCTGGATCATGCTGGCGCACCACCTCGCTTAACCCGTCGTGCAACTGAACGAGCCGTTCTGCGAGACTCTTTTTATTGTCCGACGTCACAGTCCCGGAAGCGATGAAAGACAGCCGGTTTCCCGAAGCCTCAATCATGCCCCATCCGGTCCGTCGCAGGCCGGGATCAATCCCCAGCAATCGAATCGCATGTGTCATGGAACAAATCGGTAACAAAACTTGCCCATTGACGCCAGTGAAAGCGCTGCTTACCAACAAACTACTGCAATTTGCGAGACCGCATGTTCGATATCTTTGCGTCCTACTCTCCAGACTTGCTGCTTTTCCTGGCGGGCATTTTATTCATTGCCGGTTATATCCGCGGGTTCGCCGGATTTGGCGCCGGCATGATCTTCATGCCTGTCGCTGCCAGCGTCATGCTGCCATCTACTGCGGCAGCAACCTTCCTGTTCATTGACAGCATCGTTTCTCTGCCTCTGGTGAGACGCGCCATCCGCCTGTGTGACTGGTCAACGGTTCTCCCGGCCGTCTTTGGGTCGGTGATCTTTGTGCATGCAGGTGCCTGGATGCTCGCCAACATGGATGTGCTCGCGTTGCGCTGGATCATCAGCTTTGTCGTCGTCGTGATGCTGGCGCTTGTTGTTTCCGGCTGGCGGTATCAGCGACAACCGACAAGACCCGTCTCCTTTGGTGTCGGAGCGGTCTCCGGTATTCTTGGCGGTGTTTCACAAGTTTCAGCGCCGCCAGTCGCAGCCTTCTGGCTGTCCAGCAATCATAGTGCTGAGGTTATCCGGGCAAACCTTATCCTGTTTTTTCCGCTGGCAAGCATCGGCACCTTCATCGCTTACATCCTGAACGGGTTTTTCACGCTCGAAGTCGGCCGCCTACTTGTTGTCGCCGTTCCGGTCTATGGGATTTCGCTGTTTCTAGGCTCCAGAGCATTCAAAAAGGCTGATCAGCGTCTCTACCGCTGGATCGCAAATCTATTGATTGCTCTCGCTGCTCTCGCAAGTTTGCCCGCACTTGATCCGGTTTTACGGCAGTGATCAAAGCATATCAATCGCGCCAATAATTGTTGGCTTGGGCAATGGTCTGAAAATTGGTCGCAACGACTTGAGAGACATTCGTTAGACTGTCGGCGTTAAACGCATAATCAGCGCGCATTTTTTCACGCGCCGCGTCATCAGGCTGAGTTTTTTTGACCGCCATCCGCGAGAGCTTGATCGCAAGCTCATAACCATCTTCTGGCGTTTCTGTCAGCAAGGTCGGCAACCAAGACATCTGTTCTCTCCCCATTCGTGTTCACTTGATAGTTCACACTCTGGAAGCAGATGACAATCGTTTTTGGAACAGAGCATCGCCGGATGAATGGAATTTCAATCAACCTTGCGAGAGCACAGATTTCCATTTGGCACACTTAGCACCCATCAACCGGTCCAATTCCGCTGAAAACTCAGCTTCAGACGAACAGGTTTGCGCTAGAATACTAAGCGCGACAATTGCAGCGTCTGCGGCTTCCTCGCGGACATCTGCCAAGGAATGGTTCTTGTAGGTGCTGCCGGGCGCTTTGGTAACGGTCAATACAGCTTGGGCCAGTTCGCCTGACTCTTCAGACAGTTTCAACGTCCGTTCTTGCAATGATTTGCCGTCAAGCTGGGTAAGTTCATAGATTTCGCGCATTGCATTTCCCAAAAGAAAAACCCCGGCCAAGCCGGGGTTGATCAGACTGTGACTAGAGACTTCTTAGGAGGCCAGCTGTGCCATGGTCTCTTCATCGACATCGAAGTTGGTGTAGACGTTTTGAACGTCATCATCATCTTCCAGCATGTCGATCAGTTTCATCAGCGTC
Organism: Labrenzia sp. PHM005; assembly: GCF_006517275.1. NCBI lineage: Bacteria > Pseudomonadati > Pseudomonadota > Alphaproteobacteria > Hyphomicrobiales > Stappiaceae > Labrenzia > Labrenzia sp. PHM005. The sequence continues at coordinate 1,665,627 of NZ_CP041191.1, read as the reverse complement.
TGGGCCTTGTCCGCATCGACCGGTGTCAGGTTCTGCGGCTTCCAGATGATCTTGGTGGAGTCGGCTTCACCGAGCGCGTCTTCAAGCGCCTTGCCGACATCGTTCAGATCTTCGAAGGCCGTATAGATCGTGTGACCGTTTTCATCGGACTGCACGTCTTCTGCACCCGCTTCGATGGCCGCTTCCAGAACGGCATCGGCTTCGCCAGCTTCCGGCTTGTAGATGATCTCGCCAACCCGGTCGAACATGAAGGACACCGAGCCGGTTTCACCAAGTGAACCGCCACATTTTGTGAAGTAGGACCGGATGTTGGATGCGGACCGGTTGCGGTTGTCGGTCAAGGCTTCAACAACAACAGCGACACCCGCCGGACCATAACCCTCGTAACGGATCTCGTCATATGTTTCGGCATCACCAGCCTGGGACTTGTTGATCGCCCGCTGGATGTTGTCCTTCGGCATGGACTGGGCTTTGGCGTTATTGACCGCCAAACGCAGACGCGGATTGGAATCTGGATCCGGGTCGCCCATTTTTGCGGCAACGGTGATTTCCTTGGACAGTTTGGAGAACATCTTGGAGCGGACGGCATCCTGACGTCCCTTGCGGTGCATGATGTTCTTGAATTTTGAATGGCCTGCCATGGCTCTTCTCGGCTCTCAGTCGGATTGCTTATTAGAAAACTCGCCCGCTTATAGGCAAGTTGACGCTGAAAATCCAGTTCCGGAAATTGCGGAGATAGATACCTCTCAATCAGCTGTCCAGAAGGACGGCAGCACTGGCTCCAGACGCCCGCCAATTCTAAGCGGGGCAACTTTTTCCGCCAGTCCCGTGCGGTCATCGGTTTCAATCGCAACGCCGCAAATGGTGGCTGGACCCGTTGCTGGCGTAAATCTTGAGCCAGGGATCTTACGCTGGAAGCGATTGACCGGCTCTTCCTTGTCCATGCCCAGCACACTGTCATAAGCACCGCACATGCCAGCATCTGACAGGTAGGCTGTACCATTCTCCAGGATCTGATGATCCGCCGTCGGAACATGCGTATGTGTGCCAACCACGAGGCTTACCCGGCCATCGAGAAAATGGCCCATCGCCTGTTTTTCGCTGGTCGCTTCTGCATGAACATCAACGATTATGGCATCCGCCACCTGACCCAGCGGACAGTCATTGACCACCTTGTCCATCGCTGCAAACGGATCGTCGAGCGCGTCCATATAGACCCGGCCCATGACGTTGGCGACCATGACTTGGGCACCATTGCGGGCGGTATAAAGATGCGCACCACGCCCTGGAGTACCTTTCGGATAGTTCACCGGGCGCAGCAACCGGTCCTGCCGTTCGATGTAAACCAGCGTGTCGCGCTGGTCCCAAACATGGTTGCCCGTGGTGACGACATCTGCACCTGCATCCAGAACGTCCTGCAAGATCGCTTCGGTAATCCCGAACCCGGAGGCGGAATTCTCGCCATTTACAATCACGAAATCCAGCTGCTGTTCTTCCACCAGGCCCGGCAGCTGCTCAATGACCGCCGTGCGGCCAACCCGGCCGACCAAATCCCCCAGAAAAAGAATACGCATAAAACCTCGCAGAACGCCTACTTCAAATCCGGCACCGGTTTACCGGAAGGATCTGTATCCGTCTTCCGTTAAAATGCCTGCCAAAGCTTTGTCATGTCCTTCGGCCGGGACAAGGTCAACTTCTTGAACGCCAAAAGCAAGGCCAATGCACACCACCGGCCCGGTCTTCTCCAACGCAGCAATCGCAGTATCGTAATGGCCTTTTCCGTAACCGATCCGGTTGCCATGCTTGTCAAAACCAGCCAGCGGCATCAAGAGAACGTCAGGCCGCAGCTCTTCAGCTTCAGAACCTGGCGCCATAGTGCCGAACCCAGCCGGCTCCATTTCAGCGCCACGTTCCAGTCTCCTGAACTTCAGGTGCGGCTCGGCGACTACGGGCAGACACAAGGGATGGCCCGCCTGACGTAATTGATCCATCAGCGGACGTGGGTCAATTTCATCCCGGATTGGCCAAAATCCTGCAACCACAGCACCAGGGGGTATCGGCAGGCCGGAACCATGCTCAGCAAGCGCCAGGCTTTTTTCGATCCGATCAACTTCCGGCATGGCCTTACGGCGTGCAAGAGCCTCTTTTCGGAGCTGATCTTTTTCGTGAGCGAGGGAAGTCTGGGTCGTCATCGGTGTCTTATGTCATGTGTTTTTGCGTGACCCGGCTTGAGGCAGTGTCCTCAAGCAGCGTAGCCGCCCGACCGTTGGATCTGCAATCCCGGAGAACCTACAAAGTAGGTGGGCGCCGTATGCAACGGACCACGGCCCAGCGCAGGGACAGCTCCCTAAGGAATGCGTAAGGCCCCGGGGATAAATATCCTGACAAATCGGGCAGCCACGATTACCGCATATAGAGACAACGCCGCGCAATTACCAGAGCGGCATATTCTTGTTCCCAAACGAAACGGGGACATGTTTAAAAGCCGCCGTCAATCAGAATTGCTGCGCAGGCTTTTGTTCAGGCCCTCAGCAAGGCTTTCAATCCGTGCCGCGGCTGTATTCACCGCCCTGGAAAGATCTTCCTCGTGCTGGCTCATGTTGTTGACGGCCGCCGCTTCTTGGTCTTTTGCCGCAGCCAGTTCCTGTTCCAGGCGCGTCACCTTCCGCTCCAGCTCGGAAAGCTGATCGGTTGCCATGATCCCGGCCATGACCGTGAGGCGTTGATCGCCGATCTCACCAAATGCCGACTTCAGTTCTCCGATCCAGCCATCGAAACGGGCCGCAAGGCCTTCCAGGCGCTGCTCTTCACCATCGTCGCAAGCCATCCGGAACGACTTGCCATTTATGGTCACGCTTATCTGGGCCAAGTGCCATCAGCCTCCGTGTGCATCCAAAACACTGCGGATCGTTTCCATCGCTGTAACCAGACGGCGGGATACATCCTTGTTTGCCTCTTCCAGACGAGAAGCCTTCGCCTCACTCTCATCCAAAGTGGCAGCCAATTGGGACCGGTCTTCACCCATCCGTTGCAAATCATCTTGCAAAGAATTGAGAGAGCGATCCGAATCCAAACGGCGTTGAACCGCAGTTTCCAGTTGACCTAAGGCATTTTCAAGGCGCTTTACGGCATCGGCCAGGCTGGTCTTTTCCATGCAATCGACATCCGCCATATAAAGCGTTACCCCAATTCCCCATCGTGGCGGCTGAACCCAGCCCCTTAAAGAGACCAACATTCAGCATAGCTATTTCGCACAAAAAATGATGTGCCCGCAAACAACTTGCGGGTTTCACGCTTTCCTTGGCAACCTGACAAATCAAAAAAGGTAAATCTGTTACCGGATGCCGAGATTAGGTGCAGCATATTCTTTCCGTCAATGGGACCATTGTTAATTTCCTCAATTCAATAACCCCTGAATGCGGAATTTATTCCCTCACAACCCTGTCAGCGCTTTATTGACTCGCTGCCGGTTCCTGATATTTGTCTGGCGCCTGATCGAAACTGACGACAGTTATCTTTTTAAAGCAACGCACCACACCATTCTCCGCGCCGGACGGTCCACGCTGGCGCCAGGAGCACTAACGCAAGCGACGGGACAAAGATGAGCGATCTTGAAAAACACCAGCGCATGGCAAATGCAATCCGCTTTCTTGCCATTGATGCCGTTGAAAAGGCCAAATCCGGACACCCGGGACTGCCAATGGGCGCGGCCGATATCGCCACAGTCCTGTTCACTGAATTTCTGAAATTCGATCCGACCGCCCCGAACTGGGCCGACCGCGACCGTTTTGTCCTGTCCGCCGGTCACGGATCCATGCTGCTTTATAGCCTGCTTTACCTGCTCGGCTATGAAGACTTCCCGATCGAAGAGTTGCAGAACTTCCGCCAGCTGGGCGCAAAAACTGCCGGCCACCCGGAATACGGCCACGGCGCCGGCATCGAAACAACCACCGGCCCGCTGGGTCAGGGCCTCGGCAACGCAGTCGGCATGGCAATCGCAGAGCGCCTCCAAGAAGAGCGTTTCGGCAAAGACCTCGTCAATCACTTCACCTATGTTCTTGCGGGCGACGGCTGCCTCATGGAAGGCATCAGCCAGGAAGCCTTGTCGATGGCAGGCCACTTGAAGCTAAACAAGCTAATCGTGATCTGGGACGACAACGGTATCTCCATTGATGGCGCTGTTAGCATCACCGACTCGACCAATCAGATTGCCCGTTTCGAAGCTTCCGGCTGGAACACCATCAGCATCGATGGTCACGACCCCGATGCCATTGCCTCTGCAATCCGCCAGGCGCAGGAAAGCGACAAGCCGACCATGATCGCGGCCAAAACCACCATCGGGTTTGGCGCTCCGACAAAGGCCGGCACAGCAAAGGTTCACGGCGCCCCCCTCGGCGCAGAAGAGATCACCGGCACCCGCGATGCGCTGAACTGGCCGCATGAGCCGTTCGAAGTTCCGAGCGACATTCTCGATGCCTGGCGCATCGCTGGCCTGCGCTCCGCACAGGCTCATAAAGACTGGCAGAAGCGCTTCAATGATGCGGATGCAGAACAGCGTGCCGAATTTGACCGCCGGAACCGAGGCGATCTGCCGTCAGGCCTGAAACAGGCTGTTCTGGATTACAAAAAACAACTTTCCGAAGACCTGCCGACGATGGCAACCCGTAAGGCTTCGGAAGCGGTTCTGGGTGTCTTGAACGAAGTCATCCCGGAAACCATCGGTGGCTCCGCCGACCTGACCGGTTCCAACAACACCAAGACAGCCCAGACCTTGCCGGTGACTCCGGACGATTTCTCCGGCCGCTATATTCACTACGGCATTCGCGAACACGGCATGGCAGCTGCCATGAACGGTATGGCATTGCACGGCGGGCTCATCCCTTATTCCGGAGGCTTCCTGATCTTCTCTGATTACTGCCGTCCGTCTATCCGCCTTGCTGCCCTGATGAACCAGCGTGTCATTCATGTGATGACCCACGATTCTATCGGTCTTGGCGAAGATGGCCCAACCCACCAGCCGGTCGAACATTTTGCAGCGCTGCGCGCGATCCCGAACTTGACCTTCTTCCGCCCGGCAGATGTCACCGAGACTCTCGAGTGCTGGCAGCTGTCGCTGGAAAGCAAGGATGCCCCGTCTGTTCTGGCTCTCACCCGCCAGAACCTTCCGGCCCAGCGCAAATCCTACGAAGAGAAGAACCTATGTGCCAATGGCGCCTATGTTCTGATCGAAAGTGAAGACGATGCCGCGGTCACAATCTTTGCGTCTGGGTCTGAAGTTGAAATCGCAGTCGAAGCCCACAAAGAATTGATCGAAGCAGGTATTGCGGCACGTGTCGTGTCTGTACCGAGCTTTGAACTGTTCGAGGCCCAGTCCGCTGACTACCAGGATGCCGTCATCGGTTCCAGCCCGGTAAAGATCGCTGTCGAGGCGGGTATCCGTATGGGATGGGACCGCTTCATTGGCAATGACGGCCATTTTGTCGGCATGACCGGGTTTGGCGCCAGCGCGCCATATAAAGAACTCTACGAGCACTTCGGCATCACCAAGGATGCTGTTGTTGCCGCAGCAAAAGAAAAACTCGGCGCTTAACTCATCGAATTTCCCGGCGGCATCGTGTCCTACGATTTCCGCCGGGTTTTGGACTATTATTTTTTAACTAAATCGATTAAATGCAGTAGCCTTTTTATCGCGCCAGGCCTCCCCTGGCGCCACAATGCGGGAGAAAAGTATGGTAACGAAGGTAGCAATCAACGGTTTCGGCCGCATCGGCCGCAATGTCCTGCGTGCCATCGTCGAATCCGGACGCACCGACATTGAAGTTGTCGGCATCAACGACCTCGGCCCGGTTGAAACCAATGCACACCTGCTGCGTTACGATTCGGTACACGGCAAGTTTCCGGCAACCGTTTCCGTCGAGGGAGAAACAATTTCCATCGATGGTGGCACGCCGATCAAAGTAACCGCGATCCGCGACCCGAAAGAACTGCCGTGGGGCGAACTCGGTGTTGACGTTGCCATGGAGTGCACCGGCATCTTCAACAGCAAAGAAAAAGCTTCTGCGCATCTGGATGCAGGCGCCAAGCGGGTTCTGGTTTCCGCACCGGCGGCCGGCGCTGACAAAACTATCGTTTACGGCGTCAACCACGACACGCTGACTGCAGAAGACTTTGTTGTTTCCAACGCGTCCTGCACCACCAACTGCCTGTCCCCGGTCGCCAAGGTCCTTAATGATGCAGTTGGCATCGACAAGGGCATGATGACCACGATCCACTCCTACACGGGCGATCAGCCGACACTGGACACCATGCACAAGGATCTGTACCGCGGCCGTGCGGCAGCCATGTCCATGATCCCGACGTCAACTGGCGCCGCGAAAGCTGTTGGCCTGGTGCTGCCGGACCTGAACGGTAAACTGGACGGGTTCGCGATGCGCGTGCCAACCCCGAACGTGTCCGTCGTTGATTTGAAGTTTATCGCCAAGCGCGAAACCACCGTTGAGGAAATCAACGCTGCGATCAAGGCAGCTGCGGACGGAGCTCTCAAAGGCGTTCTCGGCTACACTGAAGCCAAGAACGTTTCGATCGACTTCAACCACGATCCGCATTCTTCCATCTTCCACATGGATCAGACCAAGGTCATGGAAGGCACGATGGTTTCCGTCCTGTCCTGGTATGACAACGAGTGGGGCTTCTCCAACCGCATGGCCGACACCGCCATTGCTATGGCAAAGCTGATCTAAATGATGATAGGGATGGACACCCATCCTTCATGAACGACAGGCGGATGCGGCACACCTGCATCCGCCTTTCATTTGTCTGCAACAGCTTTAGGGGGCACGTTTGCTCGAGCTTTTTACCGTCATTTCCCTGACCATCGTGGTCGCCATTGTTCCAGGCCCGGATTTCGCCGTGGTTCTCCGCAACGCCCTGATCGGCGGCCGGCTTGCCGGCATCATGACCGCACTTGGGATTGGCCTAGCCCTTGGGGTCCATGTCACCTACGCGCTTGCCGGCATCGGTTTGATCGTGTCGCAGTCGATTTTCCTATTTAATGCGCTCAAGCTCATTGGCGCGGCCTATCTGATTTTCCTTGGCGTGACCATGTACCGGACGGCATCCCGGGAAATGCCGGCTGACAGCAATCTTGCAGGCATGCCGCCGCTCAAGGCGTTGCGCTGGGGCTTTTTCACCAATGTGACCAATCCCAAAGCCACAATGTTCGCGCTCAGTGTCTTCCTGCAGGTGACCTCCCCTGAGACCCCACTTTGGACCCAGATCGGCTATGGCGTGATCATGGCGAGCGGCGTGTTCCTTTGGTTTGTGCTCGTCACCTTCTTTTTCACGCTTCCACCGGTACGCCAGCAGTTCACCCGCGCGAAACTTTGGATGGAACGCTCTTTCGGCATCCTGTTGACCCTGTTCGGGATCGGTATTGCTGTCACCACCAATACGTCTCGCCCCTAACCAATTAGGTGGAAACCATGGCTTTCAAAACACTCGACGACATCTCCGACCTGACCGGGAAACGCGCGCTTGTCCGCGTTGATCTGAACGTTCCTATGGACGGCGGCAAGGTCACCGACACCACTCGTATTGAACGGGTTCTTCCAACGATCAAAGAGCTCTCCGACAAGGGTGCCAAGGTCATTCTACTAGCGCATTTCGGCCGCCCAAAAGGCGAAAAAGTCGACAGCATGTCCCTGGCACCCGTAACCCAAGCGGTATCCAATCTGCTTGGAAAAACAGTCGGGTTTGCCAACGACTGTATTGGCACAGCTGCTGCTGGAGCCGTGGCTGTCATGCAGAACGGCCAAGTCCTCTTGATGGAAAACACCCGCTTCCACAAGGGCGAAGAGAAAAACGATCCGAAGTTCGCAAAAGCGCTTGCGGCCAATGGCGACATCTTTGTCAATGATGCGTTTTCGGCCGCCCACCGCGCTCATGGCTCCACCGAGGGCATTGCCCGCTTGCTGCCCGCCTATGCTGGCCGGACCATGCAAGCAGAGTTGGAAGCCCTTGGCTCAGCGCTTGGCGAACCGGAGCGCCCCGTGCTAGCCGTTGTCGGCGGCGCTAAAGTGTCTTCCAAGATCGATCTTCTGGAAAATCTTGTCTCCAAGGTCGACATGCTTGTGATCGGTGGCGGCATGGCCAACACGTTCCTGGCAGCCAAAGGCGTCGATGTCGGCAAATCTTTGTGTGAGCATGATCTGGCGGATACAGCCAAGAAAATTATGGCTGCTGCAGACACCGCAAATTGCGAGATCGTCCTGCCGGCTGATGCGGTGGTTGCGAAAGAATTCAAAGCTGGCGCTGACAACGACACCGTTGGTCTGGACGCAATCCCGTCCGATGGCATGATCCTGGATGTTGGCGCAGCTTCCATTGACGTCGTAAAAACCAAAATCGATGCTGCCAAGACCCTTGTCTGGAACGGCCCGCTCGGCGCCTTTGAAATCGCACCTTTCGACATTGCCACTGTGGCCGCAGCCAAACATGCTGCCGACAACACCAAAGCTGGCAAGCTCAACTCCGTTGCCGGCGGCGGAGACACGGTGGCCGCCCTGAACCATGCAGGCGCAGCGGGAGACTTCTCTTATGTTTCCACCGCAGGCGGTGCGTTCCTGGAGTGGCTGGAAGGCAAGGAGTTGCCGGGGGTCAAGGCGCTGGAGAGCTGATTTTCAGCACCGCGGGAGGTGAAAATGCAACGTGCTTTCACAAACATCCTGACAGATGAGGTCGCGGTTACCGCGGCCTTTTATCAAGAGCTCTTGGGTTTGACGGCAAAGTTCTCTTCTGACTGGTTTATGAATCTCGAAGATCCGGACCAATCCGGGCTAGAGCTCGGAATTCTCCTGAAAGACCATGAGATCGTGCCGAAGACAGTCCGGCATCGCCCTTTAGGCATCATCCTTACCTTTGTCGTCGACGATTGCGACGCGGTCTACAACAGAGCGCGCAGGCTGGGTGCCGACATCATCGAAGCGCCGCGTGATATGCCGTATGGACAGCGCCGGATGCTTTTGAGCGATCCTGCAGGCACCACAGTTGATGTGAGTTCGCTCATCCGGACAGACACCTGATTGAACGGCGGACACCCAAATTAATTCGCCCAGCAAATTAATTACAACTTAGAAGAAAACCGCTGACGCCTTGAATTTAAATTGATTTAAGGATGCTCTGCCCTCTTTCCCTCTGCGGGAAACTTGGTAGAACCACCAGAGATTGACGCACCGCAACACCCGGAACGTGAAATAGCTGTTTGATCGGCGCTATCACGATACCGGATCTTGGGAGATATAAATGGCTCGCATTACCCTCCGCCAGCTGCTTGATCACGCTGCCGAACACGATTACGGCGTACCGGCTTTCAACATCAACAACATGGAACAGGCGCTCGCCATTATGGCTGCAGCCGACCAGACCGATTCGCCGGTGATCATTCAGGCCTCCCGCGGAGCCCGTGCCTACGCCCATGACGTCATGCTCAAGCACATGATGGATGCGGTGATCGAGATTTATCCGCACATTCCGGTTTGCGTTCACCTGGACCACGGCAACGCGGCCCAGACCTGCATGACCGCGATCCAGGCCGGTTTCACTTCTGTGATGATGGACGGTTCCCTCGAAGCAGACGGCAAAACCCCGGCGTCCTGGGACTATAATGTTGGTATCACGAAAACTGTGACCGACATGGCCCACCTTGGTGGCATCTCCGTTGAAGGCGAACTTGGTGTTCTTGGTTCTCTGGAAACCGGCATGGGCGACAAGGAAGACGGCCACGGCGCGGAAGGCAAGCTGACCGAAGAGCAGCTTCTGACCGATCCGGAAGAAGCGGTAAAATTCGTCAAGGAAACCAAGGTTGATGCGTTGGCCATCGCCATGGGCACCTCTCACGGCGCTTACAAGTTCACCCGCAAACCGGACGGCGACATTCTGGCCATGCACGTGATCGAAGAGATCCACCGCCGCCTGCCGGAAACCCACCTGGTCATGCACGGCTCCTCGTCAGTGCCGCAGGATCTTCAGGACATCATCAACCAGTACGGCGGGGAAATGCCGCAGACTTGGGGTGTTCCGGTCGAAGAAATCCAGCGCGGCATCAAGAACGGTGTGCGCAAGGTCAACATCGACACCGACAACCGGATGGCCATGACCGGTCAGATCCGCAAGATCCTTCAGGAAAACCCGGGTGAATTCGATCCGCGCAAGTACCTGAAGCCGGCCCGCGAAGCTATGCAGAAGCTGTGTGTGGCACGCTTGGAAGCCTTCAACACGGCTGGACAGGCGTCAAAAATCAAAAAAATCACCACGCTATCGGATATGGCCGCCCGCTATCAGGATGGCAGCCTGGATCCAAAAATCGCCTAAATTAGATCTCAGCCTGCTTGCAGTTCAGATCAATTTCTTGAAAGAGGGGCCTTGCGTCCCTCTTTCGCCGTCTTTAGGGACAACAAACGGCATCCGGCCGCCGCCCTGACTGCACTTCAACAGGATTCGTATTCGTGAACCGACCCCGCCTTTTTCTTGTGACGCCCCCAGTGTTTGATCCAGCCACATTGGCCGATCAGCTCAAACAGGCATTTTCCGGCGGTGATATCGCGTGTGTCCTGATCTATATGCCGGACGCTTCCACCAAGGATATCCAGGCGGCTGCCGAAGCCCTGGTACCAGTTATCCAGGGCGGCGGCGCTGCTGCGCTTGTTTATGGTGATACGCAAGCCGCCGGCCGCAGCGGCGCTGATGGGGTGCACATCGATACGTCTCTTGAAGACGTCAAACTCGCGGTCGAGAGTTTTCAGCCAGATCGGGTCGTTGGCACCGGCGGCACCAAGACCAAACACGATGCAATGGAATGGGCCGAATCCGGTGTTGATTACCTGTTCTTTGGCAAGTTGGACTTGGAAGAAAAAGACACCGCCCATGCCAAAACCATGACCGGTGCAAGCTGGTGGGCGGAATTGTTTGAAACGCCCTGCGTGGCATTGGCTGGCAATACAATCGAAACCCTCAAAGAGGTCGCAGCAACCGGGGCGGATTTCGTTGCACTCAAAGATGCAGTCTGGACGTCAGCAGACATCGCCAAGACAGTCACCGATGCCAATCAGATATTGGAAGCTCATCCGTTCCCGGAGGTTGAGTGACAGCCAGATGACCGGCCGCACACCAAAACTTTTTGCATATCTGAGGAACCGGCTCGTTCTCCGGCGTGCAGCCTTTCTCGGGGTCACCGCAGTGCTGATGGCAATGCCGCTCGCCCCTCTGGCCATGGCTCAAGAAAAGACTGAGGCTGCAACACCCAGAGACGAAGCAGTTGGTTCCTCGAAGCTTCCGGTCGCCGTCGACGTTACGACACAAAACAAATCTGTCCAGAGTTTGCTCGATGCGGGGCCGCCGCAACTCGCAGACGGCGAGAGTGCATCGGCCAAAACCGCCTATAGCGCCTTCCAGCGCGGCTGGTACCTGACCGCTCTCGGCCTTGCGACACCACTGGCAGAAAATGGTGACAAAGCCGCCCAGGCTCTGTTGGGCGTTCTTCATGAAGCCGGACTTGGCATCCATCAGGACAAGGTCAAAGCGGCTGACTGGTATGGCCTGGCGGCTGCTCAAGGAGATAATGGCGCAGCGCTGCAATTGGCTCAACTCTATTTGCTCGGAGATAAGGTTGAGCAAGACAAGGCCAAAGCGGCGGACCTCTTTGAGCAAGCCGCGGACGCAGGCAACGCTTCAGCACTGTATAATCTTGCGATCCTCTACCAAGAGGGTGAAGGCCGGCCCTACGATGAAAACAAGGCGCGGTCTCTTTTGGAGGAAGCCGCCAAGCTGAACGATCCGGAAGCGCAATACACCCTCGCCCTTTCTTACCTGGAAGCCGGAAGCGGTTTAAACGAACCTGGGAAAGGCGCCTTCTGGATGGGGCGCGCGGCCCGGCGGGGCCATACGTTCGCGCAAGTCTATTATGGCATTTTGCGGTTCCAGGGCCGCGGAGTTGACCCGGATGAAAGCGAAGCCGCGGACTGGTTCGAACGGGCCGCAACGGCCGGAAATCCTGTGGCAATGAACCGGCTCGCCCGCATCTACGCCTATGGCCGTGGACGAGACCACGACAACGCTGCGGCAGCCGGCTGGCACCTCATCGCCCGAACATTGGGGGTCTCCGATCCGACGCTCGACGGTATTTTCGGAACACTTGATGACGAAACGTTAGCGGAAGCCCGCAAGCTGGCCGAGCGATACTCGGCAACCTTGATGGCACCGTCGGACGATTCGATCCTCAGCTCTCCGTAATCCTTGCAATTGAAGCAAGGATTGTATTGTCGAAGCGCTTTTTTCCTTGAATCCATCGAGTATTTATGGTGGACAGGCGCAAACCATTATTGGCGCGGCCGCTTGAGCCGGTCCCTGCGCTGTTTCAGATCCAAACAAGTCAAATATCGGTCGTTCCATGAAAATCAACGGTAACGAAATCAAGCCGGGCAACGTGCTGCAGCATCAGGACACTCTGTGGGCCGTCGTCAAGGTCCAGCACGTTAAGCCTGGCAAGGGCGGTGCTTTCGCCCAGGTCGAAATGAAGAACCTTATTGACGGGCGCAAGCTGAATGAACGCTTCCGCTCAGAAGACAAGGTCGAGCGCGTCCGCTTGGAACAAAAGGACTTCCAGTACCTTTACACCCAAGACGACATGCTGATCTTCATGGATACCGAAACCTACGAGCAGCTCGAACTGCAGGCTGAATTCGTCGGTGACCGGGCAGCCTTCCTGCAAGACGGCATGATGGTGACTGTAGAACTGCATGAAGAACGCCCAATCGGCATCACTTTGCCGCAGCATGTCACCTTGGAAATTTCCGAAGCTGATGCCGTCGTCAAAGGTCAGACGCAGTCTTCATCCTATAAGCCTGCGCTGATGGAAAACGGTGTCCGTGTCATGGTTCCGCCGTTCATTACGGCTGGTGAAAAAATCATTGTCGACACCGGCACGCTGGAATACGTCAAGCGCGCAGACTGATTTCTGACCTGTCAGAACATTTGGCGCAGTCATATTCGGCTGCGCCCAACAACAAGTGAAACAACATGGCCCGCACAGCACTCCTCAACGTGATGGTTCAAGCCGCGACCAAGGCTGGCCGCAGCCTGGTCCGCGATTTTGGTGAAGTTGAAAATCTTCAGGTTTCCCGAAAAGGGCCTGGTGACTTTGTGTCCGCAGCAGATCGCAAGGCTGAGGAAATTGTGCGCGCAGAACTGACCAAAGCCCGGCCGACCTTCGGCCTGGTGATGGAAGAAAGCGGTGTTGTTGAAGGAACCGACGGCCAGCACCGCTGGCACATTGATCCGCTCGACGGTACAACCAATTTCCTGCATGGCATTCCGATCTTTGCAACATCGATTGCTCTTGAGCGGAACGGCGAAATCGTTGCTGGTGTCATTTACAATCCGGTGATGGATGAGCTCTACACAGCCGAACGCGGCCGTGGAGCCTTTTTGAATGATCGCCGCCTGCGGGTTGCCGGTCGGACCGAACTGCCGGAAATGGTGTTTGGCACCGGGTTGCCATTCATTGGCCATGGTGACCACGGCCGCACTTTGCGTGAACTGCGACACATCATGCCGGAAGTTGCCGGTATCCGCCGCGCCGGTGCTGCTGCGCTGGATCTTGCCTGGACCGCTTCTGGCCGCCTAGATGGCTACTGGGAACGCAATCTGAACTCCTGGGACATTGCAGCCGGCCTGTTGATGGTCCGCGAAGCGGGTGGGTTTGCCAGCGATCTGAACGGCAAGAACAAAATGCTCGAAAGCGGTGATGTGGTTGTTGGCAATGAAGATGCCCACAAGCATTTGCTGCGTCTGTTGAAAAAAGCAGAAGCCCCGCAACAGAGCTGATCTTCTCCATTTTCAGGTGAAAAGCTTCAACCGGCAGGTTTTCAGAACCTGCCGGTTTTTCCGCTATCCAAATATAATTGGGGCTGCAGCACCGATTCTAGGTTTCCAACCTGTTAAAAATCACGCTATCAATCAATGACCTCTGCAAACAGGTGATTGACAGCAAACATGGCACGTGAATTTGATCCTTATAGCCTGTCCAGTCCGAGGGCCTATCTGACCTTCATGATCATCTTCCTGGTGATCGTCGCGTTCATAGCCTTCATCCTGTTTCCGCAGATATCAGTCGCCTTCATGAGCAACCCGGGTCTGAATGGCCTGATCGTCTTTGTCGGCGGCTTTGGCATTCTGCTTCTTTTTGGCCGGGTCATCCGACTGTTTCCGGAAATCTCCTGGGTCAACAGCTTCCGTATCGGCGATCCCGCACTGGATACACGCTCGCCAGTTTTGCTAGCACCTATGGCCGCGCTCTTGGGCAATAAGGCTGGCGACATGGCCCTAACGCCAACCACAGCCCGGTCCATTCTCGATTCTATCGGCATGCGCCTGGAGGAATCCCGGGAAATATCTCGCTACCTTACCGGGCTACTGGTGTTTCTCGGACTGCTCGGAACGTTCTGGGGTCTTTTGCAAACCGTTAGCTCCGTCGGCGCGACCATCCAGTCACTGGATGTCGGTTCAGGTGATGCCAACGTTATCTTTGAGGATCTGAAAGCCGGGCTCGAGGCTCCCTTGTCCGGCATGGGCACTGCTTTCTCGTCCTCTCTGTTCGGTCTCACCGGCTCCCTGATTCTAGGCTTCCTGGACCTGCAAGCTGGGCAAGCGCAAAACCGCTTCTACACCGAACTGGAAGACTGGCTGTCGACGGTCACCGACATAGACCCGGAAGACGGCGTTTTTGCTTCAAGCGATTCCCCGGGCGTGGAACACATCCAGGCCTCGATCTCGGCCTTGCAAAAGAGCGTTGAAGAAGGCGGCAGCAAAAACGCAGCCCAAGCCATGGCGAACCTTGCAGAAGGCATTCAGGGCCTCGTCAAACATGTGCGCTCCGAACAGCAAATGATGCGGGACTGGGCTGAATCCCAAGGTGAACAGCAAAAGCGGATCGAAGGCCTTCTGTCCTCCATTTCCGCTGCCTTTGACCGGGCCAAGGAGTAACCGGCATGGCTGGCAGCCTCAGATCGCGCCGCCGCGCCCAAACAACGGATTATTGGCCCGGCTTCGTTGATGCCATGGCCACGTTGCTGTTGGTCATTATCTTCCTGCTCTCGATCTTCATGATCGCGCAATTCTTCTTATCGCAGCAGCTTTCCGGCAGGGACACAGTCCTCAACCGCCTCAATGCCCAAATCAGCGAACTCACCGAGTTGTTAGCGCTTGAGAGGGCGTCATCAGGCGAATTGGAAGACACAATTCTTGGGCTTCAGGCCAGCCTAAGCAGTGCTGAAGCTGAACAGAGCCGCCTGCTGGGACTTCTGGAAAGCAGCTCTGGCGATGCAGAGGCCGCCGGGGGCCGCGCCGCGCGGCTGGAAACGCTTCTTGATGACGAACGCCAGGTCAGCCAAGCAGCCTTGGCTCAAGTCGAGCTGCTCAATCAACAGATCGCAGCCCTGCGCCGCCAGATCGCAGCGGCAAACGCAGCGCTGGAAGCCTCGGAAGCCAAAGAAGCGCAGAGCCAGGCCAAAATCGCCAGCCTCGGCAAGCGCCTGAATGCGGCCTTGGTCCAACGGGTGCAGGAACTTTCCCGGTATCGCTCAGATTTCTTTGGCCGCTTGCGGGAAATTCTATCTCAGCGCTCCGACATCTCTGTTGTTGGCGACCGCTTCGTCTTCCAATCGGAAGTTCTGTTTGATTCCGGTTCTGAGGACATCAATCCGGAAGGCCGGACCGAGCTCGACAAATTAGCGGAAGCCATCATCGAATTGAGCGGGCAAATCCCAGATGAGATCAATTGGGTCTTGCGTGTCGACGGTCACACCGATGCTCGCCCGCTGTCAGGCACCGGACGGCTGCGCAACAACTGGGAACTCTCCGCTGCCCGCGCTATTTCCGTTGTCAGGTACCTGATTGAGAAGGGTGTCGATCCCAAACGCCTTGTTGCGGCCGGCTTTGGTGAATTCCAACCTTTGGAAGAAGGTGAAACACCGGAAGCCCTTGCCAAGAACCGGCGCATCGAATTGAAACTGACCGAACGCTAGAGCATCCTGCGTTCAGGTGAACCCAGACAAGATGCTCTACCACTTTAAAATCGATCAGCTTGTGGCTGTTCAAGCGTTTCCACCTGAACAGCCGCTGATCTAGTCCATATGAAACGCCGAGGTGCAGGTGATGCTGGAACTTCGCCCAAATTGTGAATGCTGTAACAAGGATCTGCCGCCAGACGCTGCAGATGCAATGATCTGCACGTTTGAATGTACGTTTTGCTGTGATTGCGTGGAAAACACCTTGAACGGAGTTTGCCCAAACTGCGGCGGCAATCTTCAATCCAGGCCGATTCGTCCGGCAGCTGTACTGGCCAGATATCCTACCTCCTCAAAACGCATCTTCAAACCAGAAGGCTGCCAACAAAAAGCCGCCGGCTGAGTTCAACCGGCGGCTTCTAAAACTATATTCTTTTCTGAGGGCTTAGAGCTTTGTGTCGCTCTCGCCGTCCTCATCCGCGTCATCATCTTCGCTCTTTGGCGAAGACAGGTTCGCAAAGACCGCGTCAACATCGATCTCTTCTTCTTCCTCACGCTTCGGAGCCGTATTCGGATCGAGCGAGAACGCCGCTGCGATGGCGTCTTCACTGGTGGTGTCTTCGACCGGCATCAGCGTTTCAACCGGCTCACCTACCATTGGCTGCGGTGCGTTCTTGGCTGCCTTTTCAACTTCGATGTCGAGTTCCAGCTGGCTGCACAGGCCGAGTGTCACCGGGTCAGACGGTGTCAGGTTGGCGGAGTTCCAGTGCGTGCGCTCGCGGATCGCGGCAATGGTCGGTTTGGTCGTCCCAACAAGGCGCATAATCTGAGCGTCTTTGAGTTCCGGGTGATTACGCACCAGCCAGAGGATTGCGTTCGGACGGTCCTGGCGGCGGGACACCGGTGTGTAACGCGGACCCTTACGTTTGGTTTCCGGAACGACAACTTTGGAACCCTGCAGCTTCAGCTGGTAGTTCGGGTCGTTCTGCGCCTTCTCCACTTCCTCACGGGTCAGCTGACCGGTCAGGATTGGGTCGAGACCCTTAATGCCCTGCGCGGCTTCACCATCTGCAATGGCCTTCACTTCAAGCGGATGCAGCTTGCAGAACGTCGCGATCTGCGTGAAGCTCAACGCAGTGTTGTCCACGAGCCAGACGGCGGTTGCCTTCGGCATAAGCGGCGTATTCGCCATCGGTCAAATTCCTCTTGTCTGCTCCCCCGGCCGGCAGGTCGGAAAAGCGGTGTTCCATTACAAAATCATGGGAGTTGCCGGGAATATATGCCGAACGCGACGGAAACGCAAATCATGTCCGCATAGACCGCACACAGCCAACCGGCAAACCACCTTAACTCCCGAATGTCAGAACAATTTTTCCGATATGGCCAGAGCTTTCCATGCGTCTATGCGCTTCGGCGGCCTCGGCCAGCGGATAAGTGGAATCGACCACAGGTTTGATCTTTCCCGATTCGATCAACGGCCAGACTTTGGATTTCAAGTTATCCGCGATCGCAGTCTTGAAAGCGTTGTCACGCGGTCGCAGCGTCGTGCCCGTATGGGTGAGACGTTTCACCATGAGACGGGAGAAATTCACATCGTGGGAGACACCGTTCAACGTGGCGATTTGGCATATCCGGCCTTCAACGGCAGCCGCTTTCCAATTGCGCTCCACATAGTCGCCGCCCACCATATCAAGAATCACATCGACCCCTTTGCCGCCGGACAGCTCCAGTACAACTTTCTCGAACGCCACATCCCGGTAATTGATCGCATGGTCGGCCCCGAGCGCTTTGACAGCGTCTGCTTTTTCATCGGAACCGACTGTCGTGAACACCTCTGCTCCAAATGCCTTGGCCAACTGGATTGCACATGTGCCGATCCCAGACGTGCCGCCATGCACCAAAAACCGCTCTCCCTCTTTGAGCCCGCAGCGGTCAAAAACATTCGTCCAAACCGTAAAGAACGTCTCTGGTAACGATGCCGCCTCAATCGCTGATAGGCCGGAAGGCACAGGCAGAGCGTGACCGGCAGGCACTTTGCAATAATCGGCATACCCGCCGCCGGGGCAAAGGGCGGTCACCTTATCGCCAATCACGTGGCCACTTGCACCATCTGCCAAAGCCACCACTTCACCAGCAACTTCCAGTCCGGGCAAATCAGACGCACCCTTTGGCGGCGGATAGGCCCCCATCCGCTGAAGTACATCGGGGCGGTTTACACCCGCTGCCTCGACACGGATCAGAATTTCTCCGTCGTTGAGATCCGGAAGCGGCCGCTGTTCCACAACGAGAACCTCCGGGCCGCCTGGTTGGGAAATCGCAATGACTGACATTGTGCCCGGCAGATTTTGCATTGTAGGTCATCCTTGTGGTTCATATTGGGACGATTTACAGCGCCTGTCCCATTTCTATGGTAAATGGTGATTGAGACTATTAGCATCAATTCCCAATCGGCAAGGCAGCTAAATGTCGGATGGTAGCGGAGATCTGAGATGAGCCTCTTTGATGATGATATCCCCAAAAAAACTGAAAGCGCTCCGATCACGGTTGGGGAGGATCTCACCAGACTGTCAGAGGATGAACTTAGGGATCGGATCGAAGCACTGAGCGAAGAGATTAACCGTACCAAAAACACTCTTGAACAACGCAGCAATATTCGCGATGCCGCAGATGCTTTTTTTCAGAAATAGCCTTGTAATATCTTACATTTTTCGTTTGTTTATTAAAAATCAAAGGGTTTTATCCTTAACGAAATCGCTATAATTTTGTTTATTTACCACTCATTAATCTTTCCAAATTATAAATATAGGCATCCAGTCATCTGGATAGGAGTGGCCACTGTCCACTCTGTTTGACGCCTCCCTGTTAAAGACTTAGAGCCGCACCAGCGGCTCTTTTTTTTGCCGACCGGCCATAGTAGGCTGTCTTTGTTCTGGTTAACGCCCCTTGGGCAGCTGCTGCTGGCACGCGGATTGCTCAGTAAAGGGGACAAGGGCACGCATCGTTCCAAAACGGAACACCTGACCTGGGATGACACATCCGGCGATGGGACAAGGTGCGGCACAGACGGAACATGTAACTGAGGCGTAGTAATCTCATGACTGAAGATTTCAAAAAAGCGGACCTTTCCACAAGCGCAGTGCATATCGCACACCACTTGGCGAATTCGGATAACTTCCAGACCCTGTTTCAGGAAGGTATGTCGCTGGTCGAAGAAACCGCTCTTTATCTGGATGGCGATGGCCGCGAGGAAGCCAAACAATTGGCACGCCCGGCATCTCTTGCCTACGCAACCGAATCCATGCGCCTGACCACGCGGTTGATGCAGCTAGCCTCCTGGCTTTTGCTGCAGCGTGCCGTCAACGAAGGCGAAATGTCCCGCGAGCAGGCAGGCAGCGACAAGAACAAGGTCCGTTTGGACAAGTTGAGCAGCGCCATGGGCGGCCCGGCCTGGGACGATTTGCCGGAAACCCTGCGCACTCTTGTAGAGCGCTCCACTCGCTTACAGGAACGCGTCGTACATCTCGACAAGATGTTGTACCGTGTGGAAGACAACGCCCCGCAAGAAGAAGCCAACAACGACAACCCGGTGGCCTCGCAGATCAGTCAGCTGCACGCCGCTTTCGGTAAGATCGGCTAAGCCTCACCTCAATTACAAAAACTGCCCTTGTAAGCCGTCCTTCGGGGCGGCTTTTTTCGTGTCCGCATTCAGTGAGGTACAAAAAAACCCGGCCTTGAGGCCGGGTTTTAAACAGTCGTCTAGGAAACCGGGACTTATGAACCTAGGAAACCAGCAAACTTGTTCTTGAAGCGGGACACGCGGCCGCCGCGGTCCATCAACTGTGCGTTTCCGCCGGTCCAAGCCGGGTGAGACGTCGGGTCGATGTCGAGCTGCAGGGTGTCGCCTTCCGCGCCATAGGTGGAGCGGGTGGTGAATTCGGTGCCATCGGTCATTACGACCTTGATGGTGTGGTAGTCGGGATGGATATCCGCTTTCATGACCGGTCCTTTCCAGCGTCCTTTCACGATCTTAAAGAACGCCATGGAACGCAAACGAGATAAAGGGCCGCCGATCCAGTTGCGGACGCCGCCCTTAGAAACATGAGGCGGGGATATACCCTAAGCCGCAAGACAAGACAAGACCGAAGTTCCCGCATTTTCCAAGCAATTTCCTAAATCCAGCAAACAAACTGAGATGTGTCAAAATTGCACTCCTTCAAACCGGCTAGAGTCTGTATCCGGGATTGGCACAAGCCCCACAGCCGCTTAAGTAAGCTATAGACAAAACTTGGTCTTCTGAACGAACAAGGGTGTACATGTCCAACGAAGCCACCTCCGACCGCCGGCGGTCTTTGCGGCCCTTAACACGGCTGTTTCCCTATCTCCTTAAACACAAGGGGATGGTCCTGGCCGCATTGGGGGCTTTGTTCTCGGCCGCAGTCATCACGCTTGTTCTTCCGGCTGCCGTGCGCCGCATGATCGATTACGGTTTTGGCGCAGGAGATCCGGCGCTGGTCAATTCCTATTTTGCCGTTCTGATCGGAGTTGTCTGCGCGCTCGCCTGTGCAAGTTCAGTCCGGTATTTCCTGGTCATGTGGCTTGGCGAACGGGTTGTCGCGGAATTGCGGTCTGATGTGTTTGCCCATCTGACCCGGCTCAGTCCCTCTTTTTATGATAGTGCCAAATCCGGTGAAATCCTTTCGCGGCTGACCGCCGACACCACACAAATCAAATCCGCCTTTGGCGCCAGCGCTTCCCTTGCCATGCGCAACACCATCATGTTCACCGGCGCTGCAGTCATGATGGTGGTAACCAGCCCGCGCCTGTCCGTCATTGTCCTAGCGGCGATCCCGGTGATCCTTATTCCGATCCTCGGATTTGGCCGGAAGGTGCGCAAACGGTCCCGCTACGCACAGGACATGTTGGCCGACGCCTCGGCCTATGCAGGCGAGATGCTTGGATCGGTCCGAACCCTGCAGGCTTTCACCCACGAACGCCGCAGCTCAGATAGATACAGTACGGCTGTCGAAACCGCCTTTTCAGCGGCCCGCCAGGCATTTGTCGCAAGAGCGGCCCTGACCGGATTTGCGATCCTTGTGATCGGCTCTTCGATCGTGGCCGTCTTATGGATTGGTGCCAGTGACGTTTTTGCCGGACGGATCACAGGCGGTGAACTCAGCCAATTCCTGCTTTATTCGATCCTGGCAGCCGGGTCGCTCGCAGCGCTTTCGGAAGTTTGGGGTGAACTCTCGCAGGCGGCTGGCGCCGCCGAGCGCTTGTCCGAATTGCTTGAAATCGAACCTGCAATCCGTGCCCCCGCCAATCCTCTCCCGCTTCCCGAGACACCGCGCGGCGAAATCGTCTTCGACAACGTGTCGTTTGCCTATGAGAATGCAGAAAAAATGCCGGTTGTCCGGGATCTGAGCCTGACAATCGCGCCGGGAGAAAAAGTGGCTGTGGTCGGCCCGTCGGGCGCGGGCAAATCCACACTCTTCAGCCTGCTGATGCGCTTTTACGATCCCACAAGCGGCAATATCCAAATGAACGGCGCGGAGCTTACCAAGCTCGATCCTGAAAATCTTCGGCGCCATATCGCCATGGTGCCACAGGATACGGCTGTTTTTGGCGCCAGTGTTGCGGACAACATCGCCTATGGCAGACCGGAGGCGGGCAGAGACGAGATTGTCGCGGCGGCTACCGCCGCCCTCGCTGCTCCGTTTATTGAAAAAATGACAAACGGCTACGACACGATGGTCGGTGAACGCGGTATCACTCTGTCCGGCGGCCAACGCCAGCGTATCGCGATCGCCCGCGCGGTCCTCAAACATGCGCCGGTCCTTTTATTGGACGAGGCCACCAGCGCGCTGGATGCCGAAAGTGAACAGCTGGTGCAAACCGCTCTTGATCAGCTAATGGAAGGCAGGACGACCCTGATCATCGCCCACCGGCTGGCGACCGTCTTGAAAGCGGACCGGATCGTCGTGATGGATCAAGGCCGGATCGTGGAAACCGGCACCCACCAGGATCTGAGTGCTGCAGGCGGCCTTTATGCAAAGCTCGCAGAGCTGCAATTCGGAAACGGAAAAGAGGCGGAAACCGTTTAGCGTCCGCCTCTCCTACTCAATTCCTGTTTATCGATTGGATCAATCGTCTTCAGGCACCGCAACCGTATAGTTCAGCGGCATGCGGCCGCCGTCGGCGAAAATCGTCTGGCCGGTCACATATCCGGCATCTTCAGAGGCCAGGAACGCTGCAACGCCTGCGATTTCAGACGGCTCGCCAACCCGCAGCATCGGCGTGCGGGATAGGATCCGGTTTTTCGCTGCCGGGTCGCTATTCACAGTTGCCAGCATTTCCGTCATGATCGAGCCAGGTCCGATCGCATTGACGCGGATTCCATATTGCGCCAGCGACAAAGCCGTTGTTTTGGTCAGCTGGCTCATGCCCCCTTTGGACACGCAGTAAGGAATCTGATTGGGGATCGCGAGCACGGAATTGACCGACGACATATTGATGATGCAGCCGGGGTCGCCGCCATTGTCGACTTTTTCGACCATGTGCCGGGCGACAGCCTGAGAACACAGGAACGCGCCCTTGAGGTTGATCGACAGGACCTTGTCGAAATCATCTTCTTCCAGATCCAGGAAATCGGCACCGACAACAATGCCCGCATTGTTAACAAGGACATCGATATCGCCATAGGCATTCAACGTCTCGGCGACCAGATTGCGAACGTCCAACCGCTCGGCAACGTTACAATGGATATACATCGCCGTGCCGAGGCTGCTCAGATCCTCAACAGCTGCCTCGCCGGCTTCATCATCGACATCGGCGATCACGACCTTCGCGCCGTCCATGACAAAACGCTTGGCGACAGCAAAACCGATTCCACGGGCTGCCCCAGTAACGATGGCGACCTTATTTTCTAAAGACACGGAAAACCTCACGGCTACACAAATTAGAACCGCCGCAGAAAAGAGACGGGCCGCTCCGCGGCGGCCCGACCATAAGTCCCAAAGTCATATCTGTCGATGCCTGTTACGCACTTCCAGTTGCGTCACTTCACCTGTTTAAGCTGAAATCCCATGAGATTTCAGAGCATCGGTGATCTCATCGAGAATTGCCGGATCATCGATTGTGGCGGGCATTTTATACTCTTCCCCGTCCGCGATTTGACGCATTGTGCCCCGTAGGATCTTGCCAGACCGGGTTTTTGGCAAACGGTCGACCGTGATCGCAATCTTGAAAGCAGCAACCGGTCCGATCTTTTCACGAACGAGTTTGATCAGCTCTTTTTCGATGTCGTCATGGGAGCGGTCCACACCGGCTTTCAGAACAACAAATCCGCACGGCAACTGCCCCTTGAGCTTGTCAGCGATCCCGATAACCGCACATTCGGCAACATCCGGGTGGGTGGCCAACACCTCTTCCATACCGCCGGTCGACAGACGGTGGCCAGCAACGTTGATGATGTCGTCGGTGCGCGCCATGATCGACAGGTACCCATCATCGTCAATGATGCCGGCGTCAGCAGTTTTGTAGTATCCGGGAAATTCTGCGAGATAGGCATCAAAGAAGCGCTTGTCCGCATTCCACAATGTCGGCAGAGCTCCCGGCGGCAGCGGTAGCTTCACGACAATATTGCCAA
This sequence comes from Labrenzia sp. PHM005, assembly GCF_006517275.1. Classification (NCBI taxonomy): domain Bacteria; kingdom Pseudomonadati; phylum Pseudomonadota; class Alphaproteobacteria; order Hyphomicrobiales; family Stappiaceae; genus Labrenzia; species Labrenzia sp. PHM005. Next base: position 1,641,924 of record NZ_CP041191.1, on the reverse strand, counting down.
GCGTGTTCGCTTCGAGCGGATGACCGGCGTCATCAACGATCTGGACATCATATCCGGGCATCGGAACCGTCGGAGAGCCCGGTTTGACCGGCAATGCGCCAAGGCCAAGCGGGTTGCCGACAATGCACCAGCCGGTTTCCGTCTGCCACCAGTGGTCGATCACCGGCACCTGCAACTGGTCGATCGCCCAATTAACTGTTTCCGGATCGGCACGTTCACCAGCAAGGAACAGCGACCGATACGATGACAGATCGTATTTTTTGATCAGCTCCCCGTTCGGGTCTTCCTTGCGGATCGCCCGGAACGCGGTCGGCGCGGTGAATAGGGACACCACGTTGTGCTCGGAAATCACCCTCCAGAAGGTCCCGGCATCCGGTGTTCCAACCGGCTTTCCTTCAAAGACGATGGTCGTACAGCCATGGAGCAGCGGCGCATAGGCGATGTAACTGTGGCCAACCACCCAGCCGACATCAGACGCTGCCCAAAACACCTCGCCCGGCTGGATGTCGTAAAGGTTCGACATGGACCATTTGAGTGCAACCATGTGGCCGCCGTTGTCGCGGACGACACCTTTCGGCTGGCCGGTCGTGCCGGACGTGTAGAGCACATACAGCGGATCGCTTGCCTTGACCGGCACTGGTGCAACTTTACGGCCGGCTGTTTTGGCAGCCTCCATCAGAACACCCATGTCATGGTCTCGGCCGTCCACCATCGAGGCGGTTTCAGCTTCCCGCTGGAATACGAATACACTGTCCGGCTTGTGCGTTGAGAGCTCGATAGCCTCATCAATGAGCGGCTTATAGGCAATCACCCGGCCCGGCTCGATGCCACAGGAGGCTGCGATGATCGTTTTCGGCGTGGCATCAACAATCCGGGTGGCGAGTTCGTTGGCGGCAAATCCGCCAAAAACGACAGAGTGGATCACTCCAAGGCGGGCGCAGGCCAGCATGGCCATAACCGCTTGCGGGATCATCGGCATGTAGATGATCGCGCGATCGCCCTTCTGAAGCCCTTGATCTTGAAGCACGGCAGAGAGCGCTTCTACTTCCTCGAGAAGTTCCGCGTAGGTGTATGTTGCTTTGGCGCCAGTGATCGGGCTGTCATAGATCAGGGCTGGCTGCCCCGGGCGGCCGCGCTCAACATGACGGTCCAGGCAGTTGTAACAGGTGTTGCACTCCCAATCTGGGAACCAACGGCCATACTGCCCCTGATCAGGATCAAAGACCTTGTCGGACGTGCTGACCCAATCAATTTCAGAGGCGGCATTTTTCCAAAATCCCAACGGATCATTGTGCCAGCCCTGATAGACGTCGTGATACCGGCTTGCCATTATCATCCTCCCAAACAGCAGCTCTCAAGCATTTGGCCTAGAGTGTTGCAGGAGACATTGGAATTGCAAGCCTTCCAGACTTAGCAATTCGATGAGCGGACCTTTACGTAATCCTTCTGGCGTGCTTGTTTGCGCGCTCATTTGATCCCACCCATCCGTAGTGCCGTTCATGCTTCCCATCACCGATCCCTGGTTTTATGCAGCTGCAGTCCCGGCCGTCATTTGTGTCGGCCTGTCCAAAGGGGGGTTTGGCGGCACCTTCGCCATGCTCGGCGTTCCGATCATGTCTTTGGTGATTTCACCGCTCCAGGCAGCCGGCATTATGTTGCCGATCTTGCTGGTGATGGATGCCATTGCGCTGATGGCCTACAAGGGCAAAGCGGATTGGAAAAGCCTAGCGATACTGCTACCTGCCGCTGTTGCCGGCATCTGCATCGGCTGGGGTGCAGCGTCCTACGTCAATGATACGTTTGTCACCTTGATGATCGGTCTCATTTCAATAGCGTTTGTGGCTGACTACGTGTTCAAGCGCCGCAAAGAAGACCGGGCGCTGGAACACAATATTCCCAAAGGGGCATTTTGGGGCACTGTTGCCGGTTTCACCAGCTTCATCAGCCACACCGGAGGGCCGCCCTTCCAGCTCTATATGCTGCCGCTCAGGTTTCCACCGATGCTGTTTGCCGGAACAGCAGTTATTTTCTTTGCGACTGTCAATGCCTTAAAAGTTATTCCGTATTTCTTTCTAGGCCAATTCGACACCGCCAACATGACAACCTCGGCAGCCCTGTTCCCAGTAGCGCTCGTCGCAACTCTTGCCGGTGTCCGGCTGGTCAAGATTATTAAGGCAGAGACCTTCTACAACATCATCTATGTCGTCATGGGTCTGATTGGCCTAAAGCTGGTCTATGACGGCATCGCTGGTTTTTTGATCTGAACGGACTGCGTCAAAAGCGCCCATTGTTGCATTGCACCTTTGTGAATTTCCGGGTTTGATACTCGGCAATTATTTAGGAGGATCACAATGGACGCCACTGTTAGCCCGTTTTCGAGCGGGCTTGAAAAAAACGACGCCAATTACGCGCCCCTTAGTCCCTTAAGCTTTTTGGCAAGAGCAGCGGACGTGTTTCCAGAGCGCATTGCGATCATCCATGGCAAACAGCGCACCGACTACCAAACCTTCTACAAACGGTCGAAACAGCTGGCTTCCGCGCTCAGCAAACACGGTATTGGCAAAGACGATACGGTGAGTGTCATGCTCTCCAATGTTCCGCCCATGCTGGAAGCCCACTACGGCGTCCCGATGACAAAGGCTGTTCTGCATTCGTTGAATACACGCCTCGATGCCGCGATCATTGCGTTTCAGCTCGACCATGCCAACTGCAAAGTCCTGATCACGGACCGGGAATATGCCGCTGTCATCAAGGAAGCGCTGGCTCTGGCCAAAGTCAAACCGACGGTCATTGATTATTCAGACCCGGAATTCCCGCAAGACGGTGAGCTGCTTGGCAAACTCGATTATGAAGAATTCTTGCAATCTGGCGATCCGGATTTTGCATGGTCGCTGCCGGATGATGAGTGGGATGCCATCTCACTGAATTACACCTCCGGAACAACAGGCAACCCAAAGGGCGTGGTCTACCACCACCGCGGTGCTTATCTGCTTGCCCAGGCCAATGTCATCACCGCGTCTATGGCCAAACATCCGGTCTACCTTTGGACCTTGCCGATGTTCCATTGCAATGGCTGGTGTTTTCCCTGGTCTTTGTCGGTCGTGGCCGGCACACACGTTTGTCTTCGCTGGGTCCGGCCCAAGGCAATGTGGGATCTGATCGCCGATGAAAGTGTTACCCATCTGTGCGGCGCACCGATCATCATGTCGACCCTGCTGAATGCCGGAGACGACAAGCGTGATCTGGACCAGGAGATTGAGTTTTTCACCGCGGCCGCTCCGCCGCCAGAAAGTGTTCTGGCAGCGATGAAAACAGCCGGGTTCAATGTCACACACCTTTATGGACTGACCGAAGTTTATGGCCCGGCTGTTGTCAACGACTGGAAGGGCGAGTGGGATGCTTTACCGCTTGATCAGCAAGCGCAAAAGAAAGCCCGCCAGGGGGTCCGCTATGTTGCACTGGAAGATTTGACGGTTCTTGATCCGGAAACTTTGGAACCTGTCCCAGCCGATGGCGAAACCATCGGCGAAGTGATGTTCCGTGGCAACGTCGTTATGAAGGGCTATCTGAAGAACCCGGAAGCTACGCAAGACGCCTTCAAGGGCGGCTGGTTCCACTCCGGCGACCTCGGAGTGCTGCATCCGGACGGCTACATCCAATTGAAGGACCGCTCGAAGGACATCATCATCTCCGGCGGCGAAAACATCTCCTCAATTGAGGTGGAAGATGTTCTCTACAAACACCCTGATGTGCAGGCTGCTGCTGTGGTGGCCCGGCCGGATGAGAAATGGGGTGAAACACCTTGCGCCTTCGTAGAACTGAAAGCCGGGTCAGAGGTGAGCGACAAGGATCTCATGGCATTTTGCAAAGAGCATCTCGCGAGCTTCAAATCACCTAAAACTGTGATCTTCTGCGACCTACCCAAAACCTCTACCGGAAAGATCCAGAAGTTCGCCCTTCGGGAGCAGGCAAAAACTCTTTAGTCGAAATTCATCCGTTCAAATAAAAAGCGCCGCGCAATCCGCGCGGCGCCAAATACCACAGAGTTGGACGATCAGTGGATCGTCACATCCTTGCGTATTCGCTCAATCTCGTCCTTGATCTTGAGTTTTTGCCGTTTCATGTCAGCCAATTTCAGGGAGTCCGTACTCGGATGTAACAGAGCGTCTTCGATTTTGCGTTCCATTTCCGCGTGGCGGCGCTCTAATTCCTCGAGATGCGACTGCATTGACATGGATAAACCTCCTGTCTGTTGGCTCAACGGCAGCATGTTGCCATATAAAATCCGGCCTTGTCGATTGCCGATTTTGCATATCAGAGACGTTTTGCCGTCGTAGCAGCCTTTCCGGCTGCTATCCTTAGGATTCCCTAAATTTGATCGCATACTTAAGCTCTGGAAAACTCATATAAATTGCCCCTGACAAATTTGCGGCCTCAGAAACTGCCGAGGACGGAGAAAGGCGCAGCCACTTTTCAGTGACCATTTGCCGCTGGATGAGACCGAAAAGCCGATGTTGTCTTGCCGGCAAGTATAAAAATAGACTAGGACTATGTTCCAGTTTTGGGGGAATGAATGGCACGTATGGACACCGATGCTCTGCGGATGGAACTTGCTCAACTTCGTCAGGAACACAGAGATCTTGACGTCGCCGTGGAAGCTCTGGCGTCAACTTCAAATCATGATGTCCTTCAGCTTCAGCGATTGAAGAAAAAGAAGCTTATGATCAAGGATCGCATCATGGTCCTGGAAGACCAGTTGCACCCTGACATTATTGCCTAAACTCACCGGACTTGCAGCGAATTGCCAGACTGATATTCAAGCATCGCGGCTTTAAACCTATTGATGCTTGCGAAGTGCCGCGCGCTGCCTATACTCCGCGGCTCTTCCGGCCTCAGTGAAACTCTGGAGTGAAATATGGCACAGGCAGACGTCGCAATTATCATGGGCAGTCAATCCGATTGGCCGACGATGAAACACGCTGCCGATACACTTGCCGAGTTGGGCGTATCTTTCGAGGCGCGCATTGTTTCCGCCCACCGGACCCCAGACCGCATGTATGACTTTGCCAAGAACGTCAAGGCAGAGGGTTTTAAAGTTATTATCGCCGGGGCCGGCGGTGCCGCGCATTTGCCCGGCATGACCGCAGCTTTGACACCTCTCCCGGTTTTCGGTGTCCCGGTCGAAAGCCGCGCGCTTTCAGGCGAAGACAGTCTCTTGTCCATTGTTCAAATGCCAGGCGGCATTCCAGTTGGCACCTTGGCCATCGGCAAGGCCGGCGCAACAAATGCCGCTCTGCTGGCAGCCGCTGTTTTGGCTCTTACAAACACGGACATTGAAGCGGCACTGGACACATACCGCGCGAACCGCACCGCAGCGGTTGCAGAATTTCCGGTCGACGAAACGAACTGACACATCAAACTCAGGAACTGCTGCCATGAGCGCACAAAATCGCCTTCAGCCCGGTGATACGATCGGCATTCTTGGCGGCGGCCAACTGGGACGGATGCTCGCACAATCGGCAGCGAGTATGGGGCTCAAAACCCATATCTTCTGCCCAGACGCGAACAGCCCGGCATTTGATGTCAGCGCAGATCAAACCATCGCAGCTTATGAGGACATTGCCGCGCTTGACCAGTTTGCAAGCGCCGTGTCGGTGGTGACTTACGAGTTTGAAAATGTTCCCGGCAAGACCGCAGAGCACCTGGCATCCCGATGCCCGGTACGGCCCGGAGTCCGTGCCTTGGAAGTCTCTCAAGACCGGCTCTTTGAAAAAGAGTTCTTGTCCAGCTCCGGCGTGGCCATCGCCGGTTATGCCGAAATCAATGGCCAAGCTGATTTGGAATCAGCTCTAGCCCAATTCGGCGGACAAGGTGTCCTGAAAACCCGCCGGTTTGGATATGACGGCAAGGGCCAAAAGATGATCCGTACGGCCGCCGATGCCGGCGGTGCTTTTGAAGAGATCGGTGGTGTCCCTGCTGTTCTAGAAGCCTTGATCGACTTTGACTGCGAAGTCTCAGTGATTGTCGCAAGAGACCTCGATGGTACCTGCGCCTGTTATGACATCGCCCGCAACCACCACGAAAATCATATTCTAAAGACCTCGACAGTTCCGGCTGGCGTATCCGAGCAAACGTTAAGCGCTGCCCGGAAGATGGCAGAACAGATCGTCTCCGGCCTCGACTATGTCGGTGTCATGGGTGTCGAAATGTTCCTGGTCAAAGACGGGGACACCGAAAAGCTTCTGGTGAACGAAATCGCACCACGCGTTCACAATTCCGGGCATTGGACCCAGGACGCATGCCTGACATCCCAGTTCGATCAGCACATCCGCGCTGTTGCCGGCTGGCCGCTCGGACCGTCGGATCGGCACTCCGATGCCGTGATGGAAAATCTGATTGGGCAGGATGCAGAAAGCTGGCATGAGATCCTGAAAGATCCGACCGCGCAACTGCACCTTTATGGCAAATCGGAAATCCGGGATGGCCGGAAGATGGGCCATGTGAACCGGATTTCAGCCAAGACCAGCTGATCGGAAACATCAGCTTTGATGAAGCAAACCCAGCTTTTCACGCCGGGCGAAGCGCATGTTGGATAGTAAAGCAACAGACGCCAAACCACCGGCCAGGCCGCACCAGACACCAACCCCGCCCCAACCGGCCAGGAAACCCAGGCCGAGGGACAAGCTGATGCCGATCACCCAATAGCCGAACAGCGCATAGAACAACGGGATGGTCGTATCGCCCAACCCCCGAAGATTGTTGACGCCAATAATCTGCCCGCCATCGGCCAGCTGGAAGAGGGCTGCAACAAGCAGGAAGGACACGCCATAGGCCAACACGTCCTGCGATTGGGGGTCGTCCAAATCCAGATAAAGACTGACCAGGGTTTCAGGAACCGTCCAAAACAGGATGGCAAATGCCCCCATGAAAGCCATCGTCACAGCAAGCGCTGTCCAGCCCGCCCGGCCAACACCGGCCCGATCGCCCCGGCCGTCAGCAAGGCTGACCCGTGTCATGGCGGCAACGGAAAGGCCAACAGGCACCATGAAGGTCAAGGAGGCAATCTGTAGCGCGATCCCGTGGCCCGCCAGCGGTATTGTTCCAAGCCAGCCGATCATGATTGCAGAAGCAGCAAATAACGACCCCTCTGCGACGATTGTAATCGCTATTGGGATACCCAACCGCACGATCTGCCAAAACACCGGCCAATCCGACCGCCATATCCGTCCAAGAATGTTATAGCGGCGCAGTTTGCGATGGTACAAAGCATAACAAAGCAGAAACAAGAACGTCGTGGTCGCGCTGAAGACAGACGCAATGCCAGCGCCAATGAGTTCCAGGCGCGGAAATCCGAACTCACCAAAAATCAGAACATAGTCCAGAATCGCATTGACCACGGCACCGCCAATTGTCGCCCACAATACGATTTGCGTACGCTCCATGACGGTCAAAAACCCTCGAACAGCCATGATCAAAAGTGCCGGGAGCATGGTCCATTGCAAGACGCCCATATAAAGACCGGCCAACCGCGCCAGCTCAGGTTCCTGGCCAAACAGCAGCAGCAGCTCTTCTGTGAAAAGAAGCACCACCCAGATCGGCAGGCAATACAGAACCGACACCCAGAACCCCATGCGCACAGCGCGGCGCAAATCCCGCGGTTTGCGCTGTCCACGGGCGCGCGCAGCGAGCGGGATGACGGCCTGCAGCAAGCCCATCCCGAAAAACCACAAGAGCATGTAAAAATTGAACGCCAGCACGGAGGCTGCCAGTTCCTCAGCTCCCAGGCGGCCGATCATTAGGACATCGGTCGTGTTGATCGCCATCTGCGCCAACTGTGCGCCGGCTAACGGAAGTCCGAGCGAAAGGGTTGGCAGAATATCACTGTGCCAAAGAGAGTCTTTTTTGATCGAATCAGGAGCCCCTGAAGCGTGCTGCTCCATTCGTCACTCCAAAAACCGGGCGGGAGAACAGAATCCACCTCTACTCGCCAAATTCGTTGATGTCCACCACGTTTGCTTGCGCCCAGCCAACTGCTATAAGTGCGAAAAGCGGGTTTTGAGCCATTTCTTTTGCAAATGAGTGTGGACTCAATCCACGGCCTCTGATAATAACCCGGCTCAAAGTGAGCGACGCGTCAGCGGCGATCCGGTTTCTGTACACAAGTGGATGCACTCTTGCGTTGACTGCATGTTGTTCAGAGCAGTCACAAGGGTTGTTGACGAAGTCTCGCTTCCATCATGGTTTTAATTAGCTGCGGAATTGACCGCAGCGCATGAAAAACGGGAAAAAACGCGTGCAGGTTCTGGTTCGCGACAACAATGTCGATCAAGCGCTGAAGGCGCTCAAGAAAAAGATGCAGCGCGAAGGCATCTTCCGTGAAATGAAACTTCGCGGTCACTTTGAAAAGCCGTCTGAAAAGAAAGCGCGCGAAAAAGCTGAAGCTATCCGCCGCGCACGCAAGCTGGCTCGCAAGCGGGCTCAGCGCGAAGGTCTTCTGCCGGGCAAATCCGCTCGCCGCTAAGTGCGGCTTGAGCGTGCTTTTTGGCAGCATGCTTTTTGCACATTGCTTAATATGCCGAGAGGCCGGCCGTCAGATCGGTCGGCTTTTTGGCGTTTGCCGGGGAAATCTGCTCCACCGCATTTGAAGCGGAAAGCGCAGTCACATTACCGCCCAATTGGAGGCAGATGAACGGCATGTTCCTTCGTTTTGCTGAAAAGAGTCCGATGAGCCGGATAAACAAACACCTGCCGCACGCCGCCCTTCTCGCAATGGCGACGCTTTTAAGCGCCTGTCAGGGCGGTGGTGTCTATCAGGGTGTTCCGGTCAATTCTTCTGTCGGCTCTTCAACGAACATCGCCTCCCTGACCTCTGTCATTGAATCCAATCCGTCAGACGCCAATGCCTACAGCACACGCGGCATCGCCTATGGCCAGGCCGGCAAACTGGATTTGGCAATAGAAGATTTCAATCAGGCGCTGCAGTTGAACCCGCGCTCTTATCAGACATATGCGAACCGGGCGTTGGTCTACCGGCGTCTTGGGCAAAACGATCTCGCCGTCTCCGACTACACCCGCGCCATCAACATCAAGCCTGATTATGATGTCGCCTATATCGGCCGCGGCAATATCTACCGCCAGCAAGGCAATCTCAACGCGGCTTTGAACGATTTCAATTCGGTCATTGCCCGCGACAGCAGTGATGCAAAGGCGTTTTATAACCGCGGCTTGATCTACCAAGGTCAGAACCAGCACGCGCAAGCCATCGAAGATTTTGCGACTGCGATTGGCCTGAATCCAAAAGCCAGTGCGCCCTATATTGCTCGCGGCATTTCCTATTTGGCCGTGAATGATCCCAGCGCGGCATTTGCCGATCTTTCCATGGCCGTCAATCTAGATCGTGATTCGTCTATCGCCTGGGCCAATAGAGGCCTCGCTCTGGAGATGCAGGGCAACGCAAAAGATGCTCGCCGCAACTTTACCCGCGCTTTGACCCTGGACAATTCCAACCAGATCGCCCGAGAAGGCCTGAGACGCGTCGGCGGCTAGAATAGCGCTCCAATCTATTCCAGTAGTTCCCCGTTTTCTTTGCGGAAACGGGCCACGTCTATTGCATTCCATTTTCCCGCAAAGCAGGATGAGTTCATCTGATCTTCTTTTAATTCTTTGCGGATACTCCTATGGAAAACTGCCCAATCTATGTAGGCGCCCCCACCACTCGATGTGGAACAACTTTAATTCAACGCCTCATATCGAGCGCTGACAATGGTATCTGCTACGGTGAATTCACAGCCAGACGCTTATTGGCTCTTTCCATTTTTACCAAAACTCAGCTTCAAACCATCGAAGAACAAATGCAGGGCCAGAAATACGACTGGGACAAAGTAAAATCTGGAGATGTACAATTCTGGATGGCCGCACTGGAGCCACCGGTCGAATACTCAAAAGGCGCCTTATTATCTTGTATCGAAGCCTTCTGTGAATCCTATCAGAACTCAGCGAAGTCTATTAAGAGAGATATCTGGGCAACTAAATCTCCCAGGGTGTCCATCGACAATTTGCTGGTAATGCAAAGTCTAATACCAAACCTAAACTGTATATATGTTTATCGAAATATTGTTGATGTCGTAAAATCCCAAAAAGCAAGGGGCTGGGTCAAAAACAAACGCGACCTCATACTCTCCTGCAAAGAATGGGTTGCAAATACACAAGCCTTCCTTCCGTTGACAAAACCAGAAAATGCGGCGCGAACACCTCGCCTTCATCTTGTTAAGTACGAGGATTTTGTTTCGGACTTGCCTGTTGGGATAAACAAGCTGCAGGAATTCTCTGGGCTACAAGGGATCGACCCGGAGGTCGCTAAGGTTAAAGTCAATACTTTTGCATCGGGTTCGAATTCAGATCCAGGGAACGCGAACAATTATATTAAACCTGCAGATCTATCTCGTGACGAAATTAAAAATATCGCCAAGATTTGCAAATCACGCATGAATGAGCTGTACCCTGAGATGGCTGATTCTCTTTCCCACTAGGAAAACATAGTGTCCAACTCCCCAATAATTGTTTCCTCGCCAGCAGCGTGTTCAGGCGCCACATTCATCCAACGCCTAATCTCGAGTTCGGACAATGGCATCTGTTATGGAGCAGATGCGGCACGCCGACTGTTGATGCTCAGTGAATTTACACATTCAGAATGCCTAGCACTCCAGGAGCACAGAGATCTGCAGTCTTTCTATTTGCAAAATCTCCTGGCAGGAAATCAGGATTTTGGTGTAGCCGACTTGGAAATTCCGGGCGAATTACCGAAACATGCATTGGTTGGCGCACTCATGTTTTTCAAGCAACACTACGACGAAGCGACAAAAGCCATTGAAAAAGAAGTCTGGGCCTGCAAGTCGCCGAAGAGCTCCTTCTTGAGCATCGTCAAAGCCGCGGATTTCATACCGGACCTCAAGTGCATTTATATCTATCGCAACATTGTTGACGTCGTCCGCTCCCAGAAAAGCCTCGGGCTGATCAGCACGGAAGATCAATTGATCGCGACTTGTACAGAATGGATCAACAACACCGACGTCATAGCCGCGCTCAGCCGGAAAAACTTCGAGAGTGTTCCAGCCATGCTGCATCCGATCAAATTCGAAGTGTTTCTGGCAGATAAAGACGCTGCGATCAGTCAACTGGAGGCCTTCTCGGGTCTCAAGAACATTCAGCGCGAGATAGCGGATTTGAAAGTCAATCGGCACACACCGGCCTCAGATACGGACCCAACTCCGGTGCTCTCCTATGAAGACCCGGCAACCCTGACAGATGTTGAGCTGCATATTATTGCGCATTTGTGCCAAGACCGGTTGACCGAAATCTATCCGGAAAGCCCCGACTTGTTGCAGTCGAGCAAGATGACAATCCAATAGACAATTCCGCGAATATCGCTCATCGCGATCTGCCCGGGACTGCCAGAGGAATAGAAACGCGCGCGCGCTGTTGATCCGTCTCAAGGACGGCCTTTTTGACGCAGGATAGATTTCTTAGGTCAACAGCAACACTTGAGCGTTGTCATGACCACACCCAAACAAATTGTCGTTTTGGATGGCCACCCGGATCCAAACACTCATCATCTATGCCATGCATTGGCTGCCCACTACGAGGAAGGCGCATCACGGGCCGGCCATAAAGCTAATTTGATTCGGATCGCGGATTTAGATTTCCCCGTTCTACAGAAACCATCCGAATTCCAAGACCAGCCGACACCAACGGCTTTGGAACCGGCCAGAGATCTCATCCTGGCCGCCGATCATGTTGTGCTGGTTTACCCGCTTTGGCTCGGCACGTTGCCCGCCTACACAAAGGCCTTTCTGGAACAGATTTTTCACTACGACACAGCTTTTGAAAAAGGGCCGGACAACGCTTGGCCCGAAGGCAAGATGAAAGGCAAATCGGCCCGTATCATTGTCACCATGGGTATGCCTGCCCTCGTCTACCGTTTCTGGTATGGCGCCCACAGCCTCAAAAACCTGGAGCGAAACATATTCCGCTTCATTGGATTTGCGCCTGTTCGCTCCACGCTTCTCGGAATGGTCGAGCAGGCAAATGAGAAGACGGTTTCCGGGTGGCTGAAAAAGATGGAAGACCTCGGCCGAAAATCTGCTTAGCGTAGGTGAACCTGTTTCAAAACGGACATGCGGCCTCAAATCGAACCCGCTCCCCACCCACCGGATGATGCAGTGTCAGGCTTTCAGCATGCAGCGCTAGACGGGATGAAGCTGCCAGCGCCTCCCCATTCGCGTAAAAGCGGTCGCCAATGATCGGATGCCCTAAAGCCAGCATATGCACACGAAGCTGGTGTGAACGGCCGGTATAGGGAAACAAGCGGAGCCGGGTTGTCTGGTCTCTCCGGTCCAGTACTTGCCATTTCGTCAGGGCAGGCTTGCCATTTTCAAAACACACCATCTGTTTCGGCCGGTTGGGCCAGTCACAGATGAGCGGCAGGTCCACCTCGCCTTCGTCTTCAGCAATATGCCCCCAAACTTCCGCAAGATAGGTTTTTTGCGTTTTGCGCCGCTCGAATTGCAGCCCCAGGTGACGATGAGCTGCAGCATTCATAGCAAGAACCATGACCCCGGAGGTGTCCATATCCAGCCGGTGTACAATTCGCGCATCCGGGTAGGTCTTTTGAGCCCGCGATTCGACGCAATCGCTGTGCTCTAGAGCTTTGCCCGGAACACTCAGCAACCCGCTGGGTTTGTCGACGATCAAGAGATCCTCATCCACGTGGAGCACGGACAAATACGGCTCAAGTGGCGGATTGTAGACAAAGGGGGCCGGGGCACTCTGGTTCATGGCCTGGCTTATACAATGTAATTGAAAAAACAAAAGGCGCCGCCAAAGCCGCGCCTTTTCAAGAACCTCTTGCCCATTTTGAAGTCCCGAAGACTCAAAGGCTGAGGAGACAAGTCAGTTATCGCTTAGACCAGTAGAATGCACAGGACACCGGTCAGCCCAAAAATAACTGCGGGCGGTACCCAGCCGTTCGCGCCCAGCGCAACACCAATGCCAGACGCAACGATCGTTGCCAGCACCATCAGCGCACCAAAGACAACGGCCGTTGTGCCACCGAAGCTGAACAGAATCAGACAGAGCACGATGTTCAAAACGGCGATGGTTCCAACTTTGGAGAAGTTGATAAAGCCTTCGTAGGTCCGCTCGTGCGAATCGTAATCCATTGCCGGCGCAGTTTCGTTAGACATTAAGTCCCCCAAGAAAATCGAAATTCGATGTCATCCATACAGAAAGCCTTGCCATTGAGCAATATTTTCCGGCGGGGTTTTGCCGATTTCTTATGCTCCAACAGGATACGTTTTGTGGCAGGGTTCTTTTCTGTTCTGTCGTGCCGCTTTGCCGCAGAATAGCCACTGGCTTTATTATGCGGCTTCCCCAACGCCTAGCAGACCTGCAGACTTAAGCGCAGCACTTTGGCGGTCGCGGACCTTTGCAGCTTCAAATCCTTCGATTTGCTCATTAAAGAGCTGGAAGAAATTCAACTGAGCCCGCAAATGCAAGAAAACACCGCCTAGACCGATCGCTGCACGGTCCATAAAGACAAACTCCTGCGGCACGGTCACTGGCCCGAGTTCCTTCAAGGCCGAATGCACTCGGAACGCCTCTTTGCGCCCATACTCAGCCGCTGAAACACCATCGGCAATGGACCGCACCCGGTCTGTTAGCAATGGTCCATATATAAATCGTGCCCAGATATTGAGGACCTCAATGATCTCCTTTTTGAGATTTTGAAAGCCCCAGCGCTCGTATGCCGAGACGACCCGATCCTGATCTTCTTCGAGAAGCCCTTTGTAAAGATCCACCACCCCCTCGACAAAAGCGTCCGGGAAGATCCGGATACAGCCATAATCGAGCAAGTTGATACCCGATGGGACACCATCTTCTTCAAACACGGTGTAGTTCCCAAGATGCGGATCCCCGTGGATGACCCCATAGTGGCTAAACGGATGCCACCAGGCATGAAACATCGTCTGAGCCAAACGGTTGCGGTCTTCTTGGGAATGTTCCTTGTAATCCAAAAGCGGACGTCCATGCAGCCAGTTCATGGTCAAAAGACGTTTGGTCGACAGATCCTGCACGACACTTGGAACACGGATATGCGGAGCATCTTCAAGGATGTTCCGGTAAAGATCGATGTGGGCAGCTTCGCGGTAATAATCGAGCTCTTCCCGCACCCGGGCACTGATCTCCTTGGCGATTTCGCTTGTATCGATCGCAGGTTTCATCCGCCGGTGCAGGGAAAACAGCATCTGCAATTGTTTAAGATCTGCCTCTACCGCTGAGGCCATATCCGGATATTGCAGTTTACACGCTAGCACCCGGCCGTCATGTCCGGCTGCCCGGTGCACCTGCCCCAAAGAGGCCGCCGCCGCCGGCTCCCGGTCAAAACTGTCAAATTTCTTTTGCCAATCTGCCCCAAGTTCAGCCCGCATGCGGCGTTTGACGAAAGCCCAGCCCATCGGCGGCGCACTGGCCTGCAGTTTGGCAAGTTCGGTGGTATATTCCGGTGGCAGAGCATCCGGAATGGTCGACAAAAGCTGCGCGACCTTCATCAACGGCCCCTTCAGGCCACCAAGTGCCGCAGCGAGATCCGAAGCATTTTTGCCGTTGTCGAGTTCCATGCCCAAAAGCTTGGCGCCGGCAACCTTGGCTGCGATCCCGCCCATATTGGTCCCGACCTTGGCGTAGCGGCCCATACGGGCACTGAAACGATTACTTTCGCGGTCCTTGTCCTGCGGCATAAACTCAGAGGCTCCTCGACGATACAGTCACGCGTTTGATCGATAGATATAGATCAGCCAGCCAAAATCCAGTCTGCGGCCTGAGGAAGCACCGTTTCTACAAGGCGCCTTCGACTTCGGCTGCAATTTCAGCGAGCGCCTCAACCAGGGCTTCCCGGCCGCGTGTCAGCCCTTTATAGGCCAACTGATCCAGGTCCAATCCCATCAATTGATCTTTGAGATGAGCTGCAAGCGCGGCACGATTTGGCTGGTTTTGCAAAGCGGTCAGCGGGTCGTGATGGATCTTGATCGTGAACAGCACATCGCCGCTTTTCGGCAGCCGCCGCAGGGTCTGCCGTTCAACCCGTAAGAACAACCGCGGCAGCGCCGCCTCGTCATTGTCGATATCAATTTGTTTCGCCTCCGGATGATGCAATTCACCGTCCGGATAGATCGACCAATTAAAACGGCAGACGTACTGGCCGGCCTTCAGATTGTCGAACAGCCGCGCCACCATCATGCCCATACGGTGTCCGTTGAAGCCCGGCACAGGTTTGTGGATCCCGCTCATCGATTGACCGAACTTTTCTGCCAGCGACCACGATGATGGAAAACACAGACAGGCTGCGGCAAGCCGATAACCGTCGGGTCCGGGGCGCATCAGCACAAGGTCTTCCTGCACCAGCCGCGCCGCCGTCAGAAGAGCGGGCTCGTCGTCAAGATCGACTGTTCGGCCGGTACTTTTGATGATGCCTTGGTTCTTACGAATCGAATACGTTGCACCGTGATGGCGCTGCAGGTTTTCAACAATCAGCGTTAGGATTTCATATTGCGCGTTTCTCGTGCCATCTTCAGCCCGAAACACAGCATCCCGATCAGCCTCAAGCAGCCGGTCCTTCTCTGCCAGATGCTTCTCCAGAAACGGATCCGGCTCTAGCCAGGTTTCTTCCGTAATCGGTTTCAAACCCATCGTGAACGGCAGGCTGGTGCCATCATACGGCGTGTGCTGAAACGGGGGCGCTGGCTTATGCATCAAAAAGCGCTCACACCTTAGTCCTGGTCCAGCGCTTCCAGCTCATCGATCAGCCGCTCAATGACCGAAAGGCCCTTCTTCCAGAAGTCAGGATCGGCAGCGTCCAACCCGAACGGTTGCAGCAGCTCGGAATGATGCTTGGTGCCGCCAGCCTTCAGAAGGTTAAAGTATTTCTCCTGGAACCCGGTTTCAGCTTCTTCATAGACCGCATAAAGCGAGTTCACCAGGCAGTCACCGAATGCATAGGCATAGACGTAAAACGGCGAATGAATGAAATGCGGAATATAGGTCCAGAAAGTCTCATAACCTTCGTTCAGCTTGATCGCAGGCCCTAGGCTCTCGCCCTGCACAGACAGCCAGAGTTCTCCGATCTTATCAGCGGTCAATTCACCGTTGCGCCGCTCGGTGTGGAGTTTGCGCTCGAAGGTATAAAAAGCGATCTGGCGGACCACCGTGTTGATCATGTCCTCGGCTTTTGACGCCAGCATGACCTTTTTGGTTTTCGGATTGTCCGCTTTGGCCAGCATCGATTTGAATGTCAGCATCTCGCCAAAAACGCTTGCGGTTTCGGCCAGGGTCAACGGTGTTGGTGCCATCAGCGGACCGTTTGGCCCTGCCAGCACCTGGTGCACCCCGTGGCCCAATTCATGGGCCAAGGTCATGACATCGCGGACCTTGCCCTGATAGTTCAGAAGAACATAAGGGTGCGCACTTGGAACGGTTGGATGAGCAAAGGCGCCGGGCGCCTTCCCGGAGCGCGCCGGCGCATCGATCCAGCCCTTGTCAAAGAAGCGTCCAGCGATTTCGGCCATATCCGGCGAAAAGGTTTCATATGCGGAAAGCACTGTGTCCTTGGCTTCGGCCCAAGGGATAACGCGCGTGTCAGCATCCGGAAGCGGCGCATTTCTGTCCCAGGTATTGAGCTGGTCCATGCCGAGCCATTTGGCTTTTAGCTTATAATAACGGTGCGACAGGCGCGGATAGGCTTCCCGGACAGCCGAGACCATTGCGTCGACAACTTCGCGCTCCACTCGATTGGCCAGGTGACGGCTGTCGGCAATGTCGGAAAAATTCCGCCAACGGTCCGAAATCTCCTTGTCCTTCGCCAAGGTATTGGTGATCAAGGTGAAGGTGCTGAGGTTCTCAGAAAACGTCTTGATCAGAGCCTTGGAGGCTTCGGCACGTTTGTCTGGCGATACGTCTGTCAGAAGATTGAGAGTCTGTTCAACGGGCAACTCATCACCCGAAACTTCGAACGTGAGCGATGCCATGGTTTCATCGAAAAGGCGGTTCCAGGCACCGCTGCCCGTAACCGATTTTTCGTGAAACAGTTGCTCCACCCGGTCTTCCAGTTGGTAGGGCTTGTCCTTGCGCAGGTCCTCGATCCATGGCCGGTAATGGGCGAGATGTGTGTCTTCTAGAGCGGCATCGACGATGCCGTCATCAATCCGGTTCATTTCCAGGGAAAAGAATAGGAGATGTGAGCTGGCGGTGGTGATCTGCTCCTGCACATCGCCATAAAATTTCTGGGAGGCCGGGTCTGTGGTGTTACCCGCGTAAACAAGCCCGGCAAAAGAAATCAGCCGGCCCATCAGATCTTCTAGGTCCTCATAAGCCCGGATTGCAGTCACGAGGGCGGCAACATTGTTTTCTGCCAAATCTGCCAGCCGTCCCTTATAGGAGACTTCGAAGGTTTTGGCCCGGTCGAGCGCTTCCTTCAGGTCTGCAGCGACTTCAGGCGCGTCGACGGACGGATAAAGATCCGTCAAATTCCATTCCGGCAAATCACCGAGATCCACCGATCCAGAGGTTTGAGGCGCAAGGACAGGGTGCGGCAACGGCATGGTTCACTCCGAAAATCGGTAAAAACGTCAAGGCGTTTCATTTGGACTAGAAAGCATTTTGTAGGCTGTTCGCACAGGGCGCCGCAATCGAAAAACTGAAACTTTTTTCGACCCTCTTGGAGGATTTGTTTACCGCTTTGCCACCAGAATGGCCCGAAACGAAACACATTGGCATGATCGAAGGCATCTGATGCAAGCACTCAGTGGCAAAATTCTCATTGTCGACGACGACCCGATTCAGCGCCGTCTGCTGCAAGAGGCCGTAACCAAATTCGGCTACCGCTCCAAGACTGCCGAAAACGGCGCCGAAGCGGTGCGGATCATGACTGGGCCGGAAGCCAGCGAGATTGATCTGATCATTCTCGACATGGTGATGCCGGAACTGGATGGCCTCGGCGTGCTGGAGCGCCTGCGCTCAGACAAGATCTCCACACCTGTGATCGTTCAGACAGCCCATGGCGGTATCGATACCGTGGTCTCTGTGATGAACGCGGGCGCCCAGGATTTCGCGGTTAAGCCTGTGGCTCCGGAACGGCTGAATGTCTCGATCCGCAACCTTTTGAAAACATCGGCTCTTGAAGGCGAAATCACCCGGATCCAGAAAAAGGCCTCCGGCACACTCACCTTCAAGGATATCATCACCCATTCCCCGGCTATGGAACGGGTGATCAATCTTGGCAAACGCGCCGCCGCCTCCAACATCCCGATCCTGATTGAAGGCGAAAGCGGCGTTGGCAAGGAGATGATTGCCAGCGCAATCCAAGGCTCCAGCGACCGCAAGTCCAAACCGCTGATCACGGTCAACTGTGGTGCCATCCCGGACAATCTCGTGGAATCAATCCTGTTCGGCCACGAAAAAGGTGCCTTTACCGGTGCTGTCGACAAACATGTAGGCAAATTCCAGGAAGCCCACGGCGGAACTCTGTTTCTCGACGAGGTTGGCGAACTGCCACAGGACGTTCAAGTCAAGCTTCTACGCGCGATCCAGGAAAACGAAATCGATCCGATCGGTTCCCGCCGTCCGGTGAAGGTCGATTTCCGGTTGATCTCGGCAACCAACCGGCGCCTGATCGATCAGGTCAAGGAAGGGGCTTTCCGGGAAGACCTTTATTACCGGCTGAACGTCTTTCCGATCTGGATCCCACCGCTGCGCGACCGGCGCGAAGACATTCCGGCCCTGGCCCGCCATTTCCTTGCAAGATTTGCAGCCGAAGAAGGCAAACCGCAGGTTTCCGGCATCATGTCCGATGCTCTTGCCATGCTGCAGGAGTACACTTGGCCAGGCAACATCCGCCAGCTGCAAAACACCATGTTCAGAGCAGTTGTCCTTTGCGACGGCCCCCAACTGACATTCGATGACTTTCCTCAAGTAGCAGCAGCAATTGAACGGCCTGTTGGCCATGGTGTCACTGCCCCAAGCCCAGCCACCTTGACGCCGATAGCACCGGCGCCTGCAGACCCACCGCCTTTGGCACACGCACCGCAATCCGCTGCGGCAAGTCCTGGTGCAATTGCGCAGGCCCAACCGCCGGCCGGCTTTGAAAGCTCCGCGCCGTTCGGTTTCATGCGCAACCTCGACCCAGAAGGCCATATCCGCAAGCTGACAGATGTTGAAGAAGAGCTCATCAGAGCTGCGATCAAGCATTATTCCGGCCGGATGACCGAAGTCGCCAAACGGCTCGGGATTGGCCGCTCGACCCTCTACCGCAAACTTAAGGAATACGGGCTTGATGATGGCGGCACTGACGCCGCCGCTTAATCTGTTTCATATCAAAGCTTAAGTTCAAGATCCGACGATTTTTGAACACATTCCCGCGCTAGGGCACTGTCGGCAGGAATTTTTGCAGATGTCTGCGGATAACCAGCCGCAGAGTTGCAATTTTGCCACGTTTTCCACACAACTGGAATTAGGGTAAAAACTTCTTAACCTGCGGCAGATAAACTTGCGGTCTGCTGGGGAGCACGGGATGGGTGTAAGCCACCACAAAACGGCGGGATAGAGATTGCGTAAACGGTCAGTTGGTTTCGACGCCGTCGCCTGGTTGAGGCGCGCCGCAGTTTCAGCGGCCGCGGTCATGGCATTTGCTTTGACGCTCGCAGGCTCGGCTGAAGCAGAAACCAGAACCTTAAAGCTTTACAACACGCACACCAAAGAGCGTGTATCGATTACTTTCAAAAAGAACGGCCGGTATCTTCCGGGCGGTCTTCGGGAAGCCAATCGTTTTTTGCGTGACTGGCGCCGCAACGAAATCACCAAAATCGACCCCGAGCTGCTCGACCTTGTCTGGGAGGTCTATCAGAAAGTTCGCGCCAGAGATCATATCTACGTCGTTTCCAGCTATCGCTCGCCGGCCACCAACAACATGTTGCGCAAGCGGTCAAAGGGCGTTGCCCGGAATAGTCAGCATACGCTCGGCAAGGCCATGGATTTCTATATTCCAGGTGTCAATCTTGCCAAACTGCGCGCCGCGGGTCTGCGCAAGCACGTCGGCGGTGTCGGCTACTATCCGCGTTCGGGCTCGCCGTTCGTTCATATGGATACCGGTCGGGTCCGCCACTGGCCGCGCATGAGCCGGTCCCAGCTGGTAAAAGTTTTCCCGAACGGAAAAACCTTACATGTGCCGTCTGACGGCAAACCGCTTAAAGGCTACAAACTGGCGCTCGCGCAGGCCAAATCCGGCAACAGCAAACGTTCACGACCAACCCTTGTGGCGTCTAACGATCGGAGTTCTGCGAGCGCTCCTAGTACGCGCGATGAATCCGCAAGTGTGCTTACAACCCGCAATCAAAGCGTAAGAACCGCACCAAAACCGACACCCCCAGCGAATGTCGAACGGGAAAACACCGGTGGCGGCAACCTGTTTGCTAGTCTCTTTGGTGGTGGTAACCGGGCGGGTTCAAAAGATTCCACCCGCCCAGGTGCCGTCGGCGGACGCCAATCGGCAACGCAAACCGCCGCGGTCTCTCCGGTTCTCGAAAATCCACCAGTACCCGGACGGAAACTTCTTGAAACGCCAGAAGCCACTCCAGCTGTTGTGCTTGCAAGCTCCGCGCCGGAGTTGAAACCTGACATAGATGCGCCGGTACTATTGGCAGCTGCCTTACCTACGCCTGCACCCAATACTCTGGACAGTCAGCGGGCCGCACTGGCCGCCGGCCAACCACCAGCTGCCAGCAAGCCTCTGAACGATCGTTTTCTTGTCGCCGGTGCGCCGGGACAAAAACCCGCTGCCGGCTTACAGGCAGCGGCCCAAGCGGCAGCAGCAAAACTCGGTGGCACTGCATCAAACACCTCAGTTAACGATCCTGTAGCCGCCATTGCGGCCGCGACAGGCACCGCTGTCCCCTCACCGGAACCAGCTCCTCGGCCTGGATCGACCTTGGCTTATGCTTCTGCTGCACCGACACCGCCTGAGTTAAGCCGGTCCCTACGCGGTACGGCAGTTGCAGCTCCAGAGAAAGCTTCCGATAACCGCCCGGTTGCGGCGCCCAAGGCAGCCATTGCCCGTCCATCAGTTTCTGGCCGGATACCGCGCAATCAAATTGTAGACCCGCTGGCTGGCTTTGCGAGCCTCCCCGATAGGTCAGAATCGCTTGTGCTGACTGGCGCCAACACGACACGCCACCGGACATTTGCTTGGCTGAGCCACCCGAACCAGCGCCAGCTGACCAATGTCATCAAACCTGGCAACCGTTTTGTCGCTGCAAGCTTCGAACAGACCCCCTATGGCGATCTTAGAACCGACCGATTTATGGGCCCGGCCATTGTGGTGCTGCCCGTTCACTTCGCTCGATAATCCGGTCCATCGTCGGACCTGAGAAAAGAAAAAAGGCTGGTTCCAAGAACCAGCCTTTTTTCATTCTGTAGCAAGAAAACCTTAGCCTTCAGACGGGCCTGGGCCAGCCATCCCGAGGGCATGAAGGTAAAGGTCGAGTACCGCCTCTTCCTCTTCCCGCTCATGTGGCTGTTTCTTGCGAAGTGAAACAACTTTCCGCAGGATTTTAACGTCATAGCCATTGCCTTTGGCTTCTGCGTAAACATCCTTGATGTCATCCGAGATGACTTTCTTTTCTTCTTCCAGTCGCTCAATGCGCTCAATAAATGCGCGCAGCTGATCTGCGGCGACTCCACCCGGATCGGACATTCGAGTGTTACTCCTTAGTTAGTTTTTATCTCTTCAGCAAACATCTGCAGCGGCAACATATGAATTCCGCTGCAAGGAAACCGGCCCGTGCCGTGCCAGACTTCGCCAGCGACGTCAAGCGAACCGGAACAAACCGTACATCTCAGTGGTGGTGAGGATGGCTCTTTTTGAAAGCCGCTTTTTGCTCCTCGGTCGCTTCGGTCTGGTGTTTGGCCTTCCAATCAGCATAAGGCATGCCATAGACCAGCTCACGCGCTGCTTCTTTTTCCACATCCAGCCCTTTTTCATTGGCAGCTTCCGCATACCAGTTGGACAGGCAATTGCGGCAAAAACCAGCAAGGTTCATCATGTCGATGTTTTGGACATCCGTGCGTCCGCGAAGATGTTCCACAAGCCTGCGAAAGACGGCGGCTTCCAGTTCGGTTTTGGTTTGATCGTCCATCAATTCATCTCCCTCAGCTCTTATCCGGCATACACCCTGTCACTTGTTATCGCATCGGGATACATAGTGCCGGACTTGCCGGCAATCTTGCGCCTGCGACAAATTCCTTAAGATAGGCTCGAGCCGATCGGCCCATTCCAATGCCCCGGCCTCATCGGCGATCAGGTCCTGGCGCACTTCCAGAAGGGCTTGCGACAGCCCCCGTTTTGTTGCGTGCCGGTACATCGTGTCATTTTCAAGGGCGCCGTCGTAAGGTTCGTTGTCCCCCACGATCAAATCACTTTGCGCCCGCAAACCGTCCAGCATGGGAGTTACAGCGCGCGGGTCGCTGTCCCACAGCACCGTCACGTGCCAGGGACGGGGCACACCCCGCCAAACTGGTGTAAAGCTATGGATCGAAATAATAACCGGCGCCGGTGCGGCTGCCATCATTCGGTCCAAGGTCCCGGAGATCAGACCATGATAAGGTTTATGGAATCGGTCGATCCGGCGCTGGCGTTCAGCTTGGTCGACTTTCGCATTGCCGGGCACCACGGCGCCATCCGACAGACGCATGATCAGCGTTGGATCATCTTCGCCCCGATTGGGGTCGATCAGCAATCTTGAAAACGTCGACAGGCAGGCCGGGGCGTTGAGCCTTCGGGCCAGCTCGAGTGTTACAGCACGCGCACCAATGTCATATCCAATGTGCCGCTCGAACTGGGCGGCCGGAACACCCAGGTCGCCATATTCTTGCGGCACTGTATTGCGGGCGTGGTCGCACAGCAGCAAAACCCCGGCGCTCTCATCACCATGAACATATTCATACGGCTGAAAGGAAGTGTCCGGCATCAGCGCAGGATCAGTCATCTAGATCTTCTTGATTACGAAAAACAGCATTATTGGCAGGCGGACAGGTGTACGCCAAAGCTGGCGGGGAACCAAGTCCGAATAATCCGCAATGTCCGCAAAACAGGCACTCGAATCGCTGTTTTTGAACAGCGGGCAATTTTGACCCCAATCATTACCTGGATATTTTTGATGTGGATGAAAGTGTTTGTATACCGTTTTTTGACAGCTGGGCTGTACCCACAAGGTTACTGTCATGTTCCCGCCCCAATTATCACCACATACGATAGTTTGGTTTTATCCGGGTGGGCCAAAAGGGTATCAGTGCGGCAATAATAGGGTTTTACTCTTGCACATATATTGTTAACGACGTTGACAAGACACTGTTGTCCACGCAAAAAGCCAATGTCTGTAAAGCAGCAAAGTGAACGACTGCGTATGTTTGAGGTAGGGGAACGGCACCAGGGCAGGTCTCGGACGTGGATCAACACGTCTATTAAGACCTTATGCGCCTTTGGTATTGCCCTCTTCATAAGTGCTATTAACAGCGGAAGCGCCAAGGCTGACCTTCGTCTTTGCAACAAGACGGACAGCCAGGTCGGAGTAGCTATCGGCTACAAAGATAAATCCGATTGGATCACAGAAGGCTGGTGGAATCTTGAATCCAACAGCTGTGAAACTCTCGTACCCGGCTCTCTGGTGTCACGTTACTATTACATCTATGCGGTCGATTACGATCAATTCGGCGAATGGGGCGGCCGGGCGTTCATGTGCACCCGGGAAAAAGAGTTCACCATCCGCGGAATTGAAGACTGCGTTGCTCGAGGTTTCGAGCGGACAGGCTTTTTCGAAATCGACACGGGCGAACAGAGCAGCTGGACGGTCCAGTTGACCGAGCCCGTGCAACAAGGGACAGGTGGGCGATGAGGCGAAACCGACGAGTTAAAATTCTAGCTACTCTCGGACCCTCCTCCTCAGAACAAGACATCATCGAAAAGTTGTATCGTGCTGGCGCGGACGTGTTCCGTATCAACATGAGCCACACTGACCATGACCGTCTCAAGATGCTGGTATCCCGCATCCGTGCTGTAGAGGAAAATGTAGGACGACCGATCGGCATTTTGGCCGATCTTCAAGGACCCAAGCTGCGTGTAGGCACATTCGGCGATGGCCCAGTGATGCTGGAAAACGGAGCGGTCTTTACTTTGGACGCAGATACTTCTGCGGGCGATATCAACCGGGTCCACCTACCGCACCCGGAAATCTTGAAAGCCCTGGAACCCGGACACCGGCTGTTGCTGGACGACGGCAAGATCCAACTGCGTGTGACTGAGGCTTCCGCGGCTAAGGCCGTAACCGAGGTCATCGTTGGCGGCAAGCTGTCCGATCGCAAGGGCGTCAGTGTTCCAGATTCTGAAATCGCCACAAGTGCGATGACGGAAAAGGATCACAAGGATCTGATTGCTGCACTGGACCAGAACGTTGACTGGATTGCTCTGTCCTTTGTGCAACGGCCTGAAGATCTTGCAGAAGTCCGCAAGATCACGCGCGGCCGCACCGGCGTATTGGCGAAGATCGAAAAACCTCAGGCCATTGGCCGGCTGGATGAGATCATTGAGCTGTCTGACGCAATCATGGTTGCTCGTGGCGACTTGGGCGTGGAAATGCCTCTCGAACAGGTCCCAGGCTTGCAAAAGCGCATCACCCGCGCCTGCCGCCGGGCCGGCAAGCCGGTTGTCATCGCGACCCAGATGCTGGAATCGATGATTACATCTCCGGTTCCAACCCGCGCAGAAGTTTCGGACGTTGCCACAGCAGTGTACGAAGGCGCTGATGCGGTCATGCTGTCCGCCGAGTCCGCTGCCGGTGATTTTCCGGAAGAAGCAGTCTCGACCATGGACAAGATCGCTCAAGAAGTTGAGCAGGATCCCAACTACCGGACCATCATCTACGCTCAGCGCACCGAACCGGAAGCAACAGGGTCCGATGCGATTTCAGCTGCGGCTCGCCAAATCGCGGAGACCCTCAATCTGGCTGCGGTGGTTTGTTACACAACGTCTGGGGCTACGGGCCTTCGTGCATCGCGGGAACGCCCGTCTTGCCCGATCATCGTTCTGTCTCCGGTCATGGCAACCGCCCGCCGGCTATCGCTCGGCTGGGGCCTACACTGCGTTGTCAGTGAAGACGCTGCCAACGAAGAAGACATGATCGACCGTGCTTGCCGGATTTCTCATTCCGAAGGATGGGCAAAACCAGGTCAACGGATCATCATCACCGCTGGTGTCCCGTTTGGAACACCGGGCTCCACCAACATGTTGCGGATTGCATTTGTTGGCAATGACGGACAGGGCGGCATTTGACGGTTCGTTGAGCAAAACAAAAGGCGGCCTTTTTTTTGGCCGCCTTTTTAAATCGATTAGCCTTCCACCATAATTCTAAATCGCCGACCGAAAATGGCTCGCGCCTAAACGCGGGCAAACGCTTGTCAAATACGGGCTTAATTAAACTGGTTCGCCTTCGGCGGCCTTTTCAAGCGCCTCTATTGCATTCTCGGCATTTTCCAAGCCTGGGTGAATTTCAAGCGCCCGGCGGAATGTTTCCAGAGACTCGTTTTCAAAACCCAGGCGCCGCTGAATGATCGCAAGGCCCGAAAGTGCACCCCAATGCCGGGGCTCCAGCGCCAGCGTGCGTTCTATGTCGACCAGCGATTTGCCGAAATCTTCTTTCATATAATGAACCGTCGCGCGCCGGTTCCAGCCTTCGGCAAAAGAGGGACGCAGCACAACAACCACATCAAGCAGATCGAGCGCCAATCCATGGTCTTTGGCTTGTATCGCATGTCCGGCCCGTACCATAAGCAAGTTTACGGTATCGGAGCCTGAGTCCATCCAGATCCGCCGGATATCGCGCGACACACGCTCCCGCACGGCTGGATCGTCCGCTCCTGAAAGGTCCGCGTAAAGACTGTCGAGTTTAGAAAGAGTTTCAGTGGGGTCTTCGTCTTCAACCACCACTTGGCCGCCAGCCTCTGGCTCAGGATCAGGCAGTGCATCAAAATCCTCGACGGACGGCATGTCAGCCTCCGGACCGAGATCAGGCACCGTCTGCGCTGTGGCGGCAGCCGGAGCAAATAGGAGAAGAATGGCAAACACAAAAATCCGCATCCAACGATTATGGGTCGTTGAATGCGGCGGTCAATCCCGGATATTGACACTATCGCGTGTTTCTGCGGTTTACGAACAATTTGTCAACCTCAGCGCCGATAAGGCGCATCCCATTGACGTAACAATTCGTTCCCAGCTGAAACGCGCGAAGCAGGATTAGCCCTGACGTGCCTTAAAGCGCGGGTTTTTCTTGTTGATGATGTAAACGCGGCCCTTACGGCGGACCATGCGGTTGTCCCGGTGACGGGTCATCAACGCTTTGAGCGAGTTCTTGATCTTCATGTCACTGTCCCCGTGGGGTCGTTTTCTACTTCAAACTAAATGAGCGCCCAAGGCGCTCACATCCTCAACCAGTTTCCGGAAAGTTGCTGCAGTCTTCTGCGCTAGTCTTCCAGTCACCTACGCATCTTGATCAGATCAATCAGCGTAATAATGGTGGGCGTGACAGGGATTGAACCTGTGACCCCTTCGATGTCAACGAAGTGCTCTCCCGCTGAGCTACACGCCCGAATTTCTTCGGCCACCGGCGCCCCAACGCCGTGGTGGGGTGCGATATAGCGGGGATCGAAAACCAGTGCAACCCCCTTTTCACTGAACTGTCAAAAAATCCTGTGCACCGGATAACCCTACTGATTGGCGCTCTCAAGCAGCCAGCATCCGCTCCACTTCCTGAACCAAATCTTTGAGATGGAACGGTTTTGACAGGACCTTGGCATCCTTCGGCGCGTCCGATTCCGGATTGAGCGCAACCGCTGCAAAACCGGTGATGAACATCACTTTCAGATCCGGGTCCAGCTGCGTCGCGCGGCGCGCCAGCTCGATGCCATCCATTTCTGGCATGACGATGTCCGTCAAAAGAAGTGAAAACGGCTCTTCACGCAATCTTTCATATGCGCTTTTGCCGTTGTCGAAGGACACGACATCATGCCCGGCATTTTCCAAAGCCTTCGCCAGGAAGCGGCGCATGTCATTATCATCTTCGGCAAGCAGGATTCGCGACATAGTGGGCAACCAATTTCCTTTGAATTCGCGGAGCGATTAAACCTTTTGCCGGTTATAGCCCGAAATCAAAAGAAAGATAGGAAGAATTGGTTGTCCTAAGCTTTTGACCGAACCACTGTGGACTGTGTGTTGATTCCTTGGCACCATAGGATATCGCCTTAGCCGGGACATTGAATTTGACAAGCTTACCACCAAGCACCTCGAATGCCCTGTTTGATACCGACTTCAACGGCCTGCCCGCATTCGAAGTTTTATGCCCCGCAGATCAACGGCTTCCCTTCGTTTTCAATTCGCCACATTCTGGACGGCAATACCCGGAAAGTTTTCTAGCCGCCTCCCGTTTGGACGAACAGTCGATCCGGCGCTCTGAAGATGCCTATGTGGATGACCTGTTTGCACATGTGGTGCCACTGGGTGCTCCCATGCTTAGAGCGCATTTCCCGCGGGCCTATCTGGATGTTAACCGGGAGCCCTATGAGCTCGATCCCAAGATGTTCGATGGCCGCTTGCCGTCCTATGCCAATATCCGCTCAATACGGGTCGCAGGCGGTTTGGGAACGATTGCCAGGATCGTCAGCGAAAACTACGAGATCTATAAACACAAACTCCCGGTGGAAGAGGCTCTTGGCCGCGTTGAAGCGATTTACAAGCCATATCATTCCACTCTTCGGCGGCTTTTGGCGCAAACACATGTGACCTTTGGCCATGCCGTCCTGATCGACTGCCACTCCATGCCGTCCAGCGTAAAATGCCAGTCCACGGACAGCCGGCCGGATTTCATTCTTGGTGACCGCTATGGCACCAGCTGCAACAGCGACTTAACCGACTTTGCTTTTGAAGCCTTGCGAAACAAAGGCTACAGCGTTAGCCGGAACAAACCCTATGCTGGCGGCTTTATTACAGAACACTATGGCCGGCCCTCGAGCGGCCTGCATGCTCTGCAGATCGAAATCAATCGCGGCCTCTATATGGATGAAACGACGCAGAAGCCTACGGACGGCTTCGGTCAGCTGTTCCACGATCTCAAGGATTTTGTCCGCGAGCTCACCGCCATGCCGGATGCTGGCCTGATCGCGGATCCGATCGCGGCCGAATAGCTCCTTCGTTAAATCGAATAAAAAAAAAGGCCGCACTCAAA
This sequence comes from Labrenzia sp. PHM005, assembly GCF_006517275.1. Classification (NCBI taxonomy): domain Bacteria; kingdom Pseudomonadati; phylum Pseudomonadota; class Alphaproteobacteria; order Hyphomicrobiales; family Stappiaceae; genus Labrenzia; species Labrenzia sp. PHM005. Next base: position 1,613,554 of record NZ_CP041191.1, on the reverse strand, counting down.
AGAGGCGGCCGAAGTCTAGGGAGGAAACGCCCAAGGAGGGCGATGCGACAGAAAACTCTATCGCACCGCAATAAGATTGCATTGCATCGCACAAATTACAAGCCTATAAGCGATTACTTCATGCTCAAAATATGAGCATTCGTTCAGGTATTTCGATATCTTTTTTTGCAATTCAAGTTATAAAACAGTCACCTGGCGCCACTATCAACCATAAACCCACTTTATTGGCCGGAGGAACCATGTCCATGCCGCTTGCTGCCAGCATCAACCCGCTGGCTCCGTTTCTTGATCAGCTCGCCGATGCCGCCAGCGCTGCGATCATGCCGCACTTCCGGCAGGGGTTTTCGGTCGTCAACAAACTGGAGAGCGGCTTCGACCCAGTGACCATCGCCGACAAGAACGGCGAAACGGCCATGCGCGCCCTGATCAATCAACATCATCCAGATCACGGCATCCTGGGTGAAGAGCATGGCGCGGAAAACCTGGAAGCCGATCTCGTCTGGGTGCTGGATCCGATTGACGGCACACGCGCCTTTATCACCGGCCTTCCGACATGGGGCTGCCTAATCGGGCTTCGCTCTGAGGGCAAACCCAGCCTCGGCATGATGGCCCAGCCTTATATTGGCGAACGCTTCAGCGGCGATGGCCAGCGCGCCTGGTATCAGGGACCATTGGGATCGAAAGATCTCAAGACACGGCCCTGCGCCTCCTTGAAAGAGGCAACGCTGTTCACAACCACGCCAGCGCTGTTTTCGAAAACAGAACGGCCCGCCTTTGACCGACTTGAAGCTGAAGCGCAACTTACCCGCTACGGCACCGACTGTTATGCTTATTGCATGGTGGCCGCCGGGCATGGAGATGCGGTGATTGAATCCGGACTGCAAGCCTATGATATTGTGGCCCTGGTGCCGATCATAGAAGGCGCCGGCGGCGTTGTCACCACCTGGACAGGCGGTTCACCAGCTGAGGGCGGGCAAATTGTCGCTTCCGGAGACCCGCGGCTGCACGACATTCTTCTGAAGGAACTCTCCAAAGCAGCTGACTAGCACCTAAGGAAGACCGGCATAAGGACGAAAGCCTTCAGTTCGCGCCGGTTTTCTTCAGTTCCAGATCTGCTTCATATCCTGGAATAAACGCATCGAATGCCGCCCAGACCTGGTCGCGGTAGGCATCAGCCTCCATGAGCAGTTCGTGCTCTGCTCCTGGGATTTCGATATAGGCGGCCGTTTTCGTCCGCGAGACGAACTCCTCAATGGCAGGTGTGGACACGATCCGGTCACGCCCGGCGGCCAAGATGACACACGGCAGTTTGATTTCCGGCCCAGCGCGGCGCTTGCGCAACGACATCATCGCCGCCCTGGCCGCATTCAGCCAGCCCATCGTCGCAGATCCAATACCGAGTTCTGGATGGTCTTCAAGCACTTTTGAAAACCGTCGAAAGCGCTGCCTGTCGGAGGTTTGCCGGTTGGTGTCGAACGGCACCGTAACCTTGTTGTTTCCACCTGGAACATAAAGCCGGCCAAGCAACAGCCAGGAACAAATCCGTGCAATAGGAAACCCGATCGTCTCTGTGATGCTTGTTGTTGCAGACCGGGCTGCTTTCAATGGATGCTTTCCCAAAAAACCGAGGGTTAGGATCCGCAAGGCTTTCCGCCCCAGCGGCAGAAAGTCTCCGCCCCAGTCTTCCGCGGCAAGGCCCAGCAGCGGCGCTGTGATCACCGCACGGTCCAGCATTGTCCGGAGGCGATGCGAACCGGTGAGCAAAATCAAGCCGCCGGTTGAATGGGCAAGTGCAAAATGAGGTCCGGGATATGTTGCGAGCGAAATTTCTTTCAAGATTGTCAAAAGATCGATCTGATACTTTTTGAAGCTGGACACATGTCCACGGAACGGGCTGCGGGTCAGCCGGTCTGATCCTCCCTGCCCCCGCCAATCGAACGCTACAACGGCAAACCCACGCGCTCGGAGATCAGAGACAACTTCGAAGTATTTCTCGATAAACTCCGCACGCCCCTGAAGCAGGGTGACCGTGCCGCGATGCGGTGCTCCCAAGGCAGGCCAATGCGCATAGCGCAACTTGATCCGGTCTTTCGTTTCAAGAAATCCCGAAACGCCCCCGTCCGGGACGGGATTGTCCTTGGTATCAATCAGGCTCATGACAGTCCGATTCGCGTGTTGTTTCCCAAGTGATAATCTGCTGCCCTTGCGTCCACAACAAACTTCAGGCCGGCTTTTGAAAAAGCCGGCCTCTGAAATGCAGTTTCTTGGCCTTACCAGCTGTAGTTCCAATCGAAGCGGGGACCAAGCGGACGGCTTCGAACTATATGCGCATTGCGCGAATCGACCACCAGCCGCATGGGGAATCCGCGCCAGCCATGTGCTTTGATGATGTACATCGGTCCGCGACGGTCAATGATCTTGATCCGGTAGAATCCGCGATGGCGCAGGCTGCGCCGTATCTGGCGCGGCCCCATTGCATGATGATGACGGCCATGACCACCGCGCCATCCCTTTCCCGGACCACGGCGGTGATCGACGTTGACAATATGTTCGGCTTGAGATGCTGGAATTGCTCCCTTGCCGGAAAGTGGCATTGCCTGCGCCCCCGAAACCGCGCCAGCCGCCATAACAAAAACGGCAGCTACAACTGGGGCAGTAAATTTCCTGGAAATCTCTTTGCTGAAGGAATTGATCATCTTGCATCTCCTCACTCCGTCAGCCCCGCGCTGACGTTGTCTGAAGAATGGCTGAGACCGATTGAACCGAAGCGGAAGACCTTGTTCATCTCCGGTTCATCCAGGCAAAAATGAACGCAAAAGAACCCCCTTGAATTCAAAAACAGGAATGCCCACCTGATGAATTGCAGGCGCCAAATTGGGTCTGCACCGCGAGCCGGTCCTGCCAATGATGGGGGACAGAGGTCCGCAAAAACACATGAAGTATAAGTTGCTCAAAGAGAGGACAGACCATGCGTCACTTCGACTTTTCTCCGCTCCACAGGTCAACCATCGGCTTTGACCGCCTGTTTTCAATGCTGGATGCAGCTGGCAGCGAAACACCAAGTTATCCGCCCTATAACATCGAACGTACTGGCGAGAATTCCTACCGCATTACCATGGCGGTTGCCGGGTTCGCTGAAGACGAACTTTCTGTAGAAGCCAAAGAACACGTTCTAACGATCAAGGGCGAAAAGGGCGAAGAGCCCGCCGATCGTGAAATTCTTTACCGCGGCATTGCTTCGCGGACCTTTGAACGCCGTTTCCAAATCGCAGAACATGTCCGCGTGAACGGTGCCAGCCTCGAAAATGGCCTTCTACACGTGGACCTTGTCCGTGAACTGCCGGAAGCCATGAAACCGCGCAAGATCGAGATCACATCTGGCGCAGCAAAACAGCTTGAAACCACCGCACACTGACCCCGCAGCTTTCCCCTCAAGCTGACAGCGGTGGCGAGGCGCCTGACTTTCAGGCGCCTCTTTTTGATGTCAGAAGTCTTATGTCACTGAACTTCGGACAAGACTGTCAAAAACGCTTCAACCTCTTCCTCGGCCGTCGCAAAACTGCACACCAGCCGCAAGCAGACTTCATCGTCCTTCGGAGAAAGATTATCGCCCAGGTCCTTAGCAGGCCATTCGTAGAGCTTTGCCCCAGCTCGTTCCAAGGCTTCGAACTGCGATCTCTTTAGTATCGGAAACAGCTCATTGGCTTCCACTGGCCATGCGGTCCGCCCACCGGCTGCCCGGATGCCTTCCGCGAGCTTCAAGGCCATGTCGTTGGCGTGATTTGCCGTTTCCAGCCAGCTGTCGTTTTCAAAGTAACCATCGAATTGCGCGGCAACAAAACGGCTCTTGGAAAACAGGTGCCCGCCGCGTTTGCGGAAATATTCAAAACCTTTGGCTGCTTCCAAATCAAAGAAAACAACTGCCTCTGCGCACCAGCAGCCGTTCTTTGTTGCGCCAAATGAGAGCACATCGACGCCAGACTTCCAGGTCATATCTGCCGCCGAACATCCAAGTGTCGCCAGCGCATTGGCAAACCGTGCGCCGTCCATATGCAAGGGAACGTTCCGCGACTGGGCGACGTCTTTCAGAGCAGCGATTTCATCCAGAGTGTAGACAGTTCCGCTTTCCGTGGCCTGGCTGATCGATACGCTGGCAACTTGTCCGTGATGCACAACACCGTCCGGAAAAGCTTCCATGGCGTCCCGCAGGGCGTCCGGAGTGAATTTGCCATTCGCCCCCGAAACGGAAACAAGCTTACCGCCGCTGGTCATAAATTCAGGGCAATTGCATTCATCGACCTGGATATGCGAATCGCGATGGCAGAAGATGGCTCCGCCAGGCTTTGCATAGGCCGCCAGCGCAAGGGAGTTGGCAGCTGTCCCGGTCGCAACGAAATAGACAGCCACCTCCCGCTCAAAAATCTCATTGAATTTCTGAGAAATACTCTCGGTTAGCGGATCTGTCCCATACGCCGGAGCGAACCCACTGTTGTGGCGGGAGAGCGCCGACATCACCGCCGGAGCCGCACCCGCCCAATTGTCACTAGCAAAATTCATCAGGCCGTTAAATCACCACGAACAATGGCCGGCAACTGAAATCCTAGTAGTACATTTCCCGTTTTCGGTATTGGGCCCCAAGAAGAGTATCTAGGGAGAAAAGACCCCCACCTTTGAGAGTAGGCACGAGCAACAGGAAGATCCAGAGCAAACGATCATCCAAGATTTTCGCATAAGGGTCGCCATCAAAGAATGCACCGATTGTCTTGGCATCCGCACCGTGACCAGTGATGTCGACATAACTCATCACAAGAATGAAAACGATCATGCCGAGGCTTGCGGCTCGGGTGAACAGGCCGATCACGACCAGAATTGGCAGAATGAACTCGCCCCAAGTTCCCAAAAGCACAATCAAGCCATAAGGGAAAAAAGCGATCTGGCTGGTGTCGTAACTTACTTGCTCCATCAGAGCGGGCAGCATTTGCGCATAAGCGCCTGCAGTCGGCGTAAAGATATTCATGATGCTTCCGCCGATTTTCGTCAGGGCGGAATTCCAAAAGAATTGGAACAAAATGGCTGCGAAAATCACCCTGGACGCCAGACTGAGGAACCACCCTTCGGTAACGCGCTCCAACGTATTAAAAACAATCGCATAGAGCCGCACGCACAAACCAATAATCATACCCATCATCGTCTCTTTTCTTGTTTCTCACCGGACCGGGCGTCAGGTTGCCTCGGGCCGGTATAAATCAGCAAACGCCCCATTTGTTAGTAAGTCCGACAAACAGTCGGAAAGTGGAAAATCAGCATTGTTGGACAGTGCTGCGTCCGCTGCCTCTCCGAGAGTCTTCCCAGAAAGCAAGCAGCTTGAAAACTCATCGGCACCTGCCAGCAACAGGTGCACGTCCACATCAAATTCCGGCCGTGTTACCAAGACAGTCTGACCGGCCGACAAGTCGATTTCGGCCTGCGCTCCCTTTTCAAATCGGTTGATCCGCACCAGATCCCAAACCGGCCACTCCGACGTCAACAGCGCCGCCGCGGCATGTCTGACAAACTTGACGGATCCAAGCTCTTCCGGCGGGACCGCTCCCAGAACAGCAGGTTCCAGAACCGGAATGTCTGCCGCGTGATAGGCCTGCCCCCATGCCCACTCCAGACGCGCGACGTCACCGAGATAAGGATAGGATGCCAGAGGCGGAAAGGCCGCGATAAAATCCGCAAACTCAGCCCCGTACCACATCAGGACCGGGTTTCGCGGCGGATGGTCCATGACGAACGCACGGGCCAGCGCAGAAAAATATTCATCGCCCAGCAGATTCTTGATGGCCGGAAAAGTCTCGCCCAGCGCTTCACACAGGCTGACAACAACATTGTTCCGGTAAACATTGAAACGCTTGGCATCTGGTTGCCCGTCCGGCCCGATTACACCCTCGGGCGTTCCGACGGATGGATCAAACAAGGCATCGCCGAAGCCACCGGTGGATACCTTCGGCACTGTAGACTGAACGCTCATCTTACCCGGCGGCCCTATATTCGGCTTCGTCAGCCCGGGATAGGATCTCACCGGCTGCCTGAGCCTCTTTGAGAAGAACGGGCCAGGCTGGCACATCATTATCCCATTCTATGAGGGTCGGCAGAGCGCCATTTTGCTGAATGACCGTTTCAAAAAGTGCCCAGACGGCATCATCGACAGCCCGGTCATGGGCATCGATCAGAAGCGGCCTGCCAGCCTCATCGACATCCGGCGCATGTCCGCCAAGATGAATTTCACCGACAAGGTGAACCGGAAAGTCTGCGAGATAACTTTCCGCGGACCGCGCGTGATTGGTGCAGGACACATAGACATTGTTAACGTCGAGCAGGAGCCCACATCCGGTTCTTCGAGTGACTTCCTTCAGAAAATCCAGCTCACTCATGGTGCTTTGAGCAAAAGCGACATAGGTCGATGGATTTTCCAGGAGCATCTGACGACCGACAACATCCTGCACTTCGTCAATATGATCACACACGCGATTGAGCGTTGCCTCGTCATAGGGAACCGGCAACAGGTCATTGTAGAAGGTCGTGTCATGGGTCGACCAGGCAAGATGCTCTGAAAACAGGCCCGGCTCATACCGCCGGTTCAAATCAGCAAGGCGTTGAAGATGTTTTTTGTCTAGAGGCTGTTCTCCGCCAATCGACAATCCGACTCCATGAAGAGACAACGGATAAGCATCGCGGATCGCGGTCAATTGCTGGTGCGGACGGCCACCGGCACCCATATAGTTTTCCGCATGAACTTCGAAAAAACCAATCTGAGGACGATTTTCCAGAATCTCAGCGACATGCTCTGCCTTCAGACCCGCCCCGGGCAATTTTGGAACCGCAGAAGCAGCGCCGAATTTCAGATTGCTCAGAGTGTCGGACTGCATGGTAATCTCCTGCACCCATATGAATGTGTCAGGCGGGCGGTACAAACCGCCAGCCTGAATTGGATCAACCAGCTCGCTGCCCTGGCTGACAAATGGGTCAGGCTTCCGGCAGATCCCGGTCCAGTTCGGTCAAAGAGCCTTTGCGGCCGTCCGGCAGCTCCATAGATACACAAGTTCCCTTTGGAACAAGCGTCCAGGCATTACCCTGATAATCCACTGTGGACGTGCCTGCACATGTGGTGCCTGCACCAGCTTTACAGTCATTTTGACCTTTCAAGGACACCCCATAGCATTTTTCTTTTGCCTGGGCATGGGCCGGCGTCGTGGACGTTGCGGTCAAACCGGCAACTGCGGTCGCCACGGCTCCTGCAACGATGGCTGCAGACATAGCCTTGTGCTTCATTTCAAACTCCTCTGGTCAAATACAATTCACTGCAACAAACGCCGATCCCAGGCGAAAGCCGCTACGGAAATTACATGGCCGTTATATTGATCAATGGGAAATCAAACGCCTGTGACTCGTTTGCGAGCAAGCCAATAAAACACAGCAAACGAAAGATTCTTACTCAAACACCTCCAAAATTGACCATTACGGACGAATGGCACTTTGCGCGCGAAACAATTATAATAGCGACAAAGAAACACACTTGCCCCTTGCTGCGAAATCTGTCATGTTCGCGCCGCCTGGAATAGGACAGGGATACTGTCCCATTTGAATTGAGGGAATTTCTGCCAGTTCTCTGGCAACCAAGGAACAAAATCAGGCGGCCGCTTGCATGGTCCTAATTGGACCAAAAGCAAGGTGAAACAAATGTGTTTCAGCAGCAATTTTGAAGGTGCTGCGGCAATGCGGCGGTTTGCGAGAAGCGATCGTCGCGGTTAATACATCGACAGAGCCGGGGCTGGAGCCAGGGTTCACCGAGCCGCATTCTTGATGGAGTGCGACCCGAACGAAACCGGACGCTCCAAACGACGGCAGACACTGGGGTAACAGTGAGGGCGCACATGACGAATAAAGAGCTGACGACCAGCACAGCCATGCAAGACGGTAGCGCGGAGACAAAAACCGCCGCAACCGCGACACTTGCCGATCGACTGGGCACGGCCGCCGACAAAGGGCTCTACAATCCGTCGCGCGAACACGATGCCTGTGGTGTTGGCTTTGTCGCCCATATGAAAGGCGAAAAGTCTCATAAGATTGTTGCCGATGGCCTGCAGGTTCTGGAGAACCTAACCCACCGCGGCGCAGTCGGTGCCGACCCGTTGATGGGCGACGGTGCCGGAATGCTGGTTCAGATCCCGCACAGCTTCTATTCAGAAGAAATGGAAGCCGCCGGCACTCCAATTCCGGATTTTGGCGGCTACGGCGTTGCCTTCATTTTCATGCCTCAGGATGATGCCCTTCGCGCCAAATGCGAAGAAATCGTCGAACGTGTTATCAAGAACGAAGGTCAAGAACTGATTGGCTGGCGGGACGTGCCGGTCGACAACTCTTCTCTTTCCAAAGCACCGGACATTGCCGCAACCGAGCCGGTTTCCCGTCAGGTCTTTATCAAGCGCAGTGAAAGCGAAGACCAGGACGCGTTCGAGCGGAAACTATTTGTCCTGCGAAAGGTCATCTCTAATACGGTCCGTGCCGAAACAGATGCGGTCACCAAGGGCTTCTATATTGTTTCCCTGTCCAGCCAGACCGTCGTTTATAAGGGCATGTTCCTCGCCTATCAGCTCGGCGCTTATTACGCTGACCTAAAGGACGAGCGCTTCATCTCCGCTCTTGCCCTGGTCCACCAGCGCTTTTCAACCAACACCTTCCCGTCCTGGGATCTGTCGCACCCTTATCGGATGGTGGCGCACAATGGTGAGATCAACACCCTGCGTGGCAACGTCAATTGGATGGCGGCCCGCCAGGCTTCTGTGTCCTCTGCGCTGATTGGCGACGATATTTCCAAGCTCTGGCCGATATCTTATGAAGGCCAGTCGGATACGGCGTGTTTCGACAATGCGCTCGAATTCCTGGTGATGGGCGGTTATTCGCTGGCCCATGCAGCGATGATGCTGATCCCGGAAGCCTGGGCCGGCAATCCGCTGATGGATGACAACCGCCGCGCTTTCTACGAATACCACGCGGCCCTGATGGAGCCGTGGGACGGACCGGCTGCTGTTGCCTTTACCGATGGCCGTCAGATTGGCGCGACGCTGGACCGGAATGGCCTGCGTCCGGCCCGTTACATCGTCACCGAAGACGATTTCGTCATCATGTCGTCCGAAGTCGGCGTTCTACCGGTCGAAGAAGAGAAAATCGTTCAGAAATGGCGCCTGCAGCCGGGCAAAATGCTGCTGATCGACCTGGAAGAAGGCCGCATCGTATCTGACGACGAAATTAAGCGGCAGCTGTCGACAGCCAATCCTTATAAGGACTGGCTGCACAAGACCCAGATCGTTCTGGAAGACCTGCCAGGCGTTCGTCAGCTAGCTCCGGTCGCCGGTGAAAGCCTGCTCGACCGCCAGCAGGCCTTTGGTTACACTCAAGAAGACATCAAACTTCTGATGACGCCGATGGCAACCGTCGGTCAGGAAGCCATTGGCTCCATGGGCACAGACACGCCAATTTCGGCGTTGTCCGACAAGTCGAAGCTGCTTTACACATACTTCAAGCAGAACTTCGCACAGGTCACCAACCCGCCGATCGATCCGATCCGCGAAGAACTGGTGATGAGCCTTGTGTCCTTCATTGGGCCGCGCCCGAATATCTTCGATCTCAAGGGTCTATCGACCTCAAAACGCCTGGAAGTCCGCCAGCCGATCCTGACCAACGAAGATCTGGAAAAGATCCGCGCCATCGGCGACATCGCCGACAACCAGTTCTCCGCCAAGACCCTGGACATCACCTACAAAGCCGAAAAAGGCGCCGAGGGGATGGACAAAGCTCTTGCAGCCCTGTGCGAACGCGCCGAAAAAGCGGTTCTGGACGGGGACAACATCATCATCTTGTCCGATCGCATGATCAGCCGGTCCCGGATTGCGATCCCAGCCTTGCTGGCGACCGCGGCCGTGCACCATCATCTGATCCGCAAGGGTCTGCGCACCTCTGTCGGCCTGGTTGTTGAAACCGGTGAAGCCCGCGAAGTGCATCACTTCTGTGTTCTGGCCGGCTTCGGTGCGGAAGCGATCAATCCGTACCTCGCCTTCGAAACGCTTCTGTCCATGCACATGGAGATGGATTTCCCTGAAGAAGTCGATCAATACGAAGTGGTCGAGCGTTATATCAAATCTATCGACAAGGGCATCTTGAAGGTCATGTCCAAGATGGGCATTTCGACCTACCAGTCCTACTGCGGCGCGCAAATCTTCGATGCCGTTGGTCTGTCATCCGAATTCGTTGAAAAATATTTCTTCGGCACCGCGACCATGATCGAAGGCATCGGCCTTGGCGAAGTGGCGGCAGAAACCGTCCTGCGTCATGCAGAAGCCTTTGGCGACGTCGCTATCCTCCGCCGATCGCTGGATGTTGGCGGTGAATATGCTTACCGGACCCGCGGCGAAAGCCATATGTGGACGCCGGACTCCATCGCAAATCTGCAGCATGCTGTTCGTGCCAATTTGCCGGAGATGTACCGTGCGTTCGCCAAGGAAGTGAACGAGGAGAGCGGACGTTTCGCAATCCGTGGTCATTTCCGCATCAAGAGTGCCGAAGAGATTGGCCGCAAGGAAATCGACATCACCGAAGTCGAATCCGCTGACAGCATCGTCAAGCGGTTCGTCACCGGCGCCATGTCCTTCGGATCGATCTCCAAGGAAGCACACTCCAGTCTTGCGATTGCCATGAACAAGATTGGTGGCAAGTCGAACACCGGTGAAGGTGGTGAGGAGCCGGAGCGCTTCAACCCGCTGCCCGATGGCTCGATGAACCCGCAGCGCTCGGCAATCAAGCAAGTGGCGTCTGGGCGTTTCGGCGTGACCACGGAATATCTGGTCAACTCCGACATGATCCAGATTAAGGTTGCCCAGGGCGCAAAACCGGGTGAAGGCGGTCAGCTGCCGGGTCACAAGGTCGATGCGGTAATCGCAAAAGTCCGCCACTCGACTCCGGGTGTTGGCCTGATTTCACCACCGCCACACCACGACATTTATTCGATCGAAGATCTGGCTCAGCTGATCTACGATCTGAAGAACGTCAATCCGGTGTCCGACATTTCCGTCAAACTCGTATCGGAAGTTGGTGTTGGGACGGTTGCAGCTGGCGTCGCAAAGGCCCGCGCGGACCACATCACCATTTCCGGTTTTGATGGCGGCACGGGTGCTTCACCGCTGACATCGCTGAAGCATGCCGGTTCTCCGTGGGAGATCGGCCTCGCCGAAACCCAGCAAACCCTGGTTCTGAATGGACTTCGGTCCCGTGTTGCCTTGCAGGTCGACGGCGGCTTGCGGACTGGCCGCGACGTTATCGTCGGCGCGCTGCTCGGTGCGGATGAATTCGGCTTCTCCACAGCGCCTCTGATTGCAGCTGGCTGTCTGATGATGCGCAAGTGTCATCTGAACACCTGCCCGGTTGGCATCGCCACGCAGGATCCGGTTCTGCGTAAGCGCTTCAAAGGCACTCCGGAGCACGTGATCAACTACTTCTTCTATGTTGCGGAAGAAGTTCGCGAGATCATGGCCGCTCTTGGTATTGCCAAATTGGACGACCTCATTGGCCGCTCAGACTTCCTCGACAAGGAAGCCGCGCTTGACCACTGGAAAGCCAATGGCCTGGACTTCTCCCGGATCTTCTTCCAGCCGGAAGCAAAACCGGAAGAAACCCGCTGGACCGAACGGCAGGACCACCCGATTGTCGACATTCTCGACCGCCGCTTGATCGCAGCAGCCCAGCATACGCTCGACACCAAAGAACCGTCGGTCATTGAAGAGACCATCTGTTCTGTTGACCGCTCAGCCGGTGCGATGCTGTCCGGTGAAATCGCCAAACGCTATGGCAACAAGGGTCTGAAGAAACCAGATACCTTGACGGTCAAGCTGAAAGGAACAGCAGGTCAGGCATTTGGCGCATTTGTCGCCAAGGGCGTCACGATGGATCTGGAAGGCGATGCCAACGACTATGTCGGCAAGGGCCTTTCCGGCGGCAAGATCATTGTCCGCCCACCGGAAAACACTCGCATCGTTGCTGAAAACTCCATCATTGTCGGCAACACGGTGCTCTATGGCGCGACCGAAGGTGAGTGTTATTTCCGCGGTGTCGCGGGCGAGCGCTTTGCAGTGCGTAACTCCGGCGCAGTCGCGGTTGTTGAAGGCGTTGGCGACCATGGCTGTGAATATATGACTGGCGGCGTTGTCGTCGTTATCGGCCAAACCGGCAGGAACTTCGCAGCTGGCATGTCCGGCGGCATCGCTTACGTTCTCGATGAAGACGGCACCTTCGGCTCCCGCTGCAACCTTGCGATGGTCGAACTGGAGCCAGTCACCGAAGAAGACGACCTGCTTGAAAAGCTCCATCACCATGGCGGCGATATCGAGCACAAAGGCCGGGTTGACCTTTCCTGTGACATGACCCGTCACGACGATGAGCGCCTGCGCCAAATGCTGGCCAAGCACATCGAATTGACGGGCTCGGCCAAAGCCAAAGCCATCATCGAAGACTGGGCAACCCACCGTCCGAAGTTCGTGAAGGTCATGCCGGTCGAATACCGCCGTGCGCTGAGGGAAATGGAAGAACAGCGCCTCGGAATGGCCGCTGCTGAATAACCGGCACATAGAACAAATGGCTCTCGGCCGCTAACGCGGCCGATTGCAGCCACCTTGAGGACGCTAAAATTGAGGAGGTCACCTTGGGCAAGGTAACCGGTTTTTTGGAAATCGATCGGCAGGAACAGAAGTATCAGCCTGCCTCTGACCGAATCCGTCATTTCCGTGAATTCACGATCCCGCTCAACGATCAGGAAGTTGCCAACCAGGCAGCCCGCTGCATGGATTGCGGCATTCCGTTCTGTCACGGCCCGACCGGATGCCCGGTCAACAACCAGATCCCGGACTGGAACGATCTGGTGTTTCAGGGTGACTGGGACATCGCGCTTAGAAACCTGCATTCCACAAACAACTTCCCAGAGTTCACCGGCCGCATCTGCCCGGCTCCTTGTGAAGAGGCCTGCACGCTGAACCTGGAAGACATTCCGGTCAACATCAAAAGCGTGGAACAGGCGCTTGCCGACAAGGGTTGGGAAGAAGGCTGGATCGTGCCAGAACCGTCTGCCACCAAAACCGGCAAGGCCGTCGCCATCATCGGGTCCGGCCCCGCAGGTATGGCCGCGGCCCAACAGCTGGCCCGCGCCGGCCACACGGTGCATGTCTATGAGCGTGAACCGAAAGCCGGTGGTCTGCTGCGCTACGGCATCCCTGACTTCAAGATGGAAAAGCACTACATCGACCGGCGTGTCCAACAGATGGAAGCCGAAGGTGTCACCTTCCATTACAACGTCAATGTTGGTGTGACGGTCAGTATGGACGAGCTCGCCGAGCGCCACGATGCTGTAATTCTGTGCGCTGGCGCCGAGCGCCCGCGCGATCCGGGCGTTGAAGGCATGGATCTTCATGGCTGCCATTGGGCCATGGATTACCTTGTTCAGCAAAACCGCCGGGTAGGCAACGAACCGGGCGGCGACGAACCGCCGATCTGGGCGGGCGGCAAACATGTTGTCGTGATCGGCGGCGGCGACACCGCATCCGACTGTGTCGGTACAGCGTTCCGTCAAGGCGCTTTGTCTGTCACACAGCTCGATATCCGCCCGATCCCGCCGCTGAAAGAAGACAAGCTAACCATCTGGCCTTACTGGCCAACGAAGTTCCGCACGTCTTCGTCGCAAGCTGAAGGCGCCGAGCGCGAATTCTCTGCCGCAACGCTCGGCCTCGTTGCCGATGAAGATGGTGTTGTCACTGGGGTGAAATGCGCCCGCGTCGATGAAAAGCGCGTTCCAATCGAAGGAACGGAATTCATCCTGCGCGCAGATCTGGTGTTCGCGGCTATCGGCTTCTCCGGCCCCCGTCTCGACACCTACATCGCTCAAGCCGGTGACAAGTTGGAGCTGGATGGCCGCACCAACGTGAAGGCTAACACCGATGACTATAGAACGTCGATCGACAAGGTATTTGCCGCCGGTGATGTCCGCAAAGGTCAGTCGCTGGTGGTCTGGGCAATTCGCGAAGGCCGCCAGGCAGCCCGTTCAGTGGATGAATTCCTGACCGGGACAACAGACTTGCCGCGCTAAGCGGCTACAGAAAAACAAAAAAGGCCCGCCAGTATTCTGGCGGGCTTTTCTTTTGCCTAGAGCCTGTCGCACCTAATCGGATCCATTTGATGCGGAAAAACGGCTTCTTCGGCTAGGCGCGTTCGCGATACGCGATCTGGTTGATCGTGTGAGCGGCGCAACGCTGCCGACGGGCCGTTTTTGTGCACCCTTCTATATGAAAAGACATAAGAAAAAGGGCCGGGCCCATTTGCTCACTCGCGTCGTTGTTTTGCGCTTATGGTGATCACACCATTGCACGCAAAACGCCTAGCCAGAGATCAAATGTGTCACGGTCAAATGAAAGTAATGAGATGCGACAGGCTCTAGATCGTCGTCAGGAACCATTCGCGTTGGATAGTCCCAGCCTGGATAAATCTTCTTCTTTGGTGCGCGGATCATCGACACGCCCGCGGACAGGTGGCAATTGCTCACCTTCGACAAAGAAGCGGTAGGCCATACTGCCGGGGTCAATTTCCGCGTCATCTTCCCCGCCAAGAAGAAAGGCTTCCGGAGACGTGGTTCGTCCGGTCAAAACGATGAAGTTCGGGTCGTCTTCTACGCCTTCAAATGCAAGCCCGCCATACCCGCCAAGAAGCCGGGACAATTCCCGCTCTACGAAAAACGCCACTTTGCGGTATCCTGGCCAAGTGAAGCCAATCCTGTTTTTGGTGCGCAGCCGAGTGTTTTTGCCGTCTACATCAGGTCCGTAAGATGTATAGGACCCGTCTTCAGCCAAGAAGATGTCCCATAAGTCGACATATCGAACCCGCCGTTCCGCCGCAGCAGCTGAATAAATCGAATTCAGCTGGGTAAAGTCTCCATTGAGAAGTTCATCATTCGTTGGTGGCAAACCAACCCAGACAAGCGGAATCTTTTCCTGGCGCACGGTTCGCACCAAGGCGGAAACCTTGTTCCGATAGGCCTCCAACCACTCCCCGGTCATATACTCTATCGGCTCTTCGCCTGGGAAACTCTTATCCCGATCCCGCCAGCCAAGCATGACAACAACGGCTTTGACTTCGGCGCCGCGGATTCTGGACAGCACTTTCGTCGCCCAGACCGGCGGTGTTTCGCCAGCAAACCCCTGTTTGTCTTCGGTGATTTTCTCAATTTTGATCTTGGGCTGTTGGGCAAGTGTGAATCGAAGTCCGTCCGCTACGCCGCGGGCCATACGATCGCCAACCACCAGAATCAGCCCAGCATCCGGGTCCTTTTCTGTTTCCTCAAATTTTGGGGGTGTTCCCGCTGGCCGGCTGGGCGTCTTACGTTGTGTAGGTGCCTTTGTCTTTTTCCTGCGATCACCACCACCAAAAATTCGCCCCAAAGCCCGAAACGGATTGAAGCCGCCGCCGCTATTTTGGGCGACGACGATTTCTTGCTGGTTATTTGGAACAGAAGATTGAGCAATCGCCTTAGATAATTCCGGATGGCCGAAAAGCAACGCGACAACAGCAACGGCAGCCGTAAGCCGGGTTCGTCTCCGCCCTGCACAAAATCTGATTGATCTGAAGATCACCAGTTGCTTCCCGATACCGTTTGTGTTCGGCCCAGTTTACCCGCCCATTTTCAGGTGCGCCAGCAAAACAACGGATGCATAGCCATCTGGAACCAGCCCTCGCGACTGCTGATAAGCGCGAATTCCGCGGCGGGTCGCCGGACCGATTTTTCCATCAGCCTTGCCGACAGAAAATCCACGCCTGTTCAAAAGAGCCTGCAACTCGCTGGTCTCGGTCCGTGTCAACGGAAGATGTTTGCGGGACCAGTCCCCAGCTAGCGGTCCACCGCCAATGATGCGGTCCGCCAGATGCCCAACAGCCAACGCATACGCGGTGGCATTGTTATAACGCTTGATCACATAGAAATTACGCAACATGAGGAAGGCAGGACCTGCGGCACCTGCCGGCAACACCAAGATGCCCTTGTCAGAGGGGCGGGGAAAAGATTTGCCATTGGAGCGCCGGATGCCATAACGCTGCCACTCACCAAGTGTCAGTGTCTTGTCGCCATCGGCCAGATGGTAATTGAACCCGCTCGGCAATTTGACTTCGTAGCCCCAAGTCTTACCGGTCTGCCAGCCGTGTTTTTTGAGATAGGATGCCGTGGACGCCAAAGCATCTGGGACAGACGTCCAAATGTCCCGCCGTCCGTCACCATCATAATCTGCAGCATACGCCTTCCAGCTGGATGGCATGAATTGAGTGTGACCCATGGCTCCGGCCCAGGACCCTTCCATATCTTCAAACCGGACATGGCCTGCCTGAACGACTCCAAGTGCGGTCACCAGTTCTTTGCGCCAGAACTTTTTCCGTCTCGGCGCGGCGTATGCGAGCGTTGCGAGGGCCTGAATAACATTGTGGCGCCCCATGTAGCCGCCGTAGTTGGTCTCCATCCCCCAAATGGCCAGAACGGCTTCGCGGTCGACACCATAGCGGGCTTCGATTTGGCGGAGAACCGGCTCATACTGGATGAGCATCTCCCGGCCCTTCTCAACCCGGGTATCGGATACCGCACTATCAAGGTATTCCCAGATTGGTTTGACAAACTCCGACTGCTTGTTCATCAGCCGCAGCGTGTCGTCATCCGGCTTCATTTCAGTGAAGACGGCATTGTAAGTCTGCGCTGAAATGCCGGCGGACTCGGCAGTTGGCCAGAAATCTCTAATGAACCGGCTGAACCCCTGATCTGCATGCGCTGGTCCTGCAAACAGTCCCAAACCCACAGACAGGCCGACCGCGATAGCAGCGGCAGACCGGCGTTTGCATTGACCGAAAGGTTTCATCAAAAAAAGCAAAGACATGTCATCAATCACGCGTGTGGTTTGCCGAAAAAGACGCCGCATCCGGACCTCCTATCGCCCATTATCCTGAGTTGACTGCCCCGCCCGTCCAAATGATCTAGCTTTGGTTACTGTATCGTTAATGCCGGAACCGCAGACCGGCTTCAATTGCGTTTTCATTGTAATCCCGGCCTTCTTCCGAGCTCTGGAACCGGCGGTGTAGATAATTCGCCGTGAGCGCAACGTTCTGCGTTACGGCAAAGGTCATTCCGCCAAAGCCAGTCAATGTGCTCTCATCAATGTCTACGCCTTCATAGGTCCGGTAACTGTAGCCAAGTCCGGCTTCCCCGACCCAGCGGTCAGAGAAAGCATGTGCCAAGCGTAGATCTGCAGAATAGATAATGGAGCCGCTGGCATTGTCGATATCTGTGGCCGAAAAATCGGTACCAACACCCGCGGTGACTGTCGTCAAACGGCTTGGCGACCAAACCAAAGACCCATTCACGATCAATCCGGAAAGATCCTTCAAGCGGCTGTCTTCAAGTTTTTCAAGACGCCAGCCCGCGCTGACTTCACCGACCAATTTGGGACCAGCTGCAATGGAAAGTCCGCCGCGCAGCTCGTAACCATTTGCATCCCGTTTCTCACAAATGCTGTCGCTGCAGGTCTGATCAAACCGGCGGAACAGAAGCGAGCCTTGTGTAAACGGCGAAAAGGTTCCACCCGAATTGCCGCCCAATCTCAAGCTCGCGGAATAGACCGTGTTGTCCCGGGCACTTTCACTCGTATTGTCAGTATCATAAAGCGTCCGAGCCGCGCCCACAGCCGCCGTTGCAGCGATCAAACCAACACTGCGCGTCACCCCAAGATCGATATTGCCTGAGTGTATGAGCGTTGCATCACCGGACGATTCTGCGCTGCCGGTCTCCTCGCGACTGATATTATAGCTGATGTCACCATCCACCTGTGTCGCTTCACTGATATCAAGCCTCAGGCTCGCAGCAGCCGTGCCAAAGATATCATCGTCATCACTGTTGTTAGGATATCCGATGAAGCTGCCGCGCAAGGATGCGTCAAACTGGTGCCGGATCCAATCCGATGACAAAGCGATATCCGGCGCAATCCGGTAGAGCGGCCCGGCTTCTCCGGTTGCCGAGCGTGATGTGTTGTCGGAATACCCGGCAGTCAGAGTGAGCTGCGGTGTAAGGACAAACGATCCAAGACGAATGCCTTCTGGTTCATCAAAGGTGGTATCGCCGTCAAACACGGTATCATCAATTCCGCCCTCGCTGATTGGCACAGCTCTTTCAACCGCCCTGATCCGGTCAGAAAAAGGTCTGACAGGATCGACACGGCCGGCTGCCCCGAGACCGGTTGACCCATCCTCTTCCTCGGCCATATTCGAATTCCGGCGGAGCGAAAACACATTCGATTGGGTTGGGTTTGTACCAGCAGGATCTTCAGCTTCTTCGCGGCCTGCTTCTTCAGAACCGATGCTGTCCGGATCGTCTGTTCCGCGCAAATCGGTCGTGAACGTCTGAGCAAAAAGCGGCTCAGCCTGCGCTGTAGCTAGCGCAACACAGCAGATTATTGTCAGAAAACGAGTCATTCACAGCCAAAAGACGATTGGTTTGGTCTGCCCCAACCTGACGAAGGATGGTTAATGCTTCGTTTCCGTCTTGCAATTTGCCAAGTGCAATTAACCGTTTCCGCAATGATTAGACATAAAAAAAACAGGTTCTTGAACGATAGCCTGCTCTGGCCTAATGCTAGCGCCAAAGAATAAGGACGGCTGCACTCTATGACCAATCCGGTTCAAAATCCACACCTGCACGATGATACTGACCTGCCAATGGAATATCTGGTATCCGCAGAACGGGCCCTTGAAACCGAAATGGCCGGGCTCAGCGCCCTCAGGGCAGCTCTGAAAGATGGGTTGGCAGTTCCTTTTCAAAAAACCTGCGATCTGATCCAGAACATTTTCGGCCGTGTCATCGTCTCCGGGATCGGAAAAAGCGGGCACATTGGCACAAAAATCGCGGCCAGCCTCGCATCGACCGGAACGCCTGCATTTTTTGTACACGCAACAGAAGCAAGCCATGGCGATCTCGGCATGATCACCAAGGACGATGTTGTCCTAGCTCTGTCCTGGTCCGGTGAAACCCAAGAACTGGCAAGTCTCGTTGCCTACACTCGGCGTTTCAAAGTGCCGCTTATTGCTCTGACATCGCGGGCCGACAGCACGCTGGCCAAGGCTTCCGATATTGTCTTGAAATTGCCAAGTGTTGCCGAGGCCTGTCCGCATGGTCTTGCACCGACAACATCAGCACTTGTTCAACTGGCGATCGGCGACGCACTGACTGTCGCGATCCTGGAAGGCCGTGGCTTCACCGTTCAAGACTATAAGGTATTCCATCCAGGTGGACGCCTAGGTGCAAGCCTGAAGTCCGCCAAGGACATCATGCATGGCGGCGACGCCATGCCTCTTGTCCCGGCGACAACGCTGATGAGCGAAGGCATTCTTGTCATGTCGCAAAAAAGCTTCGGCGTTTTAGGGGTTGTCGACGAGTTGAACCAGTTGGTTGGCGTTATCACGGATGGCGATTTGCGCCGCCACGTCACAACCAATCTTCTAGAAAAGACGGCTGGTGAAATCATGACGAAGTCGCCAAAGACCGTTGCCCCGTCGGCATTGTCTGCCTCAGTTCTGGAATTGCTGAACAGCCTCAAGATCACGACCGTCTTTGTTGTCGAGGACGGGCGCCCGCAAGGCATCATCCATATGCACGATCTGCTGCGGGCTGGAGCGGCCTAGGCAACTTGCTCCGCCTCCTCTTGCAAATGCCGGATTGTATGATTTACGGCCAAGCGAGAATTAAAACGACCGCATTAGCAATTGATTAGCCATACAGGGCCTAAACTCCCAACAAGTTTGAATGGGCTTACCGCCCAAGACCTTGGTGTGTGTGCAGTATGGATCTCGCGACCCTTCTGGGAATTCTGGGTGCTTTTGGCATCGTTACCACCGCTATTTTTCTAGGCGGGAGTTTCGGCCAATTCATCGATGTACCGTCGATGCTGATCGTGATCGGCGGTGGTTTGGCCGCCACATTGATCCGTTTCCAAGTATCTGACATCGCTGCAGCTTTCGTAACCGCCTTTAAAGTCGCCCTGTCCGGCAAAGGCGCCAGTCCGCGTGATCTGATCTCCGAAATCACAAACTTGGGTGAAATCGTCCGTAAATCCGGTCCGCTCGGGCTGGAGAATGTCGATGTTTCGGACCCGGTTCTGGCCAAAGGCGTTCAATACATTGCCGACGGTTATGAGCTAGAATTCATCAAAGAGGCGATGGAGCGTGAGCGCGATTTGCAGCTGAGCCGTCTCTCGGAAGGCAAGCGCGTCATGAAAGCGCTTGGCGATTCGGCTCCTGCCTTCGGCATGATCGGAACGCTTGTTGGTCTGGTGCAGATGCTTGCCAACATGGACGACCCGGCAGCGATTGGCCCATCCATGGCTGTCGCTCTGTTGACCACCCTCTACGGCGCTCTGATCTCGAACATCATCTGCCTTCCGATGGTTGATAAACTTGATGCCAAATTTGATGTCGATGAACTGAATCAGACATTGATCATCGATGGTGTTTGCCAAATCCGCGAATCCAAGAGCCCGGCCCTGATTAAGGAAATGCTGGTCGCCTATCTGCCGGAAAAAGCACGTGAGGAATTGGCGGAAGCCGCTTAATCGGATCGAAGGTCGGGTAGCAAAACATGGCAAAGAAGAAACAACAAGGCGGAGGCGGCGCACCAGATTGGCTGGTGACCTTTGCCGATCTTATGTCCCTGCTTGTGTGTTTCTTCGTTCTGATCATTTCCTTTTCCATTCAGGACAAGGAAAAGCTTCAGGTTGTCGCTGGCTCCATGCGCGAAGCCTTCGGCGTGAAGGACACCTCACGCAAAACCGGGATTATCGAAGTCGAAGGCATCCCGATCCGCGATTACATGAAGGACATCAGCCAGGTCGAACAGGAAATGGATTCCGACTTCTCCCAGGAACGGCACGAGAAACGTCGGAAACAGGGACCGGAAGCCAATACCCATGATACCATGGAAGCCGATATCGAAAAGCCGCGCCAATTTGCAACAGCGGCCGCTTCCCTCCGTCAGGCCTGGCAGGAAATGCCGGAAATCACCGAAGTCTCCAGCAACATTATTCTGGAAGAGACCGAAGAAGGTCTCAACATCATGCTGGTCGACCAGGATGGCCGCTCAATGTTCCGCGAGGGGTCAAAATATCCGTATGAGACCACCCGGAGGCTGATTTCAAAGATGGCCCCGGTGTTGGCGCGCATGCCGAACCGGATCGAGATTACCGGACACACCACCGCTGGGCGGTCTACAACAGACCCGAGCTATACCGGTTGGGATCTGTCCACTGAACGGGCCAACGTCGCTCGCCAGATCCTGTCAGAATATGGCGTTCCGGACGGCCAGTTCCACTCTGTCGTTGGCAAGTCAGACACCGAACCGCTGTTTCCCAACGATCCATACTTGGCTGCAAACCGGCGGGTGGGAATCTTGCTCATGGCAGAAGAACCGCCAATCCCGCCGGGCCATAAGCTATAAAAAAGCTTAAGCTTGTTACGCCCTATGCCTCAGCGGCTGGATTTGCATCTGAAACAACCAAACGAGCACCATCGACCGCGTCGACACGCACTTTGGTTCCTGCGGGCAAGTCAGGGCCAGAAATCCGCCAGATCGTATCGTCTATCGACAATTTTCCGGCCCCTTCGCTGAGCGGCGCGGTCAGGGTGAATTCCCGGCCAATGTACCGGCTTCCGCGCTTGTTGAGCCCAGGATCTCCGGTTTCTGCCGCCGAGCGCACCATCAACTTTCGCCCAATCAGCAGACTGACCAAAGAAAGCACAACAAACAGCGCAACGTGGACCTGCCAACTGAAGCCGAAAGCGAGCGCAAATACTCCGACAACAATGGCGGACAGGCCGAACCACAAGAAAATCGTCCCCGGCGCCAGGATTTCCAGCCCCAAAAGGAGCAACCCCAAGACAATCCAACTCCAGTACCCAAGCGTGCCAAGGATCGTTTCAGTCAGGCTCATCTCTCGTCTCCGTCAGGAGAACCTGTCACGGGAACGGACGATGATCTGGTCGGCCGGTCATCCTTGCCAAAGGCTTCCTTGGCGATTTCACCGATACCGCTCAACGATCCGAGCAGGGACGATGCTTCCATTGGCAGGATCAGGGTTTTCTGGTTGCGTGACGTTGCCAATTCCTTAAAGGCCTCAACATATTTGTTTGCGACGAAATAATTGATCGCCTGAACGTCTCCGCTGGCAATTGCGTCACTGACCATACGTGTGGCTTTGGCTTCCGCTTCCGCTTCACGTTCCCGGGCCTCAGCATCGCGAAAAGCGGATTCCCGCCGGCCTTCGGCTTCTAGAATGAGCGATTGCTTCTCGCCCTCGGCTTTCAAGATTTCCGATTGGCGCTTGCCTTCTGCTTCCAAAATCGATGCACGCTTTTCACGCTCGGCTTTCATCTGACGGCCCATCGCATCTACAAGATCCCGCGGTGGGTTGATGTCCTTGATTTCAATCCGGGTAATCTTGATTCCCCAAGGCTCGGCCGCTGCATCGACCACCCTCAGGATCTGGGCGTTGATTTCATCCCTGTTGGACAGAAGGCTGTCTAGATCCATTGAGCCCATGACAGACCGGATGTTGGTCATGGTGAGGTTGAGAATTGCGTTTTGCAGCCCAAGGACTTCATAGGCCGCCCGGGCCGCATCAAGGACCTGATAGAAGGTGACGCCATCGGCCGTAACTGTGGCATTGTCCCGGGTGATAACTTCTTGCGAAGGTACATCCAGAACCTGTTCCATCATGTTCAGCTTGTGGCCAATCCGATCAATGAATGGAACTATGAAATTCAACCCGGGTGTCAGCGTCTTCCGGTAACGGCCAAACCGTTCAATTGTATAGTTGTATCCTTGGGGAACCGTTTTGACCCCAGCAAAAAATACAAGAACGACCAGCACTAGCAAGCCGATCAGGACAATATCAAATCCTGCAAGAGGCATCACGAACTCCTAAAATCAAGACCAGAACTACACACTACGCGCTGGAACGTCGTAGTTCCAGACGGAACCACCGCACGTCACCGCGCACTGTAAGTTTTCAGGATGATCTTTCGCACTTGAGCCTGGCTGGATTATGACAACTTATTCAGATCCAGCCACCCAATTCCCGACGGACAATCGTTTCTAAAACGTCCATCCCCAGGTCGCTGTCATTGAGACACGGAATATGGGTAAAGTTTTCGCCGCCGGCTTCCTCAAAAATCTCGCCTGCTTCACCGGCAATTTCCTCAAGCGTTTCCAGGCAATCGGCAACAAACCCCGGGTTCATAACCGCAATGTTTTTCATGCCATCTTTGGCAAGCTGCTCAACGGTCTTGTCGGTGTAGGGCTGTAGCCATTCCTCAGGCCCGAACCGGGATTGGAATGTCACCCGCAGTTTTTGCTCATCCATGCCCAGCACCTCACGCATCAACCGTGTGGTTTTCATGCAATGGCAATGATATGGATCGCCGCGCTTGAAATAGGACTGCGGAATACCGTGATAGGACGTCAGGATCGTTTCCGGCTCAAAGTCCAAGCTTTGCAGATGCCGCTCAACGGATTTCGCCAAGGCATTCACATAAGCCGGATCGTCATGATAGGGCGGCACCGTCCGGATCGCCGGCTGCCAGCGCATCTCCAGCAAAGTCTTGCAGACAACATCGTTTACGGTTGCCGTGGTGGTCGCCGAATACTGAGGATAAAGCGGAAAAACCAGGATCCGGTCGCAGCCGTCTTCTTTCAATGCCTTCAGCTTGTCCGGAATGGACGGCTGGCCATAGCGCATCGCCCAATCGACTTTGAGACGGCCACTTTCAACCCCGAGCATCTCGGTCAATTTATCAGACTGGCTACGCGTTATCGTCCGCAGAGGAGATTCGTTTTTATCGTGGTTCCAAATTTCATCATACGCCTTGCCGGATTTACCCGGCCGGGTCATTAGAACAATACCGTAAAGGATTGGATACCAGATTGCTTTTGGCCATTCGATGACCCGCTTGTCGGACAAGAATTCCCGCAAATACCGGCGCATGGGCCAATAATCTGTTGCGTCAGGCGTACCTAAATTAACAAGTAGCACTCCGACCTTTCCGGATTTTGTATCCGGGTGCCCATCAGGAAGCCGAACTTTCTGAAATTCGGAGGCCTGATCCATCATTGGAGCGGTCGGTTGAACGGTCATCTGCTTGCACTACCCTCAGCTGGCGTCTTTCTGGCCCCTTACATAGGACAACACCAGCAGAAGGCCAATGCGGCATCTTAAGTGCACTGAATCTTTTCTTCACTGCACCAAGAAACAGGTTTTAGCCGTAGTCCCGCTCGTCGGATATGACTTTGCCATCATTGGGCAACGTGCCGGGCGCAACCAATTCGACATCCCCTTTCAGGCGTGTCACATCACGCAAAGATTCGGCCACTCGATCAGCAAGACCGTTGCCTGTTACTTCAGTTTCAACAGCCAACTTCATTGCGTCACCCGCCCCCACTCTGCTCACCGAAAGCCGTGCTTTTTTAACCTCTGGATGATCAGAAATTATTTGGGCGATCTGGGACGGGTCGACAAACATACCTTTGATTTTGGTCCGTTGATCGGCCCGCCCCATCCAGCCAGCCAACCGCATATTGGTCCGCCCGCACGGCGACTGGCCTGGCATGACCATGGAGAGATCCCCTGTTCCGAAACGGATCAACGGGTAAAGCGGATTGAAATTGGTAACGACAAGCTCGCCCACTTCGCCATCTGAAACGGGTTCGCCTGTGCCCGGACGCACGATTTCAACGATATAGTCTTCGTTGACCACCATGCCTTCTCGTGCAGGCGTCTCATAGGCGATCACACCAAGATCGGCGGTCGCGTAACACTGCGCAACCTGAATGCCGCGATCGGCATATTCCTGCCGCAAAGCCGGGAACAAGGCGCCGCCGGAGACCAGGGCAACCTTGAGGGAGGACATATCCCGGCCTTGCTCAGCCCCACGGTCGAGGAGGACCTTGAGGTAATCGGGCGTTCCGGTAAACCCGGACGGTTTTAGGATTTCAACTGCTTCAGCCTGCATATCGGTGTTTCCAACCCCTGCCGGGAAAACCGAACACCCCATCGCAATTGCAGCCTGGTCCAAAATGAAGCCACCGGGGGTCAGGTGATAAGAAAACGCATTGAGGACTGTATCGCCTTTTTTGAAGCCCGCGGCATGAAGCGCTCTCGCCCCGTTCCAAGGATCAAGGCCCGGCGCTTGCGGCTCCCATATAGGTCCCGGAGACATGAAGACACGAGCGGCTGTTTCGCCATTTTGGGCAAGAAACCCACCGAAAGGCGGTTTCTGCTTCTGCTTTTCCAGCATCTCCGACTTCCGCAGCACGGGCAGTTTAGCCAGCGCATACCGGTCGGTTACAGCAGCCGGATCAACCCCATCCAGCTGCGCAGCCCAGCCTGGCGCGGTTTGTTTAGCGCCGCTGAGTTGCTCCGGAAGCCGGGCAAAGAGATCCTGTTCACGCAGAGCCGCATCTTGCTGCTCGCGCGCCTCAAATGGTTGATTGCTCATGGTCGTCTCCGACTGTTCAGCCCTAATTAGGCCAGCCAGCGCTTCCTTCGTTTGTAGTGTTTGACGTCCTTGAACGACCTTCGTCCTTCTCCGCCCACACCCAGGTAAAATTCCTTGACGTCCTCATTCTCAAGGAGAGATTTCCCATCCCCATCGAGAACGATCCGGCCGGATTCCATAATGTATCCGTAGGTCGCGTATTTAAGCGCAACGTTGGTGTTCTGTTCGGCCAGAAGGAACGAAACGCCTTCGTTTTGATTGAGCTTGCGTACGATTTCGAAAATCTCTTCAACGAGCTGTGGAGCAAGACCCATGCTCGGCTCATCCAGAAGGATCATCTTCGGTCGACTCATAAGCGCCCGTCCGATTGCGCACATCTGCTGCTCGCCGCCTGAGGTGTAACCCGCCTGACTTTGGCGGCGCTCACGCAGACGAGGGAAATAATCATAGACCATCTCGAGGTCAGCTTTGACCGCAGCATGGCCATCTTTGCGGGTATAGGCCCCGGTCAAAAGGTTTTCTTCGATCGACAAGTGACCGAAACAATGCCGGCCTTCCATGACCTGAATACATCCGCGACGGACGAGATCGTTGGGAGAGAGGGCCTGGACTTCTTCACCTTCAAAGAGAATCTTGCCCTTCGTCACATCTCCGCGCTCAGCACCCAGCAAATTGGATATGGCCTTCAAGGTGGTGGACTTGCCAGCGCCATTAGCGCCGAGAAGAGCGACAATTCCGCCTTTGGGCACAGTCAGAGACACACCCTTTAGCACCAGGATCACGTGATCATAGATCACTTCAATATTGTTGACCGACAGGATCGTTTCCGCCGCCTCAGCAGCTGGTTCCGAATTCGGTGTGTCTACATCCAATAACGCCATTCCATCCTCTCCTGAGAAGCTCCGCCGCTAAAAGCGCGGCGGAGCAAGCTGCCGATTAGTTCGGGCAGGCTTCAGTCCGTGCAGGCCACGGAGCGTTTTTCTCGGCATATTCTTTTGCCGCAGCTTCGATCAGCGGACGAACGACGTCAGTCATCGGCTCAATCCAGCCAGAGGCCTGTTGCCACTTGGAACCGGTCCATTCCTGAACGAACACAGGGTGGCTACCGGAGTGGTCGTCACAGGTGACTTTCATCGGGTGAGCAAAACCGGTGAGGCCCAATTCGGCCAAACGGGCTTCGTCAAGGTTCAGAGCTTCCAGACCCATACGCATATCTTCACCGGTGATCACTTTCTTACCGGTCAGTTCCTGGGCTGTACGGATACCCTCAGCAACGATGACAGAGTTCAAAACACCGCGGTTGTATAGAGTTTGACCAACGGTTTCGGCATCGGTGGAAGACAAGCCGGCATCGATAACATGCTTCTGGATGTCATCAAGTGCCTTGTAGTCACGGCCAACGCCGGAGAAGTTCAGAGCCTTGTAGCCTTTAGCGCCTTCACCGCCAGCACCGGCATCGTCATCACCTGCGGACCACCACACGCCGATGAATTTCTCCATCGGATAGCGAATTTTCACAGCTTCCTTGATCGCGGTCGGGTTCATAGCACCCCAACCCCACATGACCATGTAGTCCGGGCGGTCACGGCGTACGTTCAGCCACTGCGAAGACTGGTTCTGCATTTCTTTGATGCCAACTGGGTATTTCGCCAGTTCAAAGCCGTGTTTTTCGGCAAGCTGTTCCAGAAGCGGGATCGGCTCGCGGCCATAACCGGCATCCAGGAAGATATAGCCGATTTTTTTGCCCTTCAGGTTCTCCAGGCCGCCTTCTTGTTCACCAATGTATTTGATGACAACAGAAGCACCGTCCCAATATGTGTCCGGCACATTGAAGACCCACGGGAAGGTGTTGCCGTCAGCCGCAGCAGACAGGCCATAACCCATGGATAGAACCGGGATCTTGTCGACACTGGCTTTCGGGATCAGCTGAAGCGTAATCCCCGTTGAATACGGATTGTACACCAGCGCGCCTTTGCCTTTGGTGGCTTCGTAGCACTCAACGCCTTTTTGCGCGTTGTAGCCGGTTTCACATTCTTCAACGGCAATTTTGACACCACCGATACCACCATCACGCTCGTTGAGCATTTTGAGGTAGTCACTCATACCGTTGGCGATATGGATGCCGGAAGCAGCAAATGGGCCGGTCCGGTAAGTCAGCAGCGGGACATAGTTGCTGTCTTCAGCCTGGGCAACAGACGTCATAGCGCCCGACAGTCCCACACCGAATGCAACAGCTGTTCCCAGAGCAAGTTGCTTGAAGTTCATTTTGTACTCCTCCCATGCGGTTCGGATTTTCCAATACCGCCAGACCAGTGACGCCATTCCTCCCCGGACCGGTCCAAGTCCGGATGGCGGGCGAAAAGGCTGGCCGCCTTAATACGGAAACGGCCAGACCCTAAGTTTTTGCTTCCCGATCTGCCACAGCCGGGCAAACCCGTGCGGTTCAACAATCAGGAAGAAGATGATCAATGCACCGACAATCATGAAAGTGACGTGTTCGACTGTCTCAGCGGCAATATCCATGCCCATGACACCCGGAATGAATTTCAAGAACACCGGCAGGATCCAGATGAAGGCAGCACCCATAAAGGATCCGCTCAAGCTGCCCAGACCGCCCAGAATCACCATGAACAAGATCTGGAACGACAGGCTGATGGAATAAGACGACGGTTCAGCAGCGTTCAGCCAGAAGAACACCATCATTGCACCGGCAACACCGCAGATGTAGGACGACACAGCAAAGGCCATCAGCTTGGTCTGAAGTGGACGGATCCCCATCAGCTCCGCAGCAATATCCATGTCACGGATCATCATCCAGGAGCGCCCGATACGGCCGCGCAGAACGTTTGCCATCAGGACCGCAATGCCAACTGTGATTGAAAGTACGATGAAATAACGCACCAGCGGTGAGGCTTCCGCACCCGAGACGACAATCCCAAACATCTCACGGTGCGGCACTTCGATCGCACCCGAAGCGTTGTTGTTATAGAGCCACGGAATACGGATGAAACACCATTCCAGGAAGAACTGGGCCGCCAGCGTGGTCACGGCCAGGTAGAGGCCTTTGATCCGCAAGCTTGGAAGACCGAAGATCGCTCCAATACCGGCTGAGAACACACCTGACAGAAGAACCATCAAGATGACATTCGCATCCGGGAAGATGGTGGTCAGCTTGTAGGCTGCATAGGCGCCAACGCCCATGAACGCGCCTGTCCCGAGGGACAACTGTCCACAGAACCCGGTCAAGACGTTCAAACCGATCGCTGCCAGTGCAAACACCAGGAACGGGATCATGATGGATGTTAAGAAGAAGTCGTTGGCAAAGGCCGGGATGGCGACAAAAGCGATCAGGATGATTGCCGCCAGACCGATCCGGTCCTGACGGATCGGCATGAGCGCCTGGTCCGCCTGGTAGCTCGTTTTGAATTGGCCAGCTTCGCGATAAAACATGTAATCAAACCCGCTCGATGATCTTTTCGCCGAACAGCCCTTGCGGCCGGAACAGCAGGAAAATGAGTGCGATGATGTAGGCAAGCCAGGATTCAATCCCGCCGCCGACGAGACCGCCCCAGTAGAGTTCGCCAATCTTCTCGCCGAAGCCGATGATCAAGCCGCCGACAATCGCCCCAGGGATCGAAGTAAACCCGCCAAGGATTAGGACCGGCAGTGCCTTGAAGGCCACGATTTCCAGGGCGAAGGACACGTCAGAGCGCGCCCCCCACATGATACCGGTTGCCAGAGCAACTAGACCGGCTGCGAACCAGACGATGGCCCAAATCTGATTGAGTGAGATACCGACAGACAGAGCTGCCTGGTGATCATCAGCCACCGCACGCAGGGCGCGGCCGATGCGGGTCTTGTTGAAGAAGATACCCAGTGCCGCCACCATGATCACGGCGATGACCGCCGCGGCGATATCGATGTGCTGCAGGATAACCAGGCCGCGCTCGCCGAATTCAATGGCGGTAGAGCCTGTCGGCAGTCCGAGTTCTTCGGTGATCATCTGTTTCGGTTCACCGCCGAAGACAAATTCACCAAAACCGATCAGGAAATAGGTCAGACCGATGGTTGCCATCAGCAAGATGATATCCGGCTGGTTGACCAGCGGCCGCATAACGACCCGCTCAACCCCATAGGCCAAGATCCCCATAGCGGCAATTGTCAACGCTAGGGCGAGATAGGCCGGCACACCGTTTTCGTGCAGACCGACGAGTGTCAGGCCGGCGAACACCACCATGATGCCTTGGGCGAAGTTAAAAACTCCAGAAGCCTTGAAGATCAGAACGAACCCAAGCGCGATCAGCGCATAAAGGATCCCGGCGACAAACCCTTCCCAGAGGACCTGCAGGAAGAAATCCGGCATGTCGTACATCTGGACGAAGGGATCAATGAAAATATCGTAGAGCATTTGGTTCCCCCCGCTAGTGGCTCACGCCCAGATACGCATCAATAACGGCCTGGCTGGCCTGGACTTCCTCGGGAGGACCGTCCGCAATTTTTTTGCCGTAATCGAGCACGACCACCCGGTCGGAAAGGTCCATAACAACGCCCATGTCGTGTTCAATCAGGGCGATTGTGGTGCCAAACTCCTGATTTACGTCGAGAATGAAGCGGCTCATGTCTTCCTTTTCTTCCAGGTTCATGCCCGCCATGGGCTCATCAAGAAGAAGAAGATCCGGCTCCATGGCCAATGCCCGGCCCAACTCGACCCGTTTTTGCAAACCATAAGGCAGCCTGCCGACTGGCGTTTTCCGGATTGCTTGAATTTCGAGGAAATCGATGATGTCTTCGACTTTGCGGCGATGCTCGATTTCTTCTGCTTCCGCAGGACCGCGCCACAGCAGCTGCCAGAAGAAATTCTTATTCATCTTCAAAGACCGGCCGGACATGATGTTGTCCAGCGTGGTCATGCCTTTGAAGAGCGCCACATTCTGGAACGTCCGGGCGATGCCGTTGCTGGCCGCCTCATACGGCTTCATTTTCCGCCGCACTTTGCCTTGCCAGGTGATCGTGCCTTCTTGCGGATGATAAAAGCCGTTGATGACGTTCAGCATCGACGTCTTGCCGGCACCGTTCGGGCCGATGATCGCGCGGATCTCGCCTTTCTGGATGTCGAACGAGATGTTGGTGATCGCCTTCACACCGCCAAAGGACAATGAAACATTGTCCACGCGGAGCAGCTCTTCCCGCTGAGGTGCGGTTTCTGTTGCAGCCGGCGAGATATTTTTTTCACTTACAAGGGCATTCATTCGGCTGCCTCCTGGAACACTTTGCCAGGCTCATAGATCCTCATGTCGCGGATTTCGACAGTCGCCTCAATGGCGCCCTTGCGCCCATCTTCAAAGGTGACCTCGGTGCGGACATGTTTGCTGGTAGACCCATCGTAAAGGGCTTCGATCAATGGAGCATAACGGTCGGCGATGAATGAACGGCGGACTTTTTGCGTCCGTGTCAGCTCGCCGTCATCAGCATCCAGCTCTTTGTGTAGAACCAGGAAGCGTTTGATCTGGGCACCGGCCATCATCGGCTCAGCGGAGAGATCGCGATTGACCTGATCTACATGACTTTCAATCATCGCGTAGACTTCGGGATTTGCCGCCAGCTCTTGGTAGGACGCGTAGTTGACGTTGTTCCGCTCAGCCCACGAGCCAACCGCGGTCAGATCGATATTGATAAAGACGGTTGCCACATCACGTTCATGTCCGAAGGCAACTGCCTCTTTGATGTTCGGGAAGAACTTCAGCTTGTTCTCAATGTATTTCGGCGCGAACAAGGCCCCGTCATTGAGTTTGCCGACGTCTTTCGCCCGGTCGATAATTTTCAGGTGGCCGTTGTCGGCAATGATGCCGGCATCACCTGTATGCACCCAGCCATCTGGCGTCTTAGTGCTGGCGGTAGCCTCATCGTTCTTGAAGTATCCGACAAAAACGCCCGGTGAGCGGTACATCACTTCGCCATTGTCAGCGATCTTGATCTCCACATCCGGCGCAGGCTTGCCGACGGTATCACCGAAGATTTCGCCATCCGGCTGAAGGGTGATGTACACGCTGGCTTCGGTCTGACCGTAGAGCTGCTTGAGGTTCAGGCCAAGCGAACGGAAGAACTGGAAGATTTCCGGACCGATCGCCTCACCGGCGGTGTAACCCACTTTCAAGCGGGTCAGGCCCATCCGGTTCTTCAACGGGCCGTATACACAGAACTCGCCGATGCTGTAGAGGACCCGGTCACCGAAGGCGACTTGCTCACCGTTCAAGATTTTCTCGCCGACTTTCCGGGCAACACCCATGAAATAGTCGAACATCTTCTTCTTGAATTTCCCGGCGTCCTCCATCTGCACCATGATGCGGGTCAGCATGTTTTCATAAACACGCGGCGGTGCGAAGAAGTAGGTTGGCGCGATTTCAAGCCGGTCCGTGTCGACCGTTTCCATGTTCTCCGGGCAGTTTACACAGTACCCGGCGGTAAAGGCCTGGGCCAGCGAGAACACATGGTCTCCGATCCAAGCCATCGGCAGATAGGCAAGAACTTCTTCAGTCTCATCAAGACTGTCGAAGGCGTTGCCGTTGCGCGCCGATATTACCAAGTTGTCAAACGAAAGCATGACCCCTTTTGGACGGCCCGTTGTTCCGGAAGTGTACAGCATGACCGCGATGTCATCGCCTTTATATCCCGAGAACCCGTCGACCCATTCCGCTTCCAAACCCGGCTTTTGTGCCAAGAGTTCGCGGCCCTTGTCCTGAACGGTATTGAAATAACTCAGACGGCTATGTTCGTAGTCCCGCAAGCCGCGCGGATCGTCGTAGATCACATGCTCAAGCGACGAAACTTCTTCGGACATGCTGAGCAGCTTGTCGACTTGCTCCTGATCTTCCACCGCAGCAAACCGGACTTCCGCATGGCCCAGCACATAGGCCATCTCTTCTGCGACAGAGTCGGAATAGACCGGCACCGGCACTGCCCCCAGCGCTTGCGCTGCCACCATGGACCAATAGAGCCGTGGCCTGTTGGCCCCCACAATTGCAATCTTGTCTCCAGGCTTCAGCCCCAAAGATTGCAGTCCGATTGAAAAAGCACGGATTTCATCGAGCACCTCGGACCAGGTCCAGCTTTGCCAGATTCCTAGATCCTTTTCCCGGAACGCCGTCCGGTTCCCGAATACCTTCCCGTTTTGAAGAAGGATTTTCGGAAAGGTGTCCTCCGCGCGCTGTCCAGCGCTGGCCGACCCTACCATAGATGTTTCTTCCCTTAGAAGCCGCCCCGGTTATCCGGGATCGTTCTCGTCAGGTATGAAACAGCCTGAGGCCATCCCATTCAACCAGAATTTGGTTTTGGGGTTACCCAGGGCCCAGCCCATAACTGACAATCTCACGCTAAAAGGGGCGCTTTGCAGCAGTATGTTTAAATCTTATCGAATTGTTGCAAGTACGCTGCAACTGCGAAACAAGCCGGTAGCCAAACAGTGATTCCCGCCTTAGTCTTCACCCCATGGAGGAGACCAAACACCTAAAGACTCAGCTTGACCTGCTGCAGGCGGCCCTTGATCATATTAATCAAGGATTTACCGTCTTTGACAGCGACCTCAGGCTGGTCGCTTGGAACCGTGGTTTGTACGACATGCTCGACATGCCATCGAGTATTGTGCGCCGCGGTTCTCACCTGGAAGAATTTATTCGCGTTAATGCAGAACGGGGCGAATATGGCCCCGGAGACATCGAAGCCAAGATCGAACGGCGGATCCAACGCGCCAGATTATTCGAACCGCATTATTTCGAACGTATCCGGCCGAACGGGCAAATCATAGCGGTCTCCGGCACCCCATTGCCCAATGGTGGCTTTGTCACGATTTACTCCGATGTAACCGAGGAACGCAGGCGCCAGGAGAAACTTGAACGCACTGTCGAAGAACGCACCCACGCCCTTCAGCAAAGTGAAGACTGGCTGCGTCTTGTGACTGACAATATCCCAGCGCTCATTGCCTACCTCGCACCAGGTCCTGTGTTCCGATTCGCCAACAGGCGCTATGCGGAATGGTTCGGACACTCAATTGCATCCATTGCTGGACGGTCTGCCCATGAAGTAGTCGGGGCAGAATTGTTCGCCGAACTTCTACCGCATATTAACCGCGCCTTTGAAGGGAATGCGGTCAGCTACGAATATCAGCGCGAGCGCTTAGACGGAACAACAGCCTATATGAGGTCTACCCTCATCCCGGATATGACAGTGGATGGGCGTACGCTTGGGATCTTCGTTCTTTCTCTCGATGCAACGGACCAGAAGGCGGCCGAAGCTGCTCTTGTCCAATCTCAGCGCATGGACGCTGTCGGTAAGCTTACCGGCGGCTTAGCGCATGATTTCAACAACTTATTGGCTATTCTGATGGGCAACTTGCTGGCGCTTGGCCGGTTGGAAACCCCTATTGAGAAGGACACACTCGACGGCAAAATTGCGCCAATGCTGGAAGCCGCCAAACGCGGCTCTGATCTGATTCAGCGTCTCTTAGCCTTCAGCCGGGGCAAAGCTATTGACCCGCAGACCGTATCGATTTCGGATGTGATAGGAACAGCGGCTAAACTACTGGAAGGATCTCTTCCCTCGTCGATTGACTTCACCATCGACTCGGACGATCGCAGCATTGGTGCCCTGATCGATCCGACACAGATGGAAACAACCTTTATCAATCTGGCCTTCAATGCCCGTGATGCCATGCCGGACGGCGGATCGCTTTCCATTGCCCTTTCGTCCACCAAACTGGATACCTACCAAGCTCAAGATCTTTCGGTATCAGCTGGCGACTACGCAATGATCACAGTTGCGGACACCGGCAGCGGCATGGACAACGATAGCCAATTGAGGATTTTCGAACCGTTTTACACGACCAAGACATTCGGCACGGGCAGCGGTCTCGGATTATCCATGGTCTATGGCTTCATCCGCCAATCAGGTGGAGCGATCCAAGTCCGCAGCAAGGTTGGGGAAGGCACTACATTTACGATTTATCTGCCACTCAAAAATCTTACAGGGCCAGATGCAAACGGTGCAACCGCATCAGAGCTCCCGGCATTGAAGCGCGGCCAAGGTGAACTGTTGTTGCTGGTTGAAG
Source organism: Labrenzia sp. PHM005 (assembly GCF_006517275.1). Classification (NCBI taxonomy): domain Bacteria; kingdom Pseudomonadati; phylum Pseudomonadota; class Alphaproteobacteria; order Hyphomicrobiales; family Stappiaceae; genus Labrenzia; species Labrenzia sp. PHM005. The sequence goes on along the minus strand of NZ_CP041191.1, from coordinate 1,578,813 downwards.
ATGACCCGGATGTCAGCGCTACAATTTCTGACCAATTGCAGAGCCTCGGCTATGCAGTCCTTAAGGCAGAGAACGCCGAAGATGCCTGTAAACTTGCCCTAGACCTGCCTGAGCTGAAAGGCGTCTTAAGTGACATCATCATGCCCGGCCAGATGAATGGACTGATGCTTGCCCGGGAGATCCGGCAGAACCGGGCAGAGCTCGGCATCGCTCTGATGACGGGATACGCCGATTGGTCGGCCTTGGCCGACAACAGCAGCAGTTGTGAATTTCCGGTATTGGCTAAGCCATTTGGGGACTATCAACTCGCTGAAACACTTCGGAAAATACTTTAATTCGAAAACCAGGGTTCCATTGCAAAACATGTCTATGACAGCGGCAAAAACCACCGCATTCATCGTTGATGATGAGCCGGAAATTGGGCGGCTTCTCTTAGAAGCAATGCAACCTTTCGACATGGAGGGCCGTGTTTTTTCGACGGCGACGGATATGCTTGCAGCCCTCCAGGAAACAACGCCAGACGCTTGTATCGTCGACCTTGGCCTGCCGGATATGGAAGGCATGGCATTGATCAACGAAATCCGCCGCCAGTCGTCTGTTCCGATTATCGTCCTATCCGCCCGTTCACATTCTTCCGACCGTGTGCTCGGCCTGGAGTTAGGCGCCGACGATTATGTGGTGAAGCCCTTTGACCCGCGCGAAGTTGTCGCTCGTATCAGGTCCATTCTCAGGCGTTCCGGCGGCGAAGCAAGCCGGCCAACCGCCAAGGATGAACAAGCGAGTTTCGAGGGTTGGCTCTATAAACCCTCTTCCCACTGCTTAACTTCACCGGAAGGCGAAGAAACGTTTCTGTCCACCGGAGAGGCAACTCTTTTGGAAGCCCTGCTGCGCGCACCCAAACGTGTGCTGACACGGGATTACCTTTTGGAACACGGCGGCCGGGACGAGAGCCTTGACCGCTCCATTGACGTACGGATCTCGCGCATCCGCAAGAAACTGAACAGAAAAGACGGCCCCGCACATATCCGAACCATTTATGGATCGGGTTACATGCTCGCCTGCGATGTCAAATGGGGATGATCGCCGAGTAAATTCGGCAAAGAAGCTCACTGGAAAAAGCAGATAGAAAAAAGGGCGGGAGATTTGATTCCCGCCCTTTTGTTTTTAGAAGCTTAGAGAGATGTCTCTGTGTCCGGAGAGGCAGCTGGCAACATCAAGCGCCATATCATTTGGCAAGCGCCTTTGCTGGCGTAGGCCAATGCTGTCGATGATGGCTCCGTCATAGCTTTGCAAAGCCGGAAGAATTTCCGCTGCCGCCTTCCGGCGCCACTCAAGATCTTCCTTCAGCGCTGCAATCGAAACGTCTACCTTGGCAATTGCTTCCTCGGCATTCGGAGTTTTGCTGCGCATGATTTTGCGAGCGTCCGACAGGCCTTTGCGGATATCACTCGTGCCTTCGGCTTCACCGACTTTGGAGCGCAATGCGGCGATCGCATCGACGGCCGCTTTTGGCTCAAGCTGCGGAATCTCAGTTTTCAGAGCTTCCATGTCGGCTTCGAATGAGGCGACCTTGTCCGCATCCAGAAGAATCGCCTTCAACTCCAGGATTGGCTCATAAGCCTGATCCACAGTTCGGCGATAAGTCTGCCTTGCCTTTGTTTCAGCTTTCTGGATCGTTGAGAACTTCCCATAAATATCCTCCCATTCGGCAGGAATTTGGGCAAGCAAAGCATCCCGTTCTGCGGTCAACCCGTCGATTTTTGCCTGAGCACGATCGCCTTGAGCTTGGGTGTAGATACCGTTGTCACCTGACCGCCGAACCACGACTTCAAGCTCAGCGATATGCTCGTCTACCCGCCGGGCGTCCCGCTCTAGCGCACGCACTTCTCTATGAACCGGGCGATAGTCGCCGGCAGCAGCGTTCACAGCTTCTTCCGCACTGCGGATTTCTTTCATCAAAGGCAGAGCCTCACGAGCTTTTTCAAAGCCCTTGGCCATATCCTTTTGAATATCCTTCGGCAGATAACTCATATCGACACTTTCTGCCTTGTCGATCGCCGCAAGAATGCTGCTGCCATTTTGCTGGAAATCCTCATAGACAAGGGTTTCCATGCAGTACTGCAGACGCGGATTTTTCGGCGGCGGTGCCGTCTCAGACAGAAGCGTTGAGCGGTTCGGCAGATAGTTCACCAGCTGCGGATAAAGACCGACAATGGCCAGCGCGATCAGCTGCAGACCAATAAAGGCAATCACGCCCTTATACATATCGATTGTTTTCACCACGGCAGGCGCGACACCACGCAGATAGAACAACGCAAAGCCGAAAGGTGGCGTCAAGAAGGAGGTCTGAATGTTCAGACCGATCATGACACCGAGCCACACAGCGGTCACGTTTGCCGACGGATCCGCCAGAAGAATCGGCGCGACAATCGGCACAACAACCACGGCAATCTCGATGAAATCGAGGAAGAAGCCGAGGATGAAGATCACCAACATAACAATCAGGAACTGAGCCCAGAACCCACCAGGCAGCCCTTGCAAAAACTCCTTGACCAGCTCTTCACCGCCAAAGGCGCGGAAGGCCGAGGTCAGCATGGCCGCGCCAAGCAGAATGATGAAGACTAGCGACGTTGTCTTGGCCGTCTCAACCATGACACCGCGCAGCGTGTCTTCCAGCTTCAACGTCCGCCAACCCGACCAGAAGATGGCGATCATCAGCAGCGATACTGCAATGACCGCAAGCACAAGTCCGAGCAAGTCCTGGCTGGTTTGGATCAGCTTGATGTTTACTGCACCGATGAAGCTGATCACCACTGCAAGGCCGAGTAAGGCAATAATCCCGATGATGGCGGGCGTATAGGCGCCCTTTTCGCCGTCCCGCAGGCGATAACCTGCCATGATCATGGCACCAACCGCGCCGATCGCACCAGCCTGGTTAACGGTAGCGATACCGGCAATGATCGACCCCAGAACCAGGAAGATCAATGACAGCGGCGGCACCAGCGTGATGACGACTTTAACGGCGAATTTGCGAGTGAACGTTCCCTCTTCATGAACAGCCGGCGCTGCTTTCGGGTTCATCAAAGCAAAGCCAAGGATGAACAACATGTAGAGACCGACAAGCACCAAACCTGGCAGGAATGCGCCAAGGAACATCTCGCCGGCACTGGTAGAAACCACAGAGAAATCGGACGGCATGGAAAGCTCGCCCGTATTCGCTTTATAGAGCGACTGACGCAAAGACCCGGCCTGATCCACCGCGCTTGCCAACTGGTCGGCAAGAATGATGAGAACAATGGATGGCGGAATGATCTGGCCCAATGTGCCAGATGCGGCAATCGTACCTGTTGCCAAAGGCACCGAATAATTGTTCCGCAGCATGGCCGGCAGCGAGATGAGGCCCATCGCCACCACAGTCGCACCAACAATACCTGTGGTCGCTGCAAGAAGAGCTCCCACGAAGACAACCGAAATCCCAAGGCCGCCTGGAACAGGACCGAACAGACGCGCCATGGTCACCAGCAGATCTTCAGCGATTTTCGAGCGCTGAAGCATAATGCCCATGAACACGAACAGTGGAATGGCGATCAGCGTGTCTCGTTCAGCTTCCCAGTAAATACCGCGGAAGTTGGTGACCCCTGCACTCAACCACTGGCCAGCGCTGCCGTGGGAGAAGTAAGCATCAGCTCCGGTGCCAAACAAGGCGCCAGCACCGGCAGCAATACCGATTGTGAGGATTGCAGACCCTGGCAAAGCGAAGGCCACCGGAAAACCGGACCCGAGCGCAAACGCCATTAGGACGACAAGAAGAAGAAGGAAAAAGAGTTCCATATCGAGCGGTCTCGTCAGGCGTTATTGAATTGTATGGCTGTCATGGTCCCGTCCTCCAGGCTCGCCACGGATATCGGCGATCGCATCGAGAAAATAGGACACAAACTGAACCATCATTGTTACGGCGAAGACCCCAAGAAAGCCTGCCATGAGATATTTCACATAGAGGCCAAACCCTGCCTGGGTCACTTCGTAACTGATGATCGGGCTGTTGATGATGTTTTGCTTGCCGCCCATTCCGATGATCAGAATGGTGGCGCAAAGCCCCATGCCAAGAACAACAGAACCAACGGCATTCACATAACCTTTGGTCTTGGCTGCCATGCCCGCATAGAAGACATCAACGCGTACATGTCCTTCTTCGAGCAGAGTGTAGGCACTGGCAAACAGGAACAGAGCGGCATACCAAAAGCGGACAAGGTCAGCCAGAAACGCTTGTTCGTAAGAAAACACGAACCGGCCGATCACGATAAGAAGCTCAGCCACAACCACCAGCAAGGCAAGCCAGGTAAAGCCGAGAGTTCGGGTAAAGGCGGCAATGACTACCGACAATCCGATCAACGGCATATGCACATAGGCGCCACGGAACCTGGATTTCCCAAGATCTTCCGCCAAGGTGTCGCCGACAACACTCGCCAGCCAGCCTTCCACACGAAGAAAAGAAATCGCAGCATCGACCAATCCGACAATCAGGACTGCGAAGAAGGCAGCCCGGATTAGATAGGTATTGATATTGCTGATGCGGATGCTGTCTTCACGCAGTGTCTTGCCGGTTCGGAACACATAGGACGCGGCATAAGCCACTAAGGCAACATACAGTGCCAGCTGCAACCAGGACCAGAACATCGGAGCCGAGCCGTTGGCCACCCCGCCAAAAATCGGTGCGACACCCGGAAGGTCTTGCCAGTAGGTCAGATAGTTGTTGAGCAGAAACGCAGCCATCAGAGCTAAAACTGTCCAAGCGAACAGCCGGAATATCCGCCCGCTTTCCGCAGAATATGCGTAAGCGGAATCAGTGGCGTGCGACCCGTCTTGAACGTTGTCCAAGGCCGTCATCGTAGCGCTGCCTTTATGTTTTATTCGTCAGATACAAAAAGAGGGACGGAATTGCTTCCGTCCCTCTGTGAAGTCCGCAGACTTACGAGCCGATCCCAAGCACGCGGTTACGCTTGTTGCTGTAAGCGATATCGGAGATCGACATCCAGCTGCCGATTTCCTGACGTGCGTTGATGTTAGCTTCGAAGATCTTCTTAGCAAGCGGGGAATGATCCATCGCTTCTTCGAGGACTTCCTGAGCAGCTTCACCGAAGGCGTCATAGATTTCGTCGTTGAATTCACGCAGCTCTACACCGTGCTCATCAACAAGACGCTTCAGGTACTGACCGTTGTTGGCGTTGGTTTCAGCCATGGTGCGTGCGTTTTCTTCATTACACGCAGCCTGGATGATTGCCTGGTCTGTCTTGGACAGACCATCCCACCATGCTTTGTTCATGCCCATTGCAAGCTGTGCGCCCGGCTCGTGCATACCCGGCCAGTAGTAGTACTTGGCCGCTTCATAGAACTTCATGAAGTAGTCGTTGAACGGACCAACCCACTCGGTAGCATCGATCGCGCCGGAGACGAGGTTTTCGTAGATCTGGCCGCCTGGCAAGGACACCGGAGATGCGCCGAGTTTCGCCAGAACGTCACCGCCCTGACCCGGGATACGCATCTTCAGACCTTTCAGGTCGTCAGCAGATTCGATTTCCTTGTTGAACCAGCCACCCATCTGAACGCCAGTGTTACCACAGGCAAAGTTCTTCAGGCCAAATTCGCCAGCGATTTCATCCCACAGTTCCTGGCCGCCGCCATACTTAATCCAGGCGTCCATTTCAGTGTAGGTCAAGCCGAACGGAATAGCGGTGAACGCAGCCCAACCCGGGTGCTTACCTTTCCAGTAGTAGTCGGCAGCGATGTAAGCTTGAGCATTGCCGGATGCGACTTCGTCAAACGAGTCAAAGGCACCAACGCGCTCACCAGCAGCAAAATACTGAACATTAATGCGGCCATCTGTGAGCTCACCAATACGAGCTGCCAGACGCTGTGCCGGAATACCCAGACCCGGGAAATCGCGCGGCCAGGTGGACACAATCACCATATCTTGTGTGCCCTGCGCGATCGCCGGAGCAGCAAGAGCCGAGCCAGCAGCAATACCACCGGCGCCAAGACCAGCTTTTTTGATAAACGAACGACGATCCATTAGTTTCCTCCCTAAACGGACCTGATATCGGACCGGAATACACCCTTGCACCGATCTCGCCGTATGTCTAGTTGACCTCACGGCACCGGCGCTATTCGTGGTTCTGCGCAACTTCTCGGTAGTATTACTGAGACTCGCGCAAGAGATTCGAAATCTGCTGGATATTTGAGCAACTTAAGGACGAGACTTTGACTTTTAAAACAAAATTGCTGCTCATCACTATCCTGCCCCTTATCGCCGTTTCCATCCTGATCGGCAGCGTGACTTACTACCATTCAAGGACGCTGATCGATGCGCAAACCGAAGCTGTCGAAAAACGGATCCTCGCCTCGAAACGGCAGGAAATTCGCAACTATGTCAGCCTGGCGCTGACGTCCATCGAAGAGATTTATGAGAACCAACCGGGTGGACGCATGGTAGCTCAAGATGAGGTCATGCGGATCTTAAGAAACCTGACCTTTGACTATGACGGCTATTTCTTTGCCTATACGCTGGACGGCACCAGCATTGTTCATCCGAAGCTGCCCCATCTCGTCGGCGGCAACTGGTGGGATCTTCAGGACGATAACGGCGACTATGTCATCCGCAACCTCATCAATGCGGCAAAGAACGGCGGCGGCTTTCACCGCTATGTTTGGCATAAGCCTTCAACCGGGACGGTGGAAGAAAAACTCGGCTATGCCATTTTGCTCGATAAGTGGAACTGGGTTCTGGGCACCGGCCTTTATACCGATGATATTGCCAAGGAAGTTGCCGCCATCCGGGCCGATTTTGCCCGAAGTATCCGGCAAACCTTGTTTGTAATTTTCCTGATCACTCTTGCTGCCATCATCATTGCCGGCACGCTGATTGCGGGCGTACGCTTTTCAGAACAGCGTTTTGCAGACACCCGATTGAAGGCCCTGACGAACCGGATCTTGCAGGTTCAGGAACAAGAACGAAAACGCGTTTCGACCGAGCTTCACGACAGTATTTCCCAACTGCTTGTGTCTGTTCGTTATGGCGTTGAGATGATCCACAGCGAAGCCAACCAAAATGCGGAACTGCAGGCGCAGGCTGCCAAATGCCTCACCATTTTGGACGGCACCATCACTGAGGTCAGGCGTATCTCCAGAGACCTCAGGCCAAGCGTTCTGGATGACATGGGGTTGGCTGCAGCCCTTGGCAGCCTTGGCAAGGAGTTCCAGATGCAATCGGGCATTACCGTAAATGTCGAAGCCGAACGTTGTCACACCCGGCTGTCTGAAGGGGCTAAAACTGCGCTTTATCGGGTCGTCCAAGAATGTATGACCAATGTGGCACGTCATGCTGAGGCTGATGAAGTCAGTATTTCTCTGTCAGTCGGCCCGAATACGCTTGATCTTTGCGTCGAAGATGACGGCATCGGCCTGCCCCAACCCTTGCCACGCGGCGGCGGCCTCGGGTTTCGGAACATGCGGGAACGCATCGAAACCTATGGCGGGCAGCTTTCCTTGGGCCGGGGCAAAACTGGCGGGACACGGATAGAAGTGGAAATGCCTCTCGACAACGCCACGGCAAAAGCGGCATGATACCAATATGACCGCTCATTCACGTCAAATCGAACCAGCCGTAAAACCAATCAAAGTGTTGCTGGCCGATGATCATGAACTTGTCCGTGACGGCATCCGGGCACGGCTGCTCAAAGTGCCCGAAATTGAGATCGTTGGCGAAGCGACGAATGGCAAAGAAGCTTTGGATCTATCATTGGAGCTCCAGCCAGATGTCCTTTTGATGGATATCTCCATGCCAGTGATGAATGGATTGGAGGCTGCATCCGAAATCCGCAGGTCCGCGCCACAAATCGCTGTTTTGATTCTGTCGGTCTACGACAACTCAGAATATGTGCGCGGCGTGGTTCAAGCTGGTGCTCGCGGTTACATCTTAAAGGACATCTCAGCGACTGAGATGATAACGGCGATTTCGAGTGTTGCCTCCGGGGGGTATTATTTCTCCTCGGCCGTCGGTCCGACTCTCGTCGGCACACCAAGCTCAACTCCCATTGAAGATCCATATGGTCTCACGGACCGGGAACGGCAGGTGCTCACCGCCATTGCAAAGGGGCAACCAAACAAAGAGGTCGCCAGGGAATTGGGCATCAGTGTCCGGACGGTGGAGTCCCACCGGCTGAACCTCCGGGAGAAAGTTGGCAACAAAAACGCCGCCCAGCTTTATAAAGTAGCGCAAGATCTTGGATTGCTTGATTGACCGGCTACCGGTAACTATTTCTCAGAACAATCTGGTCCATCTTTCTATTCAACCGCTTAGGGTCGTCACATGTCCAAACCGCTGGTTCTTGTCACCGCCGATGTCAAATCCATCGATGGCTTCAACTGGCATGCCGTGATCTCAACCTACCTTCAAGCTGTATTGAAAGGTGCCGATGCCATTCCGATGATCCTGCCGGCGCTTGGTGCGGATTTGGATCTGGACGCAGCGCTCGACAATGTGGATGGTGTCTTGGTCACCGGGTCTCGCTCAAACGTCAATCCGCAGCTTTATGGCCAAGAACCGACCGAAGCGAATGGCCCGTATGATCCGGATAGGGATGCAACAACGCTCCCGCTGATAAAACGTGCGGTCGATCGGGGTGTCCCGGTCTTTGCGATTTGCCGTGGCATGCAGGAGCTCAACGTTGCCTGTGGCGGTACGCTTCTGACAGAGGTCCAAGACATTGAAGGTCGTCAGGATCACCGTCCGCCGACGTCAGACAGTCAGGACGAACGGTTCCAGATCGCGCACACTGTTGAAATCAATCCGGGCGGTCCGCTGGAAACAGTTCTTGGGACCGAGCCCTTTGAGGTGAATTCGCTGCACCGGCAGGCGGTCGGAGACCTTGGCAAGGGATTGGCCATCGAAGCCAAGGCCGAAGACGGCACGATAGAAGCGATGACTGTGAAAGATGCTCCAGGTTATGTGCTGGCAACCCAATGGCATCCGGAATATTGGGTGATGACTGACGGTCCGTCGAAGAAGCTGTTTGAGGCCTTTGGCGATGCGGTGAGAACCTACAGGACAAAAAGACTGGCTCTGTAGCCGCCAGTCCTTCTGAATGTTTCTTGATTAGCCCCAGCCGACCGCAGCAATCAATAGGGTCGCGCCGAGCAGAAAGACGACCGCGGCTCCGGTAATCTCGATCGTGCGGTGTATTTTGACAGCTGTCGGGCTGCCCTCCCCAAACAGGCGGATTGCCAATTCCTTGGCCGAAACAGCAAGGCCGGCCAGCAAGGAAACCGTGATCCCGGTCCCAACGGCCATGGCCAAAGTCGACGCAACTCCGGCAGCAATCATGCCTTGAGATAAAGCAAAAACCAGAACAACCAAGGCGCCTGTACACGGCCGCAATCCAACCGCCAGGATAATCGAAGCCGCTTTGGCAGCCGTGATTTCTCCTTGAAGCATATCCGGTGTTGGCGCATGCGCGTGACCGCATGTTGAGCACACGCCGTCCGGCCCGATAGTATGATCGTGATCATGATGATGGTGATGGTGATGGTGATGGTGATGGTGATGACCGTGGTCATGGTCATGCGCGTGTCCATGATGATGGTGACCGGCTCCATGAGCGCCTGCGAACGCCAATGCGCCATTACCACTGCGACTGGCAATGGTGGCAAGAAGCGGCTTTGCGGCCTTCTGCCACAAAAGCCAAGCGCCCAGCGCGGTAATCAAGATGTAAGAGCCGATTTCAAACCAGCGCGCTGTGTCTTGAATGGCAATGCTGGTGAGATTGAACACAACAGCAAGACCGCCAACCAGCACAATCGCGGTCACCGCCTGCGCAAACGCTGAGGCAAATGAAAGGACGATACCTTTTTTCAATGTCTCGTTGTTGGCAACCACATAGGACGTAATGATCGCCTTGCCATGCCCAGGACCGGCCGCATGGAACACGCCATAAGCGAAGGACAGTCCGACCAGAAGCCAGAACGCATTTGGATTGTTGCGGAAAGACCGCAAGCTGGCGACAAGTTTTTGATAAAAATCCTTCTGCGTCTGGGCAATTGACCCGAAGACTCGATCCATAAGGCTCGGCTCAATAACGATTGTTTGCTGGGTGTTCTGGAGGACTTCCTCGCTTCGTGAGGTCGCGGCGCTGCCAACACCTTGGGAAACGAGCGTCTCTACGGCGGCAACAGAGGTCTCTGGGACTGTTTCCGTTGACGTGCTCTGCGTGCCAGTTGAGGTATCAGCTGCTGAAAGCACACCGTCTTCTGCAGAAGCTGCAGCAGCAGATGCGCAAGTGACGATCATCTGATTGATCTGGGATGCGGCAGCTGACTGCAGCTCCGGCGGTAAATCACGCTGATCTGGGCCAATTTGAGCGAGTGCATAAGCGGTTGCGTCGTCCAGCGGCGGCGGCTCCTTGCGGGTGATCTGACAGGCCGCTGGGGCGTTTACTGTTGCCAGCGCGCTGTCTTCACGGCCAAAGCGGAAGTCAACATAATAGGTCGGATCATAGACATCGAGGGTAATCGGCGCCGTCGCATCACTTGGATCTTTGAGTGGCAACACGAAATGCAATTCCAGGAGATCAACATCCTGTGGCGCTGTGCCGCCATTCATCTCAATGTCTTCCTGGATTGCCTCAAAGTCCTGCGGTTTCATCACCCAATAGTCTTTTAAGGAAACAGTTGCGACCTCAAGCCAGTATTCCGTCGGCGTTCCAAAATCGAGTTCGACACGCGTATTGTCCCCGAAAGTGAAATAGCCGAAGTCAGCCATACTCTCGATATTGACGTCGGCCAGTTCCGCAAGCTCCTCACGCGAATAGACCCCGTCCTGGTTCTTGTCGAACCCCTGGATGGCAAAGGCTGAAAATGCATCATCAAATCTGAAGATATGCCGGACGGCGACGGCCTCGCCCTGATCATTGAAGACCAACGACGACCGCGCCTCAACAAAGACATGCGGGTGCGCCTGTACGGCTACGACGCCCAGGGCGGCAAACCAGAACACTGCGCACAAAACTCTAAAAAAGGTCATCCAATCCCCATTTGCGCTACCGCTTTGCTGGCGCACATCATACTGCCATTCGTCCGATTTCCATCTAATCCGGCAATTATTTTTGTCACCGGAGAAGGCGGCGATAAAATGGCCCGAGACGTTCGCAGACGCAAAACTTCTGAAAAATTATTTTCACGCACAAACGTGTTTTTTGAGAATATTCAAACCTGCTTTTCTGGTCAATTGAGCAAGATAGACATCACATTCCGGCTTTTTTGTCTAAAATATATCCAACAACAACTGTTATAGAGTTGAGCCGATCATGAACGCTATGCACACCTCAATCCATCATTCGGCGGTCTTTGACCATCCGGAGATGGATGGCCATGAAAATATCGTTTTCGCTCAAGACCATCAGACGGGCCTGAAAGCCATCATCGCAGTCCACGATACGACACTTGGACCCGCATTGGGTGGATGCCGGGTATGGCCGTATGATTCGCCCTATGATGCACTGAATGACGCGCTCCGGCTGTCCCGCGGAATGACCTACAAGAACTCTCTTGCCGGTCTGCCGCTTGGCGGCGGCAAAGCGGTTATCATTGCAGATCCACGCAAGGACAAATCGGTAGACCTGATGGAGGCTTTCGGTCGCCATGTCGACCGCCTTTCCGGTACTTACATCACCGCCGAAGATGTTGGTGTTTCGCCCGATGATATGGAGGCTGTGGCCCGCTTCACTGATCATGTTCGCGGAACCAAAGCGACCGGTCTGGGCGATCCCTCCCCGTATACAGCGCTAGGCGTCTTTGAGGGCATCAAGGCATCTGTCGCGCATGTATTCGGCAGTGCTGATCTGACGGGTCGGACCATTTCGGTTCAAGGGCTTGGTCATGTCGGATATGATGTTGCCCGCCAGCTGCATGAAGCAGGTGCGAAGCTGATTGTGTCCGACATTCACGCACCTGCCGTGCTCAAAGCTATAGAAGCGTTTGGCGCGACAGCAGTGGACCCAGCGGAAGCGCATATGATTGAAGCGGATGTCTTTACGCCTTGCGCCTTGGGTGCAGGCCTCAATTCGCGCACCATTCCGCACATCCAAGCGAAAATTGTTGCTGGCGCGGCAAACAATCAGCTGCAAACCCCGGCTGATGGCATTGCCCTCAAGAAGCGAGGCATCCTTTATGCGCCGGACTACGCCATCAACGCAGGTGGCGTCATTTCCATCACACAGGTTGAACCAGGCGGCAATGATACCGTGGTCTGTGAGAAGACCATTGCAATCGGCAAAACCCTGTCTCAGATTTTTGTCCGGGCAGAGCGCGAGAATTCCACACCAGAGCAAATCGCAGATAAAATGGCAGAAGAACGTTTGGCAGCTGCCAGAAAGGCGTGATCAGACAGCCGGTTTATTAAATCTCAAAAGGCGGGAAACTCCCGCCTTTTTCTTTCCAAGATTTCCTTAAGAAAGCCGGCTCTCATTGGAGCGCCTAAACATTTCGCGCACCAAGGTTTTTGCGTCTTCAACAGCAGTCTCACCCAATTCTGCATAGGACGCAGTCACACCCTCGTGGAGCAGGTAGAGAGTCGACGCAAACTCCATCTTACCGCTGAGTTCACCAAAAAACGTGAGAAGTTCCGATTTGTGCCGTTTCACAGTCTCAGCGATCTCACCGCTATCTGGATTGGCCGCAAGAGCTTGCCGGAAGAAACATTCCTTTCCTTCGGTCATCCGCATCCATCCGCCCAATTTGTCAAACAGCTGCTCAGCCGCTCTGATTCCAGGCTCATCAACGCCCTCATGGACATAGCGCATGTAGCGCTGGTGCCGGAATTCCAGCGCCCCCAAAATCATCGCCTCACGCGATGGAAAATACCGGTAGAGGGTGCGCATGCTGACACCGACGCCGGCACGCAAATCGGGAACACTAGGTTCGGCAAAACCCCGGCTCCAGAAGACCTGCTCTAATCCGGCAGCGATGTTTTCCTTAGCGTCACTCATAATTCGAATGTGAGCGTGAACTCTTCTGCAATCAAGAAAAACTTGCAGAGGCAACTGATACTTTTCACAGGGTTCAACATGAATTTTTTGTTATTGCTCATCAAACCCTTAAAAAGACTACGCTTCAACTTGCAGCTTTCTTCTTGCAGCATACCAGTCGACCAGAAAATCCACGAAGGCGCGGACCTTCACAGTCAAATGGCGACGATGCGGGTACACCGCATAAATACCTTTCAACGGTTCTTCGTAATCCTGAAGAACGACCAGTAGGCGGCCATCCTCAATATAGTCCGAAACAAAAAACAGCGGTGTTCTAATGAACCCGAGCCCCAAAACGGCCGCCTCGCAGACGGCTGCCGCACTATTGACCTCCAAAGGGCCGTTCACCGTAACAACTTGACGTTCGCCATGAACATCGAACACCCAGTTTTGCTTGTAGCGGTAATTGGTATCGATGATGCACGGACGATTTGCCAGATCTGCTGGGGTATTCGGCACCCCAAATTTCTCCAGAGCTTCAGGGCTGGCACAAACCACGGTCTGGAACGGGGCAATTTTGCGGGCAATAAGACTGGAATCTTCCAATTGCGTTACCCGTACCGCAACATCAAACCCTTCTTCGACCAAATCGACGAAGCGGTCTTCGAGCCTCAAGTCCAGAACCACATCCGGATGTTTGGCCAGAAACTCCATCATGGCCGAATTTAGTAACTTATCGCCCATGGACCTTGGCGCCGATACGCGCAACCGGCCGCGAATTTCATGATGAGATGATTGCACCGACGCCTGCAGGTCGTCGATCCGCAGCAAGATCTCTGAAGCTTCCTTGTAATAGGATTCACCGACCTCGGTCAGCGACACCTGGCGTGTGGTGCGGTTCAAAAGGCGGACGCCGAGTTCATCCTCAAGCTCGCTGACATATTTGGATACCAACGCCTTTGAGCGCCCCATGTCCCGGGCTGCAGCCGAAAATCCCTTTGAATCAACCACCTGAATAAAACAACGCATCCGCGTTAAGGCATCCATCCAACAAAGTCTCCAACTTATTTAAGGTGCCACCAACACCGGCTGTTTAATAATCAACCACAACTCAGCTCACGGCCCTACGGCGCGTCATACGCAAAATACTCGACAAAAACCATATGATTAGAAATCCACCGGCAGCGCCAATTCCTGCGCTGACCAATCCAGCGGGAGTGACCGGTATTGCTGGCACATAGTCTTCAGCAGTTGCTTGTGTCAGATCACGGTCTGGGCTTTTGAGCAGAATCAGTATCCTCTCAAAAGACCCTGCTGCTTCAAAGTCGGCCTTTTGAGATCTTAGATTGGTCAAGCGTAGATCAGCTGTTTCCATACTGACACCTCTCGCCTGAATGAAGGGGTCGCTAGACGTTTTCTGGCGGGCAATCGCTTCTGGCACTGTCAGACCAAACGTCTCAGCGTCGTCTTTAAAATCGGCAAGCACCTGCTCGAGTGCATCAATGGCGCCACCAAGGCGCTGCCGGTACTGCTGCGCGAATTCAGGCAATTGGGACGTAAGCGTCCCGCTGGCCAGCATCGTCACCACCATGAAGATCCGCAGCATCGCTATCACTCCCCATTATGGCGTTGCCGCCCGTCAGCCTTTATCTCTCTTACCTCAACGAAGCGAACTTAGTCCTGCAAAGAAATCAGACCGGCTTCGCTCATTTCCGTCCCGAAAGCCAAGCGCAAGCCCGCAGCATCCCAACCCAAACTTGACACCGGATGCCCACCAGGCCGGCGCAATAAAACTTCGGCATTGTCTTCAAAACGGCTCATCATGATCATGCCGTCCTGATACCCGAGTGCGACCACGTCTTCTTTCGGATGACAGGCAACGGCAGTCACCATGGCGTCCCCTCTGGTGCCCAACTGCAACGGCGCTTGACCCATAGGCCCGGTCTTTCCAAAGAATGGCCACAGGATCGCAGCATTGGCACCGGATGTTGCAAGATACCGGCCTTTGACTGACCAGCTGAAGGATTTCACTTTCGCCGGATATCCAGTCATGCGCATGTCCTGCGTGTCGGACAAGCGCCAGCCGTGAAGGGCATTTTCCTGCATCGCCGTGACCAGGTATTTGCCGTCCGGAGAAAAACTGATGCCGAGATGTGCGCCTTTCCAGGTCAAGTTAACCGGATCGCCATCGGTTCCGGCCCACCAGAGGGTCGCCCCATCATAGCGGGACACGGCAAGGCGCATGCCCTTGGGGGCAAACGCAAGCCCGCCAACGGCCCGATCATGAGCGAATTCCTTTTCCCGCCCGTCTGCAAGACGCACCCAGGCTGTCCGCCCACTTGCAAAGGCAACCGCACCATTCGGTCCGCAGGCGATGAGGTCAATCCATTTGCGCGGGCGCTCGGCAACAAGGTCTGACGACCCATCCGGCGACGACAAATATATCGCGCCATCATCTCCCGAGGTCACCAAAACCTTGTCATCAAGGGACTGCTCAACTGCAAGCACCCCGCTTTTATGAGGGCTTAGCCGTTGCCCGCCGTTCTCAAGGAAGAGAATTTCGCCCTCTCCACTTACAAAATATGGTGTTTCACCCAAAAAGCCGGCGCGGACGACAAAGCCGTCCACGTCTATCGGAGCAACGGTTGGCAAAGTCAGCTCCTATTCAGCGGCACAAGATTGGAAGTTGGCTTTCAGGACGTCCCAATTGAGATCGCGTCCAATAAAGACAAGCCGGCTTTCTCTAGGCTCATCATCTTTCCAATCACGCTGATGATCACCTTCGACAATCATGTGCACGCCTTGGATGACATACCGCTGCGGGTCTCCTTTGAACGCAAGAATACCTTTCATGCGCAAAATGTTCGGGCCCTGCACCTGGGTCACCTGGTTGATCCAGGGAAAGAACATTTCGGGATCAAGGTCTCCAGCAGTCAACGAGATGCTTTTGACGGAGTGTTTATCCTCATGGTCATGATGGTGATGATCATGTCCATGGCCATCTCCATGATGATGGTGATCATGATCGCAATCATCGCTGCACTCATGAGCGTGGTGCCCATGTTCCAGAAAATGCGGATCAAGCGACAAGATCCGATCCAGATCGAAAGCACCCCGATCGAGCACCTTGGCAATCTCAATGCCGCAGCGCTCGCTGTAATGAAGGATCGCATATGGATTGATCGAGCGGATACGCGTTTCGACCGCTGTCAATTCTTCAGCTGAAACAAGGTCAGTTTTATTGATCAGGATGACGTCGGCGAAAGCAACCTGATCTTCAGCTTCCTGCGTGT
This sequence comes from Labrenzia sp. PHM005, assembly GCF_006517275.1. Lineage (NCBI taxonomy): Bacteria > Pseudomonadati > Pseudomonadota > Alphaproteobacteria > Hyphomicrobiales > Stappiaceae > Labrenzia > Labrenzia sp. PHM005. The sequence goes on along the minus strand of NZ_CP041191.1, from coordinate 1,562,504 downwards.
CTTCCAGACGCTGCAAAACGTGGCGGGCATCCACCACCGCAACCACAGCATCCAGCTTGGCAGCGGCGCGAACGTCATCATCCATGAAAAACGTTTGAGCGACCGGCGCAGGATCGGCAACGCCAGTGGTCTCAACGATAATCGCGTCAAAGGCGCCCTTGCGTTTCATCAAGTTTTGAACAGTGCGGATCAGATCGCCGCGGACCGTGCAGCAAATGCACCCGTTGTTCATTTCGAAAATTTCTTCATCCGACTCGACCAAAAGGTCGTTGTCGATGCCGACTTCACCGAATTCATTGACGATCACCGCATAGCGCTGGCCATGATTTTCGGTCAGAATCCGGTTGAGCAAAGTCGTTTTGCCGGCTCCCAAATATCCTGTCAAAACGGTCACCGGGATCTGAGCCGGTGTCTCCTGGGTCGCAGACATTGCGTATCTTCCTGGAAATCTTGAAATTGAGCGGGTTCAAAAGAACCACGGGCGTTACGCTCATATAATCACATCCCGTCCGAAATGGGAGAGCGGAGAACCGTTTTTCCTTCGTCAGCCCACACCGCATTATAAAACGAATGAGGCGAACCGCATTTGCTTCCTCCGGCCTGTTCCAACCCGATGGACGTGGTATCACTCCGATTGGCTTGGGGATCAAAGAGCGGAGGGGCACGTCATGATAACAATTTCAGGCTTTGACCGGATTGGCGAAGAGAATGCTTTTGCGGTTCTGGCCCGCGCAACCCAATTGGCGTCTCAAGGCCACGACATCATTAATCTTGGCATTGGCCAACCGGATTTCAAAACACCGGATCACATAGTCGAAGCTGCGGTAAAGGCGCTCCGCGATGGTCATCACGGTTATACGCCAGCAACCGGCATTGCCCCTTTGCGCGAAGCGGTTTCGGCCGATCTCCTGAAACGCCATGGCGTTGAAACCAATCCAGATGAGGTGGTGATCGTGCCTGGCGGCAAGGTCACCATGTTCATGGCGATTTTGATGTTTGGAGAACCGGGAGTTGATATCCTGTATCCGGATCCCGGCTTCCCCATTTATCGGTCCATGATCGAGTTTACTGGCGCCCGGCCGGTCCCAGTTCCAATCCGAGAGGAGAACAACTTCGCTTTTTCAGCCGAAGAAACCTTATCGCTAATGACGGACAAAACCCGCCTTTTGATCCTCAATTCACCAGCAAATCCGACCGGGGGAATTACACCGCGCTCCGAGATCGAAAAACTGGTCAACGGCCTGGAAGCCTATCCGGAAGCTGCAATCCTGTCGGACGAAATCTATTCCCAAATGACTTATGACGGGATGGAACATGTTTCCCTGCTAACTTTCCCATCAATCCGTGACCGGCTGATCTTGCTGGATGGCTGGTCCAAGACCTATGCCATGACCGGTTGGCGCCTTGGTTTTTCACTTTGGCCGGACCAATTGATCGACAAAGCGCGAAAGCTTGCGGTGAATGCCTGGTCCTGCGTCAACGCACCAGCACAATACGCTGCTCTTGCCGCCCTGAGCGGCCCACAAGATGCCGTTTTGGAAATGGTTGAGGAATTTGACCGGCGTAGAAAAGTGGTCGTCGATGGATTGAACGCAATTGACGGTATCTCCTGCAAAACACCACTTGGTGCCTTTTATGCCTACCCAAACATCAAAAATACTGGATGGAAAGCCAAGAAACTCGCCTCTGCACTGCTTGAAGACGCTGGAGTTGCTGTCATTGGCGGGCCGGACTTTGGTGTCCTTGGAGAAGGATATATCCGGCTAAGCTACGCGAACTCAACGGCAAACATTAACACCGCACTTGACAGAGTAAGGACATTTCTCGGAACCAACAAAGAAAAACAAACATCCCTATAACTACTTATGTCATCTAAATGATTAGGATTACATTTACCTTAGAATATCCAAAATTACCCTGCGTACCCTTTTATTAAACCTTTAGATCTTTCAATGTCACCCATGCTCTATGCGAAGCACGATGGTGGGATTTGAAATGGCAGAGAATATCGCCCTGAATCTTGAGCAATCCTTTGGTGAACTCAACGATTGCGTTGTGGTTACCGATCGGAACCGTAAGATCCTCTTTGTCAACAAGGCACTAGAGGATTTATTAAAAGTCAGCCGGGACGATCTGATCGGTACAACGACTGAAAACTTTTTTGCCGATAAGTCAAAGTTTGAAGAACTGGGAGAACTCTACAACTCTCCCAACGAACAACGGCATCGCAAGGCATATTCTTTCGATATGATAACCGGAGAGGGTGATTTGATCCCCGTCGAAGTGGTCAGCGCACCGCTGTTTGACGCGGACCATCAATTGACCGGTATTTTGTTCTTTGCCCGTGATCAATCGGAACGGATTGCGCTCGAAACCCGTGCCAAGGATATTGCTCAAACACTCGAAGACGCTCTGGAGGCAATCTCAGAAGGCTTTGCCATCTATGACACTGAAGACAAGTTAGTCATTTGCAACGATAATTACCGGGAAATATATGCCCCTTCCGCCCCGGCTATGTATCCGGGCAACGATTTTGAGGCGATCTTGCGCTATGGTTTGGAGCGAGACCAATATGATACCGGTTCTCTCAGCAAGGAAGAATGGTTGGCCAACCGTCTGGACCACCACAAATCGGCCGACGGGAGCGTAATAGAGCAATCCCTTAGTGACGGGCGCTGGCTACGGATTTCAGAAACCAAAACACGCAACGGTGGCACTGCGGGTATACGCGCAGATATCACTGAAATGAAGACGGCCAAAGCGCAGGCGGAATCGGCGTACCGGGATCTTTCACTCATTGCAGACATCATATCTTGCTCAATCACCGAAGTTGACCTTGATGGCAGATGTGTCTTCATAAACAAAAAAGGCTGTGAATGGTTTGATGGTACTCTGGAAGAGTTGGTCGGAACGCGGCTGCGAGAGCGCCTTTCCTGGAAGGAACGCGAGCAAGTCCGACATTGTTTCCAGAAATCGTATGGCGGCCAGAGGGCTTCGGAAGAAATCTGTTTCCATTTCCCTGACGGCATAACCCGCGAATGCCAATTCGAATCCAATCCGCGATATGACGAAGCCGGAAACGTTTGCGGCCTCGTGGTCATGATTGTCGACATTACCGACAAGAAAAAGACAGAACGCACGCTCGCCGAGCTCTATGCCATCACCTCAACAAACGAGCTCTGCTATGAAGACAAGATTGCCGAGATCCTCCGCCTTGGATGCGAGCATTTGGACTTGCCGTGCGGCATCATCAGTCATGTGATCGATGATCACTACTCAGTTACACACGCTCATTGCTTGGGCAGCGAACTGGAACCCGGCATGACCTTCCCACTTGCAGATACCTATTGCACTTTGACCCTACAAGCAGATCGTCCGCTGGCCACTACGCATGCATCACAATCTGAATTTTCAAAACACCCTTGTTACCAGGCCTTTAAGTTAGAAACATACATAGGCGCGCCGTTGCTGGTAGACGGTGAGGTTTATGGAACAATCAATTTTAATGCCCCGGAAAGAAGGAAACGTCCTTTCACCGCGGCAGACATCCAGATCACCCGGCAATTTGCGGATTGGGTCGGCCATGAAATCGCCCGTGACCGCGATCACAATGCTCTGATGCAGGCCAAAGTCAATCTGGAACGTATTGCCAGCGTTGACGACTTGACCGGCATTCTCAACCGCCGGGCTTTCCTGGAAGCAGCCAACAAGGAAATTCAACGTTTCCGCAGGTCAAAGCGGCCATTTACTGCGGTTATGATTGACATCGATAACTTCAAACTGATCAATGATCGCAATGGCCATTCGGTAGGGGATGAGGTGCTAGAGAAATTCACCAGCATCATCGGAAGCGCGCTCCGAACTGTCGATGTTTTCGGCCGGGTCGGCGGCGAAGAGTTCTGCATGATCTTGCACAACACATCGATGGAAGAGGCGATGCTGGTGTCGGAACGCTTACGCGAAAAAATTGTCAACGAATGCCAATTCGACGATATCGAACAAACCATCACCTGCAGTATGGGACTTGCTGTAGTGGTCCGTGAAGACGTTGAGTTTTCAACCCTGATGCAAAGGGCCGACATGGCGCTCTACAACGCCAAATCAACCGGCCGGAACAAGTGCGTCGAATACAGTTCAGGTCTGGACGTTATCTTCGCCGACTGATCCTATCGAGTTGATCCAAACAAACCAAAAGCGGCTGCCAGGTTTGGCAGCCGCTTTTGGTTTCAATCTTCTCAATCCGCAAGTCGAGGTGCAAACCGGACACCCGGCGGGGGGGAGCTTTCACGCACTCGCAGCTCCGGCTCAATGACAATGGGTGTATTCGGAACCCGGTCGCCGGCGATCTGGCGCAACAGGGTCAGCGCGGCCAACCGCCCGATCTTGTCAGGATGTGCATGTACGGTTGTCAGTGCCGGCGTGCGCGCATCTGCGCCATCTATGTCATCATATCCGGTGATGGCGATATCCGGCCCTGGCTCCACGCCGGCCCGGCGCATGGTGGTCATCATCCCGAAAGCGACAAGGTCATTAAAACATACAACGGCAGAGGGCCGTTCTTCCGCCTCCAGCATAGCGGGAACTGCCGCGCGCCCATCTGCCTGGGTCATCAGCTCTGGCATGTCGACTTGCTTTTCCGGATCCAGACCCGCATCGACCAAAGCCTGGCGCCAGCCCATGTGCCGGTAACGGCCGGTCGAGCTTTCGCGGCGTCCACCCACCATAGCTATTTTGCGGTGCCCTTGTTCAATCAAATGTTTTGTAATTCTGTTGGTTCCGGCCTGATCATCCCCACGCACACATGGCGCCCAGACTCCCGGTAACTCGCGGGCAACCAGCGTGACCGGTATTCCCTGGTCAATCAGCCGGTTGATATCTTCAGCCGACGTTCCGACCGACGGACACAAGATCAGCCCATCAGCCCGATGCTGGAGCAAGGTGTTCACAAACGCCTTTTGCCGTTTCACATCATCGCGGTGGTTACAGATGAAAATCATCTGCCCTTGTTCCTCGAGAACATCTTCAAGGGCAGAAAACACCTCCGCAAAAAAGGGGTTTAGAATGTCGTGAACCGCGACACCGACAATCTGACTGCGGGACGTGCGGAGCGATGCAGCCGACCGATTGTAGATATAGCCAATTTCTTCAGCTGTCCGTTTAACCTTTGCCCGCGTTTCCTCCGCGACAAGCGGACTGTCGCGCAGCGCCAATGAGACGGTCGCGGTGGATATTCCCAGCTGATCGGCAATATGCCCCAATGTGAGGCGTTTTCCGGGCTTTTGCATTCCTGCAACGGGAGAGGACTTGTTATCTGTGCCGTCAGACATTCCGTATACTCAAACGCCAAATTATCAGGCAGCCTTATCAGAAGCAGCCTGAAACTTGGACTATAAAAGACGATTTCTGTTTATCAGTTTCTTTGCGGTGCTGAAGCGTCGAATTCATCCCTCAGATTTACCACTACCCTGCGATTCTGGGACTGACATGTCACTTCGTCACAATCGGTGACAGGGCGCTCTACACCATATCCCTTCGTCCACATGCGTTTTGGATCAACGCCGCGTTGAACCAGAGCGGACTGAACCGCAGCTGCCCGTTTTGCAGACAGGGTTTTCTGTGCTGCTTCACTGCCTGGATCATCCGCATGCCCCTGAACCTTTACCAGCCACTTCTTGTTCTGCTTCAGCCAGACCGCTTGATTGTCGATCGTCATCTTGGCTTCACTGGAGATTGTCGCTGATCCTTTGTCGAAATAGATCCGGCGGCCAACATTGATGATAAATTCTTCTTCGGACCCCGGTTCAATAGACGCAAAACCTGCCGCGGGTGCGTTGGTCACATTCGGCGTTGCCAGGTTAGACGCGGTGTTACAGCCCGCAAGCCCGAAACTGCAAACGGCAGCCAGCAGTATGCCGCTGTTCACGCGGCGAAGTCTTGTAGTCAAAAAAGCCCCCAATTCCTAAGTATCCTGCTTCCGGCCTCAACCGGCATTTGCTCCGAGGTGCTCCAGGACAAGTACACCAGTTCCCTTTGGACAGCGCTGATACAGGTCGATCACGTCCTCAGGAAACATCCGGATGCATCCGCTTGAAACATCATGACCTATGCTCCAGGGCTCCAGCGTGCTGTGCAGCCTATACCCGAGATCAACTCCATCACGATAAAGATACAGAGCACGCGGTCCGAGCGGATTGTTTGCCGCCCCACCTTCCACGCGGCGTGGCAGATCCGGCTGGCGTTTCAGCATTTCAGGCGGCGGCACCCAGCGCGGCCACAAAGCTTTACGGTCGATCCGTGCCCGCCCGTACCACTTGAACCCTTCCTTGCCGACACCGACGCCGTATCGCAGCGCCGTATTGTTTTCCCAAACCCAGTAAAGGAAGTGGTTGGTGGTATCGACCACGACTGTTCCCGGAGGTTCGGGGCTGTAATACTGGACCATCTGCCGGTGCCAGATCTTATCGATCTTTTTGAAATTAGTCCGGCGGTACCGGAAACCATTGTCATCCTGGTATCCGGTAAAATAGGCGTTCGCAGCTGCATTGGCGCGCGCAATTGCTGGCAACGCCAGTGTTCCAGTTACCGCAACTGCACCTTTCAGCAGCGTTCGGCGGTTCATTTCCATCCCAGCCCTCCAAGGCAATCCGGCCATCGAAGTGACCAGCATTCCAAACTGGAGGTTATTAAGCCGTCAAGATCCTTGCATGGTCAACCGGTCAACCGTTAGGAAATTCTGCTAACCAGCTTTCACCTGCTCCCTATAGAGAATGTAGAGGCCTGAACCGACAACAATCGAAGCCCCCAAGATTGTTGTTAGCGTCGGAATGTCGCCGAATATGAGATAGCCAAGCGCCACCATCCAGACGATCTGGACATAGGTCATCGGCGCAAGAACTGGTGCCGGGGCAAGACGGTGCGCGAGGATAAACAGAAAATGCCCGCCTCCGCCGAATGCGCCTGTGGCAATCAGCAGCCCCCATTCCCAGGCCCCGTCAGGCGCCTGCCACACCGACAGACCGACCGGAGCCATGGCGACCGAGGCCACAAGCCCTGAAATAATCAGCATTCCAGCTGAACTGTCTGTTGCAGCCAGCTTTCGAGTTAACAGGGCGTAGGTGGCAAAAAACGACATGGCGGCCAGCGAATAGATAACGGCCCAATGCAATCCGCCAAGACCGGGCCGCGTCACCACCAGAACACCCAGAAAGCCAACAATGATCGCTACCCAGCGCCGGATTCCGGCCCACTCGCCAAGTACAGGCCCAGCAAGGGCCGTAATGACAAATGGTGCCGCGAACATAATCGACATGGTTTCCGCCAATTGCAGATAGCGAACAGCGAGGAAATTGAAAATTGTCGTGCCCAGCAGACAAAAGGCCCGAATGATTTGCAGGCCCCACCGGTCCGTCTTCAGCAGTTGAGGAGATTTCCAGACTTGGAAAAGAACCAGCGACAACACGACATGGCTGACAAAACGCACCCAGACGATCTGCAATGTAGGCAGGCTGGTGGACAGGTATTTGGCGGTGGCATCCAGCACAGAAAAACAAAGGCAGGCCAGAATAATCAATCCTATCCCGGCAATGGGCGCGGCAGACGCAGGCCCGCCTTTCCCATTTGCTTGCTGACCACCTGTTTCAGCCGACATTGATGGTTGACCTTTCAAGAAAGCTGCGGATGGTGTTTGGCTGGACCAATGACGCAGAATTAGCTGCTGGCCTTTGGACACATCCATTTGGCAGAGCCGGAATCACAAGGAGTTTTGATGCCAGTTGCTGGACTTGAAACATGGCTGGGGTGCCTCACTATCACGGAAGAAAATGAGGCCATTACCGACCTACACTGGAATGGCACACCAAGCCAAGGAGAAACACCTTTGCTGCGTGAAGCTTGTTCGCAACTGGCCGCTTATATGGATGGAAACTTGAAAGAATTTGACTTGCCGTTGAAACCGAAAGGCGGTGAGCTTCATCAGGCTGTTTTCAAGGCTATGCTGGCAATTCCCTACGGCGAGACCCGGACGTATGGTGATCTCGCCAAGGAGCTTGACACTTATGGCCAGCCTATCGGCCAGGCGTGCGGCGCAAATCCAATTCCGGTCATTATCCCATGTCACCGCATATTGTCTGCAAATGGGCTTGGTGGTTACTCCGGAGCCGGAGGCACCGATACAAAAATAGCTTTGTTGAAACTCGAAGGCGGCTATCCGTTCCTGATTTAAAGAAACAAGGCTGCCGCCATTATCAAGAGGGCACAGGCGAGCCAGAATTTGTAAACACTGCCCGAGCCTTGGCCACCTGCAGTGTTCCAACGTCCCTTCATTCCGCGACCAGAAGGAAAAGAAAATCCGCGCCGGCCAAATGAAGCATCCGACACGTTTTGAAAACGCCGCCGCAGTTCCTCAGCACGCTTGGCACCACGATCATTATCGAGTGTTCGATCAGACATTCAGGACGCTCCTCTCAAGCGGTGCAGACCGCTTTATTACGAGGTGGGTGCGTTAAGTGTGATTGCAAATGAGTTTTTTGTAATGTTTTGAGAAAGAAATCCTGTCTTGCAGCGGTCACATAGCCGATTTAGGAGACCACCACAGGACACAACAAGCGGACCCAGGATGTCAGCCAGCCAAGAAGGTACTGAACTCAAGAGCACTTCCGGCCAACCTGCGCCATCGCTGACGGACTTGACCCGGGTCGCAACAAAAGTCGGCCTACTGTCTTTCGGCGGTCCGGCTGCGCAAATATCGGTGATGCACCACGAGTTCGTCGAAAACAAAAAGTGGCTCTCAGAAGACCGGTTTCTCCACGCGCTCAATTACTGCATGCTTTTGCCAGGCCCTGAAGCCCAGCAATTGGCGACCTACTGCGGCTGGTTGACGGGCCGCACATTAGGCGGATTGATTGCCGGCCTCTTGTTCATTCTGCCCGGCGCTTTCGCCATGGCTCTTGTGAGCTACATTTATGCGGCTTACGGCGAAACTTCTGTCATTTCAGCAGTGTTTTACGGGATAAAAGCCGGTGTTCTTGCCATCGTTGTTCAAGCCCTCCTCCGCATCGTCGCCAAAGCACTCAAAACCCGGCTTGGCCGGATCCTATGTGCCCTCTCCTTTTGTGCCTTGTTCTTCTTTGCCATTCCGTTCCCGCTGGTGATCATCGGCGCAGCTGTTATCGGTCTCGTTTTGGGCCGAGGAACCGGATCGGAAAAGGATGAAAACACCACGAATTCGACAAAGGCTTCGTTCAAGAAAACGGCAAAGACGCTGGCAATTGGCGGCCTCGTCTGGGCTGCTCCGCCACTGTTGGCAGCGCTGTTTCTCACTCCACAATCCGTGTTGATTGATGTAGCCGGATTTTTCTCAACCCTCGCTGTTGTAAGCTTCGGCGGTGCCTATGCCCTCTTGAGCTACATGGCTCAGGTCGCTGTCGAGACCAAGGGCTGGCTGTCGGCTGGGCAAATGCTCGATGGACTGGGCTTGGCGGAAACAACACCTGGGCCCTTAATCCTTGTTACCCAATTTGTCGGGTTTCTGGGCGGGTGGCAGAACCCCGAGCCGTTTACTCCTGCCGCGATGGCTTTTCTGGCAGCAGCCATGACCACCTGGGTCACCTTCGCACCGAGCTTTTTGTTTGTGCTTGCTGGCGCACCGTGGATGGAACGGCTCTATGGCAATCAAAGGCTCAGCAACGCCTTGTCGGCGATCACCGCCGCGGTCGCCGGCACCATCCTCAATCTGGCGGTCTGGTTTGCACTAAATGTACTTTTTGCAAAAACCGAGACCATAACGGCCGGTCCGATCACTGTGCTCTGGCCCGTCTTTACAAGCCTCGATGGCGTCTTACTGACCATTGCAGTTGTCGCCGCGATTTTGGTGTTTTGGGCGAAACGGAGCATGTTTGCGGTGCTGGGAGCAACCGCTGTGCTCGGTTTCCTAGCGAAAACAGTATTCGGATAGGTTGGGTAACATCCGGCTGTCCAACGGACAGTCCTCAATCAAACTGTCGACAATTCCTTGTCTGTACCTGATTTGCTTAAAACCTCGTCTCCATCCGGTTCAAGGTCCGCCTCATGTTCCGGGTCATCATCAACGGAAATCGACAGATTCTTTTCCACTTGGCGCAGCAGCTTGCGCAGTTTTTTCCGGTCCTTGTCTTCAATACCGGCCATAGCTTCCCGCTCTAACCGTTTCCAAGCCTTGTCTACTGATAAAACCAATTCCCGGCCAGTCTCTGTGAGATAGACTCGAGCGAGTCGCCCATCCGTATCAGATACCTGGCGGCGCAAGTATCCCTGGCTGGACAACCGTGTGACCATTTTAGTGACGGTTGGCGGTTGAACTCCCAACGCCAAAGCCAGTTGGCTCATCGTTCGCCCATCTGCATCCGCCAGAACTTTCAAGACCAGTTCCTGACCAGGATGCAGCCCGATGCGCATCAAATGAGCGCCCGAACGGGCGCGTTGCGCTTTGGCCGCCTGCAGCAAGCGAAACGTAATGCTCTTTTTGTAATTGAAAGGCATCCAAAGGTCCCCAAACGCACGATGGTCCGATTCGTCCATCTTCTTCGCGGGCACACTAGCCAAGTTATTTAACCGTCAAATGACAGTCCGGACTTCACTTGAAGTTCGGCTATATCATTTTGATAAATATACAAAAAATGAAAGGCGGCTAATCATCTACTGACACCTCAACTGTCACAAAGACACCTGGCTAACGTCTTCGAGGGACAGCAATGACCAGCCCATTGCGCAAACCCGCGGACTGGCCCGGAACGTGATGACTGAATTTCTGGAGTTTCTAAAAGCCATCCTCCCTTTGAGCCTGACGATGATCATCGCCGGCGGGTTTGGCGGGTTAGCGGCCTTCTTGACCACGGCTCAACCGGCCGCGTCCCAGGTTCGCCTTGGGGCCTTTGGGTTTTGTTTGGTGGGCATGATCGCTGCGCTAACAGTTCCGCTGTTTTTGTCGCTGCTGCAATCCAAACTACTGGATGATGTTAAAAGCAGCCAGGACAGTGAAGCGTATTTGATCTTCGCCGGTTTCTACATCTTGGCCGGATTTACCGCCAAGGCCTTTCTCTCAACTCTGTCTGACAAAGTGATCCATGAACTGACAAACAAAATGACCGACGGAGAAGAGCGGGCTCAGATCCAAATCCAGGAACTCAAAGACAATCTCGCCTATTCCCTGCATTCGAAAGATCACATGGAAACGACGGCTGAACAGCCGCTCCCGCCGAAACTTGGGCAAATTGGGCGCTCTTTGACCGATCTCGAAAAAGCTGTGTTGCAAGCAGCGGCCAATTTCACGGTCCGCACGATCGATGGCATCGCGCAGGACTGCGGCCTTCATAGCAACCAAGCCGCAACAATCATTTCAAAACTGGTCGAGCGGGGCCTTGCAACCCATGTCAAACCGCCGGGGTTCGGCCGGCGGCTGGTGTCTCTGACGGAAGATGGATTGGAACTGGCCGCAAGGCTGGCGATTGGTGCAGCCCTTTGATGTTTGTTTTTGGAAAGTCAGACTTATCAAGCAAACAATGAATTGATAGATGACTGTTGGGCCATTGCCCGTTCGATAGCGGACTTATAAGCATCAAACTCTGCATTATCCGCGCGTTGACGTCTCGAATTACTGGCGGCGCCTTCTTCGCTCTGTGCTGTTCGGTCTGGGGCCCCATCCTTTTTGTCATCTTCCCGTTCGGTTGAGGAGGGTGCCGAACTGGCCGGATTTTCTATCGCGCCATCTACGTTTTCAGCGACGTCTGCCTCCCCCTCATCGCCTTTCAGCTCTTCCAGCTTCTGCTGACGCAGTTCCGCCTGCGCTTCAGAAAGTTGGGAGCGGGCTTGTTGAGCAACGCTCAAATCCTGACCGGACGGTTCGGCCGGAGCAAGAGCCGCACTGATGACCACACGCATTTTCCGGATGGTCGCCTCTGGCGTGCGTTCTTTAGCTGTATCAATCTGAACTTCGCCGCCCACGGCATAACGCTTGCCATCTGGTCCTTGCTGGAAGGTGTAACTAGGTGCACTTGCATACGCGCCGCCCACACGGGCATGAGCCTGCTCATGAGCGCGGACTTCCCGGTCGCGCTGCTTTAACTCTTGGACCTGTTTTTCTTCCGCTTCATTCAGGCCGTCACCATCCGGGTCTTCTTTTTCATCAGAATTCTCAGCATTTGCTGAGTTGTCCGGTGCTTGACCACGATCTGCCTCAGCAATTGGTTTTGAAGCTGGGTTATCACCGTCTTGAGCCCGATCTGCGCTCGAGATCTCTGCATCGTCCGGCTCCGCTTGCAACGGGCCGGACTGAGATGGCCGCTTTGCAGAAGCGTCTGCGGACTCGACATCTTGAAGAGCAAGGATTGCCTGAGAGGTCAGGGTCGGAGCGTTCTGAACACTTATAGCAGCAGCACGCGGGCTAGCCTGGCTGTCGCGCGCAGCCGAAGGATCCCGGCCTGGGTCAACTTCCCCGGACCTGGGTGCAACCTCACCGGCTACCCCGCTGCCTCTCAAAAGGTTCGCCGGCGTATTGGACAACAACGCGCCGATCATACCCTTTGTTTTCTCCGAAAATCCTCGCCAGATTGTTAATTCCCATTAAGAAACGGGATCATAAATGCGTGAAAAGCTGGCTTGACTGGACTTATCTGTCAGCAGATGGCACGGCTATCGGAAGACAGACAGAGATGATCGGGAATTTCAAGATGTTGCCCAAGCGGTATTGGCAGGACATGACCACGACTGACTTTGATTGTCCGGGTAAGGAAAATTGGATTGCTGTCTTACCCGTTGCCGCGATCGAGCAGCATGGCCCACACCTGCCACTCTCGACCGATACAACTCTCGCCGAAGGACAAATCCAAAAGGTTACAGAACTGCTCCCAGACGATCTACCGGTGACTTTTTTGCCTATTCAGCAAATCGGCAAGTCCGATGAACATATCTCATCGCCGGGAACACTCACGCTCTCCTGGGAAACGGTCACCCGCTGCTGGATTGAAATTGGGGAGTGTGTCGCGCGAGCGGGCCTCCGCAAAATGGTGCTGATCAACTCCCATGGCGGCAATGTTCCTGTACTTGACATCGTGGCCAGGGAGCTGCGCATCAAACACGAGATGTTTGTTGTCTCCACCAACTGGTTGCGCTTTGGACAGCCAGATGACCTGTTCCCAGCCGAAGAATTTACTTATGGAATTCATGGCGGCGATATTGAAACATCGCTCATGCTGGCGCTCCGTCCTGACCTTGTCCGCATGGATGAGGCGAGAGACTTTTCTTCAGAACAACAAACGTTTCTAGCCGAGTTTAAACATCTAAGAGGGCACGGAAAAGCGCAATTCGGCTGGAAGGCCCAAGATCTTAACCCGAAAGGCGCGCTTGGAAACGCCGCTGCTGCGACTGCGGAGAAGGGCCAAGAATCGCTCCACCATGCGGCCAAGAGTTTTATTGAGTTGCTGCAGGACGTGAATGCCTTCCAAATCAACAGACTTTGGCGGCCAGAGGCGCGCGATTAACCCAAATCTAGAAAGCCTATCTATCTCCCAACGCACATGCCTGAAAGCCCCACAAGTCTTACGTTAAGGTAATTATTGGGAAATATCTCAATACACGCAAATAGTTGACGATAGCACTTTTCAGGATCACAGTACTGACGAATTTCCGGATTGTTCAATAGAGTTCTCATGAATCTCTCAATCAGGCAGTTGGCAACCTTTCGCGAAGTCATGCGCTGCGGCTCAATTTCAGAGGCGGCCCGTACGCTTGGGCGAACACAACCCGCGATCAGTTCCACAATTTCCGGATTAGAAACCGAATTGGAACTCAAGCTCTTTGTCAGAGAACAAGGGCGTCTTGTTCCAACACCGGAAGCTGAGTTTTTTCTCGAAGAAGCTGATGCAATCCTAAAACGCTTGGAAATCTCCAAACGCACATTGAGAGGCCTTGCAAACCGTGAGCACGGCCAACTGCGTATTGCCGGGATTCCGGAAATTGCGGATGACTTCCTGCCTGCAGTTCTTTCTTCGTTTATTAAAGACAAGGCCAGTGTCAAGATATCCTTGGCGAGCCGATCGTCTTCGGAAATTGAAGAACTCATCGCGGCCCAACATTTTGATATCGGCATTGCCGAAACACCTCGGTCCCGGAATTCCTACGATCAGACGGATTTCGATCTGGAATGCATGTGCGCCCTGTCTGCGACCGATCCGCTCGCTTCAAAGGAAGTCATTACACCTTCGGACCTAGACGGCTATCCATTAGCTCTGTTGCATGCAGAACATAGAAGTCACCGTCAGACGATTGCCCGCTTTCGCGATGCCGGGGTTGAGTTCAATCAAAGATTTGAAATTCAGACGGCCCTACCAGGCCTAAAATTTGTCGAAGCTGGATTGTGCGCGCTCATTTGCGACATGATCACCGCCTATGAGACCCAAGAAAAAAGCCGGTTGGGATTTGGGCCGCCAATGATTGTATTTCGCCCCTTCCGACCGCGGATTCTAAATGGTTTATCTATTCTAACTCCAACACACCGGCCTATTTCTATCGTCGCGAAGGACTTTTGCGCACATCTAGGCAACGCTATTTCCAATGTCCGTTCGGCCATGATCAAAACTGACCCCTGATGGGACCTAGTCAATTTTTTTGGAGATTGATTATTGCATTTATCCTGCCAAGTGGCTCCGCTCAAAGGCGCGTTATTCTCCTCCGTCTAAGGAACCGGAGTACGGTCTTATGAATCGTTTTCGCTCCGTGCTGTTTAGTTTTGTTTTAGAACTGGTGTTAATTTAGATTTTGAGGATTCTTTTTTCCAAGTTTTGCAGGGAGCAAGAGTTCGGATCGCAGCGGTGTGGAAACGCAGATAGCCCCGCTTTTATGGGAGGTTTTGTTTATTTTGGGGGGATTTGGTTGCGGGCGTCTGATTTGTCTTTTTTGCCCTTCTGCGTCGGGCGCAGCCCTGCTTGATTGGGCCCGCTGAGGGCCTCACCAATATCCCCCGCCCGAATACACAAAAGGCCGCCCTTTTGGGCGGCCATTTTTGTATTTGGTTGCGGGAGTAGGATTTGAACCTACGACCTTCAGGTTATGAGCCTGACGAGCTACCGGACTGCTCCATCCCGCGTTATTTGTTTGCGCTATCGCCCTTCGGGGTGCTTGAGCGCGTGCTGTTTCCCTCAAGGAATCGGCACAATAATTCAGGAGACCGGTGTGTTGCGCTGATTTGGAACAAGAGATCCGGAGCGCAGCGGAGGCAAGGCCGAGTGGCCGCCGGCCGGTCAGGCCGCCCTCGCGGAGCGCAGCCCTGAGGGCGATGCGCGCGTGAGCGCCAGTTTGTTGAAGAGTAATTTCCAAATTGTCCTTTGCAGGCCTGGCAGCGACCTACTCTCCCACACCTTAAGATGCAGTACCATTAGCGCTGGGGAGTTTCACGGCCGAGTTCGGGATGGGATCGGGTGGGGGCTCCCCGCTAGAGCCACCAGGCCGGCGAAGGGCAATTTGGTTGTAAAACTGGTCTTATCTTTCGCCCGCAAGGGACGAGAACAGCGTGCTCAAGTAGGCCAAAGGCCGGTAGCACACTAAAACTTACCTTTTACAAGGCGCGTAAAGCGCCTTTTAAAAGATGAACATTGACTAATGAGAGGATCAAGCCGAACGAGCTATTAGTAAAGCTAAGCTTCATGCGTTGCCGCACTTCCACACGCTTCCTATCGACGTGGTGGTCTTCCACGGCTCTTCAGGGAGAACTGGTTTTGAGGTGGGTTTCCCGCTTAGATGCTTTCAGCGGTTATCCCTTCCGTACATAGCTACCCTGCAATGCGGCTGGCGCCACAACAGGTCCACCAGAGGTACGTCCATCCCGGTCCTCTCGTACTAGGGACAGATCCTCTCAATTCTCCTACACCCACGGCAGATAGGGACCGAACTGTCTCGCGACGTTCTGAACCCAACTCACGTACCACTTTAATTGGCGAACAGCCAAACCCTTGGGACCTGCTCCAGCCCCAGGATGTGATGAGTCGACATCGAGGTGCCAAACAATGCCGTCGATATGGACTCTTGGGCATCATCAGCCTGTTATCCCCGGCGTACCTTTTATCCGTTGAGCGATGGCCCTTCCACGAGGGACCACCGGATCACTATGGCCGACTTTCGTCTCTGCTCGACTTGTCAGTCTCGCAGTCAGGCAGGCTTATGCCATTGCACTCAACGAGCGATTTCCGACCGCTCTGAGCCCACCTTCGCGCGCCTCCGTTACCATTTGGGAGGCGACCGCCCCAGTCAAACTACCCGCCACACACGGTCCCGGATATTGTTGTACCGCGGTTAGATATCCATAAGGACAAGGGTGGTATTTCAAGGGTGACTCCACCTCTGCTGGCGCAAAGGCTTCAACGTCTACCACCTATCCTACACATGTCATTACGAATACCAGTGTGAAGCTGTAGTAAAGGTGCACGGGGTCTTTCCGTCTGACCGCAGGAACCCCGCATCTTCACGGGGAATTCAATTTCACTGAGTCTATGCTGGAGACAGCGGGGAAGTCGTTACGCCATTCGTGCAGGTCGGAACTTACCCGACAAGGAATTTCGCTACCTTAGGACCGTTATAGTTACGGCCGCCGTTTACTGGGGCTTCAATTCGGTGCTTGCACACCTCCTCTTAACCTTCCAGCACCGGGCAGGCGTCAGACCCTATACGTCGTCTTGCGACTTCGCAGAGCCCTGTGTTTTTGATAAACAGTCGCCACCCCCTGGTCTGTGCCACCCCTAACCGGTTGCCCGATCAGAGGTCTCCCTTCTCGCGAACTTACGGGAGCATTTTGCCGAGTTCCTTCAGCATAGTTCTCTCAAGCGCCTTGGTATTCTCTACCAGTCCACCTGTGTCGGTTTCGGGTACGGTTTATACGGTGGAGCTATTTCCTGGAACACCTTCGCTGCACCCCCAATCCAATAAGGAGATACAACACACGGCATCCGTCACTACCACCAAGTACAGGAATATTAACCTGTTTCCCATCGACTACGCCTTTCGGCCTCGCCTTAGGGGCCGACTAACCCTGCTCCGATTAGCGTTGAGCAGGAACCCTTGGACTTTCGGCGAGGGAGTCTCTCACTCCCTTTATCGTTACTCATGTCAGCATTCGCACTTCTGATATCTCCAAGAGCCCTCGCGGGTCTCCCTTCGCAGACTTACAGAACGCTCCGCTACCGCGCACACAAAGTGTGCACCCGCAGTTTCGGTGTATGGCTTGAGCCCCGGTACATTTTCGGCGCGGGACCCCTTATTTAGACCAGTGAGCTGTTACGCTTTCTTTAAATGATGGCTGCTTCTAAGCCAACATCCTGGTTGTTTTGGGAGTCCTACATCCTTTCCCACTTAGCCATAACTTAGGGACCTTAACTGGCGGTCAGGGTTGTTTCCCTCTCCACAATGGACGTTAGCACCCACTGTGTGTCTGCCGGATAGTACTTCTCGGTATTCGGAGTTTGGTTAGGATCAGTAAGGCGGTA